>NZ_JBLXGA010000001.1:0-55029 GCF_048261455.1 Devosia sp.
GACATGTATCGCAAGGTGTGGAGCATCGGCCCGGCCGGCGCCGAAGTGCCCATGCGCATCGTGCGCGATGGCCGCGAAAACTGGGTGCGCGTCAAATCCGCCGACCGCAACGATTTCCTCAAGCGCCCGCTGCTGCAGTAGCGGGGTTGCGTGTCGGACGCTGAGCCGTCCGCCATCCAGAGCTAGTGCGATTTGCATGGATCACCGGGACGAGCCCGGTGATGCGGAGACCACGTGAGAACCTGCTAGCCCTCCAGGGTGTCCACCTTGCGAAGGTCGGGGAAAATCTTGGCCCAGACCGCGACCACGACCAGCGTGCCGATGCCGCCGAAGACCACCGCGCCGACCGGGCCCATGAACCCTGCGAACGTGCCGGCGCGGAACTCGCCGAGCTGGTTCGAGGCGCCGACAAACAGTGCGTTGACGGCATTGACGCGGCCGCGCATTTCGTCGGGCGTCATCAGCTGCACTAGCGAAGAGCGGACGACGACGCTGACGGTATCGGCGGCGCCGAGGATGGCCAGCATGGTCACCGACAGGATGATGTTGGTCGACAGCGCAAAGACCAGCGTCGCGACGCCGAAAATGGCGACGGCGATCAGCATGTCGCGCCCGACATTGTGCTTCAGTGGAAAGCGCACCAGCAGCAGCGACATCACCACCGCCCCAACGGCGGGCGCGGTTCTGAGAAAACCCAGCGCCCAGGGCCCGGCGAACAGGATATCGCGCGCATAGACCGGCAGCATGGCCGTCGCACCCCCCAGCAGCACGGCGAACAGATCGAGCGAGATGGCGCCCAGCATCACCGGCTTCGACCGGATGAAGGCCAGCCCGGCGAAGACGCGCTTGAGGGTGACCGGCGCCTTGATGGGGATGGATTTCGGCGGTGGCAGGGCGGTGACGGCGAAGCTCGCTGCCGCGAAACAGCTTGCTGCGAAGACGAAGGGCACGACAGGCCCCAGTCCATAGAGCAGACCGCCAAGCGCCGGGCCGATGATCATTGAGGTCTGCATCACCGAGGTGGAGGTGGCGACCGCCGTCTGCAGCTGGTTCAGGGGCACGATGGCCGGCAGCAGCGCCGCCATGGTCGGCCGCTCGAAGGCCTGCGCCGCACCGATCACCGCGACCCCGACGAATACGCCCCAGACCGGCAGCCAGCCCTGGAATACGCCCAGCGCCAGCACCCCCAGCGTCGCCGCTTCGATGATCTGGCACACGAGCCCGATGCGGCGGCGGTCGAACTGGTCGGCCACATGCCCCGCCACGAAGGCGAGGATCAGCATGGGCAGGAATTGCGCCAGCCCGACGAGCCCGAGATCGAAGGGGTTGCGGGTCGTGTCGTACACCAGCCAGCCGATGGCCACGGCCGAACCTTGAAAGCCGATGGACGACAGCGCCCGTGACACGAGGAAGAGCCGGAAGGCCGGCAAGCGCAGCACATGCGCCTCAGCAGCAGGGGCGGGGTCGGTCATGGTTCAGCCAGAAGGCGCCGGCCAGGGCGGCGCAAAGGTGGGAGGCCGAGGCTAGGCCGCGCCGCGCCTCTCGGCAAGCGCACGTTTCACGTGAATCCGTAACCAAAGCGATTCACGTGAAACGTTCCCCTCAGTCACGCCGCCATATTGCGCTGGTAGCGGCGGCGATAGGCCGAGGGCGTGACGCCGACGAGCCGTCGGAACAGGTGGCGGAAGGCCGAGGGCTCGGAATAGCCGACATCTTCGGCGATCTCGTCGAAACTTGTGTCGGTGGTCTCCAGCGCCTGCTTGGCTTCCTCGATCCTCAGCGTCTGCACATATTCGAGTGGCGACTGGCCGGTGGCCTTCTTGAAGCGGCGGTGAAAACTGCGTTCGGTCAACCCGCTCTGCGCCACCATGCAGGCGACCGGATTGGGTTCGCGATACTGGTCAGCAGCCCAGAGCTGGGCGTCCGAGACGATCTGGTCGTCGTGCTTGCGGCCGGCATTGAGGGCGGCGAAAGGCAATTGCCCTTCGACATGCCAGTCGAGCAGGAAGACCTTGGCGATACGGCGGGCTTCCTCGGGGCTGACCAGCCTGCCGATGAGGTAGAGCAACAGGTCGTTCCAGGACGAGAAGCCGCCGGTGGTGATCAGCCGGTGTCCTTCACCGGCGGGCACCAGCATTCGGTCCTTGCGGATGCGGATTTCGGGATGGCGGCGGGCGATGGTATCGCAAAAGCCCCAGTGCGAGGTGGCCTCGTGCCCGTCGAGCAGTCCCGTTTCGCTCAGCAACAGGGTGCCCGAGCAGATCGAGGCGACCATGGCGCCCCGGTCATGCGCGTCCCTGATCCACTCGGCAATTGGCCCCATGCTCTCGGGGATGGGGTCATCCGGCAATATGCCGAGTTCGGGTATGACGACGATGTCGGGATCGGGCATATCGGCCAGCGCGCCATGCGGAACGATCTGCAGCCCGTGCGGATCGCGATAGGGTTTGCCATCCAGCGACAACAGGCGCGGGGCAAAATGGGGCGTCGGCGTCTCGTCGTGCAGATGCTGCCAGATGCGCCCGACCGCAGCCAGCACATCCATGAAAATGAAGGCCCCGGCCGACCCGGTTTCAGGGCTCACGACCACAGCGGTCTGCAATGGGCTGAATGCGGCACGGGTGGGGAATTGCGACATGGGATCTGTCCGATTTGAACCGTTTGTGTCCGAACGCAGCCTATCTGGCCGGCCGTTCCAAGTCTAAAAGGCCGGCATCTCATACGCCTCAGGCGTCACACAGTCAAAGGACTTGCAAGATGAAGTCGAACGCAAATCGATTTGCGATCATGTCATCCGCCGGGGCGGGTGGTGTCATGGTCGATATTGCCCTGCAGCAGCTTGTGGTACGGGACGTCCGGAATGAATACCGGTCGATATTTCCGCCAGGAGCTGCGCCATGGACTTGCTGATCAACGCGGCCAATATCCTGTATGTCATCGCCTACTTCACGACGGACATGGTGATCCTGCGTGTGCTGACGATGATCGCGGCATCCTGCCTGGCGCTCTATTTCGGCACCCGGCCTGAACCGATGCTGAACGTTGTCGGGTGGAACCTGTTCTTCCTGGGGTTGAACGGCGTGCAACTGACCCGGCTGCTGCGGTCGCGGCGCCGCGATGCTGCCAGCGCGGCGGCGTAAGCCGTCACACGCGAATGGGCGCGGCTCTGGCTGCGCCCATCCGACTATTGCTCAAAGCGTAATGCCGCCGTCCGCGATGAAATTGGCGCCGGTCGCATAGGCGCTTTCGTCGCTCGCGAGATAGACGCAGAGGTTTGCGATCTCTTCGGGCGCCGCCATGCGGCCCATGGGCTGGCGGGCGACGAACTGCTCCCAGATCTCGTCGTGATCGCCCAGTTCGTGCGCCCGGGCATGCAGCGAGGGGGAATCGACGCTGCCGGGGCAGACCGCATTGGCGCGGATGCCATGCTGCATGTAGTCGAAGGCCACGGATTTGGTGAAACCGATCACCGCCGCCTTGGTCGACATATAGCTCACCCGGTTGGGCACGCCTTTCAGCGAGCTGGCGACCGAAGCGATGTTGATGATCGTCGCGCCGCCCTGGGCGATGAAGCCGGGCAGGAAGGCCTTGGTCAGAACGAACATCGGCGTGACGTTGATATCGAAGCTGCGCTGCCAGTCGGCCAGCTCGGTCGTCCCGAGCATCCCCTGATGTACCCAGCCGGCGCCATTATAGAGCACGTTGACGCCATGGTGCCGTTCGGCGGCATCGGCGAGCGCAAAATGGTCGGTGACGTCCAGCACTTCGGTCTGGTGGCCGGAACCGATTTCTGCCAGCTGCGCGTCCATCCGCGCGATGGCCTCGGCGTCGCGATCGGTGGCGATAACCCTCGCGCCCTCCCGGGCGAAGGCCAGCGCCGCCGCCCCGCCAATCCCCGCTGCCGCCGCGGTCATGAATATGGTCTTCCCGTCCAGCCGTCCCATGGCGTCCTCCTCCTGGTCGCTGCCCGCCTGCGCGGGTCTGTTGTTCCCATGCCTTCCATCGGCTAACATGTTAGTCAAGGGAGAGACGACATGCCGGAGGATAGCTGGGAGGGCTTGCTGCCGCCCCTTTTTGCGGCTGCAGGGTTGCAGGAAACGTCCGGGTTCACGGTCACGCCGCTCACCGGCGGTGTCTCGTCCGATATCGTGCGGATCGACCTTCAGAACGGCCGGCAGCTCTGCGCCAAGCGGGCGCTGGCAAAACTCAAGGTCGCCACCGACTGGCAGGCGCCGACCGAGCGCAACCATTACGAAATCGCCTGGCTGCGCTGCGCCGGGGCCATCGTGCCCGGTGCGGTGCCCGAAGTGCTGGGCGAGGATGCCGAGCACGGCGTGGCGCTGCTCGAATATCTGCCGGCCGAGGACTATCTGCTCTGGAAATCCGAGCTGCTGGCGGGCCGCGCCGATCCCGCTGTTCCCGTGGCGGTCGCCGACGCGCTGGGGCGCATTCATGCGGCGACGCGCGACGACGCTACGGTCGCCGCGGCCTTTCCCACCGACGCGCTGTTCGACGCGCTGCGGCTCGACCCTTACCTTCGCCATACCGCCGGTCGCCATCCCGAGCTCAGCGACGCGATCCTCATGGTGCTCGAGACCACCGCCAGCACCCATCAGGCGTTGGTCCATGGCGATGTCAGCCCCAAGAACATTCTCGTCTCGAAAGCCGACGGCCACCCCGTACTGCTCGATGCCGAGTGCGCCTGGTATGGCGATCCGGCTTTCGATGCCGCCTTCTGCCTCAACCATCTGGTGCTGAAATCCGTGCATCTTCCGGCGCAGCGCGGCGAGCTGCTGGCCCAGGCGGACGCGTTCGCACAAACATGGCTTGGCCATTTCCCCGCGGCGGGGCGCCCGGCGCTCGAAGCGCGCGTGGCCGCCTTGCTGCCCTGCCTCATGCTGGCGCGCGTCGATGGCAAGTCGCCGGTCGAATATCTCGACGCTGCGGCGCGCGAAAAGGTACGGGAGCTGGCCATTCCCGCCATTCGCACGCCGATGCCGGAACTCGCCCCGCTGTTTGCCACTTTTCACTAAGTCGACATCATCCTCAGGAGCCGTTCATCGCCATGGCAGGCATAAGGCAGATTTTGGGCCGTCAGGTGTGGGACTCCCGCGGCCGGCCCACCGTCGAGGTCGAGATCACGCTCGATAGTGGCGCCACAGGTCGGGCCATCGCCCCCTCCGGCGCGTCGACCGGACGGCGTGAGGCGCTGGATCGCCGTGACGGCGGCACGCGGCTCGGCGGCTATGGCGTCAATGGCGCGATCGATGCCGTCAACGGCGAAATTGCCGAACGTTTGCGGGGGTTTGCCTCGACCGAACAGGCGGCGATCGATCAGGCGCTGATCGCCTTAGATGGTACGGAACAGAAGTCGCGTCTTGGCGGCAACGCGCTGGTCGCGACATCGCTGGCGGTCGCCTGGGCCGCCGCGGCGCACCAGAAAATCCCACTGTGGCAGCACCTTCGCAGCCTTGCCGGGCTGGATGGTCCGGTGCAGATCCCGGCTCCGATGATCCAGATCTTCGGCGGCGGCCGCCATGCCGGTAACCGCATCGATATCCAGGACTATCTGGTGATCGCCAGGGGCGCCACGAGCTTCGCGGAGGCCGTCGAGTGGATCGCCGAAGTCCATATGGCGGCCAGCACAGCCATGAAGCAACAGGGCAAGCTCAATGGCGTTGCCGACGAAGGCGGGGTCTGGCCGGACTTTGCCTCGAATGCCGAGGGGCTGGAGCTCACCACCCGTGCCATCGAACAGGCCGGTTTCAAGCCGGGCGAAGACATTGGCATAGCGCTCGATATCGCCGCGAGTTCGTTCTTTGCTGATGGCCGCTATCGTCTGCAGCTCGAGGACCGGGCGCTGGACAGCTCTCAGATGGTCGAGCTGCTGGCCGACTGGGTCGATGCCTATCCCATCATCTCGCTGGAAGACCCGGTGGCAGAAGATGACGACGAAGGCTTTGCCGAAATCACCCGCCAGCTGGGTCATCGGGTGCAGATCGTCGGCGACGACTATCTGACGACCAATGCCGAGCGGATCGCCCGCGCCGGGGCGCTTGGCGCCTGCAACACCGTTCTGCTGAAGGCCAATCAGTGTGGTACGGTGAGTGAGCTCATTGCCGCGTCGGCAGCCGCCCGCCGGTTGGGCTGGAACACAATCCAGTCAGGGCGGTCGGGTGAAAGTGAAGATGTTAGTCTCGCGCATCTTGCAGTTGGATTGATGTCTGACCAAATCAAGGTTGGATCAATGACGCGGTCCGAGCGTACGGCGAAGTGGAATGAAGTCATACGGATCGCGTATAACTGCGTAAACACCCACTATTGGAATTTCGACGTTTCGATGTAGTGTTGTGTTAACAACGCCGGGGGGCGCAATTGAGCGATAAAAAGACTGACGGCACGAGCCGCAGGGTTCGCGTCGAAGATGTTGCGCGGGTCGCCGGGGTTTCGCCAATCACCGTTTCACGTGCGCTGTCCAATCCTGAAAAGGTCAAGGAAGAGACGCGTCAGCGGGTCGCCGAAGCGGTGGCGCAGACTGGTTATGTGGTCAACAGCTTCGCCTCGACTCTACGGTCGGGCCGCTCTTCGATTATCACGGTCTTCGTTTCCAGCCTGCAGAACCCGCATTACGCCGCGTCGATCCAGGGGCTGATCGATGCGCTGGAGGGGTCGCGGTTCCGGCTGATGTTCGCCCAGACCGGCTTTTCGGTCGATGCCGATAGCGATCTGTTCAACTCGCTGATGTCTTTCCGGCCCGCGGCGGTTGTGCTGTCCGAGGGCGTGCGCAGCGAAAGCCTGCGCAACACCCTGACCGATTTCGATGTGCCGGTGCTCGAGATGTGGGATGACGACCCCGACCCCATCGACATGCTGGTCGGCTTTTCCGTCGCCGACGCCTCGCGGATGGTCGGCGAGCATTTCGCCGAGCAGGGCTTCCGCCATGTCGCCTATTTCGGACATTCGAGCGGGCGCACGGCGGAGCGGCTGACGGGGTTTCGTGCCGGGCTGGCCCGGCATGGCATCGACGAGGTCTATGTGCACTCGTTCGAAGGCACCGGTACCATGATGATGGGCATGTCGGCCTTCGAGGAAATCGTCACCGAGCACCCCGATTGCGATGCGATCTTTTTTGCCACCGACCTTTTGGCCACCGGGGCCCTGTTGCGGGCGCGCGAAATGGGTATCGACGTTCCGGGCCGTGTCGCCATCGCCGGCTTCGGCGATCTCGATTATGCCGCGCACACCCAACCGCCCCTCACCACCATCCACGTCTCGGCCTATGAACTCGGCAAGGATGCCGGCCAGATGCTGCTGAAACGCCTCGACACCGGGCCGCTGCCGAACCGGCGGCTGATCCGCCCGGTGCGGCTCGAGGCGCGCGGCAGCACGGCGCGATAGACGGTTCGGGCGCGTCCCGTCCTTGCCGACCCGTCGGGCACCTGATATCGAAGTCGACCTATAGAGGGGCCGGCCGAACTTTCCAAAATTCGTACCGAATACTGCCGCGAAACGCAGCAGGGGAGGGCGCCGGACGCACTGCATGAGGAGAGCAGCATGAGTTCGGACAACGGAGCCAGCCCTGACGGGGCCAAGAAGCTCAGGTCGCGGGCGTGGTTCGATAATCCGTCCAATCCGGACATGACGGCGCTCTATCTCGAGCGCTATCTGAACTACGGCATTTCCCGCGAGGAACTGCAGTCAGGCAAGCCGATCATCGGCATTGCGCAGACCGGTTCGGATCTGAGCCCGTGCAACCGGCACCACATCGAACTGGCCAAGCGTGTCCGTGAAGGCATTCGCGACGCCGGCGGTATCGCACTCGAATTCCCCGTGCACCCGATCCAGGAAACGGGCAAGCGCCCAACCGCGGGGCTCGACCGCAACCTCGCCTATCTCAGCCTCGTCGAACTGCTCTACGGCTATCCGCTGGATGGCGTGGTGCTGACGATCGGCTGCGACAAGACCACGCCGGCCATGCTGATGGGCGCCGCGACGGTCAATATCCCCGCCATCGCCCTGTCGGTCGGCCCGATGCTGAACGGCTGGTTCCGCGGCGAGCGTACCGGTTCGGGCACGATCGTGTGGAAGGCCCGCCAGATGATGGCGGCTGGCGAAATCGGCTACGAGCAGTTCATCGAGCTGGTGGCGTCTTCGGCGCCGTCGACGGGCTATTGCAACACCATGGGCACCGCCTCGACGATGAATTCGCTGGCCGAAGCCCTGGGCATGCAGCTGCCGGGCTCGGCTGCCATTCCGGCGCCCTATCGCGACCGTCAGGAAATGGCCTGGCGCACCGGCATGCGCATCGTCGACATGGTGCATGAGGACATCAAGCCGTCGGATATTCTCACCGCGGACAGTTTCCACAACGCCATCGTCGTCAATTCGGCGATCGGCGGATCGACCAATGCGCCGATCCACATCAATGCTATCGCCCGCCATATCGGCGTCGAGCTCGACATCATCGACTGGCAGAAAAAGGGCCACGACGTGCCGCTGCTGGTCAACATGCAGCCGGCCGGCGAATATCTGGGCGAGGACTTCTATCACGCCGGTGGCGTGCCGGCCGTGGTCAACGAGCTGATGAAGCACGGGCTGATTAAGGAAAACGCGCCGACCGTCAATGGCAAGACCATGGGCGAGAACTGCGCCGATCGCACCATCCAGGACGCCAATGTCATCCGCTCGTTCGAGCATCCGATGATGGAAGAGGCCGGGTTCCTGGTGCTCAAGGGCAATCTGTTCGACAGCGCCATTATGAAGACCTCGGTGATCTCGCCCGAGTTCCGCCAGCGCTACCTGTCCAATCCCGAGCATCCCGATATGTTCGAAGGCAAGGCCGTGGTGTTCGACGGGCCGGAGGACTATCACCACCGGATCGACGACCCGTCGCTGGAGATCGACGAGAACACGCTGCTGTTCATGCGCGGCGCCGGGCCGGTCGGCTATCCGGGGGCGGCGGAAGTCGTGAACATGCGGCCGCCGGATTACCTGATCAAAAAGGGCATCAGCTCGCTCGCCTGTATCGGCGATGGCCGGCAGTCGGGCACATCGGGGTCACCCTCGATCCTCAATGCCTCGCCGGAAGCTGCCGCGGGCGGCAACCTCGCCATCCTGAGGACCGGCGACCGGGTGCGGATCGATCTCAACAAGGGTGAGGCCGATATCCTGATTTCCGACGAGGAGATCGCCAAGCGGCGGTCCGAGCTCGACGCGTCGGGCGGCTACCAGTATCCGGACCACCAGACGCCCTGGCAGGAGATCCAGCGCGGTATCGTCGACCAGCTCGGTACGGGCGCCGTGCTCAAGCCGGCGGTCAATTACCAGCGCCTGGCGCAGACTGCCGGGCTGCCGCGCGACAATCACTAGTCGCAAGCAGGTCACAGTCGCACAGCATCATGGGGTCGCCACTGGCGGCCCCATTTTCATTGTCACGATTTCTTCTTGGCGGACGCGCGGTTCTGAGCCAATAAATGGCCGCATCATTGAGCGAGACTGACCATCCTGGCGCGTTGTGCGGCGCCGTTGCCGGTAAGGATACTGAATGTCGGAGATTTTGGACTATTGCCAGGGCCGCAAGGCGGTCACTTTCGCAGCTGGCGAGACGCTGATCCGCGAAACGGACGCCGAGGCCCGTCTGTTCGTGCTCATCGAAGGCCATATCGAAGTGCTTCGCAAGGACACGCAGGTTAGCTTCATCGACGAGCCGGGGTCGATCTTCGGCGAGATGGGTGTGCTGCTCGAAATGCCCGCCAGCGCGACGGTCAAGGCACTGTCGGAGGTTGAGGTCTATGTCATCGAGGATGCGCTCGAGTTCCTGGGCAGCAATCCCGAGATCGCGCTGCACGTGGCTTCGCTCTTGGCGCGGCGGCTCTATTACACCACGTCCTATTTGGTCGATCTGCAGCAGCAGGCCGAAGGCAAGCGCGAGGATCTCGATCTGGTCGACACCATCCTGTCGCAGCTGGTCGCCAAGCCCGAAAAGCCCAAGCGCGGCCGCTCGGGCAAGTAAGCCCGGTCACGCGTAGCCGGCGGCCAGCGCCGCCGCATAGATCATCGCGCCATAGGTGAGCTGGTGGGCCAGCTGGTCGATACCGTGCAGGCTCCAGTAGCGCGCCGGCAGGGCCTGCATCTTCACGCCCTCGGAATAGCGGATCTTGGAATAGTCGAGCGCGTAGTGGACGATGAACTCGCCCACAATGATCGCACCAGTGGCCGGCAGCGGGGTGCCGGCGATGAGAAGGACCACGCCCGACAGCGCCGCGTGAATCGCCGCGTGCGCGTAACCGCCTGGCGCGCGCCAGTTACCCTTGCCCGCCAGGATCCACTGTGGCTGCAAAAAATAGTCGGCAACACAGTGCTTTATCTCCAGGCCAAGAAACAGCACAAAGAAAAAGCCGACCATCCTCGCGATTGACCTCGCATTTGTGGCGTCATCATTTACCGGACGCCCTTGCTCGCGACATGCTGGCAACCTAGTCTGCCCCGCGCAAGCGCAAGTTTTGCAAACACGGCAAGTGGACGCTGCCCGGGTTCAGGTGCAGTTCAGGTTTGGTGTAGTCAACCGCGCTGGGGTGTTGGTGCGTTGGAAGGGATCACTATGAACAGAACACGAAGTTGCGTGCTGGCCATGGCGGCAATGATGCTGATGCCTGGCCTGGCGGAGGCTGCAAGCGGGACGGCTCTGGGCGTCGATCCCGATGCCACAGCCGAGCGCAGTTCCGGCAATACCGTCTTGACGGTCGGTGCCGATATCTTCATCGGCGACAGGGTGGTCACCGGCGCCGACGGGCTGGTGCAGATCAAGTTCGAAGACAAGACCGAGCTGGTGGTGGGACCGGATTCCGCGCTGGTGATCGAGGATTACCTGCTGCGCGACGACGGTTCGGCCGGCAAGCTCGCGGTCGACGCGCTGTCGGGCACGTTCCGGTTTGTCACCGGCGCGGCGCCGAAGGACCGATATGCGATTACGACGCCGAGCGGCACGATCGGGGTGCGCGGCACGGCCTTCGATTTTGTCGTCAAGGAGGACGAGACCTCGGTGCTGCTCTACGAGGGTGCGGTCAACCTGTGCAACAATGACGGTGAATGCGTCGTGGTCGACGACTATTGCGAAGTCGGCGTGGCCGATTTCAGCGATTCCGAGATCCTCGGCTTCACCGACAATATCAGCGGCGAAGACCGGGTTTCGCTCAAATCGCTGTTCCCCTATGCGACGGATGAATCGGACCTGATGACCATCTTCCGCATTGCCGAAGCCCGCCGCTGCCTCAACAAGCCGCCGGCACCGGCAGGTGGGGGCAGCCCGGCGACGAGCACGGGGGGCGGAGGCGATGGCTGCATCACCGTCGGCAGCGCGGAGCCCGAGACCTATTGTCCGGGCGATGCAGGCTATGACTACATTAAGGCTGGGGGCCTCGATTAAGTTGGGGAAGGGCGCGCGCGAAAAATGAAACTCCGCCGCCTTCTGCCTTTGCTTTTCGGCCTCGTGATTGTCCTGTTGCTGACAGGACTGCGCGGGGCCGATCCCTATCCGGTGCAGGTGCTGCGCGAGATCGCCTTCGACAGTTATCAGCGCCTGAAGCCGCGGGTGGCGGGCGATCCGCCGGTGCGGGTCGTCGATGTCGACGAGGCCTCGCTGGCGCAGCTGGGGCAGTGGCCCTGGCCGCGCAGCATGCTGGCGGAAATGACCGACCGGCTGACCGAACTCGGCGCTGCGGCGATCGGTTTCGACATGCTGTTTCCCGAAGCCGACCGAATGTCGCCCAGCCGCATCGCGGAGACTTTGCCCGGTATCGATGTCTCGGCGCTGCCGGACAATGACGCGCTCTTTGCCTCTGCGCTCGCCCGTGGACCGTCGGTGCTCGGCTTCTCGCGCTCGCCGCAGGGGCCGCCGATGACGGGACGGCCGAAATCCGTTCCCGCCGTCAGCGGGCTGGATCCGCGCGCCAACATCCCCCTGCTGCAAGGCGTCGCGGCGCCATTGCCGGCCTTGCGCGACGCGGCGCCGGGGCTTGCCGCCGTCAGCCTCAACACCCGCGCGTCGATCAGCGCCGTACGGCAACTGCCGATGCTGTGGACCGATGGGGAGCAGATCTACCCGACGCTTTCGGTCGAAACCCTGCGCATCGCGCTCGGCCTCGGTACCATGGTTGTGCTCGGCGACACCGAGCAGGCGGGCTATGTCGACGGGTTGCGACTGGGGCCCTTCACCATCCCGACCACATCGGATGGCGGGCTCTGGCTCTACTACAGCGAGCCGCAGCCGCAGCTGGTGATCTCCGCCGCCGATCTGATGGGCGACGATTACCTGCAGCTCGCCGACAAGGTCGCGGGGCGAATCATCCTCATCGGCACCTCGGCCAGCGGGCTGCTCGATCTGCACAATACGACGCTGGGCGACAATGTCGCGGGGGTGACGGTCCACGCCCAGGCGATCGACCAGATCGTTTCGAATACCTATCTCACGCGGCCCGACTGGGTGCGCGGGCTGGAACTCGTTTCCTTCTTTGCGCTCGGGCTGCTGCTCGTCGCGATCGTTCTCTATTTCGGGCCGACCGTCGGCCTGATCGGTGGCACGCTGGCGCTTGGCGCGGCGATCGGCTTTTCGTGGTGGATGTTCAGCACCAGGGGCATCATGCTCGATCCGAGCTGGCCGCTGGTCGGTGCGGTCCTCACCTATACCGCCATGGTGTTCCTGCGCTTTGCCACCACCGACGCGGCGAAGCGCCAGATCCGCAAGGCCTTCGGCTATTACGTGTCGCCGGCGCTGCTGAGCGAAATCGAAAAGTCCGGCAGCGATCTGAAGCTGGGCGGTGATACGCGCCGCATCACGGTGCTCTTCTCCGACATGCGGGGCTTCACCGCCCTCAGCGAAAAGCTCGACCCGCCGCGCATCCTGCGCATTCTCAACACGCTGTTCGGCGCTCTGGGCAATGAGATCGTCGGCAAGTTCGGCACAATCGACAAGTTCATCGGCGACGCGATCATGGCGTTCTGGAATGCGCCAGTCGACGTGCCGGATCAGGAGGCCCGCGCCATGGAGGCGGCGCTCGGCATGCGCGAGCGGCTGGCGGCGCTCAATGCCGAAGACGCCTTCCGGCTGAAGGCCGACAAGGCGCCGGTAGAGGCCTTGGGCATCGGTATCGGCATCAATGCCGGCGATGCGCTGGTCGGCAATATGGGGCTCGATACGCGCTTCGATTATTCGGCTCTGGGCGACACGGTGAATGTCGCGAGCCGCATTGAAAGCGCCACCAAGGACGTTGGCTACGACATTGTGGTGACCGGTGCGGTGGCGGATGCGGCGCCAGAGTTTGCCCTGCTGCCGGCCGGGGCGCTGGCGCTCAAGGGCAAGGCCGAGCGGGTTACCCTGTTCGTGCTCGTGGGCAGCGAAGCGCTCGCCAGCAGCGCGGCGTTCAGCACGCTGCGCAGCGCGCATGAGCAGCTCGTCGCGGGCCTGCACGCCGGCGCTGATGTCACTGAGCAGATGGCGCGCTGTCGCCAGCTCGCGGCGGATGTCGAGCCCGGACTGCCGCGGTTCTATGACGCCATAGCGGAGCGGCTGGCCGATTTCGGCCCGCCCGTCGATGCCGATCAGTCCGTGGCTGCTGCGCCCGCGGCATCCGAGGTCGTTCCGGCACAATAGGCCTGCCGCATCTCTTCGATCTCATCGAGCGCTGTGTGAAAGGCGCTCCAGTCATCCGTCTCCGCAATCGGCGCCCAAAGGGTCTCCATCTCGTCGATCAGCATGGTGCGCGGTGATTCACGTGAAAAATACGGGCGCGCCAGGGCTTGGGGGACGGCGCTGAAGTCCGAGATCATAGCGCGCAATGACGCGAACTCAGGCGTCTGGTAATGCGCCGCCGCGGGGCTTTGCAGGGCCCGTTCGGCATCGCCGCCGCGCCAGTCGAAGAAGAACCGCTCATAAGGGGCCTGGGTGGCGTGCAGGGCGGCGAAGATTTCCGCGACCAGCGCCGAATCCGCTTCGGTGCCCGCCGATTTCAGGCCCAGCCGCTCCAGCATCGCCGTCCAGATCGCCTGCTGAAAGGCGGGCCAGAAGCGGTTGAGCGCTGCCTCCAGCTTGGCGTGTTCACCCAGCGGTACCAGGCATTCGGCGAGCCGCGTCAGGTTCCAGGCGAGGACGTCTGGTTGGCGCCCGAAGGCATAAAGCCCTGTCTGGTCGAAATAGGCTGCGGTGAAGGCCGGGTCATAGGTCGGCAGGAAGCGCCAGGGGCCGTAGTCGAAGCTCTCGCCGGTGATGTTGATATTGTCGGTGTTGAGCACGCCATGAACGAAACCCGCTGCGATCCAGCGCGCGCCGGTCACTGCCACCTTTTCGGCCACGGCGCCGAGGAAAGTCGCCGCGCGGTCCGGATCGCCGTCGCGCCAGAGCGCCGGGTAATAGTGCTTCACCGCATGGTCGAGCAGCGTCGCCATGGCGTCGGTCTCGCCCAGATAGTTCAGCCGCTGGAAGCTGCCGATGCGGATGTGCGAATGGCTGAGCCGCACCAGCACTGCGCCGCGCGTCGGCGAGGGCTCGTCGCCGCGCTCCAGTTCCTCGCCGGTCTCGATCAGGCTGAAGCTTTTCGAGGTATCGACGCCGAGCGCTTCCAGCATCGATGTCGCCAGCACTTCGCGCACGCCGCCCTTGAGGGTCAGCCGGCCATCGCCACCGCGCGACCAGGGCGTGCGGCCCGAGCCTTTGGTGCCGAAATCCAGCAGCCGGCCGGTGCCATGTTCCTCGGCCTGGGCAAACAGAAAGCCGCGCCCATCGCCGAGATCGGGGTTGTAGCTCTGGAACTGGTGGCCATGATAGCGCAGGGCCAGCGGCTGTTCGAAACTGCCGGGCAGGGGCGCAAAACGGCCAAAATGGGCAATCCATTCTGCGTCTGTCAGCCCATCCAGTCCGACCGTCGCCGCGGCGCGCTCGTTGCGATAGCGCAGGCGGGTTTCGGGAAAGTCGGCGGCGCTGACGGCGTCGTAAAATTCGGGACCGAGATCGGCATGGGTGCGGCGGGGGATAAAGCTCATCGGCGCAGTCTGGACAATTTCCGGTGCAATGGCCACGGGGACTATTTTTGACCTTTCGGTCAAAAAACATCTGTGCTGATATCGTGAAAGAGTGGCTGGGCGAAAAGGATGCCGCTCAAGGAGGCGGAAAATGACCCAATCGGCGTTTCGAACCGAGCGCGACGGCCTGATCGGCTACGCGGCCATGCTCGAGCAGTTCCATCCCAAAGAGGTGGTCGACCTCAGCGTTTATGCCGAGGAAAAAGGGTTCAACGGCGTGATGGCCGCCGACCACTTCCAGCCCTGGGTGCCGCAGCAGGGCCAGAGCGCGTTCGTGTGGAACGTCCTTGCGGCGCTGGGCGAGCGCACCAAGGGCGATTTCGGTCCCGGCGTCGTCGCCCCGACCTTCCGCTGGCATCCGGCGATGGTGGCGCAGGCCGCTGCGACGATGTCGGCCATGTATCCGGGCCGTGCCTGGCTCGGGCTCGGGTCAGGCGAAGCGCTGAACGAGCACATAATTGCCGAGTACTGGCCCGATGTCGGCGAACGCTCGGCGCGGATGTTCGAAGCGATCGAGATCATGCGCAAGCTGTTCGATGCCTCGATCGCCGGCAAGGACGTCAAGCACAAGGGCACCTATTACAAGATGGAGGCGACGCGGCTGTGGACCATGTCGGAAGAGCCGCCGGAAATCATGCTGGCCACCGCAGGTCCGCTCAATTCCAAGAAGGCCGGCAAGTTCGCCGACGGGATGATCACCGTGGGCGCGCCGCTCGAAAAGATCGAGATGCTGTTCGGCCGTTTCCATGAAGGCGCGCTTGAAGCCGGCAAGGACCCGGACACCATGCCCAAGGTGCTTCAACTGCATCTGAGCTGGGCCGAGACCTATGAACAAGCGCTCGAAAACGCCATGGTCGAATGGCCCAATGGCGGCATGAAGTTCCCCAAGGCCGATATCCGCTCGCCCTTCGATTTCGAACAGATGGCCAAGCTGGTGCGGCCCGAGGACTTCAAGGGCCGCATGGTGATCTCGCCCGATGTCGACGAACACCTCGCCTATATCCAGAAATTCGCCGATCTCGGCTTCGATCGCATCTATCTTCACAATGTCGGGCGCAATCAGCGCGAGTGGATCGACGTTTTCGCCGAAAAGGTGCTTCCCAAGCTGGTGCGCAAATGAGCATCAACCGCCTCAGTTTCTGGGGCGTGCCGGGGATCCCTGAAATCCCGGCGGGGGCCGATCTCGTCGCCGTCATCGGCGATGCGATCGCGGCCAGTGCCGCTGACGATCCAGAGGCGGCGCTGCGCGATGGCGATATCCTCATCGTCACCAGCAAGATCGTTTCCAAGGCCGAAGGCATGCAGGTGCCAGCCGAGGACCGGGATCGCGCGATTGCCGAGGATACGGTGCGGGTCGTCGCGGAGCGCGTCCACCCGCGCGGGGTGATGCGCATCGTCGAAACGCGGCAGGGGCTGATCATGGCCGCGGCCGGCATCGACATGTCCAATGTGCCCGATGGCGTGGCGCTGCGCCTCCCCGCCGATCCCGACGCATCGGCCAGGGCGCTCTGCGCCGGGCTGCGCGACCGCTTCGGCGTTACACTGGGCCTCATCATCACCGACACCTTCGGGCGGCCGTGGCGCATCGGGCAGACCGATGTGGCGATCGGGGCCGCAGGACTGGTGCTGACCGATGACCTGCGTGGTGGCGTCGATGCCAACGGGCGTCCGCTCGATGTCACCGTCGCCGTCCTCGCCGACGAGCTCTCCGGCGCTGCCGACCTCGTCAAGGGCAAGGCTTCCGGTGTGCCGGTCGCGGTGGCGCGCGGCATGGGGCGGCTGGTCATCGGGCTCGATGCGCCCGGCGCCCGTACCCTGGTGCGCGGTGTCGACGATGACATGTTCCGCTTTGGCAGTGCCGAAGCCTATCGGCTGGGCTATGAGGCGGCTCTCGCCGAACAGCGCGAAGCGGCGCCCGAGCGCCGCGACGCACCAGCGTCAAAGAAACAGGAAAAGGTGTAGCCATGCGTCATGCTGGCCAGATAGCCCTCGCCGCGGGTCTCGCGGTGCTCTCGCTCGCGGCTGCGCCGGCGCGCGCCGAAACCGTCTACCCGCTGACCCTCGACAATTGCGGCTTCACCGTCACCATTCCCGCTGCGCCTGAGCATGTCGTCACCATCAAGTCGACGGCGACCGAAATGCTGGTGGCACTGGGCCTCGGCGACCGGATCATCGGAGTCGGCTTTCAGGACGGCCCACTGCCGCCGGAGCTCGCGGCGCAGGTCGGCGGGTTGCCGGTACTGGCCGACAAGCTGCCCGGGCCCGAAGTCGTTCTGGCGACCGAGCCCGACTTCATCTATGGCGGCTGGGAGAGCAATTTTGCCGGCGACGGCGCAGGCGAACGCACGACCCTCGCCGAGCTCGGCATAGCGAGTTATGTTTCTCCCGCGGCCTGCCGCACGCCCGGCTATGTGCCCGAAGACCTGTCCTTTGCCGATGTCTTCGCGCAGATCACTGAGATGGGCGAGATCTTCGACGTGGCGGACCGCGCGGCAGAGCTGGTCGCCAGCCAGCAGGCACAGCTCGATGCCGTCGATCCGGACACGCGCGGGCTGACGGCGCTGTGGTATTCGTCCGGCACCAAGACGCCCTATGTCGGCGGCGGCGGTGGTGCACCGGACATGATGCTCGACGCGCTGGGGCTCGAGAACATCATGGGCGAAACGCCGGAAAGCTGGCTCTCGGCCAGCTGGGAAGCCATCGTCGATGCCGATCCGGACGTGATCGTTCTGGTCGACGCGGCGTGGAACCCGGTGACCCAGAAGATGCAGTTGCTGAAGGAAAATCCGATCACCAGCCAGCTCGATGCGGTGCGCCACGAGCGCTATCTGGTCGTTCCCTTCCCGGCCTCCGAAGCCGGGGTGCGCAATGTCTCCGCAACGGCCGACATGGCGGCGCAACTGGCCGCACTCGACTTTTCCAAATGAGTGAGGCGCCGCGGCGGATCCGGCTGCTCCCCGCGGCTGCGGCGCTGGGCCTGCTGCTCGTCGTCTCGATGCTCGTCGCGGTCACCCTCGGCCCGGCCGATATCGGCACGGGGGAGGTCTTTTCGGCCATTGCGCACCATTTGGGGCTGGCGCCCGACAGCACCGTGTCGCGGCTGCGCGATGCGATCATCTGGGAGCTGCGCCTGCCGCGGGTGCTGGCTGCTGCCGGTGTCGGGGCGGGGCTGGCGCTTTGCGGTGCGGTGATGCAGGCGCTGACGCGCAATCCGCTGGCCGATCCCTATCTGCTCGGGCTTTCGGCCGGCGCCTCCCTCGGCGCCGTCGGTTTCCTCCTCGCCGGGCTCGGCCTGCTGCTCGGGGTCGGGGCCTTCCTCGGCTCGGGCGCGGCGCTGGTGGTCACGCTGCTCATCGCCCGGTCGCTGGGCGGCATCACCCCGGCCCGCGCGGTGCTGGCCGGCATCGCGGTTTCGGCGCTGGCCTCGGCGCTCACCTCCTTCCTGATCTTCTGGTCGGCGACCGGCGATTCCTATCGCGAGATCCTCAGCTGGCTGATGGGGTCGCTCAGCGGCACCGGGTGGTCGGATGCCGCACTGGCGCTCGGCGCCGCCCTGGTGCTCGGCCTGCCGATCATTGCCGGCGCCAAGGCGATGGATGCCTTTGCCTTCGGGGATCGGGCCGCAGCGGCGCTGGGTGTCGATGTGGCCCGGATGCGCTGGTTGTTGCTCGGCGCCACGGCGCTGCTCACCGGCCTGCTGGTCGCGGTCTCGGGCGCCATCGGCTTTGTCGGTCTCGTCGTGCCGCATGTGGTGCGGCTCGCCACCGGCACGCAGCACCGGCGGCTGTTGCCGCTGTCGGCGCTGGCCGGTGCGGTCTTCATGGTGTGGACGGATACGGCGGCACGGAGCCTCTTCGCGCCGCGCGAACTGCCCGTCGGCATCCTCACTGCGTTGATCGGCGCGCCGGTGTTCTTTGCCGTGCTCATCCGCTACCGGAGGGCGACATGAGCCTCGTCGTCGCCGATGCGCGGCTGACCCGCGACTCCAAACCGATCCTCGATGGCGCTGGCCTCACAGCGCCGTCCGGGAGCCTTCACGGCCTGATCGGGCCCAATGGCGCCGGCAAATCGACCTTGCTGCGCGCCATTCTCGGGCTCGAGCCGCTGGATCGGGGCAGCGTGCAGTTCGACGGCGCGGATTTTCTCAGCCTGCCGCGTGGCGCCCGGGCGCGCCGCGCCGCCTATGTCGAACAGATCAGCGGCACCGAAACGCCGATGGCGGTCAGCGACGTGGTGATGCTGGGGCGCATCCCGTTCCAGTCGGTGTGGCAGGCGACACCGACGCGCGACGACGAGGCGGCGGTCACCCAGGCGCTCGACGCCGTCGGCATGACAGCATTCGCCAATCGCAGCTTTACGACGCTCTCCGGCGGCGAGCAGCAAAAGGTGCTGGTCGCCCGCGCCCTGGCGCAAAGCCCGTCGCTGCTGGTGCTGGACGAGCCGACCAACCATCTCGATGTCGCGGCGCAACTGGGCATGCTGGCGCTGCTCCGCCGCCACGCCGCTTCGGGCATGACCATTGTCGTCGCGCTGCACGATCTCAATCTGGCGGCGCAATATTGTGACGGGCTCACCGTCATGGCGGCCGGGCGCACAATTGTCGCCGGCGCGCCGGAGGCAGTGCTGACGCCTGAACTGCTGCGCACGGTCTATGGCGTCGATGCCGATATCGTGGTGCATCCGCGCAGCGGCAGGCCGCTGATCGCCTATGCGCTGCCGACCGCGCCGAACGCCTCGGGCCCCAAACAGCATTGACAATCGCCGCCGCCCGGCGTGAAATTTGACCAACTGGTCAAACACTGTGACGCGGGACGGGGTTCGCAATGGAATTCGGTATCACCTTCAAGGGCTTCATCGATCACGAGCGGGCGCGCTACCTGGTGCGCGCCGCCGAATATGCCGGGTTCTCCTATTGCTGGTTCTATGACAGCCACATCCTGTGGCGCGATTGCTATGCGGCGATCGCCATGTGCATGGAACACACCGAAACCATGCGCTTCGGGCCACTGGTGACCAACCCAGATGTGCGCGACTGGTCGGTTGCCGCCTCGATCTTCGGTTCGCTCTCCAAGCAGTCGGGCGGCCGCTTCGATCTCGCCGTCGGGCGCGGCGATAGCTCGATGCGCGTTATGGGCAAGAAGCCGGCGAAACTGGCGCGCGTCGCCGAGTTCATCCACAAGACCAAGGCCATGGTGCGCGGGGAGGAGGTTTCCTATTCCGACATCCCGGAAACGGTTAAATTCCCCTGGGCGGTCGGGCACGAAATGCCGAGCTGGATCGCGGCCTATGGCCCGCTGGCGCTGAAGACCGCCGGCGAAAATGCCGATGGCGTGGTGCTGCAGATCGGCGATCCGGGCCTGTGCAAATGGTTCACCGACCAGTGCATCGATGCCGGCAAGGCAGCCGGGCGCGACATGTCCGGCTTCCGCTCCATGGCGGCCGCTCCCGCCTATTTCGGTGACAAGGAGCGCGCCATCGCGGCGACGCGCTGGTTCCCGGCCATGGTCGGCAATCACGTCGCGGACATCGTCGAAAAATACGGGGCGGACAGCGACAAGGTGCCCGCCAGCCTCACGAGCTATATCGAAAAGCGCCGCGGCTACGATTATTCAAAGCACGGCCAAGCCGACAATCCGTTCCTCGATTTCATCACCGAGGACGTGGTGGAAAGCTTCTGCGTCCTCGGCACTCCGGCCGACCACATCGCCAAGCTGCACGATCTCGAAGCCGCGGGCGTCACCCAGTTCAACATTTATCTCGACAGCGGCGACGAAGAAGAAATCATCGCCACCTACGGCCGCGAGGTCATCCCGGCGTTCCGCTAGGTCAAGGTGAGCGACGACCGCTCATATCGGTGCCGTTTGTCCCTTGCCTCGCCTCCCTCATCGCCGGGCTTGTCCCGGTGATCCAGGGGCGATGGCGGTGATGTGTCGAGATGGCTCTGGATGGCCGGGACGAGCCCGGCGATGAGGGGTCGGCAGTCAGGCGATGGACCGGCTGCTAGCGCTTGAAGGTCGCCACCACTTCGACATGCGGGGACCAGGCGAACTGGTCGACCGGGGTCACCTTGCGCAGCTTGAAGCCGCCGGCGACCAATAGGGCGGCGTCGCGGGCGAAACTCTGCGGGTCGCAGGAGACCGCCACGACGCGCTTGACCTTGGATCGCGCCAGTTCGCGGGCCTGATGTTCGGCGCCGGCACGCGGCGGGTCGAACACTATGACGTCATAGGGGTCCAGTTCCACCGGGGCCAGCGGGTCGCGGAACAGGTCGCGCACCATGGCGGTCACCGGCTTCAGTCGCTGGGTGTGGTTCACGGCCTTTTTCAGTGCCTCGATGGCCGGGCGATCGCTGTCGGCAGCATAGACCTTGGCCTGCGCCGCCATGCGCAGGGTGAAGGGTCCCATGCCACAGAAGAGGTCGGCGACCGATTTGGCGGCGCCGATCCCTTCGAGCACCAGATCGCCGAGCCTGGTTTCCGCGGCAGCCGTCGCCTGCAGAAAGCTATTGGGCGGCAGCTCGACCAGGCTCGCGGCCATGCGCACCGCCGGCGGGCGGCTCATGAACACCACTTCGCCGTTGAAGGTCATCCGCGCCAGCTTGTGGGCCCGGGCGAATTCCGCGGTCGCCGTCGGCTTCAGCTTGCGCTCCGATTTGACGGAAAGGTCGAGCCCGGTGTCGGTTGCGGTGAAATGCGCGTCGGCGTCGCCCACCAGCGTATGCAGGGCATGGGCAATGCGCGGCGCCGCCTCCCGCAGCGCTGGCACGAGGATCGGGCAGACCTCGATATCGAGCACGTCGTGGCTCTTGGCGCGCATATAGCCAGCGGCGTCGCGGCGAACATGCAGCGTCGCCCGCCGCCGGCCCGCGCCACGCGCATCGATCAGCGGGTCGACCTCCACCTCGTCGAGGCCGTGATGGTCGAGCGCCGTGCGCACCAGGTCGCGCTTGAACGCTGCATAGGTCGTCGGGCCGACATGCTGCAGGCTGCAGCCGCCACAGGTGCCGAAATAGGGGCAGAAGGGCTCGATCCGGTCGGGCCCCGGATCGGTGACGGAAACCAGCCGCATCCGGCCGTCGTCGGCTTCCGCTTCGATCTGGTCGCCCGGCAGGGTGAAGGGCACGAAATAGCGCTCTCCGCCTGCGTCGGCGATGCCATCGCCATACTGGCCGAGTGCGCTGATCGTGAGGTTCATCATCAAATTGCCGGTCGGCTGACCTTTTCGAGCAGGCTGGCCAGAGACACGAAGGGGATTTCCATCCGCTCGCTCAGTCCGGTCGCACAGGTCGAAACGGTGGAAATGCCGACGGTGCAATCGGCGGGGATCTGCGCCTTGCCGAAACGGGTGGCATGGGCATTGAGTTCGGGCACGAACAGGCCCTTGTCCCCCGCATAGCCGCAACAGCTGATGGCGTCCAGCACCACGACCTTTTCGGCCATGGCGGCTGCGAGCGTGCCGATCAGTTCCTGCTCCTTAAGCCGCTGCGCCGAGCAGTTGAGGTGCACGGCAACGGCGGGGATCGGGCTGGTGATGGTGATCCGCGGCAGCACTTCGTTCAGCAGGAATTCGGCGGAGTCGGCGACGGCGGCCTTGCCGGGGTGTTCGCGCATGTGCTTGGCGCAGGTCGAGGCGTCGGTGACCACCGGGGTCTTGCCGTCATGCGACAGGTCGTCGAGCTCGGCGCGCGTCGGGCCGCCAACGCGTTCGGCTTCCTCGGGAAAGCCCTTGGACTGGAAGGGCTGGCCGCAGCACTGGCCGTCGAGGTGATCGGGCACCACGGGAGCAAAGCCGGCGCGTTCGAGCAGCGCGATCATCGCGTCGGTGGCGGGCAGCATGCCGAGCCGGTTGGTCGGGGCGCCGAACATGCGGGTGGCGCAGGAGGGGAAATAGACCACCTTGCCATTGGGCGCATCCATCGGCTCGGGCCGCTTCGGCGCACCGGGGCCTGGCCGCAGCGCCGGGCTGACGCGGGGAATGCGGTCGCCGCTGACCTTGCGGGCGAAGCGGGCCAGCGAATCGGTGGCGCCATTGCCGATGATGGTGCGGCTCAGCGCCTGGGCGCCGACACCCAGTTTCATCGCGTGCTCGACCGGGCCGGTAAGCCCGCCGATCGTATGGGCGAGCTTGCGCTCGCCGTCGGTGCGGCGGCGCGCCCGCTCACCGATCACCATGGTGCCGGTCTCGATGCCCACCGGGCAGCGCAGGGCACAGACATTGCCGGCGGCACAGGTCGCGAGGCCGGCATATTCGAAGCCCTCGTCCATGGCCTTCAATCGCTCGGGGTCCTCGCCTGTGCTGCGCAGGCGGGCGCGCTCGCGGGTCACGGCAATCCGCTGGCGTGGCGACATCGTCATGTGGTGGCTGGGGCAGGCGGGTTCACAGAAACCGCACTCGATGCACAGGTCGACGATATCGTCGGCGAGCGGCATCAGCTTCAGATTCTTGACGTGGATATCCGGGTCGGGGTTCAGCAGCACGCCTGGGTTCAGCAGGCCTTCGGGGTCGAAGATCTGCTTGATGCGGTGCATGAACACATAGGCCTTGCTGCCCCACTCGGCCTCGACGAAGGGCGCGATGGCGCGGCCGGTGCCGTGTTCGGCCTTCAACGAGCCGCCATAGCGGATCGAGACCAGCTCGCTCAGCGCCTTGGAAAAGCGGTCAAACTTGTCCGCCGCCTCGGGGTCCTTGAAGTCGTCGCTCATCTGGAAATGCAGGTTTCCAGCCAGCGCGTGCCCGAAAATGATCGCGTCGTCATAGCCGTAGTCGTCGAGCAGCTGGCGCATGGCAATGACGAAATCGGCGAGCTTGTCGATCGGCGCGGCCACGTCCTCGGTGAGCATCGAGGTGCCCTTGGGCCTCGCGGCGCCGCCGGTGGCGAAAAAGCCCTTCCGCACGTCCCACAGGTCGTGCGAGCGCTTCTCGTCGGGCGAGAAATCGATATGCGTCGCGCCTTCCGACTTCAGCGTGGCGATGCATTTCTGCGTCTCGGCCGCCAGCGCCTCCGCATCCGGCGCGGTAACGTCGATCAGCACCGCCGGCGAATTCTCGGTGAAATAAGGCACATAGGGCGCAATCGCCGGCAGGTGCTCCACCGTGGCCAGTGCGCGGCGCTCGATATATTCGGCGGCCGTGACGCCCGTCGTCGTCTGCACGCCGCCATTGGCGAGCTTGGAGATGGCGCGGGCGCAAGAATGCGGATCGGGGAAGGGGATCAGCCCGGTCACCCGGAAGGGGTGCTCGTCGATGGTGTTGTAGGTCACCTCGGAGACGAAGCCGAGGGTGCCTTCCGAACCGACGATCAGGTGAATGAGGATATCGATGGGGTCGTGGAAATCGACCAGCGCGTTCACCGCGTAGCCGACAGTGTTCTTGATCCGGTACTTGTGGCGGATCAGATCCACCAGTTCCTGATCGGCGGTCACCTCGCGGTGCAGCTCAAGCAGCTTATCGAGGATGTGCGCGTGGGTCTGGCGGAAGCTCGCGACCGACTCCTCGTCGCCCGAATCGAGCACCGTGCCGTCCACAATCATCACCCGCAGCCGGTGCATGGTGTAGTAGGTGTTGTAGGCGACGCCGCAGCACATGCCGGACGAATTGTTGTTCACCACGCCGCCTATCTTGGCGGTCGCCTGGCTGGCAGGGTCCGGGCCGAGCTTCTTGTTAAACGGCTTGAGCAGCTTGTTGACGTTGGCGACGATATTGGCCGGGCCCAGCGTCACGCGCTCCCCGTTGTCGTCGATCCTCACCTTGCGCCAGCCATCGCCGAGAACCGCGAGCACACCGTCGGTGATCGACTGGCCGGACAGCGAAGTGCCGGCGGCGCGGAAGGTCAGCGGCAGCTTTTCGGCCCGCGCGGCTTCAATCACCGCGCGCACTTCGTCCTCGGTGTTGACGATCACCACCACCGCCGGCACCAGCCGGTAGGAGCTGGCATCGCCCGAATAGGCATAGGTCATCACCGCATCGGTCATGATGCGGGACTCGAGGATCGTGGTGTCCGCCAGCCGCGCAACAACGCCGGCAGCCGCCTTTGCCTTGTCCACCCCGATGGGGGCCATCTCGTTCACGTCACTACATCCTCAGGTGAGATTTGCACCCATGGTAGAGCGATTTGGGGGCAATAGGGAGTCGGCGCACGCGCTTGTGGTTCCGCAGCGCGAAAAGACAGCAAAAAAGCGACGATACCTTTTCGGTACCGCCGCCCTTATTGATCTTACCGGCCGTTGCTGTCCTGGCGGATATCCGCAGCAGCCCGGCGCAGAATGGCCGCGACGCGGCGCTGCGCCCCCGGATCCTCGGAGACGGCCTGCCGAATCGCCTTTTTCAGCGCCTTGCGCGCCGCCTTCACATCGGGATCGAGATCCTCGCCATCACCGCGGGCGTCCTGACGGGGCGGCTCGGACGGGCGCGCCGAGGTGTAGTGGTCTTCGTACTCCACGTCGGTGTGGCCATACATGCCGGCGCCCTGGCCGGCCTCGCCATCGCGGCCGCCATCGTCCTCGCCCGAGTTGAAGGGCCAGCCGGGCTGGCTCATGCGGTCGCGCCAGTCGTTCATCCGGCTGCCGGCCTTGCCGAGGAAATCGAGGGTCGAGTCGATCGCCTCGCGATTGTCGTCGAGATGCGTCCGGCCCGTGTCGGTGATCGTATAGAGCTTCTTGTTGCCCTCCGTCGCCGAGGTCACATAGCCGGCCTCCTCGAGGAAAGTCAGGGCCGGATAGACGATGCCCGGGCTCGGCGAATAGAACCCCATCGAGCGCTCCTCGACGGCCTTGATGATGTCGTAGCCGTGACGCGGCTGCTGCTCGATCAGGTAGAGCGCCACCAGCCGCAGGTCGCCCGAGGCCAGCATGCGGCCAATGCGGAGATTGCCGCCCAGGCCCATGAAATTGCTCATCTTCGAGGTGTCGAAGTTGAGATCGATGTTCGAAAAATTGCGAAACCCGCGGCGCGCCATGCCTTCCATGCGGCGCCACTGGCTTTCCCAACGGTCCCAGCGGTGATCATCTTCGTCGCGCATATCCGTCTCCCAAGATATATCTTAGCGTTGCTCAAGAGGTGATGCCGCAGCCATGAGGTATCAAGACCTATCGCAAGATATATCTTTTGGTGGGAAAGCCGCATATCTGCGCTTGGGCGGCGTTAAGGGGTTCAGTGAAACCATGGCGCGTCGCGATCCTTCGGCTTGCTCCAATGGTTCCCACTTCCAGCGCTGCGCTCGATCGGCTCCGGTCTCACTGGCATCGCCCGCTAGTCGGCATGGCTGAGGCCTGCGATCTGCTGGGCATCAATCTCAACACCTTCAAGACGCGGCTGAAGCGCGGGCAGGCGCTGGCGCGGCGGATGCCGGGCGATACGGGCCGAGTCACGCTCGGGTTCACCGGTTTTCAGCTGGTCCATAACCTCTTGTCGGACCGGCTGCTGCGCTATGGCTTTGCCGCTGCGCCCTACGATCCCGACAGCACGGCGCGCGCGCCGCATGTTCATGCCGAATGGGTGTTCGATACCGTCCTGTGCCCGCCGCGCCACCTTGGCGCGGTGCTGGAGTTCCGGCGCTATGCGGATGGCACCGTGGTGGCGCTCGGCCACGACAGTCTCGACCCTTTGCCGATGGCCAGCGACGGGGCGCTGGTGCTGCCGATCGGGCGGATGGTGACACAGCTCGCCGAAGCGCTGCCGATGGAGGCCGCAGACTATTCCGGCGCGATGGCCGCGATGTAACGATCGGCGGAGGCGCGCACCCGGGCGGATGCATCGCCGCGCAGCACCCGGTCCCACCAGCCGGCATAGATCGTGTCGGAAGCGAAGGGCGCCACGGCGCCGGCAATGCGCGCGACTGCCCGTGCCGGTAGCGGGATCAGGTTGGGGTAGGAATACATGAAGCTCACCCAGCGGCTGTCCGGCACCACCATGATGGTGTCACCGGTCGTCAGCACGCCCTCACCCCCGGCGCCGCCGGCCCAGTGCAGGGCGCTCGAACCGGCAAAATGCCCACCGCAGCGGATGAGCGTGATGCCCTGGCCCAGATCCAGCGTTTCGCCCGTCCAGTGGGTCACCCGCTCCGAGGGCCGCATCACATGGGCGCGGTCATCCGCGTGCAGATGGATCGGAATGCCGCCAAAGGCCTCGGACCAGTCCACCATTGATGCATAAAAATGTGGGTGCGAAATCGCGATGGCGCGCAAGCCGCCATGCGCCTCGATATGGGCGACCGCCTCGGGCGTCACCAGCGGGGTGCAATCCCACAGCACGCCGCCGCCCGGCTGGGCGATGAACAGGGCGCGCTGGCCGATGGCGATCTGCGGGCTGGCGCCGATGCCGAAGAGGCCCGGTTCAAGTTCGCGGATGTCGTTTTCATGCGTCGCCTGCAGCGCCGCGAGCGTCGTCCAGTCCTGGCCGCCTGCATTCACGTATTGACGTTCGTCACTGCAGATCCTGCAGCTTTGGGGTGGCGTGTCCGAAGGGGCATAGCCGACGCCGCAGGTGGTGCAGATGAAGGATGGCATGGCGGTCGGTCTCCACGGTGATCGGCGGCGCGCTGACCCTAGGCGAGGCCCTTCCAGGCTTCCAGCTCCGCCACCGAGGCGCCGGCGCCTTCGATCACGAACTGATAGATGTCGAAGCTGGTGATCTGGCCGGCATAGTCACGCGCGCGGACCTCGTGCTTCAGCGCCAGGATCAGGTCGCGGTCGCAGCTCGACAGGTCGGCGCGGAAATTGGCGTCGCGCGCCTGACGCACGGCAAAGTCGAACGGGTCCCAGGCCCAGATTTCCCAGCGCCAGTCATTGCCGGCGAAATCGGCGAACTCGATGGCCCAGCACAGGCCCGCGCCTGCGGGGTGGGGATCGACATAGTCGTTGAGAAAGCTCGCGCGGTGCAGGCTCAGTCCAACCTGCTCGAGCTGCGCGGCCAACTCCCCGGCGAGGCTCGCCCATTCCACGGTGCGCTCGGCGTCGCAGGGCAGGTGAAGATCGAGGTTGCGGTCGACCATCAGGTCATAGCCGGCGCTGCCGGTCACAGTCGCTTCGCCAAAGCGCGCGGTCAGCAGCTCCAGAACGCCCGTCTCGATCAGCAGGGTGCGCGCCTCATCGCGCAGCTCTGCCGCGATACGTCCCCTCTCCTCGCGATCCCCCACGATCATCGGCTCCCAATTGCCCTCGGCCAGAATCAAAAACCCGGCACGAATGCCGGGTTCCAGAATGTGTCAGCGACGTGTGTCGGACAAAAGGCGGCTCATTCGCCTGCCTTCTCCTCGGGCGCAGCGGTCTCGGCCTCGGCAGCAGCAGCGGCTTCGGCGGCATCCTTGGCAGCCAGCTCGGCGGCCAGCGCCTCGGCTGCGGCGACCTTCTCGGCCTCGCGTGCGGCCTTGGCCTCGCTGGCGGCAGTGCGCTCGGCAGCTTCGATCTTCTTGGTGCGGGCACCCGTGTTCTCGAAGATACGCGCCGACTTACCGCGACGATCGCGCAGGTAGTACAGCTTGGCGCGACGCACCTTACCGCGCTTGATCACTTCGATGCGGTCGACGTTCGGGCTCAGGATCGGGAAGACGCGCTCGACGCCTTCGCCGTAGGAAATCTTGCGGACGGTGAAGCTCTCGTTGAGGCCGCTGCCGTTGCGGGCGATGACAACGCCCTCATAGGCCTGCAGGCGCTCTTTTTCACCTTCACGAATGCGCACCCACACCTTCACGGTATCACCATGGGTGAATTCGGGGACGGGGCGCTTGGCGATCAGAGCGTCGTACTGCTCTTTCTCAAGTTCGGCGATAATGTTCGACATGGTCGAGTCCGTTCTATCTTTTCATGGGGCGTTTCGCCGACTTGCGCCGACCGCCCGGTCTTGGTTGCACGGATTGTTATCGTGATTATTGGCCGAGCCGTTGGCTCAGGCGTCGCGGGCTATAAATGAAGAACGCCCGCGAGTCCAGTGGCTCGCGGGCGCTCGAAGCAGATTTGGGGAGGCTTAGAGCCAGCCAGCCAGAACGCCTGCGCCGGCAACGGCGAACAGGCCCCCGGCGATGCGGGCCAGCGGACGGCCGTAGCGGGCGGCCAGCGCCGAAACGCCGGTCGCGGCGCCAATGCCGGCGGCGTGCAGCAGCGCAGTCGCAGCGATGAAGCCCAGCGCATAGCCGAGGCCCGAGCTGCCGGCAGGCATTTCGGCGCCATGCGCATGGCCATGGAAGATCGCGAAGACGCCGACGAGGCTCATGGCCGCAGCGACAGGCATCGGGCGGCCCAGAGCGGCCGCGCCACCGATGACGATGCTCGACAGCGCAATGCCCAGCTCAACGAAGGGCAGGTCCATGCCGGCAATGCCAAGGCCGAAACCGACGGCCATCATGGCAACGAAGGCCAGCGGCACGAGCAACATCGCGCGGCCGCCGAGCACGAAGGCGAAAACGCCGACCGCCACCATGGCGAGGATATGGTCGAGCCCGCCGATCGGGTGCATGAAACCGTGCACCAGGTCATGGGCGTGGGCATCGCCCGTGCCGGTATGGGCCAGCACCGCCGTGGGGGCGAGTGCGATGAAAAGGGCCAGAATTGCGCGCATAAAATGTTCTCCTTGGCGGGACCCACCGTCCCGTGTCGCGGTTCTCAGTCGGTGACGGCCGGTCTCCTGGCTCCGGGCCTCTCCCTCCGCCTTCCCAGTCGCAAACCAGTGGCGCTGGAGGGGATCGTGGCCCGATACAGTCGCGGGGGCGGCGCCAGCTTGCCTGCAGTCGCAGGAACCGGCTTCCCGTTTCACGCGGAGGGGTCTGGCCTCCACGCACCGTCAGGTCGATCTTTGGCAGGTTCGATCCGCCAGATCAATCGCATGTGATCGCATTTGCCGCAGGACAAGCGCGGCGGTCTGCGCTAATCAGCGCCGGTGTGATGGAGACCAGCAGCTTGCGCCTCTTCGGGCAAATGATCGGCGAAACCCTGCGCGCACTGGCTGTGCTGGCGCTGGTGTTCCTGTCGTTCGGTCATCAGCCGGTCTCCGTCCTGCCCGACAGCGACACACTGTCGCTCGCCTCGGCCAGCATCAGCTTCTGTGGTGATCCGGTCAGCGGCGAAGACCATGTCCAGGGGCCGTGTCATGCCTGCCGAATTGCCGGTGCCGCGCTGCCCCCGCCGCAGGGCGGTCTGCTACACCTGCCCCGCTCAGCACCGGTCGTCGAAAGCTGCACGGCAGGTGTCGCCGTCACGCCGATGCTGCCCGGCCTGCCGGAAGCGCGCGGTCCACCCCGTCTCGTCTGATTTCCCTTCGATTTCAGATCTATCTCCCGCCGCCGGCCGTGCCGGAGCGGGCTATTGCGAGACATATCATGACCCGTTCTTTCTCTGCGGCGCTGGCCGCCTCCCTGGTGCTGCTGCCGTCGCTGGCCTTCGCCCATGCCGGTATCAGCCCGAAAACCGCCGCCAATGGCAGCAGCGTCAAGTTGGCCGTCCTCGTGCCGCATGGCTGTGACGGCGCCGCCACCGATACGGTGATCGTCACCGTCCCCGAAGGCTTCGTCTCTGCCAAGCCGCAGGCCAAGGCCGGCTGGCAGATCGAAACGACCACTGGCGACTATGCCGGCGCGTACACGGTCCACGGGCGCTCGGTCACCTCTGGCGTCACCCAGATCACCTGGTCGGGTGGCAACCTGCCGAACGATCATTTCGACGAGTTCGTGCTGCGCGGCAGCCTGATGGGCTTCGAGGTCGAAACCCAGCTTCCCATCGCCGTCACCCAGCTGTGCGGCGACGGCTCCGTGGTCTGGGACGAAGTCGCTGCCGAGGGCGTCGATCCGCACAGCCTGGCGCATCCCGCTCCGGTGCTGACGGTGACGATGGCCGATGCGGCGCACGGCCATGACCACGCAGCGATGGCCCATGATCATTCCGCGATGGCGGCGACCGACACCGTGACGATCGGCGATCTCGAACTCTCCGGTGCCTTTTCGCGCGCCACGGCGCCCAATGCGCCGGTTGCGGGCGGCTATGTGACCATCACCAATACTGGTGACAGCGACGATCGTCTGGTCGCCGCCAGCTCGCCTGTCGCCGGCATGGTGCAGTTGCATGAAATGAAGATGGATGGCGACGTCATGAAGATGGGCGAGCTCGAAGACGGCATCTCGGTGCCGGCCGGCGAAACCGTCACCCTGGCGCCCGGTGGCTTGCACCTGATGTTCATGAAGCTCAATGATCAACTGGTCGAGGGCGAAACCGTGCCCGTCACACTGACCTTCGAAAAGGCCGGCAGCGTCGACATCGATCTCGCGATCGGCAGCTCGGCCGCCACCGAGCCGGGCCATGATCATTCTGCCCACACCCACAATCACGGAGGCTGACCCAGTGGCCACTGCCAATCCCCAACCGCATCCCCGTCTCCGCCAGTTCCGCATGATTCTTTGGGCGCTGGTGGCGGTGGCTGCCGTCGGCGCCACGGCCCTGTTCGTGTTCGCGCCGCCGCGCGGACCGGGCGCCGGGGCCGCCTTTTCGGTGGTCGACCAGTCGGGCGCGCCGCTCGATCAGTCGATGCTGACCGGTCATCCCTCGCTGATGTTCTTCGGCTACACGCATTGCCCGGACGTCTGCCCGACCACCATGGCCGATCTGTCGTTGTGGTTCGAAGATCTCGGCGCCGATGCCGATGACCTGAAGGCCTATTTCGTCTCGGTCGATCCCGAGCGAGATACGCCGGAGGTACTCGGCGACTATGTCGGTTGGCTGAATGGCCGGGTGACCGGGGTCACCGGCGATCCGGACGAGATCGAAAAGCTCGTCAAGGCCTGGGGCGTCTTCCACGAAAAGGTCGGCGAGGGTGACGACTATCTCGTCAACCACACGGCCTCGGTGTTCCTGGTCAATCCCGATGGCAGCTTTGAAGGCACCATTGCCTATGGCGAGAACCGCGATGTCGCGGTCAACAAGATCCGGAAGCTCCTCGCGGGCTGAGCTTTTGCGCAAATCGCGCCGTCCCGAACCGGGGCGGCGCATCCATCTGGTTGTCGCCTTGCGGCCCCGGCTCATGTAACAGGGTGCGCAACACCCTTGGCGGAGCGCGACATGGCAGGCTGGATCACCGAAACCATCACCAATATGGGCTATCTGGGCATCATGGCGCTGATGCTGCTCGAGGCGGTGTTTCCTCCCATTCCGTCGGAACTGATCATTCCCTTCGCCGGCTTCGCCGCCGGGCAGGGTGACCTCAACTTCATCGGCGTGGTTCTCGCCGCGACGCTCGGTTCGATGCTCGGCATGGTGCCGTGGTATTTCATCGGCCGGGCCTTCGGGCTCGAACGGGTCAAATGGCTGGCCGACAAGTTCGGGCGCTGGTTCGCCTTCAATGCCGACGAGATCGATCTCGCGGCGCGGATCTTTTTGCGCTGGGGCAAGCCGATCGTCATGGTGGGGCGGCTGTTCCCCATCATCCGCACGCTGATCTCGGTGCCGGCGGGGCTGGCGAAGATGAACATCATCACCTTCACGATCTTTTCCGCCATCGGCATGCTGATCTGGAACACGGTGCTGGTGACCGCCGGTCTGCTGCTGCACGAGCATTACCACCTCGTCGAATCCTGGCTCGATCCGCTGACGCTGGTGGTGCTGGTGGTGGTCGTCGGCGTTTATTTGTTCCGGGTCGTCACCTGGAAGCCGAGCCGCTCGCAGACCACCGAGAGCTGAGCGCGGTTTTAGGGGCGCAATGGCGGCACACAGCAATTTGCCGCCACCGCTTGCCGCACCGGCTTTGCCGCACTAGATAGAACCGCAGCGTCACACGACCCCGGAGACAATCATGCGCGCCCTTTTAGACGTCATCCTTGTCGTCCTGCAGATGTACTGGTGGGTCGTGCTCGCCATGATCATCATGAGCTGGCTGATCAGCTTCAACGTGATCAATACCCGCAATAATTTCGTCGCCGCCGTGTGGCGAATCCTCAACCAGCTGACCGACCCGGTGCTGCGGCCCATCCGGCGCTACATGCCGAATTTCGGCGGGCTCGACCTGTCGCCGCTGGTGCTGTTCCTGATCATCTATCTGATCCAGCGGGTCATCATGTATTACATCTATCCCAACGTCTTCTGACGCCGCTGCTGCCCTATACCGCGGGCCCTGACGGGCTGAAGCTGCGCCTCAGGGTGACGCCCAATGCCGGGCGGACGCTGATCGAGGGTGTGGAAGCCCTGGCCGATGGCAGTGCCGTCCTGCGCGTGCGCGTCGCCGCGGTGCCCGACAAGGGCAAGGCAAATGCCGCCGTGATCGCGCTGCTGAGCAAGACCGTCGGCGTCCCCAAATCCGCCATCACGCTCGTTGCCGGCGAGACCGCGCGGCTGAAGACAGTCGTGATCGCGGGCGACGCCCCATCCCTCATCGCCCGTTTGCCGCAATAAGGGCTCCCCCGCTGCCCATTGCGCTCTGTGCGACATTTTGGCACAAATTCGGGATGAACTCCGGGGACGGGGAGGGGTGTCGGGCTGGGGAGCCCAAACCTGCGACTACGGAGCGTCCCCTGGGGTAGGCAACCGAGGGGATTTTTATGACTTTGCTACTTTGGGCGATCGTCGTGTGCGGCGCACTGTCGATCGTGTATGGCGTCGTTACGACGCGGGGGCTCATGGCCGCCGACGCCGGCAATGCCCGCATGCAGGAAATCTCGGCCGCGGTGCGCGAAGGCGCCTCCGCCTATCTGCGCCGGCAATATATGACCATCGCCATCGTGGGCGTGGTCATCCTGGTGCTGGCCTTTCTGCTGTTGGGCATCTATGCCGCCATCGGCTTTCTGATCGGGGCGGTGCTGTCGGGCGCGGCGGGCTTCATCGGCATGAACGTCTCGGTGCGGGCCAATGTGCGCGTTGCCCAGGCGGCGACCAAATCGCTGGCCGGCGGGCTCGATCTCGCCTTCAAGTCGGGTGCGGTGACGGGCCTGCTCGTCGCGGGCCTCGGCCTTTTGGGCGTGACGCTCTATTTCATCGTCCTCACCCAGTTCATCGGCTTCGCACCGACCAGCCGCACCGTCATCGACGGTCTGGTGGCGCTCGGCTTCGGCGCCTCGCTGATTTCGATCTTTGCGCGCCTGGGCGGCGGCATCTTCACCAAGGGTGCGGACGTCGGCGGCGACATGGTGGGCAAGGTCGAAGCCGGCATCCCCGAGGATGATCCGCGCAATCCGGCCACCATCGCCGACAATGTGGGCGACAATGTCGGCGATTGCGCCGGCATGGCGGCCGACCTGTTCGAAACCTATGTGGTCACCGCGGTCGCCACCATGGTGCTGGCAGCGATCGTTCTGCCCGATGCCTTCAAGCTCGCGGGCATGGTGCTGCCGCTGGCCATCGGCGGTGCCTGCGTCGTCACCTCGATTGCCGGCACCTATTTCGTCAAGCTCGGCAGCGACAACAACATCATGAACGCGCTCTACAAGGGGCTGATCGCCACGGGCGTCCTGTCGCTCATCGCGCTCATTCCGGTCCTGTGGTGGACGTTTGGCGACATGGGGGCCGAACTCGGCGCCACCGATGCCGAAGGGGTGGTCCTGCGCTCCTTCACGCCGTGGAGCCTGTTCTTTTGCGGTGTCGCCGGCCTCGTGATCACGGCGCTGATCGTCGTCATCACCGAATATTATACCGCGACCGGCAAGCGGCCGGTGAATTCGATCGCCGAGGCCTCCGTCACCGGGCACGGCACCAATGTCATCCAGGGTCTCGCGGTGTCGCTCGAAGCCACCGCCCTGCCGGCACTGGTCATCGTCATCGGCATCGTCGTCACCTACAATCTGGCGGGGCTGTTCGGCATCGCCTTTGCGGTTGCGACCATGCTGGCATTGGCCGGCATGATCGTCGCGCTCGACGCCTTCGGGCCGGTCACCGACAATGCTGGCGGTATCGCCGAAATGGCCGGCCTGCCCGAAGAAGTGCGCCGCAATACCGACGCGCTTGATGCGGTGGGCAACACCACCAAGGCCGTAACCAAGGGCTACGCCATCGGTTCGGCCGGCCTCGGCGCGCTGGTGCTGTTCGCGGCCTATACGCAGGACCTGATCTACTTCGCGGGTCTGCCCGATGCGCCGGCGATCTTTGCCGGCATGGGGACGCTCACCTTCTCGCTGGCCGATCCCTATGTGGTCGTCGGCCTGCTCTTCGGCGGGTTGCTGCCGTTCCTCTTCAGCGGCATGTCGATGACGGCCGTGGGCCGCGCCGCGCAGGCGGTGGTGGTCGAGGTGCGGCGTCAGTTCAAGGCCGATGCGGGCATCATGGCGGGCACATCCAAGCCCGACTATGCCCGGGCGGTCGACATGCTCACCAAGGCGGCGATCCGGGAAATGATCATCCCCTCGCTGCTGCCGGTGCTGTCGCCCATCGTCATCTTCTTCGTCATCTACTGGGTGGCCGGCGCAGCCGCAGGCTTCTCGGCCCTCGGCGCCATGCTGATGGGCGTCATCGTCACGGGCCTCTTCGTCGCCATCTCGATGACGGCGGGCGGCGGCGCCTGGGACAATGCCAAAAAGAGCTTCGAGGACGGGTTCACCGACAGCCAGGGCGTCAAGCACCTCAAGGGCTCTGACGCGCACAAGGCCTCCGTCACCGGCGACACCGTCGGCGACCCCTACAAGGACACGGCGGGCCCCGCCGTGAACCCGATGATCAAGATCACCAATATCGTGGCCCTGCTGCTGATCGCCGTGCTCGCGCATCTCGGCGGGGTGGCGTGAGGGTCATCTGCAGTTTGACGTGAAACGCGAGGCCCGGGGGTGGGAACTCCCGGGTCTTCCATCAGTCAGAAGGATAGTGTAGCGTGTTTGTTAATTGCTACCTTTGGAGGCGAACGTTAACCACGTTGGCTTGCAACCTTTCATCGAAGGGCGCATTTAAGGTAGAGATAGAAAAAAGGGCCACCTAACGGTGGCCCTAGTCTATACTGACTTTGGAGGTCAACCATTGTCAGTGGACGCGTGGCAGAAGACTAGTTTCCGCCAGGCAACATCTTGATAACGAACGCGAAAAGGCCGTGCTTGACGTAGTCAGGCACGGCCCTCCATGCATCGTCGCACGCCCTCCAACGCGCAAAATTTTCGGCACGCGATGTGGACGTTTCGGATACCAAACGGCGATAGCTGGTAAGGTATTCGCGATAGTCGTAGTAGCGCGTACTGCAGGGCAGCAGCGCATTGACCACTCTCGACGCTAGCCTTGGGGGCCAGCGTTCAGTTTCACGGTTAGGCTTTTTCATTACTTTAGTCCTTTCCCGCTTTCCCTGAGTATTCGGCGGAATGCCGATCTGGCAGTTAGCGGTTATGACTCAGGGACCCGCCAGAATTTCATGCAAACAGTGGATCGGCCTCCGACTGTTTATTCGAGTCACTACCTAGAAGTCGTGTGCCATCGGCAGTGAAACTGTATACGATTCGACTTCGATAGTGCTTCTTTCCAGGTGCGGCCGAAATCTTCTCGGACTTGATGACACCTGTCCGAACCAACGCCGCCAACGCTCTGCTGGTCTGTCCGGCGGAGACTGTTCGACCTAGAACCGACTCGAGGTCAGATGTAATCGCAACGCAGTACGCACTGTCACCTAGTCTATCGATGGAGCTCAGCACTTCTCGCTCAAACCGCCCAAAGCGGCTTAGGAATAGCTGTGCAAGGACCTTCATTTGGTTATCTCCTGATACTCCCCAGATTCTGCACACCCCGTGGTTTCGGCGTGCACGCTCAGATTATCCGAGCAATCGCACTCTAATCTCCCTTGCATATCGTGTCAAACTGATAGGCGAAACCTGGGTTATCCTGGCTTTGCATTGGTATGGTCAGGGGCGGTCGGCATCGGAGCTAGTTGAGGCGAGAGTGCTTGTGCCGCCCCACCCTCGGTGTCACCCCGGGCTTGACCCGGGGCCCATCCCGGAAGCCGTCAACCCGCACACAGCAAGCGCGGCGCCTGCCGTAGCCTCATCCTGAGCTTGTCGAAGGACGAGGCGTGACACGGCCCGTGCGCCCGCCCTCGTGGTTCGACAGGCTCACCATGAGGGCTCATTGCGGTCCCGATCTTCCGTCTCATGGCCGGGCGCGTCCCGGACATCCAGAACAATCTTGTCTCCTCACCGGCTCCGCGCTGGATCACCGGGACACGCCCGGTGATGAGGGGGCGCGGTATGAAGAATTGCCGGGCGACGGCGCGGTACGTCGCCCCACCTAGAGCGTCCAAATCCCCTATCCGCCGCCTCGCCGCCCGGCTAAGTTCTTCAAAAGACTTGGAGGACCCCCGATCATGATCCCGCTCGACACGGCTGCCGCCGCCAATCGCCGGCAGGCGACCATTACCGATATCAAGGCCATGCGGCTCGACGACGGGTTCTGCGTCGTGCGCATCGACACCGACGCCGGCATTTCCGGCTATGGGGATTGCGGCCCCAATGACGGCGATCTGGTGCGCGCGGTGATCGCCGGGCAGGCGGCCGGGGGCGGGCGGTTGCCGCATCTGAGCCTGATCGGCAAGGATCCGCTGGCGATCCGGGTGCATCACCACAACATGTTCAGTGCCTATCCGCAGCGCCGGCCGCATCTGCAGGTGCTGTCGGGCATCGACATGGCGTTGTGGGATCTCGCGGGCAAACTGCTCGGCGTCTCGGTGGCATCGCTGCTCGGAGGGCCGTTCCGCGACGAGATCGAACTCTATTCGCATTGCCCGCAGGGCGATTTCACCGACGCGGGCGCCTGGGCCGACCGGGTGGCGGAGCTCAAATCCGAGCCCTTCGGCTTCACCGCCTACAAGGTCGATATCCATTCCTGCCTTGGGCTTCATATGCAGGAATATGTGCCGAGCCTTTCGCCCGGCGACATCCGCAAGGTGCGGCGCTCCTACGCGCTGGCGCGCGAACATTTCGGCGAGACCGACATCATCGTTCACTGCCACAACGAGCTCGACACGCCGAGCGCCATCGCGGTGGCCGAGGCGGTCGAAGAGATCAAGCCGCTCTATTATGAGGATCCGCTGCAGCCCGGCTTTGCCGAGAACTGGGTGGCGCTGCGCCGCGCCACCAATCTGCCGATCATGACCGGCGAGAACATCGAGCTGGTGGATCAGGCGCTTCCCTTCCTGACGCGTCAGGCGGTCGATTGCCTTCAGCCCGATATCGTCAATTCGGGCGGCATCACTGGCACGCTGCGCATTGCCGAGCTGGCCTCGGCATGGCGCATCCCGATCACGCTGCACAATGTCAACGGCATCCTGCTCAACATGGCGAGCCAGCAGCTGGGTGCGGCGATCCACAATTGCCCGCGCATCGAATGTACGCGCGGGGCAACGCGCCTCGAGGGCGCGGTTGAGAACCCCATCGTCATCCGCGACGGCAAGATGCAGGTCTCGAGTGCACCCGGCCTCGGCGTCAGTTTCGACGACGACTGGCTCAAGGGCCACCGCTTCGCGGGCGAGGACTGGTGGGGGTGATCGACGCGGCCCTGGTCGGGTCGCTGCTCGGGGCCGGCCAGGTGGCGGAGGTATTCGCCTATGGCGATCACGTCCTGAAGCTCTATCGCAGGCCGGAGGCAAAGGCTTCCGTCTTCACCGAGGCGGCGGTGCTGGCGGCGATCGCCGATCACGGCTTGCCGGTGCCAGATGTTCACGCGGTCGGGCAGTGGCAGGGGCGCTGGGGGCTGGTGATGGACCGGGCCGAGGGCGAGACGCTGGCGCGGTTCACCCCGTCCGGCATTGATCTGGTGCCCGGCGCGATGGACGAGATGCTGCGCCTCCACCGGCGTTTCCACGCCATCACCGACGTGCGGCTGCCCAGCCTGCGGCAGCGCCTCCATTTTCGCATCGCGCGCTCCGATCTTCCGCCGGAGCAGTGCGAGGCTCTGCTGGGGCGGCTGGCGGGTCTGCCCGACGGCACCCGGCTTTGCCACGGCGATTTCCATCCGTTCAACATTCTCGGCAGGCCCGGGCAGACCCTTGTTGTCGATTGGCTCGACGCCGCGAGCGGCCCCCCGGCGGCCGATGTGTGCCGCACGCATCTGCTGGTTTCCGGCGTCGCGCCCGATCTGGCCGATGCCTATGTCGCCGCCTATGCGGCAGCGTCAGACCTCAGCACGGCAGAAATCCTCGCCTGGCGGCCGGTCCTCGCTGCCGCGCGTCTCGCCGTCGAGGGTGTCGACGATGCAGAACGACAGCGGTTGTCGGAGATCGCCGCGACGGCCTGACGCCGGCATCTGGCGCCGCACAGTGGGGCACAATCTGGCCAATCGCCGGCGTCCGGTGTAGGTCTCGTGACGACTATTCGAGGGAGCCGCCGCACCATGTCCATCACCCCCGCCACCCCCTGGCTCGCGCGCCCGGGCCATCGCCAATGGCTGCGCGATCGGGCCGAAGCGCTGTTCGCCTTTTTCGCCAATCGGGCCTTCAATCCGGCGGGCGGGTTTCACGAACTGACCGGCACGGGCGAGCCGATCCAGCCCGACAATCCGGTGCGCGGCATTCATGGCACGGCGCGCATGGTGCATTGCTTTGCCATCGGCAGCCTGCTCGGCCGGCCCGGGTCGCAGCCGATCGTCGACCATGGCATGCGTTACTTGTGGAACGTCCACCGCGACGCCCGGCATGGCGGTTACTTCTGGGCGGTCGACGACAATGGCGCTGCCGACAATGGCCGCAAGCAGGCCTATGGCCACGCCTTTGCGCTGCTCGCCGCATCGAGCGCCAAGCTGGTCGGGCATCCGCTGGCCGACCAGATGATCGCCGATGTCACCGAGGTGATCGAGACGCGCTACTGGGACGAGGCCAATGGCGCCGTCAACGAGCAGTTCAACGCCGATTGGTCGCCTATCTCCGATTATCACGGCCAGAATTCGAACATGCATATGACCGAGGCGCTGATGGCCGCGTTCGAGGCGACCGGCGAGCAGGGCTATCTCGACAAGGCCGAGCGCATCGCCGATCTGATCATTCGCCGCAAGGCAGGCGAGAACGGCTTCCGCGTCGCCGAGCATTTCGATGCCGACTGGCAGGTCGACAAGGCTTACGAGGGCGACGAGATGTTCCGGCCGCCCGGCACGACGCCGGGCCACTGGGTGGAATGGGCGCGGCTGGTGCTGCAGCTGTGGGCGCTGGGCGGGCGCAAGCACGCCTGGATGCCGGATGCCGCCGAAGCGCTGTTCCGCCAGGCGGTCAGCATCGGCTGGGACGAGCGCAACGGCGGGTTCTTTTACAATCTCGACTGGGCCGACACGCCCGACATCCCGCACAAGCTGTGGTGGCCGATGGCCGAAGGCGTGGGGGCCGCGGCCTTCCTCATCGCGCATCGCCCGTCAGACTTCCACGAGAGCTGGTATCGGCGGATCTGGGACGTCATCGCGCGCCATCATATCGACGAACGCAATGGCGCCTGGCACGAGCAGCTGACCGCCGATATGCAGCCGGCGACGACGCTGTTCAAGGGCAAGGGCGATATCTACCACGCGCTGCAGGCGTGCCTGATTCCGCTCTATCCGGCAGAAGGCAGCGTGACGCGCGGCATCATCACGGCCGGTGCCTGACGCCAGGGCGCGCCTTTCGCCCCCGAGGGGTCGGCGCTATTCGTGGTTCGGAAGCGCTTCGGGCTTGGGCGGCGTCAGGATGCTGGAGAGCAGCCGGCCGGCCCAGCCTTTCTGGTCGGCACCGCCGGATTTGTCGCTGTTCATTTCGACCAGCAGGGCCGAGGTGGCGTCGAGCCGCTCGCACAACAGCGTCGCGAGGTGCAGGGTCAGCAGCGGCTGGCGCTCCAGAATGCGGATGGCGTCCTCGACCACCCGCACCTTGGTCGGCTCCACGGCGCGCACCGTGGCGGTATATTCGCGGCCGAGCAGCACCGACATTTCACCGATCAGCGAATCCATTTCGGTGATGGTGGCGATCTCGACGCCGTCCCGCTCGACCGACAGGGTGCCCGTTTCGAGCACGAAGATATCGCCGCCCTCATCGCCCTGGCTGATGAGCACCTCGCCCTTTTCGAGCGTCCGGGTGGGCGCGGAGTAGATGAGCGTGATCAGGCTGGCCATCGCGTAGTCCCCCTAGGTTCGTGTCGCGAGCTTAGCCAATTGTCGCGGTGCGATGAAGAGATCAAATCGCGCCGTCGCTGACAGAGACCGTTCATATCCAGGCATCTGCGGCCGAAAACTGTTCAGCCGGCATTCATCGGGCTGGCTATCGTGCGGCAAATTCGTGGCAATCGTGCCGCACTGTGGGTCTTGCCGGGCGGATGAAAACTGGGCTATGCAGCTTCACCCCGATCACACGCACATCAAGGAGGGGCGATATGGCAGTTATGGCATTCCCAATCCTCCCTCGGCGCCCGCTCGCCTGAGACCTGTCCGTCCGGCCGATAGGCCCTGACCGACCCGTAGCGTGAAAAATCTCCGGATTTCCGGGACTTTTCAGTACATATCCATCTTTCTTCCAGGGACCGGTCATGCGCGTCATGCGTCGCCGGACACATCCAATGCCCACGAAGTCCTCACGCCATCGCCGGCAGGCCTATGGCAAGGTTCTGAATTTCGCATTCTCGCACTGGCGCCAGCAGCCGCTGGGCATCGCCGGTCTTGCCGGGGCAATCATCCTGTCGACCCTCGCCGACGTGCTGACGCCCTACTATGCCGGCCAGCTCGTCAACGCGGTGGCCTCGAGTGCCAGCGCCGACGCCATCGCCTGGGACGCAGCGCTCGCCGCGTTCTGGCTGCTGATGGCGCTGGGCCTCGGCGGCCTGGTGCTCCGGCATTTCGCCTGGTGGGGCATGATCCGCGTCACCTTGCGGATGATGACTGAGATCACGGAGAGCGCCTTTGCGCGCGTGCAGCGGTTCTCGTCTGACTGGCATGCGAACGCCTTCGCCGGATCGACAGTGCGCAAGATCACCAGGGGCACCGGGGCGCTCGACCTGCTCAATGATACGCTGCTGCTGGCGATGCTGCCCTCGGTGGTCATGCTGGTCGGCACGACGGTGATGCTCGGGGCCTTCTGGCCGGTGATGGGGCTGGTGATTGCGATCGGCTCGATCATCTATGTCGGGTTCACCGTGCTGCTCTCCGTCTATTGGGTGGCGCCTGCTGCCAGCCTTGCCAATCAATGGGATACACGGCTCGGTGGGGCACTCGCCGACGCGGTGACCTGCAATGCTGTCGTCAAGGGCTTCGGGGCGGAGACCAGCGAAGACAGGCGGTTGCAGCATACGGTTGCCAAGTGGTGGCAACGCATGCAGCGGACCTGGGAGCGTGGGACCTATTCGGGCACCGGGCAGTTCCTGCTGCTGCTGCTCCTGCGCTTCGGCATCGTTGCGGTGTCGCTGTACATGTGGGCGCAAGGGCTCGCTGAGGCGGGTGACATCGCGTTCGTTTTGACGACATCATTCGTGCTGCAGGGCTACCTGCGCGACGTCGGCATGCATGTGCGCAATCTGCAGCGCTCGGTGAACGACATGGAGGAACTGGTCGAACTCTATGACCAGCCGCTCGATATCGCCGACAATCCGGGCGCCTTGCCGATCGTGATCCATGAAGGCCGCATCGGTTTCGAGACAGTCGACTTCCACTACGGCAAGCACGCTACACCGCTCTATCAGGACCTGAATATCGCCATTGCACCGGGCGAAAAGGTCGGGCTCGTTGGGCATTCCGGCTCTGGAAAGACGACGTTCGTCAAACTGATCCAGCGGCTGCATGATGTTTCCGGCGGGCGGATCATGGTCGACGGCATCGATATCCGCGAGGTGACGCAGGCATCGCTGCGGCAGCAGATCGCTATCGTGCAGCAGGAGCCCATCCTGTTCCACCGCTCGCTGGCCGAGAACATTGCCTATGGCAAGCCGGGCGCCAGCATGAAGGAGATCATCGCGGCGGCCGAACTCGCCAATGCGCATGGGTTCATTGCCAAGCTGACCAAGGGCTACGAAACCATGGTCGGCGAGCGCGGCATAAAGCTGTCGGGTGGCGAGCGTCAGCGCGTCGCCATTGCCCGCGCCTTCCTGTCCGATGCGCGGATCCTGATCCTCGACGAGGCTACATCCAGCCTCGACAGCGAGAGCGAACGGCTGATTCAGGAGGCGATGGAGCGGCTAATGGAGGGGCGGACCACCATCGTCATCGCGCATCGGCTGTCGACCGTGCGGGCGCTCGACCGGCTGCTGGTCTTCAGTCACGGCAAGGTGGCCGAAGAGGGGACGCACGAGCAGCTGATTGCGCTCGAGGGTGGCATCTATCGTCAGCTGTTCGAGCGGCAGGCGATGGATCTGGTCCGGGGCATGGACCTCAGCCCCGGTCTGCAGGTGGCGGAGTAGAAGAACGGGGCGGCGCTTCGGTGCCGCTCCCCCAAGGGTAAGCGCCAACCGCGCCCTAGTTGCTTGGCTTGCCGGTTTTCTCGAAATCGCCCGCCAGATTGTCCATGAAGGTCGCGATCGGCATGTCCGGCACGTTGGGACAGATCTTCAGCAGCGTCGCATGCACGTCGCGCAGGTCTTTGTCGAAGCTTTCGGCGCTGAAACTTGCACTCGGCAGGGTCCCCAGCCGCGCCTGCAGATAGCCGAGCGCCCAGAACAGCACCGCATTGGCCTCGCCACGGTTCTCGCTCTGCTGCGCCGCAAGATAGGCACTGCAGGTGTAAGTGTAGGGATTGCTCACGGTCTGTGCCCCGGCATGTGACGTTGTGAAACCGGCTGACAAGATTGTGGCGATGACGGCAAGTATCTTCATGTCTGCTTCCATCCCACGCGTCACTACTCGCCGAGAGTCCCCATAAGACGTCAAATCAGCCTGCAGGACAACCGGAGCGGCGCGTGCGTGTTTGTGCGTTGAAGAGCTTCGGATAATCGCTGCGGGCGATCTTGGAATTCATCGGCAAATGCCGATATAAGCCGGCATGACCTTACCACTCTCCATTCTCGATCTCGCCCCGGTCGCCGAGGGCACGTCTACTCCCGGCGCGCTCAAGCAGATCGTCAAGCTGGCCCAGCACGGCGATGCGCTCGGCTATACCCGCGTCTGGTATGCCGAACATCACGGCATGCCATCGATTGCTTCGTCGTCGCCTGAGGTTCTGATTGCGACGGCCGCCGCCAATACGCAGCGCATCCGCGTCGGCTCAGGTGGCGTGATGCTGCCCAATCATGTGCCGCTGCGGGTCGTCGAAACCTACCGCACACTCAATGGCATGAACCCTGGTCGGATCGATCTCGGGATTGGCCGGGCGGGTGGCAGCGACGGGCGCACGCTGCAGGCGCTGCGTTCGGTCGGCGGCGAGTATTTCGCTCAGGAACTGGCAGAGGTGCTGGCCTTCGAAGAGGGTAATTTCGCGCCCGATCATCCGTTTGCGCCAATCATGGTGTCGCCGGAGCAGGTCGAACTGCCGCCCATCTGGCTGCTCGGTTCGTCCGGTGCCAGCGCGCAGGCGGCGGGACAGCTTGGCGTCGGCTATGCCTTTGCGGCGCATTTCAGCCAGACACCGGCAAAGCCGGCCTTCGAAGCCTACAGGGCGGCCTTCACACCGAGCGCGGCCTTTCCCAAGCCGCATGCCATCCTGGCGCTATCGGCTCTGGTCGCCCCGAGTGATGAGGAAGCAAAGTTCCTCTCCGGCTCGCAGGAGTTGAGCTGGGCGCTGTTCCATTCGGGGCAGATGCGCAAGCTCGTCTCGCCTGAGGACGCGGCGGCGCACGCCTATACCGACCAGGAAAAGCGCATCATCTCCAGTCATTCGCCGCTGTGGATCGTCGGCTCCCCCGAAACGGTGAAAGCCGAGATCGAGGAAAAGGCCACGGCTGCTGGGGCAGACGAGGTGATCGTCACCACGACGGCGTGGGACTACGACCTGCGTCGGCGCTCCTACACGCTGCTCGCCGAGGCTTTCGACCTCGGCGAATAGGTATCAGGCAGCGGCGCGATCAAGCAGGGGTGGCTGAAAGGTGAGCTTGATCATCTGGCGCGCCATCAGCATCTGCTCGGGCAGGATCTGCGGTTGGTTCAACGCCTTGGCCATGATGATGCCGCCGTCGATTGCGCAGCAGATCGCCCTCGCGAGCGCCGCGGAATCGACCGGGTCACGCGTCGGGTAGACGGCAATGATGCTGTCGATCATCCGCGTGAAGTAGGCGTTCCAGTGCTCGGCGACCTCGGTGATCATCTCGCGGACATCGCGATCGAACAGCCGATCCTGATAGCTCATCGTTGCGACGATGCAGCCAGGATGCCCCTCGGGAATCGCGGCCATGCGCTCTGCAAAAAGGTTGAGGCCGATCAGCAGCTGCTGAAGGGGGTCCTCTGTCAGCTCGCCTGCGCGGCCGAAGACCTCCGCAAGCAAACGATCGTTCTGGTCATTGTAGCGGCTCACCAGTCCGCGGGCCAATTCGTTCTTGTCCTTGAAGTGATAGAAAAAGCCCGACTTGGTGATCTCCGCCTCTGCGATGATTTCCTCGATGGAAGTCGCGCCAAAGCCCTTGGCCAGCACCGAAGCCTCGGCGATCTCCAGTATCCGTTCACGCGTCGCGTTGCCCTTGCGCATCACACTTTCCCTCTTGCGATTACTGTACCTTGAGTCTGGTTTTCGCCTCGAAAGCGATCTTCCCGGTGGACTTCGCCATCGGCAGAACGAGCCTAAGACCCTGCAGACAAACAGCAATTCAACGTCACTCAGTGACTTGACCACGACCCCGCTAGTTTTGGACGTCGGTCAAGGTCACAACTCGCGCCATCCCGCAGCAACGCCAATAACGGCGAAACGGGCTGCAATCAAGCATTGATGGAGACTTGAGATGACGACGAGACAGCATGTGCTGCCGCAGCAAAAGGGCCAGATGTTCGTGACCGATGGTGGTGTGGAGACGCACCTCATCTTCAACGAGGGCCAGGACCTGCCCGAAATGTCGGCCTTTCTGCTCAACGAGAGCGAGGACGGTCGCGAGCGGATGCGCAATTACTATCGTGCCTATATCCCCATCGCGCAGGAGGCGGGACAGGGCTTTCTGTTCGACACCAATACCTGGCGAGCCAGTGCCGATTGGGGCGCCAAGGTCGGTTTCGACGCCCAGCGGCTTCGCGAGGCCAACATCAAGGCGGTGCAGTTTTGCCGCGAGATGCAGGCCGAGTTTGCCGCTGCCGGCGTGACCTCGATCGTTTCGGGCGTCGTCGGGCCGCGGCGTGACGCCTGGCAGTATGATGACGCGATGACGGTCGAGGAAGCTGTGAGCTACCACACGGCGCAGATCGAAGCGTTTGAGGCCGCCGAGGCCGATTATGTGTCGGCCTATACGCTGACCAATGTACCCGAGGCGGTCGGCATCGGGCTGGCGGCGCGCGAAGCCGGTCTGCCGGTTGTGCTCAGCTTCACGCTCGAAACCGATGGCAATCTGCCGGGCGGCAAGCCGCTCGGGGTCGCAATCGCGGAAACCGACGCGGCGCTCGACGGCTACCCGGCCTACTACATGATCAACTGTGTGCACCCGATCCACTTCGCGGGAACGGTGCGTCAGGGCGGTGACTGGGTGAACCGTATCGGCGGCGTCCGGGTCAATGCCTCGATGATGAGCCATGCCGAGCTCGACAATTCTCCGGAGCTCGACAAGGGCGACCGTCGCGATCTCGCCAACCGCTATGCGCGGGTGATGCCGCTCTTGCCAAACCTCAGGGTGATCGGTGGGTGCTGCGGTACCGACCATTCGCATATCGATGCGATCAGCCGGGCCTGCCTGCCAGGGCATGATCACGGCCACGCGCATCATCGTGGGCATGCGCACGAGGGAGAAGTGGCATGAGTGTTCTGGCTTTAACAGGACCGTCGGAGCGTATTGGCAGTGGCCTGATCCAGCGGGCGCGCGCCCGCTTCGACGACTGGCTTCGCTCGCGACAGCGGCGCAAGGCAATCTCAGATATTTCGCAGCTCGATGACCATGTGCTGCGCGATATCGGCATTTCGCGCGCGGACATTCAGGACGCGCTCGATGGCCGCGGCGGTTCAGTGCTGTTCGAGCGGTTCCGAGCCAACGACTATTGAAGCAGCGCCGGAGGCCGGTCCTATCGGCCTCCGGCGTCTCGTATCCGGCGCCAGATGGCGACAATCGCCTCGGCACTGCGGTCGATATCGGCTTCGGTGGTGGCCATCGAAGTGACCGACAGGCGCATGATCCAGTCGTCACGCCATTGGGCGCCGCCTGCGTAGCAGACTCCGTCGGCCTGTACCTTTTCGATAACCGCTTCGGTCTGTGCCTTGCGCGCCGCGGCGTCGCCGCTGCCGAAACTGACGGCAATCTGATTGAGAACGACGTCATTCAGGATGCGCACACCGGCTTCGCTTGCCAGGCGATCCGCGAAGCGCCGGGCAAGCGCGCAATGTCCGGCCACGAGTTCGGATACGCCTTCGCGGCCCAGAACCTTCAGCACGGTCCATACCGGCACGCCTCGGGCGCGGCGGCTGAGTTCGGGCACAAACGCCGACGGCACGCGGTCGCCCTGCTGAATGATCGGCAGATAGGAGGACCATTGCGTCATTGCGCGCTGCGCCACCTCACGATCGCGCACGATGGCAAAGCCGCAATCATAGGGGACCTGCAGCCATTTGTGTCCGTCGGTGCACCAGGAGTCGAAGAGCTCAATGCCTTCGGTCAGATGCAGTTCGTGCGGCGAAACCCGCGCCCAGAGGCCGAATGCGCCATCGACATGCAGCCAAGCGCCGCGGGGCTTAGCGATGGCGGCAATCTCCGCAAAAGGGTCGAAGGCGCCCGTGTTGATCTGGCCTGCCTGGGCGATGACGATCGCCGGATTGTCGCGACCGGCCATGGCGGCCTCGAGCGCGGACGGGATCATCCGGCCTTCGCTATCCGTCGCGATGGTAATCACGCGCCTGTAGCCAAAGCCGATCAGTTGCAGCGACGAAAACAGCGAGGAATGGGCGTCAGCGCCGATGAAGACATCGACCTGCGGGGCGCCGAACAGCCCGTCGGCATCGGCATCCCAGCCTGCCTTCAGCAGGACCCCGGTGCGCGCGGCGGCAAGGCAGGTGCCGTTCGCGACTGTGGCGCCTGTCGCAAAGCCGACCGAGCTGCCGGTCGGCAGGTCGAGCAGTTCGACAAGCCAGCGTTCGGCCTGATCCTCGATGGCGGATACGGCGGGGGTCGGCGTGTGATAGCCGGCGTTCTGCCCCCAGGCCGACACCAGCCAGTCGGCTGCAACACCGGTCGGGTGGGATCCCCCCATCACCCAGCCGAAGAATCGCGGGCCGGTAATCGGCATCAATCCGCCGTCCGCTGTCGACAACAGTTCGTCCAAGGCTGTCTCGGGCGCCGTGCCCGACTGCGGCATACCTTCGTCAAGGGTCGCCAGAATATCGTGATAGCTGCGGTCGGGTCGGGCAGGAGCATCGGCGACCGACTGTCGATAGTCGAGCGCTGCCAGCATGGCGGTCTCGAACAGAGCTTTCGGATCCGTGGTCATCGATTTCCTCCCTGCCGTCTGTGTGCAGATTGGATCATGCGTATCACATAGGTGAAGCGCTGGAACCACGGACGAGCAGGGTGAGCGGCAGGATGTCCTGTCGCGGCTCGTCGATAGCTGCGGTCGGGCTCAGGATCGTGGTAACGGCCTGGCGTCCGATCTCGCGGATCGGTTGGACCATGGTGGTCAGAGGCGGCTGGGAGGTTTCCCCTTCGGGCACGCCATCAAAACCGACGACGGAGATTTCCTCGGGTACCCGGAAGCCCCGCTTATCGAGCCACTCCAGGGCTTCAAGGGCCAGCCGGTCGGACATGGCCAGAAGGGCAGTGGGGTGATCGGGTCCCGAAAAGAGCTGCTCCAGTCCCAGAGGGAGATCCGGGTGACGGTGCCTCACGGCAATACTCGGCGAGGCCCAGACAGGCACCTTGCTGGCGTCGATCCCCGCAGCGGCGAGCGTCTCGAGATAGCCCCGCAGACGGTTGCGCACCGTATGGTACATTGCGTCGCCGACCTGGTCGGGGTGGGCCCAGCCCGACAGTTCCGTGTCGTTGTATTCGAGCGACAGCACGGAAAAGCGCCGATGCCCGAGATCCAGCAGATGCTGCGCAGCGCTGCTCGCCCCGCCGTAGTCATCGATCCCGATGGTTGCGATCGTCTTGTCCGGCCGCCCCAGGTCGATGGCGACAAAGGGCAATTGCCGCGCCTTTGTCAGTTCGACGAGTTTCTCGCCCCCCTCGATGCACGACAGGATAAAGCCGTCGACCAGGGCACTTTCGATGTTCCAGGCGAGGCGTTCCGGGTTGACGGTGGAAATCAGGGAAACGCCAGCCCCCGCGGCGTCTGCCGCCTCGGTCACGCCGCGCATGAGTTCTCGGGAATAGGGATCTTCGAAAAAGACGCTGAGGGGCTCGACGGTCGCGACACCGATGGCGTTGACCTTGCCGGCACGCAGCATGCGGCCGCGCGGGTCCGGGCCGGCATACCCCACAGACTGCGCAGCAGCCAGCACGCGTTCCCGCACTTCGGGACGCACCAGTTCGGGCCGGCTGAAGACATTGGAGGCGGTGCCCTGCGACACGCCGGCCGCTTTTGCCACGTCTGAGAGCCGTGGGGACTTGGTCTTGGCGGATGCGGCTTTGATCATGACCTTTCGTATCAGGCTGTTTGAACCGGTTCAATAAATGCTTGACGTGGACAGTGCGCGCTGCATATTGAAACGATTCAATGAATCGGTTCAATTGAGAGGGGAGTGGAGAACGATGATTGCAGGTCATGGAGAGATTGCTGGACTCGTGCCCGATTGCGCTGAGCAGACGGCAACGGCGCGGCGGCCGGTGAAAAGCGACGCCATGTCAGCGGAATCGCGGCTGCGTGCGACTGTGGCGAGGCCGCTCAGCGGGTCAACGCTATGGGCGGACCTGGCGCAGGTGGTGCGCAATATCGTGGCGCGCCATCGGGAGCGCCAGCTGATCATTGCGCTATCGCGGCGTAATTCGCGGCTGCTCGACGATATGGGGTTCGACCCGGAGGCGATCCGTAAAGCCGTTGAGAACAGCTGGGACGAATATCGTCCCGAGCTGATGTCGCGCGAGCCCTGGGCGCGTCGTGGGCGCGACTAGGCCTTGAGCTTGGCGAGGACTGCGGCGCCCATCTCTTCGGTCCCGACGGTCTTGCGGTTGTCCTGGGCAATATCGCCGGTACGCAGGCCATCATCGAGAACCGCAGCGATTGCCGCTTCGAGACGGTCGGCAAGGGCGACCATGTTGAACGAATAGCGCAGTGCCATGGCAAAGCTTGCCAGCATGGCGATCGGGTTGGCGGCGCCGGTGCCGGCAATATCGGGAGCCGAGCCGTGCACGGGTTCGTAGAGCGCCTTGCGGGTGCCAGTCACCGGGTCGGGCGCGCCTAGCGAGGCGGACGGCAGCATGCCGAGCGAGCCGGTCAGCATGGCGGCGGCGTCGGACAGGATGTCGCCGAACAGATTGTCGGTGACCATCACGTCGAACTGCTTGGGATTGCGCACCAGCTGCATTGCCGCGTTGTCGGCGAGGATGTGGTGGAACTCAAGATCCGTGTAGTCCTTGGCGACGGCCTGGGCCACTTCGTCCCACAGAACGCCCGACTTCATGACATTCTTCTTGTCGGCTGAGTGCACCTTGCCCGAGCGGGTGCGGGCGAGATCGCAGGCGACGCGGACGATGCGGTCGATCTCGTAGGTCTCGTAGACCTGGGTATCGACGGCGCGCTTTTGGCCGTCGCCGAGATCGGTAACTTCCTTGGGTTCGCCGAAATAGACACCCCCAGTCAGCTCGCGCACGATCAGAATGTCGAGGCCTTCGACCAATTCGCGCTTCAGCGACGAGGCATCCGCGAGCGCCGGATAGCAGATGGCCGGACGCAGGTTGGCGAACAACTGCAGGTCCTTGCGCAGGCGCAGCAGGCCGGCTTCGGGGCGGTGCTCATAGGGCACCTTGTCCCACTTGGGTCCGCCCACGGCGCCGAAGATCACCGCATCGGCGGCGAGCGCTTTCTGCATGTCCTCTTCGGAAATCGCGACGCCGTGCTTGTCATAGGCGCAGCCGCCGACGAGACCGGAGTCGGTTTCGAAATCGGTCTCACCCTCGCTATTGAGCCAGAAAATGACCTTTTCGACTTCCTTCATGATTTCGGTACCGATGCCGTCGCCGGGCAGCAGGAAGAGCTTCTTGGTCATGAGGATCGCCTTTGATCATGTCGGACTTTGCGCTGCTGTTTATCGCCTGCATCGGCGTGGCGAAAGTCCAAACACACCAGAGCCGGTACGGCTCAGAGTGGCTTCTTGAGAAAATAGCGGGTGTCGCCGCGCGGATGTTCGGGGATCTCGCCGAAAACGGAAAAGCCGAGCTTCTCGTAAAAAGGGCGCGCCTGAAAGCTGAAGGTGTCGAGCCAGATACCGCCCAACCCCTGCTCACGCGCCCAGTTCTCCGCCTTGGCCATCAGCTGGCGACCTATGCCTTCGCCCTGACGGTCGAGTGGCACGGCGACATATTGGATGAACAGCCACTCGAAAATGGCTGCGCCATAGAGCCCGCCGATGATCGGCCCATCCGCCGTGTCGCGCAGCAGAACGGAGTAGGGCAGGTAGGTCGCCTGGCGGCCGGCCGCCACTTCCGACGTCACCAGCGATGCAAAGATCGCTTCGATGTCTTCGGCCGTGGGCTCTTGCTTCTCTTCAAATATTAGGCTCATCAGCTGCTGCGTGCTCCGATCCGGGCGGTCACTTCGATCTCGAGTTTCATCTCGGGTGTCGTCAGCCCGCAGACCACCATGGTTGCCGCGGGGCGAATGTCGGCGAAGACCTCGCCGGCGACGGCGCAGAGCGCCTCGTAGTGGTCCATGTGGATGATGTAATAGCGCACGCGCAGAACGTCGGCGAGGCTGGCGCCCGCTTCGGCGAGGGCCTTCTCTATGGTCGCAAAGGCATTGCGCGCCTGGGCGGTGGCATCCTCGGGCATGACCATGATGGCATAGTCATATCCCGTGGTGCCGGAGACATAGACCATGTCGCCATCAACCACAGCGCGGGAGTATCCGATGCTGGCTTCGAACGGGGAGCCGGAGGAAATATGCTGGACCATCTATTCACTCGCGATTGATGCTCACGCGTCGACGGGCGAGCATAGCGTCCGCCCTGAAGCAGGGTCCAGCCCGTCGCCAGCAATTTGCCTGCAGGCGCAGTGCGTCAGTAGGACAGCCGTGGTCGCCAGTCAGGATCGCGGCCCTGAGGCAGCGAATCTTGCACCAGCCAGAGTGTGCTCATCTCGATGGCGCTGCGCGGGTCCTGGCCAGGATCGGCCTCGGAAATTTCCTCGCTCCAGAAGTGTCGTATGGCGTCGCCATCGCGACGGAAGACGTTATAGGCGGGCCTATCGGCATCGTCCTGGCTTACCCAGTCACGGGTGTAGTCGCCGCTTGGGTCAGAATAGATCGGCATATGCGACCAGCCACGAGCCGCTTTCCATTCGCGGAGGCGTTCGATGGGCGAGCGTGCGACGAGGGCGATGCCGGTCCGCTGCAGGATATCGGGTATCGAGCCTTCGAGCGATGCCATCATCGCAGTGCACATGGGGCAGGGGCGCTGACGCTGCGGGCCGAACATGTAGGAGTAGATGACGAGCGAGGGGTGGGCGCCGAACAGCTCGCCGAGCGAAACTTCGCCGTGTTCGCCTACAAAGCGGTAGTCCTTTTCCAGAATTGCGCCCGGGGGCAGGGCACGGCGCATCTCGGCGACGTGCTCTATCTGTCGTCGCAATTCGATTTCGGCCGTCAGCAGGTCCTGGCGAGCAGCCCGATAGGCGGCGGACTCCCCTGGATGGCGGGTCGGGTTGCTTGCCGCTAGCTCGGCGGCGGGCGTCAACATGGGCCGGTCCATCGCATTCTCCCAAAACGGTACGATGATGTGGGAAACGGCCAGTCGGATTGATGAGCCGCGCGACCGCCATTGACTGATAATGTTGATATCAACATATTGAGGCGCATGTCAAACCTTCCGGCCCAATTCGCAACCACGCTCGAAGTGCGCGACAGTTGTCTTTGCCTCGCCGTGCATCGGGCGGCGCGTCGTCTCGCCCGCCGATTCGACAAGGTCTTCCGACCCCTCGGCATCACCCATGGCCAGTTCTCACTGCTGAACGGGCTCAACCGGCCAACGCCCCCGACGATGGCAGAGGTGGCGCAGTTGCTCGCTATGGACCGCACCACGCTTACGGCGGCGCTGAAGCCACTGGAAAAGAGTGGGCATGTACGTGTGGTCATTGACGCGCAGGACCGGCGGCAGCGGCGCCTGCTGCTGAATGACAGTGGCCGGACGATGCTGGAGGCGGCCTGGCCGCTCTGGCGACTGGCACATCAGGCGCTAGAGGCTGAGACCCTCGCCGAGGGCGAGGCCGCTGCGCTGCGGCAAGGCCTCGCAGCACTTGCCGCCTGATTGGCGTTCAGCGGCGCAAAAGCGCCCTCAGGAGGTCACAGCCAGGGGCGATCGGAAGCCATCTTGGTTTCGAAGCTGGCGATCGCCGGGTCGGACTTCAGGGTCGCGGCGATATCGTCGAGGCCCTCGAGCAGCGTCTGCTTGCGGGAGGGGTCGATATCGAAATGCACTTCGCCACCGTCGGGCCCCTTGATGGTCTGGGCCTCGAGGTCGATGGTCAGCGTCGCGTTGCTGCCGCGCTCGGCGTCATCCTGCAGCAAGGCGAGCTGCTCGGGGGTCACGACGATGGGCAGAATGCCGTTTTTGAAACAGTTGTTATAGAAAATGTCGGCGAAGCTGGTGGAGATGACGCAGCGGACACCAAAATCCAGCAGCGCCCAGGGCGCATGCTCACGTGAGGAGCCGCAGCCGAAATTATCGCCCGCGACAATGATCTTGGCGTCGCGATAGGCGGGCTTGTTGAGGACGAAATCGGGGTTCTCCGAGCCATCCTCGTTGTAGCGCATCTCGGAAAACAGCGCGGTCCCGAGGCCGGTGCGCTTGATGGTTTTCAGATATTGCTTGGGGATGATCATGTCCGTGTCGATATTGATGATCGGCATCGGTGCGGCGACACCCGTCAGCGTCGTGAACTTGTCCATGAGCATACCCCTGTGACATGCTGCCGAGCGCGCAGAAACCGGCGATCCAGGCAGGCGGCAGATAAAGCCGAGTGCTTAATGGCTCAACGGGACCTGCCCGGTCAAGTCTGGCCGGAGGCGTGACGAGGGGGCCGTCATGAGGATTCTGCTGGTAGCCGATCTGCACTATTCGCTGCCACAGTACGACTGGCTGCTGGGCACTGCCGCCGCCTATGACCTCGTGGTGATCGCCGGCGATCTGCTCGAGACCAATGCGATGGTCGACATGAGTACGCAGACCGTGGTGGTGGTCAATTATCTCAAGCGCCTGCGCAAGGTGACCGAGGTTCTGGTCTGTTCCGGCAATCACGACCTGACGGCACCGAACAGTTTCGGTGAAATGAGCGCCGAATGGGCACGTGGGCTGCGACGGTTCCAGGTCGGCACCGACGGCGACACATTGCGCATCGGGGATACGCTGTTCACCATGTGCCCGTGGTGGGATGGCCCGCAGACGCGCGACGGGATCAGCCAGCAGCTGGCTGCCGCCGCCGAGCAGCGCCAGGGTGCCTGGGTCTGGGTGCACCACGCCCCGCCGGCCGACGTGCCGATCAGCTGGAACGGGCAGCGGCATTATGGCGACGTCGAACTCGTGAACTGGATCGCGCGCTACAAGCCGGACGTGGTGTTCTGCGGGCATGTGCACGAAGCGCCGTTTTCGCGCGGCGGCTCCTGGGTCGAACGGATCGGGGACACCTGGGTGTTCAATGCCGGCCGTCAGATCGGGCCGGTGCCCACCTGCGTCGCGATCGATACCGATGTCGGTGAGGCCGCCTGGTTTTCAATCGAGGGCGCGGAGGCAGTGAGCCTGACCCGGCCCCTGGAGCGGCCGATCCCGCCGCTGACGGCCTTGCCGCAGTGGATGTCCCGGGCCGATTGATCGGCGCGATCAGAGCCTCGGATCAGATTTCAG
>NZ_JBLXGA010000001.1:55129-246561 GCF_048261455.1 Devosia sp.
GGGTTCAAGGCATCGGAGCGCTCGATTGCCTCGAAAGGCGCAACCTCGACGAAGCCGTCGGTGATGCCGGCGTAGTGGTCGGCAATCGCGGCGTGCAGATCGGCGCCCTTCGGCGGCTTGGAAAGCGTTCCGAGCTGCAGAGGAACTGCCGTCACCATGCCCTGGCGGAAGTTTCCGACGGCGGGCGTGAACAGCGGCACGTGGCTGAGGCCCGCGTAAGCCTGCAGTTCCGGCAGGTGCTTGTGCTTGAAGCCGAGGCCATAGAGCTGGAAGGCGTTGGCCGTATCGCCGGCAGCCTCATAGTCCTCGATCATCGTGCGGCCACCGCCCGAATAGCCAGAGATGCCATTAACGGTCAGCGCGATGTCGGCCGGCAGCAGGCCGGCTTTGATGGCGGGGCGAAGCGTCGCGATGGCGCCCTGCGGCCAGCAGCCGGGGTTGGCGACGCGCATGGCCGAGGCGATGGCGGCGGACTGATCTTTGTCCATCTCGGCAAAGCCATAGGCCCAGCCGTCAGCGGTGCGGAAGGCGGTCGAGGCGTCGATGACCCGGGTCGTATCATTGTCGATCAGCGCCACGCTTTCGCGCGCCGCATCGTCCGGCAGGCAGAGGATGGCGATGTCGGCGGCGTTGAGCAGCCGCTGGCGTTCGGCCATATCCTTGCGCTTGTCAGGATCGATCGAGATCAGTTCGAGATCGCGCCGGTCGGCCAGCCGCTCGCGGATCTGCAGTCCTGTGGTGCCGGCTTCGCCATCGATGAAGATCTTTGCGACCATGGTGCTGCTCCGCTGCTGGGATCGTTCGGTGCGCACATATAGTTGCGTGCACTGTCTGGTGCAAACGGGCTGGTTGCAGCGAACGTTCCCACTTTCAAGCGGTTCTGATGAGGGGGCGGATGGGCTAGTCTGACGATTGAAGTGAAGGACAATTGTGCAATGGTCAGTCTACGTCACCGGGTTCATGAGGCGCTGTCGCGTGAGAGCGGCAAACGCCTGTCGGTGATCAACCGGTTTCTTATCTTTGTGATCCTGCTCTCCGTGCTGCTGGCGGTGATTCAGAGCGAACAGGAATTTGCTCGGGAGATCGTCGGCTGGCTGCGGGTGCTCGAGCTGTTCGTCGGGATCGTGTTCTTCATCGAGTATGTGGCCCGGGTCTGGGTGTGCGTCGAAGAGCCGGGGTTCGCGCGTCCGATTGTGGGCCGACTGCGCTACATGGTGACGCCTGCGGCGCTGTTCGATCTGGTCGCCATTACGCCTGTGTTCTTTCCGGTGGTCGGAGGGCAGCCGTTCCTGCTGCGGCTGATCCGTCTCGTGCGCATCCTGAGGCTCGCCAAGCTGGGCCGCTATTCGGGCGCCATCGGCGAAATCATGCACGCGGTCCGGCTGAAGAGCCATCAGCTGGCGGTCAGCCTGATCGGCGGGCTGGTGCTGCTGCTGATATCGGCGAGCTTTCTCTATCTGATCGAAGGGCCGACGCAGCCCGAGGCGTTCGGGTCGATCCCGCGCGCCATGTGGTGGAGCGTCGCGACGCTGACGACGGTTGGCTATGGCGATGTCTATCCGGTGACCCCGATCGGCAGACTCTTTGCAAGCATCACCGCGGTCATCGGGATCGGGCTCATTGCGCTGCCAGCGGGTATTGTCGCCTCGGCCTTCTCCGAGGCCTTTACGCGCCGGCACGACCCAGACCTCGAGACCGATCCCGTCGACGATGATGATGACGATCCCGAAGACGGTTCGGATGTGGATGCGCCCGACGATGCCGAGGCCGTGCCGGACACCCCGGCACCCACCCGCGTCGTCTTTTCGAGACGGATCGCCGAGCAGATTGAACGCGCGGCCAAACAGGGGCGTCCCCACATCGAGATCAATGCGGGGGAACTGCATCGGGCTGTCGGTGGCTATCCGGGCGAAAACCATCGCATGCCGGCGTGCTGTATTGCTCTGAGAACCGCCATGCGGGCTGGAGATACCCCGGTCCACAGCCCGCCCGCTGGCGAGGGTCCCTCTCTGACGATCCGCTACATGTTGCCCCGGCCGGAGAGCGTGGTCAGCGCCTAGCGGGACAGCGCCTGGATTTCGCGGTTGGCGCGGCCCAGGCGGTCGGCCAGGCTCTTGCCCACGGCCAGTGCCAGCGCCAGATGCGTATTGTTTGAATCGCCATTCAATGCGGCGATGCCGCTGGCATCGAGCTCCAGCATCTTGCCATCGCTCGCCGCGATGACATCGGCCGTGCGGCGCGCTGCGCCGAACAGGGCCAACTCGCCGAAGACATTGCCGGCGTCGATGGTGCTCACGCGGCGGGTCTTGCCGCCCTCGACCGCGATCGAGACGTTGACCCGACCATCGACGAGAAAGAAGAGCTCATTGGCGGGCGCGCCGGCCTCGACCAGCACCTCACCCGTCGAAAAGGTGCGCGTAGTGACATGCGCAGCGAGCGCGGCGAGTTGCTCTGGGGACCAGTCGCGGAGGAGGTCGAAGGACTCGAGTTCCACCTCGGTCGGCGCCAGCGGGTCAACTTCGGCAAGACGCCGCAGCAGGGAATCCTCGAAGTTTTCCAGCGCGAGATCGACCGAGCCATGTCCATTGTCGCCGGCGATCTCGCGCAGGCGCGGAATGCCGCTGACGATGGCTAGTTGCTGGCCGGTCTCGGCGATGGATTGCGCCAGCATGCGCAACAGGTTCTCGGCGACGGAATCGACGCGCCGCAAGCGGCTCATGTCGACGATGAGATAGCTGAGGCTGCTGATTTCGCTGCCGATGCGGCGCGTCACGCGTTCGGCTTCCATGAAGCTCAGATCGCCCTGCAGCTCGATGACCGCGATGGCATGGCCGAAATGGTCGAGCGCTTCGACTTCCTGCTGCCGGCGGACGCGGCTGGAGCGAACCTCGGTGCCGCGATAGACCCGCCGGATAGGGTCCTGTCCGCCACCGCGATCCTCGAACAGATGCAGCCGGAAGTTGCCGGAGATATCTTCGCACACCCGCACGCCGCGCTCGGAATTGCCGACCGCGTCGAGACGGGGCGAGAAGACACCGATGCCCAGGTGTCCCGGCAGAACCGCTGCGATGCCGCCGCCGACGCCGCTCTTGGCGGGCAGGCCGACATCGAACTGCCAGCCGCCGGCGTAGTCGTACATGCCGCAGGTGTTCATGACGCTGAGGACGGAGCGGACATTGCCGGGCGACAGGGCGCGTTCGCCGGTCACCGGGTTCAACCCGCCATTGGCGAGAGTGGCGCCGATGATCGCCAGGTCGACAGTGTTCACCAGCATGGAACACTGGCGGAAATAGAGATCGAGATGCTCGTCGACGTCGCCGTCGATCATGCCGGAGTTCAGCTCAAGGAAGGCGATGGCGCGGTTGCGGTGGCCGGTTTCGCTTTCGGAGCGGTAGACGGCTTCATCGATAGCGAGCGGACGGCCGACATAGCGTTCGAAGGCATCGAGGATGCGGGCGTAGCGTTCGGCGTGACTCGTGCCGCGGACCAAGGCGGTTGCCGCGATGGCGCCGGCATTGACCATGGGGTTGAACGGGCGGTTGCTGCGCTCATCGAAGGCGATGGAGTTGAAGGCCTCGCCGGAGGGCTCGACGCCGATCTTGGCCAAGACGGCTTCGCGACCATGATCCTCGAGCGCGAGACCATAGATCAGCGCCTTGGAGATCGACTGGATGGTGAACAGCGTACCGGTGTCGCCAGCCTCGTAGATATGACCATCCATGGTGACGAAGCTCAGCCCGAACAAGTCGGCATCGACGCGCGTCAGTTCCGGGATGTAATTGGCTTGTGCGCCGCTGCGGTTCTGCTTGTGGCGCGCGTGAAGATCCAGCAGGTACTGCCCCACTGGCAAAGTCGTCGATAACACGAATTGCGTCCTGCTGGTAAATATTGCCGACTGTTTGTGCAGCCTATGACAAAGCCTGCATGTTGGGCAATCGCTGCGACGCCCTCTGCTTGCGAAAGCGTGCCGGGGCGGCTAGGGCTGAGGGCCTACGCAAGGAGGCAACATGACCCCGCATAACCATGCAAAGCCCGGCGATTATGCCGAAACCGTGCTCCTGCCCGGCGATCCGCTGCGCGCCAAGTGGGTGGCCGAGACGTTTCTGGACGATGCGCGGCTGGTGAACAGCGTGCGCAATTGCCTGGGCTATACCGGCACATGGAAGGGCAAGCCGGTCTCGGTGCAGGCGACCGGCATGGGGCAGCCGTCGCTGTCGATTTATGTGCATGAGCTGATCAACAGCTACGAGGTTCAGAACCTGATCCGCATCGGCACCTGTGGCGGGCTGAATGCCGGTGTGAAGGTGCGCGACCTGATCATTGCGCAGGGCGCGACGACGGATTCGGCCATCGTGCGCGACGCCTTTCCGGGGTTCAACTATTCGCCGATCGCGGATTTCGGCCTGTTGCGGTCATCGGTCGAAAAGGCCGAGGCGGCAGGGTTGCGCTACCATGTGGGCAATATGTTCTCCTCCGACGTGTTCTATCATGCCGAACCGGGGCTGGAAGGCTATGGCACGCTGCCGCAGCACGGGATTCTGGGCGTCGAGATGGAAGCGGCGGCGCTTTACACGCTGGCCGCACGTTTCGGGCGCAAGGCGCTGGCGGTGTGCACGATGACCGACTGCCTGATCACCCGTGACGAGCTGAGCGCCGAAGACCGTCAGAGCTCCCTCAAGGAGATGGTGACGCTGGCGCTCGATGTGGCAGTCGATAGCTGAGGCATGGGCAATCTCTCCGTTTTTCTGCACGCAGTGTAAGGCGCTGTCGCGTGGGCGGGGATAAGTCGAGAAAACGTTTTAATATCAGGCTGTTACGAGGAGACCGCGAGTCTCCTCGTATGGCGGCAATGTTGCGTTGCCGCGAAAAGGCCGCGTGAATGACACGCCGATGAACGCCGATGAACAGAAAGGCGCTCGCGGTGTGGTGATTTACCATGCTCCGCGGACAGCCGGGATTGCCCTGTTGCCGCCGCTTTGTCCCCGTTAACATCCGATTAACAGGGAGCTCGACATGCTGGGCAGAAGCAACGCGGCGCGTCTCAACGAGACTGCCAAAGGTATCGAAACGATGACGCGCTTCGCGCTGGCGGTACTGGCGCTGGCATCGGGCGTTTATACTTATCTGGGCGTCCGGGGGCTGCTAGACGGCTCGGCGACTTTCGTGTTCTTCGCGGCGATCATCTACTCGGCGGCGGTTGCTGTGGGCATCTACGCCTTCTGGAGTTTCATGCTGCGCTTCGTGCCGCTGGTGATTTCGGCGACGCAGCGGGCGGCGCTGTTTCTCACCATGGCGGTGGGCTGCGTGATGATCATCGCGATGTCGAGCTGGCTGAACGCGGCAGCGCTGGCCGGGTCGGCGGCGCTGGAACAGCATCTGGCGGTGACGCTGGAAGGCTATGTCTCCGATCTCGATGCGTCGCATTCGAATGCGCTGGCGGCGCAGTCGCTGCTGCCCGATGTGCAGCGCGCTTCCGAGCGCTTTGCGCGGCTGGCCGAGGACGAGCGCAATTCCGGCGCCCTGACCGGGACGCAGGGCTCCGGCTCGGTGGTGCAGCTGCTGACGCAGATGAGCGCGCAGATGAACGAACTGGGCGCGACCATCACCGGCAGCCGCGAGGATATAGCGACGCTGTACGAGCAGGGGTCCCAGCATCTCGCGGCGATGCGGGCGCTGGTGTCTGCGCCAGGCACCGTGGTGCCACGGGCCGATGCATTCGCGGCGGAAGTGGTCGAACTCAATGCGGTGATTTCGGCGCTGCAGGAAACCGGCGTGGCGCCCTCGGTGAAGCGCGCGGCAGAGGATCTGTCGCTTGGCTTTATCGCGCCGGTGGCGGATGGGCGCGATGCCGGACTGGTGGTGCGGCAGGACCAGGTGATGGACAATGTTCGCTCCTCGGTTGCTGCGCAATCGACGGCGCTTGCCTCGGCTGCCGACGAAATCCTGGCGGAGCCCAAGGTGGCGCCACGGCGCTTCGTGCCGCTGTCGTCGGCCGAGGCCGTGCTGCGCTACTGGAGCGACTTCATCCCATCCTGGGCGGGGGCGATTTCCATCGATCTGCTGCCGGTGGTGCTGGTTCTGGTGCTGATGATCGTCAATGACGCCATGCGCCAGGAGGCGCAATCGCTGGAATCGGCGGATGCGATGTCGGCGGGCGATCTGCTGCGGGCGATGGCGCTTTATCAGCAGATGCGGGCCGGGCCGACCCCGACCGACGCGGAACTGGCGGCGGCGAAGGCGGCTGTGACGCCATCCGAACCGGATGATGTGGCGGAGGCTGAAGGTGACGCGGAGAAGGCCGACGAGCCAGCCGGCACGGTGACGCCACTTGATGTGACCCGCAAGCGCGGTGACGGGCCGTCGCGCGGATGAGTGCCGCTGCACCGCCGCGCCGCCGCGGGTTCCTCGGGTATCTCGCCAGACTTGATGACGGCGTGCTGATCCGCACGGCGTTCTTTGCGATGCTCGCGGGGACTATCGGCGTGCTCTATGTCGACTACCGTGAGCTCAGCGATACGGTGATCCCCGATTACTCCGCGCCGCAGGTGCCGATCCTGCCAGCCTTCGATCCCGACCAGCCGGCGCCACCGGCGGGGCCGGATGTCACGGCGGACCCTGATATGCTCAGCGCGCCGATGGTGGTGTCGTTACAGCCCGGCGGCGTGCTGGCGCTAGAAGGCAGCATCGATCCGGACAGTTTCGAACGGGTGGCGGCTGAGGTTACGGCGCGTGGGGAGTATGTGGAGCGGGTGTCGCTGAATTCGCCCGGCGGTGTGGTGGACCAGGCGCTGAAGATTGGTGCGCTGCTGCGCGAGCGGGGCTTTACGACAGAGGTGGCAGCCGGCGCGCTGTGCGCTTCGTCCTGTCCGCTGGTGCTGGCCGGCGGCGTCGAACGTCTGGCGTCGCCCGAGGCAGCGATCGGGGTGCACCAGATCTATGCCGTGGCCGAGGCGGGACAGATGCCAGCCGGCGTGCGGGCGGCGGGCGACGCGATGTCCGAAACCCAGAAGACGACGGCGGCGATCACGCGTTATCTCGAGGAGTCGGGGGTCGACCCGGCGATCTGGCTGCATGCGCTCGAAACACCGCCCAACCGGCTGTACTACCTGTCGACGGAGGAACTGACGGAATATCGACTGGTGACGGAGCTGACGAAATAGGTCGGTGATCCGGGAACCGGTAGCCGGGCGCGCAAGTTCTGCAGATGGAGGAGGACCGTCGAATGAACAATCCACATAATCTCGTCGCGCATCGCGACATTCAGAACTGGGTCAGTTCCCGCAAGGGGCGGCCCGCGTTGCGGCGTATTTCCGACAGCAGCGGTAATGTGCGGGCGCGGCTGGCACTGAATTTCGGCCATGGCCGCGCACCCACGGCGATGCCGAGCATGGACGACGGGATCAGCCCGTGTTCATGGAGCGCCTGGCTGGCCGAACTGGACCGGCAGCAGTTGGCGCTACGCGTCAGTGACACCAAGCCGGCAGAATTCGAGTTCGTGCCACGTCGCGAGCTGAACTGACGCCGTTCGAAGCGATCAAGCGCAGCGGCTATCCGGCGAAATATCGTCGGTAGCGGCCATTGCAGCCGGCTCGACGCATACCCTGTCGCGGCCGGCGCGCTTTGCGGCGTAAAGCGCAGTGTCGGCGCGGCGCCTGAGATCGGGCAGGGTCTCTTCGCCGCGGGTTTCGGCGACACCCATGCTGACGGTACAGAATCTGCCTTTTGGCAGTGCATCAATTACCAGATTGGCGAATCTTTCACGCAAAGCATTGGCGAACATGTGGGCCGACGAGGCAGACGTGCCTGGCAGCAGGATGGCGAATTCCTCCCCGCCAAGCCGCGCGACGCATGCGGTCGCCGGCGCCTCGGCATCGGCCAGTCGCGAAAAGGCGTGAATGACGCCGTCGCCGGCGTCGTGACCATATTCGTCATTGATGGATTTGAAGGCGTCGAGATCGGCAAGGATCATCGCGGTGGGATAGTTTGGCCGCGCTGCGGCCAGCAGTGCCGGCGCCCGGTCCTCAAAGCCACGACGATTGAGCAGCCCTGATAGGACGTCGGTTTCGGATCTCGCGGTTACCTCGACCAGCATGTCCCTCACCAGCAGCATCAGTATCAAGACGCCGACGCCGACCTGCAGGATGGCGCCGAGGGACTGCGAGAACATCGCATAGTTGCTGGCAATGTAATCCTGCGGCGTGGCGCCCGGGCCGCCAAGCATCAGCGCGGCGAATGGTTTAGACAAAAACTGCACAGCGCTCACGGCAAAGGCGGCGAGCAAGCTCAGATCGATGATCTCGTGGCGAGGGGAGCGCAGAATGATCCAGGCGGCGAGCGCTTGCAGCGCCGCATAGGGCACCTGATAGGCGAGCAGGCGCAGCAACACGTGGCGCTCAAGGTCATAGGCAAACCAGTTGGCGATGACCGACAGGCCCGCGATGATGACAATTGCGGCAACCGGCGTTGGCCGTCGATAGCGCCTGGAGACGCCGATGGTGACGGCGGTCATGGAGCCCAGGAAGGCCAGAAAGCCGAACATGTAGGCGAATTGCGGGGTCGGCTGGATGGGGACCAGGAACTCGGAGACGATGTAGGCAATGCCGAAGCCATAGGCGCCTGCGAACCAGGGGGCGACGCGGTCCGACCGATTGGTGAGCGCAATGAGCACGAAGGCAAGGCAGAAGATGGCCGCGACGGACACGTTGATGGCGAGTACGAAGCCGGCTCCGGTCATGTGTGCGTCCCTTTCCTGATCAGGCTAGTGCCATGCCGTCAAAAACCCGTTAATCGCGCGGCGGCTGGTCCCGTGGGGTCGGGTCCTCGGCGAAACTGGCGCCGGCGGGCGGCAGGGCGCATGATCGCGCTCAATTCGCAGGCGTCTCACGCAGGTATTGTCGTGTTGGCAGGGCGGGTGCGGCACCCTATCTGTGAGAGGGCGGAACGCCCCCATCGGCGAGGCGTTTGTTCCCCGACTCGATAACACTTACAAGAACAAGGAAACGGTCATGACCCGCAAGCTAGTCAATCACGACGACATCCGGCAGTGGACGGCGGCGCGTGCCGGCAATCCGGCGATGGCAGACGGGCCAGTGGGTGCCGATCCGGTGCTTAGGCTTGTGTTCGGGCAGCAGCAATTGAACGCCGGCGAGAACCAGTATGGTGACCGGCCGGGCGGCATCGATCTGGTCTCGTGGGAAGAGTGGTTCGAGGTGTTCGAAAAGGAAAAGCTGGCGCTGCTCGTCGAGGACGAGAAGCCGGGCGTGCTGGACGATTACCACGAGTATGTCGAGCGCGACTGACGGGGGGAACGGGCGGGGGCGGCACACCCCGGCCCTCCCCATCAGGGGCAGCGCAGACTGCCGTTTCGGATAAGTCGGCGCGAACGGGGGCGGGTCAGTCCGCCGCGGCCTCGATGGCTTCCATGTCTTCGTCGGAAAAGCCGAAATGGTGGCCGATCTCGTGGACGAGGACATGGGTGACGATGTCGCCCAGGGTCTCGCCGTCCTCGCTCTCGGCCCAGTAGTCGAGGATCGGGCGGCGATAGAGCCAGATCTGGTTGGGCAACTGGCCGGTCATCGGATCGGCAGCGCCCTGCGGCAGGCCGATGCCACGAAACAGACCCAGGATGTCGAAGGGGCTTTCGAGCTCCATCTCGGCGATGGTCTCTTCGTCGGGGAATTCGGCGACGGCACAGGGGACGTTGCCGACGAGCGCCCGGAATTCATCGGGCAGGGCCGCGAAGGCTGCGGCCGCCATCTCTTCAAAATCTTCGAGAGAGGGGGCGATCTTATCTGTCCAATGGTTCTGCACTATACAGCTTCAACCCTTCGATTAATTGCTCGAGCCGATAAGGTTCAACTACGTGTCTTAGTTCAGCGTCATCAAAGTCGTGCTTCAATTTTTCAATCAGCGGAATGATGTGATCGATATTTGGTCGGCGGGGCCAAACGCCGCCTGGCCTCGAGGAAATCACCTGTAATTTGGCGGCCACTTTCCGAGACAGCTCATCATATCGCCCGGGTTGATAGGAGACCTCCGACATACCATGACGTTCGCCAGTAGGTGGGTGATAAACGGCCCCATCCGTAGCTTGCAGCAGTCGATCCAGCACCACTTGGGCGGCGTGTCTGAATTTCTCCGTACGCTGATTAAGAGCAAGGTAAGCTTCTTGGTGCTGCAGACTCTCACTCTGACGGCGCAGTTCCTCGCCTTGGGCAATCAACTGCTCTCGGCTTAGCCTAAGTTCTTCTTTTTGCTGTTCAAGCTGTTCGCGCTGTGCCTGTAACTCATGGCGCTGCAGGAAGACCGCCACGACAAGCCAGATGAAGGCGAGCGGGGCAGCCATTCCGGAGAAGAAATCTCCGACCTCGTTCAGCGACAAGCTGTGATCACTAATGGGCTTCCCAAGCATCAAAACGACCGCCCAGAAGCCTACGAAAACGAGAACGGTCGCCAACACTCCCCAGAGTATCGGCGACCGCCAAAAAGACGACTTTGCTTTGTTCGTCAGTTCCACTCGCGGATGTCGACGAAGTGGCCGGCGATGGCCGCCGCCGCGGCCATGGCGGGCGACACGAGGTGGGTGCGGCCCTTGAAGCCCTGGCGGCCCTCGAAATTGCGGTTCGAGGTCGAGGCGCAGCGCTCGCCCGGCGCCAGCTTGTCGGGGTTCATCGCCAGACACATCGAGCAGCCCGGCTCACGCCATTCAAAGCCGGCCTCCTTGAAGATCACGTCGAGGCCTTCGGCTTCGGCCTGATCCTTCACCAGACCCGAGCCCGGAACGACCATGGCACTGACGCTGTCGGCGACCTTGCGGCCGGCAACGACCTTGGCGGCAGCCCGCAGATCCTCGATGCGGCCATTGGTGCACGAGCCGAGGAAGACACGATCGATGGCGATATCGGTGATCTTGGTGCCCGGCTTCAGCCCCATATAGTCGAGGGCGCGCCACTTGGAGGTGCGCTTGTTCTCGTCGGCGATATCATCGGGATTCGGCACTTCGCCGGTGACCGCGATGACATCCTCGGGGCTCGAGCCCCAGGTGACGATCGGCGGCAGGTTGGCGGCATCGAGCACCACGACCTTGTCGTAATGCGCGTCCTCGTCGGACACCAGGGTCTTCCAGTATTCGACGGCCATGTCGAAGGCTTCGCCCTTGGGGGCGCGCGGGCGGTCCTTCACATAGGCGAAGGTCTTTTCGTCCGGCGCGATCAGGCCGGCGCGGGCGCCGCCCTCGATGGTCATGTTGCACACGGTCATGCGGCCTTCCATCGACAGCGCGCGGATGGCTTCGCCCGCGAACTCGATGACGTAGCCGGTGCCGCCGGCGGTGCCGATTTCGCCGATGATGGCGAGGATGATGTCCTTGGCGGTGACGCCCGGCGGCAGCTGGCCGTCGACGCGGACCAGCATGTTCTTGGCTTTTTGCTGGATCAGCGTCTGCGTGGCGAGCACATGCTCGACCTCGGAGGTGCCGATGCCGTGGGCCAGCGCGCCGAAGGCACCATGCGTCGAGGTGTGGCTGTCACCGCACACGATGGTCATGCCCGGCATGGTGAAGCCCTGCTCGGGCCCGACGATGTGCACGATGCCCTGGCGGGGGTCGTGGGCGTCGTAATATTCGATGCCGAAATCGCTGGTGTTCTCGGCGAGCGCGGCAATCTGCGTGACGCTCTGCGGATCCGGATTGGGCAGGCTGCGATCGGTGGTCGGCACGTTGTGGTCGACCACGGCCAGCGTGCGCTCGGGATGGCGCACCTTGCGGCCGGCCAGGCGCAGACCTTCGAACGCCTGCGGCGAGGTGACCTCGTGCACGAGATGCCGATCAATATAGATCAGGCTCGAGCCATCGGGATTGTCCGCTACCAGGTGATCGTCCCAGATCTTGTCGTAAAGCGTTCTGCCGGCCATGTTCTGCCCAGAAATTCGGTTCGGAAAGGAATGCGCCTCGTCTTACGCGTTGCGCTCGGTTCAGGTCAAGATTGGGTGCCGCCCAGCCGTTCGCAATGGTACGTTTCGCCGTCGTCACCATTCCTTATCGCCTAGCTGTCAAACCTGACGACACCGCACTCAACAGTTGCAATGCAATCATGGCACTGTGACAAGGCGCAAAGCAGGAGGGGGCAGAGCGTTGAACGGGGAGCCGAATATCGACATGCGGGCGATGCTGATCGCCCGGGCAGAAGGGTATCGGGCCAAGGAGCCGGGGTATGCGCGGTTTCTGCGCGCCGCGGCCGAGGCGGCCGACCCGGAGGACCTGACGCGCTACGGGCTGCAGCAGCTCGACGACAGTTTCCGCAAGGCCTATGGCCGGCTGGGCAAGCGCGAGCTCGAACGGTTCGCAGTCTATGTCGTGCCGCCGCAGTATCGCGGTGACCTCGAGGTGATCGAGGTGTTCTCGCGCGACATGCCGTTCATCGTCGACAGCGTCCTCGCGGCGGTGCGTGCCATGGGCGGCACGGTGCGGCTGATGACGCATCCGGTGCTGCTGTTCGATCCGGCGACCTATCGCGTGCTGGACGAGCCGACGGCCGGCAGCCGCAACGAGAGTTTCCTGCATATCGAGATCGAGCCGCTGGCCGATGATCAGGCGCGGGCGCGGCTGAAGGCGGAGATCGAGGCGACACTGACTGAAGTCGGCCGGGTGGTCGCCGGCTGGCAGCCGATGCTGGAGCGAATCCGCCGGGTGGGCGTCGACTGGCACGAAAAGAGCCTGCCGGTGCCGCCGGCGATGCTGGCCGAGGCGGTGCATTTTCTCGACTGGCTGACCGAGCACAATTTCACCTTCCTGGGGATGTGCGAGTACCGGCTGGAGGGTGAGGGCGAGAGCGCCCGGCTGGTGATGGTGCCGGACAGCGAAATGGGGCTGTTCGAGGACCCCGAGCTCAAGGTGCTGCGCTCGGGCGCCGATTTCGTCGACATGACGCCCCAGCATGCCGAGTTCTTCGCCGAGACCGCGCCGCTGATGGTGACCAAGGCGAATCTGCGCTCGCGGGTGCATCGCCGGGTGCACATGGATTACGTGGCGATCAAGCTCTACGACGCGGACGGGACGGTCAGCGGCGAGTTGCGTGTGCTTGGCCTGTTCACCTCGCAATCGCTGGCGACGCCGAACACCGAAGTGCCGCTGCTGCGCAGGAAGGTCAGCGAAGTGATGCGCCGGTCGGAGCTGTTGGCCAACAGCCATGCCGGCAAGGCACTGATGTCTGCGCTCGACAGCTATCCGCGCGACGAGCTGTTCCAGATTTCCGAAGATCAGCTGCTGGAGTTCAGCCAGCTGATCGCCGACCTGACCGACCGGCCGCGGGTGCGGGTGCTGAGCCGCATCGACCGGTTCGACAATTTCGTTTCGGTGCTCGTTTACGTGCCGCGCGACCGCTACGATTCCGACGTGCGCGCCCGGATCGGCGACTGGCTGGCCGAGCAGTATGATGCGCGGATCTCGGTGTTTTCGCCGAGCTTTCCCGAAGGCGATCTGGTCCGGGTGCATTTCATCCTGGGCCGCAATGGCGGAGAGACGCCGCAGCCGTCGCGCTGGACGCTGGAAACCGGCATTGCCGAACTGATCCGCACCTTCGCCGACCGGCTGCGCGATGCCGCCGATGGTGGCGCGGAGGTGGCGCGCTATCTCGATGCGTTCTCGCCGGCTTATCAGGCGCGCTACGGGGCGCCTGAGGCGCTATCGGATATCGAGATCATCAGGCTGGTGCCCGATGCGCGCTCGATTGCGCTGCGGCTCGGTGTGCGCCCCGGCACGACGGATCAGCTGGGGTTGCGGTTCTATCACCGCGAAGCGGCGATCCCGTTGTCGGACCGGGTGCCGATGCTGGAGAATTTCGGCTTCCGGGTGATCGACGAGCAGACCTATGAAATCAGCCCCGAAGGCTCGGAGGTCGTCTATCTGCATGACATGATGCTGGCGCCACCCGACGGGTTCGACACCGAAGACCGGCTGCGCTGCGAGAAGGTCGAAAACGCCATCCTCGCGATCTGGCGCGATGAGGCCGACAGCGACGGGCTGAACCGGCTGACCAGCATTTCCGGCCTCGGCTGGGACGACGTGATGGTGCTGCGTGCTCTGACGCAATATCTGCATCAGACGGGTCTGCCCTATTCGCGGCGCTATCTGATCGACACGCTGGTGGCGCATGCCGATGTCGCCACGGCGCTGGTGACGCTGTTCCACACGGCCAATGATCCGCATTATGCGGGGCATCGCGAACGTGCCGAAGACGCCGCGCGGGAAACCATCACGGCCGCGATCGACGCGACAACTTCTCTCGACGAAGACCGGATCCTGCGGCGCTATCTCAATCTCGTCGACGGCGTGGTGCGCACCAATGCCTATCAGCGTGACGAGGCGGGCGCGCGCCGGCCGGCGCTGGCGCTGAAATTCGATTGTGCAGCGCTCGACGGGCTGCCTGAGCCGGTGCCCTATCGCGAGATCTTCGTTTATTCGCCGCGTGTCGAGGGGCTGCATCTGCGCTTCGGGCCGATTGCGCGCGGCGGGCTGCGCTGGTCGGACCGGCCGGACGATTTCCGGACCGAGGTGCTGGGGCTGGTGAAGGCCCAGCAGGTGAAGAACGCCATCATCGTACCGGTGGGCGCCAAGGGCGCGTTCGTGCCCAAGAAGCTGCCGAGCGGCGACCGCGATGCCTTCATGTCCGAAGGCACGACCTGCTACCAGATCTTCGTCACGACGCTGCTCGATGTGACCGACAATCTCGAAGACAATGTCGTCGTCGGGCCGCCGGACGTGGTGCGGCAGGATGGCGACGACCCCTATCTGGTGGTCGCGGCCGACAAGGGCACGGCCCGGTTCTCCGACACGGCGAACGCCATTGCGGTGGCGCGCGACTTCTGGCTGGGCGATGCTTTCGCCTCGGGCGGATCGGCCGGCTATGACCACAAGGTGATGGGCATTACCGCGCGCGGCGCCTGGGAGGCGGTGAAGCGGCATTTCCGCGAGCTCGACCGCGACATCCAGACGACGCCGTTCACGGCTGTCGGCGTGGGCGACATGAGCGGTGACGTGTTCGGTAATGGCGTGCTGCTGTCGGAACAGCTGCGGCTGGTGGCGGCATTCGACCATCGCGACATTTTCATCGACCCCGATCCCGATGCGGCGACGAGCTTTGCCGAGCGCCAGCGGATGTTTGCGCTGCCCCGGTCGAGCTGGCAGGACTATGACACCAGCCTGATCTCGGAGGGCGGCGGGGTCTATTCGCGCAGCCTCAAGAGCGTGCCCCTGTCCGACCGGGCGCGGGAGGTGCTGGGGCTGGGCGCTGCGGCGGTGACGCCGAACGAGGTCATGCGCGCCATCTTGAAGGCCAGGGTCGACCTGCTGTGGTTCGGCGGGATCGGCACCTATATCCGGGCGAGCAGCGAGAGCGATGCCGAGGCCGGCGACAAGGCCAATGACGCGATCCGTGTCACGGGGGCTGAGGTCGGTGCGCGGGTCGTGGGCGAAGGCGCCAATCTGGGCGCCACGCAGCTCGGGCGCGTCGAATATGCGCTGAAGGGCGGGCGGATCAACACGGACGCCATCGACAATTCGGCAGGCGTCAATTCCTCCGATCTCGAGGTCAATATCAAGATCGCGCTGGGAACGCTGGTGCGCAGTGGCGAGATGACTCTGGCGCAGCGCAATCCGTTCCTCGTGTCGATGACCGACGAGGTGGCCGAGCTGTGCCTGCGCAACAACTACCTGCAAACGCTGGCGCTGTCGGTGGAGCAGCATCGCGGGCTTGCGGCGCTGCCCGGGCATATCAGCCTGATGCACGCGCTGGAGGCGGATGGTGAACTCGATCGCGAGGTCGAGTACCTGCCAGACGATTCGGATCTGCGCGAACGGGCGAAGTCCGGCAAAGGGCTGACCCGGCCGGAATTGGCCGTGCTGCTGGCCTATGCCAAGAATACGGTGCAGGCCGATCTCGTCGCCAGCGACGTTCCGGATGATCCCTATCTGGCGCGCGAACTCTTCCGCTATTTCCCCGACCAGCTCGCTGACAGCTATGGCGAGACGATCGGGACGCATCGGCTGCGGCGCGAAGTGATCGCCACGGTGCTGGCCAATGCGATGATCAATCGCGGCGGCCCGGCCTATGTGACGGAACTGGTGGCGGCAAGCAGTGCCGATGTGGGGCGGATCGCGGCGAGCTATGCGACAGTACGCGACGTGTTTTCGCTGGGCGAACTCAACCGGGACATCGAGGCGCTGGATGGCATGATCGGCGGGCGGGTGCAGATCGACCTGTTCAACCGGGTGCAGACCCTGCTGCGCAACGAAAGCCTGTGGTTCTTGCGCAATGCCGAGGTCGACGGCGGGCTGGCACCGTTGATCGAGCGGTTCGCGGTGGGCGTCAATGCGGTGCGTGAGGGGCTTGGTGGGCTGTTGCCGGAAGCGCTGGCGGATCTGGTGGAAACGCGCTCGGCGCAGCTGCAGATCGACGGCGTGCCCGAGGCGCTGGCGCGGCGCGTCGCCGAACTGCCGGTGCTGGGACTCGGGACCGACATCGTGCTGGTGGCGGAGCGCGTCAGATGCGATGTGGATTCCGCGGCAGAGGCCTTCTTCGGCGTGCTCGGTGCGTTCCAGCTGGGCGGCGTGCTGGAGGCGGGCGGCGAGATCGTTCTCGACGACCGGTTCGACCGGATGGCGCTCGACCGGGCGCTGGCCAACCTGCTGCGGGCGCAGCGCGATCTCACCTATGACGTGTTGACCTCACCGGGCATGGATGTGCCGGCGCAGCTGGCGGCGTGGCAAGCGGATCGCGGCGATGCCATCGGCCGCGTGGCGGAGGCGGTGCGCGGGTTGACCGAAGGCGAGATGACGGTGTCGCGGCTGACGGTTGCTGCGGGCCTGTTGTCGGACCTTGCCCGGAACGGTTGAGGCCATTGGCGCGGGACGATCAGCTAAGAGGATGTCGTCCCGGACTGGCTCCGGGATTCAGCCCGATTTGGGTCCAAGCGTGGTGAGAGCGCCCGGGATGGGCCCCGGGTCAAGCCCGGGGTGACATCGCGTTTGGGGTGCCGTTGGCGCAGCCGCGTCAGGCTGGTGGTCCGACTGCCTCAGTGCCGGAAGTGGCGCATGCCGGTCATCACCATGGCGATGCCGGCTTCGTCGGCCGCGTCGATGACGTCCTGATCCTTGACCGAGCCGCCGGGCTGGATGACCGCCGTGGCGCCGGCTTCGACCGCGGCCAGCATGCCGTCGGGGAAGGGGAAGAAGGCGTCGGAGGCGACGACCGAACCCTTGGTGAGCGCGCCGTCGAGCCCGGCGGCTGCAGCCGCATCGATCGACTTGCGGTGCGCAACGCGCGAGGAATCAAGCCGGCTCATCTGGCCGGCGCCGATACCGACGGTGGCGCCATCGCGCACATAGATGATGGCGTTCGACTTGACGTGCTTGGCGACCTTCATGGCGATCTTCAGGTCGGCGAGCTCTGCGTCCGTCGGCGCCTTTTTGGTCACGACCTTCAGCTCGACATCGTCGACATTGCGGTTGTCGCGGCCCTGGACCAGGAGGCCGCCGGCGACGGATTTGACGGTCAGGCTTTCGGCGCTGCGGTCGGCGAGGCCGCCGGTGAGCAGCAGGCGCAGGTTCTTCTTGGCGGCGACGATGCGGATGGCTTCGTCGGTCGCTTCGGGAGCAACGATCACCTCGGTGAAGATCTTGACGATCTCGGTGGCGGTGTCGGCGTCGAGCAGGCCGTTGAGGGCGACGATGCCGCCGAAGGCGCTGACCGGATCGGTGCGGAGCGCCAGCTGGTAGGCCTCGAGCAGAGTCTTGCCGACGGCGAAGCCGCAGGGGTTGGCGTGCTTGATGATGGCGACGGCCGGGGTCTCAGAATCGAACTCCGAAACCAGCTCGAAGGCGGCGTCGGTGTCGTTGAGATTGTTGTAGCTGAGCGACTTGCCCTGCACCTGGCGGGCGGTGGCGACGCCGGGGCGCTGTTCGCCGGTGGCATAGAAGGCGGCCCACTGATGCGGGTTTTCGCCATAGCGCATGACCTCGCGCAGCTGGCCGGAAAAGCTGCGGTAGGGCAGTTCGGGATAGTCGAGCGTATTGGCGAACCAGCCGGAAATCACCGCGTCATAGGCGGCCGTGCGGGCGTAGGCCTTGGCGGCGAGGCGCTGGCGGGTGGCGTAGTCGACGCCACCGGTGCGACGGATGTCGTCGAGCACCGACGGGTAATCGGCCGGATCGACGATGACCGTGACATAGGCGTGGTTCTTGGCGGCAGAGCGGATCATCGCCGGGCCACCGATATCTATGTTCTCGATGGTCTCGTCGTAGGAGGCGCCGCGGGCAATGGTCTGCTCGAACGGATAGAGATTGACGACGACGAGGTCGATCGGGCCGATCTCGTGGCTGTCCATCGCTGCCTGGTGCTCGGCATTGTCGCGGACGGCGAGCAGACCGCCATGCACCTTGGGATGCAGGGTCTTGACCCGGCCATCCATCATTTCGGGAAAGCCGGTGAGATCGGAAATGTCGCGGACGGCGGCGCCGGTGCCGGCGATCAGCTTTGCAGTGCCGCCGGTCGAGACCATTTCGACCCCGAGTTCAGCCAGACCGCGCGCGAATTCCTCCATGCCGGTCTTGTCGAACACCGACAGCAATGCGCGCTTGACCGGTACCTGCTTGCCCTCGGACATGGGGGAACTCCTCGTCGAAATGGATGGCGGCTCGCTAGCACGGGCGGGCCGCATTAGGAACATGGATCAGTGTTCTTCCAGCGTGAAGATCCAGCTGACTTCGGTGGTTTCGGAGGCGAGCGCCTCGAGGACGATCTGCCGGGTGCGGTGGAAGCCGAAATAGGCGGATTCGCGAACCGAATCCTCGATGCGCATCTCGGCGCGCTCCCACATGAAGGTCCACACGGCGCCCGAGGCGAGGCGGAGCCTGACAAGATCCTCGGTCTCCTGCACCTCGGTCTGGTGGGCGAGGTGAAAGCGGATGGCGCAGGCGCCGGAAACGCGGTTGCGCTGCGGAATGAAGCGGTCCTGGCCGACGAGCGTATTGCCCTCGGCGAGCAGGGTGAGATGGCGTTCGAGGCTGACGCCGAAGCGGTCGGCATAGCCGTGATTGGCCATGACGATGCTGTCGTCTTCCGGGTGGGCCTCGATCTGCGGGGGCTTGCCGACGGGGATCAGGCGATCGGCAAAGGGGCCGGACGTCGGGATGGTGGCCGGAGACAGCGCGTTGATCGAGGGGGCGGAGTGGGCGATCGTCTGGCGGAACAGGTGGGGGTCGCCGGCAAAACCAGCGGGTGCCGGGCCGCAGTTACAGACCACCAGATCGCGGCCGTGGCTGAATTCGAAAGCGAGCGCGCTGGCGTGGGCATTGGCGGTATATTCGGGGGCATCGACGCGGCCGCTATCGGCGACGATGACCGAGCGATCGACGATCAGCCGGCCATAGCCGCCAACGATGCCGGTGGTGCGGGCGCGGGCGACGCTCTGGGCCTGCACGGCCACCAGCAAATCGTGCGGCATCTGGCCGGTGCCGTTGAAATAGGCGGGCTCGCCCGTACCGAGCGACACAGCGTCCAGCGCACGATGCATGCTTTCGGTGAGATCGTTGAGATCGATGGAGAACTGCTCGTAGTCGCGGCTGAGGGCGAGGCGGATGGTGTCGAGTTCGACCAGCAGCAGCACCTGAGTGCGGGCCGAGCGCGAGCGATGCAGGCCATCCTCGTCGATCTGCTGATCGAGCAGGCGCATGACACGGCGGACCCGGATGCCGATTTCGGCTTCGGTCATGTCTTCGCACAGCGCCACGCCGACCAAAGCGATGGCGACGAGCAGCGCCTCGACCGGATCGGTCGCGAGGCGGCCGCGCAGGTTGAGCGAGGAGATCTGGGTCGACAGCGACCGGGTGATCATCTTGATCTCGTCGGGCTCGGCGCCGTCGACGAGAATATTGAAGTGGCGCAGCCAGTTGAGGACGCGTCGGGCGGTGACGGAGGGAGCCCAGCTGTCGCGGCTGAAGCTGCCGGAGCGGCCGATCCAGTCGAACGCGAGCATGCGGGCGAAGTGCCGTTCCTCATCGGATCGCGCATCGCGGAAATGACGCAGCCAGGCGAAGGTGCGCAGGTCGTCCTGCCAGTCGGCGTGTTCGATATCGATGGAGAAGGGCGACACGCCATGGGTGTCGACGAGCTTGGAGGCAAGCAGGTAGCGGCCCTGCATCATCTCGAGCACGGTTTCGCGGTCTGTCGGGCGGATTTCGTTCAGAGCGTTGGTGACGTCTTCATTGCCGGGGCCAGTCCATGTCCAGCGGACCAGCGGGTTTGTCACCAGCCGGTCTGCAAAGGTCATCATGGCCTGGCGGGCCAGAAAGCGCATCGGTGGTGCCAAAAACTCCGGTCCTTACATGCGGGTGCCGGCGCCCTGATAGGGCGGCGCGGTCCGATTGCCAAGCCCGTCGGCACGGCAGGTCACTCTAGCCTCGGCGGAAGCGAGCGACGAAGAAGCCGTCGAGCGTTCCGGCGTTATCCCCAGGAACCGGCATGCCGGGGACCGTGCGGATACAGCCTCGCGGCGTAATGGCGGGGAAATCCGGCAGTTCCATGGGGTTAATCGGCATGGCGGTAAGGTCAGCCGTTTCGAAGTCCTTCAGATGGGTTTCGCCTTCATGGGGTTCGAGCGAGCAGACGCTGTAGATCATCACGCCGCCGTCGTTAAGCCATTGTGATGCCCGGGCGATGAACTGTTTCTGAATGGCGGATCGACCGGAAATGTCGGCTTGCTGACGATGCCAGACGACTTCGGGGTGGCGGCGCAGTGTGCCGGTGGCCGAGCAGGGCGCGTCGATGAGGATGCCGTCGAATTTTTCGTCCGGCTCCCAAGTGGCGGCATCGGCGGCGACGAGCTCGGCGGTGTAGCCGAGGCGGTCGAGATTGTCCTTCACGCGTTCGAGGCGCTCGGGGTCGATATCGAGGGCGGTGACGCGATAGCCGGCTTTGACCAGCTGGGCGGTCTTGCCGCCGGGCGCGGCACACAGATCGAGCACACGGGCGCCGGCCGGCAGATCGAAGAAGCGCGCCGGGATGGCGGCAGCGGCGTCCTGCACCCACCAGCGGCCTTCGGCATAGCCGGGCAAGGCCTCGACGGTCCGGTCGCGCTCGGCGATGCGGACGGTGTCGCCGAGGACGGGCACGGCGCCGAGGGCGGCGATCAGGTCGGGATCGGTGTCGCGCAGCGTGAGATCGAGCGGCGCGCCATCGAGCAGGGCGGCGGCGAGACCGTCGATCGCCTCTTCGCCATAGGCCTTTTGCCAGGTGCGGCGCAGATCGTCGGGAAAGAGCGCGGCGAGGGGGAGATTGCGCAGTTCCTCCGCATCGGCCTGGGCTCGGCGGAGGACGGCATTCATCAGCTTGCCGAGATGCGCCATGCGGGTGTCGCGGCGGGTGGCTTCGACGGCGAGGAACAGGGCGCTGTGGTCACCGAGATCGGGCAAGAAGAGCAGCTGGGTGAGGCTGAGGCGCAGCAGGGCTTCGAAATTGCCGGACTTTTTCGGGATGCCGCGCTCGAGATAGCGCTTGATGGCAATGTTGAGATGGCCGTGCCGGCGGAGGGCCGTGGTGACCAGCCGGTTGGCGAGGCCGCGGTCGCGCCCGTCGGGTAGTTCGGCCACGGAAAAGGGGGCGAAGTTCGCCCCCTTGAGCACTGCGGCGAGCCGCTCTGATGCCGCGATCCGGAGTTTTAAGCCCGGCGGGTCTTTTTTCTTTGCCAAACGATCAGCCCCAGGGTCCGCGAGAAGAGGTATCCCCTCCCGTACCCCCTGTGGGCGGAACGCGCCAGTCACCTGCGTTGGGAACCGCGTTGACCTCGCGAGGACGGTAGCTTCCGCGCGGGGGCGTCGGATCGATCGTCATGGTGCCGGCGAGCTGGCGCAGCTGGGCGATGCGGTTTTCGACATTGGGATGGGTCGAAAACAGGTTGTCCATGCGCTGACCGGACAGCGGGTTGAAGATGTACATATGGGCCTGGGCCGGGTTGCGCTCGGCCGCGATGTTGACGGTCTGGCGGGCGTGGCCGGCAATCTTTGTCAGGGCCGAGGCGAGCGCCATGGGTTCACCGCAGATTTCCGCGCCGAGCTTGTCGGCTTCGTATTCGCGGGTGCGGCTGACCGCCATCTGCACGAGGACCGCGGCGATGGGTGCGACGAGCACGGCAATCAGCACGCCGATCGGGCCGAGCGGATTGTCGCGGGAATTGCCGCCGCCGAAGAACAGGCCGAACTGGGCCAGCATGGAGATGGCGCCAGCAAAGGTGGCGGTGATGGTCATCGTCAGGGTATCGCGATTGCGGATATGGGCCAGCTCATGCGCGACGACGGCGGCCACCTCGTTGGGCTGCAGGGTGCGCAACAGGCCGGAACTGACGGCGACTGCCGCGTTCTGCGGGTTGCGGCCAGTGGCGAAGGCATTGGGCTGGTCGGTCTGGATGACATAGAGCGCCGGGGTGGGAATGCCGGCGTTCTGGGCCAGCTGCTCGACCATGCGATGCAGGTCGGGCGCGCTGCGCGGGTCGACGGGCCGGGCATTTTGCATGCGCAGCACCATCTTGTCGGAGTTCCAGTAGCTGAACAGGTTCATGCCGGCGGCAACGACAAAGGCGATCATCATGCCGCTGGTGCCGCCGATCAGATAGCCGACGCCCATGAAGAGCGCGGTGAGTGCCGCAAGCAGGAGGCTGGTGCGCAGAAAGTTGAGCATGGCCCGGGTTTCCGATCCTCGACAGGTTCGTTTGAATGGAAATAAGGTGGGGTGCCTGCCGGTTCCCGGCAAGAGTTGCCAAAAAGACTGCGCCGATATGCCCGAAACGCCCGATATGCCCGAAACCGATGCGCCCGAGACCGATGTAGCGGAGACGGCACCTCGTGAACTGACGCCTGCCGCGCAGCGGGCGCTGGCTGAGGCGAAGGCGCGGCGCGCGGAGATCGACGCGAAGGCCAAGGCGCATGCCGACGAGCGCAATGGCCGCGGCGGGCTCGACCCGGCGCGCTATGGCGATTGGGAGATCAAGGGCCTGACGGCGGATTTCTGATCGGCGGGTCCTAATTTTGCAGTGCCCGTCTCGCCCTTCGACAGGCTCAGGGTGAGGCTCTGAAGACTCCGTGTGCGGTGCCTTGTACCTGCGGTGAGCCAGGAGCCGGTCCCGGCGTTCGCAGTGTGTCGAGAGCCCTCGGGATGGGCCCCGGGTCAAGCCCGGGGTGACATCGGTGATGGGGCGAACTCTATTTAACCGAAGTCGCCTTTCTTGACATCCATAGCCGGTTGGGTATTGATTAGATCAATAGCCATCGAGGTATGAATGCCTGCTGTACAAGACACTCTGTTCCGTTCGCTGTCCGACCCGACGCGGCGGGCGCTGTTTGAGCGGCTGTGCCGGGAGGGGGAACAGACGGTGGCGGCGCTGACGGCGGAGGCCGGGGTGTCGCAGCCAGTGGTGTCTAAACATCTGGGCATTCTGAAAGACGCCGGGCTGGTGGTGGGGCGGCACGCGGGCCGGCAGACGCATTACCGGGCCGAGGTGCAGGCGCTGGCGCCGCTGGTCGACTGGACGCGCGAGATGGCCGGCTTTTGGGAGAGCAAGCTCGACGGGCTTGAGGACCTGCTCAAGAGGATGGACCAGTGAGCAAGCCGAAGTGGACTCCCAAGCCGCTGCCGCCCTTGAAACCGGGCGAGGTGCGGCTTTTGTCAGGCGGCAACCCGCAGATTCCGAAGGGCGACGGCGATGGGCCGGTGCAGGCCTATATCGCGGCGATGCCGGGCTGGAAGCGAGCCATCGGGGCGCAGGTGGACGCGATCATCGGCCGGGAAGTGCCCGGCGTGGTGAAGGCCGTGCGCTGGAACACGCCGATGTATGGCAAGGACGAAGAGGGTTATTTCCTCGGGTACCACTGCTTCGACAGATACGTGAAGGTCAATTTCTTCCGCGGCACCTCGCTTGAGCCGCTGCCGCCCGTCGCCTCTAAAGACCCGCTGACCCGATATCTGCACATCCACGAAGATGATTTCGATGCCGACCAGTTCGCGGACTGGGTGCGGCAGGCTGCGGCGCTGCCCAGCCTCAAACCCTAACACCCGGCGACCGGGAGGGAGACAAGATGACCGACACCGAGACAAAGACCCGATCCGTGGTGATCGAACGCGAGCTGCCGCATCCGCCGAGCAAGATCTGGCGGGCGCTGACGCAGCCGCAGCTGATGGCGGAATGGCTGATGAAGACCGATTTCGTGCCCGAACTGGGGCACCGTTTCGCCTTCACCGAGGCGTGGGGGTCGGTCGACTGCGAGGTGCTGGAGATCGCGCCCGAAGAGGCGCTGAGCTACAGCTGGAACGGCATGGGGCTCGAGAGCACGGTCACTTGGACGCTGACGCCGACGGATGGCGGTACGCATTTGCGGATGGAGCAGGCCGGGTTCCGCATTCCCGAACAGAAGCAGGCCTATGGCGGGGCGGCCAGCGGCTGGGCGCGGTTCCTCGATCAGCTGGAACAGGTCGTGGACGGGCTGGCATGAGCGCCGCCGAAGAAAAGCCCAGCGACAAGATCGATGCGCTGATCGCGGGGCTCGATGACTGGCGGGCGGAGACGCTGGCCAAGGTGCGCAAGGCCATCCTCGCGGCGGACCCCGACATTGTCGAGGACTGGAAGTGGATGGGCAGCCCGGTGTGGTGTCACGACGGCAAGAACATCGTCGTCGGCAATGCGCACAAGGACAAGGTGAAGCTGACCTTTTCGCAGGGCGCGTCGCTGGAGGACCCCGAAGGCCTGTTCAACAACGGGTTCGGCGGCAAGGTGTGGCGGGCGATCGATATCGGCGAGGGTGAGACGGTGGACGCCAAGGCGTTGACGGCGCTGGTGCGGGAAGCAATCGCGTTCAATGCGGGGCGGAGGCGATAAGCTCACGGTTGACGGCGCCAACTGTATGACGTCTAAAAATGATTAAATCGACTGAGGGCCAGATTGCAGTGCAAAACCTTGGTAAGCTCGCTGTCTCTATAGCTGCTATTGTGACTGCACTAGGCGCAGGTATTAATTGCTACGCACAGGATAATAAAGTTGAGAGTTACGTTTCGCAGGCATGTGAGGTGAACATGTATGCGTGCGACCTAGGTAAGATGGTCGCAGTACAAGCAATTCACTGCTACAGTGGCTCTGAGTTTGACCCGACCCAAACTTCATCCACCATGGCAGTCAGAGTGGAGTTGCTGAATGGGGATGTTGACCGTGTGGATGTCATGGCGGACCCATTTTTCATCATTTCGGAAACAGGTTCAAAGATCGCGTTGGCGGTGGCAGATGCTGTGACGGATTGTGTTCCGTACGGAAGCGAAACTGGTCTGGCTATCTTTCTGGTGACACCTGAGATGCTGCTTGCACCCGTTGCTTGAGCAAGCTTGGCTGATGTGAAAGCGAGCAATGTTTCGATCATAGACCAAGGACGGCGCGCAACTGTTTGTGCCGTAGCTTGGGGCTAACTCCGCCTCCGTGGGAGAGGGCTGAATCTGCTCACGGCGCAGGCTTAACCGAAGACGCCGATGATCAGGCCCTGCAGGCACAGAACCAGCAGCAGGTAGCCGCCGTCGATGGCGGTGCGGCTCCATGGGGCGCCTTCATAGCGGTGGTTGAGGATCATCGCGGTGATGACGAAGCCGAACCAGATCAGCAGCCCGGTCAGCAGGCCGTGCAGCGCGCTGCGCTCACCCATGATACCCGGCATGATCGCTGCCAGCACGATGGCCATGACGATCTGCACGGCAAAGCCGAAGATGAAGGGTGTCGGATCCTTGGGATTGATCTGGTCGCGCGTCTTGCCGATGGCGGCGAGCCATTGGCTGCTCAGAACCATATACCACAGCGCACCGGTACCCCATGAGGCAACGACGGCGATGACAATGCCGAGCCAGTTGAAGGTGAAGTCCATAGCCAGATCCTCTTCCGGCAGATGACACCTCGACCATCATAGGGCGAATCGCGGCTACAGGCCACCGAGCTTGCAGATCACGTCCCACTCATGGTCGGTGATGGGGCAGACGGAGAGGCGCGAGAGCTTCACCAGCGCGATCTCCTGGAGTTCGGGATGCGCCTTGATGGTCGCGAGGCTGACCGGCTCGGGTAGCTTTTTCACCGCTTCGACATCGACGCATTCCCACACCACCTTGCCGTCCTTGAGCTCCGCGGTGGAATCGGGATGGGCCGCGGCGACGACGCGCATGATGCCCACGACCTCCTTGCCGGTGACGGAGTGATAGAAGAAGCACTCGTCGCCGACCTGCATGGCGCGCATGTTGTTGCGGGCGGCGTAGTTGCGCACGCCATCCCATTCCTCCGGCGTCGTCATGGCTGCGAGGTCGTCATAGGAGAGCACGTCGGGCTCGGATTTCATCAGCCAGTGGGCCATGGATCAGCGGCCGGCGCTGTTGTTGATGGTGAGGCCCCAGCGGCTGATGTCCCAGCTTTCGAAGACGCCCTGCTTGATGAAGGGATCCTGTTCGAACAGCGATGTCGCGGTCGCCAGATCGTCGGCCTCGATGACCATGAAGCTGCCGGTCGCCTTGCCCTCTTCGTTCTGGAAGGGGCCGGCGATGATCAGGCGGTCGCCGAGGGTTTCGAGGTGCTTGAGGTGTTCGGGGCGCACGGCCATGCGCTGGTCGAGTGCACCAGACTTGTCCTTGGCGACGATCGAATAAAACGGCATCAGATTTCCCTTTTGAGTGGCCGGGCCATGAGGCCGGCGACGATATCGGTGACGGTGAGATGTCCCTCGAGCAGCTGGTTTACTGCATCGACGAGTGGCGCGTCGACCGCGAGCTGGCGGGCGAGCCCGGCGGCGACGGGTGCGGTCAGCACGCCTTCGGCGAGGCCGATGTCGGCCGTGTCGGCGTTGCGGCCAAGCGCCATGCCATAGCGGTAATTGCGCGATTGCGGCGAGGTGCAGCTGAGGGTGAGATCGCCGAGACCGGCAAGGCCGGTGAGCGTCGGCGCGGCGCCGCCCATTTCGACGACAAAGCGGGTCATTTCGGCATAGGCGCGGGCGATGAGCGCCGCGCGGGCCGAGGCGCCAAGCCCGGCGCCTTCGACGGCGCCAGCGGCAAGCGCATAGACGTTTTTCAGCGCGCCGGCGATTTCGACGCCGATCAGATCATCGGCAGCGTAGAGGCGCAGGCTGGGGCCGGCGAGGGCGGCAGCAACTTCCGAGGCGCTGTCGATGTCGGGGCCGGCGAGGGTGACGGCGGTGGGGCGGCCCGCGGCGACGTCGGCGGCAAAGCTGGGGCCGGAGAGGACGAATGGCGTGGCGGTGGGCACGATGGCCGTGAGGATGTCGCTCTGGCGGCGCAGGGTCGATGCTTCGAGCCCCTTGGCGGTGAGGACTACCGGGCGGTGGGCGACGGCCTCGGCATGGGCCTGCAGCACGGACTGGCTGGCCTGGGCCGGGACGGCGAGGACGATCAGATCGACGGCGGGCAGGCTGGCGCTGGCGGCGATCGCCGGATCGAGCGGCAGATCGCCCAGATAGGCGCTGTTGCGGTGGTTCGTGGAAATGTCGTCGAGGATGGCGGGGTCGCGACCGACGATTGTGACGCGGCGGCCGGCCAGTGCGGCGGCCTGGGCGAGGGCGGTGCCCCAGGCACCGGCGCCGATGACGGCGACATGATCAAGCGGCATGGTCGCCCCGCTGGGTGATCGGCATGTCGGCGCTGTCGAGCGGCCAGCGGGCTTTGGCGCCGAAACTGCTGGGGTCGGTGGCGCCGAGCGCCAGACGTTCCGCGCCGGCCCAGGCGATCATTGCGCCATTGTCGGTGCAAAGGCGCGGCGGCGGAATGACGAGCTCGGCGCCGGCACTGGCCGCAGCGTCCCTGAGCGTGGCGCCGATGGCGCGGTTTGCGGCAACGCCCCCGGCAACGACGAGGCGCGGGGTGGCGTCGGGCAGTTCGGCGCGGAAGCGGGCGAGGGCATCGCGGGCGCGGGTGGCGACAATGGTCGCGACGGTCGCCTGGAAGCTGGCGCAGATATCGGCGACGTCGGTGTCGCTGAGCGGGGCGAGCTGTTCGGCGGCCTGGCGGACTGCGGTCTTGAGACCGGAAAAGGAAAAGTCGAGCCGGGCTTCGCGCAAGAGCGGCTTGGGGAAGGCGAAGCGGGCCGGGTCGCCGGTCAGCGCGTGGCGCTCGACCTCGGGGCCGCCGGGCAGGCCGAGGCCCAGGAGTTTGGCGGTCTTGTCGAAGGCTTCGCCGAGCGCATCGTCGATTGTGGTGCCCCAGCGTTCGTAATCGCCGACGCCGCGGACGAGGACGAACTGGGTGTGGCCGCCGGAGACGAGCAGCATGAGATAGGGGAAGGCGATGTTGTCGGTGAGCCGGGCGGTGAGGGCGTGGCCTTCGAGGTGATTGACCGCGAGTAGTGGCTTGCCGAGGGCGGCGGCGAGCGCCTTGGCGGTGGTGAGGCCGACGAGGACGCCGCCGATGAGGCCGGGACCGGCGGTGGCGGCAATGGCATCGACATCGCGGAGGTGCAGGCCGGCGTCGCTGGCGGCACGGGCGATGATGCGGTCGAGGTGGCTGACATGGGCGCGGGCGGCGAGTTCGGGGACGACGCCGCCGAAGGCCGCGTGCTCCTCGAGCTGGGTGCGCACGACATTGGAGAGGATTTCGCCATGGCCAGCATCGTCGCGCGCCACGATGGCGGCGGCGGTTTCGTCGCAACTGGTCTCGATGCCGAGGACGCGCATCCGGTCCGTCTCCGCCCGTGTAAGTGTGTCGCCTTGCCCCTGGCGCGTGTGTCGGCTAAGCCCCGCTCGCGTACAACAGGAATGCAAGCCAATGCAATCGGCCCCTTTCTTGCGCATCGGCACGCGCGGCTCCCTTCTGGCGCTGAAACAGGCCGAACTGACACGCGATCTGCTGGTCGCGGCACATGGCGTGGCGCCCGAGGAGATCGAGATCCGGGTGATCTCGACCGGCGGCGACCGGATCCAGGACCGGCCCCTGAGCGAGGTGGGCGGCAAGGGGCTGTTCTCGAAGGAAATCGAGACGGCGCTGAGCGCGGGCGAGATCGATCTCGGCGTCCATTCGGCCAAGGACATGGCGTCGGACCTGCCCGAGGGGCTTGTGCTGGCGGCCTATCTGGAGCGCGAGGACATCCGCGACGCGTTCATTTCGCTGAAATATCCGGACCTCGATGCGCTGCCCGAAGGGGCGGTGCTGGGGACGTCCTCGATCCGCCGCGCGTCGCAGATGCTGCGCTACCGGCCGGACCTCAAGGTGGTCGAGTTCCGCGGCAATGTGCTCACCCGGCTGGGCAAGCTCGAAGCCGGGGTGGCGGATGCGACGCTGCTGGCGGTGGCGGGACTCAACCGGTTGGGGATGGCCGAGCGGATCACCTCGGTGATCGACCCGCGGGAATTTCTGCCGGCGCCCGCACAGGGCGCGATCGGTATCGAAATCCGCGCCAGCGATACGCGGGTCGCCGAGCTGGTGGCGCCGCTGAACCATGCGGATACCTCGACGGCCGTGCTGGCGGAGCGCGGGCTGCTGGCGACGCTCGACGGATCGTGTCGCACACCGATCGGCGCGTTTACCGAATTGCACGTAAATGGGTGCACACTGACGGGCGAGATCCTCAGTGCCGACGGTTCCGTTCGGTACCGGGCCGAGCGCAGCGGGGCGATTGCCGATGCGGCGCGGATCGGCCTCGACCTGGGGGCGGAGTTGCGCGCGGAGGCCGGGCCGGCCTTCGCCGAGATGTTCAAGACGTAAGGCGTAAGCGAAGTGGTGTTGATGCTCGTGACCCGGCCGGAACCCGACGCGAGCGACACCGCTGGACGCCTCGATGCGCTCGGCATTGGCGCGCTGAAGGCGCCGATGCTGACCCAACAGGTGCTGACCACCAGCCTGCCAGATGCCGAAGGGTTCGGCGCGATGGCGATCACGAGCGCCAATGCGCTGCGGGCGCTGCAGGCGCGCGGTGTGCTCGAGGCCTATCTCGATCTGCCGGTCTACGCGGTTGGCCAGCGTACGGCCGGTCTGGCGCGAGAGATGGGTTTTGCCCGGGTCGAGAGTGCCGGAGGGACGGTTACCAAGCTTGTCGAGCTGCTCGGCACAGCGCCGATCGACGGCCCGATCCTTTATGCCTCGGGGCGCGAAGTGACCAGCGATCTGGGCCGGGCGCTGGCGCCGACAGGGCGCATGGTGATTACTGCGGAAGTCTATGCCATGGTGGCGGCTTCGGAATTGCCGGAGGCCGTCGCAAGTGCGATTGCATCCGGGAGGGTGGCTGCCGCGTTGTTTTATTCGACACGCTCGGCAGCGGTGTTTGCCCAGCTGACAGCGGGGCTGCCGCGGCAGTTGAAAGCCCGGCTGGGCGTGATCTGTCTGTCTGAAGCGGTTGCCCTGCCGCTGGTGGATGCCCACTTCGTCAGGGTGGCGCTGGCGGACTACCCCAGCGAAGAGGCAATGATGGGACTTGCCTTGTCTTTTGCGCGCGACGAAAACGCGCCATGATTGGAATTATGAGAGGATCGCTGCATGGCTGAGCGCAAGTCCGGACCCGTTAAGCCGCCGGTCATCGACGCGAAGGCGCGCGACAACGCTTCGGCGGACGGCGACAAAAGCGCTGCGCAGTCGAAAGCCGGGGCGGAGGCCAAGCCGGGTATTGCCGGCAGCAGGCCGACATCGCGTGCAGAGCCGAAAAGCCAGACACCGCCACCGGCGGCGCCGCCGCGACCCAAGGCGCGACTGGCAATGCCGTGGGACTCAATCGCCATTGCTGCCGTTGCCGGTGCCCTGCTCGGCACGGCGCTGACCTATGGGCTGGTCAATCTGCTGCCACTGCCCAACAGCGCGCCGCAGATTGCCGATCCTGCCCCGCAGATTTCGGCGCTCGAAAGCGAGCAGGCCGATCTGGCGTCCCGCCTGTCGACGGTCGAGATCAGCGACACGGATCTCTCAAGCCGTCTGGACACTCTTTCGGGCCAGCTCGACACGGCGCTGGCCGATGTGCGCAGCGACGTCGCGGCGCTGCCGCCGCCGGCCGATCTGAGTGCGCTCGAGGCGCAGGTCGCGGCGCTCGAAGATCGTGTGTCGGTGCTGGGCGCAGGGGCAACGAGCGCGGATGCCTCGGAACTGGCCAATACGATCACCAATCTCGAACAGAGTTTTGCCGCGCTCAGCGACAGCATCGATACGCTCAGCCAGCGCTCCGGCGCCGGCGAGGCCGCCCTGGCGGAACTGCGCGACGAGGTCGACGCGGTTCGGAGTGCGACGGCGGACCAGCCGAGCGGCATGCCCGGCGATCTCGGCCCGGCTGTGCGTTTGCCGCTGCTGGTGTCCGGGCTCGAGAACAGCTTCGCCTCGGGGCGTCCCTATCAGGTGGAGCTCGATGGCCTCACGGGCCTGTTGCCTGATCTCGAGGTGCCCGCCGAGATTGCATCGGCTGCGGCAGACGGCCTGCCGCGCCCCGATGCGGTGAGCAGCCGGTTCGATGCGGCGGTGCCGCAAATGATGGCGGCGCAGGGCAGTGCGGTGACCGGTGACTGGGGGCAGGACGCGCTCGACTGGATGAAGGGCATTCTGGCGGTGCGTCCGGCAGGCGAAATGGACGGCGATGCGCCCGATGCGGTGATGTCGCGGCTCGAGGCAGCGGTGGCGCGGCGCGACTTCCCGGCGGCAGAGACGCTGCTGTCGGATCTGCCGGAAACCATGCAAACGGCGGCCGGTCCGGTGGCGGATGATATCAGGACCCTCGCCGCGGCGGAGGCCTTCATCACCACATTGCGGGGCCGGGTGCTGAGCCCGTCGACATCGGAGGCCAGCCAGTGATCCGGCTTATCTACTGGATCGTCGCGAGCCTGCTGATCACCGCAGGCATCGCCTGGCTGATCAGCCTGCCCGGTACGATGACGCTCGAACTGCTCGGCATGCGGATGCAGCCGCGGCTGGGGGTTGCCGCCTTCTTCCTGATCGCCGCGATCGCGCTGGTGATTTTGATCTGGGGGCTGGTGAAGCGGATCCTCGCGGCACCCTATTATTTCACACGGCGCTCGCGTGAGCGGCGCAAGGAACATGGGTTCGTGGCGCTGACCGATGGGTTCATCGCGCTGAGTGCCGGCGATGCGCAGCGGGCGCGGCTGCTGGCGCGCGAAGCACGGGGCAACCTGCCGAGCAATGCCGCGGCGCAGCTGCTGGAAGCGCGCTCCGACCTGATGCTGGGCGACATGCATTCGGCGCGCGAGCACTACCGGGCGCTGATTTCCAACCGCAAGACGGCGCTGGCAGCGCTGGCCGGGCTCTACGACCAGGCGCGCCAGCAGGGGCGCGACGATGCGGCGCTGACCTTTGCGCGCAAGGCGCTCGACATTTCCGAACAGACCGGCTGGGCCCGTGGCGCGGTGTTCGACGATCTGGCGCGACAGGGCCGCTGGGAAGAGGCGGCGCGCATGGTGGCGGAAGAAAGCGCCGTGACGCGTGACGAAAAGATGCGCAAGCGGCGGCGGCAGGCGGTGGTCGGCACGGCGCGGGCGCAGCTGGCTGAGGGCAATGACCCGAATACGGCGCTGGAGCAGGCGCTCGCCGCGCTGAAACTGCAGGCTGATTTCGTGCCGGCCGCCCTGATCGCGGCGCGTATCTATGCCAACCGCAATGAGCAGCGCCGGGCGTTGAGCCTGTTGCGCCGGGTGTGGCGCGCCACCTCGCATCCCGATATCGCGACGCTGTTTGCCAGCATAGGCTCGGGCAGCGCCGCGGCGGACCGGCTGAAGCGGATGAAGGAACTGGTGGATACGCCACCGCAGAACCGCGCCGCCGCCATGGTTCTGGCGCGCGCGGCGATCGACGCGTTCGAATGGGAGACCGCACGTTCGGCGCTCGAGGGGTACAACAGCACCAACCCGACACGGGGTGTGTGCGTGCTGATGGCGGAGATCGAAGAGGGCCAGAACAGCGACACCGGCAAGGCGATCGACTGGCGCAACCGTGCGTCGCGGGCGCCGGCCGATCCGACCTGGACGGCCGACGGGATCACCGCGGACGAATGGGAGCCGCTGTCACCGGCCACCGGGCGTCTCGACGCCTTCGAGTGGCGGGTGCCGGCCAGCGCGGTGGCGACGCGGGTCAGCGCCAACTCCAGTACGCTGATTAAACAGCAGCCGAGTGAAACAGCGCCATCGGGCGGGGCGCTGGCGCTGCCGGAAAGCTCCGATTGAGGCGACGCGCAAAACCTCTTGCGCGGGCCCGGTGTCGCCAGTAAAAGACCGCCACTTGCCACGGCCTGTCCCCGCGACCGGCCGACCGGTGCGCCGCATTAGCTCAGTTGGTAGAGCACATCATTCGTAATGATGGGGTCAGGTGTTCGAGTCACCTATGCGGCACCACTTTTCGCTTCAGTGACATTCCCAAGCTTTCGCGTGCGGTCGTCGTCTCAGATGACGGGTGCGATCAGGCTTGTGTGGCGTTTAGCTGCCGGGCACGATGCGCGGGGCTGGTGGAGGATCGGGTATGAAGCGGGTTTTGGGAATGGTCGTGGGCGCGCTGCTGGCGCTGGGTTCGGGGCCGGGTCTGGCGGCGCCGGATGCCAGTGTGCAGATGCTGATGAACACGCCGACGCCGCTGATGAGTTTTGGCTTGGTGCGGCTCGAAACCCTGCTGGAGAAGTGGTTCGGGCCGGGGGCGACGCGGACCGACGGGATTCCCGCCTATACGGTGAATGTGAGCTATAATGCGCAACGCGATCGCATCGTGATGGCGTTTTACGAGTACGGGTCGCTCGTGGGCAGCGGAGAAGAGAGCTGCCCGGCGACATTCGCGGCGATCCGGCGCTTCGCGGGCCTGGACGAAGCGGGCGCGTATCGCGGCAACGCCACGAGCACGGTTTATGCGCGCCAGTTCCTGCCGATCGGCGTCGATGCGCCGGAACTGGCGGGCGTGGCGACGGCGCTGGACAAGGTGCTCGAGATTTCGGTGATGCCGAGCTTCGTGATGTCGATCAGCTGCGACGCGCCGCTGCTGGGCACGCAAATGACCGTCAAGAATGACGGGATCAATTTCGGACTGCCCCAATGATGTGACGCGGCGTCAGCCGAGCAGCAGGGTGACCAGCTGAGACCACAGATGCCCTGCGCCATTGAGCATGATGATGACCAGCATCCAGCTCTGGGCTACGAGGGCAGCGATGATCAGCGGGCGAGGGATAAAGATCGTCGACATCTCGGATCTCGGCGCTTTAGGGGTCGAGACGCCGAGATAATGCTCTAAATTTCTTAACAAGTATTAATGGCCGGTAACGCTTTTGAAGCGATCGTTCCGCCCGATTAAGTTCCGGTTTGTGCGGCCTTTACTTCGCTGTTTGGCTGCTGGAATAGTGGGATTTCATCCAGCTGAGGCGTGCGGCCTGCAGCTGGCTCCTTTGGAGACTTGTTTTGAATTTGTTCCGTCGGTTGCGGAGAATTGCGCGCGGGTTCGCGCGTTCCGCGTCGGGCAATGTTGCGATCATCTTTGCCGTCACGCTGCCGCTGACGCTGGGGGCGGGGGCGCTCGTGGCCGAGTACGGCCATGCGATGGTGGTGAGCGCCAAGACGCAGCGGGTGGCGGACCTTGCCGCCTATGCCGGGGCGCTGGCGCTGGCGTCGACAAGTTCGGAAGATTCGATGCGGCTTGCCGGCCAGCATGTAGCGGCGCTGAACGGGCTCGCACCGGCGGAGGTGACGCTGGCGCTCGTCCCATCGCCGCGCGATGGCACCAAGCAGGCGGTGGAAGCGACGGTGTCTGTCGACAAGCCGCTCTATCTGGCACCGATCCTCGGGGTCGGGCCGACACTGACCATCAGTTCGGAAGCCTTCGCGCAGGTCGCCGGCGGGACGTCGGCATGCATTCTGGCACTCGACGGCGGCGGCACCGGCGTGACGATGAGCGGCGGCACGCATATTACCGCGACCAATTGTGCGGTGGCCTCGAACAACAGCGTGACGGTGCCCTGTGGCACGACGATCACCGCCAAGCAGCTGTCGTATAATTCTGCTGCGGCGCCGACCCAGCCGTGCGGCGGGATTACCGCCGCGTCGATCACCAAGGCGGAAACGGCAGACCCATTTTCGGGCAATGCCGGGATCAGTGCGGCGCAGGCCCGGTTCGCAACGCTGTCGGGTCAGACGGCGCCCGTCGCTCCGGCGTTCGCGGCGATCGCAGCGCCCCCCGAGGGCAAGTCGATCGAGTTCGGCTGGAACACCAATGGCACCAAGGCGCAGGCCAGTGCGCTGGGCTGCGTGGCAGACAAGGTCGGCAACACCTGGGTGTTCACCTGCCCGAGTGGCGGCACCTACAACATCAAGAACATGAGCCTCGGCGGCGGTCTCAACCTCGACTTCAACTTGTCGGCGGCCGCGACCTATACGTTTTCGGGCGATGTTTCGACCACCTCGACCAGCCGGTTCGGCCCGGGAAACTACCTGTTCGGCGGCAATCTGACGACGAACTGGGGCACCACGCTGTTCTCGGACGGCAACTACCTGATCCGCGGCAATCTCACCACCAATGGCACCACAAGCTTCGGCAATGGCAGCTTTTCGGTGATGGGGAATGTCGCCACAAACGGCACCACGACGTTCGGGTCCGGGCCGTTTGCGGTGAACGGAACGATGTCGGTGACCGGGACGACCAAGATCGACGAGAACGGCTCGGGCGGCAGCTACAGTTTCGTCAAAGGCATCAACGCCGGCGGCGGCGCAACGACGGTCATCGGCGCGGGGACGTTCCAGATGGGCCGCAGCACGATCAACTGCAGCGGGGTCTATTACAGCATCTGCAACACCTCGACGCTGACCTTCAAGGGACCCAGCGTGTTTGCGCTGTCGTCGGGGGTGTTCAACAGCGGCGGGTCGCGCCTGACGCTGGGGCAGGGGAGCAGCAACAGCTACTGGTTCGGCCCGTCCAGCAATGGCGACGCGCTGTCGCTCGCGGGCGGATCGCAGACCTTTCTGGCGGATGCGCTGGGGGCCGGGGTCTATCAGTTCATCGGCCATGTGAATGCGTCGGCCGGCGGCGGCAGCTGTCTCGTGATCGGGGCGGCGCCGCAGCACGATATCAACGGCGATTTCAACGGCGCGGGCGGCGTGGTGCTGGGGGCGGGCGTTTATACCGTCGACGGGTTCTTTGCGCTGGGCGCCAATGGTGGCGGTGCCACGAACTGCGCCAGCCAGACGGTGGCGGTCAAAGCGGAAGACGTTACGCTGGTGATTTCCGGGCGGACGACGTTTCCCTACGGCGATTGCGCAGGCAAGGCGTTCTGCGTGACGGCGGGCTACAGCAATATCCGGTTGTCGGCACCGACCTCCGGGCCGCTGGCCAATGTTGCGGTGATCGGGCCGAGCGCGAACAGCAATGGCGCGATTTTCACCGGTGGGGCGAGCGGCGGCAAGATCAGCGGCGCGTTCTATTTTGCGAATGGCGCGATCACCATGAACGGCGGCGCCGGCGCCAGCGGTGGCACCAATTGCCTGCAACTGGTCGGGACGCAGATCTCGATGTCTGGCGGCACGGTGCTGGCTTCGGAATGCGAAGTGGCCGGCGCGAGTGCCGGCGGCGGACGCGTGAGTCTGGTTCAATGATCGGCGGCATGACGGGCAGGTGGTGTCGCGGGCTGGCGCGGCTGCGGGGTGCCGAGAGCGGGGCGTCGGCGGTCGAGTTCGCCCTGCTGGTGCCGGTGATGCTGCTGATCTTGGTCGCCATTCTCGACTTCGGCTCCAACATTCTGATGCGGTTGAGCCTGACGCAGTCGCTGTCGTCGGCGACGAACTATGCGCTGGTGTCGTCGGATGATGTCAGCGCCAGTGGCGGGGAAGCGCTGGCGGGGCGGATCGGTTCGCTGGTGCCGGTTGACAAGGACGTCCAGATCTCGATCAACAATGGTCCGAGCTATACGCGCAGTTCGGGTGTCGCCAGCACCGGCGGCGTGACCAACAATGCCGACAAGTGCTGGTGCCCGACCGGCACGGCGGAGACGCTGAACTGGGGAAGTGCGACCAGCTGTGGGGCTGCGTGTCCCGACGGCAGCCCGGCGGGCAAGTATGTCGTGATCACGACCAGCCAGGTCTATACGCCGATCTTCCTGACCTATGGCGTGGTGTCGCCGGGGCCGGTGGTGCTGCGCGCCATGGTGCAGGTCAAGTGAGGGGGCCGACCGTGACATGGCGGCGGTTCATCGGCGACCGCGCGGGGGCCAGCGCGGTGGAGTTCGCGCTGATCGCCGCGCCGTTGCTGCTGCTGATCGTCGGTACTGTGGAATATGGCCGGCTGATCTGGACCAAGCAGGCGATGCAGTCGATTGCGATCAGCACGGCGCGCTGCATGGGCGTGGCGCAAAGCGAGTGCAGTGCGGGTGGCACGTTCAGTGTTGCCACAACGCGCAGCATGGTGATCACCGAGGCGGGCAAGATCGGCGTGAGCCTGGAGCCGGGTGATGTGACGCTGCAAAAGGCGGCGATCTGCAACGGGATCAGCGGGTTTTCGCAGGTGACGATCAGCTATCAGTTCACCAGCGCGGCGCCGGAGTTCCTGACCGCCATGGCCACGGGTGGCAATCTGTCGGCGACGGCGTGCTTTCCGAACCAGAGCTGAGCCGGACGCCGGTTTCCCCTCACCGCGCGGGATGCTAAGCGGAACGCCAGCCAGGGGAGATACCGATGCCGGCCGTCAGCGAAATGAGCAAGCTCAAGCGCGATATCGAAGCGTTGTCGGCCGCGTTGCGCCCGGCGCGCCCCGGCCAGACGCTGGCGTTGAGCGACAAGGATCGCCGGGCGATCCGCTCGGAAATCGACAGCTGCATCCGTGCGCTGGACGAGCTGCGGGATCGCCTGGCGGGCTGACCGCGCCGGGCGCATTTACTCTTTCGCAACCGATTCGCGGGTGCGGGCGTTTATTCATTCAAGTCGGCCCCTCAGGGCGCAGGAGATGGATGATGACCCGTTCCGAAATCGACCGTGTGCTTGAAGAAAAAGTTGCCGAGGCTCTGGGCCTCAGTCTGCCAAGCCGTCGCGAGGTGCCGACATTGTCCGGGATCGCAAGCCGGCGGCGCCAGCCTGTATCGAGCCTGGAAGACGCCTGAGTTTTCAATGGGCTGGCGCTGACCCGCCATCATAGATTTTCATGGCCCTACCAAGGTTTCCCGCTGCAGCGCCTCGCGGTGCGGCGTATTTTTGCGTCGCAAATTTGTCTTTCGACGCCTCTTGCGCCCGTGCCGAGAGCGTGGCATGTCTCGCTGAGAAAAGGTTTTCCTAAATTGCGCGCCGTCCTCAAGGCGGAAACCGACAAGCGCGAAGGAAAAGCTTTTCCCAGATTGTCCGCCGGGGGAGGGATTTCCGGTGGCAACGGCAAGTGGAGGAGGAACCCATGAAATTGCCAGGTGCCTGGACGATGGCGCTCGCCATGTCCGTTTCGACGATTGCGATGATGCCGGCTGCGGCCATGGCAGAGACGCTGAGCCTGTGGGCCCGCGCTTCGAGCGCCAATGCCGCGCAGCACATGATCGATCTGTGGAACTCGACCCATGACGACCAGATCGAGCTGACGACGATTCCCGACAATCAGATGGTGACCAAGCTCGCCACCTCGGTGCAGTCGGGCGACGTGCCAGACCTGATCTCGTTCGACCTGATCTTCATGCCCGATTTCATGAAGGCCGGGCTGCTGACCGACCTGACCGAGACGCTGGGCAATGACCCGAACCAGGAGAAGGTCGCCAAGGCGTTCCGGGATCTGGCGACCTACGACGGCAAGCTCTATGGCACCGGGTTCACGCCTGATGTCTCCATCCTGCTGTACAACAAGGACGTGTTCGAGGCTGCCGGGCTCGACCCGGAGGTGCCGCCGAAGACCATCGGCGAGATCGAGTCCTTCGCCCGGCAGATCAAGGAGAACGTGCCGGACGCCTATGGCTATTATTTCTCCGGCTCATGCGGTGGCTGCAATATCTTCACCCAGGCGCCGATGATGTGGGGCTCGGGTGCGACGCTGCTGCCGACCTCGGGTGACGCCCCGGCAATGGAAGGCACCGGGGTGCGCGAAGTGCTGCAGATGCTGCAGAACCTTTGGAACGAGGGTGTGATTCCCGAAAGCGCCGAAGCCGATACCGGCTCCAACTTCCAGGCAGCGTTCGAGACTGGCAATATCGGCATCATGGGCTCGGGTGGCTTCGCCATCGCGGCGCTGAAGGCCAACCAGCCGGACATGAACTTCGGCATTGCGCCGCTGCCCGGCGTCGAGGAGGGCGATGCCTCGAGCTTCGTCGGCGGCGACGTGATCGCCATTCCGCGCGGCGCCGAGCATCCTGACCTCGCCACCGAGTTCATCACTTGGCAGCTGACCGACGAGGCGCAGCTGGAGGGGCTGGCGAAGAACCTGATCCTGCCCTCCCGTTCGGACCTCGCGGACAACAAGTACTTCCAGGAAGATCCGCGCTACATCACCACGGCGGAAGCGGTGGGCATCGGCCAGACGCCCTATGCCTTCCACTTCAACGACATGGTCAATGCCGACCAGTCGCCGTGGCTGACCATGATCCAGGTCGCCGTGTTCGATGGTGACATCGACGGTGCGATCGAAGAGGCCCGCGCCGCGCTGCGCGATATCGCCTCGCAGTAGGATCCTCCCGGGGGTCGGCTGCGGTGGCCACGCGCCGCCGCAGCCGCGCTCCGGCTCAGTTGGAATTGTGACGGATGACCAAGGCTCTGTCGAAGCATCAGGGTTTCTTATATCTCCTGCCGGCGCTGCTGTTCGTCAGCGCGTTCGTGCTCTGGCCGTTCTGCCAGCTCGCCTATCTGTCGCTGACCGATACGTCGCTGCTGGGCGGCGGCGTGTTCATCGGGTTCGATAATTATGCGCGGGCGATGAGCGACCGCTCGTTCTGGCGGGCGCTGTGGTTCACCCTGCAATATACGGTGGTGATCACCCCGATCCTGATGGGACTGGGCTTTGCGCTGGCGCTGCTGACGGCGCCCAACCAGCTGCTGCGGCAGATCACCCGGGCGATCATCTTCCTGCCTGTCGTGATCGGCCTCGGGTCGTCCAGCCTGTTGTGGTTCTGGTTGTTCGACCAGCAGGTCGGCCCGTTCAACCAGATCATGGTCGATCTGGGCATTTTTGAAGAACCGGCCGTGTGGTTCACCAATGCCGACATGGCGCTGACGGCCGTGATCATTTCGGTGACCTGGAAGATCGTCGGCTTTGGCATGTTGCTGTTCATCGCCGGGATCCAGTCGATTCCGTCCGAAGTGACCGAAGCCTCGCTGATCGACGGGACGAATTACTGGCAGCGGGTGTGGCACATCATCCTGCCGCTGACGCGCAGGGTGATCCTGTTGGCGACGCTGATCTCGGTGATCGGCTCGATGCTGGCCTTCGACCAGTTCTACATCATGACCGGGGGCAACCCGCGCGGCAAAACCTTCACCTCGGTCTACTGGATCTACCAGAACAGCTTCATCAGCTTCAAACTGGGCTATGGCGCGGCTTTGTCGATGATCCTGACGGGCATCGTTCTGGTGTTCTCCTCGATCCAGGTGGTCCTTTCGAACCGGAGCCCGCAAGCATGACGACGATCAGTGAAAGCGCGCCCCGCGGGTTGGTGAGCAGGAGCCGCAGTGCGCAGGCGGTGGGGCAGAGCCGGCCGGTCGGCTATCTGATTGCGGCGATCTGCGTCGGGGTCAGCACGATCATGCTGCTCCCGCTGGTCTTGAGTTTCATCGCCTCGATCAAGACGGCGGCCGAAGCGCGGCAATCGCCGCCGAGCTATCTGCCGTCGCAACTGAGCCTCGAGAACTATCTCAAGGTGTTCGAATATCAGGCGGGGTTGTGGAGCTATGTGTCCAATTCGCTGGCGGTAGCAGGTTTGACGATTGTCCTTTGCCTCGCGCTGTCGGTGCCGGCCGGCTACGGGCTGGCGCGGTTCAAGATCCGCGGCAAGGAATTGTGGTTCATCCTGATGCTGGCGCCGCTGATGATCCCCTATCAGGCGCTGCTGACGCCGCTCTATCTGAACTTTGCGGGGATGGGGCTGGCGAACAGCCACCTAGGGCTGGCGATTGTCCATGCGGTGCTGCAGCTGCCGTTCTCGATCTATCTGATGCGCAACAGTTTCGAGGCCATTCCGCGCGAGATGGAGGAAGCGGCGAAGGTAGATGGTTGCAGTTCGCTGCAGACGCTATGGCGGATCTTTCTGCCGTTGGTGGTTCCCGGCACGGTGACGGTCGCCCTGTTCGCCTTCATCCAGAGCTGGAACGAGTTCCTCTCGGCGCTGATCTTCATGAACAACGAGCAGAGCTTTACCGTGCCGATCATGCTGGTGAGTGTCCGCGCGGGCCGGCAGGGCGCCGTGGACTGGGGGGCGCTCGAAGCGGGCGTGATCATCTCGATCCTGCCATGCGTCATCATTTATCTGCTGCTGCAAAAATACTATGTCGCAGGCTTCCTCAACGGAGCCGTGAAGTAGCACGATGGACGACGACCTCCCGCCCCAAGTCAGCAAGGACCTGCGCCCGGCGCGGCACGGCCCGACGATCCGCGACGTGGCGCGGCTCGCCGAGGTGTCGATCGGCACCGCGTCGAAGGCGCTGAACGCCTCGGGGCGGCTGCGCGAGGAGACGCGCGAGAAGGTGCAGCGGGTGGCGCGGGAGATCGGCTATCGGCCGAACGACATGGCGCAGAGCCTGCACCGGACGCGCTCGATGACGGTGGGGATCATTTCGACCGACAGTTTCGGCCGGTTCACGCTGCCGATCTTCCAGGCGCTGGAAGAGCAGTTCGCCGACCAGGGCATCGCGGTGTTCATGTGCAATGCCACCGATGATCCGGAGCGCGAGCAGCAGCATCTCGACCAGCTGCTGGGCAAGCGGATCGACGGGATGGTGGTGACGGCGCGACGGGCGGACAAGCGTCCGCCGATCGTCGGGCTGCCGCCGCATATTCCGGTCGTTTATGTGTTCTCTCAGGCCGATGACCCGGATGCGCTGTCGCTGTTGCCGGATGATGAAGGCGGGGCGCGGCTGGCGACCGAGCACCTGTTGGCGCAGGGGCGGCGGCGGATTGCGCATATTGCCGGGCCGGAACGGTTCGAGGCGGTGAACCTGCGGCACCGGGGCTATCTGTCGGCACTGGCGGCGGCCGGGGTGACGCCGGACCCGGCGCATTACCTCACGGGCTCGTGGGCCGAGAGCTGGGGCCGCGATGCGGTGGCGCAGCTGTTCGACGGCAGCGCGACGCCGCCCGACGGGCTGTTCTGCGACAATGACCAGATCGGCCGCGGCACGCTCGACGCGCTGCGCGAGCGCGGCATCTCCGTGCCCGAGCAGGTTGCCGTGGTTGGGTTCGACAACTGGGAGGTGATGGCGGCTGCTGCGCGCCCGCCGCTCAGTAGCATCGACATGAATCTCAGCGCCCTCGGGCGTGAAGCCGGCGAGCGGCTGCTCGCCATGATCGACGGGGAGCAGGACCGTGGCGTCCTTCGGCTTCCCTGCACGCTGGTCGTGCGCGAGTCCTCCAACCCACAAGGGAATTCAAAGTGAGCCAGTATCTGCCGATCCGTTTCGTCGATGTGCGCCTCGAGGGTGCGTTCTGGAAGGAACGGCTCGACACCGTGCTGGCGCGCACGATCCCGACCCAGCACGCCAAGCTGGAGGAAGTGGGGATCCTCGAGTCGCTGAAACTGCCGCAGCCGCCGCCGCCGCTGAAGTTTCCGCGCCACCCGAACGGGTTCACAGTGCAGGTGTTCTGGGATTCCGATGTCGGCAAGTGGATCGAGGCGGCGAGCTATGCGCTCAGCCATCGGCGCGATGCGGATATCGAGGCGAAGATCGAGGCGATCATCGACGATTTCGAGGCGGCGCAGGCGCCCGATGGTTACCTCAACTGCTGGTATCTCGGCCGGGAGCCGGAGAAGCGCTGGACCAATCTGCGCGACAATCACGAACTCTATAACGCCGGGCATATGCTCGAAGGCGCGATTGCCTATTTCGAGACGACCGGACGGCGGCGCTGGCTGGACGTGATGGAGCGCTATGTCGCCCATATCCGCGAGACCTTCGGCACGGGACCGGGGCAGAAGCGCGGCTATTGCGGCCATCAGGAGCTCGAGATTGCGCTGATCAAGCTCTATCGGCTGACCGGCGAGCGCAAGCACCTAGACCTCGCAGCCTATTTCATCAACGAACGTGGCCAGCAGCCGCCGCATTATTTCGACGTCGAACGCGAGGCGCGCGAAGCCAAGGGGATGGAAACCCAGCGCTATGTTTTCGCGAACTACGAATATTCGCAGTCGCACCTGCCGGTGCGCGAGCAGGACAAGGTGGTGGGGCACGCGGTGCGCGCCATGTACATGTATACCGCGATGGCTGACCTCGCGGCGGAACTGGGCGATGCCGGGCTGAAGCAGGCCTGCGAGACGCTGTGGGCCGATGTGATGGACACCAAGATGTACATCACCGCCGGGCTCGGGCCGTCGCCCCATAACGAGGGGTTCACGCATGACTATGACCTGCCGAACCAGACGGCCTATGCCGAAACCTGCGCTTCGGTGGCGCTGATCTTCTGGGCGCAGCGGATGCTGCATCTCGATCTCGATGGCAAATATGCCGACATCCTGGAGCTGGCGCTGTTCAACGGTGCCCTCAGTGGGCTGAGCCGCGACGGTGAACATTATTTCTATGCCAACCCGCTGGAATCGAACGGGTCGGCGGAGCGTTGGGCCTGGCACACCTGCCCGTGCTGCACGATGAATGTCAGCCGGCTGGTGGCCTCGGTGGGCGGCTATTTCGTCTCCCGCGCCGATGACGGCATTGCGATCAACCTTTATGGCGGGATCTCCACCACGGTCGAGACGGCCGGCACGAAAGTGGCGCTGCGGGAGGTGTCGAACTATCCGTGGTCGGGCGATATCCGCATCGAGATCGACCCGGAAACGGAGGCGGCGTTTGATCTGAAGCTGCGGATACCCGGCTGGTGCGAAGGTGCCGAGGTGACGGTGAACGGCAGCACGGTGAGCGACACGCCCGTCAATGGCTATCTGACGATCCATCGTACCTGGGCCAAGGGCGATGTGGTGACGCTGGACCTGCCGATGCCGGCGGAGCGCGTTTATGCGCATCCGGGGGTGATCATGGATGTCGGCCGGGTGGCGCTGAAGCGCGGGCCTCTGGTCTATTGCGTCGAGGAGGCGGACAATCCGGGTGGCCGGGTGCAGCGGCTTAAGCTGCCACGCAATTCGGCGCTGGAGGTCAAGCAGCGTGACGACCTGTTCGACGGGGTGGTGACGCTGTCCGCCGATGCGCGCGCCATCGACGAGGGGGAATGGTCGGGGCTCTATCGCAATGCGCCGCCAAAGACCGGCGAGAGCGTGCTCACGGCGCTGCCCTATTACCTGTGGGCCAACCGCGGGCAGGGCTCGATGGTGGTGTGGATCCCGGAGGGCTGAGCGCCCGTCCGGGCGGGTTTCACTCGGCGGCGACGGACGCGTTCTCGAGCTGCTGGCTGAGCATGGCCCGCTCATAGGCAAGGCGCGACTTGGCGCGTTGTGGACGCTCGAAATGCTCGTCCGGCGCGCGGCCGAACAGCTCGCGGCGCTCCTCTTCGGTCGACATGAAGAAGGGGTAGCGCCGCAGCGTCATGGGCAGCTTGGTGTTCACATAGGCGCCGAACAGCTGCACCGGAAAGGCGAGGCCCGGATAGACGCGGGGTGGCGACATTTCCTCGGACCCGAAGACGCGGCGATAGAATGCCGTGTGCTCGGGCCGCACCAGCGCCAGGCAGGCATCCGCGTTGAAGTATACTGATGCCATGACAGCAATGCGCAAGGTCAGAAACGGCAGCGCCGGATAGGCCAAAGATGCTTCGTAGTCGGCGGTAAATCGCGACGGGTCGATGAAAGTTTCGCCCTGGTCGAGAAGAGGTTGCAACACATCTGCGCAGGTCTTCATGCTGGCGCCGAAAGGATGTTGTGCCGAGATATGGTGCAACCGGATGGAGCTGACCAGTTCGCCATCAATGTGCACGCCGAAACACATTCCATTCGGCGCGGTGTCGAGATCATCGACCACTATACCCGTGTCATTGAAGGGCACAGACTCTTCGCGGCGATAGGCTTCATAGCGCAAGCGATAGATTGGGTTGTCTGTTACATCCATGCGGACGCGAGAATATTCAACGCGATCCAGTATATCCAAGAGTGTTCCTGAAAAACGCGAGACAGTATTATCTGACGACATTGGCCGACCTTCCAACTGCGGAAGCTGAAGCTACGCTACTCAATACCGAACCAGCTTAACCTTTCGTTAGCCATGATCAATCGGGAAATATCTTCTGATTCCTAACGTACAACCCGTAGGCGGTACGCTCGCGCGGAATTACATCGTAGTTGAAACAAATTAGACGGAGTTAACCACGTCTGCGGTTTGCGGCGAGCAGGGTCTGCGGCAGGTCCTGGCTGGCGCGGGCCGCCATGCGATCGATCAGTTCAGCCACCTCCCGGCGGGGCAGTGGCACACCGAACAGATAGCCCTGAATCTGATCGACCTTGGAGTTTTCGGCGATGAGGCTGAGCTGCTCCTCGGTCTCCACGCCTTCCGCGGTTACGGTCAGATTGATGTCCTTGCCGAGCTGGGCAACGTTGCTGAGCAGGCGCATGGCGCGCGGGTTCTGAGCGATGTCCATGACGAAGCTGCGGTCAATCTTGAGCTTGCTGAAGGGCAGGGCCTGCAGGTAGCTCAGCGACGAATAGCCGGTGCCGAAGTCATCGAGGGCAATGCCGATGCCCTGTTCGGCCAGCCGGCCGAGGATTTCCATGGCCGCGGTCCGTTCCTCGATGACCGCGGTCTCGGTGACTTCGATCTCCAGCCGGCTGGGCTTGAGCCCGGAGCTGGTGAGCGCATTGTGCACCATGGCGCCGACATCGGCGTTGCGGAAGTCGCGGGCGGAGATGTTGACCGAGATCGAAACGTCCTCCGGCCAGTTGCGGCATTCCGCGGTGGCCGAGGCCAGCACCCAGGCACTGATGTCGGAAATGATGCCGGTTTCCTCGGCAATCGGGATGAACAGCGAGGGCGGAATCGAGCCAAGTTCGGGGTGGTGCCAACGCGCCAGGGCCTCGCAGCTGACGACGCGCCGGGTGCGCAGGTCGACGATCGGCTGGAAGACCAGGGTCAGCGCGCCATCCTGCACGGCCTGCTTGAGGTCGGCTTTGAGCCGCTGACGATAACGGTAGTCGGTGTCCATCTCATCGCGGAAGGTCTGGGCCTGCCCTTTGCCCATGGCCTTGGCCTTGTACAGCGCAAGATCGGCCTTGGTCAGCAGCGCATCCAGATCGTCCTTGGTGCGGGTCACCGTCACCTCACCGATCGAAACGTGCACCGACAGCACCTCGTCGCCCAGATCGATCGGGCGGCTGAAGGCTTCGAGAATCGCTTCCGCATCGGTCTTGCCGTCCCTGAGGGCGGCGTTGGACCGATAGACCACGAATTCATCGCCGCCCATGCGGGCGACCAGGCTGTCGCGGCCCAGTACGCGGCCGAGCCGCTCGGAGGTTTCGATCAGGACCCGGTCGCCGATGAGATGGCCCATGGTGTCGTTGACATGCTTGAAGTCGTCGATGTCGACGATCATCAGCAGTGCCGGTTCGGACGGCTGGGTGCGGCGGCGGCGATCGAGATCGGCGTCCACCTGTTCGGCGAAGTAGGCGCGATTGGGCAGACCGGTCAGCGTGTCGTAATGCGCCATGTAGTTGATGCGCTCTTCTGCCTTCACGCGGTCGGTAATATCCTCGAACAGCAGCACCGTCTTGTCCTGGCGCGACGAGACGGTGACCTCGCAATACTCGCCATCGGGGAGGCGCAACACCACCTTGCCGCCCCAGCCGGTCTGCACCGTGTCCATCAGCTGGCTGGCGGAATGCTGGGGAATGGCGCCGCGTGCAGAAGCCGACGAGATCATCGCGGCAAAGGGCCGGCCGTTCCAGTTGCCGGGCAACATGGTGGCGAAGACCTGCTCGGCCCGGTCATTGGCGACCGCGATCAGGCCGTGCTCGTCCAGCATGCATAGCCCGTGCTGCATGGTTTCGAGTGCCGTATCGAGCTCGGAGGCGAGGCGGGTCGCTTCGATGCGCCCATGCACGGCGCGCAGCAGGATGGCGCGGATATTGGCCGAGACCTTGCGCAGCGAGAAGACGAAGGCGATGAGCACGACCGACAGCATGGCGGTGTGCAAGGCGCCATCGAACAGCATGCCGACGGCCATGCCGAGGCTCATCAGCACGACCTGCAGGGTCACCAGCCGATCGATGGCGAAGTTGCGGCCGGCGACGCCGACCAGCACCGAAACGGTGACCGACAGCGAGCTCATCTCCGCAAAGGCGGTGTTCACGGCGAGGAAGCTGTAGGCCATCCAGAAGCCATAGAGCGCCGCGATCACCGCGGCGCCGACTGTGGCGCGCAGCTCCCATCCCATGGCGGCCGTCACGTCATCATCGGCAAGCCTGGTGGCGTCGAAGGCCTTCATGTCGAGATTGCGCAAAACGCCGACGACGACGAAGCATGCGGCTACGGCCAGCAGCACGTAAGAGCCGGATTCGATACCAGCGACAGCCGAGACGAGCGCCGACGACAGCGCGCCAAGAAGCATGACGCGTCGGTCCGCATACAGCGACCGAATCATCGACACGTAGTCTACGGGCGGTAGTGTCTTGTTAGCGCGTTCGAACATGGACCTTCACCGACGAACCCGCACAATGACCGGTAAGCGGTTAATGCTAGCTTTGCGTATGGCCAATCGGAAGAATTCCGCACAAATAACGTGCGCATCACGGATGTAATCGCCCAAGATGGTTTACGTATCCTTGTCTTCGAGGTCGTAGGCCGGATGGTGGTGATGGTCTCTTTGAGACGTCTGCCACGCCACCAAACCGACGTGTTTGTCTGACATCGTGGATAAAACACAAGGAGTTGCGGCTATGTCTGGTGCCTTAACCCCGGCGGCGCGCGATGCAGCGCTCGCCCGGCTGAACGGCTGGATCTACGATGGCAAGGCGGATGCGATCAGCCATGATTTTCGGTTCAAGTCGTTTTCCGAGGCGTTCGGATTCATGAGCCGCGTGGCGCTGCTGGCCGAAAAAGCCGATCACCACCCTGACTGGTCGAACGTCTACAACAAGGTCCGCATAACGCTGAGCACGCATGATGCCGGCGGTTTGACGGAGAAAGACGTGGCGTTGGCCGAGGCCATCGACCGGCTTTTCCACTAGGCTAAAGACGCATGATCTGCAGGGCTCCCCAGCGTGTTCGCAGCTTGCGTGGGGCCTGAGCTTGCCACATCCTTGAATCTGATTTGACGACACTAAAGCGGAGGGTGGCCTCCGCCGGAGGCCGCACGTAATGGAACACGCCACCCCCCTGATCTCAACGATCGTCGCGGGTCTGGTTCTCGCCTTCATCCTTGGCGCGATCGCCAATCGCTTCCGGATGCCGCCGCTGGTCGGCTATCTGATCGCGGGCGTGATGGTGGGGCCCTATACGCCGGGTTTCGTCGCCGACATCGAACTGGCGACGGAGCTGAGCGAGATCGGCGTGATCCTGCTGATGTTCGGGGTGGGGCTGCATTTTTCCTTCAAGGATCTGCTGAGCGTGCGGGCGCTCGCCGTGCCGGGCGCTGCGGTTCAGATTCTCGGTGCGACCGGGCTGGGTCTGGGGCTGGCCATTCTGATGGGCTGGTCCATCGGCGGCGGGCTGATCTTCGGGCTGGCGCTTTCGGTTGCGTCCACCGTCGTGCTGCTGAAAGCGCTGCAGGACCGGCACATGATCGAGAGCGAGCGCGGCAAGATCGCGGTCGGCTGGCTGATCGTCGAGGACATGGCGATGGTGCTGGCGCTGGTGCTGATTCCGGCACTGGCGAGCCTGAGCGGGGCCGAAGGGGCGGTGGAAGCGGCGCATGCCGACCCGTTCGTCAGCTTCGTCGAGCGGATCGGCGGCATCCAGCTGGGTGTTGCGGGGATCATCGCGGTCACCGTGGTCAAGCTGGCGGCGTTCGTGGGGTTCATGCTGGTGGTGGGCCGCCGGCTGATCCCGCTGGTGCTGCATTACACCGCGCACACCGGTAGCCGCGAGCTGTTCCGCCTGGCGGTGCTGGCGATTGCGCTGGGCGTCGCGGCGGGCGCGGCCTATCTGTTCGGCGTGTCGCTGGCCCTGGGCGCCTTCTTTGCCGGCATGATTTTGAGCGAGAGCGAACTCAGCCACCGTGCGGCGGAAGAGAGCCTGCCGCTGCGTGACGCGTTTGCGGTGCTGTTCTTCGTGGCGGTCGGCATGCTGTTCGACCCGGCCATTATCATCTCCGATCCGCTGCCGGTGCTGGCGACGGTGTTCATCATCGTCGTCGGCAAATCGGTGTTCTCTTTCCTGATCGTCGTGGCGTTCCGCCGGCCGGTCGGCACGGCGCTGACGATTTCGGCCAGCCTGGCGCAGATCGGCGAGTTCTCGTTCATTCTGGCGGCAATGGGCGTGTCGCTCGGCATGCTGCCGCCCGAGGGGCGCGACCTGATCCTCGCCGGTGCGCTGATCTCGATCATTCTCAATCCCGTGGTGTTCGCCGCGCTCGACTGGTTGCGCCCGGTGCTGGAGCGGCGCCTGGGTACGCCACAGACGGCGGCTGCCGGCGGACCGGCGGCAGGCCGGGCAGAGCCGGTGTTCGTGGCGCCGGCGCCGAACACGACGCCGATGGCGCTCGAAGACGAGGTGGAGCGGCAGCCGACGGCGCTGACCAATCATATCATCCTGATCGGCTATGGCCGGGTTGGCGCGATCGCGGCCGAGGCGCTGCAGGCGGCGCACCGGCCATTCCTCGTTATCGAGGATGCCGAGGCGCGCGAGCTCTCAGCACGTCACGCCGGTATGGAAGTGATCGGCGGCAATGCGGCCAGCCCGGCCGTGCTGGCGCTCGCCAATGTCGAGGCGGCGAGCACGGTGATCATCGCCATTCCAAATACGTTCGAGGCGGGCCAGGCGGTCGAGCAATGCCGCAAGCTCAATGAGAATGTGTTCATCGTGTCTCGCGGACATTCGGACGAGGAGGACGAGTATCTCAAGCATCTGGGCGCCAATATCGTGATCCTGGGCGAGCGCGAGATCGGGCTGGGCATGGTGGAAGTGGTGATGCGCGATACCCAGGCGATGGCCGAAATCGCCGCCGCTGACGCCGTTGAGGCGGCCCTAGGGCCGCTGGCGCAGGGCCGTGCGCGTTCGCAGACGGCGCCTTCGTCGGTGCCGCCGGCAGCCACCGAAGAGGTGGCTTCCGATACCGAAGGCGCAATCCCGCTGGTGGTGACGGATAAGGTGGCGCCAACGCCCGCGCCCGCACCAGCAGCCGCACCGGCGCCCGAGGCTGCACCGACGCCCGAGCCGCCACCAAGTGCACCGCCGCAGGACACGCCTCCGGCCGATCCGAACCAGCTGGCGGCGGAAATCGAGGCAGCGCAGGCTGCTGCGCAGCACCCGGACACGGGGCCGGCGGAGCCGCTGGCCGTGGTGCCGTCCTATGGGGAAGAGCCGGACGCGGGGGCTGTAGCGCCGGATGAGACGCATGACGACGATGGTGCGAAAGCAGAGGACGCTACCGGAGGCGACGGCGACAACGCCACGCAAACGGCTTCGGTGTCCCCGGCGGATCAGGAAACTTCGCAGCCGCCGGCCGAGACCGCCGTGCCGGTGCCACCCAAGCACAGCGCGTCCAGACCGGCGGGCCCGGCCAAAGCCGCCGGCGTGCCATTCACCCCGGTCGCACCCGAGGTCAGCATTGACGAGAATTAGGGCTTTGGACGCTGGCGGGGTGACGGCGGGCGTTCTGTTGTCTTATAGCTCGCACGATGCCCGGGGGCGGGCATCAGCAGGTTTGTGACGGATGATTTCTCAAAAAGCCAAATATGCACTGCGCGCGCTGGTGGCGCTGACCCGGGTTCCGACCGGTGACTCGATGATGATTTCGGAGATTTCGCGGGACCAGGCGATCCCCAAGAAGTTTCTGGAGCAGATCCTGCTGGAGCTGAAGCGGGCGGGGATCGTGATGAGCCGCCGCGGACGTATGGGCGGCTATGTGCTGCTCAAGGCGCCCGAGCAGGTGACTTTTGGTGAAGTGTTGCGGCTGATCGACGGACCGATCGCTCCGCTGCCGTGCCTGAGCAAGATCGCTTACCGGCGCTGTGTCGATTGCACCGACGAGGCCAGTTGCGAGATCCGGCATGTGTTTCAGCGGGTGACGCTGGCGACGCGCGACGTGCTGGACAGCACCACCCTGGCTGACGCGGTGGAGCAGCAGGAGCTGCCGGTCTAGCGGCTCAGCATACGGGTTTATCTGTAGTTTTTGCGGATGTGGCAGAGTCCTGGGAACAATATTTCACGCATGGGCACTCAGATAGACGTTTACGTCTTGTTAAACTCTACTTACCCTGTAGAGTAACTCGCGTACCGTTCCTCTGGAGGTTCGACCATGCAATCCACTCTCAGGTTTCTCGCGATCGGCGGCCTGCTCGCCGCTTTCGGTTTTGTCGGTGTCGTTACGGCCCGTGCCCATGAGGCGACGGATGCCGGTGCCATGGGTACAGTGGTCGCGTCGCAGGTCATCTCCAACAGCTGAACACCGTCGCGATGGCTCATGGGCGTGGCGCGGCAACCGGTGGCGCATTGCGCACAGCGTTGACCAGCCAGATGCCCATGCTGACGAGGATGAGGGCGGCGAGGTTTTTCCACGCCAGGACGTTTTCGCCGAGCAGCAAGGCCGACAGCAGCACGCCGAAGATCGGGATCGCGGTATTAAAGATCGCGACCTGACCGACCGGGTTGTGCTTCAGCAGGACGCTCCAGATCGAAAAGGCGGCCGCCGACAGCATCGCGAGATAGGCGAGGAGCAGCAGACTCTGCCAGTCGACCTGGCCGAGATGGCCGCCGGTCGCGAGCCCCGCGCCGACCAGTGCCAAGCCGCCGAAGAACAGCTGCCAGCCAGTCATCAGAGCCGGATCCATGTCGGCGCTGAGGCGCTTGCCGTAGATGGCGCCGAGCGAAAACATCAGCGCGGCGATGGCGATCAGCCCCTCGCCCATGAAGGCGAAGGTGAAATCGAGCCCGTCGGTCGCGAGATTGACCACCACCACACCGGCGAAGCCGGCCACGCAGCCCAGCGCCCGCCGGGTGGTGAGGCGGTCGTTGGCGTAGATGAAGTGGGCCAGCAGCACCGAAAAGAAGGTCGAAGTCGAGGTGGTGATCGACACCTTGACGCCGGTGGTATGGGCGAGCCCGATGTAGAACAGGGCATATTGGCCGGCGGTCGAGATCAGCCCGAGCAGTGCCAGCTGGCCCAGCCGGCGCGGCGTCACGCCAACTGGCCGGCGCCGCAGCAGTGACAGCGCCAGCAGCAGCAGGCCGGCGAGGCTGAAGCGCACCCCGGCGAAAAGCACCAGCGAGGACGTGTCCGACGGCAGGATGCCGAACAGGTCGTAGCCGATCTTTACGCCCGGCACGGCGCTGCCCCACAACAGGCAGCAGAAGAGCGCCAGCAGGGTGACGACGCGGCGATCGGAAAGGGGAGAGGCGGGCAAGAGGTGGGCTTTCAATATCGCCCCGGCTCATGCGCGTTTTTCTCAGGCAGGGCAAGCGCCCGGCCGGACTTTCGTCGCCGCAGCAGGTGGGCTCAGGCTGCTTTGGAGAATTCGGCGCGGGCTTCGCGGATGGCAGGGTGATTGGCGAGGGCCCAATCGACCATGGCCGACAGCGGCTCGAGGAAGCTTTCGCCCATCGGGCTGAGGCGGTATTCAACGCTGGGCGGCGTCGTGGGAAAGACCTCGCGTTCGACGAGGCCGTCGGCCTGCAGGTCGCGCAGGGTCTGCGTCAGCATGCGCTGCGAAATATCGCCGATCTCGCGCTTGAGTTCGCCGAAGCGATAGGGGCGCCGGGCCAGGGTGGAGATGATCAAGACGCTCCATTTCGCCGCCAGATGATCCAGCACGTTGCGCACCGGGCACTGAGACGGATCGGAGGTTTCGCCTTGCGCGGTCGTCGCGGCGATGAGCCTGTCGGAATAGGACATGGTGGTTCTCCCGAGGTAACCAGTGGCGGCGAAACTGCCGTCTTGCATCGGCACATAGGTCACTGATGTATACGTGGTCTCATAAAGAGACAACAATACGGAGATCAAAAATGTCCAGACCCACCCTGTTCGTGGCCGGCGCCGGCGGCAAGCTCGGCCAGCGCGTTGTCGAAACGCTGCTGTCGCGTGGCTATGACGGCAAGATCATCGCCGGTTCGCGTTCGCCCGAGAAACTCGACTTCCCCGATCTCGAGACTCGCGTCGCAGATTTCGGCGATCTCGAGGGCTTCACCAAGGCGCTGGACGGCGTCGACAAGCTGCTGATCATTTCGGTCGACGTGCTCGGCGAAGAGCGCGTCCGGCTGCATGGCAACGCCGTCGGGGCCGCCAAGGCGGCGGGTGTGAAGCATGTCGTTTATACCTCGATGGCCGATCCCGAGCCGGGCAACCCTGCACCGATGGCGCCCGGGCACTATTTCACCGAGCAGGCGATCATTGCCTCGGGGCTCGACTACACCGTGCTGCGCATCGGCTGGTATGCCGAAAACCTGCTGCAGTCGCTGGCGCAGGCGATCGGTTCTGGCACCTGGTACACGGCTTCGGGCAAAGGGCTGGTCTCCTATGGCGCCCGCGCCGATATGGCCGATGCCATCGCCGGGGCGCTGCTGTCGGATTTCGAGGGCAAGCGCGTGATGACGGTCACCGGGACCGCGGCGAATACGATTGCGGATGTCGCGGCGCTGGCGTCGGAGGTCACGGGCAAGCCGATCAAGGTGGTGGATGTCACCGATGCCGAGCTCGAAGCCAGCCTGAAGCAGGCCGGGCTGCCCCCGGAGGTCGCGTCCCTGCTGGTCTCGCTCGACGTGCTGCAGCGCCAGGGCGGGCTGAGCATGGTGACCGATGCCGCCGAGCGGCTCTCGGGCAAGGCGCCTCAGGATCTGCGCAGTTTTCTCGCGGAGAATACCGCGGCGCTGGGCTGAACGGTCGCAACAGGGCGAAAGAAACAGAGCCGTCGGGAGCAGTCCCGGCGGCTTTTTTGCGTGCGCGGCTAGCCGAAGACGACGGTTTTCTTGCCGTTGAGCATCACCCGGTTTTCGAGGTGGAGCTTGACGGCGCGGGCGAGGACGCGGCTTTCGACATCGCGGCCGGCGGCGACGAGATCGTCGGGGCTCATGGCGTGGGTGACGCGCGAAGTCTCCTGCTCGATGATCGGACCCTCGTCGAGGTCGGGCGTCACGTAATGCGCGGTGGCGCCGATCAGCTTGACGCCGCGCTCGTGCGCCTGGTGATAGGGCTTGGCGCCCTTGAAGCTGGGCAGGAACGAGTGATGGATGTTGATGACCTGGCCATAGAGCCGGGTCGCGAACTTGTCCGACAGGATCTGCATGTAGCGGGCGAGGACGACGAGATCGGCGCCGGTCTGCTTGAACAGCGCCAGCACCTCTTCCTCCTGAGCCGCCTTGTTGGTCTTGTCGACCGGCATCACGTAGTAGGGGATGCCCTCGTATTCCGCGGTGGCGCGTGAGGTCTCGTGGTTGGAAACGATCGCCACGACCTCGGCATCGAGCCAGCCGACACGGATCTGATAGAGCAGATGCAGCATGGCGTGGTCGAACTTGGAGACCATGATCAGCAGCTTTTTCTTTTTCGCCTGATCGACCAGCTGGGTGCGCATGTCGAAGCGCGCGATGGCGGGCTTGAGCGCACGGTCGATGGTATCGCGATCGACGCCATCCGGCGCGGTGAAGGCCAGTCGCATGAAGAACTGACCCGTTTCGCGGTCCCAGAACTGATTGGACTCGGCGATATTGGCATCGAGACCCGCAAGCTCGGTGGTGATCGCGGCAACGATCCCCGGGCGATCGGGACAGGACAGGGTGAGGACGAAACTGGCCGGCATTGGAAACTCCGCTTCAGGCCGCGGAGCTATTCACGCCCGCGCCGTGCGGGTCAACCCTGAGCTGGCAGCAAGCTTACCGCGCACGGCTATTTCGGCGGGTTGGCGTCCTCGTGCTTTTTCACTTCGGCCTCGAAGTTGATGAAGAACATCCACACCGCATAGGCGAGCGCCGCGGCGGTGATCATGCCCCACAGCTGATCGTTGTTGAACAGCCATTCCCAGGCGCACCAGGCGGCGACAATGGCGACGAGGATGACGCGCCGATAGAGCGGGCGAAACCACGACATGGTCAGCAGGCCCGGTTTGTCATTTTCCGCCATGTTGATCTCCTCAAATGTCCGGCGCACTTGCACATGGGCGATGAATGCCTAGTGATAAATGCGCAGTGTCACTCACGTTGATTGTTCGAGTAGCCCGAAATGACCGAATTAGAAACCGCTCCCTTTGCCGGCAAGGTGGCCGTGATTACTGGCGGCGCCCAGGGGATCGGCGAGGCAAGCGCCCGGTTGATGGCCCGGCGCGGCGCGAAAGCGCTGGTTCTGGTTGACCGGCAGGCTGACAGGCTGGAGGCCGTGGCGGCGGATCTCAAGGCGCAGGGTGTCGCAGTGATGACGGTTGCAGCGGACCTCGCCGATGCCGAGGCGGTGGCGCGGGTGATTCCGGCAGCGGACGCGGCCTTCGGCCGGGTCGACATTCTCGCCAATATCGCCGGACTGACGGAGCGGGGCGGGATTCTCGACAGCGATGTGGCGCTGTTCGACCGGATGATGGCGGTGAATGTGCGGGCGCCGTTCTTTCTGATGCAGGACGCGATCCGGTTGATGATGCGCGAAGGCGCCGGGGGCGCGATCGTCAATATCCTGTCGGTCAATGCGCATGTCGGTGGGGCGAACCTGGCGCCTTACAGCGCCTCGAAAGGCGCGCTGGCGACGCTAAGCAAGAATGTCGCCAATGCGGTCAACTACGAGCGGATCCGGGTCAATGGCATCCTGCTGGGCTGGGCGGAAACGCCCGGCGAGCACGAAACGCTGAAGCGGTTCCACAATGCGCAGCCGGACTGGGCGGAGAAAGCTGCGCCGTCGCGGCCCTTCGGCCGGCTGATCAATTCAGATGATGTGGCGCGGATGGTGGCGTTTCTGGCCGGGCCCGAGTCGTTTCCAATGACCGGCTCGAACATCGATTTCGAGCAATCGGTGTTCGGTGGCAATGCCGGGGCGATGGGGATGGCCGGTTATCCGGTGGCCAGCAAGGACTAGACCGGAGCCGCGATGCGCGGCCCCGATGCAGTGGTCTTCGATCAGGCGTGGCTGAGCGCCTGTGGCCGGTTGTTGGCTTCGACCCAGTAGATGAAGGCCGATGCGCCGATGATCAGCAGGGCACCGGGCCAGAACAGGACGCCCGGCACCTGACCCAGCGCGATCCAGGCGATGAGGCCCGAGAGCGGTACCTTGATATCTCCGAAGGGCTGCAGATAGGTGGCATCGGCCACGCGATAGGCGAAGGCCAGCAGATATTGCGCGATCGCCGTAAGCAGCCCGAGCAGGCCGAGCATCCACAGGCCGTCGCCCGAGGGAAGGGCGAAGGGGAAGCCCGTCGCGAGGCCGGCCGGCATCACGGTTGGCAGCAGGGCGCCGAGGGCGTTGACGATCAGCAGGATGGCGAGGTGGTTCGGCGTCATCAGCACCAGCAGTGAAACGGTCAGGGTTTCAGGGCTTTCGGTGCGGGCCAGATACTTGGTCAGGACGTCGGTGACGGCCCAGAGCGCCGCAGCGGCGATTGGGATCAGCGTCAGCAGTCCCAGGCCCTCGGTGCCGACGCCGGAGACGATCACCGCGCCGACGAAGCCGACCATTGCCGCGCCGATGCGGGCGGGCGAGGCGCGTTCGCCGAGAAACAGCACCGAACCGAGGATGATGAACAGCGGGCCGGTCGCCAACAGGGTCACCATCTGCCAGATGGGGACACCGGCGGCATAGCCGTAAACGAAGACATGGACGCCGAGCGCCGAGGCGAAAGCGCGCCACTCATGCAGCATCGGGCGGCTGGTGCGCAGGTTCTTGAGCCCGATGCGGAAGATGAGCGGCAGGGCCAGCACCGAGGCAATGAGATATTGCCAAAAGGCCATGCCGGTGGAGCTCATGCCCACGCCGCCATACTCGACGGGGGTCGGCAGGATGGATTGCAGCGTATTGGAGCCCGCGAAGGCCAAAGACGCTGCGATCATGAAGGCAGCGCCGAAAGCGGCGGTGCGGGTGGGAGCAGAGGAAATCTGGTTCATCGTCGATCCTTTCCGTAACCAGTTTCCTCAGGGTTACGGGGATCGGCGCCGCGCAGGACCCGGCCTTCGCAGCATGCGAATAGGCACAGGCGCCGCAAAGGCGCGCATCCCGTTCTCTTTCATCCGGACTATGACCGTCGGCTTCGGAGTTACACCGAATCTGCTGACCCTTCGCCGGAAACGGCCAAGGCGCTCGCGGGCTTTGGGAGAAACCTCCCATCTACCGCCGGTGGGGAGTTTCACCCCGCCCTGAGAACATGCCGCCCTGATCAGGGCAGCGCTGTCTATTTAAGAGGGGCGGGCCGGCGGATCAATCGCCAAAATTGCATCAGCGCCGTTCGCAAATCGCGAACGCTGTGCCCTGCACGCGCTCTGGCGGATGCTGGCCCTCAGGAGTGAGTGGGTTTGGGCCGCCGCATCTGCAGCAGGGTCGCGGTGACCACGCCGAGCGCGACAACGGCGATGATGATGGTCGCGAGCGCGTTGACGTCGGGCGAGACGCCGAGGCGGACTTTCGAGAAGATCACCATGGGCAGCGTCGACGAGCCCGGTCCGGACACGAAGCTGGCGATCACCAGATCATCGAGCGACAGGGTGAAGCTCAGCAGCCAGGCCGAGATCAGGGCCGGGGCGATCATCGGCAGGGTGACGTCGAAGAATACCCTGACGGGGGTGGCGCCGAGATCCATCGCCGCTTCCTCGAGGCTCAGATCGAGATCGAACAGGCGGGACTGGACGACGACGGTCACATAGGCCGTGCAGAAGGTGGAGTGTGCGAGAATGATGGTCAGCATGCCGCGGCCATTGGGCCAGCCGAACATCGCCTGCATGGAGACAAAGAGCAGCAGCAGGCTGAGCCCGGTGATGACGTCGGGCATGACCAGTGGCGCCGACACCATGCCCTGCATCAGCGTCTTGCCGCGGAAGCGGCGGAAGCGGACCAGCGCCACAGCGGCTAGCGTGCCGAGAACGAGCGCGATCGAGGCGGAGATGAAGGCGATCTGCAGGCTCAGGACCGCTGCGTCGATCATCTTGGGGTCGGCAAACAGCTCGGAATAGGCGTCCAGCGAGAAGCCCGACCAGACCGTCACGAGCCGGTTGGCGTTGAAGGAAAAGACGACCAGCGAAATGATTGGGGCGTAGAGAAAGGCGAAGCCGAGCGCCGCGACGATGGGGACGAAGAGACCGCGGCGCATCAGCTTTTCTCCGTCACGGCGGTCTGGGCGCGCTGCATCAGAACGATCGGGATAATGACGACGACCAGCAGTGTCACGGCGAGGGCCGAGGCGCGGGGCCAGTTGGTCTTGGAGAAGAACTCGTCCCACAAGACGCGGCCGATCATCTGCGTGCCAGGGCCGCCGAGCAGCGAGGGAATGACGAATTCGCCGATCGCCGGGATGAAGACCAGCATGCCGCCGGCGATGACGCCGGGCATTGAGAGCGGCAGGGTGACCGACATGAAGGTGCGGAACGGGCGCGCGCCGAGATCGGCGGAGGCCTCGAGCAGCGCCGGATCGAGCTTCACCAGGCTGGTGTAGAGCGGCAGGACGAAGAAGGGCAGATAGGAATAGACGATACCGACATAGACCGCGAAATCGGTCTGCATCATGGTCAGCGGTTCGATGCCGACGAGGCCGAGCAGCTGATTGATGATGCCATTGCCGCGCATGAAACCGGTCAGCGCATAGACGCGCAGCAGGAAGGACGTCCAGAAGGGCAGGATCACCAGCATGAGAAGCAGGTTGCGCCATTTGTCGGGCGCCCGGGCGATCGCATAGGCCATGGGATAGCCGATCAGGATGGCGATGGCGGTCGAAATGGCGGCGATGCGGATCGAGGAGATGAAGGCGCGGAAATAGATGCCCGCCGGGTCGGTGAAAATGCGGGCGTAATTGGTGAGATTCAGCGTCAGCTGAACCGTGCCGTCCTTGGCGGTGACGAGGTCGGTATAGGGCGGCTGACCAAATTGCTTGGCGGTCAGCGATATGCCGAACACCACGGCGAGCGGGATCAGGAAAAACAGGGTCAGCCAGAAAAAGGGCGCGGCGACGACCAGCGTTCTGCCCGACAAACCCAGCGCGGCAAGGCCCCGGCGCAATAGTCGAAGGGCGGGCAACTGGTCGGGAGCGCCGCTCATGATGTCAGCACCGAGCCGGACTCGCTGCCCCAGGTAGCCCAGACATATTCGTCCCAGCGAATGGCGTCGGGGTCGCCGCGCAGCGAATTGGCCTTGGTGACGCGGATGCGCCGGCCGGAATCGAGCAGGACCTGATAAACCGAGGTGTCGCCCAGATAGGCGATGTCCTCGACATAGCCGCGCACGATATTGGCGTCGCCATCGGGGCGCTCGCGATGCAGCGAGATCTTTTCGGGGCGGATGGCGTACCACAAGGTCTGGTCGGGCGCGCAATCGACGCCATGGCCGACATGGATGTCGGCACCGAGTTCTTCGGACCGGATGCGGATATGGTCGGCTTCGTTCTCGGTGACCGTGCCCTCGAACATGTTGACCGAGCCGATGAAGCCGGCAACGAAGCGCGAATTGGGAAATTCATAGACATCGGCCGGCTCGCCGACCATGGCGATTTCGCCGTAGTTCATCACCCCGATGCGGGTGGCGAGGCTCATTGCCTCTTCCTGGTCGTGGGTGACGACGATGAAGGTGATGCCCAGCGTTTCCTGGATCTTGACCAGTTCGAACTGGGTTTCCTCGCGCAGCTTCTTGTCGAGCGCGCCGAGCGGTTCGTCGAGCAGCAGCAGCTTGGGGCGTTTGGCCAGTGAGCGAGCGAGGGCGACACGCTGGCGCTGGCCGCCGGAGAGCTGATTGGGCCGGCGCTTGCCATAGTCCTGCAGCTTGACCAGCGTCAGCAGTTCGGCGACGCGATCCCTGATCTCTGCGGAGGGCAGGCCGTCGCGCTTCAGGCCATAGGCGATATTCTGTTCCACGTTCATGTGCGGGAACAGCGCGTAGGACTGAAACATCATGTTGACCGGGCGCGCATAGGGCGGGACGCCCGTCATGTCGACGCCGTCGATCTCGATTGTCCCTTCGGTCGGCGCCTCGAAACCGGCCAGCATGCGCAGCAGGGTCGATTTTCCCGAACCGGAGCCACCGAGCAGGCAGAAGAGTTCGGAATGGTAGATGTCGAGCGAGACTTCGTCGACGGCGATCACGTCACCGAACTGTTTGGTCACGTTGCGGATTCGCACGAAGGGCTTGGCGTTCGGATCGCGCCAGGGCCTGGTATCCGCGGCGGTGGGTGCCGTCTTGGTCAATCTGTCCCCCGAAAAAGTCGGGGAGCGGGACGGATCCCACTCCCCAGGTCAGCTTACTGGCCGGCGCGGACGCGCTGCCAGGCCTCGGTCATGATCTCATCGTAGTCCGGGGTGTGGGCCTTGAGCGTGAACAGCTTGGCCGAGACTTCCGGGGTCGGGTAGATCGAAGGATCGTTCTTGACCTCGTCGTCAATCATGTCGAGCGCCGCCTCGTTGCCCGAGGCGTAGTAGACATAATTGGTGTTGGCGGCCGCCACGTCGGCGCGCAGCATGTAGTCGATGAATGCGTGCGCGTTCTCGGGATGCGGGGCATCGGCGGGAATGGCGAACAGGTCGAACCACTTCACCGCGCCTTCCTCGGGAATGACATAGGCGATCTCGACGCCGGCATCTGCTTCGGCGGCAGAGGCCTGGGCGATGAAAACGTCACCTGAATATCCGACCGCCAGGCAGATTTCGCCATTGGCGAGGTCGTCGATGTACTGCGAGGAGTTGAAGTAGCGGATGTAGGGGCGCACCGACATCACCAGCTCTTCGGCCTTGGCGAGATCTTCGGGGCTTTCCGAGTTCGGGTCGAGACCGAGATAGTTCAGCGCGGCCGCGAAGATTTCCGACGGAGCGTCGAGCACCGATATGCCGCAGTCGGCGAGCTTGGCGGCGGTTTCGGGATCGAAGAGCAGGTCCCAGCTGTCCAGCGCTGCGTCTTCGCCAAGCGCCTCGGTCAGCATGCCGACATTGTAGCCGATGCCGGTGGTGCCCCACATGTAGTCGACCGAATAGGTGTTGTCGGGGTCATGCTCGGCGGTCGCGGCCATGACGTCCGGGTCCATGTTGCCCAGATTGGTCAGCTTGGACTTGTCGAGCGGCTGGAACAGACCGGCGGCGGCCTGGCGCTCGAGGAAGAAGCCCGAGGGGACGACAACGTCGTAGCCGGAATTGCCGGCCAGCAGCTTGGCTTCGACCAGCTCGTTGGAATCGAAGACGTCGTAGTTCACCTTGATGCCGGTTTCGGCTTCAAAGTTCGGGATCGTATCCTCGGCGATATAATCGGACCAGTTATAGACATTGACCACTTTTTCCTGCGCGAGCGCGGGGGTGGCGACGAGCAGGGCGCCGAGTGCGACCAGCAACGTGTTTTTCATCGAGATACTCCTTGGACGAGGGGGCGGCCGCGCAATGCGGCACGTGCAAAGACCGCCACGCGGACAAACCGGGTGGCGGGCGTTTGGTCACGGCCGAATGACAAAGGTGTGTCATGCCGGCCGGTGAATGTGGGGTAGCGGGACTGGGCCGGGTGCGATTGTGCACCGGCAGGATGATCATCAAGGGGCCGTGCGGCCACGAAGTCACCGGACACGCGCAGGATCGGCGCGAGCCTCGGGGAAACACAAGACGTGTTCAGCGAAGTAACCCTTCCCGCGCGAGAGAGCCGTTGGGTGGCACGCTAGTGGCAAATCCCCCATGGAGCAAGGGGATGGCGGTAAATCATCGCGGACGGTTCTGTCCATGATGACGCATCTGGCGCCGTGCCATGCCAGTGGCACAGGCCAACAGTTGAAATCATCGCTTTTCGGGTGCACACCGGGCGCCGTATCAACCTGCCTGGAGTGCCCGCCTCGTGAGCCTCACCGACCATATTGCCATCTCCCCCGACGTGCAGACCGCCCTCGATGCCGGCAAGCCGGTCGTGGCGCTCGAATCGACCATCATCACGCATGGCATGCCCTATCCGCAAAATCTCGAGATGGCGCGGCAGGTGGAGCAGGTGATCGTCGACAATGGCGCGGTGCCGGCGACGATTGCGATGATGGACGGGGTGTTCAAGGTCGGGCTGACGGACGCCGATCTCGAAACGCTGGCCAAGACCGGTCAGGCGGCGGCGAAGGCGTCGCGGCGCGATGTCGCAGCTCTGCTCGCCGGCAAGGTGACGGCGGGGACGACGGTGGCGACGACGATGATGGCGGCCGACGCGGCAGGCATCCGGCTGTTCGCAACCGGTGGCATCGGCGGGGTCCACCGCGGGGCGGAAACGAGCTTCGACATTTCCGCGGACCTCGACGAACTCGGCAAGACCCAGGTCGCGGTGGTGTGCGCCGGGGCGAAATCGATCCTCGATATTCCGAAGACCTTGGAGGTGCTGGAAACCAAGGGCGTGCCGGTGCTGGGCTTTGGTACGGATGCCTTTCCGGCGTTCTGGACCCGCGACAGTGGTGGCGGTGTCGACCAGCGGGTCGATGACGGCGCGGCTGCGGCGGCGATCATCGGGCTGCAGTTCGAGCTTGGTCTGGGTGGCGTACTGGTGGCGAACCCGATCCCCGAAGCCGATGCGCTCGATGCCGCCGAGATCACGGCGCGGATCGAGGAAGCCGTCGCGGATGCCGAGGCGCAGGGTGTGACGCGCAAGGCGCTGACGCCGTTCCTGCTCAAGCGCATCTTCGAGTTGACCGAAGGCAGGAGCCTCACGGCCAATATCGCGCTGGTGAAGAACAATGCCAAGGTGGCGGCACAGATTGCCGTGGCGCTGGCGGCGCGCGGCTGATGCGCAATGCCCCCGGCCGGGTTCTGGTCATTGGCGATGTGATGACCGATGTCATCGTGCAGCCCGAGGGGCCGCTGGTGCGGGGCTCGGACCGGCGCGCGGCGATTGCGTCGCATCCCGGCGGATCCGGCGCGAACCAGGCGATGTGGCTGGCGGACAAGCAGGTGCCGGTGGGCTTCGTGGCGCGCGTCGGTGCAGCGGATGTGACGGCGCTGGCGGCGCATTTTGCGGCGCGCGGGGTGACCCCGCTGTTTGCGGCGGACCGTGACGCCGGGTCAGGCGTGCTGGTCACTATTGTCGACCCCGATGGCGAGCGGAGTTTTCTCACCGATCGCGGCGCGAATGCGCGGCTGAGTGACGCCGATCTGCCCGAGACGCTGCTGGACGGGACCCGGGTGGTGATGGTTTCGGGTTACGCGCTGTTCGAGCCCGGACCACGGGCCGCGGTGCAGCAGCTGGCGCAGGCGGCCATGCGCCGGGCCATCCCGGTGATGGTCGATGCGGCCTCGACGGGGTTTCTGAACGAGGTCGGTCCCGAGCGGTTTCTGGCCTGGACGGACGGGTTTCACACGCTGTTCGCCAATGTCGAGGAAGCCGAAGCGCTGTCGGGGACGGCGGCGCTGAACACCCAGGTCACCCGGCTCGGTGCGTCCTATCGGCGGGTCATCATCAAGCGCGGCGCCTATGGTGCAGCGCTTGGTGGACGCGACGGGGTGCGCTGCAGCCTGCCGGCGCCGATGGCTACGGTGGTCGACACGACCGGCGCGGGCGATGCATTCGCCGCAGGGTTTCTGGCGGCCGAACTCGGCGGGATGATCGAGGATGTCACGCTCGGCCATGGCATCGCGGCGGGATCGGCCGCGATCGGTTTCGTGGGCGGACAGCCGCGACGATAGGTTCTTTCGTCAGCTTTCTTGGCGCAGGAAGGTGGCGGGGCGCCGCGAGAGGGCGCTCCAGGTGGTCGCCATGCCGACCACGATTGCCAGAGCGATGGTCGCCAGCACCACCCAGACGACCAGCATCAGATCGAGCCGGAAGTCGATTTCGAGCAGGAAGGTGACGAAGGCCCAGGTGCCGGCGATGCCGATGAGCGCCGCGAGGACGGCCGAGAGCGCGCCGAGTAGCCCATACTCGACGAGATAGGCCCACAGCACATTGCCGCGGGTGGCGCCGAGCACTTTCATCACCACGGCATCGGCTTCGCGCTGGCGGCGGCCGGCCGCCATGGCGCCGGCGAGCACCAGGACGCCACTGACAACGGCGAGGCCGCCAATGACCTCGATGGCGCCGGTGACGCCGTTGAGGATGACGGCGAAGGTTTCGATGGCGTCGGAGATGGGGACGAAGATCAGTTCGGGGAAATCGGCGATGATGCGTTTTTGCACCCCGGTCTCGGCGCCGGGCACGGTTTTCATCAGGCCCAGATAGCTGATCGGGAAATCGGCGAGGGCGTTGGGCGACAGCAGGAAGGCGAAGTTCACGCCGCCGTCGCGCCAGGCATAATCGCGGAAGCTGCCGACGGTGGCGGTGACGGTGTCGCCGAAAATGCGGAACTCGAGTTTGTCGCCGAGTTCGAGGCCGAGCGGGGCGCGGAGGCGGTTGAAGACCGAGACCAGCGGCGTGCCGTCATAGTTTTCCGGCCACCACTCGCCTTCGGTGATGGTGGTCTTTTCGGGGATGTCCTCGGCGATGGTGAGCGGAATCTCGCCGCTGAGGAGGCCCGAGAATTCCGAGGGGACGTCGGCTTCGCGTTCGGCCAGCGGGGTGCCGTTGATGGTGGCGAGCGTGCCGGTGATCATCGGGGTGGCGCTGAAGCTCTCGATCTCGGGATCGGCGGCGGTGTAATCCGTCAGCATCGTCACTTCGTCGTCGAACAGGTCCATGTAGACGAAGCTCGGCGCGTCGGGGATGGACTCGCTGTCGAGCTGGGTGCGCAGATTGCCGTCGATCAGGGCGATGAGCAGGAGCAGCGCCAGACCAAGGCCAAGCGAGAGGATAACGACGGGGGCGGGTGCGCCGGGGCGGTAGATGGCCTTGAGCGCATTCCGCGGGAAGGCATGGGGCAGCGGCGGGATGAGGCGCAAGAGGCGCTGCAGCAGCCAGGCAGCGGCGCGCAACAGCGCAATGGCGACCACCGAGCCGATGGCGACCCAGACGACGACGATCGGGCGGCCGGTCGAGAGGACGGCGAGGCCGAAGACCATGGCGAGTGCGATGCCGAGCGGCAGCCAGAGGCCGGGCTTCAGATAGTCGCGCCAGCCGAGGCCGCCTTCGACCGCCGAGCCGGCGGAGCGAAAAAGCAGCGCCGGCTGCAGGGTCTGGGCGCGGCGGAGCGGCAGATAGCCGAAGACGAAGCCGGTCAGGAGGCCGAAGCCGGCCGCGGTGAGCAGCGCCGGCAGATCGACGACCGGGGCGAGGGTGATGCCGAGCAGCCCGCCGAGGATCGGCAGGGCGATGATGGTGACGACGGCGCCGAGGATCAGGCCGAGGATGATGCCGACGAGGGTGAGCAGCATCACCTGCAGCAGGAAGTGCCCCATGATGCGGCCGCCGGTGGCGCCAAGTGCCTTGAAGGTGGCGATGGAGCGCTGGCGCTCGGTGACATAGGCGGCGATGGCGTTCGAGACGCCGACGCCGCCGACGAGCAGCGTCGAAAGCCCGACGATGGTCAAGAAGCGCGAGAAGATATCGAAAAAGCGCGCCAGATCGGCGGTCGCATCTTTCGGCGCGCTGATTTCCCAGCCGGCGGTCGAGAACCTGTCGGTGATGGCGCCGGAGGCGGTGTCGAAGTCGGTGCCGTCGAGCAACGTGCGATAGCGGTAGCGGGCGAGAACGCCGGGTTCGAGAATGCCGGTTGCCGTCAGCGCCTCGGTGGAGATGACGACCGGCAGGCCGAGCGACAGACCGCCGCCGATCTGGTCGGGCAGATGGGTGATGGTGCCGGTGAGGGTGAAGCTGGCACTGCCCAGCTCCAGCGTGTCGCCGATGGCGATGCCGAGGCGATCGAGCAGCAGCGGATCGGCGACGAGGCCGAAGCTGTCGCCGGTTTTTGCCGTCAGCTGCGGGATGGGCGTCTCGCCTTCAGAGGTCTCGGCTGTGCCGAGCAGCGGATAGGTGTCGTCGACGGCCTTGATGGAGACGAAAGCGGTGTTGGGGCCGGCATTGGCGCGGCCCATGACTTCGATGACCTCGCCGGTGGGGCCGAAGCCCTCGAACAGCGCGCGTTCCTCAGGCGTCGCGGAACGGTAGGACAGCCGTGCTTCGATATCGCCACCAAGCACGGTGCTGGCATCGCGCAGGAGCGCCGATTGCAGCGCAGCGCCGGTCGAGCCGACGATGGTTATGGTGCCGACGCCGAGCGCCAGACAGGCGAGCAGCACTGCGAAGCGTTTGACGCCGCCCCGCATGTCGCGAAACGCAAGGCGCAGCCAACCGGCAATGACGTTCATGCGAGGGCGCTTTCGGTCAGGCGGCCTTCGTTCATTCTCAGCGTGCGATCGGCTTCGGCGGCCAGCGCCGGATCGTGGGTGATCAGCAGGATGGCCGTACCGCGCTTGCGGGCCAGCGAGAACATCAGCTCGATGACGCGGGCGCCGGTCTCCTGATCGAGATTGCCGGTCGGTTCGTCCGCGAGCAGCAGGCGCGGCTCGGCCACCATGGCGCGGGCGAGGCCGACGCGCTGCTGCTCGCCGCCCGAAAGCGCATTGGGCAGGTGATCGAGGCGGGTGCCGAGGCCGACATCGGCCAGCGCCGCGGCGGCCTTGTCGCGCAGGGTCTGCCAGCGGGCGCCGGGATCGGCGATCTCAAGCGTCAGGGTGACGTTTTCGAGCGCCGTGAGCGAGGGAATGAGATGGAAATTCTGGAACAGGATGCCGAGGTTGTTGCGCCGGAAGATGGCGAGGCGATCCTCATCGAGGCCGGAGATAGTTTCGCCGGCGATGGTGATGGTGCCGGAGGTGGGCCGTTCCAGACCGCCCAAAAGCATTAGCAGCGAGGTCTTGCCGCTGCCGGACGGTCCGACAATGGCGGCGACTTCGCTGGCGCCGAGGGTGAGATCGACGTCCTTGAGGATGTGCAGCGCGCTGGTGCCGCTTTGCAGCTTGAGGTTGACGCCATGGGCATCGACGATTGGAGCGGCCACGGGTTCACCCTGAGCTGTTGATCCTTCCGCACATAGGGGTTTGACGGGGCAGATCAATGGGGTGCGACGTTGCCGCACCCCGATGTGATCAGAGGCCGAGCTTGTCTTTCAGCGCGTACCACCACGAGCCGAGCGTGGAATAGGGGGCGCGGAAGACGCGGCCACCGGGGAAGGGAATCCACGGCAGGGCGGCGAAGGTGTCGAAGCGGGTCATGTCGCCATGGATCGCTTCGGACAGAATGCGGCCGAACAGGTGCGAGCCGGTGACGCCGTGGCCGGAATAGCCGTGGGCGAAATAGACCGATTGGCCGAGCCGGCCCATCTGCGGGACGCGGGAGAAGCTGAGGGCGAAATTGCCGCTCCAGGCGTAATCGATCTTCACGTCCGCGAGGTGGGGGAAGACCTTGACCAGGTTGGGCCGGATCTTGGCGACGACATCGGCGGGATCTGTGCCGCCGTAGACGACGCCACCGCCGAAGATCAGCCGGTGATCGGCCGAGACGCGGAAGTAATCGAGGATGTAGCGCACGTCCTCGACGCACATGCCGGTGGGCAGCAGCGCATTGGCGCGCTCCTCGCCCAGCGGCTGTGTGGCGATCATCTGGGTCGAGACCGGCATGACGCGGGCGGTGAGTTCGGGGACGACATTGCCCAGATAGGCGTTGCCGCAGACGATGGCGGTATCGGCGATGACGCGGCCATTGGCGGTGGTGACGGTGGCCTTGCCATTGGCCTGGGTGACGCCGGTGACCGGGGAGTGCTCGTAGATCACGCCGCCGAGGCTTTCGAGCGCCCTGGCTTCGCCGAGAGTGAGATTGAGCGGGTGCATGTGGCCGCCCGAATGATCGATCATGCCGCCGGCGTAGACGGTCGAGCCGATGTGCTGGCGAATCTGAGTGGCATCGAGCAGCTCGTGGTCGTCCATGCCGTAGCGCCGCCAGAGGGCCTGCTTGTCGCGCAGCTCGCCCATCTGCTTTTCGGTATAGGCGGCATAGATGTTGCCGGTCTTGAGATCGCAGTCGATGTCGTAGCGGCTGACGAAATCCCGGATGATCCCGGCGCCTTCCTGGATCAGCCCGCCGACAAAGCTGGCGGTCTGATCGCCATAGCGGCGCTTGATGGTGTCGAGGCTGGCGTTCAGGCCGTTGACGACCTGGCCGCCATTGCGACCCGAGGCGCCCCAGCCAACCGCCGCGCCTTCGACCAGAACGACCTTGTAGCCCTTTTCGGCGAGATGTAGCGCCGAGGAGAGGCCGGAATAGCCGGCGCCGACAACGACGATATCGGCAGTGACTTCACCCTCCAGCCGCACCGGGGTGCGTTCGATGTTGCGCGAGGCGGCGTAGTAGGACGGCGGATAGGCACCGTCGCCGGCATAGGACTGCGCGGACATCAAACGATCTCCAGATAGGCGGAAAACTCGAGGTCTGTGACCTGCGTCGCGAAGCCGGCGATTTCCTGACGCTTGCAGGCGACGAACATGGATTGCAGCATCGGATTGAAGATGCGCGGGATCATGGCGCCGTCCTCGAAGGCGTTGACCGCCGAGGCCCAGTCGGCTGGCATTTTCGGCAGGCGCTCGGAATAGGCGCGGCCAGTGGAGGGTTTTGGCGGCTTGATTTCGTCCTCGATGCCGACCAGAGCGGCGCCGAGAATGCCGGCCAGAACGAGATAGGGGTTGGCATCGGCCCCGGAGACGCGATGCTCGATGCGGCGGGCCTTGTTGGAGCCACCCGGAATGCGGACCGCGGTGGTGCGGTTCTCATAGCCCCAGGAAATGGCGGCCGGCGCGTGGGTATCGGGCCGCAGGCGGCGGTAGGAATTGAAGTGCGGCGCAAACAGCAGCGTGGTTTCCGCCATGCCGTTGAGCAGGCCGCCCACTGCATGGTGCATGATGTCGGAGCCGGACTCGGTGCTGTCGTCGAAGACATTGTTGCCGGCCGCATCATTGACTGAGAAATGCGCGTGGAAGCCGTTGCCCGAGCGCGTGCCGTAGGGCTTGGCCATGAAGGTGGCGACCAGGCGATGCTTGCGGGCGACGCCCTTGACGATACGCTTGAACAGCACCGCGTCGTCGGCGGCCTTCAGCGCATCGGTGTGCAGCAGGTTGATCTCGAACTGGCCGATGCCGTTCTCGGCGATGGCGGTGTCGGCTGGAACGTTCTGCTGTTCGCACTGCTGATAGACGTCGCGGAAGAACTCGCCGAAATCCTCGAGCTCGTCGAGCGACAGGATGGCATCGGAATCGAGGCGCTTGCCGGTATAGGGCGAGATCGGCGGGACGGCGGAATCAGCGTCGGGGTCGACGAGGTAGAATTCGAGCTCCGTGGCGACGACCGGATGCAGGCCGTGTTCGGCATAGCGGCGGACGACGTGGGCGAGGGCCTGCCGGGGATCGGCGAGAAAGGGGGTGCGTGCATCCTCGAACAGCCACAGCGGAATCATGGCGCTGGGGCGGGCGGTCCAGTTGATCGGCAGGGCGCCGCGGCCGGTGGGGGCGCAGATGCCGTCGGCGTCACCGCCGGCAAAGACCATGGGGTTGCCGAGGATATCCTCGCCCCACACGTCCACGCCAACGATGGACAGTGGCATGCGGATGGCGTTTTCGGCGATGCGCCGCGCCTGATCGATGGGAAGGCGCTTGCCGCGCATGATGCCGTTCAGATCGCAAACGGCGGTGTGCAGGACTTCAACCTGCGGGTGACTGTCGAGCCAGGCGACAATGTCGGTGGTATCATTGGGGTCGGCGGGCATGCTGGTCCTGGCGAATTGTGAAAGCTGAACGCAACCCTAGCAGGTGCTTGCCGCTTGTGGGAGATTGCAGCTTGCGAAGCGACCGCGGAGCCAACGGCGACAAATGCTTACACATGAACCTCCCGTAATCGGCGTGATCGCCTGCACGCGCGCCGTGGAAGGCGAGCCGGCGCAGGCGGTCAAGCATCGCTATCTCGAAGCGGTGGCACGTCATGCGCATGCCGTTCCGGTGATCGTGCCGACGAATCAGCCGGTGGAAAATGCGGCGGCGATCGTGGCGCGGCTCGACGCGGTGCTGCTGACGGGCAGCAATTCGAACATCGCGCCGGGGCGGTACGGTTCACTCGAGGCGCAGAGCGGCATTCATGATCCGGGCCGGGACGATCTGAGTACGGCGCTTATCCATGCGGCGATTGCCGCGGGCAAGCCGCTATTCGGGGTCTGCCGGGGGCTGCAGGAAATCAACGTGGCGCTGGGCGGGACACTGGTCGACATGCGCGCGCGGGCCAATGGCGGCGGCCATCATGCGCCGGACGATGCCGATATCCCGGCGATGTTCGCGCATGCGCATGACATTGAGGTGGGTGCCGGCACGATGCTGCATCGGGTGACGGGGGCCGTTCAGCTCAGGGTCAACAGTGTGCACTACCAGGCCATCGACCGGTTGGCCGAGGGGCTGGTCAGCAATGCGACCAGCCCCGACGGCATTATCGAGGCGGTCTGGGCGCAGGATACATCGGCGCCGGTGTTCGCGGTGCAATGGCACCCGGAATGGCGGCCGGAGGAGCGGGCGCACGACGTGGCGTTCTGGAATTATCTGGGTGAGGCGGCGCGTAGCGAATATATGCCTGCACCCGCAGTGGAGACGGCGTGATGGAAGACTTCGATACCAGCCTGTTCATCGACGGGGATTTCGTTGCCGGCGAAGGGGCGCCGGAGGCGACGTATGAACCGGCGATCGGCCAGCAACTGGCAGACGTCGCGTCGGCGAGTGCCGGGCAGGTCGATGCGGCGGTACAGGCCGCACACAAGGCCTATCGCGGCTGGTCGCAGCAGGCGCCGCGCGAGCGCTCCAATGCATTGTTGAAGATCGCGACGCTGATCGAGGATCGCGCCGAGACGCTGGGCGCGGTGGAATCGCGCAATGCCGGCAAGCCGCTGCGCTATGTGGTGGGTGCCGAGCTGGTGAATGTGGCGGATGTGTTCCGCTTCTTCGGCACGGCGGCGCGCAACATGCCGGCGACGGCGGCGGGCAATTTCCGCTCCCGGGCCCGGACCAGCATGATGCGGCGTGACCCGATCGGGGTGATCGCGCAGATCGCGCCGTGGAATTATCCGCTGCTGATGGCGGCGTGGAAGATCGCGCCGGCGATTGCGGCGGGCAATGCGGTGGTGATCAAGCCCTCGGAAAACACGCCGCTGAGCCTGATCGCGCTGGCGCAGATCTTTGCCGAGGTGCTGCCGCCGGGCGTGGTCAATGTGATCACCGGCAATGGGCCGGATGTCGGCAAGACGCTGATTTCGCACGATCTGGTGCGGATGATATCGCTGACTGGCGATGTGCGGACGGGCCGTGCCGTGCTGCAGGCGGCGGCGGGGAACATGATCAAGCGCACGCATCTCGAATTGGGCGGCAAGGCCCCGGTGATCGTCAATGCCGATGCCGATCTCGATGCACTGGTCGAAACGCTGCGCGAGGCGAGCTTTTACAATGCGGGGCAGGATTGCACCGCGGCATGCCGGATCCTGGCGCATCGCGATGTGGTCGAGACGCTGACCGGCCGGCTGGAACAGATGGTCGGATCGCTGGTCTATGGTGCGCCGGAGCGCGACGATGTCGAATTCGGCCCGGTGATCAGTGCGCGTCAGCAGGAGCGGGTCGAGGGCTTCGTTGAACGCGCCGGCGCTGCCGGGGCGGATGTGATGCGCGGCGCGGCAGCCGAGGGTGAGGGCTACTATGTGCGGCCGACGCTGGTCGCGGCGCCGATAGAGGCGGAGATCGTGCAAAAGGAAGTGTTCGGGCCGGTGGTCAGCATCACGCCGGTCGACGATATGCAGCAGGCGGTCGAGTGGGCCAATGATTCTGAATACGGGCTCGGCTCGTCGGTGTGGAGCCGCGACACGGAAACGGCGATGGGCGTTGCCAATGCGCTCGAATATGGCGTCACCTGGATCAATACGCATGGGGTGATGTCGACCGAGATGCCGCATGGCGGGATGAAGAACTCGGGCTATGGCTCGGACCTCTCCATGCAGTCGCTGCTCGACTACACGCAGGTGCGGCACGTGATGATCAGCTAGCCGCGCAGTTCAATCACACATAATCGGCGATGGGCGGTGGCCGGAGGTTCCGGACGCGGCGCGTGTCGCCAGCAAGAAGACCACGAAAAGGGAGACGATAGATGGGGGAGCAGGTGCGTTGGGGCATTCTGGCGACCGGCGGGATTGCCGCGAATTTCACGGGTGATCTGCTGAAGCACGGGCATGCCGTCGGGGCGGTCGGATCGCGGCGGCTTGAGAGTGCCCAGGCCTTTGCCGAAAAGCACGGGATCGGCCGGGCCCATGGCAGCTATGAGGAGTTGTGCGCGGACCCAGAGATCGATGCGATCTATGTGGCGACGCCGCATCCGATGCATGCCAAAAACGCCAAACTGGCGCTGTCCAATGGCAAGCATGTGCTGGTGGAAAAATCCTTCACGGTGAATGCCGCCGAGGCGCAGGCGATTGCGGATCTGGCCGCCGAGCGCGGGCTGGTGGCGATGGAGGCGATGTGGACGCGTTACCTGCCGCATATGGTGCGAATCCGCGAAATCCTCGCCGAAGGGCTGCTGGGCGAAGTGCGGTCCGTAGTGGCCGAGCATCTGCAGGACCTGCCGGACGATCCGGCGCACCGGCTCAATGATCTGAAGCTCGGCGGCGGCGCGCTGCTCGACCTCGGGATCTATCCGATCTCGTTCACCTTCGACGTGCTCGGTGCGCCGAAGACCATCGCGGCCGCGGCGCGGATGCACGAGGACACCGGCGCGGACCGGACGCTGGCGACGCTGTTCACCTATGAGAGCGGCGCGATCTCCCAGACGATTTCGGCCAGCGACACGGCGGGCCGGAACATCGCGGCGATCCACGGTACGGACGGGCGTATCGAGATCGACAAGACCTGGTATGCGCCGACGACGTTCCGCCGCTATCTCGGCAAGGACGAGCTGGTCGAGACCTATGAGTCCAAGGTGAGCGGCCGGGGCATGCAGTATCAGGCGGCCGAACTGGAGCGGCTGGTGGCGGCTGGCGAGATTGCCAATGACATCCTGCCGCCGGCGCAAAGTGTCGCCATCATGCAGTGTCTCGACACCATCCGGGACCAGATCGGTCTCAGCTATCCGGGCGAGCACTGAGCTTTATCGGCGGGGCGGCATCTGATAGGTGCCGCCCTTTGCAGTTTGCACCTTCAAGGAGGGTTGGGCGCCCGTGACGTACGAGCAGATCTTCCTTTTCAGCCTGCTGGGGCTGGTGTTCGCGTTCCTCGTTTGGGGGCGCATCCGTTATGACCTCGTGGCCTTTGCGGCGCTGATCATCGCTACGATTGGCGGCGTGGTGCCGGTCGATGAGGCCTTCATCGGGTTCGGGCACGAGGCGGTGATCATTATCGCGCTGGTGCTGATCATCTCGCGCGCCATGGTGAATGCCGGCGCGGTGGAGCTGGTGGCGCGGCTGGTGATCTCGGCGGGGCGGCCGCTCTCCACCCATATCGGCATCATGTCGCTGGTCGGGGCGGCGCTGTCGGCAATCATCAACAATGTCGCGGCGCTGGTGATGCTGATGACGCTCGATATCGAGGCGGCGAAGAAGGCCAAGCGCTCGGTGTCGCGGTCGCTGATGCCGCTGAGCTTTGCGACGATCCTGGGCGGAATGATCACGCTGATCGGTACGCCGCCCAATATCGTGATCTCGCAGTTCCGCGAGCGGGCGCTGGGCGCGCCATTTTCGATGTTCGATTTCACCCCGGTCGGGCTGGTCTGTGCGGTGATCGGCATCGGCTTTGTGACGCTGATCGGCTGGCGGCTGATCCCCGAGGGCGCGCAGGCGCCGGTGACGGCGGACGAGGCCGAGAGCGTCTTCGTTGCCGAGGCGGTGGTGGGCGAGAAATCGAAGAGCATCGGCAAGATCACGCGCGAGCTGTTCCCGGTGGCGGAGGAGCACGACATCACCATTCTGGGGCTGGCGCGCAATGGCCGCCGGCTGCCGGGGTTCTCGGCCTATGAGGAAATCGCCCACAAGGACGTGATCCTGCTCGAGGGCGACCCGAAATCGATCGAGGCCTTCATCGGCGCGGCCGATCTCAACACCTCGGACAGCGAGGATACGGGCGATCTGCGCGGCAAGTCGCTGACGCTGGTCGAGGCGATCGTGCCGGAAAACGCCCGGATGGTGGGGCGGACGGCCGAAGGGCTGGGGCTGCTCTATCGGCGCGGTGTGGCGCTGCTCGGCGTATCGCGGCAGGGCAAGCGGTTCCGCGAGCGCGTGCGCAAGCTCACCATCATGCCGGGCGATCTGGTGCTGCTGCTGGGGCCGGAGAACCGGGTGAACGACACGGCGGAGTGGCTGGGCGTGCTGCCGCTGGCCGAAAAGAGCCACAACGTGATCCAGCGCTCGAAGGCGCTGTTCGCCATCGGCGCTTTCGCGGTGGGCGTGGGCGCGGCGGTGGCCGGTCTGGTGCCGCTGGTGATCGGGCTGGCGGGAGTGGTTGTCGCCTATGCGCTGGCACGGATCGTGCGGGCGCGCGAGGTCTATGAGGCGGTGGAGTGGCCGGTGATCGTGCTGCTGGCCTCGCTCATCCCGCTGGGGCTGGCGCTCGAAAGTTCGGGCGGCACCGAGCTGATCGCACAGGGAATCCTGTCGCTGACCGGCGCGCTGCCGGCCTGGGTGATCCTGACGCTGCTGATGATGGTGACGATGACGCTGTCGGACTTTTTGAACAATGTCGCGACCGCGCTGATCGCGGCGCCGGTGGGGCTCTCCATCGCGCAGTCGCTGGAGGTGTCGCCGGACCCGTTTCTGATGGCGGTGGCAGTGGCGGCCTCCTGTGCGTTCCTGACGCCGATCGGGCACAAGAACAACACGATTATCATGGGCCCCGGCGGCTATCGCTTTGGCGACTACTGGCGCATGGGCCTGCCGCTCGAGCTGCTGATCATCGCCGTGGCGGTGCCGTCGATCCTGCTGTTCTGGCCGCTGTAGAGGCGGCCAGTCGACGACCCGCGTTTGCGGGCGAGGGCTATAGCAGGCGCTGGTTGGCGTTGCCCTGGGTTCCCGCCTGCGCGGGAATGACCCGGAGCGTGGGCCTTGCCCGCGTCATAGCAGCAGCATGGCTGACGACTACTGACGCCGGTGGGCGTCAGTAGTCGAGTTCGTAGAAGATCCCGAGTTCGGTCTCGCCGTCGGTGCCCGTCGAGGCGCGGGCCTTGATGTCGTCGGTGAGATCGAGATTGACGGTGACGCGGGAGTCGCCATCGGCGCCGGCCTGAACGCCCAGATAGACATTGTCCTGGACATAGGCGCCGGCCTGCACGGCGAGATTGCCGTCCTCGCCCGCGACGATATCGAGGTCGGCGAGGCCGGCCTTGTCGCGCAGGGAATCGACCAGCGAGGTGCTGGAGCCGCCCGCCAGTTCGGCGGCGGCGCCGGCGAGCTTGGCGAGCTGCAGGGGCGTCAGTTCGCCCATCGAGCGGTCGAAGATCAGGCGCGACAGCACTTCATCCTCGGGCAGCGTGGGGTTGGACGAAAAGCTGATCTCGAGATCGGAGACGCGGCCGGTGACATCGACAAAGACGGTGATGCCGTCGCCCTGGGTGCGGGCGCGGAAATCGAGGAACGGGTCGAGATCGCCGACGAGGGTGACGAGACCTTCCTCGAAGGTGATGCGCTGGCCGAGGATCGCCATGCGGCCGCGGGTGAGGGTGAAGCCACCCACCGGGCGGATGTCGTTGACTGACCCCGTCAGCTTGACCTGGCCACCGACTTCGGCGTCGAGGCCGCGGCCCCGGACGAAGATCTGGTTGGGGGCCGAGACATTGACGTTGAGCTGAACCACCGACGGCCGGCCGCTGGCATTCCTGAGGCGGCCCTGTTCGTCGACCCGGGCCCGGGCGAGGGTTGCCGCGGCGCCTGCGGGGGTGTTGCGATGCTGGGTGTCGATCAGTGCGGCGGCGCCACCGAAACTTTCGGGAATGGTGATGTCGGCCTTGTCGATCCGCAGATTGCCCGAGAGCAGCGGATTGTTGGCGATGGCGCCCGACAGCTGCAGATTGCCCGAGGCGGTGGCGACGAACATGTTGCCGTCGGCGTAGCGGGCGTTGTTCAGCCGGATCGACAGGTCGGCGACATTGCCCCCCGTGAGACCGACCGAGCCGCCGATGGAAACCGAGCCGCCGGTCGACAAATTTGCGGCGAGCTGATCGATGACCAGACGGTCGCCGTTGAGGCTGGCAGTGCCGCCGATGCCGACGAGGCGCAGGTTGAGCTCGGGATCGACATAGCCGGCGCCGCCGGTGGAGACGGTGCCGGTAAAACGCGGATCGGCGAGCGAGCCGGTGACCCGGGCGCGCAGGTTGGCGGTGCCCGAGAACTGGCCGCCACGATCGGCGACGAAGCGGTTGGCGAAGGCGAGCGGTGCGGAGCCCGAGATGTCGATGGCGAGACCGCCGCCGTCGAGCGGCACCTGGCCGCTGCCGGTGACCTGAAGCCCGCCACGGCCATTGGCGGTGAGGCTGTCGAGGGTAATCATGCGACCGGTGAGGCGGCCGCGCGCCGTGGCCTGCAGCGGCGACAGGCCGGCATTGAGCAGTGTGGCGTCGCTCTGGGTCGAGGCATTGACGGTGAAGCTGGTGGTGCCGCCGGACTGGTTCGCCTCGGCATCAAGCTGATCGATGGTGAAGCCGCCGGCGATGAGGGTGCGGGCGGTGACATTGCCGGTGATCGCCGGGGTGCCGAACAGGTCGGTCAGCGTGGCGCGGATGTCGGCTGTGCCGACCCGCACGTCGTTTGCCCGAAGGTTCTGGATGTTGCCGGTGACCGCGGCGGCCTGCGTGCCATTGCTGGCGCTCAGGGTGATGCGCGCATCGGCGCTGCCCGAGGCGGTGATGGCGGCGAGCGCTGCGGCGGTCGAGACATCGGAGGAAACGAGCGCCAGTTCGCCGGTGATGAGACCGTCGGTGTTCTGCACCAGATCGCCGGTGAGTCGGGTGGCGCCGGCGGTGAAGGCGAGGCCGCTGAGCCGGTTGCCGGTGTCCGAGGTGGCGAGGTCGCCGGTCAGCGTCACTGGGGTATTGCCCAGATCGGCATTGCCATTGAGCTTGCCGGTCAGGGTGCCGGCTTCAGCCAGAGTGCCGTCAAAGCCGAAGCGCGCGTCGCGCAATTGCTTGCCGGCGAGCTGGCCTTCGGGGACGCGGCCCGTGAGGTTGAGGGCGATGTCGCCCTTGCCTTTGGCGGAACCGGTGATCTCGAGCCGGCCATTGGCGTTGTCGGAGATCAGCGAAAGGCTCGACAGGTTCATGCCGAAATCGAAGTCGGCGGCACCGGTGGCGAAACTGCCGTCGGCGGTGATGGCGACCTTGTCGTTGCCGATGCGGAAGTCGCTGGCGGTCAGGCCCTGGGTGTCGCGGGCGACGCGGCCGGAGAGCGCGACCTGGCCGGCGAGGACGCGATCGAGCACCGGTTCGGAGAGCTTGAGATTGGTCGCGGTGCCATCGAGGGCGAGGTTGAAGCCCCCGACCAGCGGGCTGAGCGTGCCGGTTGCGGTGAGCGACATGGCGCCGCCAAGCTGGCGGTCGGCCAGGCCGGAGAACGGCGCGATCGAGCTCGTCTCGATGGTGATGTCGCCATCGAAGATATTGTCGTCGATAGTGCCGGCGGCGGCGAGCGTCAGGGCCCGGCCAACGAGGCGTAGCTGCGCCAGCTGGATCGGTTCGCCGGCGTTCCACAGGCCGGCAACGCCGAAGCCGGCGCTGTCGCCGAGGGCCTTGGTGATGGCCGGATCGGCACTCGAAATGCCGGCAATGGTGCCATCGGCATTGAAGGTGAGGCGGCGGTTGGCGGGGTCTTCGATATTGGCGGCGACGCCCGAAGCGGTGACGGTGATGTCGCGGGCGGCCAGATCGCCATTGGTGAAGCCACTGGCAGTAATGTCGGCGGTCCAGCGGCCCTGGTCATTGCTGCCGAAGTCGACGGCGATGTCGGCGCTTTCGATGCTGGTCTTGCCACCGGGGACCGGGAGCACGACGACGGCATTGCCGGTCTGGTCGGCGATGGTGCCGGTCAGCCTGAGGCGGTCGAGGAAGCCATCGGAGGTGGTGCGCAGCTGGCCATCGAGGTTGAGCTGGCCACCACCGAGGGTGAATTTCGAGACCTCGACGCCGCCGCTGTCGCGGACGACGGCCGATGCGGAGAGGCTGGAGTTCTGGCCGAAAAAGGCACGGAAATCGGGGGCGACGAGCATGCCGATCGGGCCGCCGAGATCGGCGTTGACCGCAAGGCCCTCATCGGTGCCGGTGAAAGTTGCAACGCCCTCGAGCGCGCGATTGCCGCCGGCGTCGAGCGCCAGGGTGGTGCGCAGATCCTCGACGGGGCCCTTGCCGGTGACGCTGAGGGCGATCTCCGGCCTGCCTTCGATGCTGAGCAGGTTGGCGACGATGCCATCCGGCGGCTCGGTGAGGGTCACCGCGACGTCGATGCTCGACTCCTCGTTCACATAGGCGACCCTGGCGTCGAGCTTGCCGCCCGGGCCGTCGAGGCGGGTGATGTCGAGGGTCGAATTGAGCGAGCCGTTCTCGAGCTTCAGATTGCCGGCCACGGAGATTTCCGAGCCGAGGCCGAAGACGGCATCGCCGAAGGTCACCTTCGGCACGGCCAGCTTGTCGAGCTGGATGGCGACCGGGAATTCCGGGACCTCGAAAGGCTGGGCCTCGGGCGCCGGCAGGTCGGGATCGGTGCTGGGGATCGCGTTGCGGATGAACTCGATGCTGTCGGCGGTGAGTTCCCTGACCAGCAGCCGGCCGGTGAAGAGCGCGCCCTGGTCCCAGTCGATGGCCGCATTGTTGATGCGCAGCCAGACGCCTTCGCTGTCGGAGATCGTCACTTCACGGATCGAGGCGGTGTCGGAGAGCACGCCATCGATATTGGAAATGCGGATCTGACGTTCGGGCGTCGAGAGCTGGCCTTCGACGAACTGGACGAACCAGTCCTTCTGCTCTTCGGGCGACATCTGGTCCTGCGCGACCAGCGGGACGGCGAGGCCGAGACCAGCCCCGACGACGACGAGTGCGAAAATTTTGCGCATCAGAAGGCCTGCCCTATGCCGACGTAGAGGGCGTAATCGGGGTCGCCCGCCTGCTTGTTGAGTGGGAAGGCCAGATCGGCGCGCAGCGGGCCGAGGCTGGTGTAATAGCGCAGGCCGATACCGGCACCGATGCGCAGCTGGTCGAAGCCGGGGAAGGTGTCGGCAGCGACATAGCCGCCATCGACGAAGCCGACGACGCCGATCTCGTCGGTCGCCTTGTAGCGGGCCTCGAGCGAGCCTTCGAGCAGGTAGCGGCCGCCGGAGACGGTGCCGCCATTGTCGACGCCGATGCTGCGATAGGCATAGCCGCGGACCGAGCCGCCGCCGCCGGCAAAGAACAGCCGGTCGGGGGGCAGATTGTCGATGTCGGCACCGACCACGGCACCGATCTTGGCGCGGGCGGCGAGCACGAGACTGTCATCGGCCAGGGGGGACCAGTAGGTGCGGGCTTCGGCGGTGGCGCGGAAGGCGAGGTAGTTGTTGTAGAACTCGTAGAAGGGCTCGGCGGTACCGGCCAGATAGAAGCCCTCGGTGGCGTCCTGCTCGTTGTCGCGGGCATCCCACACGGCGCCGGCCGTGAGGCCGGCAATCGAGAAGTTGCGCGTGCCATAGTCGTCCTCGAACAACGAGCGTTCGTAATAGGCGCCGCCATCGAGGGTCACGTCGTCGGTGAGATATTGCGTCAGGCCGAGCTGGGCGATGGCCGAGGTTTCGGTATAGGCGGGCAGCACCGTGCGTTCGGCGGAAATTGCGGCAACGAGGTCGTTGTCGGGATTGAGGAAGCCCGGCTTGGTGAAGGTGGCACCGAAAGCGTAGTCGAACTCGGCGCTGTCGATCGGCCAGTTGATGCCGGCGACCTTGGCGTCGAGACGCAGCCGCTCGGCGCGGCCGAACAGATTGCGCCACAGGTGGAAGGCTTCGACGCCGATGCCGTCGACGCTGGAATAGCTGGCGCCGGCACCGAAGCGGCGCTGGGCCTGTTCCTCGACGATGACATTGATGGGCAGCACGCCATTGCTGCCGATGCCGCTTTCGGCGGCTTCGATGCGCATGGCGCGGAAGACATCGAGCCGGGCGAGGCGCTTTTCGGCGCGCTCGATCTCGTCGGGGTCATATTCCTCGCCGGCGATCAGGCCGGTCTGGCGGGCGACGAAGTCGGGGTCCATGCGGTTGGCGCCGCGCACACCGACCGGGCCGAAGACGGCGCGGCGACCGGGTTCGACGATGATCGCCACATCGACGGTTTTCGTTGCGTGATCGGCGACGACCTGGCGGTCGGCCACTTTGGCTTCGGCATAGCCGAGCTGCTCCCAGGCCTGGATGGCGAGGGTTTCGGTTCTGACGATCAGGCTGGAGCGGGCGACGTCGCCGACGGCAAAGCCGATCGATTCGGGCGCCTCGACCTGGTCGTCGGTGCTGACGTCCTCGGGGGCGCGGTTGACGATGCCGATGCGGCCGAAGCGGAAGAGCGGGCCGGGGTCGACATCGAGGGTGACGGCAACTGGATCGGGCAGGCGGGCATCGGGGCGCAGGCTGGCGGCTTCCCTGCCACCGACCTTGATGGAGATGACGGGCCCGTAATAGCCCTCGTCATAGAGCGCACCGAGGATGCGCTTGTAATCGCCACGGGCGCGCGCCAAGAGGCCGGCTGCGCCATTGGCGGGCCTGTCCTGCTCGGCCAGCAGGGTGGAGGCGTCGCGGATAGCCGATTCGAGGTCGCCGGTGGCGGTGGTCGTCAGTTCAGCCGAATAGGCCTGAGGATCGGCAATGACCGAGTCCTCATCGATTTCGCTCTGATCTTCAAAAAATTTAAAGCCGAGGATGTCGAACGCCTGGGCGCTGCCAATCATCGACGTCAGGGCCAGCGTTGCCAGCCCGATCTTAAACACACGCAATACCAGTGTCCCGTTCCCGCTCGTTAGGCGCCACGCTGCCGGGGGCGACGCTCGATCCGGGGCCCCGGACCGATCTTCAACCAGATTATAGACCCGCCACGTATACGGCAGGTTTATGGTCCGGCATTGGCCGTTTATGAAGTGCGGGAAAAAGACAGACAAGCCGTTGCACAAACGCAGCAGTTCAAAAGCCTGTTGGCTAGGTGATTGCGTTGTCATGCGCTGAGGTGTCGCGCGCACATCGGGCCGCGTGGCCGATTTTTCCTTCTGTTTCAGAGTGTCATGCGCGTATAAAACCCGTGGGTGTATCAAAGAGCGCAAGCAACGCATGACGATGCCGGTAGCAGAGAGCAGGATGGCTTGAGTACACGTCTGCTCATTGCGGGTGCCGGATTGTGGGCGGCGCTGATCGCCCAGCGTGTCACCCATGCGCATCCCGATGCCGAAATTGTCATTCTCGAAGGCTCGCAGCGGCCGTTCGGCGAGCATACCTGGTCGTTTCACGACACCGATATCGGCGCCGGGGACTGGGCCTGGATCGAAGAGCTGGTCGCCAAGCGCTGGCCGGCGCAATCGGTCAGTTTTCCGACGCGGCAGCGGCACTTCGATACCGGATATGCCAGCCTGAGCAGCGATCGGGTGCTCGAGGTGATCGAAAAGGCACCGCGGATCGAGATCATGCGCGGCGCCAGGGTGACGGCGCTGGAGGCGACGGGCGCGGTGCTGGACGACGGACAGCGTATCGCGGCCGACTGCGTGATCGACGCGCGCGGGTTCGCGCCGCATCCGGCGCTGGTGCTGGGCTATCAGAAGTTTCTGGGGCTCGAAGTCGAGATCGCCGGTGGGCACGGCGTCGCCAATCCGCTGATCATGGATGCAACGGTGGATCAGCTCGATGGCTACCGGTTCGTCTACCTGCTGCCGTTCACGCCCGAGCGGGTGCTGATCGAGGATACGCGCTATTCCGATGGCGGCGATCTCGACGTCGCCGAACTCGAGCGCGATATCGAGGCCTATGCGGCGGCGCGGGGGTGGACAGTTTCGCAGGTGGTGCGGCGCGAGGCGGGCGTCTTGCCGATCGCGCTGGGGTTCGATGCCAAGCGCTTCTGGGCCGACCGGCCGCAGGACGTGGCGACGGTGGGGATGCGCGCCGGGCTGTTTCACCCGACGACCGGCTACAGCCTGGGCGAAGCGGTGCGGGTCGCCAATCTCGTCGCCGATGCCTGGCCGGTCAAAAGCCCGGAGCTGGCCGCGAGGGTGCGTGCGCATGCGCTGGACCGGGCCAGGAGCCAGAGCTTTTACCGGCTGCTCAGCCGCATGCTGTTCAAGGCGGCCAAGCCCGAACAGCGGCGGAAGATCCTGAGTCACTTCTACCGACTGCCGCAGGCGCTGGTCGAACGGTTTTACGCCGGGCGGACGACGCCCGCCGACATCGCGCGGATCTTTTTCGGGCGGCCGCCAGTGGCCGTGTCGAAGGCGCTTCCGCTTGTTTCCGAACGCTCATTTCTGGCGGCAAGACCATGACGACTTCCAAGACAGCGATTGTAATCGGCGCGGGCTTCGGTGGGTTGGCGCTCGCCATCCGGCTGCAGACGGCAGGGATCGCCACGACGGTGCTGGAGCGGCGCGACAAGCCTGGCGGGCGCGCCTATGTCTATGAGCAGGACGGGTTCAAGTTCGACGCTGGCCCGACCGTCATCACCGACCCCGATTGTCTCGACGAGTTGTGGGAGATCAGCGGGCGCAAGCGCAGCGACGATGTCGAGTTCATGCCGGTGACGCCCTTTTACCAGCTGTGCTGGGAAGACGGGTATCGGTTCGACTATTCGGGCGAGCAGAGCAGCCTCGACAGCCAGATCGGGGCCAAGCGGCCCGAGGACGTCGACGGCTATCAGAAGTTCCTGACCTATTCCGAGGACATCTATCACGAGGGCTATGAGAAGCTCGGGACCGTGCCGTTCCTCACCGTCGGGAGCATGCTGAAGGCGGCGCCGCAGCTGATCCGGCTCGAGAGCCATCGGAGCGTCTTTTCCAAGGTGTCGCAGTATATCGGCGACCCGAAGCTGCGCGAGGCGTTCAGCTTCCATCCGCTGCTGGTGGGCGGCAATCCGTTCGAGACCTCGTCGATCTATACGCTGATCCATGCGCTCGAGCGCAAAGGGGGCGTGTGGTATGCGCGCGGTGGTACCGGGGCGCTGATTTCGGCGATGACGGAACTGTTCAAGACCTTGGGCGGCGAGGTTCGGCTGTCGGCGGAAGTCGACCGGATCGAAGTGGTCGACAACCTGGCGCGCGCTGTGGTGCTGATGGACGGGACGCGGCTCGAAACCGACATGGTCGCCTCGAATGCCGACGTGGTGCACACCTATCAGCACCTCTTGCGCGACACGCCGCGCGGCGATGCGGAGGGCAAGCGGCTGGCCAAGAAGCGCTACTCGATGGGGCTGTTCGTCATCTATTTCGGGTTGAAGGGCAATCGCGACGACCTGGCGCATCACATGGTGCTGTTCGGACCGCGCTATCGCGAGCTGATCCAGGAAATCTTCCATGGCAACACGCTGCCAGAGGATTTTTCGCTGTATCTGCATTCGCCGTCGGTGACCGACAAGAGCATGGCGCCCGAGGGGCACAGCGCGCATTACGTGTTGTCTCCGGTGCCGCATATGGGCAATGCCGAAATCGACTGGGAGGTCGAGGGGCCGCGCTATCGCGACAAGATCCTCGACTATCTCGAGGCGCGCTATATTCCCAACCTGCGCCGCGATCTGGTGACGGTGAGCCATATGTCGCCGCTGGATTTCAAGTCCGAGCTCAACGCGCATCTAGGCTCCGCCTTCTCGATCGAGCCGATCCTGACGCAGAGCGCCTGGTTCCGGCCGCATAACCGCGACGACAAGATTTCGAACCTTTATATCGTCGGCGCCGGGACGCATCCGGGCGCGGGTATTCCGGGCGTTGTGTCGTCGGCGAAGGCGACCGCGGGGCTGATGGTGGAGGACGCCCGGTGAGCGATGCTGCCGTCGTCGCCGCGAGTTCGGAAGCGATCCGCAAGGGGTCGCAGAGCTTTGCCGCGGCGGCGCGGCTGTTCGACCCGGAAACGCGCGACGACTGCGTGATGCTCTATGCCTGGTGCCGGCACTGCGACGACGTGATCGACGGCCAGTCGCTGGGGCATGATGCGCGCGACGATTATCGCGACGGACAGGACGAGCGGCTGGCGCTGTTGCGGGCGCAGACCCATGCGGCAGCGAATGGCCAGCCGGCGGATGACCCCGTGTTCAAGGCGCTGGCCGCGGTGGTGAAGCGCAAGCGCATCCCGACCCAGCATCTCGACGAACTGCTCGACGGTTTCGCGATGGATGTCGCCGAGCGGCAGTATGCGACGGCCGGCGACACGCTCGATTATGCCTATCACGTCGCGGGCGTCGTCGGCGTGATGATGGCGATGATCATGGATGTGCGCGACCCCAGAATCCTCGATCGGGCGTCGGACCTGGGGCTGGGGTTTCAGCTCACCAATATTGCGCGCGACGTGGTGGACGATGCGCGGGCGGGGCGCGTCTATGTGCCGGCGGAATGGCTGGCGGAAGAGGGTCTGGTCGAGGTCAATGCCGACGACCAGTCGCAATGGCCGGCGCTCTATCGCGTGGCGCTGCGGCTGCTCGATACGGCCGAGCCCTATTACGAGTCGGCCCGGATCGGCATGGCCCATCTGCCCTGGCGCTCGGCCTGGGCGATTGCCGCTGCACGCCGGGTCTATCGGGCGATCGGTACGCGGCTGCGGGCGCGTGGAGCGGAAGCATGGCACCAGCGGGTGTCGACGAGCAAAGCGGAAAAACTGATGTTGGTCGGGCTGGCGCTGGGCGATGTGATCGCGTCGCGATTCAGCAAGTCCGATCCGCCGCGCACGGGCCTTTACGACCGGCCGGGCCGCGGCTGACCACATCGACTTTGGCTAGTGATTGGGCGCCTGGCCCAGTTCGATCAGCCGGGCGCGATAATCGGGCAGACGCCACCACGGCACCTGCGGGCGGTCATGATGCTCGTGGTGATAGCCGAAGTGGAAGCAGGTCAGCAGCGACAGCCAGTAGGGGTAGTCGTTGCTGCGGGCGCGATGGCGATCGGTAAACGGCGGCTCGCCCAGATGGTGGGGGCGGAAGGTGCCGAAATAGAACAGCTGCACCGATGAAACGATGGCCGGAATGGCCCAGAACAGCAGGGCGTTGGGGAAGCGCTCGCGCAGGATCAGCACATAGATGACGACCACCACGGTGAGCACGGCGAGTTCGCGCCAAGCGAAATAGGTGCGGAAGAAGCGGATGTACCAGGGCCAGAACTCGGTCGGGTGGTCCGGGTCGAAATCCGGGTCCTTTTCGGTGCCGGCGTAGCGGTGATGGTCGTGATGCGATTCGTAGAGCTTGGAATAGCTGAAGCCGGCATAGATGGCGACGAGCGTGCGCCCGACCCATTCGTTGATCGTCTTGTGACCCGGCACGAAGGAGCCGTGCATGCAGTCATGCGCGATGATGAAGAGCCCGACCGACAGCCAGGTCTGCACGGCCATCACCGGCAGGGCGGCAAGCCACATGTTGGGCGCGGTCCAATCGACAAAGAAGATCGCGGTAATGTGGATGGTCAGCCAGGTGCCGACGATCAGTGCGGCGAAAATGATGCCGGGCACCGCTTCGGCGACGGTACGGGGCCGGAAGGTGTCGAGTGCCCTGGGGGGCTGGCCGGCGGTGGCGTTGGAGGTCGCTTTTGAGGTCATGGCGTCCACTCACAGCTGGAGTCTGGTTCGCGACACGGCTAGGGCAGCAAGGGCTCCGATACATCCGGTGGCCCCTAGAAGAGCAAGCGAGGGCAGCAGGTCCATGATCGGCTGACCGCGCCAAAGCGAGCCCTGATAGGCCTCGACCGCCCAGGCGTTGGGCGTATACCAACCAATGTCCTGCAACCATGGCGGCATCATGAAGCGCGGCACCATGGAGCCGCCGATGGCCGAGCAGACGAGAACAAAAAAGGTTGAAGCGGTCTGGGCCTGCTGTTTGGTGGTGGCGATGGAGGCGACCAGCATGCCGAGGCCCGAGGCGGCGCCGGCGCTTGCCAAGGTGACGAGCGCCAGGGCGGGCAGATTGCCGGCGACGTCGACGCCGTAGAACAGCGCGGCGACCAGCAGGATCAGCGCGACCTGCACGCAGCCCTGGGCGATGAGGAACAGGAACTTGCCGATGACGATGACATCGGTGCCGGCGGGACCTACGGCGAGGCGATCGACGATGCCGGAAAAGCGCTCCTCGATCAGCGAGGCGGCGCCCTGCATGGACGAGAACAAGAGAAAGAGGATGGCGACCGCACCAGCGTAATAGGTGACGGTAGCGCCCGCGCCGCTCGCGCCACCGAGGGTTTCGGTGGTGACGATGCCGGTCGACTCCTCGGTGTCGGCGCTCTCGGCGTCGGGCAGGCTGGCGATGGCGGCGTCGATGCGGGCGGTCTGCTCGGGGGTGAAGCCGCCGGCGAGGGATTCGATCGAGGGCAGGGTCCGCTCGATGCCGATGTCGGGCAGGTCGGCGGCGATGATGCGCTGCACCTGGCCGGCGATGATCGGGCCGGCCATAAGCTTGCCGGGGTCGGCGATGACGCGGAAGGGGCTGGTTTCGAGGTCCGTCAGGTCGCCGGTGACGACCAGACCGACATCGGCCCCGCCATTGGTGACGACATCGCGGACTTCGGCCTCGGTGGCGAGGGTTTCGGGGTTGATGCGCAGAGAGGCTTCGGCGCGGAGCGCGGTCTCGAAGCGCTCGACGGCAGGGCTGGTGACCGTGCTGCCGTAGCTGACGCGCAGGCGCAGCTGGTCGCCGCTGGCGCCGGCAAAGATCGCCGCGAAGATCACGAAGATGGCTGGCGGCAGCAGGAAGGCCATGGCGAGCGCGCCACGGTCGCGCACGAGGCTGAGGAACATGACGCGGAGGGCGGCGAGGATCATGGTTTCGGCTCCTCCCGGTCGTCCGGCGTGCCGCGCGCGAGAGCGGCGAACAGCGTGTCGAGGCCCGGGGCGCGCTGGCGCACTTCGCGGATATCGACGCCGATCCTGCTGAGCCCGCCCGACAGCCGGGCGACGGAGTCGTCGGAATAGGTGCCAAAGACCGACCAGGTGCCCTCGGTGCCATCGGGTTCGAAGCCGGATTCGAGCAGCACCTTGCGCTGGCGGGCGTTGAGCCGGCCACGCACGGCTATCGACAGGCTCCGCTTGTCGGCGAAATTCTGTTCGATCAGCGTGTTGGGCGCGCCGACCGGATCGAGCCGGCCGCGGCGCAGGAAGCCGACGCGCATGCACAGCGCCTCGGCCTGATCCATGTCGTGGGTGGCGAGCAGCATGGCCATGCCGCCGTGGCTGAGTTCGCGGATCAATTCGTGCAGCTCGTCGCGCGCGTCGATATCGACGCCGACGGTCGGCTCATCGAGGATCAACAGATCGGGATGATGCAGGATGGCGGCGCCGATATTGGCGCGGCGTTTCCAGCCGCCCGAGAGGATGTCGATCCGGTCGTTGAGCCGTTCGCCGAGATGGGCGACCTCGATGACCCAGGCGACGGCATCGGCGACGGCGCGGCGGGGCACACCGGAGAGCCGGGCGAAGACTTCGAGGTTCTCGCGCACCGTCAGATGCGGATAGAGCGCGATATCCTGCGGCACGAGGCCGATGCGGCGCAGCGTGGCGCGGGCGCGGTTGGTGCGCCCCATGATCCGGACCTCGCCGGCGCGCGGCGTGATGCGGCCGCAGATGGTGCGGATGAGCGTGGTCTTGCCGGCGCCGTTGGAGCCGAGGAGGCCAAAGATTTCGCCGGGCTGCACATGCAGTGACAGGCCGGACAGGACGGACCGGTCGCGATAGCGAACGTCGAGGCCGTCGATCGAAAGCGTTTCGACAGCCGTATCCTGTGCTGGAGCCTTCTTCCGGATCACTGGCCGCCCAGTTTCGGCAACTTGAGGGCGCGGCTGACGACAAGCCGGATGGCGGTGGGGTCGATGCCGCTGGCAACGAGCGCCGCATCGGCGCGCTTGAGATGCGCGAGGCAGGTGTCGCGGGTTTCTTCGAGCCCGAGCAGGCTGACGACATTGGTCTTGTCGCGATCCTTGCCGACATCCTTGCCGAGCTGGGTGGCGGTGCCGACCCGATCCTGCAGATCATCGGCGAGCTGGAAGGCGAGGCCCATTTCGGTGGCGAAGCGGGTGAGCTGTTCTGCCTGTTGTTTGTCGACACCGCGCAGCACGCCGCCCATGGCGATGGCTGCGACGAACAGCGTGCCGGTCTTCAGCCAGTTGACGTGCTTGAGGCCTTCGGGATCGGCGACGACGCCCGCGACATCGAGTTCCTGCCCCGCAACCAGCCCCTGCCAGCCGACGGCGCGCTCGAGCAGCGCGATCAGCTCGATGCGCTTTTCCGGCGCGATGGTGGATTCGCCCAGCAGGCCGAAAGCCCGGTTGAGCATGGCGATGGCGGTGAGAATGGCGGTGGCTTCGCCGAAGGCGCGATGGGTGGCCGGCCGGGTGCGGCGGGTCTCGGCGTCATCCATGCACGGCAGATCGTCGAGGATCAGCGAGGCGGTGTGGACGAGCTCGACGGCCGCGCCGGCGCGCAGCGCCTCGGGATCGGGGGCGGTATCGGCCGCGACCAGATGCAGCATCAACGGACGGATGCGTTTGCTGGGACCACGCAGGGCATGGGAGGCAGCGGCCATCAGCGAGGCCGGCGCGCCAGCGTTCTGGGCAACAAGATCTTCGAGGTAGGTTTCGAAACTGGCGCACAGGGCGTCGAGCTGGTCGTCCGAATCCGCAGTGGCGATCTTGGGCTCTGACATCTTCAGCTGCTCGGCTCCCGGTTCCCCATGCTCCCGCAGAGCGGCAGCCACGACTGGCGGCAGTTGACGTTTCGAAGGGCTCGTGAATGATATATCGGTAAGTACCGAAAGCTCAACATGATTAGTGACCGCAAGAATCAGCATCTCGACATTGTCTTGTCGGGAAAGGCGCAATCGAACGCGGTAACGACCGGTCTTGAGCATATTGTCTTTGAACATTGTGCTCTGCCGGAGCTCGATCTCGACGCGATCGACCTGAGCCAGCCCTTCGTCGGCAAGCGGCTGGAGGCACCGCTGCTGGTGAGTTCGATGACGGGTGGGCCGGCGCGGGCCGAGGCGATCAACCGTAACCTCGCGGCAGCCTGCGCGGAACTGGGGATCGCGCTGGGCGTCGGTTCGCAGCGCATTGCGATCGAGGGCGACGGGGCGGACGGATTTTCCAGCGATCTACGCAAGGTGGCACCGGATATCGTGCTCCTGGGCAATTTCGGTGCGGCGCAGCTGAACACCGGGTTCGGTCTGGATCAGGCGCGGCGGGCGGTCGAGATGATCGGGGCCGATGCGCTGATCATTCACCTCAACCCGCTGCAGGAGGCGGTGCAGCCGGAAGGCGATCGCGACTGGCGCGGCTTGCTCGACAAGATCGGGGCGCTGGCGCAGGGGCTGGACGTGCCGGTGGTGGCCAAGGAGGTCGGTGGCGGGATTTCGGCCAAGGTGGCCGGGGCCCTGCTGGAGCGTGGGGTCGCGGTGATCGATGTCGCGGGCGCCGGTGGAACGAGCTGGGCCGCGGTCGAGGCCGAGCGGATTGCCGATCCGATGCAGGCCGAACTGGCGCGCAGTTTCACCAATTGGGGGATTCCGACCGGTGCAGCGATCGCCGCGGTGCGGGCGGCGCATCCCGAAGCGGTGATCGTCGGCTCGGGCGGCATTCGCAGCGGGCTCGACGTCGCCAAAGCGATCCGGGTCGGAGCCGATGTGGTGGGGCAGGCCGCCGGGGTGCTCAGCGCGTCGGTCGACTCGGTCGAAGCCGTAGTGGCGCATTTCTCGCTGGTGATCGCGCAATTGCGCATTGCGTGTTTCTGCACGGGATCGAAGGATCTCGCGGCGCTGAAACAGGCGCCGCTGGTCGCAATCGGGCGGTGAGCCGCAGCTAGCCCAGAAGGCGGCGCAGGGCGGTGATTGTACGGGCGTCGGTATGAGCGACGTTGAAGCGCATGTGATCGGCCGCCGATTGCGCCGGGCTGAAGACATTGCCCGGGGCGAGGACGATATTGTCGTCGAGCGCGGCGCGGGCCAGATCGGCGGCATCGCGGCCATCGGGCAGACGACACCACAGCAGCATGCCGGCCTGAGGCGCATGCAGCGGGACGATGCCGATCTCGGCCAAAGCCGCGCCGACCGCGATCCGTGCACCGGCAAGGCGCAGGCGCAGCTGCTCCATGTGCCGGCGATAGCCGCCATCGCCGAGAACGGCCAGCACCAGGGCGGCATCGAGACTGCCGCCGCCGAAACTGGTGGCGATCCGCAGATCGGCCAGGCCATCGATCCACTCGGGGCGCGCGGCGATGAAGCCACAACGGGCGGCGGCGGAAATGGTCTTTGAGAAGCTGCCGATCTGGATCACCCGATCGAGCCCGTCGAAGGCGGCGAGGCGCGGGGCAGGGGTGAGTTCGAAATCGGCAAAAATGTCGTCTTCGACGATGGTCAGGCCGTGCTGTTCGGCGAGCGTGAGCAGGCGATGGGCAGTAACCGGCGAGAGCGTGGCGCCGGTGGGATTGTGGATGCCGGAATTGGTGATGTAGAGCCGCGGGCGGTGGGTCGCGAGGCTTTTGGCGAAACACTCCAGATCGGGGCCGGTGGCGGTATAGGGTACGCTGACGACATTGGCGCGATGGGCGCGCAGCAGGGCCTGGAAGTTGAAGTAGCACGGGTCATCGAGCAGCACAGTGTCGCCCGGCTCGATGAGAAAGCGCAGCAGCAGATCGATCGCCTGGGTGCCGCTTTCGGTGAGCAGGATGTGGTCGGGCGCGACGGCAACACCGGTGCCGGCGAGACGCTGGGCGATGAGCTGGCGCAGCGGGGTCAGGCCGAGCGGGGTGGCATAGTCGGTCAAGTTCGACGGGGCGGTGCGCGCCAGCTGGCGCAGCGCCTTGCGGACCAGATCGAGAGGCAGCCAGTCGGGCGGCAGCCAGCCGCAGCCGGGTTTCGGCATGTCGTCACCGGCATCCAGCGATTGCCGCGACACCCAGAGTGGATCGACCGCGCGATCCCGGCGCGGTGCAAGTTCGGCGAGGGCCAGCGGCGCCGTCTGGCTGGCGACGAAAAAGCCGGAGCCGGGCCGCGCAAAGATGACGCCCTGGCCGACGAGGCGGTCATAGGCTTCGACGACCGTAGAAGTGGAGACCTGCAGGGTTCGGGCCAGGCCGCGCACCGAGGGGAGGCGGGCGCCGGGCGTCAGGGCGCGCGTCGCGATGCGCTGACGGACCGTTTCGACGACCATGTCGATGCGCGATCCCGCCAAGTGTACTGCCTTTGATACCATACAGTTTTGCCAGATTGTACCGGAGTGTCACTGGTGGCGGCAAGGCGCTGCTGGCATGCGGAGACGTTGGGAGAACGTCGCATGCAGGTCTCGTCGCAAGGGTGGTTGAACGGATTGATGGGGGTGCTGATCTTCAGCGGCTCCCTGCCGGCGACGCGGGTTGCCGTTGCGGCCTTCGACCCGGTGTTTCTGACGCTGGTGCGGGCCGCCGTCGCCGGGCTGCTCGGGGCAGGGCTGCTGGTAGCTTGCGGGGCGAAGCGGCCATCGCGGGCCGATCTCGGGGCGCTGGTGATCGTGGCGTTCGGGGTGGTGATCGGGTTTCCACTGCTGACCGCGCTGGCGCTGCAGCATGTCACCTCGGCCCACTCGGTTGTGTTCATCGGGCTGCTGCCGCTGTCGACGGCGATCTTTGCCGTGCTGCGTGGCGGCGAGCGCCCGCGTCCGGTGTTCTGGCTTTTCTCGATGCTGGGCAGTGCGCTGGTGGTGGGCTTTGCCCTTCAACAGGGGGCGGTGGCCGCGCCGTTGGGGGACGGGCTGATGCTCGCGGCGATCATCGTGTGCGGGATCGGTTATGCCGAAGGCGGGCGGCTGTCGCGGCGGCTCGGCGGGTGGCAGGTGATCTCCTGGGCATTGGTGATCGCGCTGCCGATGACGGGCGTTCTGGCCTTGGTGACGCGGCCGGACTCGCTGGCGGGGATTGCGGCGCCGGCCTGGCTCGGCCTCGGCTATGTGACGGTTTTCAGCATGCTGATCGGCTTTGTCTTCTGGTATCGTGGGCTGGCCCAGGGCGGCATTGCCAGTGTGGGACAGCTGCAATTGCTGCAGCCGTTCTTCGGGCTGGCGCTCGCCGGAGTGCTGCTCGGGGAAGCGGTGACGCCTGCGATGCTGGCCGTCACGATCGGTGTTATCGCCTGTGTCGCAGGTGCGCGGCGGTTTGGAAACTAGGAGCGGCAGATGTATACGCCACCGGCATTTCGCGAGAACGATCCGGCTGAACTTCATCGCCACATGCGCGCAGCACGGCTGTCGACCCTCGTCACCAGCACGGCGGACGGTCTGATGGCGACGCCGCTGCCCCTGATGCTGGATGACGCGGAGGGCGAGCATGGCGTGCTCTATGGTCACCTCGCCAGAGCCAACCCGCAGTGGTCGACACCATCTTCCGGTGAGGCACTGGTGATTTTCAACGGCCCCGACGCCTATGTGACGCCGAGCTGGTATGCGGCCAAGCGCGAGCACGGCAAGGTGGTGCCCACCTGGAACTATGTCGCGGTCCATGCCTATGGGGCGCTGGAGCTGTTCGACGACGCGACGCGGCTGCACGACGTGGTGACGCGGTTGACCGCGCTTCATGAAGGATCGCGACCAGACCCCTGGGCGGTGAGCGACGCGCCCCAACAGTTCATTGCGGCGCAGCTCAAGGGGATCGTCGGCGTGCGCGTGGTGCTGAGACGCATCGAAGGCAAGGTCAAGATGAGCCAGAATCGCAGCGAGGCCGACCGCAGGGGCGTCGCGGACGGGCTGGCGGCGAGCGAGCGGGCCGGCGATCAGGTGGCGGCGAAACTCATTCCGTGAGGTCCGCGACTTCCGGCCGAGTTCCTAGAGCCCAGCGCCGCATATCGGCGCAGTGCCTTGGGCGTCGACTAGGCCGATCTGAGATGCATTGAGGTGAAAATCGGAATGGTGGAGCTGAGCGGGATCGAACCGCTGACCTCGTCATTGCGAACGACGCGCTCTCCCAACTGAGCTACAGCCCCATCCGATTTGCGTGCTCTTAGCGGATCAGAAGCGATTGGCCTAGCCCCTTTTTTCAACTCGCGTCGGGTGGGGTGATGACGCCCTGGGCGATCAGGCTGTCGACGCTGGCCTTCAGCATCTGAGGATTGGTGATGAAGCGGTGGCCGAGCAGGGACTCGGCGGCGGTGGGATCGATGCGCTTGACGATGCCGAGTTCGCCCAGATTGGAGCGGATGTCCTTGTCGAACAGGGCGACGAAGCGGACCAGCCAATTGGGCGCTTCGAAACGCGGAAGCTTTTTGGCGAATGCCGGGAAGGCCTTGCGCAGGGTATTGGCGATCTCGTGCATGGAATCGGTCGGCCCGGCGCTGGCAAATCGCTGGCCGCCGGCATCGGGCGTGGTCATGGCCTTGAGGTGCAGTTCGGCGACGTCGCGCACGTCGATCATCGAGAGGTAAATGCGCGGCGCGACCGGCACCGAGCCATCGAGCAGGCGCTTGAGCAGTCCCACCGAGGTGCCGGGATCGTCGTCGAGCAGCGGGCCGAAGATGGCGGATGGATTGATGACGGCGAGATCGGCACGGCGGCCGAAACTGTCGGCGATCGACCAGGCCTCGCGCTCGGCCCGGGTCTTGCTTTCGACATAGGCGGTGACGTCGCGGCCGGTGAGGTCGGTCCAGTCGGCGGCGGTGAAGGGCGCGCTGCGGTCGGGCGCGTGGCCATACATGATGGCGGCCATGGACGAGGTGAGGACGACGCGCCCGACCCCAGAGGTATAGGCGGCGTGCAGCGCGCGGCGGGTGCCGTCCACGGCGGGGCGGATCAGTTCCATCTTGTCGTCGGGCATGGTGGTGACGAAGGGCGAGGCGGTGTGCTGCAGGTAGCGGACGTCCTGCATGGCCTCGGCCCAACCCTCATCCGACAGCAGATCGAGCGCGACGAACTCGAGGCGGGAGACATCGGCGCCGGCGGCGGCGAGCGTGGCGCGCACCTTGTCGGACTTTTCCATTCGGCGGACGGAACCGCGCACGATATAACCCGCTTCGAGAAGCTTGAGGGCGACATGGCCGCCGAGGAAGCCGGAGATGCCAGTGAGCAGAACGCGGTCGGCCATGGGACGATTCCTTGGGTTGCGTCAGAAAGTGAACGGAATGTACGATAATCGTTCAATTCGTTCAATAGTATTTCGAGGGTGACCAGTGGCGGGTGACGACAAGCGAGAGCAGATCCTTTCAGCAGCGCGCGAACTGATGCTGGCGCAGGGGCCGCGTGCGACCTCGATGGAGGCGATCGCCAGGGCGGCCCAGGTGGCCAAGCCTACGCTCTATAAATACTACGGGGACAAGTCGGCGGTGTTCGCAGCGCTGGTGGCGGAGTTGCTGGTCGATCTCAATGCCGATTTTCTCGCGGCGCTGGCCGGGCCGGGCGACATCGCGACGCGGCTGACGCTGGCGATCTCGGCGAAATATGCCGCAATCACGCGGCTCGTGGGGCGATCTCCGCATGCCGCCGAACTGATGGGCGAGCAGGAGCGCAGCCCGACGCCGCAGGCGGTGGCGACCGAGCAGGCGGTGACGGAGACAGTGATCGAGGCGCTTAAAGCCGATGGCATTGCCGAGGCCGAACTGCTGGCGGAAACGGTTCTGCACGCATCCTGGGGGCTCTATCGGCGGACGACGAGCCCCGAAGTGTTCGAGGCGCAATTGCAGCTGCTGGTGGGCCGGATGATCGGGCACGCCCGGCGGCACTAGCGGCTTGCCCAAAAATTGCCGCACCGTGCCTCGGGTTTGACCCGATGATGAATGCCGGCGCCGGTGCATGGACCGGGCGCCGGCCGGATGGTTCAGCTGCGGGCCGCCAGATGGGCAAGGAGCGGGCCGAGCTCGGGCGGCGGCGGCTGTTCGATGCGGCGGTATTCGCGACCATCGACGGTGCGGCGCAGCAGTTTGGCGTCGATCATGGCGCGGCGGATCAGGGCATGGTCGCCAAAACCGTTCCAGCCGCGCAGCAGGTCGCTGACCTGGCGCTCGGTATAGGTGGCATCGCGCGGAATGCGCGACCAGAAGACCCACAGGCACAGCGTCTGATCGAGATAGCGGGCCGGCCAGCTGGCGAGCCTGCCCTCGGCATCGAAATAACGCGCGGCCTTCGAGACCTTGCCGAGATCGGGCGGCGGTACGGCGACGGTGGCGGCGCTGAGCCGGCCGCTGGCGCCGGCATTGGCGCGCAGGTGCTGGTAGTTGCGAAAGCCGGCGGCCTTGGCGAGCAGGTTGAGCAGCTCGACATGGCTCGGCGGCGCCTCACGCGCGGTAAGGGCCTGACGCAGGGATTTGGCGAAGGGGGCGAGGTCGCTGACCTCGAGGGGTACGGCGGTGCGGGACATGGCTCATCCTCGGTTGGTGCCGATCCTTGAAAAGGACGTCGTGGCCGCCGGCTTGCGAACTGGCACGAAGGACAAGTGCTGGGTTCCGACCGACGCAGGTTTAGCTGGCCCCGAGGGGCGGCGGCGCCTGGGTGAACTGCGGACCCGTCCCAGGTTATATCGTCGCCTGGGGATTACGCGCAATAATCATGCTGCGGCCAGAATCGGCCGCAAAGTCGATGCGACTGACACGGGGGGCAAAGTGGCCGGAATCGCGAAGCGGCATCGCTGGGCAGTGGACCTGTTGGCGCCAAGGGATGGCGAGCGGGTGCTGGAGATCGGCTGCGGCCATGGTATCGCGACGGGGCTGGCGCTGGCCGCCGGGGCGCATGTGGTGGCCGTCGACCGCTCGGCGAAGATGGTCGCGGCCTGCATGCGGCGAAACGCCGAGAGCGACCGGCTGGCGGTGTTCGAGAGCGCCTTCGAAACGCTCGAACTCGTGCCCTTCGATGCGGTGTTTGCGGTGAATGTCGACTTTTCGCGGGCGAAGGACGCGGGCTGGAGCAAGGCGCTCAATGCGCGGATCGGGCCGGGTGGCCGGGTGGTGCTGGTTCTCGAAGCGCCGGCCATCCTGACGCTCGAGCGCTTCGTCACTGTCACCAGCGATGCGCTCAGCGGTTTCGGCTTCGAGGTGGAGCCGGCGCTGGGGGAGGGCATGGTGGCGGTGCTGGGGGTGCGCGAGCCGGACGGCGCAGCGATATAGGACCGTGCCAGCAGCGCCCATTTCCTTGACTCTCGGGGCGTTCGGGCTTATGCGAGCCACATATTCCGTCAGGTTCGACACCTGAAGGCCGACCGGGACCCGTGAAGGTACAAAGAGATCCCGGAGGCTAACACCCGACAGCGCGTTGCGCCCTCGGGTGTGTTTGGCGTTTGCGCTGACGGACCTGCGGGTGGCGGTTTTTTCGGGCAGCCCCCCGCGACAAGTGCGAGATGACGACCCATATCCCGTGATCATGCGGCACGGGAGAATGAGGAAACTGGATGTTTGAGAGCTTAGGCGATCGCCTCGGTAAAATCTTCGACGGTCTGCGCGGGCGCGGTGCGCTGGGCGAGAAGGATGTCGACGAAGCGCTGCGCGAAGTGCGCCGGGCGCTGCTCGAGGCCGACGTGTCGCTCGAAGTGGTGCGCGCCTTCGTGGCACAGGTGCGCGACCGGGCCATCGGCGTCGAGGTCACCCGCTCGGTGACCCCGGGGCAGCAGGTGGTCAAGATCGTCCATGACGAGCTGATCAAGGTGCTGGGCGAGACCCAGGTGCCGATCGACTTCAACACCACGCCGCCGATGACGATGCTGATGGTCGGTCTGCAGGGCGCGGGCAAGACCACGCATGCCGGCAAGATCGCCAAGCGCATGAAGGAGCGGCAGAACAAGAAGGTGCTGCTCGCCTCGCTCGACGATCGTCGTCCGGCCGCCAAGGAGCAGCTGCGGGTGCTCGGCGAGCAGATCGGCGTCGATACGCTGTCGATCCGCGAGAACGAGAACCCGGTCGAGATTGCCAAGCGTGCGCAGAACGAAGCGCGGCTGGGCGGCTATGACGTCGTCATTCTCGATACCGCGGGCCGCACGCATGTCGATGCGGAGCTGATGGAAGAAACGGCCGCGGTGAAAGCCGCGACCAACCCGCATGAAATCCTGCTGGTCGCCGATGCGCTGACCGGTCAGGACGCAGTGAACCTGGCGCGCTCGTTCGACGAACGGGTCGATATTTCGGGTATCGTCCTGACCCGCGTCGACGGCGATGGCCGCGGTGGCGCGGCGCTGTCGATGCGCGCGGTGACCGGCAAGCCGATCAAGCTGATCGGTACCGGCGAAAAGATGGATGCGCTCGAGGATTTCCATCCCTCACGCATCGCCGACCGCATTCTGGGCATGGGCGATATCGTCAGTCTGGTCGAAAAGGCGGCACAGAATGTCTCGGCCGAAGACGCCGAGAAGATGTCGAAAAAGCTCAAGAAGGGCCAGTTCGACCTCGAGGATCTGCGCAGCCAGCTGCTGCAGATGAAGAAGATGGGCGGCATGGGCTCGCTGATGGGCATGATGCCCGGCATGGGCCAGATGAAAAAGGCCATGGCCGGCGCCAATGTCGACGAGAAGGTGTTCGACCGGCAGGTGGCGATCATCAACTCGATGACCAAGGCCGAGCGGACCAAGCCCGAACTGCTGAACGCCAAGCGGCGGGTGCGCATCGCCAAGGGCTCCGGGACCAAGGTCGAGGACGTCAACAAGCTGATGAAGCAGCATCGCCAGATGGCGGACATGATGAAGAAGGTCTCGAAAGGCGGCATGGGCTCGCTGGCCGGCATGTTCGGCGGCAAGATGGGCGGTGCCATGGGCGGGATGGGCGGCATGGGCAACATGCCGAACCCCGAGGACATGGACCCAAAGCAGCTCGAAGAGATGGCGCGGCGCATGGGGATCGACCCCGCGTCGCTGCCGCAGCAGGCCGAAGCCCCCAAGCAGCTGGCCCCGAACAAGCTGCCCGACGATGTCGGCAGTTTCCTGAAATCCGGTTCGGGCAAGCTGCCCGGGCTCGGCTCCGGCGCGCAGCGCTTCCCCGGCCTTCCGGGCCTCGGCGGCGGCTTCGTGCCGAAGAAGAAATAATCCTCAGATCACCATATCAACCACTCAAGGACTGACCTCATGGCCCTCAAGCTCCGCCTCGCTCGCGCCGGCACCAAGAAGCGCCCCTACTACCACATCGTCGTTGCCGACGCCCGCAGCCCGCGCGATGGCCGCTTCATCGAAAAGATCGGCAATTACGATCCGCGTCTCGCCGACAAGTCGGCCCGCGTGAACCTGATCACCGAGCGCGTGCAGCATTGGCTGGGCGTCGGCGCACAGCCGACCGACCGCGTGGCGCGTTTCTTCGACGCCGCCGGCCTGCTGAAGCGCGAGCCGCGCAACAACCCGAACAAGGGTCAGCCGGGCAAGAAGGCCACCGAGCGCGCCGAAGCCAAGGCCCAGGCCGAAGCCGATGCTGCCGAGGCCGCTGCTGCTGCTGCCGCTGCGCCCGCCGAGGACGCGCCGGCTGAAGACGCGGCTGCCGAGTAAGACGAGGCAGCGGTGTCCACCACCGACAAGAAGCTGCTCATGGGCCGCATTGGTGCGGCCCATGGCATCAAGGGCGAAGTGCGCATCCAGTCCTTCACCGAGGACCCGCTGGCGCTCGCCTCCTATGGACCGCTGACGACCAATCGGCCCGGGCTGGTGATCGAGATCACCTCGGCGCGCACGACGACCAATGTGCTGGTCGCGCGGGTCAAGGGCATTACCGACCGCAATGCGGCCGAAACGCTGAACGGCGTCGAGCTCTATGTCGAGCGCGCGCTGCTGCCCGAGCCGGATGATGAAGAAGACTTCTATCATGCCGACCTGATCGGGCTCAGGGCGCAGCTCGACGACGGCACGACGATTGGCCAGGTGACGGCGGTGCCGAATTTCGGCGCGGGCGACATCCTGGAAGTGCGCGGACGGGAAGGGGACACCTATCTCTATCCGTTCACGCGTGAGGTGGTGCCGCATATCCACCTCAAGGACGGTTATCTCGTCATCGTTCCGCCCGTCGAGACGGAGCCGGGCGACGAGGAACCGGATTGAGCTTTTCCGCGCAGATCATCACGCTGTTCCCAGAGCTGTTTCCCGGCCCGCTCGGTGCCTCCGTCCTCGGGCGGGGCCTGAGGGATCAACTGTGGTCACTGGACGCGGTGCAGCTGCGCGATTTTGCCACCGACCGGCACCGGACGGTGGACGATACGCCAGCCGGTGGCGGGGCCGGCATGGTGCTGAAACCAGACGTATTGGCGCGCGCCATCGATCATGTTTCGCCGCCGGACGATCCGCGGCCGCGGCTATTGATGAGCCCGCGCGGCAAGCCGCTGACGCAGGCGATGGCGCATGAGCTGGCCGCAGGGCCGGGCGCGGTGATCGTCTGCGGGCGGTTCGAGGGCGTCGACCAGCGGGTCATCGCGGCGCGGGGGCTGACCGAGGTGTCGATCGGCGATTATGTGCTGGCCGGTGGCGAGGTGGCGGCGATGGTGCTGCTGGAGGCCGTGGTGCGGCTGATCCCCGGCGTGCTCGGCGCGGCCGAAAGCCATGCCGACGAGAGCTTCGAGCATGGGCTGCTCGAATATCCGCAGTTCACCCGCCCGCAGAGTTTCGAAGGCCGCGACATCCCTGAGGTGCTGACCTCGGGCGACCATGGCAAGGTCGACAAATGGCGGCAGGCCGAAGCGCTGGCGCTGACCCGGGTGCGGCGGCCGGATCTGCTGGACGAGTAGGACCGCGCGTCGTCTCATAACCGACTTCTCTGCCCTCATAGCGGGTACATCCCGGCCATGAGGTACGCTGCTGCGATATCCAGCTGCAGCACCGGGACACGCCCGGTAATGAGGTGCGCGCGATGTGCAGCCGACGCGCGCCGGTGCGGTTCAATCGTTCAGATAGCGCAGCCACTTGCGGGTGATCGCGGCCTCGATGTCGATCTGCTGGGCGCGGCAGTAGAGCAGCAGCTGACCGAGGAGGTCCGCCGCCTCGCTTTCCAGTGCCTCGCGACTGCCCTGGGTGCCATCGGCATGCGGCCGGGCCCGGCCACTCAGCCGCAGGTGCTCGGCCGTCAGCTCGCCCAGTTCCTCGCTCAGCTTGAGCAGATACCAGTCGGTACTCCGCTCGATGCCATGCCTGCTCGCGTAAATGTCCCCGACACGTCCGACCTTTTCGCTGAGCTCTTGGATGCTTGTGCTCATGTCCAGCCCCTTCACCTGCACCAATAGGGGCTGCTTCGCCCGACGTCGCAAGGGTGGACGCTGTAACCCTCTGCCGCGGCTTTTTCAGCTGGATCACCGGGACAAGCCCGGCGATGAGGGGCAAAGGGCACGAGGCAAGGGGCAGACGCAAGAAAGGCCGGCTTGCGCCGGCCTTTTTCAATTCGTCAGAGTGATGGTGTTCAGCTCGCCTTGGCGGCGGCGCGGGCCATCTTCTTGCGCTCGTTGGGGTCGAGGGCGATCTTGCGCAGGCGGATCGACTTGGGGGTCACCTCGACATATTCGTCATCGGCGATGTAGCCGAGCGACTGCTCCAGTGTGAGCTTTTTGGGCGGGGTGAGGCGGACGGCCTCATCCTTGGACTGGGTGCGGATGTTGGTGAGCTGCTTGCCCTTGAGCGCGTTGATCTCGAGGTCGTTCTCGCGATTGTGCTCGCCGACGATCATGCCCTCGTAGATGTCGACACCGGCATCGATCATCATCGAGCCGCGCTCTTCGAGGTTCCACAGCGCATAGGCCACGGCCTGGCCGGTGCCGTTGGAGATCAGCACACCGGTGCGGCGGCCGGGCAGGGCGCCCTTGTAGGGCTGGTACTCGTGGAACAGGCGGTTGAAGATCGCCGTGCCGCGGGTATCCGACAGCAGCTCGGGCTGGTAGCCGATGAGCGAGCGGGTCGGGACGTAAAAGCGCAGGCGCGAGCGGCCGACGCCCGAGGGGCGCATGTCGACGAGTTCGCCCTTGCGCTCGGTGAGCTTTTGCACGACGACGCCGGAATGTTCCTCATCGACGTCGATGATGACTTCCTCGATCGGCTCCAGCTTCTTGCCGTTCTCTTCACGCAGCACGACGCGCGGGCGGCCGATGGTGAGCTCGAAGCCTTCGCGGCGCATGTTCTCGATCAACACCGCGAGCTGCAGTTCGCCACGGCCGGCGACCTCGAAGCTGTCGGCGTCCTGACCCTCGGTGACGCGGATGGCCACATTGCCCTCGGCTTCGCGCAGCAGGCGCTCGCGGATGACGCGGGACTGCACCTTGTCGCCCTCGCGGCCGGCCAGCGGGCCATCGTTGATGCGGAAGGTGACGCTGAGGGTCGGCGGATCGATCGGCTTGGCGGGGATCGGATCGGTGACCGACGGGACTGCGATGGTATGGGCGACCGTGGTGTCGGAGAGGCCTGCGATGGTGACGATATCGCCGGCCTCGCCCACCTCGATCGGCGTGCGCTCTAGGCCACGGAAGGCGAGCACCTTGGAGATGCGGCCCTTTTCGATTTCCTTGCCGTCGCGGCTGAGCGAATGGACGGCATCGCCCGACTTCACGCTGCCCGACTCAACGCGGCCGGTGAGAATGCGGCCGAGGAAGGGGTTACGCTCGATGGTGGTAACCAGCATGCGGAACGGGCCCTCTTCCACCTTGGGCTCGGGCACGTATTCGACGACCTTGTCGAGCAGCGGCGCCATGCTTTCGCGCGCGCCATCGGGCTCCGACGCCATCCAGCCGTTCTTGCCCGAGCCGTAGAGCACCGGGAAGTCGAGCTGTTCGGAGGTCGCGTCGAGGGCGATGAACAGATCGAAGATTTCCTCGAGCACTTCGAGGTGACGCTCGTCGGGGCGGTCGATCTTGTTGATCGCCACGATGGGGCGCAGGCCCTGGGCCAGCGCCTTGCCGAGCACGAACTTGGTCTGCGGCATCGGGCCTTCGGCGGCATCGACCAGGATGACCACGCCATCGACCATCGACAGAATGCGTTCCACCTCGCCGCCGAAGTCGGCGTGGCCGGGGGTGTCGACGATGTTGATGCGGGTGTCGCCCCATTCGAGCGACGTCACCTTGGCGAGAATGGTGATGCCACGCTCGCGTTCGAGGTCGTTGGAATCCATGGCGCGTTCTTCAACGCGCTGATTGTCGCGGAAGGCGCCGGACTGCTTGAGCAGCACGTCGATGAGCGTGGTCTTGCCATGGTCAACGTGGGCGATGATTGCGATATTTCGCAGGGACATAGGTCGGACAGGCCTCTTTGGCACGATCCCAATACCTTTGTCCGCGTTCGGCGGCGGCGAATGGCTGAATCATGCAGGAATAAGGATGGCGCCCAGCCCGGTTCAGCCCGGGGCGGGCGCGTTCGGCGCTGCCTTACAGGAAGACGGGGTTTTCCACAAGCGCAGGGGACGCGGGCCTGCATTGCGGGGCCGCCGAAGGGCGGGGCTCTGCGGCGCGATGCCGGTTTGAGCCGGTTCATCGCGCCGCCTTGATGTTTGGGGCCTATCTCAGCGAGCGCGGATAGTCTTCCGACTGCCAGAGCCCCAGGCCAAAGCCATCGGGGTCCAGAAAGTCGGCGCTCCAGCCCCCGGGGGCTTCCGACACCGGGGTGACGATGGTGACGCCTTTTTCGGCGAGGTCGGCGACGATATCGTCGATGCCGCCCTCGCCGATGTCGAAGACCAGCGCGGGCGAGCTGCCGCGCGTACCCTCCATCTGAAAGAAGATCAGTTCCGGCCCGTCATCGAGCCGGCCCTGTAGCCAGAACGGCTCGGCGCCCTCCATGCGGGTGAGGCCCAGGTTGAAGGTCTCGTTGTAGAAGGCCTCGGTGCGGATGATGTCGGTGACGTAAAAAACGATGCTGGCGCTTTTGGGTTTGAGGTTCACGGCAAGCCCTTTCTTTCGGTTGCATCTATCAGTTGCCGCCGGGGCGCGGAACGTGAGCTGTGCACGACAAATAAATGTCCATCGGGATCGTGCGTGGCGAATTGGCCGGCACGGAGATCGAGGGCTGCCTGCAGCGCCGCGCGAATGCGGCCATAGGCGAGGTCAAGATTGAGACCGGTGAGTTCCGACGGCGCGGCGAGGCCACGGGCGGCCAGGCGGCGTTTCAGGGCAAGAATGCGCTGGCGCAGGGCGGTGTCGGGCAGATCGAGCAGCCAGGCGATCTCGCGGCGGTTGTGGCCGGTGAGAACGAGTGCCGCGAGGGTCCTGAGCGCCGGTGGCAGATCAGTCAGGATTTCCGGCAAGCGGGTGCTGGACGACTGGCCGGGCGGTTGGGGATCGGTGTGCCAGCCGCTGTCGCGCCGCAAGCTGCGGTGGGCCGTGCGGGCCGCCATGCGGGCGCGGTTGCGCACCACACCCTTGAGCCAGCGGGTGTTGGCCGGATCGGTCAGATTCAGTCGGCCACTTTCAACGGCCACCAACATGGCGTCCTGCACCACATCCTCGGCATGATGCACGCCGACCGTGCGCCGGGCGATGGCAAGGAGCTGGGTATGCAGGGTGCTGCGCATGGCGCGGAGATTTGCAGAACCCTCAGGCGCGGGCAAGCGGGCCTGAGAGCAGACAAGGTCGGCCGCCCCGTGGGGCGGCCGCGGCGTGTGCAGTGGGCTGTGGCGGATCAGCGGATCAGTCGGCCAGCGTGTCGCGGATCATGGGTTTGAGCATGAGGCCGTCGATGGCGGTGAACTCGAGGTCTTCGCGGCCGAAATAGGCCTTCTGGTTGATGAAGCTCCAGTCGTTGCCGGCGATGATGTAGGTGGCTTTTTCCGGCAGGCCGGTGGGGGCCGCGTAGAGGAAATCGCCGGTCCGATCCGCGAGAGGGATGTCGCCATCCTGATTGGTGCGGTCCAAAATGGCGGCGAGGGTTGCCGCATCGACCTCGGCGGTGACGATCTTGCCTTCGAAGCGCAGGATCGAATTGTAGTCGTAGAGGCTGACAGGGCCGGCCGGAAAGCCGGTGCCGAACGAGGTGTGGCCGATGAAGCCGACATCGGCGCCGGCCGCCTTGGCGATTTCTTCGGCAACGTAGCGGCCGGTTTCGCCCAGGCTCATCGCGGTTTCCATCGTGCCGATGCTGGCCCGCTCCTCGTCGGTCAGATGCTCGGCGAGGACGGCCTCGATCTGGGCGGCAAGTTCAGCGTCCGGTGTGGCGTCGCGGGCGATGGCCAACTGGGTCAGCTGGGGCGCAGCGCCGGGGCCTGGCAGGCTGGCGACGGTGATCATGTCCGACCACGACCCGGTATGTACATAGCGCGTGGCGCCCTCGGCGTGGACGAGGCGCAGGTGATCATGGCCGCCAATCAGCAGGGTCGCGTCGGGCAGCAGGGGCAGAATGGCGCGGTCGGCGACGACGCCGGCGTGGCTGAGCACGATGTTGATGGCGTCGGACTGCAGCATGCCGGGGAGGTTTTCGGTCGCCCATTCCGCCGGATCGGGAATGGTCATCATCTCGCGCGTCGCGGCGGGATAGGTGTTGATGGCCGCGGTGGCAATGCCGGTCACGGTGACAGGCTGGCCGGCTAGCTCGAGGGTGGTGCTGGCCGGTGCGTAGGCGGCGCCGGTGCGGCTGTCGATGATGTTGGAAACGACGGTGATGCCGAGGTCTTCGGCCTGGGCCACGACGTTTTTCAGGTCATTGTCGAAATCGGCTTCGTGATTGCCGATGTTGAGCACGGTAGGCGCCAGCGCGGCGAGCTTTTCGAGGAAGTGCCAGTCGACCGCACCGGCGGAGCGGTTGGCGGCGACATTGCCGGCTTCGAAGACGTCGCCATTGATGAGGATTATCGTCGCATCCGGGGCGGCGGCGACTTCCTCGGCGACAGCGGCCAGAACCTGGCCCATGCGCTCATAGGCGGAATGCAGATCCGACAGGATGACGGCGCGGAGACCGGGTTGCTGGGCGCGGACGGCGGAGCCGAGGAGGGGCAAGGTTGCGGAAGCTGCCATGAACTGAAGGAGGGTCCGGCGGGAAACGGGAGAAAATGTCATTCGATCATCACCTTGGTGCAAAACAGAGCGCTGCAATAGGTCAGTCGTGCCACACTGATGCGACAGCGGCCAAAACAGGGTCTGCGGCGATGGCCGGTCAGTCGCGCTTCTGGAAGCTCACCAGATCGGCAGAGATATCGGCCCGCAGCCCGGCGGAATCGTAGTCCAGCGCGACATTGCTGTCGATAACCCCGGCGAGGCCGGCGCGGATGAGCCGGGAGCCAGAGCCGCTGCGGTCGGGCGCGGTAACCTGTGGCCCGCCGCGCTCGCGCCAGGTGAGCCAGAAGCTGGCTGGCGTGACGGAGGTGTCGCTGCCCCAGCGCAGCAGCACATCGCCCTGCTCGTTGGACAGCGCGCCATATTTGGCGGCATTGGTCGACAGCTCATGCAGCAGCAGGGAGAGCGACAGCGCCGGCTGCGGCCCGACGATCATGTCGGGGCCTTCGGTGTCGAAGCGGTGGGCCAGATGATCGTCATGCACGCTGACCGTGCGGCGCACGATCTCGCCGACGGTGGTGCAGCCGCTTTCGCCGGAAATCAGCGCGTCATGGGCGCTGGCGAGGGCGCGGATGCGGTTGCTCAGCGACTCGCCGGCGGTCGCCAGATCGGGGGCGGAGCGCAGGGTCTGCGAAACGATCGCCTGGATCATCGCTAGCTGGTTCTTCATGCGATGGCCAAGCTCGCGATTGAGCAATTGCTGGCTGGCCTGACTGTCGAGCCGGGCGATGGCGGCGTAGGTCGCATCGGCGACGCCATGGGCGAAATCGACCTCTGCCCTGTCCCAGTCGCGCGGCTGCGCGCCGCTGGCGAACATCATGGCGACGAGGCCGCCTTCGCCGAGCAGCGGGATGGCGAGGATGGTGGCGACGCCAGCGCGGGCAAAGTAATCGCGATCCGTGCCGAGCCATTCGGTCGTAGCGATGTCGTGAACCGCCAGCGGTAGGCCGGACTGCAGCCGGGCAACTGTGTTGGAAAGGCCGGCGAGCGCGTATTCGCCCGGCGTGCGGTCAAGACCCGGCGCGGCCCAGTCCTGCTCCAGATTCAGCTGGGTGCCATGGCCGGAAAACCTGCCATAGCCGGCATTTCCGATGTCGAGCGTTTCGCCCAGAGTTTGCGAGGCGACGGCCATGGCCTGCTGCGGGGAGGTGCAATTGCGCAGCGCGTCTCCCAGATCGAGCAGCGCCGCCTGATGTGTGACGAGACGGCGCCGGTCGGTGACGTCCGTCACCGTGCCGAACATCCTGACAACATTGCCGGCGTCATCGTGGATGAACTCGGCGCGGCGGGCCAGCCAGCGCAGCTGGCCATCGCTGGGGCGCCGGATGCGGTATTCGACGTCGACCGGTGCGGTCCCGCTGGCCCGGGTCGCATCGCTTGAGCGGACCGATGCGTCTTCGGGGACGATGACCTGTTCAAGGACCGATGTGGGGTAGGTGCGCGCCACCGGCACGCCGAAAATCCGGCAACACTCGGGCGACAGCGTCATCCGGGAGTCGGCGACGCTGACGTCGAAAGTGCCGATGCGCCCGGCCTCTTCGGCGATCTGATAGCGCAGGGCGCGGTTTTCGCCATCGGCGAGGCGCTTGCGGGCCTTGAGCAGGACCATCACCTGGCGGGCGAGCGTGCGCAGCACGTCCGCCTGCTGAGCGGTGAGCCCCTGGGGACGGATCTCGGTATCGATGACACACAGGGTCCCGATGATCTGACCGTCGTCGGTGACCAGAGGCGCGCCGGCATAAAAGCGGATGGCGGGATCCTCGGCGACCAGCGTGTTGGTGCTGGTGCGCGGATCCGCCGTCAGGTCCGGGATGATCAGCAGTTCGGTCTGGCCGAGCGCGTGGGCGCAGACGGACTGCTCGATCGGGGTTTCACAGGCTTCAAAGCCGACGCGGGCCTTGAACCACTGGCGGTCCACCTCGACCAGGCTGATAAGCGCCACCGGCGTCGCACAGATACTGGACGCCAAATGGACGATGTCGTCGAACTCGTTTTCCTCGGGGGTATCGAGGATGTCAAAGCTTGCCAGAGCCGCCAGTCGGCTGTCGGCGCGCAAATTGCGGTCGTAGTCGTCCATGTCCGGCGTGTTCTCAGGCATTTCAGTTTCAATCTGCGTCATTGCCTGACAGGGCGCAAAAGACAAGTCGAATCGCGAATCCCGACCTGGCCGGAGCGCCGTACTCACCAGCCTGTTACCCGCGGTTGAAGCGGGCTGCGAAACTTCGATTCAACAGCGCCGTAACTGTGCCCGTCAGCTTACACAAGACGAGGACCGGACGCCGTGGACGAGGTGTACAGGGGGTATCGGATTGCCATCCGGCAGGACGACAAATGGATTGCGCGGATCACCCATGTGCGCGGGCATGTGGTGCCCGGACGCCCGCAGGCCAGTGCGCTGGAAGGCCCGGAAATGTGCCTCAAGCGGGCCCGGGTGCATGTCGACCGCTACGTGGAGTTCCTGAAGCTGCCGGATGCGGATCTCGAGGGCTAGGTCTCAAGTGCCTGTCGGATCGCCAGTGGCAATATGGCCCTCGGGATCACGATGCCAAGCGGTTGGTCAAGGCCGGGCGTAGCGGCGTTTTCAGCATGTTTCCGACCGCGTCGGCACTGATGGGCGGGGAGAACAGGAAGCCCTGCACCTCGTCGCAGCCGTGCCGGCGCACCACGTCGAGCTGCGCCTCGGTTTCGATGCCTTCGGCGGTTGTGGTCATGCCCAGCGACTGGCCGAGGCCGATCACCGCCTTGATGATGGCGAGGCTGTCGGATTTGGTCGTCAGATCGCGCATGAAAGAGCGGTCGATCTTGATCTTGTCGAAGGGAAAGCTGCGCAGGTAGCTGAGCGACGAGTAGCCGGTGCCGAAATCGTCCATCGAGATGCGGATGCCCAGTGCCCGCAGGCGGTGCAGCGTCTTGAGCGTTTGCGCCGAGTCGGCGAGCAGCAGGGACTCAGTGATTTCGAGTTCGAGCCGGAGCGGGTCCAGACCCGCGTCGTGCAGGGCCGACTGAACGAGTTCGAAAAGGTGATTGTTCTTGAACTGCACGGCGGACAGATTGACCGCGACCCGGACATCGGCCGGCCAGGTGGCGGCGGTGCGGCAGGCCTCGCGCAGGACCCATTCGCCGATGGGGACGATCAGGCCGGTGTCCTCGGCGACCGGGATGAACTCGGCAGGTGGGACGGTGCCGTCCTTCGTCTGCCAGCGCAGGAGCGCTTCGAAACAGGTTATGCGGTTGTGCTCGAGCCCCAGAAGCGGCTGGTAGGCCAGCTCGAACTCGCTCCGGGCCAGGGCGCCGCGCAGGCCGGCTTCGAGTGTGCGGCGCTTCTGGATGGCTTCATCCATGCCGACTTCGAAGAACTTGAAGACCGATCGGCCCTCCTTCTTGGCCCGGTAAAGCGCCAGATCGGCGTTCTTCATCAGCGCCTCGGTGGTGGTGCCATCCTGCGGCGCCATGGCAATGCCGACGCTGGCACCGACAACGATCTGGTTGCCCTCTATGGCAAAGGGTTCGCTCATGACCTTGGTGATGCGCTCGGCGGTGCGCGCGGCTTCGGCCGGGGAGCCGACACCACGCATCATCAGCGCGAACTCATCGCCGCCGAGGCGCGCCAGCAGGTCGTTCTCATGGCTGGTGCCCCAAAGGCGGGCGGAGGTCTGTTGCAGGACCTTGTCGCCGAGGGCGTGGCCCAGCGTGTCGTTGACGGATTTGAAGTCGTCGAGATCGATGCAGAGCACGGCAAGGCCGTCGCCACGACCGATGTCCGCCTCGGTGGCGGCCATCTCTTCAAGAAACTGCATGCGGTTGGGCAACTGGGTGAGGCCGTCGTGGCGGGCAAGATGACGGATGCGTTCCTCGTGCTGGCGCTGCTCGGTGATATCCTCGTGAGTGGTCACCCAACCGCCGTCGGGCATGGGGTGGTGCTGCATCAGGATGGCGCGGCCACCGAACTCGTGGATGTATTTGCCGTATTCGCCACGGGAGATGATCTCGCGACGCATGCGCAGATAGTCATCGCGGTTCTTGCCGGCCCGCATGCCCCCGTCAAACAGGTGATTCAGCACGTCGTGGATGTTGGTGCCGGGCATGAGCAGGTGGGCCGGCAGATTGTAGATGCGCTGGTAGGGCTTGTTCCACAGCACCAGACAGCCCTTGGCGTCATACATGCCGATGCCCTGACTGATATTGTTGACGGTGGCGTCGAGCCGCATGTTCTGCAGTTCGAGTTCCCGCTTGCGCTGCTGGGTCAACTCGTCTTCGGCGATTTCGTCAGTGACATCCTCATGGGTCACGACCCAGCCCAGACCCTCGGAATAGGCCCAGGCGGTCTCCAGCGTGCGACCGCCTTCGACGCGCTCGCGGGTTTTGGCGCGGCTGCCGGTGCGATGGGCGAGCAGATCGTGCTGGTAGGCGGCGAGGAATTCACCGGGCGACTGATCGGGGTGGTTGCCGAGGTCGGACGACAATTGCACCACTGCTTCGAGCGTCATGCCCTTGAAGATCCGCGAAGCGGGGAAATGGTAGATGTCGAGATAATGCTGGTTCCACATGACCAGCCTGAATTCTGGCGACCAGACGCAAAAGCCATATGGGATGCTGTGCAGGGCTGCGTCCAGCAGCGCATCCTCAGCCGTCAGTTCAGTGTCGCTCCGCGCCACTCGCCCGTCCCTGAAAGAGTTACCGAGTATAGTCTTCGGTTGATCAGTGAAAACACGTGTTGGTTAACAACGAATTTCTTCTGAACGGGTATATAACCGCGATGTGAACTGTTCCCGACGGCCGGGGAACTTGCGGGGCGACCCGGATACGGCGCTCCGTCGTGTGGGCGCGCGCGCAAGCCCACGAGCTGCTGGAGGGCTGGCGGTGCAGCGTTCGCCATTGGCCCCGCCGCACGGAGATGATAGGCAGCGCAATCGCTCTGCGGAGACCACCCTGATGCCCGACTTCATCCCCGACCTGCCGGTGATCCTGGCCTTTGCACTGGCGGCATTCGTGATCGCCATCACGCCTGGCCCGGACATGGCCCTGCAGCTGAGCCGCGCCATCAACTACGGACGGGCGCATGGGTTGGCCTCGATGGCCGGGGCGATGAGCGGCATCGTGGTGCACACGGTGCTGGTGGCCTTCGGCATCTCGGTGCTGATCGTCGCGGCGCCGCCGCTGTTTCTGGCGCTGAAGATCGCCGGCGCGGTCTATCTGTTGTGGCTCGCCTTCCAGGCGGTGACGCAGGGCGGCGGGCTGAAGCTGACAGAAGCTGCCAAGCGCGCGCCGACGGTGTGGCAGAGCTATCTGACGGGGGTGGGGATCAATCTGCTGAACCCCAAGGTGGTGCTGTTCTTCATGACCTTCCTGCCGCAGTTCGTGTCGGCGGGCGATCCGGCAGCGAGCAGCAAGCTGTTCTTTCTCGGGGCCGAGTTCATTGTCGTGTCGATCCCGTCCGGCGTGCTCACCGTGCTGGCGGCCGGCTGGCTGGTCGATGCGTTCCGGCGCACGCGCTGGGTGGAGCGGACGCTGAACTACAGTTTTGCCGCCATTTTCACCGCCTTTGCTGCGACCATCCTCACGGCACAGGCAAGGCATTGAGATGAACTATTCCCACGCCTTCCATGCCGGCAATTTCGCCGATGTGCTCAAGCATGTCGTGCTGACGCGGCTGGTCGAATATCTGAAAAAGAAGGACACCGCGTTCCGGGTGATCGACACCCATGCCGGGATCGGGCGCTACGACCTCGGCGGGGCGATCGCCAAGCGTTCGCCGGAATGGAAGGACGGGATCGGGCGTCTGCTCGATGCGCAGCTGCCGAACAAGGCGGCGCCGCTCGTCGCGCCCTATCTCGAGGTGATCCGGTCGCTGAACCCCGATGGCGGGGTGAAGACCTATCCGGGCTCACCGCTGCTGGTCCGGCAGTTGCTGCGGCCGCAGGACCGGCTGTCGGCGCTCGAACTCCACCCCGAATATGCGAAAAAGCTGAGCGGGCTGTTCGAGGGCGACGTGCAGGTGCGGGTCAACCATCTCGATGGCTGGCTGGCGCTCAATGCGCATGTGCCGCCCAAGGAAAAGCGCGGGCTGGTGCTGGTCGATCCGCCGTTCGAGGAACGCGGCGAGTTCGACCGGCTGCTCGACGGGCTGGCCAAGGCGCATGGCAAGTTCGCCACGGGCGTTTATGCGCTGTGGTATCCGCTCAAGGATACGCGGGCGGTACATGACTTCATCTCGGCGCTGCGCGACATGGGCATTCCCAAGATGCTACGCGCCGAAGTGAGCGTGCGTCCGGCCTCGAACCCGCCGAAGCTGCACGGCTCGGGGATGATCATCGTCAATCCGCCCTATGTGCTGGAAAGCGAGTTGCGCATCCTGCTGCCGGCGCTGGCGCTGCTCCTGGGTGACCCCGGTGCGGGCCGGCACAAGCTGGAGTGGTTGGCGGGGGAATGACCCCCGCAGCGCGTCACAGCCTGAACAGATAGTACTGGATCGTCTCGTCCTCGACGGGGTCGAGCTTGCGGTAGAGCGCGTTGGCGGGGTCGTTGTCGGTTTCGGTGCCGATCCAGGCTTCATTGACACCCAGTTCCCGCGCCCAATCGAACATGGCCTGCATCATCGCCTCGCCGATACCGCGACGCAGGTAGGCGTCGGCGGTGCCCAGTTCGTCGACATAGAGTTCGGTGGGCTTGTCGGGATGGTAGTGCAGCACGCCGACGCACTGGCCGACGACGGTGTCGTCATCGAGGGCCAGCAGCATGAGGTGTCCGGGTTCACGCAGATAGACGATGAGCCGCTCGCGATCGATCTTCTCGTCGAAGACGCCGGGCGAAATCTTGCGCAGCAGGGCGGCGTCGCCGGGGCCGATGCGGCGATAGGTGATGGTCATCGTCCGTCCCCCCGCATGGCGGCATAAAGCGGCGCGAGCCGGTCGCCGTAGCGCGCGGCCATGCCGATCGAGTCGCGGTTGATCGGTGAGCGGACCTGGGCGGCGCTGGCGGTGTGGACCGGGCGGTCGGTGCGATGGAAATCGAGGCAGGCCGGGTCGAACGCGAGGCCGCAATAGTCCAGCAGCCGCCGGGTCTCGCCCTCCTGATCGGCGACCAGCGCCTCGTTGGAGATGTCGTAAAATCCGTCGGGCAGCAGGTCGCGCCAGTGCTGCATGACGCGCGCATATTGCCGGTAATAGTGGCCGAGCTCGGTGAGGTCGTAGGCGTAGTTCAGCGCCGAAGCGAAGTAGCTGCGCCACACGGACAGCGCGGTATCGGCCGGGTCGCGGGTGCAGTGGATGATCCGCGCATTGGGCAGGATCAGCCGGATGAGGCCGATCAGCATGAAATTGCCGGGCAGCTTGTCGGTGACGAAGCGGCCGCCGCGCGGGGCATAGGCGCGGAGGCGCCGGACATAGTCGGTGCCCATGGCGGTCAGCGTCGGCCCGTCGAGTGTTGCGAGCAGGGAGCCGAAGCGGACGGGGCGCTCGGTGGTCGCCTCGGTCAGCACATTGCGCAGGGTCAGCAGTTCGCCGGCGCCGACGACAGCGGGGTGGCTGGCAAGGATCTGTTCGACCAGCGTGGTGCCGGAGCGCGGCATGCCGAGGACGAAGATCGGGGTGGGGTCGGGATCGCCGAAGCCGGAAAGACGCACCATGGTCTCGGGAGTGAAGGCGGCGATGACGTCGTCGAAGCTGCGTTCGGTTTCCGTCATGTCATAGGTCAGGCCGGCGCGGCGCAGGCGGTTGGCGGCATCGAGAAAGCGGAAGGCGGCGTCGTAGTCACCGGCGCGCTCGCTGTCGCGGCCGAGGGCGAACCCCAGATGCATGCGCTGTTCGTCGGAGAGTGCCGGATCGGCAAAGCGGGATTCGCGCTCGGCGCGGCTGCCGGTCTCGGCGTCGAGCATGCCGAGCATGCGCTGGTAGCCGGCATTGCCGGGGTCGCGTTCGAGCGCCGCCCTGAAGCTCGCGGCGGCGCCGGCGCGGTCGCCATAGGCGAGCAGGGTATTGGCGAGATCGGCGTGACGCCGGGCCGTGTTGGGGTCGAGGGCGATGGACTGGCGGTGCGCGGCGAGAGCGCCTTCGCGGTCGCCCAGCCGGTCGAGGACGAGACCGAGCGTGCCATGGGCCGCGGCAAGGCGCGGGTTGGCGCGAATGGCCGCTTCCGCGGCGCGGCGGGCTTCGGTCACCCGGCCAGTGGATTCGAGGACCAGCGCCAGGCTGTTCTGGGCCTCGGCGAGGTCGGGGCGCAGTTCGAGAGCGCGGCGGTAGAGCGGCTCGGCGCCGGCGATGTCGCCACGTTCGCGCTTGAGATTGCCGAGATTGACCATGGCCTCCGGCGCATTTGGCTTGAGCTCGAGGGCCTTGGCGAAATGGGTTTCTGCCTCTTCTGGGCGGTTCTCGCCCATCAGCGCCAGGCCGAGATTGGAGTGCGCGCCCGCGTCGCCGGGCTGATGGCGCAGGGCCGCACTGAGAAGGCGGATGGCGCGGGGGCGGTCGCCGCGCTGCAGGGCGACGGCTCCGGCGAGGCCGAGGGCCGTCGGATCATCGGGGTAGAGCTTGAGGAGCTGATCGAGCGCCGCGGCGCCCCGCGCGATGTCGCCGCGCTGCAGCAGAGCCAGCGCTGCGCCGAGCTGCTGGCGTGGGGCCCGCCGGGGTGCGGCGGGCGGCATCAGCCGACCTCTTCGATCAGCGGCAGGACCTCGGGCAGGGCGGTGAAGCGCCGGAAGCGCGAGGTGTCTTTCGGATCGTCGTCGAGATCCATGGCCCAGACGTGCTCGGAGGGGACGTGGACGCCCCAGGCGCCGGCCTCGATGGCGGGGACGACGTCGGCGCGCATGGAATTGCCGATCATCATGGCGCGCGGGGCACCTTCGCCGTGGCGCGAGAAGATGCGGCGGTAGACCGGCGCGGTCTTGTCGGAGACGATCTCGATGGCGTCGAAATATTCGGCAAGGCCGGAAGCGGCGAGCTTGCGCTCCTGGTCGAACAGGTCACCACGGGTGATGAGGATGAGCGTATAACGGCCAACGAGGCTTTTCAGCGTGTCCTCGACGCCGGGGAAAGCCTCGACCGGATGTTGCAGCATCTCGCGGCCGATGGCGAGGATATCGGCGATGGTCGATGCGGGCACCTTGTTGTCGGTGACCTCGATGGCGGTCTCGATCATCGACAGGATGAAGCCCTTCACGCCATAGCCATAGTGCAGCACGTTGCGGCGCTCGGCGGCGTGCAGGTGCTCGGTGAGGTGCGGACCTACGACATGGGGCTTCAGCAGCTCGACGAAACTCGCCGTGGTGAGCTCGAAATAGCGCTCGTGATGCCACAGCGTATCGTCGGCATCGAAGCCGATGGCTTTGAGTTCAGGCATTGGTGAGCGCGTCGCGATCCTTCTTGCTCAGGCGCTCGGAGGCGCTCTTGAGCTGGCCGCAGGCGGCAAAGATATCGCGGCCGCGCGGGGTGCGCACCGGGCTGGCGTAGCCGGCGCGATTGACGATATCGGCGAACTGCTCGATGCGCGAGGAGGTCGAGCATTCGTAGTTCGAGCCGGGCCAGGGATTAAAGGGGATCAGGTTGATCTTGGCCGGGATGCCGGCCAGCAGGCGCACCAGCTCGCGCGCGTCGGCGTCGGAGTCGTTGATGTCGCGCAGCATGACATATTCGAAGGTGATGCGGCGCGCATTGGACAGGCCCGGATAGTCGCGGCAGGCCTGGATGAGCTCTTTGAGCGGATACTTCTTGTTGATCGGCACAAGGAGGTCGCGCAGGTCGTCGCGCACGGCATGCAGCGAGATTGCAAGCATGACGCCAATTTCGGAGCCGGTGGGGCCGATCTGCGGGACGACGCCCGAGGTCGACAGGGTGATGCGGCGCTTCGACAGCGAGATGCCGGAATCGTCCGAGGCGATCAGCAGGGCCTGCTTGACGTTGTCGTAGTTGTAGAGCGGCTCGCCCATGCCCATCATCACGACATTGGTGACGGCACGGCTGTCGCCGGTGGAGCCACCGGAGCCGCGCGGGGCCGGCACGAGGCCGCCATCGTCGGGCCGGGTGCCGCCGGGGAAATCGCCCAGGCGTTCGCGGGCCATCAGGATCTGGCCGAGAATTTCGCCGGCGGTCAGATTGCGGACGAGCTTCTGGGTGCCGGTGTGGCAGAAGGTGCAGGTGAGGGTGCAGCCGACCTGGGAGGAGACGCACAGCGTGCCGCGGTCGGCCTCGGGGATATAGACGGTCTCGACCTCGACCGGCGGCATGTTGGGGTTCTGCGGGTCGCGGAAGCTGAACAGCCACTTGCGGGTGCCATCGACCGAGATCTGTTCGGAGACGATCTCGGGACGGTCGAGCAGAAAGGCGTCGCCCAGGCGCTGGCGCAGGCCCTTCTGGATATTGGTCATGCGATCGAAATCGGTGACGCCGTTGTGGTAGATCCAGTTCCACAGCTGCGAAGCGCGCATTTTCGACTCGCGCTCATCAAGGCCGAACTGGGTCAGGGCCGCGCGCAGTTCGGGGCGCATCAGGCCGACAAGCGACTGGCGCCGCGCCGGCTGGCGGGCGGGATGGGCGATATGATCTAGATCGAGTGCGATGCTCATCGGCACGGCTTTCCTGGGCAGCAGCTGACCCGGCGCATCGGGCGCAAGATTGCGGCATCTAACATAGTCGCGCGCGCCACGCAAAACAGCCCCCGGCATGGCGGGGTTGCAGTGCGTGGGCCGCTGGCCAGCCGTGCTGTCGCCGGTGGGTGGCTAGCAGTCGCCTTCGATGGCGCGCGAGGCGGCGGTGGCGCCCGACAGCGAGAAGGTCTCGGAAATCTTGATGCCCTTTTCGCTGGTGCCTTCGATGGTGACCGAGGAACCGGCGCGCAGGGCGCCCGCGAGATTGTCGTTCTGGGCCGGATCGAGCAGCCAGGCCGCATCGCGCTGGGTGAAGAGCTCGTAGCTGCGGCCACCGACATTGGCGGTCGCCGGGGTGTCGGCGGCGAAATTGAAGCCCGCCACGACGTTGAACTCGTTGCGCACGCTCTCGGATGGCCGATGCGTCAGATAGAGATAGGCCTCGGTATAGCCGTCGGGGATGGGATCGACCGAACGGGCCTTGGCGAGGGCGAAGCAGACCTTGCCGGTCGCTTCGGTGGCGGCATAGGCCGACCAGTCGCGATATTCGCCCAGAAGCCGGACCGACTGGCCCAAGGCGGGGCCGGCCATCGAAACCAGAAGAACAGACAGGGCGGCGCAGGAGCGCAAGATCATGGAAACGAGCCTTTCGGTTCCGGTTGGTGGGTGGGGCGGAGGACCCGCCTCAGCCACCTAACGCAGCCGCCCCTCGATCAGGTGCACGCTTTCTGAATTTCATTCATCGCCGCGGTGACGCCAGACAGCGAATAGGTGTCGCTCATGACGTTGCCCTTGGACGAGGTGCCCTTGACGACAAGCTTGGAGCCGGCCTTGAGGGCCTCGACGAAACCGGGTTCATCCGCCTCGACGGCGAGCCAGGCGGCTTCGCCCTCGGTGACCATGCGATAGGTCTTGCCGTCGATGGTGGCCGAGGCATTGGAATTGGTCGGGTCGAACGGGTAGCCGACCATGGTCTGCACCTCGTTGCGGGTGCCGAGCCCCTTGCGGTTGATCACCAGGAAATGAATGGGGCTGCGCCGCACCTGACGACCGTCGATCTGCTGCGGACCCCAGCTTTCCGGCTGGGCCGAGATATAGCACATGGCACCGTTCGCATCCGTGCCGGACCAGGCGGTCCACACGTTGAAGGTTCCCAGCTGTTTGATTTCCTGTGCGGCTGCGGGGGCAGCCAGCATGATGGCCGCCATGAAGCAGCCAACCAAGCCTAAGCGCTTTGATGTCATCGCCCGAACACCTTTGTCCGATGTTGCAGTTCTGGCCAGCTGCACCACGGCACCGTGCCGTTTGGAGATCACCGTGGTCGTCAACCGCCGCTGCATTTGAATTAAGTCGACCTATCGTTGGTAATCGTGACGGCATTTTGGCGTGATGCAGCGCTCTGTTCCCTGTTTGCGCCGTCGTAGTGAAGGAAGCGTTAACTTGGCTCACGCAGCCAGGGGATAGGTTTCCTCGACACGATAGGGACCGCCGCCGACGGAATCGCGGCTCGAATAGAGCACGAAGCGCTCCACGGGGAACTCGTACGGACCGAAATGACCGGCAAAGGCAATGGACTGGGCGACGTCGATCGGGGAGACATTGCGCAGGCGCGCCAAAGCCACGTGAGGCAGGAATTTCCGGCCTTCCGGGCGCAAACCCAGCCGTTGCAGCACCCGCTCCTGCGCCGCCTGAAGACGCGACAGGGCGGCATTGGGATTGGCCCCGGCATAGAGCGCGCGCGGCTTGTCGCCGCCGAAGGTGCCGAGATGATCGAGGCGGATGGTAAACGCTTCGGAGTTCACCAGATGGTCAAGCATGTCGGCGACTTCGTTCGCCGTGTTGTGATCGACATCCCCGATAAAGCGCAAGGTAATGTGATAATTCTCGGGATCGATCCAGCGGGCGCCATGCAGGCCGCCGCGCTTGAGGGCCAGAACATCGGCCACGTGGCGGGGCACTTCGAGACCGGTAAAGAGCCTGGGCAAGACCTGACCCTCCTCTCGCCGCAGCGGAAAAGACGTGATTCGCTGGTGGTTTCAGTCAAGCGTAGCCCGTGATTTTGCGGATGGGCAATGGGGTCGCCGGGGCTTCCCGCGTCAAAACAAAACGGCCTTACGGTTGCGACATTACGCTTCAGTCATGCCGTGGGCCGAAACCTTGTAATTGCAGGGGTGTGCCGCCATATTGATCATCGACGCTTGGTGCAGGATTGCGGTGGCGCAACTGCATTGCCAGTGAGGAGAAAATCTACAATGGCTGAATTCGACCGTCCGACTATCGCCGCACAGCGGGCTGGGACCGCCGCGGCCATCGACGAGGGCCTGCGCAGCTACATGCTGAAGGTCTACAACTACATGGGCATGGGGCTGGTCGTGACCGGTCTCATCGCTTATTTCGCCAATGCGGCGGCCATAACGACCGACCCGAATGCTGCGGCTGCACAGCTGCAGAACGGTGAGTATCTGACCCAGTGGGGCGCGCTGCTTTATGGTAGCCCGCTGATGTGGGTCGTGGCGCTTGCGCCGCTCGGTTTCGTGCTGGTGCTGAGCTTCGGCATCAACAAGCTGAGCGTTCCTGCCGCGCAGGCGACGTTCTGGGGTTTTGCGGCCATCATGGGCCTCTCCCTCAGCTCGATCTTCATGGTCTATACCGATGCCTCGATCGCCAAGGTGTTCTTCATCACCGCGGCCACGTTCGGTTCGATGAGCCTTTACGGCTATACGACCAAGCGCGACCTGACGAGCATCGGCAACTTCCTGATCATGGGCCTGATCGGCCTGATCATCGCTTCGGTGGTCAACATCTTCCTGCAGTCGGGCATGATGGACTTCATCATCTCGGTGGTGGGTGTGCTGGTTTTCGTGGGCCTGACCGCCTATGACACCCAGAAGATCAAGGAAAGCTATCACGAGAGCCTTGGCGCCGAGGCGCTGGCCAAGGGCGCCATCATGGGCGCGCTGAGCCTCTACCTCGACTTCGTCAACCTGTTCCTGATGCTGCTCCGCCTGTTCGGCAATCGCGAGTAAGCATCGGTCTCAGGACCAAATCTTTCGGGGCCGCGGTGAAAACCGCGGCCCTTTTGTTTGTCCGGCGTTCCGTGATGCCGGCGTGATGGCCGGCGCGGGCGCGGGCTGACACGGCAGCCGGAACCTGATCTTTTGGCCCTATCGTGAGCTGGTCCGGGGGAGGATTTCGATGGGACACGACGCCGCCGAGAACACCAAACAGTATGGCCAGGTCGACAAGCTGCAGGCGCGGGCGCGGCTGCATCAGCTCTATTCGCGGCAGGAGACGCCGTGGTTCCCATTTGTCTTCTCTCAGGGCGGGGTGAACGCCGGCGACAGCGTGCTCGACATCGGCTGTGGGCCGGGATGGTTCTGGGCCGCTTCGAACGACAGTGCGCCGGATGGGTTGTCGGTCACGCTGTGCGATCTCTCCGAGGGCATGGAGCGCGAGGCCACCGAGCGGGTCGAGGGGTTGGCGCGGGACTGGCGCGTTGCCGCGAGTGTCGCCGACGTCACCGCGCTGCCGTTCCAAGACGAGAGTTTCGACGCGATCTTCTGTCTGCACATGCTCTATCACGTCACCGACCAGACCCGCGCCGTCGACGAATTGCACCGGGTGCTGCGGCCCGGCGGGCGGCTTGTCGTCACCACCAATGGCCGCGAGGACATGCTGGCACTGTATGGCCTCGCCGGGCGGGCCTTCGATATCGACCCGACCAATCCTGCCGCGGCGCTGTTCGGCTTCGAAGATGCCGAGCGCCTGCTGAAGGACCGGTTCGGCAATGTCGCCCGCCACGACCACCAGAGCGGTCTGTCCATCACCGATAAGAGCCATGTCTTTGACGCGCTGACCTCCTACCCGCCGGGCGACACCGCGCCGCCCGAGCAGCTCGAGGCGCTGCGCACCGCGATCTCGGAGGCCTTTGCTGCGGGCGGGGGCAGGCTCGAGGCGGACAATCAACGCGCCGCTTTCGTCAGCGTGAAGAAGCGCCCCGACTAGCCGAGCCGCTTTTCCATGGGGATGCCGGCAGACTGCGCCGCCGAGGCGTCGGCAACGGCGTCACGCCAGCCAGCCGCGCGATAGAAGCGGTGGGCGGTGCGGGTGCTTTCCAGGCGCCCGATGGTCGCGCCGCGGCTTTGCATCGCCTGTTCCAGCACGGCAAGGAGTGCCTTGGAGACGCCGCGGAAGCGGGCCCAGGGCGCGACGTAGTTGAGGCCGATCTCGTCGTCGCGGTTGAGGCAGCCGACCGCGGCAAGTTCGCCGTCGCACTCGGCCACCAGCATGAGCCGTGCGTGGGCGAGCATGCGCGCAACACCCTCGGGCGCCTTGTTGGCCGTCCAGGCGGCGATGTGTTTTGGATCAGCGTGGTGGTCGTCAGCGCATAGCGCGGTGATGGAGGCGATCAGCACGGCGCTCATAGCCGGGATATCAGCCGGCGTGGCCGGCCGGACCGTGATCACTTGACGACGGCCATCTCCAAGGCGCGCAGCACATTGGCGAGTTCATGGCCGCGCTTCAGAACGCGCCCATCCTGACCGGTGACGAGATACTGGCCTTGGCGATTGCGCAGCTTCGGGTTTTTCTCGACGACGTAGATGGGACGCTCGGAGGCGCGCTTGTAGATCGAGAACAGGGCGCGCTCGCGCAGGAAATCCATGGCGTAGTCGCGCCATTCCCCGGCGGCGACCTTGCGACCATAGAGGTTGAGGATGCTGGTGAGCTCGCGGCGGTCGAAGCTGACGGCTGCCGGCGCCGGGCTGGAAGGCTTTGGGGGCGCCGCCGTCGTGGCGAAGTTGACCAGGTTCCCAGAAGATTTGCCAGAGCCCTGGCGCTTTATCTCGTCGGCCATTCAGCCTCCCGTCGTCTCTCTGTCATGATCGCGCCGATCGGTCGGCTTGTCCAGATTAGAGCTGCTGCGAACGCAGAATCCCAGATTCGGTCACAATGCGTCCCTCATCACGCCAGAATGCGGGATCATAAAACAATCATTGCCTCCAGTGGTCGGCATCAGGGTTGATTGAGCCCCCAAACCTAGATGCTCTGGTGTCGGCCGCTTCTACATGCACAGTCAGTCAGCTCCCGCCGGTTCGTCCGACGGGAGTTTTTTCATCTGCGGGTGCGGCTGGATTGAGCGGGGCTCAGTGGGTGATGCTGGCAGCGCCGAGGATGGGGCCGGGCAGGCCGTCGCTTTCCTGCTGCACCATGATGACCGCGCCATTGGTGTCGCCAGTCAGCACTTCGGAGACGGGCAGCTTGAGATGTGCGCCGTCGGCGCCATCCCACATGCCCAGAAGCTGGCGGCCGGTGACGATCTGCGTATAGGCGAGGGTGCGGCCCCGGTTTTCGCCACGGTCGATCTCGACTTCCGCGCGATCGATGAAGGTGACGAGCCAGACCACCGCGTCGGGCAGGTTCGGATCGGCGGGGATCTCGACCTCGATCATGTTGTCATGTTCGTTCAGCGTCATCTCAAGCGGCAGGGAGGCCTTGCCGAGCGCCGCATCGACGTCGTGGCTCTTCGAGCCCACGACATTGGTGCTGCCGTTGACGACCATCTGCGGGGTGTAGATGCGCGAGGACCCCCAGGCGGCGGCGTAGTCGCGCTGCAGCTCGGAATTGTCCGCGTGGCCGAAGGTGTCCTTCCAGCCGATATAGTCCCAGTAGTCGACGTGATAGGCGAGCGCGACGATGTCCTGACGCTGGCCCAACTGGTCGAGCATCGCGTCGGCCTTGGGGCAGGAGGAGCAGCCCTGAGAGGTGAACAGTTCAACCACCGCCCGGGGCTCGAGGCGCAGTTCCGCAGCCATGGACGCGGGCGCGAGCAGGAGGGGCAGGACAAGCGTGCCGATGAACAAACGAAGAGACATGGCACTTTTGTATGCAGCGCCACGGAGCGGCGCTACTCAATTCGACGCGATATTTCGTGATTATGCGCCCGGCGCGTGGCCGGGCGCTAAATCGTATCAGGCCGCGACGAGGTTGCGCAGCACGTAGTGCAGGATGCCACCGTTGCGATAGTAGTCGAGCTCGTTGACCGTATCGATGCGGCAGCGGGTGGTGACGTTCTCGACCGAGCCATCGGCGCGGACGATCTTGACCACCACATCGGAACGCGGCGTGAGGGTTTCGAGGCCCTCGATGCTGACCGTCTCGGAACCGTCGAGCCCCAGGGTCTGCCAGCTCTGGCCCTCGGCGAACTGCAGCGGCAGGACGCCCATGCCGATCAGGTTCGAGCGATGGATGCGCTCGAAGCTCTGGGCGATGACCGCGCGGACGCCGAGCAGCCGGGTGCCCTTGGCCGCCCAGTCACGCGAGGAACCGGTGCCGTATTCCTTGCCGGCGAAGACGACCAGCGGGGTGTCCGAAGTCTGGTAAGCCATGGCCGCGTCGTACATCGGCATGGTTTCGCCATCGGGGCCCTTGGAGAAGCCGCCTTCGACGCCCGGCACCATCTGGTTGCGGATGCGGATGTTGGCGAAGGTGCCGCGCATCATCACCTCGTGATTGCCGCGACGGGCGCCATAGGAATTGAAGTCCTTGGGCGCGACCTGGCGTTCCACGAGGTACTTGCCCGCCGGAGTGGAGGGCTTGAACGAGCCGGCCGGCGAGATGTGGTCGGTGGTGATCGAATCGAGGAACAGGCTGAGAATGCGCGCGTCCTTGATGTCGGTGACCGGTTCGGGCTCCATCTTCAGGCCCTCGAAATAGGGCGGGTTCTGCACATAGGTCGAGCCGGCGTTCCACTTGTAGGTCTCGCCGCCTTCGACGGCGATGCCCTGCCAGTTCTCGTCGCCCTTGAAGACGTCGGAGTAGCGGCCGAGGAACATCTGCGGGGTGATGACGGTGCGCACCACCTCGGCGATTTCCTGATTGGTCGGCCAGATGTCCTTCAGATAGACGGGATTGCCGTCCTTGTCGGTGCCCAGCGGATCGGTGGTCAGGTTGACGTTCATCGAACCGGCGAGGGCATAGGCGACGACCAGCGGCGGGGAGGCCAGGTAGTTGGCGCGCACGTCCGGATTGACGCGACCCTCGAAGTTACGGTTACCCGACAGCACTGAGGTGGCGACGAGATCGTTCTCGTTGATGCAGGCCGAAATGGCTTCCGGCAGCGGACCCGAGTTGCCGATACAGGTGGTGCAGCCGTAGCCGACCAGATTGAAGCCCAGCGCATCGAGATCGGCCGTCAGGTTGGCCGCGTTGAGATAGTCGGTGACGACCTGCGATCCGGGGGCCAGCGAGGTCTTCACCCAGGGCTTGGACTGCAGGCCCTTTTCCAGCGCCTTGCGGGCAAGCAGGCCGGCGGCGATCAGCACGTTCGGGTTGGAGGTATTGGTGCACGAGGTGATCGCGGCGATCACCACATGGCCATCCTGAAGGCCATAGTCCGAGCCGGTGACCGGGAAAGCGGCCTCTTCGGGGATGTCGTCGACGCCGGTGGCGCCTTCATCGACAAAGCGGCTCTCGCTGCGGCTGTCGGGAGTCTCGGTGCGCTCGATGCGGCCGCCCGCCAGTTCCTTCAGCGCCTCGGCGAACTTCTGCGAGGCTTCGGACAGGGCGACGCGATCTTGCGGGCGCTTGGGGCCCGAGATCGAGGGGACGACGGTGGAGAGATCGAGTTCCAGCGTATCGGTGAACACCGGATCGGCTGCGTCGGAGGTGCGGAACATGCCCTGGGCCTCGGCATAGGCCTTGACCAGCGCAACGCGCTCGGGCTCGCGGCCCGAGGTTTCGAGATAGTTCAGCGTGTCGTCGTCGATGGGGAAGAAGCCGCAGGTGGCGCCATATTCGGGGGCCATGTTGGCGATGGTCGCCTGGTCCTCGAGGGTCAGTGCGTCGAGGCCGGGGCCGTAGAATTCCACGAACTTGCCGACGACGCCCTTCTTGCGCAGCATTTCGACGACGGTCAGCACCAGATCGGTAGCGGTGATGCCTTCGGCAATCTGGCCGGTGAGCTTGAAGCCGACGACCTCGGGAATGAGCATGGTGATCGGCTGGCCGAGCATGGCGGCTTCGGCCTCGATGCCGCCGACGCCCCAGCCGAGCACGGCCAGGCCATTGACCATGGTGGTGTGGCTGTCGGTGCCGACGAGCGTATCGGGATAGGCATAGGTGTCGCCGGTCTCTTCATCGACGCGGGTCCACACGGTCTGGGCCAGATATTCGAGGTTCACCTGGTGGCAGATGCCGGTGCCGGGAGGGACAACGCGGAAGTTGTCGAAGGCTTTCTGGCCCCAGCGCAGGAACTCGTAGCGTTCGCCGTTGCGCTGATACTCGAGATCGACGTTCTGGTTGAAGCTGAGCGGCGTGCCGAAGCTGTCGACCATCACCGAGTGATCGATGACCAGATCGACCGGCACCAGCGGGTTGATCTTTTGCGGGTCGGCGCCGAGCTGGGCGGTCGCATCGCGCATGGCGGCGAGATCCACAACGGCGGGCACGCCGGTGAAATCCTGCATCAGCACACGGGCGGGGCGATAGGAAATTTCGTGGTCGGACTTGCGGGTCGTCAGCCATGTGGCGACGGCCTGAATGTCCTGCTTGGTGACCGTGACGCCATCTTCGAAGCGCAGCAGGTTCTCGAGCACCACCTTCATGGCGTGCGGCAGGGCAGAGACGCCCTCGAGCCCGTTCTTTTCGGCTTCGGGGATGGAGAAATAAGAATAGGTCTTATCCCCGACGGTCAGGGTAGATCTGGATTTGAAGCTGTCGAGGGATTTCGAGGTCACGGTATCGCCTTCCGCTTGAGTTGCAAGGCGCCGCCTCGGCCCTGACAGGAACCCAAAAGTCCCGTAAAACCGGGGGGCAGAGCGGCTTGACTGGAAACATTCCAATCTGGTCAGGCTTATAGAGAAACAAGTTCGCGCTTGCCAGTGGGCAGTTTGGTTCATAGGCATTCGCCATGATCGCCGCACGCGCAGACCAAAATGCACCCAGTGCCCCCCTTTTAGAGGTTGCGGGGCTTTGTGTCAGCCGCGGGGTGCGCCGGCTGGTCGATGGGCTCGATGTTTCCGTCGGGGCCAATCAGGTGCTGGAATTGCGCGGGGCCAATGGCGTCGGCAAGTCGACGCTGCTGCTGGCGCTGGCGGGAATCGTGCGGCCCGAGGCGGGCAGCGTGCGGTTCGCCGGGGGCGGGCCCGAAGTCGATCCGCGCGAACGCATGCAGCTCATTTCCTATCAGCACGGGCTGAAACCGCGGCTGAGCGTCGTCGAGAACCTCAGGTTCTGGCAGGCGCTGCATGGCGCCAGTGGCAGCGCTATCGAGCTGGCGCTGGAGGCGGTCGGGCTCGGCGGGCTCGGGGCGCTGCAGACGGGGTATCTCAGTTCGGGGCAGGTGCGGCGGTTGTCGCTGGCGCGGCTGCTGGTGTCCGAACGGCCAATCTGGCTGCTGGACGAGCCGACGGCGGCGCTTGATGCCGAAGGTGAGGCGCTGGTGGGGCGGCTGATCGATGCGCATCGGCAAAAGCCGGACGCGGTGATCGTCGTCGCGACGCATCATGCGCTGCAGCTGGCCGATCCGACTGGGCTCGTCACCGTGACGCTGGGGAAGGGCGCATGAACGCGTTCCGGGCGGTGCTGGTGCGGGACCTGAAGCTGTCGCTGCGGGCCGGTGGCGAGGCACTGGTGCTGGTGCTGTTCTTCGTGCTGGTCGCGGTGATCGTGCCCTTCGCGGTCGGGCCGGACCGGCCGCTGCTGGCGCGACTGGGACCGGGGATCGTTTGGATCGCGGCGTTCCTGTCCATGCTGCTGGGGCTCGACCGGTTGTTCCGCGCGGATGAGGAGGATGGGGCGCTGACGCTGATGCGCTTTTCGGGCCTGCCGCTCGAAGCGATCGTTGTCGCGAAAGTGATGGCGCACTGGCTGGTGACGGCGCTGCCGCTGATCGTTGCGACGCCGCTGCTGGCGGTGCTGCTGTCGATGGAGTGGGGCGCGTGGTGGGTCACGGTGCTGGCGTTGGTGCTGGGTACGCCGGCCCTGACGGCACTGGGGGCCGTGGGGGCTGCGGTGACGGTGGGGTTGCGCGGTGGCGGGCTGCTGGCGCCGGTGCTGATCGTGCCGCTGGGGATTCCGGTGATCATTTTCGGCGTCGGGGCCACCGATCCGCTGGCCGGCAGCGGCGCGTTGCTGCTGCTCGGCGCGCTGAGTTTGCTGACCTGCGCCTTTTCGCCCTTCGCGGCGGCGCTTGCCTTGCGTTCAGGGGCAGAATAGACCGCTTTTCATGAGTGTCGACGCGCCCGCCAAAGCCAATTGGTTCAGCCAGCTTGCCCACCCCGGTCAGTTTCTGCGGTGGAGCCGGTTCGTCCTCGTGCCGCTCGCTGTGGTGACTGCAGCCACCTTCGCCATCGGGCTGTGGCTGAGCTTTTTCGGCTCGCCCGAGGACTACCAGATGGGCGACATGGTGCGGGTGATGTATGTGCATGTGCCCAACGCCTGGCTGAGCCAGTTCGTCTATGTGGCGATGGCGATTTCGGCGCTCGGCACGCTGGTGTGGCGGCATCCGCTGGCCGATGTGGCGAACAAGGCCGCGGCACCGTTGGGCGCGGTGTTCACCGCGCTGGCGCTCTACACCGGATCGCTGTGGGGCCGGCCGACCTGGGGCACCTATTGGGAATGGGACGGGCGGATGACCTCGACGCTGGTCCTGTTGTTCATCTACCTGGGCATTGTCGCGCTGTGGCGCAGTTTCGACGACCAGCTGCGGGCGGGGCGGATCGTCGCCGTGGTGACGCTGGTGGGCGCAATCAACATTCCGATCATCAAGTTCTCGGTCGACTGGTGGAACACGCTGCATCAGCCGGCGAGCGTCTTCACCGCAGAGGGGCCGAAAATGCCGGGGTCGATCCTGGCGCCGCTGCTGGTGATGATGCTGGCGTTCACGCTGCTGTTCGTGTTGCTGCAGACTATACGCATGCGCACCGAAATCCTGCGGCGGCGGGCCGAAACCCTGAGCCGTCAGGCCGCCATGCAGGGGGTGTCGCGATGATCGCCGAGGGTGCGCATGCCGGGTTCATCGCCTTCTCCTACCTGGGGGTTGGCATTATGACGCTCGGCACGATCGGCTATGTGCTGTGGGACGCGCGGCGGATCAAGGCGCGGCTTGCGGCGCTCGACAAGGCTGGCATCCGGCGCCGGTCGGAGCGCCGGGACTCGTGAGCCGTCCGCAGGTCATCCGGATAGCGCTGGCCGTGTTGCCGCTGGTGCTGCTGGTCGGGCTGGTGGTGGTCTTTGCCACCAGCATGAACCGGGACCCTTCGCTGGTGCGCTCGGTGCTGATCGACAAGCCGGCGCCGACGTTCGCCTTGCCCGCGGTCGCCGGCAGTGGTGTCGATGGCTTCGATACGGCGTCGCTGAGCGGCGATGGCGTGACTGTGGTCAATGTGTTCGCCAGCTGGTGCATTCCGTGTCGTGACGAGCACCCGCTGCTTGAGCGGCTGAAGGCGGAAAGCGGCGCGGCGCTGTTCGGGATCAACCAGAAGGATGCGCCGGACAATGCGGTGGCGTTCCTCAATGACCTCGGCAATCCCTATGACCGCATCGGTGCGGACCGGGACGGGCGCGTGTCGATCGATTGGGGCGTCTATGGGGTGCCCGAGACCTTTGTCGTCAATGCTGCGGGGATCATCACCTACAAGCATGTCGGGCCGATCACGCCGCGCTCGCTGAGCAAAGAGGTTCTGCCTGCAATCGCCAAGGCAAAGGCGCCCGAATAAGGGAACGAGTCGGGCAAGAAACCGTTTTGTCCTCAACGCCGCAAAACGCGGCTCGCAATTGAGGAGAAGACACATGCCGACAGGAACCAGCCTGCGCAATGTCGAACAGGGTATGAAGGTCTACGATCTGGACCGCCATCATATCGGCAAGGTCGAATATGTCCGCTTCGGCGACGACGATCCGTCGACCCCCGAGGTCGAGGCCGCCGGGAGTTCAGCCTATCCCGAAGACAACAACCACTCGATCATCGAGGACCTCGCCGAGGCTTTCCGCAGCGACGATCTGCCGGAAGAAGTCCGCGAGCGCCTGCTGTCGCAGGGCTTCGTCCGTCTCGATGCCGATGGGCTGTTCGCAGCCGACCGCTACATCACGCCGGACCAGATCACTTCGGTGACGAGCGAAGGCGTGACGCTGGGCGTGAGCAAAGACGATCTGATGAAGCGGCCGTAATACCGCTCCGACGCTCTGACGATTTGTGGCCCTGTCCAGCCTGGACGGGGCCTTTTGCTGTCCTGGGTCAGTTTGCTGTCCTGGGTCAGGCGGTGGGATCGACCGGCGGTATGGCCTGCGCGTTGGCCTTCTTGTCTGCCTCGTCAGGCGCGTATTTCGTCAGCAGCGACAGCTGCAGCATGGAAAACACGATGGTCACCGGCATGACGCCCCATAGCTTGAAGCCGGCATAGAACCTGTCGCCCGCCTCGGTGTCGGCAAAGAACATTTCCGAGCCGCGCCAGGCGATCTCGTTGAGCACGGCGAGCCCTAGAAAGAACAGGCCCCAGCGCAGCGTGAGCACCTGCCAGCCCTTTTCCTTCAGCTGATAGACTTCGCCGAAGACATATTTCAGCAGCGACTGGCCGAACAGCAGACCACCCAGCAGTGTGCCTCCAAACAGCAGGTTGACGATGGTCGGCTTGATCTTGATGAACAGCGAATCCTGAAACCACAGGGTCAGACCGCCGAAGACCAGAACCATGGCGAAGGTGATCAGCGGCATGACGGCGACGCGCTTGAACAGCAGCCAGGAGATCGCCAGCGAGATGGTCATCGCCACCATGAAGGGGGCGGTGGCGAAAATGATCGGGCTGGCGAACCAGCTGCGCAACAGTTCGCTGCTTTCCAGCCAGCCTTCACCGAAGCTGGTGCAGATAAAGAAGATGATCAGCGGCCCGATCTCGAGCCCCAGGCGGATCATCTGCGGGCGCAGCTCGTCCCAGTTTAGCTCTTCGGTCTTGCTGTCGTCTGTCATGAAGTGGTCCCTGCGATCGCTGCCGCAAAATCGCGCGCGGCGAACGGCTCAAGATTGTCGACGCCTTCGCCGACCCCGATGAAATGCACCGGCATGGCGTGCTTGTTGGCGATGGCGACGAGGATGCCGCCGCGCGCCGTGCCATCAAGCTTGGTCATGACCAGCCCGGTGACGCCGGCACGCTTACCGAAGATATCGACCTGATTAAGGGCATTCTGGCCAGTCGTCGCATCAAGGGTGAGCAAGGTTGCGTGAGGGGCAGAGGGTTCGACCTTCTTGATGACGCGGATGATCTTTTCGAGCTCGCTCATCAGTTCGTCGCGGTTCTGCAGGCGCCCCGCGGTGTCGATGATCAGCACATCGGCGCCTTCGGCCCGGGCGCGCTCGACCGCTTCATAGGCGAGGCCCGAGGCGTCGGAGCCGGCCGGCTTGGCGACGACCGGCGCGCCGGTGCGCTGGCCCCAGACCTGAAGCTGTTCGATGGCCGCGGCGCGGAAGGTATCACCGGCGGCGAGCATGACCTTCTTGCCGTCACGGGCATAAAGGCTGGCGAGCTTGCCGATCGTGGTGGTCTTGCCCGAGCCGTTCACGCCGACCATGAGGATGACATAGGGCGTTTTCGCCGGATCGATGACCAGCGGCTGGGCCACGGGATCGAGCACTGAAACGATCTCGCGCGACAGGACGGCGCGGACCTCTTCGTCAGTGACGTCCTTGTCGAAGCGGTCGCGGCGCAGCGCATCGGTGACGGTGACGGCCATGTCGACGCCGAAATCGGACTGGATCAGGATATCCTCCAGATCGTCCAGCATCGCCTGGTCGAGCTTTTTCTTGGTGAAGACCGCCGCGATGTTCTCGGTCAGCTGGTCGGAAGAGCGCTTGAGCCCGGAGGCGAGACGCTGGAACCAGTTGAGCTTTTTCGGCGCCTCGGGCGGGGTGATGTCTTCTACCGGCTCGGTGGGTTCGGCCGCGTCGTCGTCGACACGCTCGGCATAGTCCGAGGTCGCCTCGGGCGGGCCGGCGGGTGGCTCTTCGCTCTCGGGCGTGACCTGCATGCCGGCGTCGTGCATCGCCGCCTCAAGCGCGATCTCTTCGCCGGGGGGCAGGATCGGCGGGTCGTTCTCGTCGATGGTCTCGAGGACGTAGTCCTCGTCGCTCATACCGGCCTGCGGGGCCTCAGGCTCAGGCGGCTCAGGCGCGGCTGGCACCGGCTCGGCCTCGCTCTCGGGCGTGACCTGCATGCCGGCATCGTGCATCGCCTCTTCGAGGGCAATCTCGTCGGCCGGGGCGAGGATGGGCGGGTCGTTCTGGTCGATGGTTTCGAGGACGTAATCCTCGTCGCTGAGACCGGCCTGTGGGGCTTCGTCGTCAGTTGTCTCACCAGGTTCCGGCGCAGGCGCAGGCGGCGGCTCGGTTTCGGCCTCGGGCGTGATGCGCATGCCGGCTTCATGCATTGCCGCTTCCAGCGCGATCTCCTGATCGGGCGGCAGGATGGGCGGCACATCGGTGTCGATGCGTTCGACGAGATAGTCCTCATCGGAGAGACCGGTAGAGGACACTTCCGGTGTATCGGCCGGCGGGGCCGGAGTGGGCTCTGGCGGGGTTTCGGCGCGACCGAACAGCCGCGAGAAAAAGCCTTTTTTCTTTTCAGCCATCAGGCTGCGCTCCTGAGTGCTTCGCCGATGAGGCCATCGGGGGTGACGCCGACAATACGGGCAGACACCAGTTCGCCCTGATGATGCCCCGGGATCGACACGGGGATGAAGTGTTCCTGACGGCCGAGGCCGTCGGTTTCGACCAGAACGGTCTCGACGGCGCCAAGACGGGTGGTTGCGAGTTTTTGAAACTGGACGTCGCCAAGGGCCCGCAGCCGGGCGGCGCGGCGCTTTGCAAGACTGCGATCGACCTGCGGCATGCGGGCCGCCGGGGTGCCCGGCCGCGGCGAATAGGGAAAGACATGCAGATAGGTGAGGTCGGCCTCGGTGACGAAGCTGAGCGAGTTCTCGAACATCGCGTCGGTCTCGGTGGGAAAGCCGGCGATGATGTCGGCGCCAAACACCATGTCGGGCCGTAACGCGCGCAGCTTGCCCACCACCTCCAGCGCCTCGGCGCGGGAATGGCGGCGTTTCATGCGTTTGAGGATCATGTCGTCGCCGGACTGCAGCGACAGATGCAGATGCGGCATGAGGCGCGGATCGGTGATGGCTTCGTAGAGCGCTGGATCGGCTTCGATCGAGTCGATGGAGGAGATGCGCAGCCGCGGCAGATCGGGCACGTGGCGGAGGATCTGCTGCACCAGCTTGCCGAGTGTCGGCGTGCCCGGCAGGTCCGGGCCGTAGGAGGTGATGTCGACTCCGGTCAGCACGACTTCGCGATAGCCGTTGGCAACAAGCTTGTTGATCTGGTCAACAATCTGCCCCATGGGCACGGAGCGGGACGGGCCGCGGCCGAAGGGGATGATGCAGAAGGTGCAGCGATGGTCGCAGCCGTTCTGTACCTGCACGAAGGCACGGGCGCGCCCGTCCATGCCCTCGATCAGATGACCGGCGGTCTCGGTCACCGACATGATGTCGTTGACCTGCACCTTGTCGTTGAGCGGCACGCCGAAGGCCATGGGCGCGTAGCTGTCGGCCTTCAGCTTGTCGGCATTGCCGATGACGAGGTCGACTTCCGCCATGTCGCCGAAGCTGCGCGCTTCCGTCTGGGCGGCGCAGCCGGTGACGACGATGCGTGCCTTGGGGTTGTCGCGGCGGGCCTTGCGGATCGCCTGGCGGGCCTGGCGCACGGCCTCGCTGGTGACGGCGCAGGTGTTGACGATGATCGCATCATCGAGGCCGGCCTTTTCGGCCTCGGTCTTCATCACCTCGGACTCATAGGCATTGAGCCGGCAGCCGAATGTCAGCGTCTCGATGGCCATCAGGCGGCATCCTCCGCCGCGCGGGTGAAGGCGCCGGTCATCGGATCGAATGTTCCGGCGAACTCGCGTTCGGCCGGGCCGGTGAGCAGCACGTGCTCGTCAGCGCGCCATTCGACGAAGAGATCGCCGCCCGGCAGCGTGACGGTCGCCTTGCGACCGGTGCGGGACGTCCGCACCGCATTGACCAGTGCGGCGCAGGCGGCGGTGCCGCAGGCTTGGGTAAGGCCGGCGCCGCGTTCCCAGGTGCGCAGAATGATGTGGTCGGGAGCGACGACGCGGGCGATCGAGATATTGGCGCGCTCGGGGAAGATCGGGTGGTTTTCGAGCAGCGGGCCGAAGCGATCGAGCGCGTAGTTCCACACGTCGTCCTCGACCCAGAAGGTGGCATGCGGATTGCCCATGGAAGCCACGGAGGGGGTGTGCAGCACCGGCGCGTCGATGGGGCCGACCTGCAGTTCGATGCCGGTGGTGTCGTAGAACTCTTCGGCCAGCGGAATGTCTTCCCAGCCGAAGCGCGGCTTGCCCATGTCGACGGTAATCAGCCCATTCTCCAGCTCGTCGCCGGTGATGATGCCGGCGAGGGTCTGGAAGACGAAGTGGCGCGTGCCGGTTTCGGCGGCGAGCGCCTGGACGACGCAGCGCATGCCATTGCCGCACATTTCGGCCAGCGAGCCGTCGGAGTTGAGCACCTCGACATAGTTGTTGGTGCCAGGCGTCTTCGGATCATGGATGGCCATGATCTGATCGAAGCTGGTCATCGGGTCGGCATTGAGCGCGACGGCGGCACCGGGCGCGACGCGGCCGGCGCGCCCGCGCATGTCGGCGACGATAATCTGGTTGCCCAGCCCGTTCATCTTGAGGAAGGGGGCCGTGCTGGTTGTGGCCGAAGTCATGGCAGTGCCCGGGCGCCGTGGTCTGATGACGCCTATATGGCGGATCACGGCGGCAATTGCCAGTGGCGGGGCGTTTTGGCTTTGCTGGCGGATGCCATCAAGAGCGCCTCACCCTCCCGTCTGTGAAGGGCGAGGCGCTTCGGTGTTGCGTCGGTCGCTAGCCCTTGACCTCGGCCCAGCCGTTGGTCTTTTCGCTTTCGAAGACCGCGTCGATGACGCGCATGGTCTTGATGGCGTCCTCGACGCCCCAATCCAGCTTTTCCTCGCCCAGGACGGCGCGGGCGAAGGCGTCGACCTGCAGCGTATACTGGTCGCAGGGCGGCAGGATTTCGCGGCGGCTCAGATGGCCCTCCGGCGAATAGCCGGGGTCGATCAGGATGGCGGTGGCCTCATCCTCTGGGGCGTTGAAGGGCACGATGATCTCGACGCGGCCCTTGGTGCCGATGAGCTCGAGCGACTGGTGGCCCACAGACTGGGTGGAGCAGGTGAAGCTCGCCTGCTTGCCGCCGCCGAAATCGGCTATGACCGAGGCGAGGCGATCGGTGTGCATCTGCGGATCGCGATCGATCAGCGAGACGACGCGCTGGGGTTCGGACTCGAAGAGGAAGCGGGCGCCGGTGATCGGGTAGCAGCCGATGTCGTAAACGCCGCCGCCGCCGATATCGGCCTGGTTGCGCACATTGGTGGGGTCGGTGAGGAAATAGGTGAAGACGCCGCGCACGGCGCGCAGTTCGCCCAGCTCGCCCGAGCGGGCGATTTCGCGGGCACGGTGCCATTGCGGGTGGAAGCGCACCATGAAGGCTTCGTAGTAGACGATGTCGTCGGGGATCTCGCGCAGGCGCTCGGCCTCGGCGGCGTTCAGCGCGGCGGGCTTTTCGCACAGCACGTGCTTGCCGGCCTTTGCCGCGGCGAGCGTCGTTTCGACATGCAGGTGGTTGGGCAGCGGGTTGTAGATAGCGTCGACATCGGGGTCGTTGAACAGCGCTTCATAGCTGCCGTGGATCTTCACGTTCTTGCCCTCGAGGCCGAGTTCCTTGACATAGGCCTCGGCCTTGCTGCCGTCACGGGACGCGACGGCGACGACCTCGCCCAGTTCGGATTTCAGGATGGCCGGTGTGACCTTCTTGAGACCGATATTGGCGGTCGACAGAATGCCCCACCTGATTTTCTTCGCCATGACACTTCCCTCCTCGTCTAGACGGGTTGTGTTAGCGACTGGGGGACAGGGCGGCAAGGGGAACGGACGGGGCAGGGCTTGCGGCCGCCATTGCCTCGCGACCATCATGGCCCGGCCGTGCAGCTGTTTCGGGGCGGCGGAGTGTGTTTACTGGATCACCGGGACAAGCCCGGTGATGAGGGCCGGGAAATATGGGGCAGACTGCGGGCGATTTCACCTGTGTGGCCCGCATCTCGCGCCCGCCTCGTGGTTCGACACGCTCACCATGAGGCTTCGCGGGCTTGTGGCTCGACAGATGTCGGAACCGGTTGGTCCTGGATCAGTGCTTCCGCGCCTCACCCTGAGCCTGTCGAAGGGCGAGCCGTCCGCACGGACGCGCCCTACGCCACCTGGCCGGCGGCCCAGCCGGAGGCCCAGGCCCATTGGAAATTGTAGCCGCCGAGCCAGCCGGTGACATCGACGCATTCGCCGACGAAATAGAGGCCGGGGACGGTGCGGGCCTGCATGGTGGCGGAGTCGAGGCCTTTGGTGTCGATGCCGCCCAAGGTGACTTCGGCGGTGCGGTAGCCTTCGGACCCGGTCGGCTTCATGGTCCAGTGGCGCAGCGCCTCTTCGATGCGGGCGAAGGTCTTGTCGGACATGTCGCCGAGCATAGTGGTGATGCCGAGTTCTGTGGCGAGCATCTGTGCGAGGCGTTTCGACAGATGCTGGCTGAGCACGGTCTGCAGCTGCAGTTTCGGGGTTTCGGCGCGGGCCTGGCGCAGGATGTCGGTCAGTTCGCCATGCGGGAACAGGTCGATGGCGATGGCATCGCCTTCGCGCCAATAGCTCGAGACCTGCAGGATCGACGGGCCGCTCAGGCCGCGGTGGGTGAAGAGCAGGGCTTCCTCGAAGCGGGTTTTGCCGGTGCCGACGGTGACCGGATCGACGGCAATGCCGGAAAGCGGCGCGAGGCGTTCGAGCAGGCGCGGCTCGAAGGTCAGCGGCACGAGTGCGGGGCGGGTTTCGGTGACGGCGAGGCCGAACTGCTCGGCGAGGCGATAGGCGAAGCCGGTGGCGCCCATCTTGGGGATCGACTTGCCGCCGGTGGCAACGATCAGGCTGTCGCCAGTGAAATTGGCAGCGGCGGTCGCAACGGTGAAGATGCCGTCGGCGTGGGTGACGCCCTCGATCTCGATGCCGAGCCGCAGGTTGGCGCCAGCCTTGGTGAGTTCGGCGGTCAGCATGTTGACGATCTGCGTGCTGGCGCCGTCGCAGAACAGCTGGCCGAGGGTCTTTTCGTGATAGGCGATGCCGTAGCGCTCGACGAGGTCGATGAAGTGCTGCGGCGTGTAGCGGGCCAGCGCGGACAGCGCGAAGCGTGGGTTGCGGGACAGGAAGCGGTCGCGCCCGGCCTTGGTGGTGGCGTTCACATTGGTGAAGTTGCAGCGCCCGCCGCCCGAGATGCGGATCTTGTCGCCAGCCGATTTGGCGTGGTCGAGCAGCAGCACCTTGCGGCCGCGCTTGCCGGCCTCGATGGCGGCCATCATGCCGGCAGCGCCGGCGCCGAGGATGATGATGTCGTAGTGGTTGAGCGGCGTGTTCATGGCGCGGGGCATACTATGTTGCGGCTGCCTGCGATAGGGGCCGAGGCGGCAGGCAGGGCGCGGCTTCGCCATCCGAGGATAGGCAAACTCCTATTGTCGGTGCGGTTTGCCGATTGACTAATTGCGCAACAGGCGTAGAACACCCGCGCCGTAAACAAGGAGCCGGTGCATGCGCATCGCCCAGAACACGATCGTGACCTCGACGCTGGCCGGCGGCCAGCGCGTCGGTGCGTCGGCGGCCAGCAAAACCACCAAAACCCCCTGAGCCGATCCCCGGGCATCTCCCGCCGGGGAGAGGCCCGAAGCCAATGTGCCGCGGGGCCGATCGCGTCCCCAGCGCGGGGGAGTGAGGCAAAAAGGACTTTCGAAATGGGTTATCGCGTCGCAGTCGTCGGGGCCACGGGCAATGTGGGCCGGGAAATGCTGAACATTCTGGCGGAGCGGAATTTTCCTGCCTCCGAGGTGATCGCGCTGGCTTCGGCCAAGTCGCAGGGCCAGGAGATCAGCTATGGCGACAAGCGCCTGAAGGTGCGCAATCTCGAGCATTTCGACTTCACCGGCGTCGATTTCGCGCTGATGTCGGCGGGCTCGGGGATCTCCAAGGCCTATGGCGAAAAGATCGGCCGCACCGGCTGTATCGTCGTCGATAATTCGAGCTTCTGGCGCTACCATTCGGACGTGCCGCTGATCGTGCCTGAGGTGAATGCCGAGGTGCTGGACGGCTATATGGCGCGCAATGACCGCAAGAACATCATTGCCAACCCGAACTGCTCGACGGCGCAGCTGCTCGTGGCGCTGAAGCCCCTGCATGACTTCGCCAAGATCAAGCGCGTGGTGGTTTCGACCTATCAGTCGGTTTCCGGCGCCGGCAAGGAAGGCGTCGACGAGCTGTGGGCGCAGACCAAGGGCATTTTCGTCAACGACAAGCCCGAGACGCGCAAGTTCACCAAGCAGATCGCTTTCAACGTCATTCCCCATATCGATGTCTTCATGGAAGACGGCGCGACCAAGGAAGAGTGGAAGATGGTGGCCGAGACCAAGAAGATCCTCGACCCCAAGGTCAAGCTGATCGCAACCTGTGTGCGTGTGCCGGTGTTCGTGGGCCATTCAGAAGCGGTGACGCTGGAGTTCGAGAACCCGATCACCGCCGACGAGGCGCGCGACATCCTGCGCGAGGCGCCGGGCGTCAGCGTGATCGACAAGCGCGAGGACAGCGGCTACGCGACGCCGGTGGAAGCGCAGGGCGACAACGACACCTATGTCAGCCGCATCCGCGAGGATTCGACGGTCGAGAACGGGCTGGCGCTGTGGGTGGTGTCGGACAATCTGCGCAAGGGTGCGGCACTCAACACGGTGCAGATTCTCGAGACGCTGATCGAGCGCAATCTGGTGGACAACAAGGCGGCGTAAGGGGCACCTGCGCCGACGCGGCCCGTTTCAGAGGTCCATTTTCCTCCTCATCACCGGGCGTGTCCCGGTGATCCAGGGGGCCGCGCACGATCGCTTCTGGATGGCCGGGATAAACCCGGCCATGAGGGCCGAGGGCGTATGTCGTGCGGCAGATGCGCCAAACGGCGGCGCTGCCGGACGCTGTTTTCCATGGCGTTACACTCTCGATCGGACCTTTGATGCCGCTGCGCCATATTCTGCTCTCCTTTGCCGTCGCGACCGTTCTGGGCATGAGCTTCGTTGCGGTGCGCTGGGGTGTCGATGAGGTGTCGCCGCTGTTGATGACGGCGGCGCGCTATGCGCTTGCGGCTTTCCCGGCGCTGTTCTTCATCAAGCGCCCGCCGGTCAGCTGGCGGCTGCTCGCGACCTATGGGCTGCTGATCGGGGTGGGGCAGTTTGGCCTCTTGTTCCTCGCCATCAAGCTCGGCATGCCGGCGGGGCTGAGCTCGCTGGTGATCCAGCTGCAGGTGTTCTTCACCATCGGGCTCGCCTTCGTCTTCTTCGGCGAGCGGCCGAGGCCGTGGCAGATCATCGGGGCGCTGGTCGCCTTCGGCGGTATCGCGGTGATTGCGCTCGAGCGGCTGGAGGGCGCGGCGCTGCTGCCGCTGGTGCTGACTATTGCCGCCGCCGGGTTCTGGGGGTTCGGCAACATGGCCTCGAAGCGGGCCGGGCGGATCGACATGACCGGTTTCGTCGTCTGGTCGGCGCTCTTTCCCGTGCTGCCGCTGGTTGCCGGCGCCGTGCTGCTCGACGGGCCGGGGATATTCGCGGCCGCGGCGCAGAACCTCACCTGGCGCGGCCTGGCTTCGGCCGCCTTCATGGCCTGGGGGGCAACGCTGTTCGGCTTTTCCATGCTGGCGCGGCTCTTGAGCCTCTACCCCGCGAGCCAGGTCTCGCCTTTCATGCTGTTCGTGCCCGTCGCGGGCATCGCCAGCGCCGGGCTGCTGCTGGGCGAAACGGTAACCGGGATCGAGATCGCCGGCAGCGCGCTGGTGTTCCTGGGCCTGATGATCAATGTTTTCGGCGGACGCCTGCTGCGCAGGTTCGCATGATCATCTTGCGTCCGCCGCGCCCGGACGAGGGCGAAACGCTGGCGCGGCTCTTCACCGCGTCGCGCAAGCTGCTCGATTTCCTGCCGCAGCTGCATACGCCCGCAGAAGACATCGTCTTCATCACGACAAAGGTGCTGCCGGCCTACCGCATCACGGTGGCCGAGGTGGACGGGGCGATCGCCGGCTACATGGCGGATGAACCCCATGAAGTGCAGCAGCTCTATCTCGATCCCGGCTTCCTGCGGCAGGGTATCGGCACGGCGCTGATGAATGACGTCAAGGCGCGCAATGACTGGCTCGCGCTTTGGTGCTTCGAACAGAACCACCGCGGCCGCGCGTTCTACACCCGGCACGGCTTTGTCGAGATCGGCCGGTCCGATGGCGACACCAACCCCGAAGGCGCGGCCGATATCCGCTTCCGCTGGCAGCGGGGATAGCCCACCGGCAGCACTGCTGGCACTATGTCCGGCGGCAGGGGGACGGGCGCATGCGGGCGGCGATTTACACGAGATATGGCGGGCCGGAGCGCCTGCGGCTGGCGGAGGTGGCACCGCCGCAGGCGCAGGCGGGACGGATGATCGTCCGCGTCATGGCGGCCTCGGTCAATTCGTGGGACTGGGACAAGCTGACGGGCAATCTGCTGGGGCGGATCGGCGGGCCGTTCGGGCCGCAACACAGGTGCCTCGGCGCCGATATTGCGGGTGTGGTCGAAAGCGTCGGGCCGGATGTGACGGCTTTCCGGGTGGGCGACCGGGTGCTGGGGGATCTCACAGAGAGCGGCTGGGGCGGCTTTGCCGAGCTGGCGTCCGCCGATCCGCGCTATTTCACGGCCGTGCCCGAGGCACTGGATTTTCCCGAAGCGGCGACGATTGCGCAGGCGGGGCTGCTGGCCTGGCAGGGGCTCACCCTCGGTGGGGCACTGCAGCCGGGCAGATCCGTTCTGATCAATGGCGCCGGCGGCGGCATGGGCAGTTTTGCGGTGCAGATGGCAAAGCGCGCCGGCGCGATCGTGACCGCGGTCGACAGCGCGGCGAAGGCCGGTCTGATGCGCGAATTAGGTGCCGATACGGTGCTCGACTATCGAAGAACCGATTTCGCCGCGCTGGACGCGCGCTATGACGCGGTGCTGGATGCCATGGCGCGGCGGCCGATGCGGGCGCAGCTTTCGGTGCTGAACCGGGGTGGCCGTTATGTGGTCGCTGGCGGGTCGGTGCGGGCGCTGCTCGCCACCGCGCTGCGGGGCCAAACGCTTGGCCGCGAGGCGGATACGCGCTGCGACCTGCTGTTCTGGCGCCCCGATGAGGGTGATATGGCGGTCGTGGCGCAGATGGTGGCGTCGGGCGACATCCGGGTGCCGATCGACGAGGTCTATCCGCTGGCCGAGACGGCGCGGGCGATGGCAAGGATCGGGGCCGGAGAGAGCCTCGCCAAGCTGGTCGTCCTGCCGCAGCTCTAGTCGGCCAGCAGGCTGGCGAAGCGGGCGGTGTCGACATTGCCGCCCGAAATGACGATGCCGGTGCGACGGCCCGCCGTAGGGACCACGCCGGTGAAGGCGGCGGCTGCGGCCAGCGCGCCGGTCGGTTCGACGAAGAGCTTCATGCGCTCGGCGAAAAACCGCATGGCATCGATCAGCGCGGCATCCGGAACGGTGACGATCTGGTCGACGAGGTCGGCGATTATGGGAAAATTGATGGCGCCGAGCGCCGGGGTGAGCGCCCCGTCGGCGATCGAATGCGGCACCGGAATGGTGACGATGCTGCCCTGTTGCAGCGACTGCCGGCCATCGTCGCCGGCTTCGGGTTCGACGCCGATTATACTGATCCCGGGGTTGAGATGGCGGGCGGCGATGGCGCAGCCGGCGAGGAGCCCGCCGCCCCCCAGTGGCACGACGAGCGTATCGAGATCGGGGACATCGGTCAGCAGTTCCAGCGCTACCGTCCCCTGACCGGCGATGACATCGGGGTGGTCGAAGGGCGGAATGAGGGTCAGGCCGCGTTCGCTGGCGAGGCGGCGGCCGATCTCGGTGCGGTCTTCGGTATAGCGGTGATAGCTGATGATCTCGCCGCCATAGCCGGCGGTCGCGGCGCGCTTCATGGCGGGCGCGTCGTGCGGCATGACGATCGTCGCCTTGGTGCCGAGCATGGCCGCGGCGCAGGCGATGGCCTGGGCGTGATTGCCGGAGGAAAAGGTGACGATGCCGGCGGCGCGCGCCTCGTCGGGCAGCGCAGCGATGGCGTTATAGGCGCCGCGGAACTTGAAGGCGCCGACGCGCTGGAAATTCTCGGGCTTGAAAAAGAGTTCTCCGCCGGCCGTTGCATCGGCGGTGCGCGAGGTGAGGACCGCGGTGCGGTGGGCCTTGCCGGCGAGGCGCGCGGCGGCGGCTTCGACATCGGCGAAGCCGGGACGAGGGAGCGGTGTGGTCATCAGTGGTCCGGGGTCGTGGCGGGGCCAGGGTCCATGCCGACCGAGTGGACGGCGACGTCGCGCAGATGCTGGCGCATGGCGGCTTCTGCGGCAATGGGGTCGCGGCTGGAAATAGCGGTGAGAATGGCCGCATGCGCGGCGACGAAACGGCTGGCGCGTTCGGCGGTGTGCGAGGCCTCGCGCATCAGCGTCCAGTCGGCGCGGCGGCGCACGTCGAGCACAGTGTCGAGCATTTCGAGCAGCAGCGGATTGCCGGCGATCTCGGCGATCAGCCGGTGAAAGCCGATGTCGGCCTTTTCATAGTCGCTGGCGCTGGTGGTTTCGTTCACAGCGGCGGCCGCCCGGCGGAGGTTTTCGACATTGGTTCGCGTGGCGTGAATGGCGGCAAGCCGCGCCAGTTCGGGCTCGATGACGAGGCGGGCCTCCATCACCTGGACCGGGCTGACCCGGTCGCTGAGGCGTCCGCTGGGCGGAGCGCCGACGAAGGTGCCCTGGCCCTGATGCCGCCAGATGGCGCCTTCGCGTTCCAGCCGGTCCAGCGCCTGGCGGATCGCGCGCCGCCCGATGCCGAGTTCTTCGGCCAACTGGCGTTCGGGTGGCAGGCGCGCACCCTGTGGAGCGTCGGCAATGCGCTGGCGTAGCGCTGACAGGGCGGCGAGGGCGGGGGGCAGTTCGAGTGCGGTCACATCAGCTCAGCAGTTGAATGAGGTCCCAGATCATCTTGGCTGACGTTATGAACAGAAAGAAGGCAAAGCACAGCTGAAGGGCGCGCTGCGGAATGGCGTGGGCGATGCGGGCACCCCAGGGCGCGGCAATGACGGTGCAGGGGATGAGCAGCGCCGTGCACAGCACGTTGACATAGCCCAGCGACAGCGGCGGCAGATTGGGCTCGCCCCAGCCCAGGATGATGTAGCCGATGGTGCCGGGGACGGCGATGACGAAGCCCATGGCCGCCGCGGTGCCGACGGCGCGGCGCATGTCATAGCCGAAAAAGGTGAGGAAGGGGACGCTGAGCGTGCCGCCGCCGATGCCCATCATGGTGGAGATGAGGCCAACGACACCGCCGAGTCCGATCTTGACGGGCTGATTGGGGAAGTCATTGAACACGGCATTGCCTTCGCGCCGGAACACCATGCGCAGGGCGACGATGAGCGCCACGGTGGCAAAGATGGCGGTGAGCACCCAGCCTTTCAAAAACCCGGCGAGAATTGTGCCGAGGACCACGCCGACAAAGACGGACGGTGCCCAGCTGCGCAGCAGCGGGAAATCGACGGCCCCGCGCTTGTGGTGACTGCGCACGGAACTGAGCGAGGTGACGATGATGGTCGAAAGCGAGGTGGCGACGGCGACATGCATGCGCACATCGGGGTCGATATTCATGGTGGTGAACAGCTGGTAGAGCACCGGCACGATGATGATGCCGCCGCCGACGCCGAGCAGGCCCGCCAGGATGCCCGCCGCGAGCCCGGCGACCAGGACGACCGAGAGCCAGATAACAAGTGTCGAGCCATCCATGCCCAGTGCGGCGAAATCCATGCGTGTTCCCTCCAGAAGCCTTACCAATCCGAACCAATTTGTTCGTCGTATCAGTCACGCAACTAGCAGATGCAGGGCTGCGAGGCCAGTGAGTTCAGCGCCTGAGGGGTCGACCGTGAATTGGTTTTCATTGGTTTGACGTGCGTAAAAGGCCGCTGTGGTCCCGGGTTTCTGCGCATCGCGGCGGTTACCCTAACGGCAGATGTTCTCCGCGCTGCCCGGGGTGCGTGCTAGGGCCGCCCTGCGGTACGCTGGTGACGGGGTGGCGGCGGGTACGGAGGATGAGGCCATGGCCCGACCGCCTGGACGCGTCCCGTCACTGGCGTATGGACGCCGGGAACGTGCCGCAGGCTTGACGCGGGGGGGCTGAGGCCGCAAACGGGGAGTCTCTCCTTTTTCGTCGCTCCGCGTTCGCCGGATCCGGCCAATCTTCAGATATCGCTCATGTCCGCGCCCCGCCTCGCGCATCCGCCGCGCCCGAAATCGCCGCCGCTCAGCGAACTGACGCCACGCCAGGTGCAGTGGATCGTCGGTGGCGCGGCGATGACGCTGGCGACGCTGCCGGGGCAGACGATCTTCATCGCGCAGTTCAACACGGCGCTGCGCGAGACCTTCGGGCTGAGCCATGGCCAGTTCGGCGGGCTGTATACGATCGCGACGATGTCGAGCGCGACGCTGCTGGTGTTCGTGGGTGGACTGGTCGACCGGTTCAGCGCGAGGGGGCTGGCGGTGGCGGCGATTGCCGGGCTGGCCTTGACGGCAGTGGCGATGGGGCTCCTGGGGCATGTGGTGCTGCTGGTGATGGCGCTGGCCTGCCTCAGATTCTTCGGGCAGGGCATGCTGAGCCTGATCGCAATGACGACCATGTCGCGCTGGTTCAACCGGTTTCGTGGACGGGCGCTGAGCTTTGCCGGGCTGGGCTTCACCATGGGCGATGCGACACTGCCCTTCATCATCACCATGTCGATCGCCGCGTTCGGCTGGCGGCAGGTGTGGTTCGGCACCGCCTGCATGCTGGTCGCCGTGGTGGCGCCGCTGATCTGGGTGCTGTTTCGCGATCCGCCCGATGGCAAACGGGCCAAGGCGAGCGGCACGATCAACCCAGACGGGGCGACGAGTTCGACGCTGACCGGGGGCCGTTGGACGCGCGGCAAGGTGCTGCGCGATCCACTGTTCTATTCGGTGCTACCCGGCATCATGGGGCCTCCGGCAATCGGCACACTTTTCATTTTTCACCAGGCGCATCTGGCCGAACTGCGCGGCTGGGACCTGACGGTGCTGACGGCGCTGTTTCCGTTCCTGAGCCTGACGGCAGCAGGGACGAGCGTTTTCGCCGGGTTCCTCGTCGACAAGTTCGGCGCCTACCGGATGATGCCCGTGGTGCTGCTGCCACTTGCCACCGCCTGTCTCGTCGTTGGCACGCTGTCGCCGGTGTGGGCGATTCCGCTGATCTTCATGTGCATCGGGCTCACCATGGGGCTGATGAACCCGGTGGTCGGATCGCTGTGGGTCGAGATCTACGGCAATACGCATCTGGGCGCGATCCGCGCCATGGTGACGGCGGCGATGGTGGCGGCTTCGGCGCTCGGGCCCGGACTGGCCGGCGGGCTGATCGATATCGGCATCGACCTCGACTGGCAGGCCTTCGGCTACATGAGCTACTGCGTGTTCTGGAGCGTGATGTATCTGCTGTTGCAGCGGCGGTTCGAGGCGCGCAGCACGGGGCTGATCGCGGAACTCGGCTAGCTGCGCAGGCAAGCATGGATCAGATCCAGCGCGTGGCGGCCTTGCCATGAGTGGCGGCACTGCGCTCTAATCCGAATGCGGCAGGGAAGAGGCTGCCGCGTTCTGACGGGAAGAGACCACTTGAAATATGCAATAGTCGGCACTGGCGGTCGCCATGCCATGTTCCGCAAGGCGATCACCGAGACGCATGCGGACAAAAACGAACTCGTTGCCCTGTGTGATGTGAACGCCACCCGGTTGGCCTTGTCGGCCAGCAAGGTGCCCGACCCCGGCGGCAACGGCATCGCCACCTACCCCGCCGAAGATTTCAGCCACATGCTGGATGAGCAGAAGCCGGATGGCGTCGTGGTGACGGTGCCGGACTATCTGCACCACGAATATATCGTTGCGGCGCTGAAGGCCGGGCACGACGTTCTCACCGAAAAGCCGATGACGGTCGACCTCGACAAGCTGCGGGCGATTCTCGAGGCGCAGGCTGAAAGCGGCAAGTCGCTCAAGGTGACTTTCAACTACCGCTATACGCCGGCGCGTACGCAGCTGAAGGACATTCTGATGAGCGGGGCGATCGGCGAGATCGAGGCGGTGGATTTCCGCTGGTACCTCGACCGGGTGCACGGGGCCGACTATTTCCGGCGCTGGCACCGCTACAAGGAGAAGTCCGGCGGGCTGCTGGTCCACAAGTCTACGCATCATTTCGACCTGATGAACTGGTGGGTGAACTCGACCCCCAAGACCGTCAGCGCCAATGGCAAGCGGGCGTTCTATACGCCGGAAATGGCCAAGGAACTGGGGCTGGAAGATCACGGGCCGCGTTGCCACGGCTGCCCGGTTTTCGACAAATGCGATTACCGGCTCGACCTCGCCAATGACGCAGCGCTGCGCGAACTCTATCTCGATGCCGAGGATGACGACGGCTATGAGCGCGACAAATGCGTGTTCGCCGATGACATCACCATCGAGGACACGATGCAGGTTCAGGTGCGCTACGCCAATGATGTGTTCCTCAACTATACGCTGTGCGCCTACAGCCCGTGGGAAGGCCTGGAGATCAAGTTCCACGGCACCAAGGGCGAGCTGACGCACCGGCATGTCGAGGTGCACGGCGTCTTCGGTGGCGAGCGTGACAAGGCCGTCCAGGACAACATGACGACCACGCTGCATGTCGCGGGCAAGCGCCCGGAGCAGATCGAGGTGTGGGAAGGCGAAGGCGATCATGGCGGCGCCGACCCGGTGATGCTGGGCTATCTGTTCGACCCCGAGGGGGTAGAACCGGATCGCTACAATCGCGCCTCGACCCACAAGGAGGGTGCCTGGTCGATTCTCACCGGTATTGCCGCCAACGCCGCCATCGCCGAGGGCCGGACGGTGGATGTCGACGCCATGCTGGCGGCAGCCGGGATTTCGTTGGAGCGCTAGCGGAACGCCCGCCCACCGCGCCACGCGGTCGTCATGCCCGGGCGAAAACCCGGGCATCTTCTCCCCGAGAGGGGGAGAGGGCGATGGGGTCCGGTCTTGTTGGGTCACTCTCTCCGAATGCTCGGAGCCTGCAGTCTGTCTTTCGCCCCTCACCGGCCGCCATGCCGGCGATGCGACCCCTGGATGGTTTTGCAGCGCTGGCGCAGAAGTGTTGCTGCAATAGCTCCGTGGCGTGCCGCTTTGGGCAGAATTAAATGCCGCAGGCTGGCAGTCTCGGGCGTCCGAGATCGCGGCGTTTTTTGAGAAAATACGGATTAAGATGTAGTTTTGTTGTCTGCGGAGGGCGGATGCCGTAAACGTGCTGCCGTTCAGAAGGGTGTTTCATGCGGTCGATTGAACTTGCCCTGGTCACGTTCTTCGTCGGCGCAGCATTTCTTGCTGCCGCCTACGCTTTGGGCATCTTCAGCGCTGAAGTCTGCTGGACGGGCGAAGGCGAAGCGGCCGACTATGAAATTGTCTCCTGCGCGTTCTTTGCGCATGTGCGCAAGCAGGTCGGGTTCGGATTTGCGCTGAACTGGTCGATTGGCCTGTGCGTCCTTCTACCGTTCTTTGTCTATTGCGTGTCCGAGACCATTCGTCAGGGCTCGGCGGCCATCCTGGAAATGTCGCGGCGCCGGATGTTCGTGTGCACGGACTGGTCGGTGCCCGATACCGAGACGATCATGGGCCTGCTGCGCAAGCGCCAACGCCTGCTGGTGATAATTGTGGCGGGCCTCGCCGGCTTGCTGGCGACGATGTTCATCGTGACCGATTTCGAGCGGGTAACCGGGCAATATTACGTGTCGCCGGCGCTGCTGGCCGACGCGCGGCTGGGCGATACGGATTTCGAGGCGGACTGGTCGATCGCCGCGCCGATCTGCGTTTACACCGCGGACGCGAGCGCCGCCTGTACCGCGCTGACGCGCAAGATCGAGATGAACGGGGTGTTCGCCGGTGTGGTCTATCTCTATCTGCCGTTCGTCGGCGGCATTGCGGCCGTGACCTTCATGGCGGCATTCGGGCTCTTCGTGCGCTTCGTCTTTGCGGCGGATCTGCGTGCGGCGAACATCCAGGTTGTGCCGGACCTGCGCTCGACCGATCCGCGGCGGGGCTTCGAGGTACTGGAGCGGTTTTTCCTGTGTTCAGTGGTCGCCTGTTTCGTGGTGTTCGCCATGGGGTATCTGGTGACGTTGCAGAACGTCTATCTGCGCAGTGAAAGCCCCAATATCTTCGCCTTCGTGCTGCCGCTGCTGCCGTCGGTGAATCCGGCGGTGCTGCTGCGCGAGCTCGAAACCACCATTCGGCTGATCTTTGCCAATGGCAGCATCATCGTGGTGACGAGTTTCGGGCTGCTGTTCCTCGCCGTGGTGCTGCTCAGTGCGGCGGCCGTTCTCGGCCAGGCCGCAACGGCGGCGCGCGCGCGGGTGCTGCGGGCCCTCGCCGGGCCTCAGCTGGATCCAGGGTTCGAAGCCTATCTCGGCGAGTTGACGCCGGCCGTTGCCGAGCGGCGTCTGACCGCGAGTGTCGCCTGGCCGCGGGGCTGGCCGCTGGTGAATGTCTCGCTGGTGTGGCTGGTGCTGGCGACGATCTCGCTGCTGTTCGTCGTCATCGGCTTTTATCTCGTTGTGGCCGGCCTGGCCTTTGCGATCCGCCACGCCTGCGCGCGCAAGACAACGACGTAAGGCGGCAGTGGCTTTCGCAGCGCCGTGGGATGAGAAGGGGCGCAGTGAGCAGGCGGGTTCCTGCCCTGAATTCCTGCCCGGACTCTCACCCCGATTGTCGGCAGGATTCTTGGCGGCGTCACAATTGGCCGCTAGGCGCTGGCGCGGAGGCGCCCCGACATGAGTGATGAATTGATCCTGACCAATACGTTGGTCGTTCTCGCCGATGAGGTAATCCTGGGTTCGGTGAAACTGGTCGATGGCAGGATTGCCGAGATCGGCAGCCCGTTTGCCGGTGGCCTGGACCTCGAGGGCGATTATCTGCTGCCTGGTCTGGTCGAGTTGCATACCGATCATCTCGAGAACCACTATGCGCCACGCCCCGGGGTGCGCTGGAACCCCGTGAGTGCGGTGCAGGCGCATGATGCGCAGGTCGCGGCCGCCGGCATCACGACGGTTCTCGATGCGTTGCGGGTCGGGTTGAACCCGGACGACGGCATGTCGGCCGCCGATATCTGGCAGCTGGCCGAAGGGATTCGCGCCAGCATCGTCTCGGACCGGCTGCGCGCCGACCATTACCTGCATCTGCGCTGCGAAGTGGCGGCCCCCAATTGCCTCGAGACGTTTCACACGTTCGAAGCGGACCCGCTGGTCAGGCTTGCCTCGCTCATGGATCACTCACCGGGGCAGCGGCAGTTCGCCTCGATCGAGGCCTATCGCAGCTATTACCAGCGCAAGAAGCGGCTGAGCGATACCGAGTTCGAGCGGTTCGCCGAGCGGCGGATTGCGGAGTCTCAGGAATTTGCAGCGCAGCATCGCAAGGCGATTGCCGAGTTGGCGCGCGAACGCGGTATCACGCTTGCCAGCCATGACGATGCGACGGTGGAGCAGGTGAGTGAAGCCGAAGCGCACGGCATCGCGATTGCCGAATTTCCGACGACGCTCGAAGCGGCGGATGCCTCGCGGCAGGCCGGGATGTCGATCCTGATGGGGGCGCCCAACGTGGTGCGCGGCGGCTCGCACTCGGGAAATGTCTCGGCGGGCGAGCTGGCGCGCGACGGGCTGCTCGACATCTTGTCCTCGGACTATGTGCCCTCGAGCCTGCTGCAGTCGGTGTTCGCGCTGGAAGACGAGATATCGCTGCCCGCAGCGGTGGGGCTGGTGTCACGGCAGCCGGCGCGATCGGCCGGGTTCACCGATCGCGGCGAGATTGCCGTGGGGCGGCGGGCCGATCTGGTGCAGGTCAAGCTGCTCGACGACGTGCCGCTGGTCCGCACCGTGTGGCGCGAGGGCCGCCGGGTCATCTGAGGGCGGGAACGACGAGGCCGCCGCGGGAAATCCCGCAGCGGCCCCGGTAATTTCGGAGACTGGGCGCGTCAGTTGATGCGCTTGCCGTCCTTGTCGAACAGGTGGGCCACCGACACGTCGGGGGTGACGCGCATCTTTTCGCCGGGACGTACGGTGACGCGCTCGCGGAAGATGCCGGTGATCGACTGGCTGCCGAGCTTGGCGATGACCTGGGTTTCGGAACCGGTCGGCTCGAGCACGACGACTTCAATCTCGATGCCGTTCGGGTCGATCTGCAGGTGCTCGGGACGGATGCCGTAGGTGCCGGCGCCCTTCACGGTGACGTCCGGAACCGGCAGCAGGATGCCGTCGGGCGTCTTGAAGCCCTCGGGGGTGATCTCGCCCTTGATGAAGTTCATCGACGGCGAGCCTATGAAGCCGGCAACGAAGGTGTTGACCGGGCGGTCGTACAGCTCGAGCGGCGAGCCCATCTGCTCGATGACGCCATCGCGCATGACGACGATCTTGTCGGCCATGGTCATGGCCTCGACCTGATCGTGGGTCACATAGATCGTGGTGGTCTTCAGGCGCTGATGCAGTTCCTTGATCTCGGAGCGCATCTGCACGCGCAGCTTGGCGTCGAGGTTGGACAGCGGCTCGTCGAACAGGAAGACCTGCGGGTCACGCACGATGGCGCGGCCCATGGCGACACGCTGGCGCTGACCACCTGAGAGCTGGCGCGGCTGGCGATCGAGCAGGTTCTCAAGGCCCAGGATCTGCGCGGCGCGATCCACCTTTTCCTTGATCTGGTCCTTGGAGACGCCCTTGAGCTTGAGCGAGAAGCCCATGTTCTGGGCGACCGTCATATGCGGGTAGAGCGCATAGTTCTGGAACACCATGGCGATGTCGCGTTCCTTGGGCGGCAGGTCGTTCACGACGCGATTGCCGATGCCGATCTCGCCCGAGGTGATCTCTTCGAGGCCCGCGATCATGCGCAGCAGGGTCGACTTGCCGCAGCCGGACGGGCCGACCATGACGACGAACTCGCCGTCCTCGATGTCGAAGGACACGCCCTTGAGCGCTTCGAAGTTGCCGTAGTGCTTGCCCGCCTTGTTGATCGTAACGTTGGCCATGATGGTACTCCCCAGAATGCGGTGGTCCCGCTTGTGGGCGACACAATCGGTGCCGGCGGGAGGAACGTCAAGACGCCGGTATACGACTAAAGTCGCAGAAATCTCTAATACTAAAGTCGCATGTCTGACTGCGGGCGCGGCTGGTGGCAGTCAGTCCTGGCGGCAAATCGGCTGAACAGGGTCGGCGGCGGGCCGCGCAAATGGGCCCGCTGAAGCGGCGCGGTGGTTAACGCTGGTTCATATCAATACTCAATCCAAATTTAAGTCATGACCCTTAGCAATGTGCGGAATGGTGAGTGTTCACCTGACCTGGAGCCATTCCGACGTGCCGTCCTTCGTGACCCGCATAGCAAGAGCCGCATTCAGGCCCGCCGATCTCACGGCGTTGGCGACGTTTGTGATCATGCTGCTGATCGCGTGCTTTGCCGGGTGGCAGAGCCAGGTGCTGCAAGAGCAGCGTCAGCAGGCCGATGTGATCAAGGAAGCCAATCTGGTCCGGGCGCGGCTGGATGGAAATATCACGGCCACGATCCAACTGGTGCGCGGCCTGGTTGCCACGATTGCGACCGAGCCGGACATGGATCAGGCCCGCTTTTCGCATCTGGTGGAAAGCCTGTTCGAAGGCGATAGCCTGTTGCGCAGCCTGGCGGCGGCGCCCGATCTGGTCGTCACCCGTGTCTATCCGCTGGCCGGGAACGAAAAGGTGCTGGGGCTCGACTACCGGCAGCACGCCGAGCAACGCGATGCCGTGCTGCAGGCTATCGAAAAACGTCGGATGGTAATGGCAGGTCCGCTCGAGCTGGTGCAGGGCGGGCAGGCATTCGTGACCCGCTTTCCGGTTTATCGCACTGACGCAAACGGTCGGGAGACATCGCTCTGGGGGGTGCTGTCGGCGACGATCGACGTCCAGACGCTCTATGCGCGCAGCCGGTTGGCCGCCGCCGAGAAGGCGATCGACTTCGCCATTTCCGCGCGCACCGAGGCGGGGCCGGTCGCAGCGCCGTTCTATGGCAATCCAGAGGTGCTCGAGCGCGACCCGGTCAAGCTCGACATCGCGCTGCCGTCCGGCAACTGGCAGATCGCCGCCATTCCGCAAGGCGGCTGGGTGGGGGTATCAGGGCGTGCGCTGGGTATCGGATTTGGGCTGGCGCTGCTGGCGCTGGTGGTCAGCGTGCCGATCCTGCTCAACGGCCGGCTGATGCTCGAACGCCAGGGCACGCTGGAAGCGCTGCGGGCCCGCGAGGCCGAACTCGACACCCTGTCGCGTCGGCTCGGGCTGGCGCTCGATACGTCGGAGATCGGCGTTTGGGAGTATGACCTCGAAACCAACGGTCTCGTATGGGACACGCGCATGAACCGGATGTTCGGCATGCCCAACGACGGCAAGGCGCGCACGCCGGCGGACTGGCGCAGGGCGCTCCATCCCGACGATGCCGAACGCGCGATCAGAGAATTTCAGCGCGCGCTGAATGTAACGGGCCGCTACCATTCGGAATATCGCATCCGAGCGGCGGACGGGACTGTCAAGAATATCCGGGCGATGGGGACTGTCTACGACACGCCGGGCCGCAGCACCAAGCTGGTCGGGGTCAACTGGGATGTGTCGCAGGACGTCGCGCTCAATGAAAATCTGAGGTTGGCGAACCGGCTGAGCGAGGCCCGCAATGCCGAGCTGGAGCAGGCCAAGGCGGCGATCGAGCACAATTCGCTGCACGATTCGCTCACCGGCCTGCCAAACCGGCGCTATCTCGACGACGTGCTGGCGCGCTGGTCGGACCAAGGCCAGACCAAACTGGCGCTGCTGCATATCGATCTCGATCGGTTCAAGCAGATCAATGACACACTGGGCCATGCGGCCGGTGACGCCATGTTGCGCCATGCCGCACAGGTGTTGCGCGCCAATGTGCGCAGCGGCGACTTTGTCGCCCGGATCGGCGGCGACGAGTTCGTCGTCGTGTCGCTGAGCGATGTCGAGGATACGAGTCTGGCGCAACTCGCCGACCGGATCATCACGAAAATGCGCGAACCGGTGTTCTTCGACGGGCACGAGTGCCGCTGCGGGGTATCCGTGGGCATAGCGAAGGCGGGCGACGCCGACTGTGACGCGCCGCAGGTGCTGGTGAATGCCGATATCGCTCTCTATCGGGCCAAGAGCCGCGGTCGCAACCGGTTCGAGTTTTTCACCAATGCGCTGCAGGCCGACGTCGTCCGCACCAAGATGCTTGCCGACGAGATTCTGAACGGGCTCGAACAGCACCAGTTCATTCCCTATTTCCAGCCGCAGTTCGATGCGCATACGCGCGAGGTGGTCGGCGTCGAGGCGCTGGCGCGCTGGCAGCATCCGACCAAGGGGCTGCTGCCCCCGTCGCATTTCCTCGACGTCGCCGAAGACCTCAATGTGGTCGCAACGATCGACCGCATGATCATGGAACAGTCGCTGACCCTGCTGGCGAAGTGGCGGAACGGTGGGCTCGGTATCCCGAAAATCGCGGTCAACGTCTCGTCGCGGCGGTTGCGCGAGGACCAGCTCATTCCGTCGCTTCGGCAACTGGACATCCAGCCCGGCATGATGTCGTTCGAACTGCTGGAGTCGATCTTCCTCGACGAGACCGACGATACGGTGATGTGGAACATCGAGGAGCTGAAGGATCTGGGGATCGATATCGAGATCGACGATTTCGGGACCGGCTATGCATCGATCATCAGCCTGATGAAGCTCAAGCCGAAGCGGCTCAAGATCGATCGTCAGCTGGTGATGCCGATCGTCACGTCCCAGGCGCAGCGCCGGCTGGTCGAGTCGATCGTCGAGATCGGCCGGTCAATGGACATCGAAGCGGTAGGCGAGGGCGTCGAGACGATGGCGCATGCCGATATTCTGCGCGATCTGGGGTGCTCGGTGCTGCAGGGCTATGCTTTCGCGCCACCGATGAGCGCCGCGGACCTCGAGGCTTTCGTCGCAAGGCGCGGCTGGATCGTCGCCGGCTAGGCTGGGTCTTGTCTCTGGGAATTGGCTGGGGTGGCCAGCTGACTGGCCGGAAACATCAAAACAGTTCAGCGTCGCCGTTGGAAAGATGACCGGCCGAGGTCAGCGAGGGCACGCGCAGTTCGTCGAGGACCAGTTCGGCCCAGATCTCGTCGTAGACGGCGGGATTGGTACCAGGCGGCAGCAGGGCGAACTGACGCACGGCCAGAGCCATGTTGTTGCAGCGCTGCTCGATACGGTCCTGTCCCTGCAGCGCCGAGATGATCATTCGGGCCACTTCCTTGCGCGTTTGTGCCGAAGGCGCATCGCTGCTGGACAGCAGTTCGAGCGCTTCAGTTATCCCATCCACCAGGGCGGCTGACTGCCGGGCGGTCTCGTCCAGTTCGCGCGCAAGTTTGTTCAGAGTCATATGTGGTCGGCCTTCGGAACGTACAGCTCTAACAGTCTAACTCCCTTCTTTCTAAATCGCTCCTACGTGCGAATAAAGTGCGGTTGACCACGACCCATGTGGTTAGCCCTTCACTAAGGAATTCGTCATAAGCATTTTGGAGGCCTAGGCTTTTGAGGTGACATGGATGGCGTTGGCGGGATCCCTGCCGGGAATGGATGGCGTTGTGACAACGGTGCACCAGGGCGATTGCCTGGTCTCCAGCAATCCTGACCAGACATTTTCGACCGTATTGGGCAGTTGCATTTCAGCCTGCGTGCGCGACACCGTCGCCAATGTGGGCGGCATGAACCACTTTCTGCTCGCCGAACAGTCCGGCTCGGCCAAGGATCGCTATGGTGCTTCGGCGCGCTACGGCGCGTTCGCCATGGAACAGCTGATCAACAAGGTGCTCAGCCAGGGGACCGGGCGTAAGGCCAATATCGAGATCAAGGTTTTCGGTGGCGGCAAGATCAATTCCGCGCTCGACGATGTCGGCGCCAAGAATATCGAGTTCGTGCGCGAGTTCCTCGCCAACGAAGGCTATCAGTCGGTCAAGGAAGACCTGGGTGGCAATTTCGCGCGCCGCGTAATGTTCAAGCCGCATTCCGGCAGGGCATTCATCAAACGGCTGGACAACACCGCCAAGGATTCGATCGCACGTGAAGAGCTGGCCGTGGCACGCAGCCGCCGCAGTGCGGTCAAGGCGGCGCCGGTCGACGATATCGAACTGTTCTAGGCGCGGGGCCATGCGCCCCGCCGGCCCGCCGGCCCGCCGGTTAGCGAAAAGCTACCGCAGCGGTCTGTCGGCAAGGTTTGCTTAACCATAATGCGACAAGGTGCGGCCGATTGCCTGCAGGGCTTTGAGCATGCGTCGCACGACATTTGCACTCATTGGCTTTTCCAGCTGCGTCGCGGTTCTTGCCGCGGCCGTGGCCGGTTATCTGTTCATGGGCCCGGTGGCAGCGCTGGTGGCTGGTGCATCGTGTGCAGTTGCCGCAGGAGCGCTGATGGTTTGGGTCGGGGTCAGGGCAGACCGGGCATATGCCGAACGGCTGGTGACACTGGGGCAGGCCGTCGGGCTTGCCGATGCGGTCGCCGCCACGCCCGAAAGTCTGGTCGCGAACATGTGCCAGCGGCTGGAACGAGCTGGTGGCTACAAAGCTGCCTTCGGGACGCTGAAACGGGCCGTTGTGCTGTTCGATGCCGAGGATCGCGCCATGGCGCTGAGCGCCGGCATGCAGGTGCTGCTGCCCGATGCGTGCGAGGGCATGAGCCGCTCGGAGTTGCTGTTGCCCGAAGCCGATACGGAGAGTGGCATCGCCCAGTACGGACCGCGCCGCTTTGTGGTGGGTGAGACGGCGCTGGCGGCGGGCCGGACGCTGGTCGAATTGCGCCCCGAGGGCGGGTTCATCGGCGCCGAGGATCTCGAGGACTTCACGCTGGCACTGGCGGCGGGACGCACGAGCTATCGATTCGACGACTGGGGTATGGCGCATGACCCGGTCAAACGGGCGCTGGGCCTGGCGATGGAGCGGCTGGACGTGGCGGTGGCGCCGCTGCTGGCGATGCGGACAACCGGCGGCTTTGCAGCCGAAGGGCTCAGTGCCCAGGCGGGTGACCTGACTGAAATGATTCACACGCTGACCGAAGAACGCGACAGCGCGGCACTCGCTCGGGCAGGACTGGAAGTGAAGATGGATGCCATCATGAATGCCATCGATCGCTACCGCAGCAGCGTGACGGCGCTGGCCGCTCTGGCGGACGACAGCCGCGCCGGGCTGGAGCAGGCGAGCGCGGCGATCGCTCGTGGACGCGATGGTACGCAGGCGGCTCGAAAGATGCAGAGTGAAGCGCGCGAACTGGCGGACCAGGCCGGGCAGGCCGCGGCGCTGGGCGAGACCCAGGCGGGGGGCGTGCATCAGGCGGCGCAGGCGATCGAGGCGCTGGTCGCGCAAATCGAGGATGTCGGCTTCCGCACCAACCTGCTGGCGCTCAACGCGGCGGTCGAAGCGGCACGCGCCGGAGAGCATGGTGCCAGCTTTGCCGTGGTGGCGCAGGAAGTCCGCACGCTGGCGCAAGCGTCGCAAGCGGCAGCCCGGCAGATCAGGGGCGCCGTGGAGAGTGCACGTGACCAGGCAGATAATTCAGCCAAGGTGTCTGAAAGCGTAAAAAATACCATCGCTACCCTAAATGTGCATTTAGAGAATTTAAGCGATGAGACTGCCAAGATCGCCGGGGCCCTCGAGGAGGGAAGCGGTGCCATCGATCAACTCGACGGTAATGTAGCCGCCGTGGGGACAGAAGCAGCGCGCGCGTTGCAGGCACCCCAGCGGCGAATGGTTGGAGTTTAAGGGCGTGACAAGTGACTCGGGCGAGATCAAGCTCACCGAACAAGAATTCGCACGCGTCAAGGCGCGTGTGTACCAGCAGGCCGGCATTTCGCTGTCGGACTCCAAGCGCACCCTGGTGGTTTCGCGCTTGTCCAAGCTCGTACGCGAGCGCCAGCTCAAGGACCTGACCGGATATCTCGACTATCTCGAGCGCAGCAATGATGGCGCTGCGAACCAGGATTTCATCAACGCGCTGACCACCAACCTGACGCGGTTCTGGCGCGAAGATCACCATTTCGATCACATGGTCGAATATGTCGGCCAGTTGATGAAACAGCCGCAGCGCAGTTCCGCAGGCAAGCCGCGGCTGCGCATCTGGTCGGCCGGCTGCTCGACGGGGCAGGAGCCCTATACGATTGCGCTGCAGCTGCTGTCGTCCTTTCCGGACCTCAAGCGCTGGGATTTCCGCATTCTGGCGACCGATATCGACACCAATGTCGTCGCCAAGGCGCAGGCCGGGGTCTATCCCGATTCCGAGCTGAACGGGCTGAGCAGCGAGCGGGCGCGCATGTTTGAGAGTGGCGGCAGCGGGCTGGTGCGCATTCCCCAGGCGGCGCGGCAGGTGATCTCGTTCAAGTCCTTGAACCTGATGAACAAACCCTGGCCGATGAAGGGGCCGTTCGACGCGATTTTCTGTCGCAACGTGGCCATCTATTTCGACAAGCCGACGCAGACCGAGCTGTTCCGCCGGCTAGGTGAACTGCTGGCGCCGGGTGGGTTCATGTATATCGGCCACTCGGAAAATGTCGGTGGCAACAACACAAACTTCCGCCTCGTGGGCAAGACCATCTATCAGGCGAAGGCGCCGCAGCAATCGAGGACCGCGGCATGACCATCAAGGTACTTGTCATCGACGACTCCGCGCTGATCCGCGAAGTGCTGACGCGCACCCTGAACAAGGACAAGGACATTGTTGTCGTCGGAACGGCAAATGATCCGATCGACGCGCGCGCCAAGGTCAAGCAGCTCAACCCAGACGTGCTGACGCTCGATATCGAGATGCCCAACATGAACGGGCTGCAGTTTCTCGACAAGCTGATGCGTCTGCACCCGTTGCCGGTGGTGATGGTGTCGACACTGACCACCAAGGGCGCGAGCGAAACGCTGCTGGCGCTGGAGCTGGGCGCGGTGGATTTCGTCGCCAAGCCCAGTGCGGACCTAAGTGGCGGCGTCGAGGCATTCGGCGAAAACCTGCGCCACAAGGTGCGGGCTGCCGCACAATCTGACGTGCGTGGACGCAGCATGACTGCGGCAACAGCGCCCAAGACGGTCATCACGCCCCCGCGGACGATGAAATCGCCGAACGGCGCGCTGATCGCCATCGGCGCATCGACCGGTGGTGTCGAGGCCATCCGAGTGGTGCTCAGTCAGCTGACCAACGATTGCCCGCCAGTGGTAATCGCGCAGCACATGCCGCCGGGCTTTACCCAGCGCTTTGCCGCGCGGCTCAACGAGGTGACCGAGCTCGAGGTGGTGGAAGCGCAGGATCGCCAGCCGCTGCAGCCGGGTCACGCCTATGTGGCGCCGGGCAATTACCATCTGCGAGTCGAACGCAGTTCGGGCGTCCTGAAATGCAGGATCACCCAGGACGAGCTGTCCTCGGGGCATCGGCCCAGCGTCGACGTGCTGTTCACGTCGGTCGGCAAGGTCGTCGGGTCGATGGCGGTTGGTGCGATCCTTACCGGCATGGGCCGCGACGGCGCGACCGGGATGAAGGTGATGCGCGACGCGGGCGCCTATACCGTCGGCCAGAGCGAGAACTCAGCCCTCGTTTACGGCATGCCGCGAGTGGCGTTCGAAGAGGGCGCCGTGGTCGACCAGGCACCCGTTGAACAGATTGCGGGCCGTCTTGCGGCGGCCCTGATGCGTTTGCGCAAGGCGGCCTGACGGCCGAATTGATGGATTGGTAACAGATGTTCTTTAGGGTCACACAGAGGCGTGACCCCTGTGGAACGTCCGGTAGCGAGAAGGCTTAGCGGAGCAAATGCCGAAGGCTAGTGCAATCAGCGTGATGATCGTCGACGACCAGCAGTCGATGCGCGGCATCTGCAAATACATCCTGAACCAGCTCGGTTTTACGACCATCATAGAGGCCAAGAGCGGCCGCGATGCGTTGGGAAAACTCGAAAAGGCCAGCGTGGATCTGATCATTTCCGACTGGAACATGGACGACATCGACGGGCTGACGTTGCTGCGGGTGATCCGCAAGCATCCCAAGACCCAGGCGATGCCCTTCATCATGGCGACCGGCCGCTCCGACAAGGAGCAGGTGAAGGAAGCGATTTCGGCGGGTGTGAACAATTACATCATCAAGCCGTTCGACGCTTCGACGATGAAAAAGCGCATCGAGGCGGTGATCGGCGCGCTGTCGTGATCTGCTGCCGCCGTGCTATGATGGCGGTGCCAACGACCGGCGGTTTCTGACCCCCGAGATGGTTTCCGAACACGATCTAAACCAGTTGCTGATGCGCACCGAGCCGGCCATGGCCGACACGGTGCGGGCGCTTGCGGCTCTGATCGGCGAGGTGGCGCCTACGCTCGAGGGAATGATCCGGATCGGCTGGGGCAGTATCAACTATCGCCATGCGACGGCCGGGTTCGTCTGTGCCGTGTTCCCCATGCAGGACCACGTCTCGCTGGTGTTCGAGCATGGTCGGCAGCTGAATTCGCCCATGTTGCAGGGTGACGGTGCGCAGGTGCGGTTCATCCGAATCGAACCGGGGGCGCTGCCGGATCGAGACGCGCTTGCCATCCTAATCGCCGAGGCCATTGCGCTCAGGGCCTGAGCCATGCAGAAACGCCGGGCAGCTTTGAGCGGAGACAAGTGATGGCACGCATCGGCCTCGTGGCGCATGACGACAAGAAAGACGAACTGGTCGCCTGGTGCGCACGGCACAAAGCGTTCCTGTCGCAGCACGAGCTCTACGGCACCGGCACCAGCGGCGGACGCGTCGTGGACGGGACCGGGCTCGAGGTCACGCTGCTCAAGAGCGGGCCGCTGGGCGGTGACGCACAGCTGGGCGCGATGATCGCCGAGGAGCGGCTGGATGCGCTGGTGTTTTTCCAGGATCCGCTGACGGCCATGCCGCATGATGTCGACATCAAGTCGCTGACCCGGCTGGCCACACTTTACGACATCCTGTTCGCGCCAAACCGGCGTACGGCGGACGCGATTCTCGCCTCCATTTGACCATCTGGTCAAATCCTTTCGCTTGATGTATCCACCGCCTCCAATCGTACGGGCCGGCTTTGTTGACCGGCTGGCACGCTTATGCGCTATTTGGCACCAACCAGCGACAGCAGATCGCGGATGACATCAGGACGGGGGCGGCGTGTCGTTTGACGCAGTGATTGACGTTCAGCACGTCTCGAAGAGTTTCGGCGGCCTGAAGGCCGTGCAGGACTGTTCCATCAAAGTTGCACGCGGCTCGATTACCGGGCTGATCGGACCGAACGGCGCGGGCAAGTCCACGCTGTTCAATCTGGTGGCCGGAAATATTGTACCCGACAGTGGTGCGGTGATCTTCGACGGCCGCGATGTGACCGGCATGAAGCCGCACGAGCTGTTTCATCTGGGCATGCTGCGCACCTTCCAGATTGCCCATGAATTCTCCAACATGACGGCGATCGAGAACCTGATGGTGGTGCCGCCGGGCCAGCCGGGCGAGAGCTTGCTGAAAACCTGGATCGCGCCGGGCGCAGTGCGCGCCGCCGATCAGGCGGTGCGCCAGAAGGCATCCGACGTCATCGATTTTTTGAAGCTCGGGCATGTGAAGCACGAGCTGGCCGGCAATCTGTCGGGCGGGCAGAAAAAGCTTTTGGAACTGGGGCGCACCATGATGGTCGACGCCAAGGTGGTGCTGCTCGATGAGGTGGCGGCAGGCGTCAACCGCACGCTGCTGCAGGATCTGGCGGCCAATATCGAGCGCATGAACAGCGAACTCGGCTACACCTTCTTCGTCATCGAGCACGACATGGACCTGATCGGACGGCTGTGCGACCCGGTGATCGTGATGGCGCAGGGCGAAAAGATCGCCGAAGGGCCGATGGCCGAGATCCGGGCCAATCCGGAAATCATAGAGGCCTATTTCGGCGCACCGGTGGAGGCAGACTGATGGCGCTGCTGGAGATTACCGACCTCGTCGGCGGCTATGGCGGCGCGCCCATTCTCAATGGCGTCAACATGGCGATCGAGGCCTCCGATATCGGGGTGATCGTGGGCCCGAACGGCGCGGGCAAATCGACGACGCTGAAGGCGATCTTCGGGTTGCTGAAGGTGACCGGCGGCTCGATCCGCTTTGCTGGCGACGAAATCCAGAACTCCCTGCCGGACCGGTTGGTGCCGCGCGGGCTCAGCTTCGTGCCGCAGGAAAAGAACGTCTTCACCTCGATGAGCGTCGAGGAGAACCTCGAGATGGGCGCCTTCACCCGGCGTGACGATTATCGTCCGACGATCCAGTGGATCTACGACATGTTCCCGGTGCTGGCGGAAAAACGCCGGCAGCCGGCGGGCGAGCTGAGCGGTGGGCAGCGCCAGATGGTGGCGATGGGCCGGGCCTTGATGAGCCAGCCCAAGCTGCTGCTGCTCGACGAGCCCTCGGCCGGGTTGAGCCCGCGCTATGTGATCGAAATCTTCGAGCAGATCGTCAAGGTGAACGCGGCCGGCGTCGCGATCCTGATGGTCGAACAGAATGCCCGGCAGGCGCTGGCCTTTGCCTCGCGCGGGTTCGTGCTGGCCGGCGGCGCCAATCGCTTCACCGGCACTGGCGCCGAACTGATTGCCGATCCCGAAGTCGCCAAGAGCTTTCTGGGAGGCTGAGGGCACACGCATGAACGAGTTGGTCTTCTTCTTCAATACGGTGATCGTGTCGGGCGTGGTGCTTGGCTCGGTCTATGCGCTGGGCGCAATCGGCATCACGCTGATCTTCGGCATCCTGCGGTTCGCGCATTTCGCGCATGGCGACATGATGACCATGGGCGGGTTCGTTGCCTTCCTGCTCGCCATGGGGGCGACGGCGCTGGGGCTGACCGTGCCGTGGCTGCCGACCGGCTTCGTGGTGCTGCCGCTGGCGATCGTCATCACTGCGGTGCTGGCGCTGGGGATCGATGCGGGGTTCTATGCCCCGCTGCGGCGGCGCGGCGCCAAGCCGGTGACGCTGCTGATTGCCTCGATCGGCGTGACGCTGATCATCCAGGGGCTGATCCGGCTGTTCTTCGGTTCGGGGGTCTGGAGCTTTTTCGGCATTCCGAACGCCGAAGGCGTGACGCAGACCAAGGAACTCTATCGGCTGGCGCTGCCCATCGAGGGCGTGACGCGGACGATCAATTTCACCCAGCCGCAGGTGCTGATGGTGCTGTCGACGGTGATCGCCGTGGTGGCGCTGCAGTTCTTCCTGACGCGCTCGCGGCTCGGCAAGGCGATGCGCGCCATGGCCGATAATGCCGATCTCGCGCAGGTTTCCGGCATCAACACCAAGCTGGTGGTGCGGGTGACCTGGATCATCGCGGGCGGGCTGGCGGCGCTGGCTGGCACCATGCTGGCGCTCGATGTGTCGCTGAAGCCGGACCTGGCGTTCAATATCGTCCTGCCGTTGTTCGCGGCCGCAATCGTCGGCGGGCTGGGCAAGCCGCTCGGTGCCATTGCCGGCGGCTTTTTGATCGGCTTTGCCGAGACGGCGGCGATCTTCAACTGGTCGGTGCTGCTGCGGCCGTTCAAGGACGGCTTGCCGTTCGACATTCCGCCGACGCTGGCGATCGTGCCGACTGAGTACAAACTGACCGTCGCGTTCGTCATCCTGGTTGTCGTGCTGCTGTGGCGGCCGACGGGTATCTTCAAGGGAGCCTCGTCATGATCGCACGTCGTTCCCTGATGCTGTTCGGCGGGCTGTTCGCGCTGTTCGTGGTGATCGGCCTGATGCTCGGCGCAGCCAATATCTCGCTGCTCCTGGTGCAGAGTTTCGCCTATGCGCTGATTGCGCTCGGGCTCAACATCCAGTGGGGCTACGGCGGGCTGTTCAACTTCGGCATCATGGGCATGCTGATGCTGGGCGGCGCGGCGGTGACCTTCGTCTCCTTCCCGATCAACCCCGAGTTCTGGGACTCCGATGGACCGATGATGCTGGGGCGGGCGCTGCTCGCTTTCGGCGCCGGGTTCCTCTTGGTGTTCGGCGCGAGCAAGCTCGACCGGGTGGGCATTCGCGGGCGCTGGAAGACCACGCTGACGGTGATTGCCTGGATTGTCGCTTATGCGATCTATCGCAGCCAGATTGATCCGGCTGCGGCCTATATCGAGGCCAGCTCGGGCTGGGTCGGCGGGCTAGGGCTGAACCCGATCCTGGGCTGGGCCTTCGGTGGCGTGCTCGCTGCCGGGGTGGCGTGGATTGTCGGGCGCATCAGCCTGGGGCTCAGGACCGACTACCTCGCCATCGCGACGATCGGTATTTCCGAGATCATCCGGGCGCTGCTCAAGAACATGGACTGGCTGACGCGCGGCACGCTGACGGTGTCGCCGATGCCCTGGCCCGTGCCGCAGCCGCAGGACCTGCAGGCGACCGGCGTGGCGATCACCGAGAGCTTCATCTATTCGCGCCTGGCGTTCCTGGGGATTGTTGTCGTGATCCTCGCCATTGGTTTTTTCCTGGTGCAGCGCGCCTATGGCGGGCCATGGGGCCGGATGATGCGGGCGATCCGCGACAACCACATCGCCGCCGGCTCGATGGGCAAGAACGTGACGCGCCGTCAGCTCGAAATCTTCGTCCTCGGTTCGGTGCTGATGGGCATCGGCGGGGCGATCCTCACCACCTTCGCGCAGATCTATGATCCGGGCTCGTATCAGCCGATCAACCACACCTTCCTGATCTGGGTGATGGTGATCGTCGGCGGTGCCGGCAACAACTGGGGCGCAGTGTTCGGCGCGCTGCTGATCTACATAACCTGGATGGTGTCCGATCCGGTCGCGCAATTCATCCTGAACTGGGTGTCTGAGCGTTCGACCGACATGGGCTGGGGTGCCATCCCGGACATCCAGTCGCGCGCCAGCCAGATGCGGGTGTTCGTGCTGGGCGTCGTGATCACCGTGGCGCTGCGCTACGCACCGCAGGGGCTGATCCCGGAAGTCGTGAAGCGCGAAAGCTAGCGCGCGCCGGGCAGGCTGCTCAGCAGCGCCAGGATCACGCGTTCGAGGTCGCGTTCCATGGATGGGGCGAGTGCCGCGAACTCGGGCATCTGCAGCACCTGCCGTGCAGCCTCGGACGGATGCGCGCTGGGCCACATGCCGGCGACATAGGTATGGATGGTCATGCCGGCCCAGGCGCAGTCTGTCGGGCTGATGGTGGGCAGGCAATCGTGGATCAAGGCGCCCAGCCGATCGGCCATGGCGGCAAGGTGGCGCTTGAGCGCGACGAGGATCTCCACCGACACGTTCTGTTCGAGCGTGGCGAACAGGATCGACAGCAGATGCGCGAAGCGGGGATGCTGCAAATAGGCATCCGTAGTGCTGCGAGCGACCGCTGCGGCATCGCCCTCAGGGACGGCGCGCAACAGGTCTTCCAAGGTGACCAGAAAGCGGTCGATCTCCTCGTGCAGGAGGCTGATCAGCACCTCCTCGCGGCTTTCGAAATAGCGATAGATATTGGACTTGGTGAACCCGGCACGGGCCGCGATGGCGCTGAGGCTGGTGCCTCGTGGTCCCTCAGAGTCGAACAGGTCGGCCGCCGCCGCGAGAATGGTCTCGCGGCGCAGCTCGCGCTGCTCGGGTTTGCGGGCGCGCTGGAAGCTGGCGGGGATCATGCGCTCAGGCGTCGAGGCTGACGACCGGGTAGTGGACGTCGGTCAGCTGCTCGGAGATCTGCCACAGCCGCATGGCGGTAGTCGGGTCCTTGGCGGCGCTCGAGATGCGGGCGGCTTTGGGCGCGCCGCGCATTTCGAACAGGCCATTCGGCCCGTAATACTCGCCCGGCTTCACTGTCGGGTTAGTGGCCGCGTAGAGCTGGGGCAGGGCGCCGGCCGCAGATGACTGACCAAGCAGTTTGATGAAGACGCCACTGACCGCGCCCATCACGCCTTCCGTGCCCGGACCGTTTGCCACCAGATCGGTGCTGGACATGCCCGGATGGGCGGCAAGACTGGTGATGCCCCAGCCACTGGTGTCGCTGCGGCTTTGCAGCTCGATGGCAAACACGAGGTTGGCGAGCTTTGACTGCCCGTAGGCCCGTGAGGGACTATAGTTCTCCGTCGCCTGCAGATCGTCGAAATCGAGGTGGCCGAAGCGGTGCGCCAGCGAGGAGACGGTGACGACCCGGCCATTGGCGGCGCTGAGCAGGGGCAGCAGCGCTGCGGTCAGGGCGAAATGGGCCAGATGGTTGGTGCCGAACTGAAGTTCGAAGCCGTCCTCGGTGGTCTGGCGCTCGGGCGGCATCATCACGCCGGCATTGTTGATCAGCAGATCGAGGCGGTCGAAATCAGCGACCATGCTCTCGGCGAAAGCCGTGACATTTGCGATCGCGCCGAGATCGAGGCTGCGATAGGCGATGTTGGCGTCGGGCACCTCGGCGCGAATGCGCGCCATGGCGTCGTCGGCCTTTTTCTGACTGCGTCCGGTGAGGATGACTTCGGCACCGGCCCGGCTCAGGGCAAGCGCGGTCTCATATCCGAGCCCGCCGGTGGCGCCGGTGATGACGGCGCGCTTTCCGGTCTGATCGGGAATATCCTTGGTTTTCCAGCCCATGGCGGCCTCTCCAGTCAACTTGTGTTACGCGGGAGATAAGAGACCGGTGTTCTCTTTTCAAGGTCATGGGCGGTAGTCGGTCTTGTATAATGTCCAGATATGGACTATGCGTCTATCTGGACAGCAGAAGGAGGGCGCCATGGCCGGGTTTCCCGAGCGACAGCAGACGCCAGTCACGGGTACGCCTACGCAGCTTGATGCCAGCCGGTTTGCGCCGGATAGCCGGCGGCGGCTGAGCGGGCCGGCGCTGCGTACCTTTCTTGCCATTGCCGATCTGTGGCGATTGAACGAAGAACAGCGACGGCTGGTGCTGGGCTACCCGTCGCGTTCGACCTTTCACAACTGGGCCAAGCTGGCCCGCGAGCACCGGGAGATCACGCTCGATGTCGACACGCTGACGCGGCTGTCGGCGGTGTTCGGCATCCATCAGGCGCTGGGCGTGCTGCATGCCGAGGAGGCCGAGGGGATCACCTGGCTGCGTGGTCCGCATGCGGCGCCGCTGTTCGGCGGGCAGCCGCCGCTGGCGCTGGTGGTTTCGGGGACTCTCGACGGGTTGCTGCAGGTGCGACGCTTCCTCGATGCGGCGCGCGGCGGGCTCTACATGGCGCCCAATGCCGCCGACGCCGATTTCACCCCCTATGGAGACGACGACCTGGTGTTCAGCTGATGGCACTGGTTGCGCCGCCGCATCCGAGCTATCGGCTGATCCCGTCACGCTTCCCGCCGGTCGGCCTGTTCGACACGGTGGCGACCGCCGCCGATCTGCCGGCTGCGATGGAACTGGCCGGGTGGACCAATGATCGGCTGGTGCCGGAGCGGTTGGCCCGGCTGCCACAAGACGAGTGGGTGCATGGCCGTGCCAATAGTTCGATCATCCTCGCCGCGTTCCTGCATGTGGCGCCGGGCGGCGGACGGTTCAACGGGCCGGACCTCGGCGCCTGGTATGCAGCCGACACGCTGTCGACGGCAATGGCGGAGGTAGGGCATCATCTGCGGCGCGAGGCAGTGGCGCGGGACGTGGCAACGATCACGCGGACCTACCGGGCCTATAGCGCGCGGCTGGCGGGGCAGTTCGTCGATGTCCGCGACCAGCCCAGCCTGTACGATCCGGCGGACTATGCGGTCAGCCAGAGTTTTGGAGAGCGACAGCGCGCCGAGGGGCAAGATGGCATCGTGTTCAACAGCGTGCGTCGGGCCGGTGGGGTGAACGCGGTCGCGTTTCGTCCCAGCAAGGTGCTGGAGGTGGTGCAGGCGGCGCACTACAACATCACCGTGTCACGCGATGTCCGGCGGATCACGGTTTCTCAGGTGCGCGGCTGAAACGGAAAAGGCCCGGGCAATGCCCGGGCCTTCGCAGTTCACATGGTGTCGATGAGGCTTATTGCACCGGGCCGACTTCGGTGAAGGCGCCGTCCTTATAGTCGACCTCGACGATGATGCCGTCGACGTCGCCGGCCTCGTCAAAGTCGAGCGGACCGCCCGCACCTTCGTAATCGATGTCGGTGCCAGCTGCGATCAGCTCCTTGGCCTTCTCCCACTCGCCCGGGAGGATCTTCTCGCCCGGAGCAGAGGCGACTTCACGCAGCGCGGCCGACAGGCCTTCGCGATCGGTCGAGCCGTTCTTTTCGACAGCCAGCGCCAGGAGGAAGCCGGCATCGTACGCCTGCGGCGCATAGGTCGCAGCCGGGTCGTTACCGGCATCGGTGGCCAGCGAGACATAGGCGTCGGCTGAAGCACCTTCGTAGGCACCGGCGCGGGTGGCGATGAAGTTATCGATATTGGCGCCGGAGATGGCGTCGCCAATCATGCCGTCACCGCCGATATAGGTGGTGAAGTTGCCGCTTTCGTTGGCCTGCTGCAGGATGGTCAGGCCCGAACCCGAGATATAGGCCAGAACGACGAGGTTCTGCGAACCGGCAGCAGCCAGCTGGCCGAGTTCGGCGCGGTAGTCGGCCTTGCCGTCTTCATGAGCGACGTTGGCGGTCACGGTGCCGCCGTTCTCGGCGAAGCGCTCGGCGAACACGTCGGCGAGGCCCTTGCCGTAGTCGTTGTTGACGTAGGTCAGCGCGACATCGGTGATGCCCTTTTGGCTCAGCAGGTCGGCCAGCTTGACGCCCTGGAAGGCATCGGACGGCGTGGTGCGGAACAGCAGGTCATTGTCCTCGACGGTGGTGACGGCCGGGGCCGAAGCCGACGGCGAGATCATCACCACATTGCCGGGGATGCCGGCGGCAGTGGCCGCACCAATGGTGGCGCCGGTGCAGAAGGCACCCATGATGGCGGTCACCTGATCGGTGTTGACCAGCTTGTCAGCTGCGGGGCCGGCGACGGAGGGGTCGCAGGCGCTGTCGCCGGTGACGGAGACGATCTGTCCGCCATCGAGAATGCCGCCCTGGTCATTGACGTGGTCGAAGGCGAGCTGTGCGCCGGCAACGATCGGCGGCGCCAGGCTTTCGATCGGGCCGGTCAGGTCGGCGAGGATGCCGAGCTTCACGTCTTCGGCAAGCGCCGGCACCGCCACGCTGAATACGGCTGCGGCGGTTGCCAGGCCGATAATGGTCTTGTTCTTGGTCATGGTGTCCCTCTCGACAGGTTATGCGCCCCAGTGCTTTTCCAGCACTCTTTAAAAGAGAACGCATAACTACAATTCGGGGGCGCCTAGACGCCCCGCTGGGGCGCGATATTGCATGTTTGCCGCGCCAGAGTCACCCCCACTCACAAGCTGAGGAGCGCGATTGCGGTCGGGTTGTGCGTTCGGGTTCTGCATGGGAAACAGACGGTAAAGGGACCCGGCGCCGCGCCGGATCAGCGGAGGGATGCCGAGATGCCGAATTGGCTGCGCCATGTTGTAGTTGCCCTCGTTCTGGCGTCGATGCCGCCCGCCACCGCCCAGGAAGCGGACGGCGAGTCTTCGATCGTCGAACTCGACGCCAGCGATGGCGCGGAAGCGGGCGAGGCACCAGCACCCCCGACGCCGTGCGGCACGCAGCAGTTGAGCATTGCCAGGATGGGTTGGCCGTCCGCTGCGTTGCTGGCGGAAATTCACGAGCGGGTTTTGACTGCGCAATACCAGTGCAATGTCGTGCTGCAGGAAGGCGATCTCGCTGCCACGGGCTCTTCCATGGGCGCGAGCGGGCAGCCGGGCGTAGCGCCGGAGCTGTGGGTGGCGCGGATTGCCGATATCTGGAACGCGGCGATGCAGGGCCAGCAGGTGCGCCAGGCGGGAGTCAGCTATGACGAGCCGGTGTTCGAGGGCTGGTTCGTGCCCGACTATGCCGTCGAGCGTTGGCCCGACCTGACGACGATCGAAGGGCTCAAGGCGCATGCCGCCGAGTTCGCGGAAGACGGCGAAAAGCCTCGCTTCATTTCCTGTCCGCTCGATTGGGGCTGCGCGCTGGTCAACCGCAATCTGCTGCGCGCCTACGAGCTGGACGGCCTGTTCGAGGTCGTGGCACCTGCCAACCGGTTCGAGATGGACACGCTGATCGCCGAAGCGGTGGGGCGGCAGCAGCCGATACTTTTCTATTACTGGCGGCCGAACGCCATCCTGTCGCAGTTCGCCTTTCAGCCGGTGACGCTGGCGGGCTACGATGCCGACGCCTTTGCCTGCCTCGGGCGGGCGATCTGCCCCTCGCCGCAGCCGACCGGCTTCGCACCCGATCCTGTGATCGTCGCTCTGGCCGAGTGGGTCTATGTCAACGCGCCGCAGGTGGCGACCTATTTCGGCCGCGCCCGCATGCCGTTCGCCGAGATGAACCAGATGCTGCAGCAACTCGGCGAGACGGGGGAAACGGTCGAGAGTGTTGCCGACCGGTTCGTCGCCGAGCGTGGTGAGATCTGGCGTCCCTGGGTCGGCCTGCCCCCCGAGGAGCCGAGCGCGCAGGACTAAGCGCGCGTTCGACTTTCGGTCACGGAGCAATCATAAGTTTCCAACAAGCAAATCTGCAGGCGAATATTTTACCTCAAAGCGCTTCGGATTAAGTACATGCGAGAAAACTGAAACTATATGACTATTACTTGTATTACGCTGTTGTGATCACTTTTTTAAGCGATACTGCTTAAGCTTAGCCGGAATCGGTTTGACCTCTCCGTCTCGCTGCGTTAGATAGCCGCTCCTTCATAGGATATACGGAGAATAATGCATGCAGACCATTTGGAAGGGCGCGCTGGCCGCGGCCGGGTTCTCGCTCATCGCCGCAGCAAGCCTGCCTGTTCAGGCACAGGATACCAACACTTGCGGTACGGACCGCACGATCGATATCGCCGAGATGACGTGGCCTTCGGCTGCGGCGCTGGCGCATATCCACGCAACCATTCTCGAGGCGGGCTTCGGCTGTGACGTTGAGATCGTCACGGGCGACACCGTGCCGACCTCCAGCTCCATGCTGTCGCGCGGCACACCTGCCGTTGCACCGGAGCTGTGGACCAGCGCCATTCAGGACCAGTGGGAAAAGGGCATCGAGGACGGTGAAGTCGTCGAGCTCACGAAGGCCATCAGCGATGGCACCATCGAAGGCTGGTTCATCCCGAAGTACGTGCAGGACGCACATCCCGAGCTGAAGACGGCCGAAGACGTGATCGCGCGTCCCGACCTGTTCCCGGATCCGGAAGATTCCAGCCAGGGGCGCCTGTATTCCTGCCCTCCGGGTTGGGCTTGCGAGCTGTCGACCTCGGCCCTGTTCGAGGCCTTCGACATGGAAGACACCTGGAACCTGTTCTCGCCGGGTTCGGGCGGTGCGCTTGATGCATCGATCGCGCGTGCTTTCACCCGCGAAGAGCCGATCCTGTTCTACTACTGGGGTCCGACCTCGATCCTCGGCAAGTATGACGCTGTGCAGCTCGACCTGGGCGAAACCAAGCCCGACGTCTATGCGTGCAACACCGACACCGATTGCACGGACGCACCGGCTGTGACGGCCTATCCGTCCTCGCCGGCCGTCGTTGGTGCCGCTGCCTGGATCGAAGAAGATGCGCCGGCAGTTGCCGACTACTTCACCAAGGTTGGCCTGACCAACAACCAGATCAGTGGCCTGCTGGTCTACGGCGACGAGAACAACGCCGACGCTGAAGAGACCGCCATGAACTTCCTCAAGACCGAGGAAGACGTGTGGACCCAGTGGGTGCCCGCCGATGTGGCCGAGAAGGTCAAGGCAGCTCTGTAAGAGCACGATTATCGTCATGCCCGGCCATCTGGCCGGGCAAGAATGAGCCCGGCCCTGGATGCTTATGCGTCCGGGGCCGAAGCCATAGGACATAGTCCCACATACCTGGTCTGGACCAGGGGGCACGAGGACCAACATGTTTCCTGAAATTTTTGATACAAAACCGCTGCGGCGTTCGATCGACGACGGCCTGAACTGGGTTGTGAAGAACTGGGGCGACGAATTCGAGGCTGCGGCCTCGCCACTGTTGTGGCTACTCAACTCTATCGAAGACCTGCTTATCGCTACCCCATGGTGGCTGTTCACGATCATTCTGGTCGGTATCGCCTGGCTGGCGACGCGCCGCTGGCAGATGCCGGTCGTCGTCCTGGTCGGTCTGCTGTTCCTGGGGGTCATGGACCTTTGGGAAGACGCGATGACGACCACCGCGTTGATGATCACGGCGACGCTGACCGCCATCGTCATTTCCATTCCGGTGGGCGTTTGGATGTCTCGGGCAAAGCCGGTGCGGCAGACGGTTACGCCGGTGCTCGATCTGATGCAGACGATGCCCAGCTTTGTTTATCTCATTCCAACGGTGATGATCTTCGGACCGGGCAAGATCCCGGCGCTGATCGCCACCATCATCTATGCGGCGCCGCCGCTCGTGCGACTCACGGACCTAGGCCTGCGCTCGGTCGATCCGGCCGTCATGGAGGCTTCGCGTGCCTTCGGCACGACGCCCAGCCAGCGGCTGTTCGGGGTGCAGATCCCGCTGTCGCTGCCGACGATTCTGGCGGGCGTCAACCAGACGACCATGATGGCGCTGGCCATGGTGGTGATCGCCTCGATGATCGGTGCCGGCGGACTTGGGTATCAGGTGCTGCAGGGCATCGGCCGGCTCGAGGTGAGCCGCGGATTGTTCGCGGGTCTCGGCATCGTCGTTCTGGCGATCATCTTCGACCGCATCACCCAATCGTTCGGTAAACAGCTTCAGGCCCGTATCGGTCTGGCGGAGGCGCGCACATGACCGAGACTATCGCCGAAAACGACATCGCCATCCGCATGAAGGGCGTCACCAAGATCTTTGGTGACGACTCCGAGCGCGCGATGGAACTGCTGCGCAGTGGCAAGTCGAAGAACGAGGTACAGGCCGAAACGGGCTGTGTGGTCGGGCTCGACAATGTCTCGCTCGATATCGCCCGCGGCCAGATCTACGTGGTCATGGGCCTGTCGGGCTCGGGCAAGTCGACGCTGATCCGTCACGTCAACCGGCTGATCGACCCGACGGCCGGGGAGATTATCGTCGATGGCTCGGATGTCATGCAGATGACCCTGCCCGAACTGCGCGTCTATCGCCGTCAGACGGTGGCGATGGTGTTCCAGAAGTTTGGCCTGCTGCCGCACCGCTCGGTTCTCGACAACGTCGCCTACGGGCTGGAAGTCCGCGGCGTCGACAAGGCCGAGCGGCTTGCGACTGCCGAGAAGTGGATCGAGACTGTCGGGCTGAAAGGCTATGAGAACAGCCAGCCGCGTCAGCTCTCCGGTGGCCAGCAACAGCGTGTGGGTCTCGCCCGGGCGCTGGCTCTGGATACCGACATCCTGCTGATGGACGAGGCCTTCTCGGCGCTCGATCCGCTGATCCGCTCCGGCATGCAGGACCAGTTGATCGAGCTGCAAAAGAGCCTCGGCAAGACCATCCTGTTCATCACCCATGACTTCGATGAAGCGCTGAAGATCGGCGACCGCATCGCGGTGCTCAAGGATGGTGCGGTGCAGCAGGAGGGCAAGCCCGAAGAGATCGTGCTGAAGCCTGCGAACGAACACATCGAAGAGTTCGTGCGCGACGTGAACAAGGCGCGGGCCATCCATGTGCGTTCGATCATGGAGAAGGGCGCGTTCGAGCCCTGCGAAGTGGCTGTGCAGGATACGGCGCGGTGCGAGGATGTGCTGCCGCTGTTCGCCGATCACAAACTGGTCGGTGTACACAATGACGCCGGTGAGCAGATCGGTCGCATCACGGCTGCCGAAGTGATCCGGGCGCTGGCACGCCACCATTCGGTGGAAATTACGCATAGCGACGCAGCCTGACACGCAGTGATTGCCCAAAGCACGCGCCCGCCGGTCTCTCCGGCGGGCGTCTTCATTTATTAACGTGTTGGCATGATAACCTTGTCATATGGCGCGCCGGATCATTGCTCCGGTTAGGAAATGCAGGTGACCTTTGTGCCCTGTTTTCATCAAATTTCGACGACGGGGACGTGTTTTGGTTGACCGGCATTCTTTGCAGCAGGTGCTCCGCAGCCATCGGCTCGTCATTGGCGTCGGGCTGACGTTCATTGTGGCCGTGGCGCTGCTGAGTGCAGCTGCTGCGCTCGTTCCGGATCTGGTCGATGCTCAGGCCATCATGTGGGTCGGGGGCGCAGCAGGTCTGACGCTTATAGGTCTGCTGATCTGGAGCTATTTTCAGATGCGCAAGGAGCTGCAGGCCGCAGCTCACGCCCATGGCAGATTGATTGCAGCGTCAATGGTCGATGAGATGACGGGGGCCCAGACGCGGGCGGCCTTCCTAAAGGGGTTGCGCCAGCTGCTCGGCGGCACTCCGCAGCGTTTCGCCTATATGCAGATCGACATGGACAACCTGAAGGTGCTCAACGACAGCATGGGCCATTCTGCGGGCGACATGGCACTCGCGCATATGGTGAAGTCCCTGCAAACGCTGGTTCCCGAAGCGAAAATCGGGCGCCTGGGCGGTGATGAGTTTGGTATCATCGTGGCCGGCGATCACAATCACGAAGCGCTGCTGCGCCTCGGCCATCGCATGCTCGAACAGATCGGCAAGCCGATCAATGTGCACGGCCGGCCTGTGCGAATCTCCGGCACCATAGGCGTTGCCCGCGCGCCTGACGATGCGATTGGCGCGCACGAACTGCTCTCCAAGGCGGACCTGGCGCTCTACAAGGGCAAGCGCAGCGGTCGCGCCAAGGTCGTTGCCTTCGATTCGGAGCTGCTGGCAGACGAGCGGCACAAGCGTTTCATTGATCGCGAATTGCGCGCCGCCATTCTCACCAATGAGCTCGAACTGCACTATCAGCCGATCTTTTCGGCCGGCACGCTGCAGCCGGTCTCGCATGAGGCGCTGGTGCGCTGGTACCACCCGCTGCGCGGGTTGATCAGCCCGGGCGATTTCATCTCGATTGCCGAAGAGAGTGACCTGATCGACCTGCTCGGTCTGTGGGTGTTGCGGCGCGCCTGCATGGACCTGTCGCGGCTACGCACGCCGACCGTGGGGATCAATGTGTCGGTGATGCAGCTGCGGCGTCCGGAGTTTGCTGACCGGGTGCTCGAGGTGCTGGAAGAGACAGATGTGCAGCCCGATCAGATCGTGCTGGAAGTCACAGAATCTCTGCCGCTGGGTGGCGATTCCATCGAGATCGAGCAGATCCGCACCCTCAGGGAGCGTGGGGTCAAGATCGCCATCGACGATTTCGGGGCCGGTTATGCGAGCCTCAAATATCTTCGCAATTGCCCGTTCGACATCATCAAGATCGACCGCTCCTATACCCAGGACCTGCCGGACAGCCAGATTGACGGGTTGATCGTTGCGGCGATCTGCGAGATCGGCCGGGCGCTCGATGTCGAAATCATCGCTGAAGGCATCGAGACCGAGGCGCAACAGCGGTGTCTGCAGGCCGCCGGGGTCACGGCGCTGCAAGGCTATCTGCTGGCGCGGCCCGAGCGGCTGAGCTTTGCCAACCAGATCGCCGTCAGCGTCGCCTGACGACGCGCGCCGCCTTGCGTCCGTTCCGGCGCGATGGCTATAAAGGGGGCGATGTCATCTCGGTGAGGAGTGAGCGATTTGGACGTGAAGCGGATCAACGAACACGTCAGCGTGTCTCCGCAGATCAGCCCCGAGGATGTGGCCGCGATAAAGGCACAGGGGTTCGTCGCAATCATTAACAACAGGCCGGACGGCGAGTCGCCGGACCAGCCGGACAGTGCGACCATAGAGCAGGCGGCCGAGCAGGCCGGGCTTGCCTACCACTATATTCCGCTTGGGCGTGACGGGGTTTCGCCCGACATGGTCGAGCGGACAAAAGCGGTGCTCGAGGGGAGCGCCGGTCCCGTGTTCTGCTATTGCCGTTCGGGCACGCGCTCGACCACGCTGTGGGCTCTGGCCCAGGCGGGCGAGATGCCGGCCAGCGAGATCATCGCTGCGGCACAGAACGCAGGCTACGACATGTCCCATCTCGCGGGACACCTGAGCCGGAAATAGGCTTTCGCGCGTCGAAAGCCGCATCACTCTTGATCTCGTGCCCGCGCCGCGTGCGCGCGCCCCTCAATGCCGGGTCCCAACAAGATGCCAATCAAGAAAATTCTCGTCGCCAATCGCAGCGAAATCGCCATACGGGTGTTCCGGGCGGCCAATGAGCTGAATATCAAGACGGTCGCCTGCTATGCCGAAGAGGACAAGCTGGCACTGCACCGGTTCAAGGCCGACGAGGCCTATCTGATCGGCAAGGGCAAGGGGCCCGTGGAAGCCTATCTGCAGATCGACGAATATCTGCGGATCGCCAAGCTGTCGGGCGCAGATGCCATCCACCCCGGCTACGGGCTGCTGTCGGAGAGCCCTGAATTCGTCGATGCCTGCGAGGCGGCCGGGCTGATTTTCATCGGGCCGAAGGCGCAGACGATGCGCGATCTGGGCAACAAGGTCGCGGCGCGCAACATGGCGATCGCGTCCGATGTGCCGGTGGTGCCGGCAACCGAGCCGCTGCCCGACGATACCGACGCGATCAGGAAAATGGCGGAGGAGATCGGCTATCCGCTCATGCTCAAGGCGAGCTGGGGCGGTGGCGGACGCGGCATGCGCCGCATCATGGATGAGTCGACGCTGCTGGCTGAGGTTTCCGAAGGCAAGCGCGAGGCCAAGGCGGCGTTCGGCAAGGACGAGATGTATCTCGAAAAGCTGGTCGAGCGGGCGCGGCATGTCGAGGTGCAGCTGATCGGCGACGATCACGGCAATCTTGTGCATCTGTTCGAGCGCGACTGCTCGGTGCAGCGGCGTAACCAGAAGGTGGTGGAGCGGGCGCCCGCACCCTATCTCAGCGCCGAAGTGCGCAAGGACCTGACCGAAGCCGCGGTGCGGCTGGGCAAGGCGGCGAATTATCGTGGCGCCGGTACGGTCGAATTCCTGATGGATGCCGATACCGACAAATTCTATTTCATCGAGGTCAATCCGCGCATCCAGGTGGAGCATACCGTCACCGAGGAAGTGACCGGCATCGACATCGTCAAAGCGCAGATCCACGTGCTGGACGGTGCGGTGATCGGGACGCCGGAATCGGGTGTGCCGAAGCAGGAGGACATCCGGCTCAACGGCAATGCCATTCAGTGCCGGGTGACGACCGAGGATCCGGAACAGAATTTCATTCCCGACTACGGCCGCATCACCGCCTATCGCGGCGCGACCGGTTTCGGCGTGCGGCTCGATGGCGGCACGGCCTATTCGGGCGCGGTGATCACCCGCTATTACGATCCGCTGCTGGAAAAGGTGACCTGCTGGGCGCCGGGCGCCGACGAGGCCATCGCGCGGATGCACCGGGCGCTACGCGAGTTCCGCATTCGCGGCGTCGCGACCAATCTGGCGTTCCTCGAGAACATCATCACCCATCCCGATTTCGTCGAGAACCGCTATACGACGCGCTTCATCGACACGACGCCGGAGCTGTTCAATTTCCGGCCGCGCCGCGACCGTGCGACCAAACTTTTGAGCTATGTCGCCGATGTGACAGTGAACGGGCACCCCGAGGCACGCGACCGGCCGCGGCCGCCGGCCGATGCGGCAGCGCCGGTGGTGCCGGTGTTCCCGCCATTGAAACAGATCGATGGCAGTCGGCAGGTGCTGGAACGCGAAGGTCCGGGCGGACTGGCGCAGTGGATGAAGGACCAGAACCGGGTGCTGTTCACCGACACGACGATGCGCGATGCGCATCAGTCGCTGCTGGCGACGCGCATGCGCTCGTTCGATATCACCCGCATCGCCCAGGCCTATAGCCGGGGCCTGCCCGAGCTGTTCAGCCTCGAATGCTGGGGCGGCGCGACCTTCGATGTGTCGATGCGCTTTCTGAACGAGGATCCGTGGGAGCGGCTGGCGCAGGTGCGCGAGGGGGCGCCCAACATTCTGACCCAGATGCTGCTGCGTGGCTCGAACGGCGTCGGCTACACCAATTACCCCGACAATGTGGTGAAGTTCTTCGTCGCGCAGGCGGCCAAGGGCGGCGTCGATATCTTCCGCGTGTTCGATTGCCTCAACTGGGTCGAGAACATGCGGGTCTCGATGGACGCGGTGATCGAGGCCGACAAGGTCTGCGAGGGCGTCGTCTGCTACACCGGCGACATGCTCGACCCCGACCGGTCGAAATATGACCTCAAGTACTATGTGGCCGTCGCCAAGGAACTCGAGGCGGCCGGCGCGCATGTGCTCGGCCTCAAGGATATGGCCGGTCTGCTGAAGCCGGCAGCTGCCACCAAGCTGATCGCAACGCTGAAGGAAGAGATTGGCCTGCCGATACACCTCCATACCCATGACACCTCCGGCGCGGCTGCGGCGACGGTGCTGGCGGCAGTGGCGGCGGGCGTCGATGCTGTAGATGCGGCGATGGATGCGCTCAGCGGCACGACCAGTCAGCCGACGCTGGGCTCGCTGGTGGCGGCAATGGAAGACGGCGATCGTGATCCGGGGCTCGACGCCAAGGCGATCCGCCAGATCTCGTTCTACTGGGAGGCCGTGCGCACGCAGTATCGCGCCTTCGAGAGCGATCTGAAGGGCGGCGCCTCGGAAGTCTATCTGCACGAAATGCCGGGCGGCCAGTTCACCAATCTCAAGGAGCAGGCGCGCTCGCTGGGGCTCGAAACCCGCTGGCACGAGGTGGCGCAGACCTATGCCGACGTGAACCAGATGTTCGGTGACATCGTGAAGGTGACGCCGAGCTCGAAGGTGGTGGGTGACATGGCGCTGGCCATGGTCTCGGCCGGGATCACCCGCGCCGATGTCGAGGATCCGAACCGCGACATCGCCTTCCCGGATTCGGTGATCGGCTTCTTTGCGGGCGATCTGGGCCAGCCGCCGGGCGGCTTCCCCGAGGCGCTGCAGAAAAAGGTACTGAAGGGCCGTGAGCCGCTGACCGAGCGTCCGGGGTCCTATCTGAAGGATGTCGATCTCGAGGCCGAGCGCAAGAAGATCGCGGAAGAGGTTGGCCATGAGGTCGATGACTTCCGGCTCGCCTCCTATCTGATGTACCCCAAGGTCTATACCGACTTCGAAAAGACTCAGGATCTCTACGGGCCGTCAGAAGTGCTGCCGACACCGGTCTATTTCTACGGGCTGAACGAAGGCGACGAGCTGCTGGTCGATATCGAAAAGGGCAAGACGCTCGTTATCACCTATCAGGGCCGCGCGCCGACCAATGAGAAGGGCGAAGTGCGCGTGTTCTTCGATCTCAACGGTCAGCCGCGTACCGTGGTGGTGCCGGACCGGTTGAAAGCCGGCGACGTCGTGGCGCGCGCCAAGGCGGCGCCGGGCGATGCCAAACAGGTCGGGGCGCCGATGCCGGGGGTCATTTCCTCCCTCGCAATCAAGCAGGGGCAGAAGGTTTCGGCCGGTGACGTGCTGTGTTCGATCGAGGCGATGAAGATGGAAACCGCCATCCACGCGGAGACCGACGGCGTCGTGGCGGAAGTGACGGTGAAGCCGGGCGACCAGATCGACGCCAAGGACCTGCTGGTCCGCTTCGAGTGAACCGGTGTCAGACTTCCGCGCCCATGGCTTCGGCGATGGTGCGGAAGTCGGTTTCGCTGATTTCGAACAGGCCGAAGCGCATCTGATAACCCCAGTTGGTCTTGCCGCGGGTGAACTCCAGCGTGTCGAGCAGTGGCGCGATGGGCGTTTCGCGCGCCTTCGCAAAATCGACGTTTCGGCGCCAGGGCGTGAAATCGCCGCCCATCACGCCCTGGTAGAGGTCGTCGTCGCGGACCCGGCCGATCACGGTGAAGCTTTGCAGCCGGTCCTTGCCGCGAATGGTTTCGGCCGGGGAATAATAGACGACGCCGTCTCCCGCCCCGATGCGCTGCAGCGGCGCCTTCTTGCCGTGGTTCACCTGCATGAAGCCGCCCGCGCCGCCGCCCCGCGCGTGCTCCGCGGAAGCGACCGCAATCCAGTACTTCGTCATGGCCTGTCTCCTTGCTGGCAAGACAGGTCGCATGAACGGCTGTCAGTTTCCGGCAGCAGGCTGCCTATGCGAGGCGGCTGCGGGTCTCGCTCAGCGCCTCGACGGTCACCGTCATCAGGATGCCGGTGATGACCGCCCCATTGGCGTGGCCCTCGCCACCGATCCGGCCGACGAGCTTTTCGCCCTCGACGATTTCGAGGATCTGCATCTGCATGGGATAGGCGTTGCCCGCGCCATCGCGCATGGTGATTTCCTGCCGGCCGCCGGGGCGGAAATCCTGTTCTCAAGGCCTCAAGCAGACGCGCCGCCTGTGAGGGCGGCGGACGCGGAAATCTGAAGGAGTCGGGTCGGCGGCGCGCGCCGCCAGGGGCGATCGGCGGCGGCGGTAGCTGCCGTCGATGGTGCGGCTATCGCCGTGAGGCCGGTCTCGGGTCTCGGTATCGCGCTCCGTGTCGGCGGTCGCCTTGGCGCGCTGCGGCAGCATGCCGAAGATCCAGTTGACCAGCATGGGGACAATCACGAGATCATCGATCCAGCCCGCGAAGGGGATGAAATCGGGGATAATGTCGATCGGGAAAAGCAGATAGCCGGGGACGAGCAGCATCAGCGCCTTGAGATGCAGCGGCGTATCGGGGGCCATGAACGCTTTCCACAGCGCAACGAGTTCGCGCCGGAAGGTCATGAATCGGGTAATGAGCCAAAAGCTTTTCATGCAATAGAAATGGTGATGATGCCGAAAGGTTCAAGTCTTCGCCACAAATCTTGCTTCGGCACTTTGTCGGTTGCCGATATCGGCCGCGCTTCAGCGCAATCCGCCCCGCTCCTTGAGCAGTTTGACGATGGCCATGGCGTGGCCGTGCCCCAGGGCATAATCGGCTTTCAGCCAGTCGGTGATCTGCGTCGCCTTGGTGCCGGGCTGGGTGAAGCCCTTCTCGGTTGCGAGCCGAACAAATTCATCGGGGCTGACCCCGGTCTGCTTTTCGATATTGTCCAGATAGGCCTGAAACGACATGGCGCCCTCCACGGTCACACCAGCGTATCATTGCCATGACATCTTTGAAGGCTTATTTGCTGGTCACGAGGTGATGGCATGAGTTTGCTCGAGAGACGAAATTCCGTAGGCGTGAAGGTCGGTGGCGTTATGGTCGGCGGCGGCGCGCCGGTCGTCGTGCAGTCGATGACCAACACCGACACGGCCGACATCGAGTCGACGGTCCGCCAGGTGGCGCAGCTGTGGCGCGCCGGTTCCGAACTGGTGCGCATCACGGTCGATCGTGACGAGGCGGCGGCCGCGGTGCCGCATATCCGCGACCGGCTGGCCATGATGGGCATCAATGTGCCGCTGGTCGGCGACTTTCATTATATCGGGCACAAACTGCTGACCGATCATCCGGCCTGCGCCGAGGCGCTGGCCAAATACCGCATCAATCCGGGCAATGTCGGGTTCAAGGCCAAGCGTGACACGCAGTTCGCGACGCTGATCGAGCTGGCGCTGAAATATGACAAGCCGGTGCGGATCGGGGTCAACTGGGGCTCGCTCGACGAAGAGCTGCTGACCCGGCTGATGGACGAGAATTCGGCCTCTGCGACGCCCAAATCGGCGGCCGCAGTGCAGCGCGAGGCGATCATCCAGTCGGCGCTCGGCTCAGCCGCGCGGGCCGAGGAAATCGGCCTGGGGCGCGACCACATTCTGCTCTCCACCAAAGTGTCCGACGTCCAGAATCTGATCGCGGTCTATCAGGACCTCGCGGGGCGGTGTGACTATGCGCTGCATCTGGGGCTGACCGAGGCCGGCATGGGTTCGAAGGGCATTGTCGCCTCCTCGGCCGCCATGGGCATTCTGCTGCAGCAGGGGATTGGCGATACAATCCGCGTGTCGCTGACGCCCGAGCCGGGTGGCGACCGCACGCAGGAAGTACGGGTCGCGCAGGAATTGCTGCAGACCATGGGCTTCCGCCAGTTCCTGCCGGTGGTGGCGGCCTGCCCGGGTTGCGGGCGCACCACGTCGCAGACCTTCCAGGTGCTGGCAAAGGAAATCCAGGATCACCTCTCTTCGTCCATGCCGACGTGGAAGGAGCGCTATCCCGGCGTCGAAAACCTGTCCGTCGCGGTGATGGGCTGCATCGTCAATGGTCCGGGCGAGAGCAAGCACGCCAATATCGGCATTTCCCTGCCCGGCACGGGCGAAACCCCGGCCGCCCCGGTCTTCGTCGACGGCGAAAAGGTCGCGACGCTGCGCGGCGCCGACGTGGCGGACCAGTTCAAGGTGATGGTCGCCGACTATATCGAAAAGAAATACGGCTCGGAGCAGAACAGCGCCGCTGCGGAATAGCGCCGCCGCCGCTCACATCGCCGACCGACAACAAAAGGGCGCCCGACAGGCGCCCTTTCTCATTTGCTGTGCACCGCGGTGCAGGAGTCCGGTCAGGGCTCCAGCTGTCCGGTCTCCGGCTTCTCAACAGCGCTCTCGTCGGGCTCGTTGCGGGTCTTCCACAGCGAAAAGAGCACGCCGCCGACGAGAATGCCGAGGGTGACGATCAGCGAGAGCAGCGTGTCGATCTTGATACCCAGCGGCACGAGGAAAATCTTGATGCCCACCAGAACGAGGATGATCGCCAGCGAGACCTGCAGGTAGCGAAAGCGGTTCATGGCTGCTGCCAGCGCGAAGTACAGCGCGCGCAGGCCGAGAATGGCGAAGATGTTCGAGGTGTAGACGATGAAGGTGTCCTGGGTCACCGCGAAGACGGCAGGGACCGAGTCGACCGCAAAGATCAGATCCACCACTTCGACCATGATAAGCGCCACGGCCAGCGGCGTCAGCCAGGTGACGAGCTTGCCTGACTTTGGGTCAGGCTGTTTCACCGTGAAGGCGCGGCCCTGCAGCTCCGGCGTGATGCGGAAGTGTTTTCGCAGGAAACGGAACACCGGATTGTTCTCGATGTCCGGTTCCTCGTCCTTGTGCGAGAACATCCTGATACCGGTGAAGATCAGGAAGGCGCCGAAGCCGAACAGGATCCAGCTGAACTGGTAGACGAGGGCTGCGCCGACACCGATGAGGATGGCGCGGAAGGCGATGACGCCGAGAATGCCCCAGAACAGCACGCGGTGCTGATAGAGCCGGGGGATGCCGAGGAAGCCGAAGATGGTGGCGATGACGAACATGTTGTCCATCGCCAGCGACTGTTCGATCAGGTAGCCGGTGTAGAACTCCAGCCCGGCGGTGGGGCCGCGCTGCCACCAGACCCAGCCGCCGAAGGCGATGGCGATGACGACATAGAAGGCGTAGAGGCCCAGGCTTTCCTTGGCGCCGATCTCGTGTTCGTCGCGGTGCAGGATGCCGAGGTCGAAGACAAGCAGCCCGAGCACGATCGCGATGAACGCGACCCAGAAATAGACGGGTGTTCCGAGGAAATCGCCTGTGAGGGCTAATAGCAGCGTATCCATCGCCGGACCTTCTCCATGAAGTTTGGAGCAGTTCCGACATCACGCAGACACAACAGTCTGCGCCAGAGGGGCCCGGCACCGCGCGACAAACATGGCGTACGCAACAGCAATGTCAAGGCGGGACATGGTGGCGGGCCTCAGCCGACAAATGGCCCCGCGACGCGCTCGCTGGTGGCATTGACGCGCTATCGCTTATGGAAAGCGCCGACAGTGTCGGAACAATCGATACCCTATTTCGCCTGCCGTAAGCGCTTGGCACCAAGCAGGATCCGATAATCGGCTTCCTGCTGGAAACGGTCGAGTGGCCAGATCACGGGCTGGCCGATCCGATGACTGAGGTGGATGGCGCTGTGGGGTCCCATTGCAACCGCGAGATGCGCGCCCCATGCGTTCTTCTGCGGTGCGAAGAGCAGCAGATCGAGCGCGGTGTAAGGTTGCTCCACATGCTCGGTGTGCACTTTGTCGTCCCACAGGTTGCTCGACCGAAAAGGCGGCACCGCGTGTCCGAAATGCGCGAGCAGCGCATAGGCGAATAGCTGGCAATTGGCGCCATTGGACAGATCGTAGGGTTCTCGCTCCGGGATGGATGCAGCGACGTATCGCACGGTCCAGAACCGGGATGGGATGTCCGCTTTCGTCAGCGTCATTCCGGAATGTCGCAGGCATCGACCCAGCGATCGCCGCACAGTTCGGCGAGACGGGCCAGCGGCAGCCGCACCGAGGCGTGAGTGGAGCCGCCGGCGGGGATGAGCTCGTCGTAGATTTTCAGCGACTCGTCGCAATAGATGGTCAGCGGTGCGGGCAGCCCGAAGGGGCAGACGCCGCCGACCTGATGGCTGGTCAGGCGCAGCACGTCCTCGGCGCCCAGCATGCGCGGGCGGCCGCCGAAGGCCGCCTTCGCCTTGGCGTTCGACAGGCGCGCATCACCGCGGGTCACCAGCAGAAATTCCTCGCCGCCGACGCGGATCGCCAGGGTCTTGGCGATCTGTCCGGGCGCTACGCCATGTACTTCGGCGGCCAGCTGCACGGTCGCGGTGCTGGCTTCGGTAACGATGACGGAGAGGTCGGGCGCGCGCTCGGCAAGGTCGGACTGGACGGATTCAAGGCTCATGGTGGCTCCGGCAGGATCAGCAGCAGTTGGACGGGGCGCAGGCTAACTGGCCAGCCTGCGTTCATATTCAGCACGGGTCTTGTAATGGACCGGTGTCGCGAGCAGGCGCCGCATGGTGTCTTCGGGGACGTCGCGCTGGCCATCAAGGCTCATGTATTCGGCAACGGTGAAGCGTTCGCCGCCGAACGGGGTGTAAGTCACCTCCATGCCAGCCGCGACCTCACCTTCAGCGAGCACGCGCAGATAGGCGCCGGGCCGACCAGCCTGGTGAAAGCGCTTGGCGAAGGTCTTGTCGCCCATGTGACGGGCGAAGGTGTTGCAGGGCGTGCGGTGCGAAGTGACCTCCAGCAGCACGTTGCCGATGCCGATACGGTCGCCGACGGCCAGCGTGGTACCGTCAATTCCGTCAATGGTGAGGTTCTCGCCGAAGCTGCCGGGCGGCAGGTCGCGGCCCAGTTCGAGGCGCCACCAGTCATAGTCGGACTGCAGGTAGCAATAGACCGCCTGGTCCGGGCCGCCGTGGTGCTTGCGGTCGCAGATCGCGTCGCCGACCACACCGTCGGTTTCGATGCGCACCGGACCCGGTTGCGGATGCTTGTCGATCCCGGTCGTGCCGTTCCAGTTCGCAATTGGCCGGGCCTGCCCGATGTTCACTCCGATCAGCCGCATTTAGGTTTTCCCGTGCTCACAATGTGCCACCGCGACCGATAAAGTTCGGAACCCATGCGGTAGTGGGGACTTAGACTCGCCAGCGGGGTGCCTGACAAAGAAGAACAGAAAAGGAGGACGATGTCATGTCGTCGACCAAAACAATCGCGGCCGCAATGGCTATCACGGCGTTCGGCGCAACCGGTGCGCTCGCTGCCCAATCCACCACCACGCTCAATGTCCGGTCCGGCCCCAGCACGGGCTACAGCGTTGTCGATACGCTCTATGCCGGCGAGCAGGTCAACGTCGAACAGTGCCGCAGCAACGGCTGGTGCCAGATCACGCACCCTGGTCCTGATGGCTGGGTGTCTTCGCGCTATCTGACCAATGTCAACGAGGGCCGCAATCGCGATCGCAACCGACGCCGCGACCGCAATAACAACAACGAGCCCGACGTGAGCATCAGCTTCGGCGTGCCGGGCTTCTCGTTCTCGATCGGCAATGGCGGCGAGTTCCGTCAGCGTCCGGGCCGCTATGGCGGTCGGGTCTGCTTCTACAAGGACTACAATTACCGTGGCGACAGCTTCTGCGTCCGCCCGGGACAGCGTGACCGTTCGCTGAGCCGCTACTGGAACGACAGCATCTCGTCGATCCGCATTCGCGGCGATGCGCAGGTGCAGGTCTGTGAGGACTTCAACTACGGTGGCCGTTGTGCTGTGCTCGATCGCAGCCGTCCGGCGCTGCGCGGCCGGAACAACGACATCATCTCGTCCTATCGCGTGCGCTGATAGCGTCCAGACGATAGACCAGACAGATCAGGGCGCGATCCATCGGGGTCGCGCCCTTTTTCGTATCAGCTCTGGCGCGCGCCGAAATAGCGAACAGTGGCGCGCAGCCCGTCGGCCTCCGGGCCGAATTCCGCGAGCGCGGAAAGGGCTTCATCGATGATTGCGTTGAGGACGTCGCGGGCACCGTCAACGCCAAGGCGTCCGACGAGGGTCTGCTTGCCCATAGCGGCGTCCTTGCCGGTCTTTTTGCCCATTTCCTCGGCCGAGGCGGTGACGTCGAGAATATCGTCAGCCAGCTGAAAGGCGCGCCCTGCCGCTTCCGCATAGGCGGTGAGCCGGTCGAGGGCCGCAGCGTCGGCGCCGCCGGCAATGGCGCCCATGCGCACTGCAGCACGGATCAGGGCGCCGGTCTTCATGGCGTGCATGGCGGCGATGCCCGCTTCGTCGAGCGGGCTGGTCTCGCCCTCGATGTCGCGCATCTGCCCGCCGACCATGCCGGCGGGGCCAGAGGCGGTGGCGAGTTCGCTGACAAGCCGCAAGCGGGTCGCCGGATCCGGATGGGTCACGGGTTCGGCAAGCAGGGCAAAGGCTTCGGTCAGCAGCGCGTCGCCGGCGAGAATGGCGGTCGCGTCGTCATAGGCGCGGTGCACGGTGGGCCGGCCACGACGCAGGTCATCGTCGTCCATCGCCGGCAGATCGTCGTGGATCAGCGAATAGCAATGGACAAGTTCAAGCGCGATGCCGGCAGGCAGGGCAGCGGCGGCCGACAGCCCGAAGGCTCCGGCGGCCTGCACGACCAGCAGGGGGCGCAGGCGCTTGCCGCCATCGAGACTGCCATGACGCATGGCCTCGATCAGGCGGTCCGGCGCTACACCGGGGCCAGCCAGTGCGACAGTCAGGCGTTCGGCGAGGGCGGTCTCGACAGATGCGGCAGTGCTGGTGAGTTCGTCTTTAAAGGCGTATGACATCGAGTATCCCTAGAAGCCGGCGTGTGCTTTTAGCGGATTTCGCTGTTTGTGGGAAAGAACCAGGGCGCAATTGTCGATCGGCAGCTTCGTGTGGCGGCCGAAATGGTCGGGATACGGGCCGATCATGGCATTTCTCCCCTTCCCATAGGCGCTTTTCTATTCTATAGACGCGCGCAATTCCCGACAGACCAAGTCTGTTACACGCCGACACGCGGTTGGCGACCCGTTTTTGAACCAGGAGTACCACCATGGCTGTGCCAAAGCGCAAGACCTCGCCGATGAAGCGCGGTTTCCGCCGCTCCGCCGATGGCCTCGGCGTCCCGGCCTATGTCGAAGACAAGGATTCGGGCGAGCTGCGTCGTCCGCACCACGTCGACCTCAAGACCGGCATGTATCGTGGCCGGCAGATCCTCGAGCCCAAGAAGTCGTAAGCCTTCGGGCACTCGATGATCGATTTTTCAAAATAGTTCTGACAGCCGGTCCGGCAACGGGCCGGCTGTTTCCATTTGCAGCGAGGAGAACCTCATGGGCACCCGCGTCGAATCGGACTCAATGGGCACAATCAATGTGCCGTCCGAAAGCTATTACGGGGCGCAGACCGCCCGCTCGCTGGCAAATTTCGATATCGGCGGCGAAAAGATGCCCGCCGAGATCATCCGGGCTTTCGGCATTTTGAAAAAGTCGGCCGCTTTGGCCAACAACAAGCTCGGGCTGATGGATGATGCGACGCGCGACCTGATCGTCGCGGCAGCCGACGAGGTGATCGCCGGCAAGCTGAAGGCGCATTTCCCGCTGGTCGTGTGGCAGACCGGGTCGGGCACCCAGTCGAACATGAACGTCAATGAAGTGATCTCGAACCGTGCCATCGAGATGGCCGGCGGCACGATGGGCTCGAAAAAGCCGGTGCACCCCAACGATCACGTCAACATGAGCCAGTCGTCCAACGACACCTACCCGACCGCGATGCACATCGCGGCGGTGGAGGCGATCGAGAATTATCTCATCGACCGCGTCATGCTGCTGCGCAACACGCTGGACGAGAAGTCGAAACAGTTCATGCAGGTGGTCAAGATCGGCCGCACGCATCTGCAGGATGCGACGCCGCTGACGCTCGGCCAGGAGATTTCCGGCTGGGTGGCGCAGCTCGATCTGGCGCTGAAGGCGATCCGCGCCACGCTGCCGCAACTGTATGAGCTGGCGCTGGGTGGCACTGCCGTCGGCACCGGGCTGAACGCGCACCCCAAGTATGGTGAGACCGTCGCCGCCGAGATCGCGACGCTGACCGGACAGCCCTTCATCACGGCGCCGAACAAGTTCGCCGTCATGGCGGGGCACGACGCATTCGTCGGCAGCTCTGGGGCGCTGAAGCAGTTGGCCGTGGCGCTGATGAAGATCGCCAACGACGTGCGCTGGCTGGCCTCCGGTCCGCGTTCGGGGCTCGGTGAACTCACCATTCCCGAGAACGAGCCGGGCTCGTCGATCATGCCGGGCAAGGTCAATCCGACCCAGGCCGAAGCCACCACCATGGTGGCGGTGCAGGTGATGGGCAATGACGCCGCGATCGGCATCGCCGCGAGCCAGGGCAATTTCGAGCTCAATGTCTATAAGCCGGTCATCGCCTACAACTTCCTGCAGTCGGTGCGGCTGCTGGCCGATGCGGCGAAGAGTTTTAACGATCACTGCGCCGTCGGCATCGAACCCAACGAGGCGCGGATCAAGCAGCTGGTCGACCAGTCGCTGATGCTGGTGACGGCGCTGAACCGCAAGATCGGCTATGACAACGCGGCCAAGATCGCCAAGAACGCCCACAAGAAGGGCACGACCCTGCGCGAAAGCGCCATTGAGCTCGGCCTGTTGACCGGCGAAGAGTTCGACGCCGAAGTGAAGCCCGAAAACATGGTCGGCCCGCTCAACGTCTGATGCTGGCCCGGTTGCGGGCCTGGGCCGGTCGGCTGAAGCGCGACATTGTTGCGGTGTGGCTGGCCGCCCGCGACCCTCAAACGCCATGGCTCGCCCGCTGGATGGCACTGGTCGTTGTCGCCTATGCGGTCTCGCCAATCGATCTGATCCCAGACTTCATCCCGGTGCTCGGGCTGCTGGATGATCTGCTGCTGGTGCCCCTGGGGCTGTGGCTGGTGATCCGGCTTATACCGGCTAGCGTTCTGACCCGGTGCAGGGCCGATGCAGAAAGTGCCGACCGGCCGCGCAGCACGTGGGCCGGCGCGGTTGTTATAGGCATCTGGGTTGTGGTGGCTTGTTTGTGCCTGTGGTGGGTTACGGGGCGCCAGGCCTGACGTCGTGGATGTCGTTTCCCGTTGATGGAGGGCCGGTTTCGCTGGCGGTCGCGACTCTGCTTTGGCATGGTCTGGCAGTTCAGCGACTGGGAGTGTCCCGATGAGTGACAGCGCCGTATTCATTCCGCCCGAGCGCCGCAGTGGGCGGGGCGTCTTCATTCCGCCGCTGCTGCTCGTCCCGCTGCTGGTCTACAACTTCTTTGCGTTCCTGTTCATGGGCGGCAACCCTGCGGGTTGGGCCAACGAACTGCTGACCATCCCCATGGTTTCGGGCTTTGCCTGGTCGCTGACCGCGGGCGATCTGCTGTTGGTGGTGGGGCTGGTGTGCCTGTTCTTCGAGGTGGTGAAATCCACCCAGACGGGCCGCTCGTCCGTCGTCGAGCACATGCTGTCGACGCTGGTTTTCGTAGTGTTTCTGGTCGAGTTCCTGCTGGTCGGCGCCGCCGCCAGCTCGGTCTTTTTCATCTTGATGATGATGGCGATCTTCGACGTCGTTGCAGGTTTTACCGTGTCGATCACGAGTGCCGGACGCGACGTGACGATGGGCTAGGCGCCCGCTCGCCTCTTCAGTTCAGACCGTGCGGGTCGTGCGATAGCCCATGGGCATGCGGCGCACCGCCTTGCTGGCGCCGTCTGCATAGGCGGCGATCGCCCGGTCAGGTTGCGCGCGAAAGCTGTGGCGCTGGGTCTCGAGATGGTCACGTGCAGCGATGAGATGGCTGACGAAGTCGGAAGCGGTGGCGCCTCGCAATGGCACGCGGAGCGGTGCGCTCACCGGCACCAATGCGTTTTGCTGCACCTGAAACTTTGCAACCACCGTCGTCAGCCTCGCTGAGACCGTTTCGTGCCAAAATGGGACGAAAGCGCGCTCATGTGGGTCCGAACGTTCGAACCACGTAAACAGGTTGCAATATTTTGTTAGGGATTTCGCCTTTGTGATGAATTCAGGGTTAATGGCGGTCCCGCTTCGGGACGTCGTCCGTACGTGGTGGCTCAGCCCTTGAAGTCGTCCTTGGCCTTGCGCAGGGCGCCGAAAACCGCCGCCGGATCGGCATCGGGTTGCATGCCCATGGCGCGGACGATCGCCGGCTTGTCGACACGCAGGAAGGGGTTGGTGGCCTTTTCCATGCCGAGCGTGACCGGAATGGTGAACTGATCGCTGGCCCGCATGCGTTTGACTTCGGCTGCGCGGACGGTGAGCGCGGCGTTCCTGGGGTCGACGCTCAGGGCGAAATTGGCGTTGTCGAGCGTATATTCGTGCCCGCAATAGAGCAGCGTGTCGTCGGGCAATTCGCGCAGCTCCGCCAGAGCCTCCCACATCGGTGCGGGCTTGCCCTCGAACATGCGCCCGACCCCCATCGAGAACAGCGCATCGGCGGCGAACAGGTGCCGACCGGCGCCATCGTAATAAACGATGTGGCCCAGGGTATGCCCGGGGGTGGCGAAGATCTCGAACACGGTCTCGCCCAGCTGCACGGTGTCCCCGTGCCCGACCAGTTCGTCGAGGCCCAGAATCTTGCTGGCCTCCTCGCGCGGTCCGGTGACGGTGATGTCATACTCGCGCTTCAGCGCCGGGATGGCTTCGACATGATCGGTATGGTGATGGGTGATGAACAGATCGGTCAGCTTCCAGTCGCGCCGCTCCAGCGCCGCCTTGATCGGCTTGAACTCGGGAGCGTCGATGGCGGCGGTCCGCCCGGTCGCGACGTCGTGCACGAGATAGCCGAAATTGTCGGTGCGGCAGGCGAAGACATCAATGAGAAGCGGCAAGGCAAAACTCCGGAAATCAGATGTGCCGGCCGGGTGACAAGCGGCGGCGAAGAGGGCAGACTCTAGCCAAGCTTTCGGGACATGGCCATGACACCAGACGTGCAACGCCTGATCCAGTTCTACAAGTCGCCGCTGGGCAAAATCGCACGCGCGCTGGTGCGTGAAGACATCATGCGCGTGGCGGGCGCCATCGACAAGCAGCGCATTGTGGGGCTGGGGTTCGCGACACCCTATCTGCGCTTCACGCTGGAAAAGGCCGAGCGGGTGCTGGCCTTCATGCCGGCGCGGCAGGGGGCGTCAGCCTGGCCGCGCGAGGGCCCCTCGCACACGGTGCTGTGCGATCTGCTCGACATGCCGCTCACCGATTCGGCGGTCGATCTGGTGGTGGCGGTGCATGCTTTCGAGCATGTGGCGGACGCCGAGGAGCTGATGCGCGAAATCTGGCGGGTCACGGCCCCCAATGCGCGGCTGATCGTCGTCGTGCCCAAGCGCCGTGGCATGTGGTCGGCGGCCGACAACACGCCGTTCGGCGACGGGCATCCGTTTTCCCGCGGTCAGCTCGAGCGCTTGCTGCGCGCCCACAGCTTCGTGCCGGAGGTGTGGCGCGATGCGCTCTACCTGCCGCCGTCGCAGAGCCGGCTGGTGCTCAAGTCGACCCGGTTTTTCGAGCGCGCCGGCCGGCTGTTCGGGTCGACGCTGGCAGGCGTGCATATCGTCAGGGCCCGCAAGGAATTGTTCCCTGCCGTGCCGCGCCGCAAGCGGGCCGGCCGGCTGGTGCGGGTTCCCGCCCTGGCGCCACAGGCGGCGATGGAGATCGCGGATCGCTGAGGCCCGGAATCTTTTGCCAATCAGGGGGGCATCCCCTATGGTCCGGCCGATTTTTCCGGCCTGGCCCAGATCATGACCACAGCTTCTTCCCGCCCGCAGCCACAGCCTGGCATTGCGCAGATTGCCGCCTATGTTCCGGGGCGCTCCGACGTGCCGGATGGCGTGCTGCTGACCAAGCTCAGCGCCAATGAAAGCCCGTTGGGCGCCAGCCCCGAAGCGATCAAGGCTCATCGCGAGGCGGCCGAGCAGCTGCATGTCTATCCCGATGGGTCGGCGCGGCGGCTGCGCACGGCGCTGGGCGAAGTGCATGGACTTGATCCGGCGCGGATCGTCTGCGGGTTCGGTTCGGACGACCTGCTGCACCTGTTGGCCCAGATCTACCTGGGCGAGGGCGACGCGGCGGTGATGAGCCAATATGGCTTCAACGTCTATCCGATCATCACCCGGGCCGCGTCGGCGGAAATCATCATGGCGCCCGAAACGGATTTCTGCGCCGATGTCGATGCGCTGCTCGGCGCGGTGACGGACCGGACGCGGATCGTCTTTCTGGCCAATCCGAACAATCCGACCGGCACCTATCTGCCGGAGGCGGAACTGCGGCGTCTGCATGCGGGGTTGCGCGGGGACATCCTGCTGGTGATCGACAGCGCCTATGCCGAATATGTGACGGCGGATGATTATGTGCCGGGGATGAGCCTCGTCGATGACGCCGAGAATGTCGTCATGGTGCGCACCTTCTCGAAGATGGGCATCGCCGCCGAACGTGTTGGCTGGATGTATGGTCCGCCGCATGTGATCGATGCGGTCAATCGCATCCGCGGGCCGTTCAATGTCACGCTCGCGGGGCAGGCCGCAGCCGAGGCTGCGGTGCGTGACACCGAGTTCACCGCAAAGCTGCGCGACCACAATGCGCGCTGGCGCGCGTGGCTCAGCCAGGCGCTCAGTTCGAACAGCGTCTTCGTGCCGCCAAGCCAGGGCAATTTCGTGCTGGCGGTTTTCCCGGACGACGACACCGCCAAGGCAGCCTTCGTTGCCCTGCGCGACAAGGGCCTGCTGGTGCGCGAAATGCACTCTTACGGGTTGCCGCAGGCGCTGCGGATCAGCATCGGGCTCGAGGCGCCGATGCGGGCCGTGGCGGATATTCTCACCGATTTTGGCGCCAGGGGAGCGGCGGACTGATGTTTGAAAAACTCGCACTCATCGGCATCGGGCTGATCGGCTCGTCCATCGCCCGCGCGACGCAGCTCAAGGGCCTTGCGAAAACCATCGCGATTTCCACCCGCAAGCCGGAAACGCTGGATGAGGCGCGGCAACTGGGGTTGGGGAACAGCTATTCGCTCGACCCGGCCGAGGCGGTGCGCGACGCGGATCTCGTGATCCTGTGCACCCCGGTTGGTGCCTATGAGGCGGTGATGACGCAGATTGCCGGCGCTCTGGCGCCCGGCGCGATCCTCACCGATGTTGGCTCGGTCAAGCAGCATGTAATCGACGTGGTGGGGCCGCATGTGCCTGCTGGTGTGCATTTCATCCCGGGCCATCCGCTGGCCGGCACCGAGCATTCCGGCCCTGCATCGGGTTTTCCGGCGCTGTTCACGGGACGCTGGTGCGTCCTGACACCAACCGACGATGTCGATTCCGTCGCCGTGGCGCGGCTGACCGCCTTTTGGGGTGCGCTTGGGTCCGATGTCGAGGTCATGGATGCCGCGCATCATGATCTGGTGCTGGCGATCACCAGCCATGTGCCGCATCTGATCGCCTACAATATCGTGGGCACGGTGGCTGATCTCGAAACGGCAACACAGTCCGAGGTGATCAAGTTCTCGGCCTCGGGTTTCCGTGATTTTACCCGTATCGCGGCGAGCGATCCGGTGATGTGGCGCGACGTGTTCCTGACCAATCGCGATGCGGTGCTGGAGATGTTGGGGCGTTTCCTCGAAGACCTCAGTCAGCTGCAGCGCGCCGTCCGTGTCGGCGATGGGCCGGCGATGGAAGCGCTGTTCACTCGCACGCGCGAAATCCGCCGCTCGATCATCACCGCGGGACAGGAAACGGCGGCCGCCGACTTCGGGCGGCCGCATGGCGACGGGGCTCTGCCAGGGGGCGGTGCGACTGCTACGGGGACGTCCGGGGCCGCGCCGGTGCCGCCGCCGATCGACACGCCGGAGATCTATTACCGCGAGCACGGCGGCGGCGAAGACGCCTGAGGCCGGCTCAAGCTCCGCGCAACTAAAGCCTGCTCACCTCGTTGTGATCCATCGCAACAAGGAAACAGCGTCACCATGGGTATTCTTTGGACCATCATCATCGGCTTCATCGCCGGTGTTATCGCCAAGTTCATCATGCCGGGCAGCAACGAGCCCTCCGGCTTCATTCTCACCACCATTCTCGGCATCGTCGGCGCCTTCGTCGCCTCGTTCCTCGGGCAGGCTCTCGGCTGGTACGCACCGGGTGAAGGCGCGGGTCTGATCGGCGCCGTGGTCGGTGCGATCATCGTGCTCGCCGTGTGGGGTTTCATCGCCCGCCGTCGCGCCTGATCC
>NZ_JBLXGA010000001.1:246571-318836 GCF_048261455.1 Devosia sp.
GTCTGATCGGCGCCGTGGTCGGTGCGATCATCGTGCTCGCCGTGTGGGGTTTCATCGCCCGCCGTCGCGCCTGATCCAGCGCCAGGGAGGAGACAGACCATGGCCAAAGGCATGCCATCATTGCTCGCGTTGCTCGGCCTCGTGGCCGTCGCGGGCTATCAGCATCGTGACAAGATTGCCGGCGCGCTTGGCGATATGCAAAAGCGCGCCGACCGCCAGCCGGGCGACCAGCCCGGTGGGCTGGATGGCCTGATCTCCGGCATCGGCGGGTTGTTCGGCGGCGACGGCAATGCCGACGACAATGTGCTGACCGGCGGATTGGCTGACCTGATGGACCGGTTCAAATCGTCCGGGCAGGGCGAGGTCGCCGATTCCTGGGTCAATCCGAATGTGGAGACCCGGGGCCTGACGCCGGACGAGGTTGAACGCGCCGTGGGTGCGGACAATCTCGAAGAGCTGTCGCGACGCACCGGACTGTCGCGGGAAGAACTGGTCCAGCGGCTGGCGACGGAGATCCCCCGTCAGGTCGATGAAATGACACCCGGCGGACGCATGCCGACCGAGCAGGAGGCGCGTCAGCGCTTCTCCCAGTCGGTCTGAGCAAACTGTCGAATTGAAGCCGAGCGGCTGGGCCTTAGCCCAGCCGTTCTGCGTGCCAGCGCAGATGCGCGGCCATGAAGCTCGAGATGAAATAGTAGGAGTGGTCATAGCCGGGCTGCATGCGCAGCGTCAGCGGCTGACCAACGCTCTCACACACCGCAGCCAGCCGATCCGGCATCAGCTGTGTTTCCAGAAAGCCATCCGCCTCGCCCTGATCGACCAGGATGTCGGGCACACGGCCACCATCCTCGATCAGCGCACAGGCATCATATTGCCTCCAGTCGGCGCGTTCGCTGCCCAGGTAGCTTGAAAAGGCCTTTTCCCCCCACGGCACTTCCTTCGGGGTGCAGATCGGCGCGAAGGCCGAGACGGACTTGAAGCGGCCGGGATTGCGCAGCGCACTGGTCAGCGCGCCATGCCCGCCCATCGAATGGCCCATTATCGCTTGGCGGTCCATATCGGCAGGGAAGCTGTCGCCGATCAGGGTGGGCAGCTCCGATTCGATATAGCTGCGCATCTGGTAGTGCTCAGCCCAGGGCGCCTGCGTGGCATCGAGATAGAATCCCGCACCCAGCCCGAAGTCCCACGCACCCTCCGGATCATCCGGCACGTCCTCGCCCCGCGGCGAGGTGTCGGGCGCGACGAAGATCAGCCCGAGTTCGGCGCAGGCGGCGCGAAACTCGCCTTTTTCGGTGACGTTGGCGTGGGTGCAGGTGAGCCCCGACAGGTACCAGACGACCGGCAGTTTCGCCCCTTCGGCATGGTCCGGCACGAAGACCGAGAACGTCATCGGCGTGCCGGTTGCGGTGGACTGATGGCGATAAACGCCCTGCGTGCCGCCGTGACTGCGAGTGGTCGAGAGGGTTTCCAGCCCCATCAGAAGACCACCACGGAGCGGATCGACTCGCCGGCATGCATCAGCTCGAAGCCCTTGTTGATTTCCTCGAGATCGAGCACGTGGGTGATCATCGGGTCGATCTCGATCTTGCCGTTCATGTACCAGTCGACGATCTTGGGCACGTCGGTCCGGCCGCGGGCGCCGCCGAAGGCCGAGCCCTTCCACACACGGCCCGTCACCAGCTGGAACGGCCGGGTGGAGATTTCCTTGCCCGCCTCGGCAACGCCGATAACGGTCGAGACGCCCCAGCCGCGATGGCAGGCCTCGAGCGCGGTGCGCATCACGTCGGTATTGCCGGTGCAATCGAAAGTGTAGTCGGCGCCGCCATCCGTGAGGCCCACGAGGTGCTGGACGATGTCGCCTTCCACTTTGCGTGGGTTGACGAAATCGGTCATGCCGAAGCGGCGGCCCCATTCTTCCTTGTCGTCATTGAGATCGACGCCGATGATCTTGTCGGCCCCGACCATGCGGGCCCCCTGGATGACATTGAGGCCGATGCCGCCGAGCCCGAAGACGATGACATTGGAACCAGGCGTCACCTTGGCGGTGTTGATCACCGCGCCGACGCCGGTGGTGACGCCGCAGCCGCAGTAGCAGGCCTTTTCGAAGGGCGCGTCTTCACGGATTTTCGCCACCGCGATCTCGGGCAGCACGGTGAAGTTCGAAAAGGTCGAACAGCCCATGTAGTGGTAGATCGGCTGGCCTTTGTAGCTGAAGCGCGTCGTGCCATCGGGCATCAGCCCCTTGCCCTGCGTGGCGCGGATGGCGGTGCAAAGGTTGGTCTTGCCGGAAAGGCAGCTTTTGCACTGCCGGCATTCGGGCGTGTAGAGCGGAATCACGTGGTCGCCCGGCTGCACCGAGGTGACGCCGGCGCCCACCTCGACAACGATGCCGGCGCCTTCATGGCCCAGCACCGAGGGGAAGATACCCTCGCTGTCGAAGCCATCGAGCGTATAGGCGTCGGTGTGGCAGATGCCGGTCGCCTTGATTTCGATCAGCACCTCTCCGGCCTTGGGGCCTTCGAGGTCGAGTTCAACGATCTCCAGCGGCTTTTTCGCCTCGAAGGCCACGGCGGCACGGGTTTTCATGGGTCTTGATCCTCCAATAGGCAGCCGCGTTCCGGCCGCGCGCGAAGCGTTTGTGTCGCCTTGCTGGGTATTGGAATGCGGCCGCGATGTCCACGGCGGCCGTGTGTCACGCCTTCATGGCACCCGCCGTGAGACCCGCTATGATGTAGCGCTGGGCCAGGAGGAAGACGGTGATCGCTGGTAGAATGGTGATGGTGATGTAGGTCAGGATCTTCGGCCAGTCGGTCGAATAGAGGCTCTGGAACTGCATCAGGCCCAGCGGCCAAGGGTAGTTCTCGGGCGAGTTGAGGACGACCAGCGGCAGTAGGTAATTGTTCCACGACTGCACGAAGGTGATGATCGCGACGGTCGAAACGATCGGCAGCGACAGCGGCAGCACGATCGACCAGAAGATGCGCGCATAGGAGGCGCCGTCGATCAATGCCGCCTCGACCAGTTCGGTCGGCACATGCCGGAAGGCATTGCGCATCAGCAGCACCGATGCGGCGAGGCCGAAGGCGACTTGGGGCAGGATGATGCCCCAATGGGTGTCGAGCAATTGGAGATCGCGGATCTTGAGGAATAGCGGCAGGATGGCGGTCGCAAAGGGGAAGGTCAGCCCCAGGATCAGGTAGTTGAACAGCATCTGTTCGCCGAAGAATTTCAGATGCGCGAAGGCGAAGGCCGCCGGCGCCGCGACGGCGAGGGTGAGCAGCACGGTGAAGATCGCGATGTTGAGCGAATTGCCGAGCATGCGCCAGACCTCGGGCCGGGTGATGACATCGGCGTAGTTGTCCCAGATCCACTCCTGCGGCAGGCCCAGCGTATTGGTGCGTAATTCGCCCAGGGTCTTCAGACCGCCGAGGCCCGTCGCGACGATCGGGATCAGCACGAAACCCGCAATGAGGACCAGAACCAGCAGGCGCGCCAGCGCCGCACCCGGTCCGGTGAAGCTCATGTCACGGTGGGCCGCGCGGCGGCGGGCGAAGGGCAGTGCGTGGTCAGTCATTCTTCATCACCCAGCGGCGGTAAGAGAAGGCGACCACGACGCAGATGAGGAACAGGGTGACGCCGACGGCGTCGCCGAAGCCGATCCGCATGCGCGTGATGCCGAAATAATAGAGGAAGGAGACGATGGTGTGCGAGCTGTTGAGCGGGCCACCTCCCGTCAGCGGCACCACCAGATCGAAGAACTGCAGACAGCCGAGGATGGCAAAGAAGACGCTGAGCCGGATGGTCGGGGCGAGGCCGGGCAGTGTGATGTTGACGAAGCGCTGCCAGGCAGTGGCCCCGTCGATCGCCGCGGCTTCATAAAGCGAGCGGTCGATGGCCTGCATGCCGGCGATGTAGAGCATCATGTGGAAGCCGAAATACTTCCAGGTGGCGACAACGAGAATGGAGACAATGGCGAGGTTCTTGTCGCTGAGCAGGTGAATCTCGCCGCCGCCAAAAGCCTGCGAGATCTGTGTGATCAGCCCGACGTCGCCATCGAACATGAACCGCCAGATCAGCCCGCTCGCGACTTCGGCGAGGATGAAGGGCAGAAAGAAGATCATGCGGAACAGCACCGTGCCGGTCTGGCGTCCGGACAGCAGGGCGGCGACGCCAAGCGCCAGCGGCAGTTGCACGACGAGAGAGGTCGCGATGATCAGTCCGGTATTGAACAGTGCGCGCTGGAAGGTCTTGTTGCCGACGAGCTGCTCGAAATTGCCCAGGCCGACGAAATTGTCTGCGCTCGGGGCGCGCAGGCCGTTCCAGTTGAAAAAGGAGGCATAGCCCGCCTCCAGCACCGGCAGGGTGATGAACAGCGTGAAGAGCAGCAGCGCAGGCGCCGCAAAGATCAGCGCCGTCTTCCAGCCGCGCTGGGCGCGCATCGATCCGGAATAGGCAAGGCGTTGGGTCGTGGCCATGGTCAAGTCTGCTGGAGGTCAGGGAGCCCCCCGGCGCGTCGGCACCGAGGGGCGGTGAGAGACCCGGTTCGCGTCAGCGATTGTCCCAGGCGTCCTGCAGGGTGGCGGCCGCATCCTCGGCCGTCATTTCGCCCGCGGCGAGCGCCACAGCGACGTCGTTGAAGGCGCCACCGGCCGAAGGGCCGAGGTCGCGGTCGGCGAAGTTCTGGTGCTTCGAGGCCGCGGCGATGGTTTCCACCACCCACTGCAGCGTGGGGTCGGTGATGTATTCCGCCACGCCGGTGGCCGACGGAATGCCGAGACCGGATTCGGCATAGGCCTTCTGCTGCTCGAGCCCGGCATAGTAGATCAGGAAGTCGACGGCCTCGGGCGGCGCGCCGGCGGTGATCGTATAGCCCGACAGCCCGCCGACGGTTTCGGTGCCGTCGCCCATGCCGCTTTCGACAGCGGGGAAGGGGGCGACCAGAAGGTTGTCGCGGGAAATGCCTTCGCCATCCGAGGCATTGTCGGCCTGTTGCACGATGGCCCAGTTGCCGGCGAGATAGATGGCGCCCTTGCCGTCGCCGAACTGGCCGATCGAGGTCAGCCAGTTGGTGTTGAGCCAGCCGTCCTGGAACGGCTCGCGTTCGCCGAGCGCGATCAGGTCATTGGCCGCAGCGATGAACGGCTCGATCGCGAAGCCTTCCTCGCGGACGCGGTTCATGATGTCGCCGCCGCCCTCGCGCAGCATCAGGTAGAGCAGCCAGTGCTGCACCGGCCATTTGTCGCCGCCCGAGGTGACGATCGGGGTGATGCCCGCGGCCTTGAGCTTTTCCACAGCGCCGAGGAAGCCCTCCCAGGTCTTCATTTCGTCGAGGGTGACGCCGGCCTCGTCGATCAGCGTCTTGTTGACGTAGAGATTGACGAGGCTGAAGTCGGTTGCCACCCCGACCTGCTTGCCGTGCACTTCGAAGGCGCGGACGGCCGATTGCGGCACCACGGCCAGCAGGTCGTCGGTGCGCTCGGAAATGTCGGCGAGATAGCCGGCGTCATCCTGCGCCTCGATGTCGCCGCCGCCGAAGCTGGAAATGATCGACGGCGGATCGTTGGACTGCAGCAGGGTCGGCAGCTTGGTGCGCAGGGCCTCGTTTTCCATGGCCTCGCGGACCACGGTGACGCCCGGATGGCTCTCATTGTAGCTGTCGATGATGGACTGCAGAATTTCGTTGGTCGCCGGCGTGTCGCCGATGTGCAGCATGCGGATTGTCGTATCCTGCGCCAGCGTGTGCGGGGCCGTTGCGCTCAAGGCAAACCCCGCTGCGAGCGCGAGCGCGCCCAGCAGCTTGATCTTCATATCGAACTCCTCCCATTGGGCGGCCGACCGTTCCGGTCTGTGCCGTCCTAATATTAGTGAATCCAATAATATTAGAGGAAGTCAACCCGGTTCTGAGTAACGTACGTCTTTTTGCGTTTCGTTCGGGATATGAACATATGGAGTGCAAGTAAGCGTGGGAGTCTCGGCCCGACCGGCGCTGGACTGTTTCAGCCGCCAACCTCGGCGATGAAGCCGGCAATGTGGCGCTGGAGCTGGTCGGCAGGCAGCGTGTAGCGCGGCGTGCCGTCGTCTTCGCCGAGATTGCCGGAAATGACGAAGGCCTTGAGTCCGTCTGCTGCCAGCGCCTTGGCCTGGGCGATGGTCAGCCCGCCGACCACCTGCACCGAGACGCGATCGCCGACGGCGGCATAGACGGCGCGGGCGGCATCGGACAGATAGCTCGAGCGGAACAGCTCCGGGTCGGCGCGGCGGGCGTCGAGCTGCAGATGCAGGCCCACGCCGTCGACACCGGCTTCGACCATGCGTTCGGCGGTTTCGACCGCTGCCTGCGCCGGGCCCTGCTGGGGCAGCAGGATGTCGGCGAAGGCAAGGCGCGGCAGCGTCGGGTCGTCCTGACGGAACTGATCGCGCACCGCGCATACGGCCCGCGCCGTAGCGGTGCCGGCGGCCGAGAGGAAATCGATGATATTGGCGCCGCCACCATAGACGCCCTTGGCTTCAAAGCCGCCCCCATCCATGGTTTTCATGTCGGCGAGCAGCATTGCGTCGGGAAAATGCGCGCGAAAGGCCGGCACGACGTTGCGCACACCTTCGGTCTTCAAAAGCGGCGTTCCCATTTCGACAAGGTCGACGCCGGCGCTTAGGGCGGCCGTTGCGACCGTCAGCCCCAGCGACATGTCGTCGACATCGACCGAGATCTGAAAGCTCGGCCGGGTGCGCAGGCGCTCGACTAGCGCAACGGATGGCGCGTGGGCGGTGGTAGTCATGGGGTTCCTCCTGATTTTTCGGCGAGGCTATCCTCTGGCGCAGCAGAGGAACAGGCGGAATGCTGGTCTCTTGAAGGATCGGCATCGCAACGCAGCGCGGGAAAGGTGTGCAGGCCGCCTCGGGTCGGCCCTGCCTGTCAGCTGGCGCGCTTGGCGAGGCCGACAGGCGGCAGGTGAAACTCCGGAACGATCGGGTCGGGGCTCGGTCGTCCGATCAGATAGCCCTGCAGGCTGTCCACCCCCAGGGCCCGCAAGGCCTCGACCTGTTCGCTGGTTTCCACGCCCTCGGCGATCACGGTCAGCTCGAAGCGGCGCGCAATCAGCACGGCACCCTCGATCACCGTGCGCGATTTGCCGCCGATATCGCATATAAAGCTGCGGTCGATCTTGAGCTGGCGGATCGGGTAATCGCGCAGCCGCGACAGCGACGAGTAGCCGGTGCCGAAGTCATCGATGGCGAGGCAGATGCCCATGGCATCGATGCGGCACAGGATATCGAGGACGGGCGCGTCGCTCGACGGATGAAAGACGGATTCGGTGACTTCGATCTGCAGGCTCGCTGGCGCGAGCCCGTGGCGGTCAAGCGACAGCGCTGCAAGCTCGAGAACGGACCGGTCGAGCAGCTGCTTGATCGAGAAGTTGACGGCGACACCCGCCTCAACGCCCTGGCGTTGCCAGTCGGCAGCGGCGGCGCAGGCGCGGTCCAGCACCCAGTTGCCGATTTCCTGTATCTGGTTGGTCTGCTCGGCAATGGGGATGAACTCATCGGGCATGAGCTCTCCAAGCACTGGGTGTGTCCAGCGCAGCAGGGCTTCGAAGTGCTGCAGCTTGCCGGTTGTCGCGTTCACGATGGGCTGGAAGGCAAGCCAGAGCTGGTCCGCCTTGATGGCAGTTGCCAGATCATCCGCAATGGTGTCGCGGCGGTGCATCGCTGTGGCGAGTTGGGGTTCATAATGCAGCGGCGTGGTCAGCCCCAGACGCTTGGCCTCGGTGCCGGCGAGATCGGCGCAACCGACGAGGGTTTCGAGGGTCGTGCCGTCCTGGGGCATGAGGGCGCGGCCGACGCTGGCGCTGACGTCCAGTTCGAGCCGGTTGAAACTGAAGTGCTCGGCAAAGGCCACGCTGATGGCAGCGTCGAGCCCTTTCGTGTCGGCGGTATTGGGCACGATGCAGACGAATTCATCGCCGCCCCAACGCGCTACGGTGGCATCAGCGGGCAGCGCGGTGCGCAGTCGCCGTGCCACTTCGATCAGCAGTTCGTCGCCGGCTTCGTGGCCCAGCGTATCATTGATGCGCTTGAAGCGGTTGAGATCCAGAAAATAGATGAGCACGGGCGCCTGATCGGGGGACAGCGCGGCGAAGACCGACTCCAGCCCGCGTCGGTTCATCGCGCCGGTCAACTGGTCGTGCAGCGCCATCTGGCGCAAGGTCTCGGTGCGTTCGGCCACGCGCTTTTCCAGCGTCTGGTTGGCGTCCAGCACCTTGGTCAACAGGGCTGAGTTCTCTTGGCTCAGCAGCACCGAATTGCGCAGTTGCGCGCGGCTCGAACGCTGGGTGACGATCATGACCAGGGCGTACATGACAGCGAGGCCACCGACCATGGCGTCGGCGCCTTCGTGGGGCGTCATCCTGAGCGCAGGCGGAATGATCAGAATGAGGATATAGAGCGGGCCGATCCAGCGGTAGGGCGCCAGAACGCCGGATGCGCCTGCGGCCATGCCGCCGATGATGATGCTGGTGGTGTAGCGGACCTCGGGGGCATCTGCTCCGACCAGCGGCCAGGCGACTGCCACCCACAGCATTGCTGCAGCGAGTGTGCCGGCGGCGGAAATACGCAGGCACAGCTGATTGCGCGCGTGGTCACCGGGCGCGTGCGGCGGCACTTTGTAATGCAGGACGATACGGACGAGTGTCAGCGCCAGCACAGCTGCCAGCCACCAGTCTATCCATGGTGTCACCTCGCGCGGCGCCACCAGCGCAGTGCCGATGGACGCTGCCAGGTTGATCATCATCGAGGAAATGAAATTGCGGCGGATGAAACCCAGCATTGCCGAGGTCATCTCGATGCTGTCACCTGTAAGGAGAAGCTTTTTCATGCCGCGAAGAGGCCAGTCTTAATTACCTGCCCAGAACTTATCTACCGCGGTTTAAGGCAAGCTAAACGCGGTGCGTTGAAATCGTGTGGTGGGATGGCACTGGAGCCTGCGGCCGCAATTTTCTATGATGCGGTCGCCCGTCCGGGCGGAAATTTCCACATGTTCAGAATGGAATAGTATTATGGGGTCGAGGGTACTTTTTGTTGGCGGCACGGGACAGATTTCGCTGCCGTGCGTGGCCGAGGCGGTGGCGGCGGGCCACGATGTGACGGTGTTCAACCGCGGCAAGCGCGAGGCCGACCTGCCGGCCGGTGTCACCTCCATTGTCGGCGACATGGGCGACAAGAACGCCTATCGGGCGCTGGGGGAGCAGAATTTCGACGTCGTGGCACAGTTCATGGTGTTCAAGCCCGAGCAAATGGAGGAGGACATCGCGACCTTCGCCGGCAAGTGCGGGCACTACATCTTCATCTCGTCGGCCTCGGTCTACGAGAAGCCGCCGCGGCATTATGTGATCACCGAAGAGACGCCGGCGGTGAACCCCTACTGGCCCTATAGCCAGGCCAAGATCGCCTGCGAGGAGATCCTGGCGAAGTCGGAGGGGCTGAACTGGACCATCGTGCGACCCAGCCACACGGTGCGCAACGGGTTGCCGACCATGGTGGGCGAGAACGACGTGATCCCGCGCCGCATGCTGGCAGGCAAGCCGGTGATCGTCGCCGGCGACGGGGCGACGCCGTGGACGCTGACGCGTTCGGAGGATTTTGCCGTGCCGTTCGTCAACCTGTTCGGTAAGTCCGATGCCAGCGGCGAGATCTTTCACATCACCTCCGACAAGGCCTACACCTGGGACGATATCTACAAGGCGATCGCGCGCGGCATCGGAGCTGAGGCCAAGATCGTGCATGTGCCGACCGATACACTGGTCCGCTACAACCCGGAATGGGAGGGCCCGCTGACCGGCGACAAGAGCTGGGCAGCGCTGTTCGATAACTCCAAGGTCAAGCGGGTCGCAGGCGATTTCAGCTGTTCCGAGGATCTCGACGAGGTGCTGGCGGAACCGATCCGCTTCCTCAAGGCGCGCATGGCCGAAGGGCTGGCGCCGGGAGGCGAACTCGACCAGTTGATCGACCGGATCTGCGCCGAACAGTCGGCTCTCGGCGCCTGACCCAGTTCTGACGCAACACGCATCTGGCAACGCCAAGACGTCATGGCGTTGCCAGAACCCGATGTTTCGCAATAGAAATATTGCATGGAGCCGTTCTCAGCGGCCGCGTCGGGATCAGCAGTCCCTGTTGTGAGCGCTCCTTATCCCTTTGGGGGGGATAATGCAGGAGGACGATAGAGTGACTGCAGTTTTCAATCCCGTTGCTGCGGGGTGTCTGGTGCTGGCCGCGTTCGCGGCGCTGATGACCGGCACAGCGATGGCGCAGGAAACCGTGCCCATGGGCAATGGCACGACCGTGACCATCAATGAATATCTGATCGAAACGCCGAATGACGGCGGTCCCAAGACCCTGATCGTCAAGGGCGTGCCGAATTTCGATCCTGAACCCTATGGGCAGGTGCCGGCCGACAATTATGCGCGTTACGCCCGGCAGCTGTGCCAGAATCTCGTCAACAACAGCTGGGCGCAGCTGCAGGAAGAGGGCGTCGCCACTGTGCGGGTCCGCTATGATTTCACGCCGACCAAACCTGCCAATGAGCCGCCCGAAGGCGTGACCGTCACCCGCTTCCACGAGATGCGGTATGCCCTTGCCGACGACAGGACCTGCGATCCCATGCCCTATGGCGTGCGCGAAGTTGCACCGGCCATCCCCAGCGATGTCGGTGCGGTGCTCAAATATGTCGAATACGGCCCCGATCCGCGCGAGCTGAAGCTCACCTATCGCCTTGGCGACTCATCGCAGCCGGCTGACAAGCTGGAGCGGGCGGCCATCGAGCTATGCATCGTGCATGCCGACCCGATCCTCGCCGACCGCGCGAAGTACTATACGCAGCTCGAGCCGGACTACGTGACCATCGCTTTCGTTTCCGGCACGGTACAGAACGAACGCGAAGACAGGATCCGCTTTCCAATCCAGGGCGATCGCTGCGTCTCGGGACTGAGCGACATGCTGGTCGAGGGGATCCGCGGCGAGGCTGAGGGAACGTCCTCAGAATAGCGCTGGCAGTTCCAGCAGGGTGAAGGTCAAAAGGCGCACGGCGCCGCCGGAAATGGCGAGCGTATTGCCGAAATAGCCTTCGCCCTGCGCCATGCCCTTGAAGGCGGCGAGCTCCAGCGGCGGCACGGTGCCGGCCAGCCGGTCGAACACGCCCTTGCCGCGGTAGGTGAGGTCGCCGTCGGCCAGTCCGGCATCGTCGAGCCGGATGGTGCCGGTGATCTCGAAATCCTCGTCCGGGGCCGGCTGGTTGCCGGCTATGCGGATGTTGCGCAGTTCGCCGCCCCGCCGCTGCCAGTTGCGCACGGGATCCGGATCGGCGGCGAGAATGCTCAGATCGTCGGGCAGGCCGGTCAGTTCCCCTTCGATGCTGAAACGGCCATCGGTGACGTTGGCGAGGGGCAGGTTGAGGCCGTCGGCCTGGGCATAAAGCGCCAGTCCGGCCAGGCCGGCGTCGCGGTCGTGGACCTCGGGCATATCGAGCAGGTGCAGTTCGACATGGGCGGCGTCGCCGCGGTCGAGATCGCCGGTCGTGGTGTCGACCCATTTGAGTTCGTCCGCGGTCATCGAGATGCGCGCGATGCGCCAGCCCTGCCAGAAGTCGCGTGAGACGACGCGGGCACTGCCCTCGAAGCCGGCAAACTCAAGCCGGGCGGTGGAGCCGGTGAAGGCATCGGCGACCTCTACGGGGCCGTGAGCCGAATAAATGACATGGGTCGGCCGATAGGCGAGCACCGAGGCGCGCAGCCCGTCGACCCGGTAGGTCATGTCCGCATCGCGCACGGTGGCGTCGCTGCATTCGAGGTCGACGCGGAAGGGAAAGCCCGAGGTGTTGATGGCGCCGCAGGTCAACTGCGGGGTGGTTTCGCCATCGGCCTGGGCCAGCGCCGCAACCTGGGTGCGGGCCTCGCCTGCCAGCCAGAACCAGCCGGCCGTCCACAGCACGCACAGCAGCAGAACGAAAACACCGAGGGCGATGATCTTGCGCAACGTCAGGTCTCCCATGCGGCGCGGATTGTTGCGCCCGGCGGACCCTAAAGGTAGCAACTGGACGACAGCAAGGCAGGGCCGGCATGGAAAATGAAAAGCTCCACTGGGTGTTCGGCTATGGATCGCTGATCTGGAATCCCGGCTTTGCCTTTGTCCGCCAGATGCCGGCGACGTTGCTGGGCGCGCACAGGCGGCTGTCTGTGCTGTCGCACCGGCATCGGGGCACGGCCGCGCGGCCGGGACTGGTGTTCGGGCTGGTGCGCGGCGGCTCGTGCCGGGGCATGGCCTTCGGCGTGGCGCCCGAGGCTTGGGAAGAGGCGCATGACTATCTCGTCGCGCGCGAGATGGACAATGGCGTCTATCTCGAGACCGTGCGGCCGGTGCAGATGGCGGACCGCAGCAGGGGGCCGGCATTGACGTTCATGGTGGATGAGCGCCATGCGCAGTTCGCGGGAAAGCTCGACCTTAAGGCGCAGCTCGAAATCGTTCTCGGTGCCGTGGGTGAATCCGGTCCCAACCCTGACTATGTGCGTGAAACGGCAGCGCATCTGAGCGCGCTGGGCATGGCCGATCGCTATCTCGATGCGCTGGTCGCGGAGATCGACGCGCGCGCTGGTCCCTCGCCCTAGGCGGCGCTGAGACCCATGGCGGGTTCGGCGCCCTCTAGGTCCCAGATGATCGTCATGCGCTCGACTTCATCGACGCCGGATTCCACGTGGAACACCCGGTCTCCGCATTCCATGGCAAGGCGGAACCGCGCCCGGCTGACGGCGTCCTCGACGACATTGCGGGCGGAGCCCGCCCACATGACATGATTGCCGAGCGCGACGAGATAGAGTTCCTCGCCCGCAAAGACAAAGTCCTCGATGCGTTCGGGCGCCAGCGCGTAATAGCGCCCGGAGCGGCCCCGCCAGTTGACCGGGCGGGCCGTGTGTTCAAGTGAGCGATCGAGAACCGGAACCATGCAAGTTCCCCTCAAATTGCACGAGGAATAGAACAAAAATAGAACAAAAAGCCGTCTAGTGTCAAGCGTTCCTCGTAACCCTAACGATATCTATGGGCTGCGTCGCTGAATCGGTCAAGATGTAGTGGTTTCGTCGCCGTTCTCAGAGGCTGCGCGCCGCAGTCCGTCCAGCCGCTCGCGTAGCTCCGGCGGGATCGGGCGGCTGAGTCCATCGTCATAGGCGCGCAACAGCAGGGCATTGGTGCCGGTCTCGATGGCGTCGACCAGACGGTCGCGGAACGCGGCGGCAGGTAGTCCCGGCGGGATCGCCGGCAGATAGCGGGCCCGCGCGGTGCCGGGCCAGAGCAGCAGCGACTTGCGGCCCCAGAACAGACCCGAGTTGAGCGCCACAGGCACCACGGGCACATCGAGCCCCTCGTAGAGCCTTGTAATGCCCTGGCGGTAGTCGATCGGTTCCAGCGGCGCCTTGCGGGTGCCTTCGGGGAAAATGATGATTCGCGCGCCGTGGCTCAGGGCTTCGCGAGCGTCCTCGAGCATCAGGGGGATGGCGTTGCTGCCGCGGCTGCGGTCGATGCGGATGGTGTGATAGGCGCGCGCCGCATGGCCGAACAGCGGGATGTCCATCAGCTCCTTCTTGGCGATGAAGGCGGGCCGCTTGGCGGCGGGCACCAGCGCGAAGATGTCCCAGTCGCTCATATGCTTGGCGGCGAAGATGCACGGCCCGTCGGGGATGTTCTCCTCGCCGCTGACTTCGGTGCGGATACCGGCCAGCAGGCGCAGGGCGATCAGGTTGGAGTGAATCCAGTAAAGCGACAGCGCCCAGCCGATCCGCGTGCGTCCCCAGATCACCGCGGTCAGCCCGATGATGATCGCGAGCGGGACGGTCTGCACATAATAGAATGCGTAAAACAGCAGCGAACGCAGGGCCTGGAGGATCATCGGGGTTCCTTTGCGGGCGCCGGTTGGCTGCTGAGGGTCAGGAGGTCTTTTGCAGGAAGCGGCGCACGGTCATGCGCGAGGTGATGGCGGTCACGGCAGCGATCACCGGAATCACCGCAAGAATGCCGAGCAGCCCGTCGAAGCCGAGGGCGAAGCGGCCGAACAACACGCCGAGCTGCTGGCTTGCCTCGTTGGGCACCACCGATCCGGCTGCGAGGCCAACCAGAAAGAAGAAGGCGATGGCCGCGACGCCGCCGACAATGCCGCCGCGAAAGCCAATGGTGAGGAAGCGGCCCTGGAATTCGCCGGCGATGAAGCTGTTCGAAGCGCCGACGAAATGCAGCACGTCGACGATCTCGCGGTTCGAGGACATGGTGCCGCGCGTTGCGAAGATGATGGCGAGGACGGTCGCGGCGACGATCAGCGCCAGTACCAGCAGACCGGAGGCGACGACCGTTCCGGCCATGACATTGAGCTGCTGGCGCCAGGCGGCGTGGGTGTCGAGACTGGCGCCTTCGATGGTTGCGATGTCGCTGGTGAGCTTGTCGAGATCGGTTTCTGCCGGGTCGCTGAGCTGCACCACCACGAGGCGGGGAATGTCGATGGCGCCGAGATCGACGCCGGCCCCGAGCCAGGGCTCGAGCAATTGCTGGTTTTCCTCCAGCGTCAGGGCGCGCGCATTGGCGACGCCAGGCGTCGCTTCGGCGAGGGCGACCGCAGTGCGCAGGTTGGACTCCATCACCTCGTCATCGACGGGGCGGAGCTGGATCGTCACCTCGCGGCCGACATCGGACGACCAGGCGAGCGCGGACTTCTGCACCAGCACCACGCCGCCCAGGGTTACCCCGGACAAAAAGGTCATGATGGCGATCAGCAGCACCAGGGTGCGGCCGGCCACCGAGCGTTCGGGAACGATCGCGGCATTGCGCTCACGGCTGGCAAAGCCGGGCATCGAGAGGCCCTTGGGCAAATGCAGATCAACCATCGAAGCTGACCTGCCCGTCGTTAAGCGTGATGCGGGGGAAGGGGAAATTGTCGAGCAGGGGCAGTTCGTGGGTCGCGAGAATGATCGTGGTGCCCATCTTGTTGAGCTCAGCGAACAGCCGCACCAGACGCAACGACAGTTCGGGGTCGACATTGCCGGTGGGTTCGTCGGCGAGAAGGATATCGGGACGGCCGATCACGGCGCGGGCAATCGCGGCGCGCTGCTTTTCACCGCCCGAGAGCACGGCGGGATGCGCATCGAGCCGCTCGCCCAGACCGACCCATTCGAGCAGTTCGGTGACATTGGCGCGATAGGCGCTTTCCGGTTCGCCCTGCACGCGCAGCGGCAGCGCGACGTTCTCATAGGTCGTCAGGTGGTCGAGCAGGCGAAACTCCTGGAACACGATGCCGATATGGCGGCGCATCTGCAGTAGCGCGTCCTGGTCGAGCGCCGAGGTGTCCTTGCCGAACAGCGTCACCCGGCCGCGCGTCGGGCGCAGCGACAGCAGCAGCAGCTTGAGCAACGACGTCTTGCCCGAGCCGGAGGGCCCGGTCAGGAAATGAAAAGACCCCGGCTCGATACGAAAGCTGAGATCCTTGAGGATCTCGGGGCCCTGTCCATAGCGCAAGCCAACCTTAGAAAACTCGATCACCGGCTGTGCCGCTCCGAATCAGTTCAGTCGCATCATAACAGCGGCTATGCCGCGTGCCCGGGCTTGTTCCCCACAAATCGAGCCAAATCTTGGTCACAAGCGCGATCTGTAGCCCAGTTTGCGCAAACTTAACTGACCGGTGCGTAGGGTCCGGCATGTCGAGCGCGCAACCGCAAACCATCGTGATCGAGTGTCCGCATTGCCGGACCCGCTATCAGGTGCCTCCCGATACCGTCGGGAAGGACGGCCGCAAGGTCGCGTGCGCGCATTGCAGCAAGACCTGGACAGCGCGCGCGCTGCCGCCGGCCCAACCAGCAGCATCACCGGATGACGAGGAAGACCTCGACGCCGAGTTCATGACGGAAGAGGAAAAAGCTCTGGCCGCGCTACCGCCGCGGCTGCGCCAGATGCTGCCCAAGGGTGAAAAGCCCTCAGCGGAGATGCTGCGCACCATTGCAGAAATCCAGTCGGCCATCGGTGGCAAGCCGGAGGATGCAACAGATGACGCGACGGATGCGGAACCTGCCGAAGCGCCCGCGAAAAACGCGGCTGCTGCGGCGCGGGCGCGGATGCGCAAATCGCTCCGGGCGTTTGCGCGACGCCAGCGCCTCGTTGCCAAACGACTGCCGGCCGCGCGGGTCCGGCGCGTGGCGCGCGTCGTCTCGCTCAGCACGCTGGCGCTGGTGCTTGTGACGCTCTTCGCCTTCCGCGCGCCGATCGTCGGCGCCGTGCCGGACATGGCGGCGCTCTATGCCGCGGTCGGACTGAAGGTGAACGTGGTGGGACTCGAATTTTCCGACGTCAAAACCCTCATCAGCCGGCGCGATGGCGTCAACCTGATCGAGGTCGACGCCAAGATCAATTCCATTGCCGACCGGGCGACCCCGGTGCCGGCGATGGTGGTTACACTGATGGACGAGGCCGGGGGCGAATTGTATCAATGGAGCGTCCTGCCTCGGGTCGGCGAACTGGAACCAGGCGAAAGCCTGCCAGTTAGTACCGAACTGTCCGGTCCGCCGCTCGCCGCCGCGTCGGTCCATCTGAGTTTTGCCAAGGGTGCGATTCCGCCCCGAAACCCGACCTGACGACGATAGCGTGGACAAAGACATGGCTCGTATCCTGATTGCCGAAGACGATGACGCAGTGCGCTCCTTTGTGGCGCGGGCCCTGGGGCTTGCCGGCCATGAAGTGGTCGAGGCGGAAGATGGCGGTCTCGCAGCCGAGATCATGGCCGAGGAAGATGGCCGGTTCGACCTGCTGCTCAGCGACATCAAGATGCCGGTGATGGATGGCATCGCGCTGGCACTGTCGGTTGGTGCCTCGCACCCAGATGTCACCATCATGCTGATGACCGCCTTTGCCGAACAGCGCGAACGCGCGCATGGGCTCGATGCGCTGATCTATGACGTCATCCCCAAGCCCTTCACGCTCGCGGGGCTGATGGAAAAGGTCGAGGACGCCTTGGCCGGCAAGCCTGTCGAGATCATTCCGCTGGCCCGCCGGGCGCTGGGCTGAAGAACAGCGCAGGCCGGCGGTAACCGGCTGTTAGCCATGAATGCGGGCCGTTACGCGCCGTTTACCAAAGCTCCGGCCGGATTGGCATAGACTTCTCTCCGTGGACGACGGGCGCCCGAAGTGGCGTCTTTTCTGGGGCAGAAGCGTATGACCAAAGTTCTTTCACGCACTCTCGGACTCGGTGCCGTGCTGGTGGTTGGGGCCGTTGCAATCAGCGGCTGTAGCAGCGGCTTCGGCGGGCTGAGCACCTATGGCAACAACAAGGTTACGGTGGCCGAGGTCTCCAATATCGAGACCTATACCGCCGACGGGGCCTTGGCCGAGGCGCGCCACCATTTCCGAAATGCCAATTACGGCTACTCGGCAGCCTTTTACAAACGCGCGGTCGAGATGTCGCCAAAGAATGCCGATGCCTATGTCGGGCTCAGCGCATCCTATGACCAGCTTGGCCGGTTTGACCTGTCAGACCGGGTCTATGCGACGCTGTACGAGCTCAAGGGCGGCACGGCGCAGTACTACAACAATGTCGGCTATTCCTACATGCTGCGCGGCAATTTCAACCAGGCGCTGGTGAACTTCCGCAAGGCGAAGGCGCTTGAGCCGAACAATCTGGTCGTCGCCAACAACATGCAGCTGCTGGCCAATGCCGCAGCGCAAAACCGCGCCTGACGGCCAAGCCGGGCGGCCGTTAGCCTGACCGGCCTCCGACTAGGGGACCGGGGTCGTTGTGGTCGGCGGCGCATCGTCTTCGCCTTGCCCGACGACAGCGCCGTTCTTGCCAAGCCCATCGGTGCGATACATCGAGTCCTTCGACGGATCTGTGGTCTGCGCCTCGAGATTGGCCTTGACCGCGTCACCGGCGTTGTAGCTCACGCGGTCGGTGCGCTGGGTGTAATCGTATATGCAGCCGCCGAGCAGCAGCAGCAGGCCGCCGGCAAGCGTTACCGTGGTCATGCGGCGGAACGGGCTCATTTGTCACCTCGCGGGGCCACGTCGATAATATGGCCGAAGGGACCGGCAACGCCGGCACCGGTGCGGATCGACTGCACCATCTTGGGGGTGACCTCCATCTGCCCGAGGGCGAAGAACTCGGCGTCATTGGCCGGGCGGGTCGCATCGAGCGGCGTCGCCAGAACCTGGCCCGGCACCGCCGGTTGCACCAGGCGGGGGGTGACGATCACCACCAGTTCGGTGTCGCGCTTCTGGTAGCTCGAGGATTTGAATAGCGAGCCGAGAATGGGCACGTCGCCGATCCACGGCAGTTGGTCCTGGCTCAGGCCGACCTCGTTTTGCAGCAGACCGGCGACGGCAAAGCTCTGGCCATCGCGCAGTTCGACCGTGGCATCGAGATTGCGGGTATTGAAGATCGGGTCGCCGGCGGTCGTATAGCCATTGATGCCGCTGACTTCGGGCGTCAGGTGGATCTGGATGCGGTCGCCTTCCATCACGACTGGCGTGAAGACCAGCCGCACGCCGAAATCGCGATAGTCGAGCGCCACGGTGTTCTCGTCGGTACGGGTGCGCACCGGCACCTGCCCACCGGCGAGGAAGCTCGCCTTGACGCCGGAAAGTGTCGTCAGGTTCGGCTCGGCCAGGGTGCGGATCAGCTGCTTGGTCTCGAGCGCATTGATGATCGCCGAGATGTTCACGCCGCCGCCGGCGATGACGCTGGTGATAAAGGAGGAGAACGAGCCGGCATTGGCCGAGGGCCGGTTCGGATCGGTGGAGCCAATCGAGGCGGAGAAGCCGTTGCCGCTGCCGGTCCAGCGCAGGCCGAGCTCGCGGCCGGCATCGCGCTGAGCTTCCAAGATGCGCACCTCAAGATTGACCTGTTGTCCGCCGGTCACCGTCATGGTGTTGATCACGGCGGGGCTGCCGTACTGGTCGACGATCTGCAGCACCTTTTGCATGGCGTCTGCATCGGCCACGGTGCCGCCGACGCGGATACGACCGTTGACGGTCGAGACGGTCACCTTGGAGTTGGGCACTGCGGCGCGGATCGAGCGCGCCATGTCCGAGGTGTCGACTCCCACTTCGACGGCCAGCAGCCCAACGGGTGCACCTTCGATCGAAAACAGGTTCACGGTGGTCGTGCCGAAGCCGCGGCCGACCAGATAAAGCGAGCGATCGGTGATCGGCTGGGCCTCAGCAATCGAGGGGTCGGCCGAAACGATTTTGCCAACCGGGCCGGACACCACGACCGTCACGGCCTGCGAGACCGGCAGGTTGATGCGCATCACCGAGGTCGTTCTGAGATCGTACTCTACCGTCTGCGCTGCGGCCGGCAGGCTGGCGAGCAACAGCATCAGCCCGCTCAGAACGCAAAGCGTCCAGTGCCGGATCTGGCGCGCGAAAGATGCTGCGAAAATAGTGGAGGGAGCCGTCACGTTCGTCGCCTTGCCAGAGAATCCGCTGCGGGGTCATTATTTGAGGGTTTGGTCAACGGCCCCTTAACAGGCGACCGCTGCAATCGACTGTCAGTTGGTCCAGAACGGGCTGGTCATGCGAATGCGCTGGTTGGCGGTCTGCTCCGAGAGCCGCGGCACCGTCGCCTCCGTCGCGGCGGGGCGCAGCACCAGCGACAGCCGTCCGCTGGTCACGGCGCTGGTCACCATCTCGGACTGCTCGGGGTCGAGCTCCAGCGTGGCGATGGCCGTGTTGTAGAACAGGTCCTGACGCGGTCCCTCCGCATCGGCCTGTGCCGGGACGGGTTGCAGGTCGTCCCCTTCCATCCCCGGCTGAGCGCTACGGTTGCCGGCAGGCTGGGCGCTGAGCCGGTCGTTGATCGCCAGCACACGCACATTGCGCAGAATTGTCTCGGACACCGAGCGGGTTTCGCTGCCGCGGGTCAGGATCACGTCGACGCGGTCGAGCGGCACGATGAAGCCGCCGGAGGCCGATTGCGCAGCCACTTCCACGGATACAGCGCGCATGTTCTCGCTCAGGACCGAGGCGAGATAGCTTGACCCTTCGTCCAGCAGTTTTTGCGGCAAAATGGGTTCGCCGGCATAGAACGGCTGGCGGACCAGGGTACCGGACACCTGCTCGATCGCCTCAGGGGCGGTAACTTCGGTGATGAATTCGGCGCGCACGGCGGCCTCGGGCCAGTCTTCCCAGCCAAGCGAGGCCTGCGACAGGCGCTGGCCGATGCCTACAGTATTGCGGGCAACGAGCACGCGCGTCATCGGTTCGTGAATGACGGTCGGGGGCGGCGCTTCAACGGGTGCAGGGGCGGGCGGGGCCGGTTGCGGCTGCAGCGACAAAAAGGCCGCAAGGCCCGCGGCGACGACGGCGATACCGACCATGGCGAGGCGCAGGCGGCTATAGCCACCGCGCAGACTGATGCGGTCGCGCAGCCCACCGAAACGATTGTCTTCGACCTGCGAGATGACGGCCTGCAGCGCCTCGGTGCGCAGCTGATCCATGCCGCGCCGCTCGGTCTTGCGCCTGTCGGCAATGGGACGGGCGCTGGCGGGTGCGGGCGGCAGCGAGGACTCGTCTGGCGCTTCGGCTTCTGCCGGAAACGCGATGGTTTCGACGCGACGGAGCAAGTCATGCCTCTTGCTGATGCGAACAGGGTCATGGCTACAGGGCCACGCTCGTCACACTACGCAGCAAGCGTCACTGACGGGTTTCAAGCCGGATGCAAAACTGGTCTCAGGCTCAACGCCGCGTTAACCGTGAGATCAGTGTCAGAGCCAGTCGGGCACGCTGTCGAGGCCGATCAGGGCGTCGACGGACAGCCGCGGGCGAATGACGTGCCAGCGCGCGCCATCGACCAGCACTTCGGGCACCAGCGGCCGCGAGTTGTACGTCGAGGCCATCACCGCGCCATAGGCACCGGCGCTCATAATGGCCAGCAGGTCGCCTTCCTTGACGCCTTCGATCTGCCGGTCCTGGGCGATGAAGTCGCCCGTTTCGCAGACCGGACCGACGATATCGGCGGTGATGCGCGGCAGGTTGGAATGCAACACGGGCTCGATGTCGTGATGCGCCTCGTACAGCGTCGGCCGCAGCAGATCGTTCATCGCGGCATCGACGATGACGAAGGTCTTGCCGCCTTCCTTCACATATTCGACGCGGGTGACCAGAATTCCGGCATTGCCGGCGATCAACCGGCCCGGCTCGAGCACCAGCGAAATGCCGAGCGGAGCAATGTGCTTGCGCACGATTTCGGCATAGGCCAGCGGATCCGGCGGTGCGGTTTCGTCGAGATGGTAGGGAATGCCAAGTCCGCCGCCGACATCGGCGTGACGAATGTCATGGCCGGCGTCGCGCAGTTCGCGGATCAGCTCGGCGAGCAGCGCGAAGGCGCTGTCGAAGGGCTGCATCGCGGTGATCTGGCTACCGATATGCATGTCGACGCCGACGGCGCGAACGCCGGGCAGGGCGGCGATACGGGCATAGACCTCGCGGGCCCTTGCAAAAGGAATACCGAACTTGTTCTCGGCCTTGCCGGTCGAGATCTTGGCATGGGTGCCGGCATCGACGTCCGGGTTGATGCGCACCGAGACCGGCGCGGTCATCCCCATGGACACCGCGACATCGCTCAGCCGCTCGAGTTCCGGCTCGCTTTCGAGGTTGAAGCAGTGGATGCCGAGTTCGAGCGCCCGGCGCATTTCCGCGAAAGTCTTGCCGACGCCGGAAAAGACGATCCGCTGGGCGGGAATGCCCGCGGCAATGGCGCGCTCCAGTTCACCCCCCGAGACCACGTCGGCACCTGCGCCCTCGCGGGCCAGCAAGGTCAGCACGGCCTGGTTGGAATTGGCCTTCATCGCATAGGCCAGCAGCGTGTTGATGCCCGAAAACGCCTCGCGCATCACGCGCACATGGCGGCGCAAAGTGGCGGCCGAATAGACATAAAACGGCGTGCCAACCTTGCCAGCGAGTTCGGTCAGATCGACGTCCTCGGCAAACAGCCGGTCATCGCGTCGCTGGAAAAAATGCACCACGTGAAGTCCCCTGCGGTAGGCGCCGCCGTGGCGCGCCGCACCCAATAGGGGAAAAGCCGGTGCAATGGAAGCCGACCGGACCTGTGTCAATTGTCACCCGGGCATGCCACTACCTAGAATAACCAGTCAGGTTTTAGTCAAAGTGCACGCACCCTTGTATCCGCCGACCCCCAGTCTGTCTGTCGATCTGGTGCCCCTGGCGCTACTGGCCTCCGGTCTCGCACCATTGCTGTGTCTGCTGGTGGTTTGGCGCACCGGGCGCTCGCCGGCCCATCTTTTCTGGTGGGCGGGCGGCGGCGTGCTGCTTTCGCTGTCATTGACCTTGCTCGCCTGGCGTGAAGCGATCCCTGCAGTTTCAGTGCCCGTCGGCAACGTCGGCATGATCGTCAGCTATGCCTTCCTGTCGTCCAGCGTAAGGGTGGTCCAGCGTCGCTCGGTGGTGCCTGATTTCTGGCTAGCAGCTATCCTGAGCGTCTTGTTCCTTGCGGTTTATCTGAGCGGTGGCACATTCGAACACCGGGTCGCAGCCTCGACACTTGCAACTCTCGTCTTCGGCGTCCGCATGGTGCCGTTCTTCTTCAAGAGGGCGCGCCAGGGGCACATGTGGGCCACCGTCACGCTTGGCGCGCTGCTGTTCGTAGATCTCGGTGCACTCCTGCGCGGTCTGATCGCCCTGCTCCCCATCGATGGAGATGGTGCGCTTTACGTGATTGCCGTTGTCGTCGGCACGTTTTCGGCCCTGGGTATCGCGCTGACGAGCCTGTGGATGACGCTGTCGATATTCCGCCCACAGTTGCAGGCAGGGCAGGATGTGGCACCGGTTTCAGCCACGTGGGCGCTTGATCGCGAGAATGGCATGCTGGTCCTGCCGGACAATCAGAAGCTCAAACTCACCGGCAGTGAGTTGCAGATCCTGCAAAAGCTGTTCGAAGGGGGCGAGGAGCCAGTCTCGCGCGCCGTCCTCAACCTCGCCATCGGGCGCAGCGAGGAAGACCTCAAGGACCGCAGCATCGACATCCTGATTTCGAGGCTGCGGCGCAAGAGCGGCAAGGCTGGTACGCCGCTGCCGATCGTGTCGGTGCGTGGTCGCGGCTACGTGTTTCACGGCGAAGTTGCAGCCTGATCGTTCGCGGATCTGCGGCAAGGTCCGGCGATGATCCTGTCGCGGTTGAGTTCGCGCCAGTGTCGCAGGAAATGAAGCAGCAGTTGCAGGTGGCGGTCAGTACCGCACCGATGCCCAGACCTTCGGTCCGGTTGATCTGACAACACCCCCCAGCGTTGCCAGCAGCAGCATTAGTAGACGCAAGCTTCAAACCGATGCAGACAACCGACACCGGTTCGACGGCTGCGTCCCGTAAGTCGCCATCTCAAAAAGACGACGCCCGACGGAAAGACCCTAAGGCGCGCATCCGGAGGCAACCACTGCTTCAATACCATTTTCGGCGTCACCGGCGCTGAGTACCAGCCGTTGAAGTGTTGCAAATCGTTGCAATTATCGAAGAAATCGAACGATTTCCGCTATTTGGATGGGGGTGAAGGTCGGATCGCGGCGAAACGGGCGGTCGCGAGTCGCGGCAATCCAAACCCCCTTTCCCCCTCAATCAGGCATTGCGGGTGTGTGTTGCCGAGTCTATTCGCGCTGCGATCAGCTTTTGCAGCGACCACAGGTTGCGGTCGTGAATGCCGAGGTCTTCCAGCTTGCTGATCGTGGCGAAAACGTACTCCGCCATCGAGCCGCGCCAGCCGCTGGCGATGGCCAGCCGGTCGGCCCGCTGGTCGAGAGACAGCCCGCCGACATAGCGCGCATTGCGCCGGTCGATGACGAAGGTCAGTGCCTTGAGCGGACCGGTTTCGGTGGCAACGGTAACCCAGCGGCCCGGGAAGGCATTGGGGATCACACTCATCTCGCGGCGAATGAGCTTGTCCATGTTCTCGCGGATGCGATCCTGCGGCAGCCGATAGGCGACGCCGCGACAGGCGCCGCCGCGATCGAGGCAGAGCATCAGGCCGGGCTGGGCCGGATTGCCGCGATAGCGCTCGTCGTGCAGGCAGAAATTGCGGTGCCAGCCGCGCGCTACGGCAATGCGCTGATCGTCGAATTCGGTCGCCGGGTTCCAGATCAGCGAGCCATAGGCAAAGATCCAGAACTCGCCGTCTGGGGCGCCGGCCATCAGATGGTCGACGGCCGCGTCGTAATCCGCATCGGTCGCGGGTCGCGTGCCGGCGTAGTTCGCCGGGCCCGGGTCACCGATCACCGGCACCCGGGCGACATGGTCTGCTGTAAGATGCAGGCGCCGCGCCATGACCGGAGGCTAGGCCCCGCCGTCACCATGTCCGTGCTTGCGCTTCTTGCCGATGGCGACCGGCTCGGTCTTTTCGCCGGTGAGCCGTTCGCGCCAGCGCGCGGCCTGGAATGCCACCTGCGCCGGGGCGGTGCCGCCATAGCTCGCGCGTGCCGCCACCGAGGCCTCGACGGTCAGCACCTTGTGGATACGGCTGTCGAGCCGCTGATCGACGAGTTTGAAATCCTCGATGGTCAGGCCTTCGAGGCCCACGCCCTTCTGTTCGGCGAGCGCAACGATCTGTCCGGTGATGTGATGGGCGTCGCGGAACGGGATATTCACCTCGCGCACCAGCCAGTCGGCGACATCGGTCGCGGTCGAATAGCCGGCGGTGGCGCTTTCGCGCATGCGGTCGGGTACAGCCACCAGATCGGAGACCATGCCGGTCATCGCCGCCAGCGACAGGCTGAGGCTGTCGAGGGCGTCGAAGGCGACTTCCTTGTCTTCCTGCATGTCCTTGGAATAGGCGAGCGGCAGGCCCTTCATGACGATCATCAGCGAGGTCAGGGCGCCCATGATGCGGCCGATCTTAGCGCGGATCAGCTCGGCGGCGTCCGGATTGCGCTTTTGCGGCATGATCGAGGAGCCGGTGGTGAACTTGTCGCTGAGCTTGACGAAGCCGAACTGGGCCGAGCTCCAGATCACCAGTTCCTCTGAAAACCGGCTCAGGTGCATGGCGCAGATCGAGGCGGCCGCCAGTGTCTCCAGCACGAAGTCGCGATCCGACACCGAGTCCAGCGAGTTGGCGGTCGGCCGGTCGAAGCCCAGCGCTTTCGCTGTCATGTCGCGGTCGATCGGATAGGGCGTGCCGGCGAGTGCGGCAGCGCCGAGCGGGCTTTCGTTGAGGCGCTTGCGGGCATCCTCGAGGCGCGAAAAGTCGCGGCCGAGCATTTCGACCCAGGCCAGCAGATGGTGGCCGAAGGTCACCGGCTGGGCATTCTGCAGATGGGTGAAGCCGGGCATGATGGTTTCGACATGCTCTTCGGCGCGGGTCACCAGCGCCAGCTGCAGCGTCTTCAGCTGCGCCAGCAGCGTGTCGATGGCATCGCGGACATAGAGCCGGAAATCGGTGGCCACCTGGTCGTTGCGGCTGCGCGCAGTGTGCAGGCGCCCGGCGGCGTCGCCGATCAGCTCGCGCAGCCGGCTTTCGACATTCATGTGAATGTCTTCGAGCGCGCGCGAGAACGTGAACGTGTTTGTGTCGATCTCTTTCTGAACGGCCTCTAGACCGGAGATGATCTGGTCGCGGTCGGCTTCGGTCAGAATGCCGGTCTCGGCCAGCATTCGGGCATGAGCGATTGACCCGGCCACGTCCTGTTTGTAGAGCCGCTGGTCATAGCCGATGGAGGCGTTGATCTCTTCCATGATGGCGTCGGGGCCGGAGGCGAAGCGACCGCCCCACATGCTATTGCTCATAATGTCTCCCAGCTTCAGACCCAGGTTTCGTCAATGACCCAATCGAGTCCCGAACCGCGTCCGCGCAGCCCTGTTCCCCGCCCCGTGATCGGGGCCGTGGTCGTTGCGGGCGTAGCTCTAGCCATTGGGTTCGGGCTTGGCAACTTGCCCGCGGCACAGGCCACCCAATGCGTCGCGCAGCCCGAACGGGCGCGGGCCATCGATCTGGCCGCGGTCGGTCATCTTGCCGCGCTCAACGGCACCGCTACCGGCCGCGGCTATGCCGATATGGCGTTTGCCGATGCGGACGGGGCGCAGACGACGATCGGCGATTTTGCCGGCAAGGCGCTGCTGGTCAATTTCTGGGCCAGCTGGTGCGTGCCGTGCCGCGCCGAGATGCCGGCGCTCGACGCGCTGGCGACCGAGCTCAACTCCGATGATTTCATGGTGCTGCCGGTCAATCTCGATATCGGCGAGGGCGGGCTCGAAAAGGCCAAGGCGTTTCTCGACGAAGGCGGCTTCCAGAACCTGCCGCTGTACGCGGATTCGAGCTTTGCGGCCTTTGAGCGGCTGAAGAACGAGGCCGTGGCAATCGGCCTGCCGGCGACGCTGCTGCTCGATGCCGATGGGTGCGAGCTCGCGGTGCTGCAGGGACCGGCGGAATGGGACACGGACGAGGGCCGGGCGGTGATCGCCGCTTTGACCGGCGGCGCGTGATGCCCAAGATCCTCTGCGTCGGCGCGCTGGCGATGGATACGATCTTCCGGCTCGATCGCCTGCCGGATGCGCCGGGCAAGGTCATCCCGCTCGATGCGGTTGAGGTCGCTGAAGGCATGGCCGCGGCGCAGGCGACGACGATCACGCGGCTGGGCGGTCAGGCGGCGCTGTGGGCATCGATCGGCGATGACCCGATCGGGGCGCGGCTGGTCAGCCAGATTTCTGGTGAAGGCGTCGATTGCGGCGAGATCCGCACGGTGCCTGGCGCGCCCTCCGGGTTTGCCTCCATCCTGATGGAAGCGGGCGGCAATACGATCATTGTACCGCGCTATGACCCGGCGCTGACATCGACGCCTGAGATCGTGCCGGCGCTCGATGGGTTTGATGCGGTGATGGTCGATGTGCGCTGGCCGGCAGCGGCGCAGCTGGCGCTCACCGCTGCCCGCGACGCCGGGATCTTCGGTATTCTGGACGCCGACATGGCCCCCCGCGATCTGCTCGAACACCTGGTGCCGCTCGCCAGTCATATCGTTGCCTCGGAAGGCGCGGCCAAACTGCTGACCGGCACCGACAGCCCCAAGGCGGCTGCAGCGGCGCTGGGCGACAGCCAGCAGGCATTCGTCGCGGTGACGGCGGGCGCCGAAGGGTGCTGGTGGCTGGATGCGGGGCAGGTGCGGCATACGCCGGCGCCACAGGTCGCGGCAATCGATACGCTGGCGGCAGGCGACGTGTTTCACGGTGCCTTCGCGCTGGGGCTCACCGAGGGCTGGTCCATGGCGGAGATTATCCGCTTTTCGTCTGCTGCCGCAGCGCTCAAATGCACGCGGTTCGGCGGCCGGCTGGGCGCGCCGACGCGTGCGGAGGTTTCAGCATTTCTTGAAGCCTGAGGCGCGGACGTCTCAGGCGGATTTGTCTACCTTCAGCCCCTGGCCCTCGGGGGGCGGGGGCGGGCGGGTGACCGCCTCGGGTGCATTGACTGTCGACTGTTGACGCTCGTTGCGCTGTTTCAGCAATTCGAGCATCGACGACTGTTGCGTCGAGACTGAGCGGCCAGCTGCCAGTGATGTCGTCAGGTCTGTGCTCATGGGCACAGGCTAGACCCGCAGCCGTAAAGCAAAGCCAACGCGAACCGCTGCGATGCGATTCAACTGAAACTGAAATTGTCGGAGGCGTCTGCGGTGAAACGCGTGGGCGTGTTCGCCGGCGATCAGGCCGACTTGTCGACCTTCAGGCCCTGGCCGTCGGGCGCCGGCGCGGAACGGGCGACCGCGTCGATCATATTGACAATCGACTGTTCCATTTCGGCGTTCATCTTGACGACGGCCGTAGCGATCGACTGCTGGGTCGATACGGATTTGGAGACAGCGAGAGCGGTGTTGAGATCAGCGTTCATGGCCTCACACTAGCTGGCGAATATGAACGAAAACTTGTCCTGGGTTGCTGGAATTGCCTCAACGGCCGCCAAACAGGGCCACCTGGCGGCGTTTCAGCGGCACGCAGAGCAGGGCGCCAGCGACGATGCCACCCAGATGTGCCCACCAGGCGATGTCGCTTTCGCCGGCAGTCACCGCGTAGAAAACTTGGGTGGCGATCCACACCCCGACCATCCACAGCGCTGGGATCGGCAGTGGCACCGGGATCACCAGGCGGAAGAGCACATAGACCCGCGCGTGCGGGTAGAGCACCAGATAGGCGCCCATGACGCCTGCCACCGCGCCGGAGGCCCCGATCACCCAGCCGGTGCCGCCGGACATGGCGACGAAGGCGAGGCCCGACAGTACCGCACAGGCGAGGTAGAAGATCAGAAATTTCACATGGCCCAGAGCGTCTTCGACGTTGTCGCCGAAGACCCACAGGAACAGCATGTTCGAGCCGAGATGCAGCCAGTCGGCATGCAGGAACGCATAGGTGATCAGCGTCAGTTGGTCGGGCAGTCCCGGCAACTGGTCGAACTCGCCCGGATGCGCCAGCAGGTAGGGCGCCGTGGCATAGCGGATGGCGAATTCGTCGAAGGCCGTCGGGCTGCCGGTCTGGGTCAGTTGCACCAGAAAGACCAGCACATTGATGGCGATCAGGCTGTAGCTGACGAAGGGAAAGGCCACATGGCGGATCGGGTTCCGGTCATGCAGCGGCAGGAACATGCGCTCAGCCCAGGTCCTGATGCTTGCCGGGCTCCCACAGCACGTCGTGCTCGCCATTGCCATTGGCCACGCGGGCCAGCACGAACAGCATGTCACTGAGCCGGTTGAGATAGACCAGCGCCGCCGGATTGACGTCGGGCTCGGCATTGATCAGCTCGACCAGCTGCCGCTCGGCGCGGCGCACCACGGTGCGGGCCAGATGCAACGCCACGGCCAGCGGCGTGCCGCCGGGCAGCACGAAGCTGGTCAGGGGTTTGAGGTTGGCGTTGAAGGTGTCGATCTGCTCTTCCAGCCAGTCCGCCTGCGCCGTGGTGACGCGCAGTACCGCCTGCCCGCCTTCTGGGTCGGGACCGGGGGTCGCCAGATCGGAACCGAGGTCGAACAGGTCGTTCTGGATGCGGCTGAACAGCCGGTCGAGCTTGGGCATGGAAATAGTGCTCAACCGGGCCATGCCGATGAAGCTGTTGGCTTCGTCGACCGTGCCGTAGCACTCGACCCGCAGGTCGAACTTCATGCGCCGCGGACCGCGCACGAGTCCCGTCGTTCCGTCGTCACCCGTGCGGGTGTAAATCTTGTTCAGCTTGACCATTGGATATCCCGAATCTGGCCGTGAGGCTGCGGTTTCACGGGCCTGCGGTCAAGTGCGTATCAACAGGTGGGTTCAGGTGCCGCGGCCGAAGAAATAGAGCGCGCCAAGGATCACCACCAGCGCCACACCCTGGGCGATGACGCGGGCCCGCATCAGCATCTGACTGCGATTGCCGTCGCCGCCCTTGAACATGTTCCACAGGCCCAGAAACAGAATGACCGCCACGACGGCGAGGGCGATGACGGTGACGACGGTGGTGACGTTCATGGCGGTGTTTCCGATAGGTAGCGGGCCAGGCCTTCGCCGAGCCGGTCGTAGATGGCGCGAATGCGCCGGCTGGTGAACAGTTCCCGGTGCGTGGTGAGCCAGACCTCGAGCGGGGGTGGACGAAAATTGCCCAGGAGCACCACCATTCCCGGGGTGCGCCTGACCAGGCCCAACTGGGCAAAACCGACGCCGAGGCCGGCCTTGGTCAGCTCCCACATGTTGGTCTGACTGTCGGAGCGCAAGGCGAAATCGTCACGCGCGAGCTTATACCCCATCTGCGCTGCGACCGAAATCAACAGTTCGGCACGATCAAAGCCGATCAGGTCATGCGCGGTCAGGTCATCCGGCGACTGCGGCCGGCCGCGCCTGGCAATATAGCGCTCATGGGCGCAGGCGACGATAGGAATGTCGCCGATATGGCGGGTGATCAGTTCGAGCTGGGTCGGGCGGAACATGCGCACGGCGATATCGGCTTCACGCAGCAAGAGGTTTTCCGACGTGTCGGAAGGGATCACATCCAGCGCCACCTGCGGAAAGGCCTCCCGGATGTCGGCGAGGAGTTCGGGCAGCACATAGTTGCAGGTGACGGTGCTCGCGGTGATCCGCACGCTGCCGGTCAGCGTGGCGCTGCTGCCCTCGGCAATCATGCCGGCCTCGCTGAGCGCCTGACGGGCGAGCTTGACCGGCTCGTAGAGGCGCAGGGCCGTGTCGGTCGGGCGCAGCCCGGTCAGCGTGCGTTCGAACAGTACCGCATCGAGCTGGTGTTCCAGCGCGTCGATGTGGCGCCCGAGCGTCGGTTGGCTCAGGCCGAGGGCGCGGGCCGCCGCGGACAGCGAGCCGTGATCGACAACGGCGCCAAAGCTGCGCCACAGCGCCCAATCGGGATCCGGCATCTCTCGGCCCTATACGTAATTGAATGGCATGTAGTCGTTTCTGGTCAATCGCAATACGTCAGAGTGGGGGCTAGCTTCAAGTCATCAACACGGAGCTTTGCTATGACCGATCCTGTCACCCCACGTCGCCGCATCATCATCCTCGGTATCAACGGCCATGTCGGCCACCATGCCGCCGTCGCCTTCCATAAGGCTGGTTGGGAGGTCACCGGTTTCGGACGGACCAATCGCCACCCCATTCCGGGCGTTCATTTCATCGCCGGCGATGCCGATGACGTTAAAGCCATGCGCGCCGCAATCGGCGATATCGATGTCGTGTTCAATGGGCTCAACCTGCCCTATGCGGCATGGGACAAAGGCCGCATGGAGGCGCAGAACGAGCGGGTCATTGCCGCAATGGGCCGTAGCGGCAAGACGCTGCTGTTTCCCGGCAATGTCTACAATTATGCCGCCAGCGACCGGCTGATGACGCCGGACCTGCCGCAGCACCCGCAGACGCCGCGCGGTGAAATCCGCAAGCGGGTCGAGGCCATGTATGCGGCTACCGCACAGCGCGGCGACATGCAGGTGCTCGTGTTGCGGGCCGGCGATTTCTTTGGTCCCGACAGCACCGGCGACTGGTTCGACCTGATCATGCTGCGCGAGGCGAACAAGCGCAAACTGGCGCTGCTCGGTGCACCGGGCGTCAGCCATCAATGGGCCTATCTGCCCGATCTGGCGCGGGCCTTCGTGTCCCTGACCGAATCCCGCGCCGAGCTGGGGCGCTACGAAACCTTCCACTTCGGCGGCCATTTCGTCACGCCCGAGGTCATGGGTGAAGCGATTGTTGCGGCGTCCCCCGTGCCGCTGAAGACCTCGTTTTTCCCGCGCGTCCTGATCACGCTGATGGGGCTGGTCGATCCGACCATGCGCGAGGTCGCGAAGATGGGTTACCTGTGGGACCATCCGATGGAGTTGCGCGATCCGCGGCTCGACGCTCTGCTCGGGCTGGATTTTGCGACGCCGCTCCCCGAGGCGGTCCGCGCGACGGCGATGCCGTTCTTTGCCGAACAGCAGCTCGCTGCCTAAAACCCCACCTGCGCCCGCACTTCTGCCGCCGTCATGCCCGCCTGTCTCAGGCTGCGCAATGACGGCGCGCTGCGCGACTTGGCGAGCTTGGTGTCATTTTCGTCGCGGATCAGATCGTGATGCGCATAGATCGGGTGCGGCAGGCCGAGCAGGGCCTGCAATTGCACCTGCACATCGGTCGCCCGGTAGAGGTCCATCCCCCGGGTGACGTGCGAGACCTGCTGGGCCGCATCGTCCACCACCACGCTGAGGTGATAGCTCGTCGGCGTGTCCTTGCGCCGCACCACCACATCGCCCCAGTCGAGCGGCCGGGCCGGGCGGGTCTGGAGGTCATCCATCACCAGTTCGCCCGCGACATGCCTGAAGGTCCTGAACTCGCGGATCTCGAGGTCCGGCGCAGCGGCGATGGCGCGTTTCATCGCAAGCCGCCAGACGCAGGGCTCACCCGCGGCGATGCGCTTGAGCGCCACTTCGTCGGGAAAGTGCCGACAGGTCCCGGGATAGATCGGAGCGCCGTCTGGGTCGGTGCCGTTTGCGGATGCGGCCACCTGGGCCCGCGAGCAGAAGCAGGCGTAAAGCAGGCCATCCCTGAGCAGCCGCGAGGCGGCGCTTTCGTAGATGTCGAAGCGTTCGGACTGATGCAGCACCGCGCCGGACCAGCCCACACCCAGCCATTCGAGGTCCTCGAGGATGGCGTCGCGAAATTCGGGTTTACTGCGCGCAATATCGATGTCTTCGATGCGCAGCAGCATCTTGCCGCCAAGCTGGCGGGCGGCGGCGGCAGTCATCAAGGCAGAATAGGCGTGTCCCAGATGTAGCAGGCCGTTCGGACTGGGCGCGAAGCGAAGAACCGGGATCATGAGCGTGACGATATCTCAGATGGAGGGCGGAGCAACGGTAGAATTGCTTGATTCCGCCTACGTACTGACCCGGCATGTTGACGCGCTGCTGGTGCTCGATCCGGCGCTGGCCACGGTGCATGAACAGGCGGGGTCATTCGAGATCCGCACGGCGGAACCCGGTTTCGCCGGTCTGGCGCGTATCGTCACCGGCCAGCAGCTGTCGACAGCCAGTGCCGCAGCGATCTGGGGTCGGGTCGCCGCGCTCGAAGGGGCACTGACGCCGGAAGGCTATCTGCAACTGAGCGAAGCGGAGATCCGCGCTGCGGGCTTCTCCGACTTCAAATATCGCACCGTGCGCGGCATCGCCGAAGCGCTGGTCGGCGGCGATTTCGCCTTTTCCGAACTCGACGGGCTTGATGCCGACAGCGCCATCGCGACCCTCACCCGCCTCAAAGGCATCGGTCCATGGACGGCCGAGCTCTATTTGATGTTCTCGGCGGCACATCCCGATGTGTTCCCCGCCGGCGACCTCGCGCTACAATGGGCCGTCGCCTGGGCTGACGGTGACACGGTGCGGCCCAGTGCCAGGGCCCTCAAGACACGCGCCGAACGCTGGGCACCCTATCGGTCGGCTGCAGCGCTGCTGTTCTGGCGCTACTATCGGGCCGTTCGCAAAAAAGAAGGATTGCTGATTTGACCACCACGCTCTCGGGACCGGCGATTGCGCCGCGCAATGGCGAGGCGCCGAAACGGATCGTCGTCTTGCTGCATGGCTATGGCAGTGACGGCCGCGATCTCATCGCGCTGGGGCAGCACTGGGCCGGTGATATGGACGAGACCCTGTTCGTGGCGCCGAACGCGCCGGCACCGTGCGCGATCAATCCGGGCGGTTACGAGTGGTTTCCGCTATCGGGTGACCGGATTGCCGGACGCATCGCCGGGACCGAACAGGCGGCCCCGGTGATCCGGGACTTTCTGGCGGCGCTGTGGGAGCAGACCGGGCTCGGTCCGGAGCAGACGGTGCTCGTCGGCTTCTCTCAGGGGGCGATGATGGCGCTCAATGTCGGTACCGCAATGGACAAGCGGCTCAAGGGTATCATCGCGTTTTCAGGTGCGTTCATTCCCGCGCCGGATTTTGCCGATGGCAAATTCGCCAAGCCGCCCGTGCTGCTGGTGCATGGTGATAGCGACGAGGTGGTCGACCCGCAGCTCAGCCACGATGCAGAAGCCGAGCTCAAGGCGGCGGGCTTCGATGTGTCGCTGCATGTGTCTGCGGGCACCGGGCACGGCATTTCACCGGACGGCCTGGCCGTGGCCACCGCTTTTCTGCTCGGACAGGGCGTCTGATCTAACTTCGATATTCATGCTTCACAGGGGTGTCATAGTCAGCATACAGTATTGGTGATCATGACTGGCGAAGATTCCTGTTTCGGGGGCACCCAGTGACAGTCCATGTGTCACCAGAATCGTGCCCTGCATTGGTGCTGAATGCCGATTTCCGGCCGCTCAGCTATTATCCGCTGTCACTGTGGTCCTGGCAGGACGCCATCAAGGCCATCTGCCTGGACCGGGTGAACGTGGTCTCCAACTATGACCGCCTGGTCAAGAGTCCCAGCTTCGAGATGTTCCTGCCCAGCGTGGTGTCGCTGAAGGACTACGTACGTCCGGCACGGCATCCGGCTTTCACCCGCTTCAACGTCTTTCTGCGCGACCGCTTTCAATGCCAATATTGCGGGTCGAAGGAGGATCTGACCTTCGACCACGTCATTCCGCGCTCGAAGGGTGGGCTGACCACCTGGGAGAATGTCGTTGCGGCCTGCGCACCGTGCAACCTCCGCAAGGGCAACCGCATGCCCCGGGAAATCAAGATGATCCCGCACCAGACGCCCTATCAGCCGAGCGTGCATGACCTGCACAACAATGGCCGGGCCTTTCCGCCCAACCATCTGCACCAGAGCTGGATCGATTACCTGTACTGGGATATCGAGCTCGAGCCCTGAGCCTTTACCACCACGTGTCCAATAACTATTATTGGATGGCGGCAAGAGGAGCTGGAGCCATGGCAATCAGTGCTGATCTGGGCAAGACGCTCGAGGCGGTCGTCGACGATCTGGTCGCCAATGGCCGCTATAATTCCAAGAGCGAAGTGCTGCGCGAAGGCGTCCGGCTGGTGCAGGAGCGCGAGGCGGCGCTGGCCGAACTGATGGCGAAGCTGGACGAGGGCCTCGCCGACGTCGACGCCGGGCGCACGGTTCCACTGGAGGATGTCGTGACAGAGCTTCGCGCGCAGCTCGAGTCTACTCGTCCCGATGATGCGGCGTAGCGTCGAGGTCTCCCAAGCGGCCCGTCAGGACCTCATCGATACAATCGCCTATCTGACGGCTGAGAACTGGCGGGCTGCCCAGTCCGTGGAAGCGCGCCTGACGTCTGCCATGGCCGAACTTGCTTCACGGGCAGAGCAGTTTCCTGTGGTCGCGGATCGCGCTTCGCGTGGGATATGCCGCCGCGTGGTGGGCAGCTACAATATTTTTTACGAGATCAGAGGCGCGCGAGTCGTCATTCTGCGCGTCTTGCATGGCGCGCGGGATGCCAGCCGACTAATGGACGGGGACGAAGATTAGGTGCGCCGTCCCTTGGCCAGCGCCCAACCGAGCAGGGCGACGATTACGATCGAAATCAGCGCATTGTAGCCCGCCAGCGAAATGCCGAGAAAACGGAACTGCACCATGTCGCAGGGGATGACCCGGACATTGTCCATGTTCATCAGATCCTCGAAGGCGACCTCGGTACCCGTGCCGGTGCAGGCGGTCGGGCCGGGCCAGAAGCCCCATTCGACACCCGCATGGTACCCGCCCATCCAGGTGCTCCACAGAAAGATCGCAATGCCGAGCCCGAGACCGATCATCCACACGGTGCGCGGCAGGCGGGTCCACATCAGCAGCACGAGCGCCAGAACGGGCAGGCCCCAGTAGTAGGCCAGACGCTGTTCAAGGCAGAGTTCGCAGGGGACGAGGCCGAAGATCAGCTGGCTGCCCCAGGCGCCGAGAATTGTCGCAAGACCGAGCAGAAATCCCGCAGCCGTGGCGCGGAAACCCGGGTCGCTGGTCACGGAACCGGCGGTGGTGGAAGGCGTATTGGTGACCATTGTCGGCTCCTGAATGCGGCGCGGTGATAGCGCGCCGCCCGGCGCGCATCAACGCGGCAAGCGATAAACAGTGCGTCAAACCGCGCTAGCCCTTGCCTGCCAGGCGTTTGATGACCGCCATCGCATTGTGCGGCGCGTGTTCCTTGTCGGTCGAAACGAAGAACGCAAAAACATCTCGCTGCGCCGGCGCGGCCTCGGCGTCGGTCAGCAAAGGTGCGTCCTTGAGCTGTTCGCCCGCCGCGAGGGCCGCGAGCCAGTCGGCGCGGAGGTCGCGCTCCGTTTCTGAATAGGCCTCCTTGCCGGGAGCGCCCTGTAGCCGGGCGTAGGTGAAATCGGCGGTCTGGTCGAGATAGGGCCAATCCGCCGTGTCGGCGGTCACCAGCGCGACATTGTGCCGGCGGAGCTGCGCGACGAAATCGGGTGTCGCAAAACTGGGGTGCCTTACCTCGATGGCGTGGCGCACCTCGGTGACCCCGCTCGCATCCAGATAGGGCTCAGCCTTGAGCCTGTCGTCGGATTTCCCAGCCAGCGCCAGCAGTGCATCGACATCCCTGGGCAGCAGTTCGAGGAAGCGCTCCAGCCGGTCGGCGTCATAGGTCAAATTGCCCGGCAGCTGCCAGCAGAAGGGGCCAAGCCGCTGGCCCAGCGCCAGGACGCCCGAGGCAAAGAAATTGGCGAGCGGGATTTCGACGTCGTTCAACTTTTTGAGGTGGGTCACCAGTTGGTGGCCCTTCACCGTGAAGACGAAATCCTCGGGCGTTTCCGCCGCCCAATTCAGAAAACTCTGCGGCGCCTGATGGCGGTAAAAGGTGGCGTTGATCTCGATGGCGGTGAGGTGCCGGCTGGCATAGGCCAGCTCTTCCTTCTGCTTCAGACCCTTGGGATAGAAGCTGCCGCGCCAGGGCGCGAACACCCAGCCTGCCGTTCCGACCCTGATCCTGCCCGCCATCGCTGCCTCCGCTCCGCGCCCATGCAAGACAGGCGTCGCGGGTACGCCGATGTCAAGCGGTGAAGGCGGTCACGCTGTAGCTGACGACCAGCGGGCGCGCCGGATCAAGATCGACAGACGTGCGGACGCCGCGCGCATTGATCGGGTTGGGGCCCACCGACACCTTGTCGTTGAGATCGAAGGCGGCCGCCACCGGTTCGAGCCCGACGGCGCGGAACTGGTTGTGCCATGGCGCGCCGCCGATGCCGCCATCGGTGTGCCAGATCTGCATCGACTGGATCAGCTCGCGATCCCAGTCGAGCACGATCCCAGCACCTTCATCGAGCCAGGTCGCGGTGAGCGGCGTGCGCATGCCGCACATTTGCACGTTGCAGTCCATCTTCGGGGTCAGCGGCACGTGCGAAAAGTCCACTGTGCCTTCTGGCAGCGGCACTTCAGCGAGGCGCGCGAATTCCATCGTGTCACCGGGGTGCAGCCGGCCGGGGTGGACCAACCCGAAGGCGAAATCGGCATCGAGCCGCAGCCGCCCCGGCTGTTCGGGCAGGCGGAACATCGGGTGCAGGCCCAGCGACATCTCGGTCTTTGTGCGCGCGAACACCGTCATGGTGAAATCCAGCGCCGGGGCGCCGGCCCGGCCGGAGATCTTGCGTTCGATCCGTTCGACGGCGCTGTCTTCGGGATAGGCGAGCGTCAGCGTCACGGAGTTCTCGTCGGCGCTGGTGATCTGCCAGTCCACGTCGGCTGCCGGTCCGTGAATGGGGTGGTAGGGCGGATAAGCCGCGTTCAGCGTTGCCCACGGCTCCGGCGCCTCGGGCATCGGTCGGCCGGTGCCCATCGGCAGGCAGACGAACTCGCCCGACAGGACCCGCAGGTGGCCGATGATCGAGGGATCGTCGACCGTACCAAGCCAGGGTGCCCGGGCAAATGGTTTGAAGGGCCCCGAAGGCAGGGCGAAGCTGCACTCGGTCAGCATGGCAGCGAGGGTGGTGACCTCGGCCTCGCCATGCGACCAGCGGAACGTGTGGGATGTGCTCATGACTGCGGTGATGCCATGCGGCCCGCCGCCTGACAATGAGACGGAGGTCTCAGCGCGTCGCCCCGGTGCTGGTGACGGGCTCCGGCTCAGCCTCATTGGCCATCGGGCCACGGCGCAGCCAGACGGCGAGCGCCAGGCAGAGCAGCGCCCAGGCCGTGCCGATCGACCAGCCGGCGAGTACATCGGTCGGGTAGTGCACACCGAGATAGACCCGGCTCACGCCGATCATCAGCGTCAACAGCACGGCAAAGCCGATATAATAGGCGCGCAGGCCCCAGGTCGCGGCGCGCTCGGCCAGAATGGCGCCGATGGTCAGAAAGACGACGGCGGAGGCGGTGGCATGGCCGCTTGGAAAGCTGGCAGTGAACACTTCCACCGTGCCGGTCAGATCGGGGCGGGGCCGGTCGAACAGGGCCTTGAGCACCGTGCTGATGATGGTGCCGCCAATCACCGAGAGCACGACGAACAGCGCCGTGCGGCGGGCGCCGGCGAGCAGCAGCTGGATCGCCAGGCCAATGACGATGATACCGAGCACGGTGAAACTGCCGAGCGCCGTGACGTCGCGCATCGCCTCGACGAACCACGAGGGTCCGAGCGGCGTGGACGGGTCAGCAGCGTCGCGGAACCACATCAGGATGGCCTTGTCGACAACGAGCGTTTCGCCCTCGACCACCTCGTCGGCGATCATGCCGAAGCCGGCGAGCAGCGCGGCTGAAACGACCAGTCCGCCGATGATCGTTACCCGATTGCTCGCCATGCTGCTAATGCCCCCAAGTTTGGTTTTTTTGCCGTAGCATAAGGGCCAGGCGGGGGAGAAGGTTCCGAACCTGGGGTCAGCCGCCCCACGAGTCGGCCAACAGACCTGCCGCTATTTCACCTTCATCGCCGTCACTTCGATGCCCTCGGTGGCGCTGCGGCGTTCGAGCTCTCCGAGATCGGGCAGGTCGGGTACGGCGGCCAATGCGGCGTCCGCCTCGGCCCCGGCGGGTAGCGCCAGCACGGCACAGGCGAGGATGCTCGTCCCTGGTCCGATGCGACCCTGCAATTGCGGAATCAGGGCGCGCGGGTGGATGAGGTTGGTGTTGGGCAGCCCTCGTCGCGCGACCCCCTTGCGCTTCACGCCGGCCCCCAGATCCCGGATGACGCTGATGTCGGTCGCGGTCCGGATCTCGCAGCGCGCTTCGCCCTCGTCCAGGGCGTCCTCGCTGCCTTCGATCCGGCCCACGGCAAAGCCGCCCTCGGTGCCGTGCAGGGTGCGCGGTGTGGTGATCCGATGGATACGGATATGCCAGTTGCCGGCCGGCAGTAGCCAGGTCTCCACCGTCACATCGGTCCAGGGCTGCCAGCGGGAGAACAGCAGATCGCCGGCAATTTTCGCGTCCAGATTGTCTTCGCGCACGCGGTAGTGCCGGTCGTCATCGGAGAGCGCCAGCATGCCGTCGAAACTGCCGGCATCGTAGCGTCGCTCATCAGCCTCGACCGAAAAGGCATAGCGGGAGGAATAGGCGAACTTGGCGTATTTTTCCGCCCCGTGGCGCATCAGCGCGTTCTCCTGTCCCGAAGACAGGGCCACGACATTACCCGGCGTCGTTTGCATCACCATGCCCGGATGCGGCAGGGGATGCGGCGGCTCATCGGTGCGCGCAGGCAGTTCTTCGGCCGCCCAGAAGGGGTGGGTCTCCGGCAGGGCGAGCGGCAGGAAAGCCTTGAAGGCCCAATAGGGCGAACCGGCGGAGTTGTAGCTTTCCGACATGAAGAGGTTCGGATAGCCGAAGCCGACCGACAGCACCCCGTCTCGGTCGGCGATCGGCCTGGCCGCCCACCAGCGCAGATGGCGCAGATAGTGGCCCTTGATCTCGCCCCAGGGCAGGCCCTCGACGCCCGCATAGGCCAGCGCCCCCCAGATGCCGCCACAGGCGAAGCGATAGGTCAGCGAGCGGCCGAAGGCCAGCGCGCCCCCATCGGCGTCAAACCAGTGCCGGATGTCCTCGGCGAACAGCGCGGCCCGTTCGCGATAGCGCGCGGCCCGGGCGTCGTCGCCCTGCTGCAGCACGGCGTAGATCAGCCCGTAAAAGTGCATGGCGAAGGGGATGTAATGGTCGATCCGACGCACCGGCCCGTCGCGATACCAGCCATCGCCGAGATAGAAGCCATCGAGTTCGTCGAGATATTCCCGCGTCAGGCCGCGGTCGAAATCGACGCCACAGCGCTCGAGCCCCAGATCGACGAGGACGCGGAAGAACTTCCAGTTGTTGTCGACATATTCCTGCTGACGGGCCTTGAGCAGATAGGCGGCCAGGTTGTCCTTGGCGCTCTGGGGCAGGGGGGCCCACAGTTCGTGCGGCGCGAGGCGCAGCGCGAAGCCGATGGCGGCGAGCTCGACCAGCCGCTGGTCGGTGCCGTTGAAGTCGCCCCAGTATTCGGGATGCGCGGGGTCGGTGCCGTTGGCCAGACCCTGGCGAAAGAGATCCCAGTGCGCGAAACTGCCGCCGCCTGCCGCCAGCGGCACAAGGCCCCAGAGCGGCCGGGCGAAGCCCTCGAGATCGGCAGCTGCCGGGGGGAAGATCGCGCCGGTGGCGCTCAGCCGCACGCGGGCCGATCCGGGCGAAAAATAGGGCAGGAGCGGCGCGAAACTGTCGCGCAACGCCCGTTCGACGTCGCTGCGGTTGCGCAGCGGATTGCCGTTCAGCGGGTTGAATCGTACCGGATCAAAGGGTGTCACGCGTTTCGTCCCACTGCTGCCGCCGCGGTGCGGCCGGATCATCTGGGCGACGAACAGATGTGATTCCCCGCGCTTTCACCAGCCGGTGAGTCGGCAGGGAATGAGACGAACTGTCAGATACAGGAAATTGGTGCGCCTTGATGGCGAGGCCGCGAACGAATTGTTCGAGGTTTTGGCTGACTGGAACACCTACCTTAAGCACCTGAGATCGAATGATCCTCAGGTGCCGCCATGTCCTTAAGCACCGATTTCCAGACCGCATCCAGCGCTGAGCGCACCGAGAAGATAAAGGCCAAACGGCCCGCGCCGTTTAGCATCCGCTTGTCGGCTGAGGACCGCGCCCGCTTAGCTGTTGAGGCTGCGGGCGCTCCGCTGGGGGCTTATATCAAATCCAAAGTGCTGGGCTCTGTGTCGGCGGAGCGCAAGCGGCGGAAGGTCCTCACCATACAGGACAGGGAGGCGCTTGCGCGGGCACTCGCCCTGCTTGGCCGCTCGCACCTTTCAAACAATCTCAACCAGATTGCGCGCGCTGTGAATATCGGCGTGCTGCCAGTGACCCCTGAAACGGAAGAAGAGCTTTACGCGGCGCTGCGCGATGTTCGCGAACTGCGCCGCCTGCTCATGACCGCGCTCGGCTTCAAGGTGGAGGTCGCGCCATGATCTTGAAAGCTTCCCAACGCGGCGGCGGACAAGACTTGGCCATCCACCTGATGCGGACGGACGATAACGAGCATATCAGCCTGCACGAACTGCGCGGTTTCGCGTCCGATAATCTGAAAGACGCATTCAAGGAAGCCGAAGCTGTCAGTCGCGGCACGAAGTGCCGTCAGTATCTTTTCTCTCTTAGCCTCAGCCCTCCGGAACGCGCGAACGTATCCGTCGAGGACTTCGAACTAGCGATCACGCGTGCCGAAAAACGGCTCGGCCTGGAAGATCAGCCGCGCGCGATTGTCTTCCATGAGAAGGAAGGCCGCCGTCATGCGCATTGCGTGTGGTCGCGGATCGACGCCGACACCATGACCGCGCGTCAGATGTCGTTCTTCAAGACGAAGCTCACTGGCCTATCGCGTGACCTGTATCTCGAACACGGCTGGAAGATGCCGCGCGGTCTTGAAAATTCGCGCGAGCGCAATCCTACGAATTTCACTCTCGCCGAATGGCAACAAGCAAAGCGTCAGGGCGTCGATCCCAGATGGATGAAGCAGACGCTTCAGGAATGCTGGAAAAACTCAGATAGCCACAAGGCGTTCATTAACAGCCTCAAGGAAAATGGCCTCTTCCTCGCCAAGGGTGACCAGCGCGGCCATGTCGTCCTGGATCACCAGGGAGAAGTCTATGCGCTGTCGCGCGCCCTCGGCCTGAAGGCGAAAGATCTGCGCGACCGATTGGGTGACGGCGCCGACCTGCCCGCCGTTGAAAAGACTCGGCGCGAAATCGGCAAACTTATGAGCCCGACAGTCCGTCGTCACATCGAGGAAACGCGCCAACGCTTCTACGAGCGCTCCTCAAAATTGGGCTCCTACAAGCAAGAGATGACGCAGCTGCACCGCAAGTCGCGGCTGACACTCGCCGACCGTCAACAATCCGAATGGACGAACGAGACACTAGCCAGAACGGCCAGTCTGCCCAAAGGCCTTCGTGGCCTATGGCATCGTCTGACAGGCACCTATCAGACGGTTCGCAAACACAATGAAACCGAAGCGCAGCTGACGCGCGAACGCCACGCGCAAGAGCGCCAGCAACTCGTTGAAAAGCAACTGGCGCAACGGGCCGTGCTCCAAGACCGCTTTCGCCACCTGCGCAAACAGCAAGCCGCGCAGCTTCTGGAACTGCGGCGCGAAATCGGTCGCTACCTCAAATTCACGAAAACTGACGCCTCGCAGACCCGCTCGATCGAGAGATCTCGTGGCCGGGGGCTTCGGCTTGAGCGCTAACCATCACGCTTGAAAGGAGAAATGTGATGTCTGGAAAAAATGATGAAGTCACTGGAATGGCAGTCATCTTTGCCGTTCTAGGAGCCGGGGTTTTGATCCTTGGGATGATTTTGTTCGCTGCGCTAATCCTCGTGGCGTGTTTTTTGACTGGCCTTGCCCTTGTGATCTGGATCGCAGACCGACCAGTTGAGATATTCGGGGAAACCGTCACCCCACATGACGCGCGGGTCTTCCTGATGGGTGGTGTGGCAGGTGCCTTTGGCGTTCCGGCTTTCACCGCCTTCTGCGCCGCTCTCTATGGTGTGTATGTCGACGATGAAGTTTGGTCTTGGCTGATTGTCGGCGGCTATGTCGGAGGGTCAATCGGGTTAGAATTCCTGATTGGCCGTGAGGATAGGTCCGAGAGCAACTCGTCCACTGCGTCCCTGCCTGCTCCGCAGGAGCATGAACAGCCTGATCCCCCGCCACTCCCCAAGCCCGATCCGTTCAAGTTTGCAAGCTGGGACGACGAGGATGAACGGGGATGAGCATCGGACGGATAATGGAACTCTACCAGTTTGCCTGGATGTTCGAATCCCACGCCCAGCAGCGCTTGGCGTGGGACGATGCAGCTGACGCTCGTTTTGCCCGAATGCGGGCCGAGCAAGAAGCCTCGCGGCAATTGCAGATGATGTTGGAGGCGAACCCTAGCGGTTCACTCGGTCACGCCACGCTTGATGATGAAGACGTGCTGAAAGATTCGGGGCTGCTATGAATCTGCCAGTGCCCGCTTACAACAACCTTCGGCGTGGCATCGAGCTAGGCTTCTTTCGGGGGCAACCGGTGATTTATGACGGCACCGAGCCGGTTGCCATTGATGCGCAGGCGGGAAAAGGAAAGCTAACGCGGTTTCTGGGCGTCAATCTGGTGTCGCCCAGAAGCGCGCACCTCACCAAAATCGTGACCGACCCAAAGGATGCCGAGCTAGCCTGGGTGTCGTGGAAGACGCTTGAGCGCCAAGGCTATCGCGTACGTTTCATCAATGCAGGACAGCTCTGCGGCTATCCGTCCGAGAGCTACAATTTCAACACGCGGCTATTGGAAATCGCGAAGCAGTCTGAACTGCGATCCATCGTTGGCGAAATCGCCTATGACGCGGCAAGTTATCTGGTGCCAATCGATCCAAACCCCGCGCATCGGTGGATCGGCCAAGGCGTGCGCACTGCCTTCGCGCTCTACAACAAGATAACCGCACTTTATCCGTCCCGCTTTTTTCCATGCTCCGCAGGCGGCTTGTGGGATTTTTTCGGGCGCGATCCAAAACAGATCAGAAATGATCTGCACATGTGGGCCAGCGACAGCCGCATGAGTGATGATGCAGGCATGTGCCTACAGGTCGCTAGCCTTACAAAATCTCGCGACCAATGGAGTGCCTACTCGTCGGTGATCATTGAGCGGCTGCAAGGATTCCAACCCGGAACGGCGGCGCGCTCGGTGACGGAGGAAAATTCCTTCGATCCTGCCGACATGAAGTATGAACGCACCGCGCTTTTCATCATCGGCACCGCACGCAGCGAAACCAGCCGTGCCTTTGTCGGCTCAATGACCGCCGCGATCATCGAACGCTTTGCTGATGCACATGGGCCGCTTCGCGCGCTCGTCGTCGGTGAAGAATGGGGTCAGCTCTACGTCAGCAATTTCCATGAGATCCTGACGCTCTATCGCCAGGGCGGAATCAACTTTCTCGGCGTGTTTCAAAACGCAGTCGCGCAGCTCGAAGCGCGATACGGGCGCGAAGTGGCCCGAATTTGGAAGAAGGCCGTGGCGCACACGATTTACCGGGGCTTACCCGACACCGACACTCTGAAAGAAATCGAACACCGTTCGGGTCGCACGTCCGTGATGGTGCGGGGCTTCAACGTCAACAGCAACCAGGTCAACGGATCAGGTGACAATCTATCCGAACAGTCCCGCCCTCTTCTGCAGGTCGAAGACATTCGCGCTGCCACCGGTGGCGAAAAAGGCCTGCTGGAATCTCGCGACCACGGATATTTCACGGTCGATATGCCCAACTTCTGGGAACGGCCCGAACTCAGCGGCTACCTACGCGATGTGCGCGAGAAGCCCGATAAATATGACTGGCTCAGCAAACGGCCAGGGCTTCCATCCCCTGTGCCTGCCGCCGTGTCTAGTGATTCCGATGCCGAAATGCTCGCCCTGCTGTCGAATTTGAGAGATGGCACTGATTGATGTTGGTTTGAGATTCAGCCTCGCTGAACCTCTGCCCTTCGGCGAGAATGGGGGTGCAAACGGAAAGAGCCTTCGCGGGGAAGCAGCCGTAAGGCTGGGCGGAAGGCTCTTGTAGCGCGCGGTGGCAAAGCCCCTGAGATAGTTAGGCCGCACGTCCGTCATGGTGCGCGGCTTCGCACGCGACTTAAACGTTAACAGCAACCAAGTGAACGGATCAGGCGACAACCTGTCCGAACAATCCCCACATTTCTCCAAGTCGAGGACATTCGCTTGGCAACAGGCGGCCACAAGGCGCTCTGGAGTCGCGGGACCACGGCTATTCCACGGTCGACATGCCTACCTTCTGGGAAGGACTAGAACTCAGCGGCCATCTACGGACTCTTGAGCATAAAAACAGACAAGTACCAATATATTCTGGAATGGTGAGTGGGGCTTGACCGATGAGGATATCGAAATACGGGGAACGCTTGCTACATTGTAGCGATCACATTGCCGACCGGGGGATATATGTGGTCCCCATTTCGCTTTATGCCAGCAGCTGCCTGAACTTAGAATGAAGGACTTGCTCGACGACCCCATCATTGAGTTGCGCCCTAGCCTGGAGCATTGACCGCAGGTCATCGTCTGTCAGGACGATCACATAACCATTCCCGCGTACAGCAGCGTCTTTGCACCGATCCAATAGTCGCTTCGAATCATCCACCGTCCTACAAGTTAGGATTCCCAACCGACCTCTATCGTCATCAAATCTTCCCACAAGCTGATCAATTTCCTGGTTCGTAATATCTTCGCTGTAATTTTTGCACTCAACGATGACTAGGTTTGCATTGACACGCGGATCACCGCGACGTTGTGAGAAAAACCCGCTGTCGGCAGCATTGGTGTAGACGATATCTATTCTTTTCCGACCCTGATTTATATCCCACTCCTTCTGCGGAAGGATTAGGGCTGGATAGAACAGGGCTGTAAGTGCACCGAGCACAAGAGAATGGTACTCGCTGGCGTGTTTGGCGCCAGCGGGGATGTTGGGCAACCTGTCAGACAGAGTTTGGCAAACAGCGGTGACGTTCGGCCCTTCATCGCCGAAATCGAGCATTACGCTCTGCTTTGCCGCAATTTCTTTATACAGATCAAGTAATTCAGGATGATCCCTAACCACATCGGCGATGTAAGGTTTGGACTTTGGGTTCGCCTGCCGAACATCTCCCTTGAAAACTTTCCGTTTTCCTTTGATGGTTTGCACTAGAGCGCTGTTGACCCGTAGATTCTCAGCGACCAGAAAATCCGTTATCTGCTTGTTGTAGAATTCTTGACTATCAAGAGAAAGCCGTCTGCGAACGATATACTTGGGAACGAGTAAAACCGCGTCATCGTCGATATAGGGCAACTTGACATCCCTAGCTTCCCAGTTACCCCTGCGCGCGTCCCATAGCGGCGGACCGTTGTAATTCAGAGTCTCTATGCCGTATAATTCACACTGCTCTTGAGTATAATTGACCAGCAGGTCCCGAATTATATTCGTTGTAAGGTCGGACATCTTGTCACGATCAATTCCTTCAACATATAGCGACATTTCAGAAAAATCTGTAAGCAATCCTGTTTGGAATGCCTTGCTTTTCTTGATTGCACTTATAAGTTGGTGCGCCTGATGACGCCCTACACCCCGACCCTTAGGGCCTTCCTTTGATACTCCCAAGAAGGTCTCTTTAGGTTCCTTGAGGTGAGACATCAATCCTTCGGCCCGATGGTCATCGCCATCCCTTAAAGCAGTAAGGACTTCACCAAAAAAAACGCGAACTTGCCCCGCTGCCTCGCGCGCCCAAATATCGTCTCGAATCTCGATGGCATAGGGATCGACGTATACAGGCAGGTCGTACTCGTTGCTGACGTCAACGAAATCTAACTCGTGTTGCGACTTACCCAGCCCAAAGTGTTCGGAGAATTTTGGCACCTAACCTGATCCTTATGACTCAACCGATGCGACGCCACCACCGCACCCACCGACACACATTTTGAGGCCGGACGTTCGTGACTATACAATTGCTATGTCCATAGCCCCTCTACATTTCTGAACCTAACGCAAAAGTTGTCAATAATCAGATCCTATTTACTCACAAAATTTTCTTCTGCAGTTTCATGGTTCACTTCAGCTTCGGCGCTATATTTTGTCTTTTACTTTTTTACCTAGCATATATATTTATGTTCCCCAATTGACGGAGCCTGCATGGCCACATCGGAAAACAACGTTTTTAGAAATGTGTTCCTTGGAAAGGTAAGTAAGGCTATTAGCGATGCGAAACACGCAGCAGGCATTGATCATCAAGGATTGAAAGGTGCTGCACGTGAAATGTTTACAGCAGATATGCTGGTTCCAGTGTTGCCTCCTGAGGTACGATTAGGAACTGGTCAACTTGTCGCGCACGACGGCAAGACCTCTTCGCAGATAGACGTAATTCTCTATGCACCTAGCATAATGCCCCCGGCCCTGTTCAACAGTTCAACCGGCTTGTTCCCGATTGAGGGTGCGGTCTACACCGTTGAGGTGAAGTCGAAGCTGACGGCCAGCAACCTGCAAGAAGCAATCGCCAACGCGCGCTCAGTAAGAGCGCTGAACACGCTTATGACCGAGCACTTTCCGCTTTTCGAAGGGTCAAGCCACCCTTCACGCGTTAATGCTAATACAGCGTATCCCGTAACGTGTCTTTTTGCATTCGATAGCGACTTGTCTCTAGACGGGAAGACCGAAATTGCGCGGTATCGTGAGTGGGATGAGCAAGCTGACACGGATCCGGCGATCGCCGTAATATGCGTCGTTGGGAGAGGTTACTGGTACTCAAGGGTCGGGGGTGGCTGGAGTTATATGTCGGCTTCGGATCAGCTTGACGAAGTCATGACCTTTCTTGCTGGGACGACAAACACCATACCGCAGCTGTTAGCTATTAAAGGTCGGCCAAAGTTTGGCATGTACCTACAGTCCGACGAAACCCACTTTCAAGATGCTTAAGCTGCAGCTTAAGTCACTGTGACTGAACCTGTTCGTGTCGGCACCACTCCATCTTGCCTTCCCGGCCAAATTTGCGGAGCGTTGGATGCCGGGCTTGTTTCCAGATAAGCGAGAATAGATGAAAGAAGGGCCCAATCTACGATGTCCCATCAATTATTGATTGCGATTTCTTGCTCAATACAACACGTTTAACCTAATTAAATCCGTTGGGGGGGTAAATGCATCTTGAGAGTATTACAATAAGGAACTTCCGCTGCTACGGGGATAGACCCGTCACGATCCGCTTTAGCCCCGGAACGAATGCGTTCGTAGGAAACAACGGCTCTGGCAAGACAGCCGCGTTGGAAGCTCTCAAACGTTTGTTCTCGCCGGTCTCTGCGGAACGTCAAATCCGCCGATCGGACATCCACTTCGGGCCTGGCGAAGACGTGCTTCACCTAAAGGAGCGCGAGCTCGTTATCGACGCGATTTTCGGCTTTGAAGCCGACGGAGATGACACGACCGCTGTATTCAACGATCTATTTTTCAACGCAGCAGACAAGTCGATGAAGGTCCGGATCGTTCTTGAAGGTCTCTATCTCCGCTCGGAATCGATAGAGGATAACATCGAGATCAAGCTTTACTCTGTAAATACGACTGATGCGGTTCCTTTCGGCCCTGACGACGAGCGCAAGACGCCGCTCCGGGGGCGCACCACTCAATACGCTGAAGTGATCTATATCCCAGCACAACGGGACTCTCGCGGCGTTAGCCAGTTCGCTTTGAAGAATGTGCTTCAACGATTGGAATGGTCCGCGGATTGGGGCGACGATACAAAGGAGAAATCACTCAAGTTCGCCGAAGAACTCGAGAAAAACATCAATGAAACTGATGCTATCAAGGATGTAACAGAGCGACTGCACGGGTTTTGGTCTGCGCTTCACGACGGGCATTACGATGCATCACCAAAGCTAAGTGTCGTGGCCGTGGAATTTGAAAAGCTGATCCGCGAGCTGACCCTCAAGTTCGACAAAGCGCCTGGCGGTGGCATGCGTCAACTGGGAGAGCTCAGCGAGGGGCAAATGTCACTCTTGTACTTTGCGCTAGCCGCAACACTGCATAAGCTTGTGTGGGAGATGCAGGGCGCCCTACCGAAAGCGATAAAGGGTTTCAAAGCGGCCGACTTCGCGCATCCCCCCTTAACCGTCTTTGCGCTTGAAGAGCCAGAGAACCATTTGTCGCCCTTTTATCTTCCGCGGCTAATGGCACTTCTCGACACGCTCAATGCCAGCAATTCAGCTCAATCGATCGTGACAAGTCATGCTACGAGTATTCTTTCGCGGGTTGAGCCCCGCCACGTTCTCTATTTCAGAAATTGCCAAAAAACCCTGCAGTCCAGCGTACTGCCACTGCCTCTCCCTCCCGAGAAGAGTGAGGAAGACAAGTTCGTCCAGCAGGTCATCCTAGCTAACCCAGAAGTGTACTTTGCAAGGCTTGTTATTATCGGCGAGGGTGACACAGAACGCATCGTGATCCCGAAGATGGCCGAGGCGCTTGGCACGAGCCTAGATCCATCTTTTGTAGCCTATGTCTCAATCGGAGGCAGGCATGCGCAGCATCTGTGGAAGCTCCTCAACGGCCTTGCGATACCCCACATCACCCTGCTCGATTTTGATCTTGGGCGCTACGGCGGCGGCATGGGGCGTATCAAGAATGCAGTCACCTGGCTGACAAAGCTTGGCGACGATTTTGTTCCGAAGCTATTGCAGCAGCCCGCCACCACTCCACCAACCTACATCCCGGCAACCGTAGCTGCCATGCCCGACAACAGTGGCCTCACAAATGAAAACTTCGACGTTTGGGTCAAGTGGCTTCGCGCTAACAATATCTTCTACTCATCGCCCCTCGACCTAGACATGATGATGCTGAAGGCATTTCCTGAAGCATACGTGACCCATCCCGCGTATGATGCAACTGCCGACAACTCCAAGCTGCCTAAGGCAGTGTTTGGTGACGCCGGAAAAGGCAACGCTGAGCTCACCCCCGCCGGGCAAGCGATCTCTGAAGAGGCGCTCTTCAAGTACAATCAGCTCTTCAAGTCTAAGTCGAAGCCAGGATCGCACCTCGTCGCTTTCGCCAAACTGACCAATGAACGACTGAAGGAGGCGTGCCCGGAACCGCTCGCAGCCCTCATCGATCGCGCGAAGTCGTTGATAGCGCCCTCTGCCGGTGCAGGAGCGTAGCCATGTTTGTACGCCCCGAAGAATGGAAGCCAACCCCCGGCATTACCCTTGAAGGCACTGCACTCGAAGTCGTGAGGTCCCCCTCGTCGATCTCCGTTCTTGCTGGACCTGGTGCGGGCAAGACGGAGCTACTCGCTCAGCGTGCTGCCTTCCTTCTCAATACCGGCATGTGCCCTAGGCCAAAGCGAATACTGGCAATCGCCTTTAAGGTAGACGCGGCACGCAATCTGAGAGACCGTGTGGCTCAGCGCTGCGAGCCAGAGACCGCCAGCAGGTTTGAGTCCATAACCCTCCACGCCTTTGCCAAGAGAACTCTCGATCAGTTTCGAGAAGCGCTTGATAACTCGCTGCTTCCCACACCCGACTACAAGGTTATCTTTCCCAACAGGGACTCTTGGGAGGAGTTTCAGAGAAGCGAGGGTGACAATCATCCCGAGGTCGGCACCTACAACTTCTCCCAGGCATCCGACATTCTAGGGCGGAGGCTGCCCAACCTCAGCACGCCCGAGCCGTCAGTACAGGAACTTGTCCGGCGCCGCTGGTGGGAGGTCAATTTAGCTAGGCGACCTTCAACCTTATCGTTCGACATGATTATGCTGCTTGCAACCCACATCGTGCGGAGCGAAGTCTCCGTAAAGAATGCGATTGCCCGCACGTATTCCCACGTCTTCTTGGATGAGTTCCAAGATGTGACGGGGCAGCAGTACGATCTTTTCCGCGAGATTTTTCACGGAACGAAGACGATCGTCACCGCCGTTGGGGACACCAAGCAGGCAATTATGGGCTGGGCCGGCGCCCTGCCAGGCATATTTGGCAAATTCGATCAAGACTTTGGCGCAGTCAACCGTAAGCTTCTTTTCAACTTCAGGTCAAACTCGGCGATCGTTGATCTCATCAATGCGCTTTCCAGCTTGGTCACCGAAGAAGAATTAGTTCGCACTGAAAGCGGAAGACGCGATGCGGCGCCTCCGCCCGATGCCGTCGAGGGCTGGATTTTTCCCGACCGGGACTCCGAAGGACAAGCCATCGCTGACTTCATGCGAGACTCTCTCGCTAGCAATCCTGACTTACGGCCTCACGACTTTGCCATCCTTGCTCGGCTTAGGGCTGATGCCGTGGAAACAAGAATGGCGCCCTATTTCGCCGCCAACGGCCTGCGCCTTAGAAACGAGGCCCGGTCGCTTGGCCCGATCTCTGTCCAAGATACCATCAAGGAACCTGTCTTTCTTTTCATCACTGCGCTGTTAAAGATGACGCACGGGGTCAGAGACGGCGGTCCCTTCCAGGTGGCGAGGGACCTGATCGCGAACCTCGATGAGCTTGATGTTACAACGGATAAGGGCGCCGCAAGAAGCCTGCGTACTGTACAAGACTTGGTCGCAGCCGTCACTGCTATTACGGATGGGAGAGCGCCTTCGGAGGTGGCAGCAGAGGAGCTATCTGCTGTAGCCTTCACTGAGGGGCGCAGAGACCAGCTTGCGCGGACGTTCAAGGACTATCAGAACCGTGAACACCTCGATTCCGTAATTGCAGCGTTCGCATCGTTCTATGCCGAGTGCAGCGATGGAGCCGCGACCTGGGCAACAGTGATTGCGAACCTTGAGGGCCGGGATGCCGTTAAGCTGATGACTATCCACAAGTCCAAGGGGCTTGAATATCACACGGTCATATTCACGGAATTCAATGACGATGCATTCTGGAACAGTGCTGATGATGTGAACGTATTTTTCGTGGCGCTGTCGCGCGCTCGCGAACGGATACGCTTCTCGCTAACCAGAGATTCCAGGGGGTTTAAAAACGTCACACGGTTCCTTGAGAAACTGGAAGAAGCAGGGGTACAGTTTCGAGAGATTGGATAGCACCCTGAGTGCTTTCGGGTGAAGTACGAGAGCTGTCGAGTGGCATACGCTGGCGACGTTCAATCAGTGCACGGTTGGGCGATGGGCTCCGGGAGAGCGAAATCTCTCGGTCGCCTCCATGCGCGAAAGCATGGTGCGCTCCAGCGGCAGACGCTGGCGGCATCCAAACGGCAAACGGTTGGTCAGGATTGCATAAGGGCAGGAACGCCCTTTGCTCGATGGGGTGTGGGGAGAGCGAAGTCTCCCCGCGAGTGGTCAAACGGCGATACGGTTGTTGGCGCATAAGAGGCTCGATGCCTCGTCATGCGCCACGGCCTGGGGGATGCAACGGGGGCGCGCAGCGGCCCCCTTGCCAAGATTGCGGGTACTACCCCGCACATCTTGCACTCAGCCTAACGGTCCCTTTTCTCCGCTGTCAGACGGTTCATCGTTAGTATCGCCATCTTGTCCAACATCATGCGCCATCATATCGAAGAACGAGTCCATCAGTGCATCCAAAACCTCGATCCTCAATCGCCAAAGCCGGTGGCATTCTTGAATCCCCGTCGATTGAATTTGGAGAGGACCCGGATTCGATCCTCGTTGAAAACTTGCTGGCAAGTGTCTCGCAGCATCAGCGCCAGAAGAACGGCGAGCAGACGAAGAACCGCATGCGCGCCAGAGTCATGAATGGCTATTGGGTTTTTCAGGCACCGACTGGATACAAATATCAAAATGTCCCCGGTCGTGGGAAAATGCTCAAGCGCGATGAGCCCGTAGCATCGGTTGTCCAGGAAGCTCTTGAAGGCTACGCGATGGGCCGCTTTGAAATGCAGGCGGACGTGATGCGCTTTCTACAAACCCATCCTATCTTTCCAAAGGATGGGACCGGGATCGTCCGCAATCATCGCGTCTTTCAACTGCTCAACCAATGCGCCTATGCCGGCTACATCGAAGCGCCAAAGTGGGGCCTCGCAATGCGACCCGCCCAGCACGATGCGCTTATCAGCTTTCAAATGTATCAACGCATTCAAGAGCGATTGCACAACACCGGGCGTGCTCCCCGTCGAAAGAACCTCAACGAGGATTTTCCGCTACGCGGGTTTGTGACCTGCGCAGATTGCGGTGGTCCGCTGTCTGCGTGTTGGTCCACAGGTTCTCATTACCGATACCCCTACTACCTGTGTCAAAAACGCGGCTGTGACAGCTATGGCAAGTCGATACGCCGCGAAAAGCTCGAGGGCGAATTCGAGAAGCTTTTGCGAAATGTCCGACCTACCGAAAACCTGTTTCGTGTAGCGCGGGCAATGTTCAAGGATTTGTGGGACCGCCGCCTTGCGAAGGCAGATGCCCAATCGCAGGCGCTGTCTGCACAGCTTGTCAAAATCGAGCGGGAGGTGTCTCGTTTCCTGGAGAGGATTCTAGACGCCAATGTTCCGAGTGTGATCTCAGCCTACGAGGACCGGGTCCAAAAGCTCGAAGAAGAAAAGTTTGCCATCAAGGAACGTATGGCCAATTACGGTCGTCCAGCGAGCAGCTTCGAAGACACACTTAGAACGGCACTGGATTTTCTCTCAAACCCTTGGAATCTATGGGCGTCTGACAGGTTGGAAGATCGTAGAACAGTATTGAAACTGACCTTCGCGCGCAGATTAGAGTATGACCGGGGTGAAGGTTTTAGAACGGCAGATTTATCCTTTCCGTTCAAGGTGTTAGGGTCGATTTTGGGTGAAGAAAAAGGAATGGTGCCCCCGGTCGGACTCGAACCGACACGCCTCGCGGCGGGGGATTTTGAGTCCCCTGCGTCTACCAATTCCACCACAGGGGCGCGGCACTGCCACTAGCATTGGCAGAAGTCACAAGGCAAGTGGGCCGTTGAGGGGCGCTCAGACGCCGAGCAGCAGGCGGGCGACAAACACCGTGGCGACGCCACCGGCCATGGCGGCGAACAGGCTGCGCGTCAGCACATAAAGCGCAACGGTCGCGGCGGCGGCGAGCCACTCGGGCAGGCTACCTTCGATCAGCGCCGGCGCCACCAGCGCGGCCAGCACGGCGCCGGGCAGATGCCGCATCCAGGCGGCGACGAAGCCGGTGGTGGGCAGGCGGCTCGCCAGCAGATAGCCACCGGCGCGGATGGCGAAGGTCACCGCGGCCATGCCGAGAATGGCGAGCAGCGCTTCGGTCGAGATCAGCTCAGAGGGCATCGCGTGGCGCCCTCCGCATTTCGACCACGGCGCCGGCGAAGCTGCCCGCGAGGCCGCCGGCAATGATATACCAATTGCCTTCGATCCACTGGCTGACGGCCATGGCGACCAGCCCGCCGACGAGCCAGGGCACCAGATCGCCCCGGCCCTTCCACATGCCGAGCAGCAGGGCGATGAAGGTGGCGGTGAAAGCGAAATCCAGCCCATAGGTCCTGGGGTCGTCGATGAAGGCGCCGAGCAGCCGGCCGGCCATGGTCGACAACAGCCAGGCGGCCCAGCATAGGGTTCCGGCGCCGAGCAGGAAGGCGATGCTGCCGCGCCCGTTGCGCACCTCGGTCATGGTCAGTGCCCAGTTTTCGTCGGAGACCAGGAACATCGCCGCCAGCGCCCGTGGCAGCGGCAGATGCGCGGCCAGCGGCTTCAGCGAGGCCGTCATCAGCAGGACCCGCAGATTGACGATGGCGGTGGCGATGATGATCGAGGCGATGGGCAGGCTGCCCGGCGTCCACATGTCGAGCACCACGAACTGGCTGGCACCGGCAAACACCAGGGCGCTCATCAGCAGCACTTCGAGCGCCGTCATGCCCGCCTGGCCGGCCAGCACGCCCCACACGACGCCATAGGCGGCGACGGAAATGGCGATCGGCACGAACAGGCGCATGCCGAGCCAGAACGGAACCGTGGTGGTGCGGGCAGGCGAGATCATGGTGCAAGTCTTACGCGACTGGGCGCTGCCGCGGCGACAGTTTTCATCGCTGCGCGGTGCCGAAAAATGCCGGTGGCGGTTCGGTTGACGGGCTGGTGGCCGATGGCTACATAGCCGACAGTGCTGTCAAGTTCCGTGCTCCGACCCGCCTGCGTCCCATCAGGGATGTGAAGAGGCCCAGACCGCCGGCCATTTCGCCCCCGATCTGTAGCGTGACTGCACGCCATGGTCCTGTCGTCGGAGGCGTCTTCAAGTGAATAGTCCTGCCAGCGCGCGCCCTTTGTGGCAGCGTTTCGTGATCTTTCTGCTGCCGCTGTCACTCAGCAATATCCTGCAATCGATGTCGGGGACGATCAACGCGATCTTCGTCGGTCAGCTGATCGGCGTCGATGCGCTCGCCGCCATCGCCGTGTTCTTCCCGATCATGATCTTCCTGATCAGTTTCGTCGTCGGCCTCGCATCGGGGTCGACCATCCTGATCGGTCAGGCCTGGGGCGCGCGCAACATCGAAAAGGTCAAGCAGGTGCAGGGCACGACGCTGACCGCCGCCTTTATTCTGGGGTTGGTCATCGCCGTGGTCGGCGGATTTTTCACGCGCGATCTGATGAACCTGCTCGGGGCGCCGCAGGATATCGTCGATCAGGCGACCAGCTATGGCCGGGTCATGCTGATGGGCATGCCGGGCTTTTTCGTCTTTCTGATCTACACCTCGACGCTGCGCGGCGTCGGCGACACCATGACGCCGCTGTTTGCGCTGATACTGTCCGTCGCGGTCGGGCTGGTGGTGACGCCAGCCTTCATCCTCGGCTGGCTCGGCTTGCCGCAGCTGGGGCTGATCTCGGCGGCCGTCGCCTTCATCGCCGGCTTCGTCGTCGTTCTGGTGTTCCTCTATTTCTATCTCAACTGGCGCAAAAGCCCGATGGCGCCCGACCGCGAGTTGTTCGCCCGGCTTGGGATCGACGTCAAACTGCTGGGCATGATCCTCAAGCTCGGCGTGCCGGCCGGCGTCGGCATGGTCGTCTCCTCACTGTCGGCGATCGTCATCGTCGGCATCGTCAACCGCTTCGGCTCCGAGGCGACGGCGGCCTATGGCGCGGTCAACCAGGTGATGAGCTATGTGCAGTTCCCGGCCATGTCGATTTCCATTGCCGCCTCGATCTTTGCGTCCCAGGCGATTGGCGCACGGGAAAACGACCAGGTCGAGCGCGTGACGCGCACGGCGCTGGGGGTCAATCTGGTGTTCACCGGCGGGCTGGTGCTGATCGCCTATCTGTTCTCGCAGAACCTCGTCATGCTGTTCATCACCGATCCCAAGGTGATCGAGATGACCGAAACGCTGCTGCATATCGTGCTCTGGAGCGTCGTGATGTTCGGCTTCGGCTCGGTGTTCTCCGCCGTCATGCGCGCTTCGGGCGATGTGTGGATCCCGATGGCGCTGTCGCTGGGCGCCATCCTCGTGGTGGAAATCCCGGCCGCGCTGATCCTCAGCCAGATGTTCGGCCTGCCGGGCGTCTGGGTCGGCTATTGCTGCAGCTTCGTCGCGATGATGCTGCTGCAGGCCAGCTATTATTTCGGCTGGTGGCGGAAAAAGGAAATCCACGCGCTGGTGTGACGGCAGTCGCCGCGTGACGCGGCGGCTTGCGCAGAACTCCGCCGCAGTCGAGTGTCGCTGACGTCAGGAGGGAAAGCCGATGTCAAATGCCGATATTGCTTGTGCCGTGTTCAAGGCATTCGAGGCGGGGGACAGGGCCGCGCTGGAGCGGCTGTTGGCGACGGGGTTCCGCTTCGTCAGCCCCTATGACAACGGCATCGACCGCGAGAGCTATTTCGCGCTCTGCTGGCCGGCGCACGAAATGATCGCCCGGTTCGATCTGCGCCGCGTCGTCGCCCAGGATGACACTGTGGTCGTCACCTATGACGGCACGTTCCACGACGGCCGGCGCAACCGCAATACCGAGATCTTCACGGTCCGCGACGGGCTGGTGCAGGTCATCGAAGTCTATTTCGGCTGGACTCTGCCTCATCCGGTCGCGCCGGGCCAGCACCAGAGTCCCTGAGCGGTCAGCGGCTTTCCAGCCAGTCGACGGCGAAGCGGACGATCCCGTCGGCGGGCACCAGCACGCAGTCGGCGTTGCCGACCTTCCCCGTCCGCCCTTCGCCGGTCGCGAGGAAGTCCGTCACCACCTCGGCGAAATAGTCGTCGGCCAGTCCGGCGATCACCGGCACGCCGGTGTTGAACTCTTCGGCCCAGCGCCAGGCGATCCTGCCGTCGTCGGCCGCAAAGGGATATTCGACGCGCACCCGGCGCTTGTCCGGCACCGTCGCCAGATGCTCGGCATGGTGCAGCAGGGTCATCGTGTCGCGTGGCGCGCCCAGCATCAGCACCTTGCCGCCCGCGGCCACCAGCCGCGCAAAGGGCGAGGCTTCGCCATAGCCATAGTCGAGCGCATGGCCGGCGGTCAGCTCGCCGGCCCGCGGACCGATCGCGGCACAGCGCGCGCCGGGGTTGGCGCTGGCGATGGCGCCGGGCAGGGTGCGGATCAGTTCGGGCAGCGCACCATAGTCGCGGCTGGCGCGGGCACTGGCGGCATTGAAGGCGATTGCCGTCTCCCGTGCCTCAGGCCGGGCCGTCAGCGTGGTGAGCGAAAGATCATCGGGCTCATCGAGATCCCAGATGTCCTGCTCCCAGTCGCAATAGACGAGAAGAGTGCCGTCGGGGCCGATGGCGTCACGCAGCGCGGCGATGATCGCCTCGGCGCCCGAGACCACGGGCCCGACGGCCCTGAGGCTGGCGTGAACCATCACGACGTCCCCGGCCGCGAGGCCGAGGCGTCTCAGGTCACCGACGAGGCTTTGGCGGGTTGCCGCGCTCAGCGTTCCGCCCCGGCATAGCGGCGCTCCGGCGGGCGCTTGTCGGCGGCTTCGGCGTGGTCGAGGTCATAGCGGCGGCGCGCCACGCTGACCTCGCTCTGGTGTGCTTCCGCCCAGTCCCACAGGGCTTCCAGCGGGCCGGTCAGGGTGCGGCCGAGCTCGGTCAGCTCATATTCGACCCGCGGCGGGATCTCGGGGAACACGGTGCGCGTCACCAGCCCGTCGCGCTCCAGGTTGCGCAGGGTCAGCGTCAGCATGCGCTGCGAAATGCCGCCGATGGCGTTGCGCAGCTCATTGAAGCGCATCTTCTTGCGGGCCAGAAAGCCGACAATCATCACGCTCCACTTGTCGCCGATGCGATTGAGGATGTCCCCCATCGCGTTGCAGGTCTCGACCTTGTCTGAGGACCCTAATGCCATTTCGCGGCCTTTCCGGTTGTCTGGTTCATCCTCTTATAGAGCTGGTTACTGATTGTGACTAGGGCGCGCCGCTGTATGTTGCGCACCGTGAACCGAGTGCCGGAGCCGCAAAACGTTCAAAATCCCTTGACCGAAGAGCCCCCCGGTTGAGCACAATGCGCACGATTGGTAGAAGGCTGGGCAGATTCAGCCGTTCCGGTCTGCGGGAGGCCCCTTGTCACGTTTCCTCGTTAGTCGCCTCAGGGCGCTTTGCATCGCCCTCAGCGTCCTCGCTGCGCTTGGCCCGGCAATGGCCAATCCCATGCTGCTGGTCGATATCCGCACGGGCGAGGTCCTTTATGACAAGGAGGCCGGGCAGCCGTGGCATCCGGCGTCGCTGACCAAGCTGATGACAGCCTATGTCGCCTTCGCGGCCATCAAGGCGGGGCGGATCAGCCTCGATACGCCGATCCGCGTTTCGCAGAACGCCTGGAACCAGGCACCCAGCAAGTCCGGGCTCAAGGTCGGCTCCTACATCACCATGCGCGATGCGCTCTATCTGCTGGTGGTCAAATCGGCCAATGACATTGCGGTCGCCATCGCCGAGGCGGTGAGCGGCTCGGTGCCGGAGTTCGTCGGCGAAATGAACCGCATGGCAGACGCCATGGACCTGACCGCGACGCACTACGTCAATCCGCACGGGCTGCACAACGAAGCGCAGGTGTCTTCAGCGCGCGACCTGGCCATGCTGGCGCTCTATATCCGGCGCGATTTTCCGCAGTATCTGCCTATGTTCGGCACCGAGCTGGTGAAGATGGGCAAGGCACGGTTCCAGTCCAACAATGGCCTGCTCGAGCATTTTGCCGGCACCACCGGCATGAAGACCGGTTATGTCTGCGCTTCTGGTCTCAACATCGTCGCGACTGTCGAGCGCGGCGGACGCTCCCTGCTGGCCGTGGTGCTCGGCGGCGTGTCCTCGCGCGAGCGCAACGAGATGGCAGCCGAACTGGTGCTCAAGGGGCTGTCTGGGTCGGTCAAAGGCAATGGCCGCAGCGTCGTCAGCATTCGCAATGCCGCCGCATCGCCGGTCAACATGCGCTCGCAGATCTGCGGCAAGGACTCGAAGGCCTATGTCGCCGAGCGCGAGGCTGCCTATCCACTGGGCCTCAAGGGCCAGCCAAGCTATCTCACCGATCAGATCGACGGGGTCAGCTATACGGTAACGAATCTGGGCGTTTTGGTCGACGATGTGCCGCTGCCACGCCCGCGTCCCGGCTGGGCCCCGCAGGCCTCGGCATCGCTCGCCGCCGCCCAATAGGCGGTATCCGCGCCTCAGCCTTTTACGATCAGAAACCGCAGGCCTTCGCCATCCGGCGCGCTGGTGCAGTCGTGGCCGTTTTGACGGCAGTAGAGCGGGATATCGATCTTGGCGATCGGATCGGTGGCGCGCAACTCAAGCCGCGCGCCTTTTGGCAAGGTTTCGATCCGTTTCTCGAGTTTCAGGACCGGCAGCGGGCAACGCAGCCCGCGGCAGTCGAGCGCGACGGTCTCAGTCGTCAAGCACCAGCACCCAGTAGACGCCATAGCTCGAGTTCGGGTCGTAGGAGACACCGAGGCCGGCGCGCTTGGCGCGCGGATCGGCGAGCGCCGCGGCATCGGCGGGCGTATTGCGCCAGCCCGAGAAGGTCTCCGCGAAGGTCGCGTAGCCCGCGCTGAGACGCATGGCGACGGCGCCATTGGGCAGCTTGGGCTGGGCACCGGTCTTGGCATAGGCCGCAGCCAGCGACTGGGCCGAGGAATCCAGCAGCGTGTCGCCGCGGACCTGACCGGCGCCGTTCTGGGCGCGATAATCGTTGAGCAGGAACAGCGCATCGACGCGGTTCAGCTGTGCCCCGGGCTGGTTCATCGGAGCGGTGAGCCCCGGCGAAAGCTGCGGGCCGCTGCCGGGGGAGCAGGCGGCGAGCGCTGTTGCGATGGCCAGGGCAGAGATCAGCTTGATGGGGGGCATGAGTCTTGGTGGTCCTTCAAAGGGTGCGCCGGGCGCCCCCGACTGAATGAAATACTGGTGACCCCGGCGGGATTCGAACCCACGACCCCAGGATTAGGAATCCTGTGCTCTATCCAACTGAGCTACGGAGCCACACGGGCTCGGTGGATAGCAAATACGGGGCCGTCGCGAAACCCTCCTTGCGCTGAGATGCACGTGATCGCCTTCATCTCAGCCGGTCTCGGCATGCCGCCAATCGTGCCATGCCGCTACGGTGTGAACGCGCCGGGTGTGGGGATGTTCCTCGCCGAACGGCGCCGCCTCCCACTTCCAGCGCAAGCCGCTGCGCGGCACAGGATAGCCGTACAGCAGGTCGGCACTGTCGAGCACCACGCCGTGACGGTTGAAGACGCGATAGTCGAGGTCGGTGATCAGGGTCGCCGGGCAGGGCAGGCGGCCCAGCGCTTCGACATGGGCGGCGACGGTCTGCTGCCGCATCTCAGCGGGCTGGCCGCGGGCGAGTTCGGTGACCAGATTGGCCGATATCACCCAGTCGAGGGTCGGGATCTGGTCGAGAAAACCCAGTGGCCTGGCGCTGCCCGAGGGTGACAGATCGCGCCACTCGCAGATGACGTTGGAATAGGTGGCGGCGCGGCGGCGGGCAGCCGCCAGATGGATCCGGTCGACCAGCATGACGCCGTCAAAGGTCCGGGCAAGCGATTCGAGCGGCAGTTCGAACAGCGGCCCGGAGCCCAGCACCACGACAGTGCGGCGGTCGGGCAGGTCGTCGATCATGGTGTCGATCAGCGCGCGGGCCTTGGCGAGATGTGGCGCCCAGGCGCGGATCTGGCGCTGTCCCTGGCACCACAGCCGGGCCGCGCTGCGCAGGTGCCGGCGAAAGGCGCGCGGGGTCTGTCGATAGCTGGCAGCATGAACGGTCAGCTCGGCAAGCGATGGTATGGCCCCGACTCCGTTTCGATTTCACATGGCCGCAATGTGGTGGCCGGCTGGCCACACAGTTTCTATTATAGACAATTGCCGAACAATTTCGCCGCAATTACATGCTGCATCCTCAGAAGTGGACAGAGGCCTCAATTGCTGGCGACGACCAAACTCAAAACTGCTGCCCTGGCGCTGCTGGCGAGCCTGCCGGTGAGCCTTGCTGCGGCCTGCGACGGGCTGACCGAGGGGCCGGCTGGCACGGTGGTGTCGATCAGCGACGGCGATACCGTGCTGCTCGACAATGATGTCGCCGTGCGGTTGATCGGCATGCAGGCCCCCAAGCTGCCGCTGGGGCGCGAGGGGTTCGAAGCCTGGCCCATGGGCACCGAATCGAAACAGGCGCTCGCAGCCCTGGTCGATGGCAAACGGGTGCGCGTCATGCATGGCGGCGAGCAGTGGGATCGCCACGGCCGCGCCCTGGGCCAGCTGTTCGTCGAAAGCCCCGATGCCGCGACACCCACCGTGTGGGTGCAGCACGAAATGGTGGCGGCCGGCATGGCGCGGGTCTATTCGTTTCCCGACAACCGGCGCTGCGTGGCCGAATTGCTGGCCACCGAAAGCCGGGCCCGCGCGATGAAGCTTGGCATCTGGGCTGATCCCTATTACAGCGTTCGACGTGCGGATCGCCCCATGCAACTTGCAGGGCGCGCTGGTCATTACGAACTGGTCGAAGGTCGTCTGCTCAGTGCCGAAAAGGTCGGTGGGCGCGTCTATCTCAATTTCGGTCGTTCCTTCAAAGAGGATTTCACTGCGGTGATCGACGGCGGTGCATTGCGTCTGTTTGACTCGCTGGGGCTCGATCCGTTGCGGCTCGAGGATGCCCTGGTGCGGGTGCGTGGCTGGATCGACGTGCACAACGGGCCGCGGATCGATGTGACGCATCCCGAGCAGATCGAGGTTCTGGCCACCCGATGAGTTCACGGATTCACATGGCTCTGGCGGGCGCCGGCCTGGCGCTGCTGCTGGCGAGCTGTTCAAGCCTCGCCCCGACCGTCATGACCGGCGGCAACGGCGCCACGCCGGTACAGGCAACGGGCGACGAGAGCGAAGACGACGTCATCGGCCGGCGCGAACATCCGCGCATCCTCGCCACCTATGGCGGCATCTATTCGGACCGGCAGGCCGAAATCGCGGTGGCCCGCATCGTCGGGCGGCTGCTCGCCGCTGCCGATCAGCCGAACCAGAAATTCACCGTCACACTGCTCGACACCGCCGACGTCAATGCCTTCGCGTTGCCGGGGGGCTATGTCTATGTCACGCGCGGCCTGCTGGCGCTGGCCTCCGACACCTCCGAACTGGCCGCCGTACTGGCGCATGAAATCGCGCATGTGACGCTGCGCCATGCCCGGGCGCGCACCAATCGGGCGCGCACCAACGAGATCGTCGACAAGGTGGTGACGGGGGTCTTCGGGGCCGATCTCGAAACCGACCAGACCGCCAATCGCTCGCGCGTCTCGATGGCCGCGTTCAGCCAGCAGCAGGAGCTGGCAGCGGACAAGGAAGGCATCATGATTGCCGGCCGCGCGGGCTATGATCCGCATGCGGCGGCGCGCTTTCTGGGCGCCATGGGCCGGTTCGCGAAATTCTCGGCGGGTGACGCCGGGCAGGAGGCCGACTTTCTCTCCTCGCATCCCTCGACGCCCGACCGCATCCAGAAGGCGGTCGAGACGGCACGCGGCGCCTTCGGGGCGCCCGGGCTGGGCGAGGCCGACCGCGAGGCCTATCTCAACGGCATCGACGGCATCACTTTCGGCGACAGCCCGGCGCATGGCGCCATCGCGGGCCGCAGCTACATCAATCCGAAGCTGAAGTTCACCTTCTCGGTGCCGGCCGGCTATTCGCTGCAGATGTCCAAAGGCGCAGTGGTCGGCGTCGCCGGTCAGGGCGAGGCGGTGCGCTTCGACAGCGCCGAGGTCCCGGCGTCGATGGGGCTCGAGGACTATCTCAAGTCCGGCTGGATCGCAGGCCTGCAGCCGGCAACGGTTAAGCGCGAAAAGACCAATGGCTTCGACATGGCCTCGGGTATTGCGGTGACGCCGCAATGGCATTTCCGCGTCGCGGTAGTGCGCAACGAGGGCCAGGTGTTCCGCTTCATCTTCGCGGCCAAGGACGACACGGCGGATTTCCGCAAGGCGGCCGATGCGACGCTGAAGAGCTTCCGCGCCACCACCAGCAAGGATCTCGCCAAGGTCCGTCAGCTCGCGGTGCGCACCGTGGTGGCAACCAGCGGCGACACGGCAGATACGCTGGCTGCCAGGATGGCCGGCATGAGCCGCGGCAAGGACCTGTTCTACATCCTCAACAATCTCTACCCCGGCGATCCGGTCACGGCCGGCGCGCGCTACAAGATCGTCGCCGTCGAGTAGGGCGGTCAGCCCCTCGGCAGGGTCAGGCGGGCGCAAAAGCCGTCCGCCCGTCCCGGTGCGGGCGACAGCAGCTCCAGCGTTCCGCCGACCTGCGCCAGAATGGCCGTGACGATGGCGAGGCCTAGCCCTGTCCCCGGCGCCGTGGCATCGCCGCGCTCGAAACGCTGCACCAGTTTGGCGAGGGTTTCGGCCGGTACCGTTTTGGCGGCGTTCAGCACTTCGACGACGTTGTCGGCGGCCAGCCGGATCGTCACATTGCCGTCCGCACCATGGCTGAGGGCATTGTCGATCAGGTTGCGCATGACGATGCCGAAGGCGTCGATATCGAGCGGGGCGGCAAGGCTCGCCCCTTCGGTCAGTTCCAGCGTCACGCGCGCGCCTCGGTCGGCGGCGAGCAGGCGCAGGGCCGGCAGCAGGTCATGCGGCGCGGCGGGCGCCATGCCAGCCTCGGCGCGCGCCAGCTGCAGCAGCTTTTCGGCCAAGGCCCCGAGCCGGGCCAGCGATTGCGCGACCTGCCGGGCCCGCTCGCGTGGCGCCCCGTCGGCCAGTTCAGCAATCAGCCGCTGCACCTGCGCCAGGCTGCCGGCTATCGGGGTGCGCATTTCATGGGCGCTGTTGGCAGCGAAGGCGCGTTCGGCGCTCAGCGCGGCACGCAGCCGGTCGAGCAGCCCGTTCACCGACTCGGCCATGGGGCGCAGCTCGAGGGGCAGTGTGTCGGTGGGCACCGGATCGAGATGGGCGGCATGGCGTTCGGCGACCGCCGCGCTCAGCTGATGGACGGGGCGCAACCCGCGTCGCACCGCATAGAAAATCCCCAGCGCCGATAGCGGCAGCATGGCGACGAGCGGCAGCAGCAGGGCGAGGATCGCGCCCCCCAGCGTCTCGTCGCGGTGCTCCAATTCCTCGGCCACATGGAGAAACAGCCGCTGGTTTCGGCTCGCCACGGTGAACACCCGGTAGCCGTCGATATCGGCAAAGCTGTCGTCGGTCAGGGGCACGTCAAATGGCTTGTCGGGCGCATCATGCGACAGCATCAGGATTCGGCCGTCGCGGTCACGCAGCTGATATACGATGTATTCACTCTCACGGTGCCCCCCGGGCCGCATGCCATAGCGGCGGTCGAAGCCGCGATCGAAGGGCGCATCACGGTCGCCGTCGCGGTCGTCCAGCGTGTCCTCCGCCAGGGGCATCAGCCGTTCGGCAGTCTCGCGCAGTCCGGCGTCGAAGGCTTCCGCCAGTTCGCCGCGCAACACGGCGGCCGAGGCCAGCGCACCCAGAAGCCACAGCAGCGCGGCGCCTGCCGTCAGCCACAGGATGAGGCGGCGGGTCAGGCTGGGCGGCCGGTGGTGCGATGGTCTCATTGCTCTGCCGCCAGGCGATAGCCGAGCCCGCGCGCGGTATGGATCAGCCCGGCGCCGAGCTTCTTGCGCAGCCGGCTGACATAGACCTCCACCGCATTGGATTCGACTTCGGCGCCAAAGGCGAACAGCGCATCCTCGAGCTGGCTGCGCGACACCAGCAGGCCGGGGTGCTGGGCCAGCCGGTCGAGCACGGCCCATTCGCGCCCGGTCAGGTCCAGCGGCTTGCCGTCGCGCGCCACGTGCCGGTGCGCCAGGTCGAGCTCCAGCGGCCCGAGCTGCAACAGGGGATTGGGGTTGCCGGCATAGCGGCGCGCCACGGCGCCGAGCCGGGCAATCAGCTCGTCGAGATCGAAGGGTTTGACCAGATAGTCGTCGGCGCCGGCGTTCAGCCCGTCGATCCGCATCGACAGCTGGTCCATCGCCGTCAGGATCATCACCGGGGTCGCCTTGCCCTCGCGCCGCAAGGCGCGAAGGAAATCGAGCCCGCGGCCATCCGGCAGACCGAGATCGAGCAGGATCAGATCATAGGGCGTCGCGGCGCGTGCCTCGGTGGCGTCGTCGAGCCGGCGCATCCAGTCGACCGCGTGGCCTTCGGCGCGCACATGGTCCCGCAGCGCGCCACCCAGCGCCTCGTCGTCTTCCACCAAAAGGATGCGCATGACCTCACTTCTCCAACGCGCGCCGATCGCACCGCAGCCTGACACCAGCCTTACAGCGAAGCCGCTGCGCGGTGGGATCTGCCGGCGCGCCGCAGCGCCACATTAAGATTAACACGGCGTAAATGCGGCAAAGACGGAACTTGTGCGGTACCAGATCATTCTAGTCGCGAACATAATGGCTTGTACGAGGGATACACAGCAGATGGCCCGCACCTTTCACCCCATCGTCGCCTTCGCTGGTGTGCTGGCGGTTTCCACCGCCGTCATCGTTGGCGCGCTGAGCTACACCGCCTCCGAGCTTTCCGTAGCCGTCGCGCAACTGCCGCCAGTCAAGGCGAATGTGCGTCAGGGCTATGTCTCGTCGCTGCCCGAGGTGAAACAGTCCGATTTCAACATCGCCCGCGCCGTGCCCGTTTCGGTCGACATGACGGCGAAAGCCGCGGTCTTCACCGAACTGCCGAGCGCGCCGGAGCCGGCGGCGCCGACCTTCACGCATCGTGTCGCCGTCAATGGGCTCAACGTGCGCTCGCAGCCCTCAAAGCATGGCCAGAAGCTGTTCGCCATCCGGGGCGGCAGCGAGGTTTCGGCGCTCTCCTCGAAGGGCGGCTGGACGCGGGTACGTCTCGATGACGGCCGCAGCGGCTGGGTCTGGGGCCAGATGCTGGCGTCGCTGAACTAGGCGCTGCTCAGCCCAGAAAACGCCGCAAGCGCTCGAGGCCGTCGGCGAGCTTTGCCGGCGTTGCCGAGTGGCACCAGCGCAGCCAGCCGCGCCCCTCCGGGCCGAAGGCGGCGCCGGGGGCGAGGCCCAATCCGACCTCCGCGACCAGCCGCTGCGCCAGCGCCAGCGTGTCGTCCTGCCCGTCGATCGCAAAGAACACATACATCGCGCCGCCCGCCTCCGGCACGGTTACGCCGGGCAGGGCGCGCAGCCCCTCGACCAGCAGTGCCCGGCTCTCGCTCAGCCGCGCCTTCAGCGCCGTCACCTCGTTCTCGCCCTCGGTCACCGCCACCGTCGCGGCGCGCTGCATCGGCTCGGGAATGCAGGAGGTGTTGTATTCGATCAGCTTGGTCAGGTCGGCCTGCAGCACTTCGGGAAGCACCAGCCAGCCAGTGCGAAAGCCGGTCATCGACCAGGCTTTCGAGCAGCTATTGGCCGAAATGATCCGGTCCCCGTCTTGATAGCGCGTCAGGAATGACGGGGCCGAGCGCCGCGCTGGATCGTAGATTAGCCGCTCATAGACATCGTCGGCCACGATCCAGATGCCATGCCTGCGGCAATGCGCGGTCAGCGCATCCACCGCCGCGTCATCGATGGTCCAGCCGGTCGGGTTGTTCGGCGAGTTGACGATCAGCAGGCGCGTCTCGGGCGTCAGCGCCGCCAGCAGCCGGTCGAGATCGAGGCTCCAGCGCCCGTCCGCCACGCTCAGCGGCACGCGCACCACATCGGCGCCGAGGATCTGCGGGATTTCCGTGACATTGGGCCAGAGCGGCGTCACCGCCACCACCCGGTCGCGCGGCGACAGCAGCATCTGGCTCGCCAGCATCAGACCCGACAGCCCCGAACTCGTCGCGGCAATCCGGTCCGGCGCAATCGGCCTGCCGTGCAGCGTGCTCAGATAGCCGCTCAGGGCTTCGCGCAAATAGGGCCGGCCAAGGTTCTGCGAATAAAAGGTCTCGCCGCGTTCGAGCGAGTGCATCGCCGCCTCGCGGATGAAGCCTGCCGTCGGCAGGTCGGATTCGCCGAACCAGAACGGCAGGATATCGTCGCGTCCCATGCCGGCATTGGCGACATCGCGGATCAGCGACGGCTTCAAGGCCTGCGCCACCGGGCGCGCCTCGGGCAGAAACCGTGCGGGCGGGGCGCCGGGCGTATCGAGCATGGTGAGATCCAGAAAGGGCGAGAATGACCGCCGCACCCTAGCCGCGCCGCGACCCCGCCATCAAGGGGCCGCACAGGCGGCAGGCTTCACGGCGCGTCCAGCAATCGCGCACGCAGCGCCGCCATGAAACCCTCGCGGTCTGCGTCATAGGCGGCGTGCAGCCCCGGCGGTGGCTCCGCGCCCTCATGGGCAATGCCCCAGCGCCCGAGTTCCAGCAGCGCCGGGGCCAGGGCGATCCCTTTCTCGGTCAGTCGATAGAGATGCCTGCGGCCATCTTCGGGGTCGGGTGCGCTGGTCAGAATGCCGCCCGCCTGCAAGCTGGCCAGCCGGCTCGCGAGGATATTGGTCGCGATCGCCTCGGGCGCCGCGCGGAAATCGGAATAGGTGCGCGCGCCGCCGAACATCAGGTCGCGCACGATCAGCAAAGACCAGCGGTCGCCCAGCACTTCGAGTGCGGCGTTTACAGGACAGGTGGAGCGGCGTGTGGGGTCAGTTTCGGCCATGGCTTTTGATAGTCAAATCGCTTGCGCTTCGCAAGTAAACATGCTTGCATATTGCAAGTTAAATGACCGCTGCCGGAGGAGACCCAGCGATGCCATCGGACCCCGCCTTCACCCAGACCATGCAGATCGGCATCGTGGTGCCGGACGTCGAAATCGCCGCGCGCCGCTATGCCGAACGCTTCGGCATCACCGGCTGGCAGGTGATGGAGGTCGGGTCCGAGAACACCGAGAATGTGCGCCTTTATGGCCAGCCGCGCGACTGGCGCTCGAAGATCGCCGTCACCATGGTCGGCAGCGTTATGTGGGAGCTGATCCAGCCGATGGCCCCGGATGACCTGTTCGGCCGTTTCCTTGCGCAACGCGACGGCGCCGGCGGCGTCCACCACATCGCCGTCAGGACCCCGGACTTCAAGCAGGTGATCGCCGACGAGGCGGCCGCCGGGCACCAGTCGATCCTCAGCGGCACGTTCAGCGGTGTCGAGGTCCACTACCTCGACACCGAGCGCGATCTCGGCGTCATCCTCGAGGTCTTCAGCCACCTGCCCGACGGCGTGCCGCAGCCGGGCTAGCCGCGTCCCTTAGAACAGCACGTCGCCCACGGTGCGGCCGTTGCCCTGCAACGCCCCAAAGATGATGCCGCCTCCCCGCGCGCATCCCTGCATGGCTGGGCCCGATTTCAACTGCATGCGCGGGTGGCTACGGCGGCGGCGTCGTCCGCGCCAGCCGCCCCGCGCTCGTCCCTTAGGGGCCGCTTATCGCAAAATTAGACCTTTGCCTCCAGTTTACCGGCTCGGGCAGGGGTCTTCGTCGTATCTCGAATGCGCCTCTCCGGGTGGCACTATCGGAAGCGTTTTGTGTTCGAAGGGATAAGATCTTTGCAGACCCTCCAGCTCGGATTGCGTGCTAAACTGCTTGTCATGGCGTCCGTGACCCTCGTCACGGTTGCCGCCGTGGCCACCGTCTATTTTCTGCTCGATGCGCGGATTGGCGCCGCGTCGCGCGATGCGGAACAGGCCGCGGAGCGTGTTGCCGAGCTTGCTGAGGCGCAGACTTTGGCGCTCGAGCTGCTGAGCCACACAGAGGCCTTTCTTATCGAGCCGACGGAAGAAAGTGCGGCCACGGTGACCGAAGAGGCTGCCGAGCTGCAGTCTTTGCTGCCCGGTCTCGCCAACGCACCCGAGGTGCAATCGGCACTCAGCTCGATGCCCGCCGCCGCGGAACAGGTTGTCTCCGAGCTGACCCAGCTGGGCCTCAACGAAAACGAGGGTCTGCAGGGTTCGCTGCGTGCCAGCGTGCGTGGCGTCGAGGGCCAGCTCAACGGTCTGATCGAGGGCGGTCTCAACCTCGACGGACTGATGGTCAAGATGCTGATGCTGCGCCGGCATGAGAAGGATTTCATGCTGCGCGAAGACCCGAAATATGTCGACAGATTTGCAGATGCGATTACCGAGTTCACCGCCGCATTGCCCCTGTCGCCGCTGCCCGTGCTGACGCAGCGTCAGCTCGCTGAGGCGATCGATGTCTATCGCGCCGAGTTCGGCGCCTATGCCGTGGGACTTCTGGCCCTCTCCGATACGATCCACGCGTTCGAAGATGACGTGAACGAGGCTTCAGCCATCGCCAGCGAACGGCTGGCCGGGGCCGAGGCGCGCAGGGCAGCCGCCCAGGCGGATCTTGCCAGCCTGCGTGCAAGCATGACGACGACGCTGACCGTGACCTTCGTTGTCGCCGCCATTCTGGCGCTGGTTCTCGCGTTCTTCATCTCGCGGGCCATTTCCCGACCCATCGTGGGTATGACCGCCGCGATGCAGCGACTGGCCGATGGCGAGCTCGATGTCGATGTTCCCGGCCGCACGCAGCGCGACGAAATCGGCGCCATGGCGGGGGCGGTCGAAGTGTTCAAGCAGAACGCCATCCGGGTCAGCGAACTCGGGGTCGAGGAAGCGGCGCGTGCTGGAGAGACGCGTGCGCGCAACGAGGCCGGTGTCGCGCTGATTGCGAGCCTGTCCGATGTCGTCGAGCATGCCATCGCCGGCGATTTCAGCCGGCGCGTCCAGGGCAATCCCAAATATGAAGACCTGCAGTCGGTGGCGACCGGGGTCAACGATCTGCTCGAAACCGTCGATGGCGGCATCAGCGAAACCGGCCGGGTGCTTGCGGCCCTGGCGCGTATGGATCTGACCGAGCGGATGGAAGGCACCTATCACGGCGCTTTCGCCAAGCTGCAAACCGACACCAATGCGGTGGGCACCAATCTGATCGATATCGTCGGGCAGTTGCGCGACACATCCGGTTCGGTCAAGGCGGCGACGGGCGAAATCCTCACCGGCGCCAATGATCTGGCCGAACGCACCACCAAGCAGGCGGCGGCGATCGAAGAGACCAGCGCGGCGATGGAGCAACTCGCCAATACCGTTTCCGAGAATGCCAAGCGCGCCGACAGCGCCAGTGAAAAGGCACAGTCCGTTTCGCAGACGGCCAGCGAAACCGGCGACGTCATGGAGCGCTCGACTGACGCGATGCAGCGCATCACCGAATCCTCGGCGAAGATTTCCAACATCATCGGGCTGATCGACGACATCGCCTTCCAGACAAACCTCCTGGCGCTCAATGCCTCGGTGGAAGCGGCGCGCGCCGGCGACGCTGGCAAAGGGTTTGCGGTAGTTGCGATCGAGGTGCGCCGGCTGGCGCAATCGGCCGCGCAAGCCTCGTCCGATGTCAAGGCGCTGATCGAACAGTCGTCGGGCGAAGTGGCCGGGGGCACGCGGCTGGTCGCCGAGGCTTCGCAGAAGCTCGGCACCATGCTCGAGGGCGTACGCGAAAGCGCCTCGCTGGTCGAAGGCATCGCCTCAGCGAGCCGCCAGCAGTCGACCGGCATTGCCGAGGTCACCTCCGCCATCCGCCAGATGGACGAGATGACCCAGCACAATGCGGCGCTGGTGGAAGAAACCAATGCGGCGATCGAGCAGACCGAGGCGCAGGCCACCGAGCTCGACAGGATTGTTTCGGTCTTCGTGGTCGATGCCGCAGGGCAGAGGGCTGCGCCGGAAGCGGCTCCGGCGCCCAAGGGCATCAAGCGGCTGCAAGCCAAGGTGAAGTCTGTCGCGAGCACCTATCTCGGCGGCGGGGCCAAGACCGCGGTCAATCAGGACTGGAGCGAGTTCTAGGCGAAGCGTAGGCCGCTCAATTGCGCGCGTAAATCAAAAGGCCGGGAAAATCTCCCGGCCGTTTTGCAATTCAGTGCCTCACACTGCTCTGCGGTCCGGCCGATCAGCGGCGAGCCAATGCGATGACGGGAATTGTGCGGTCGGTCTTTTCCTCATATTCCGCAAATTGCGGATAGAGGGTCGCCTGTCGCGCGTAGATCGCATCGCGTTCACCGCCCTCGATCTCGCTGGCGTGCACCGGCAGGCGCTCGATCTCGCTGCCATCGCCAACCGAGATCTCGATATCGGGGTGGGCGATGAGATTGTGGTACCAGTCCGGGTCGCTGGGGGCGCCGCCATAGGAGGCGAAGACATACCAGCGGTCGTCCTGCCGCTCCTGCAGATACATCAGCGGCAGGGTGCGATCGGCACCGGATTTGGCGCCAATGGCATGCAGCAACAGCACGGGCTTGCCCTCGAACGGCCCGCCGGGCTTGCCCTTGGTGCGGTGGAAATCGGCCATCACCATGTCGTTGAAGTCACTCATGTCCCAAAACCCTCCGTTTGCGCTCTATCCCATAGCTAGGCCGCGACCGGATGCAGGACAAGGGCGATCTCCCCTGCGCCGCTGGTAGGCGCCCCATTCAGCCGGCCCCGGTCCGGATGATCTGGGCGATCAACTGCTCGATATCGACGCCCGGGTGCATCTTACTGGCGACCGCCTGCAGCCGGCCGTCGATCAGCAGCGATGCGAGCCCATGCACCATCGACCAATGCGCCATCGCCGTGTTCAGCGCCTGCGGCGACGTGGGCAGGACCGGCCCGTCATCAGCCTCCGGCGGCAACAGAAGCATGAAGGCGGCGGCGCCTTCGCGCTCGAGCGCGGCATTGGTCCAGTCGAGCTGCTCCGAGCGGAACATCAGCCGGAACAGGCCGGGTGCGGCACGGGCGAAGCCGACATAGCCGCGGCTGACGGCGAGGGCGCGCGCGTCGGGGGTCGGCGCAGCGGCAGCGACTTCCGCCGCGATCGTTTCGCGAAAGCGGACGAAGCCGGCAGCCGCCAGTTCGCTCAGCAATCCTGCAAGGCTGCCGAAGTGATGGGCAGGCGCCGCGTGGGAGACGCCCGCTTCCCGCGCCGCGGCACGCAGGGTCAGGGCCGTGATGCCGTCGCGCTCAAGGATGGTCCCTGCGGCGGCGATGAGCGCCTCGCGCAATGCGCCGTGGTGATAAGCCTGTTTCATCGTCAATCCTTACACCGACAAGATTTGTCTTGACCACCGGGAGCTCCGCACACATAGATATTGACAGTGTAAAGATTGGGTCGGCAGTGATGGTTCACGACAGAGAATTCGGCGCAGACAGTGCGCAAGAGGCGTCGCGCCTTGGCCCTGAAACAGGCAATGCTGCGGCGTGGCAGATGGCGAAACAGAGCGCCCTGTCCGTCGGACCAGCGCCAATGCCCAGCCCCGGGCCCAACGAGATCGTCGTTCGCAACCGCGCCGTGGCCATCAACCCGATCGACTGGATCGCGCAGGCTCTGGGCGACTTGTTCTTTTCCTGGATCAGGTTTCCATTCGTTCTGGGGTCCGACAGCGCCGGCGAGGTGGTCGCCGTTGGCAGAGGTGTCACCCGCTTCAGGCCCGGCGATCGGGTGCTGGGCCATGCTGTCGGGCTCGACAAGGCGTGGACCAGCGCTGCGGCCGGCAGTTTTCAGCTCTACACCGTCTTGCTCGAGCACATGGCGTCGCCGATGCCCGATGGGCTGGACTATGTCCGGGCAGCGGTGCTGCCGCTGGCGCTCTCCACGGCTGCGGCCGG
>NZ_JBLXGA010000001.1:318846-325320 GCF_048261455.1 Devosia sp.
GCGTCGCCGATGCCCGATGGGCTGGACTATGTCCGGGCAGCGGTGCTGCCGCTGGCGCTCTCCACGGCTGCGGCCGGCCTGTTCGAGCCTGGGCAACTGGGCCTCGGCCCACCTAAGCTGAAGCCGGTCGCGACAGGGCGGACAGTGCTGATCTGGGGCGGCTCTACCAGCGTCGGTTCCAATGCCATCCAGTTGGCGGTGGCTGCCGGCTATGAGGTGATCGCCACCGCTTCGCCGCGCAATTTTGACAGGCTCCGCCAATTGGGTGCCGCCGAGGTCTTCGACTACCGCAGCAAGACGGCTGTCCGCGATATCATCGCGGCCTGCGGTCGCCGGGATATGGCGGGCGCGCTTGCCATCGGCGCGGGCTCGGCTGGCCCATGCATCGACATCATGGCCGCGACGGGCGGCGACAAGGCCGTCTCGATGGCCTCGACGCCTCTGTCGTTCGAGTCCGTGCCACTCGGTCCCGGCCGGGGGCTGTGGCTGGCGAAGACAATGCCGCGGCTCATCGCGGCGACGGCCGGACTCATGCTCAAGGCGCGCCTGCGCGGCGTGCGCACGGCGTCCATCTTCAGCACCAGCATTGCCAGCAATGCAGTCGGCCCGATGATCTATGCCGATTTCCTGCCGCAGGCGCTGCAAGCCGGGCGCTACTGGCCAAGCCCGGACCCGGAGCTCCACGGCGCCGGGCTCGATCGGATCCAGTCGGCGCTCGAGGCGCACAAGCGCGGGGTTTCGGCGAAAAAGCTGGTTGTTACCCTCTAGCGCTCCGGTTTTCCGGCGCCCTGGTGGCCGTTCGGCTGATAGCTGGCGCCTGCCAGCGTCATGCGCTATCGCAGGGCGTAGTGAACAGTGATCGATGGAAAATGCGGTGATGAGTGAGACTTTGCGGGGCCGGTTTGTCTGCGGCACTTTCATGCATGCGCCGCAGGCTGGCACGGTCGAGGCGCTGGTCGACGCATTGATCGAAATCGGCGCCGACGGCCGGATCGCCGCCATCCACCCCGCCGGCCATACCGATCGCGCCGCAGCGGAAGTGGCGGCCGGGAATTCGGGCCGGCTGACCCGCTTTGCCCCGACCGACATCATCATTCCCGGCTTCGTCGATCTGCACGTCCACGCCCCGCAATATCCGCAACTGGGGCTGGCGCTCGACGAGCCGCTGGAAGTGTGGCTGGGGAAATACACCTTCCCACTCGAAGCGCGTTATGCCGACCTCGATTTTGCCCGCGACAGCTACGACACGCTGGTCGGGGATCTGCTGCGCAACGGTACGACGACGGCGCTCTATTTCGCCACGGTGCACCAGGAGGCGACGCAGCTTCTGGTCGATATCTGCCTCGAGCGCGGCCAGCGGGCGCTGGTCGGCAAGGTGGCGATGGACGATCCCGAGAGCTGCCCGGACTATTATCGCGATGCCTCGGCCGCGGCCGGCGTCGCGGGCACCCGCGCGGTGATCGACTATGTGCGGTCGCATCCCGACAATCGTGAGCAGAGGGTGCTGCCCGTCGTCACGCCGCGCTTCATCCCCTCATGCACCGACGATCTGCTCGAGGGGCTGGGCCAGTTGGCCGGCGAATGCGGCTGTCACGTCCAGACCCATTGCTCGGAAAGCGACTGGGCGCATGGCTATGTGCTCGATCGCCATGGCATGAGCGACACCGAAAGCCTCGACCGCTTCGGCCTCGTCGGCCGGCACAGCGTCCTCGCCCATGCCACCCGCCTCACCGGTAGCGACACCGATCTGGTCATTTCCCGGCAAGCCGCGGTGGCGCATTGTCCGCTGTCCAATGCCTATTTCGGCGATGCGGTGTTTCCGCTGCGCGCGGCGCTCGAAAAGGGCATGCATGTCGGGCTCGGCACCGACATCTCCGGTGGCCCGACGGCTTCGGTGCTCGAAAGTGCGCGCATGGCGATGGCCGCGTCGCGGCTCTTGGAAAGCGGCACCGATCCGGACCTGCCGCGGGCCGAACGCGGGCGGCCCAATTCGCGCATCGACTATCGCACGGCCTTTTATCTCGCCACCGCGGGGGGCGGGGTGGCGCTTGATCTGCCGATCGGCCAGTTCGCGCCCGGCTATCACTTCGATGCCCTGCGCATCGATACCGCGGCGCCCGAGGGTACGATCCGCAGTTTCGGTGAAACCGACCCCGACCAGATGCTGCAAAAGCTCATCCACAGCGCCAGCCGCGCCAATATCGCCGATGTCTGGGTCGGCGGCATGTACGTCTGAAGGCGGTCGGGCCGCGGATCTTCATCACGTTTGTGCGCCTGGTGACCGCTGCGGAGCTTCGCGCCGTAGTTCGCGGCCCGACAGGGCTGTCACTTTGCCTTGAAATCCGGCCTCCGAAGGCAGGCGCTGCCTGTCGTCCGTTGTGCCGCGGTCCGTAGTGTCCAAGGGCCGGCCATCCATGTTTTGCGCTGAAGCCACGCTCCCGTTTTGCACTGCGCGCGACCCGCCGCCAGCGCGCGGTTGCGTTGACAGTGGACCTGCCCACGGCTAATCAGTAATGAATATTCATTACTGATTGTGTCCGCCATGCCCCGCCTGCCGAAAGCCGAAGTGCTCGAAAACATCCGTCAGGCGGTTGTCGAAGTCGTGGCTCATTCCGGCATTGGTGCGGCCGGCGTCGCCGATATCGCCAAGGCGGCGCGGGTGTCGCCGGGCACCATTTATCTGCACTTCACGACGCGCGAGGACATGCTGCAGCAGACCTATCTGCACCTCAAACGCGCGTTCCATGCCGCGATGATGACGGCCGGTGCCGGGGAGACGACATCTGCGGCACGGATCCGCAGCATGTGGCACGCGGTCTTCGCCTTTCTGTGGACGCGGCCGCTCGATTTCCGCTTTCTCGAATATGCCGGCGCGGCGGATCTGCTCACGGCGGACCAGCGCGCCGAGATCGCGCCGCTGCAGGACGAGGTGCATGAAGTGCTGCGCGCAGCCATCGCCGATGGCACCGTGATGGCAATGCCCATCCCTGTCGCCATGAGCCTGCTGCTCGGGCCGGCCCTGCATCTGGCCCGCATCGCCAGCCTGTCGGACAGGCGCCCACCCCAGGCCGAAATCGATGAGGTCTTCGATCGCCTCTGGTCCTGCCTCACCCCCTGAACAGCCTGCACTTCCCGCGAACAAGGACACTCCCAATGAGCAAGATCATTCTCGTCACCGGCGCTTCGACCGGCCTTGGCGTCAGCATTGCCGTTCAGGCCGCCGCCGCAGGCCACACCGTCTACGCCACCATGCGCAATCTCGAAAAGCGCGCGACGCTCGATGCGGCAGCGGCTGCTGCCAATGTCAGCCTCGAGGTGCTGCAGCTCGACGTGCAGGAGATGGCGAGCATCGCGGCGGCCGTCGACACGGTCATCGGTGCGCATGGCCGCATCGATGTGCTGGTCAACAATGCTGGCGCCGGCTTTGCCCGGTCTACCGAGCAGGCCACCGAGGACGAGATCGACTGGGTCATGGACGTCAATTATTTCGGCGTGGTGCGCTGCACCAAGGCGGCGATCCCGCACATGCGCCAGCAGCGCAGCGGCCACGTCATCACCATATCCTCGGTCGGCGGCCTCGTCGGCCAGCCGTTCAACGAACTCTACTGCGGCGCCAAGTTCGGCGTCGAAGGCTACATGGAGGCGCTTGCGAGCTACGTGACGCCCAGCTTCGGAATCAACTTCTCGCTGGTAGAACCGGGCGGCATTTCATCGGAATTCTTCAACTCGGCGCTCAAGGCCATGCAGGAGACCGGCGGGGTGCGCGATGACGAGTATGCCCCGGTGCTGCAGGCCTATCTGGGTGCCTCCGCGGCGCGCCGCGATCAGGGTGCGGTGCAGACGCCAGATCAGGTGGCCGAGGTGGTGATGGACGTGCTCCATGCCGAAAACCCGCCCATCCGTACCCGCACGTCCGAGTGGTCGAGGCAGCTGTGCGCCCTCAAGACCGATCTCGATCCCGACGGCACCAAGCTGCAGGCCAAGGTCATCGCCGACTTCCTCGGCGGCTGAGGTTTTGGGCGAACTCAGGCCTCGCTGCCGCTTTCGCGGTTGCGGTCGAGATAGCGCATGATCGGTGTCACCGTAACGCCGTGCAGTACGATCGAGATCACCACGACGCAGCATACTGTCACCCACAGGGTGCCGGCGTGGAAGAACTCGGCGTGCCCCAGCGCATAGGCCAGATAGTAGAACGAGCCAAGGCCGCGAATGCCGAAAAAGGAGATCACGGCCTTTTCGCGCGCCGGCACGTTGTGGCCGATCAGGCTGGTCCAGCCGGCAATGGGGCGCACGATGAACAGGATGGCCAGCGACACCAGGATCACGGGCAGGTTGAGGGCGCTGAACACCGAGCCCTCGGCGATCGCAGCGCCGAAACAGACCAGCAGCACCATCATCACCAGTCGCTCGAGCTCCTCGACGAAATCGTGCATCTTGCCAAGATAGTGCTGCTTGCGCTCCTGCGAGCGCAGCGTCAGCGCGGCGATGAAGACGGCCAGAAAGCCGTAGCCGCCGACGATCTCGGTCGAGCCATAGGCGAGGCAGGTGATCCCCAGCGCCACGAACCCATCGCCGGTGCGGGAGATCTTGGCGCGGTCGGGCAGGTGGAACAGCAGATAGCCCATGGCCTTGCCGCCGAGCCAGCCGAGGCCGATGCCGACGGTCAGTTTGAACACCACATCGACGAGGAACCAGTCGCCGAGCACGGCGCCGAAGCCGCCGGTGGCGCCGGCGAGGCCGATGGCGAGATAGACGAAGGGAAAGGCCAGCCCGTCATTGAGCCCGGCTTCGGAGGTCAGCGCAAAGCGGACCTCGTCGGTGTCGCCCGAACCGGGCGGGCCCACCTGCACGTCGCTGGCCAGCACCGGGTCGGTCGGGGCCAGCGCGGCGCCGAGCAGCAAGGCGGCCGGCAGGCCGAGCCCAAGGCCCCACCAGCCCAGAAACGCCGTCGCGGCGATGCTGAGCGGCATGGCGATGGCGAGGAGCCGCCAGGTCACGCCCCAGCCGCGCAGGCTGAAGGGCCGCTCCAGCTTCAGGCCGGCGCCCATCAGCGCGATGATCACCACGAATTCGGTCAGCCGCTCGGTCAGCGCCCGGCTTTCGAGCGGATTGGCCGCAACGATCGAGGCCACGGGCGACAGCTGCACTGCGATGCCGATGGCGATACAGGCGATCGGCAGCGACAGCGGCAGTTCCTTGAGGATCATCGGCAGCCAGGCCGTCAGCAGGATGACGGCGCCCAGGACCGTCAGCAACACCATGTAGGTTTCCAAAAAAGGCGATCCTCGTGCTGTGCGCGGCGCTCTGTGCCGTGTTCGCGTGGGGTGGCAGGGTGCCGGTCTGCACCAGACCTGCTCACCCGCATAAGATCAATCGCTTTCGCGCGTCACCGCTTCGCGCCATCGCCCGTCAGGGGCGGCGCAGGGCGTCGGCGAGATAGTCGTAGACCATGCGAATGCGCGGATTCGTGGTCAGTTCCCGATGCGCCACCAGCCAGATGGGAAAGGGCAGCGTCGGCAGATCGGGCAGCACCCGGGCGACCAGCGGATCGCTGTCACCGATGAAGGCATCGAGCACGCCGATGGCCGCGCCCTGGCGCACCAGTTCCCACATGACGATGTAGCTTTCCGTCAGCAGCGGAAAGTTCGCCTCCGTCAGGCCCAGGCCCAAGGTGTTGAGCCCCTTGATCATCAGGCCGCTGCGGTCGAGGCTGACGAACTGCCCGCGCGCCAGATCGGCGGGCCGGGTCGGGTTTCCGAGCCGCGCGATATAGTCGGGCGTCGCGTAAAGCGCCGCATGCGCCTCGCCGATCTTTTTGGCGATCAGGTCGGGTTCGGTCGGCCGGAAGTTGCGCACGGCGATGTCGGCCTCGCGGCGGCGCAGGTCGCTGGCGTGGTTGGCAACGACGATCTCGACCTGAATGCCGGGCTGGATCTGGCGCAGTTTGGTGACGATTGGCGGCAACAGCACCGACGCATAGGTTTCGCTGGCCGAAATGCTGATCGAGCCTTCGAGTGCCTGCGACTGTCCGGCAGCGGTCAGCGACATGCGGCCGGCTGCCTCGCCCATGTCGCGCACATGCTCCAGCAATTGCAGGCCGCTCGGGGTCAGCGTCAGGCCGCGCCCGACGCGCTCGAACAGCACGATGCCGAGTTCCTGCTCTAGCCCGTCGACCTGCCGGCCCAGCGTCGGCTGCGCCATGCCCAAAGCGCGCGCAGCGGCCGACAGCGAGCCTTCCTCGGCGGTCACCAGAAAGGCCCGGGCCTTGTTCCAGTCGAATTTCACTGCGCGCCAATCCATGCAGATATGCATATCAAACGATAGAAATTGGTCAATTCGCATATCAATGATGACGCCCTAGAGCTGTTCTCACACCAAACGGGAGATCAGCACCATGTCGTCACTCAAAACCACAGCCCGCCTGACGGGCCTGTTCTATCTCGGCCTCGCCATCACCGGCATGCTCGGCTTCAT
>NZ_JBLXGA010000001.1:325330-398352 GCF_048261455.1 Devosia sp.
TCGTCACTCAAAACCACAGCCCGCCTGACGGGCCTGTTCTATCTCGGCCTCGCCATCACCGGCATGCTCGGCTTCATAATGATCCGGCCGGCACTCTACGATCCGGCCGATGCCGCGCAGACGGCCGCCAATCTGCTGGCGCAGCCCGGGCTGGCGCGTATCGGTATCGCGCTCGAACTGGGGATCGTCCTCACCCAGGCGCTCGCCGCAGTGTGGTTCTATCGGCTGTTCCGCGCCGTCGACAGTTTTGCGGCCGGCGCCATTGCGGCCTTCGGCATGGTCAATGCAGTGGCTATCCTGTTCAGCGCCGCAGCCCTCACCGTGGCGCTGCAGGTAGCGCTCGACCCGGCCCTCGCCCCGGGGGGCGACGCGGCAGCCACCGCGCAGCTGATGTATGCGCTGAGCTCCGGCGCATGGGGCGGCGGCGCGCTGTTCTTCGGTCTGTGGCTCATCCCGATGGGATACGCCGTTCTCGCCTCGGGCTGGATGCCGCGTCTTCTGGGGCAGATCCTCGTGGTCGGCGGTGTCGGCTACCTGCTCAGCGCCTTTGCCAAGGTGCTGCTGGTCGGCGCGCCGACATGGCTCGCCGCGGCCCTCACCGTGCCCGCCTCTGTCGGCGAATTCTGGATGGTCGGCTATCTGCTGTTCATGGGGGTGCGGGCCAGCGCGCGTGAAACTGCCGTGACCGCCGCCACGTAACTTTCATATGGGGCAAAGCCCTTCACTTAACCGCAGCGCGGCGCGCCCCCCGGCGGCCGCGCTGCCTCTTGCTTTTTGGAGGTCCTGCCGTGAACCGTCCCACCCCGATACCGCCCGGGCCCGGCGAAGAAAGCGTCTGGGACTATCCACGCCCGCCGCGTCTCGAAGCTGTCGCCAAGCCGATCCAGATCACCTTCGCGGGCAAGCTGATTGTCGATGCGCCCGATGGTTTCCGGGTGCTCGAAACCAGCCATCCGCCGGTCTATTACGTCTCGCCCGAACATATCGCAGAGGGCGTGCTGCGGCCGGTGCAGGGCAGCAGCATGTGCGAGTGGAAGGGGCGCGCGCGCTATTTCGATGTCGTTGCCAATGGCCAGACGGCGCCCCGCGTTGCCTGGGCCTATCCAGCGCCCACTGACGCCTTCGCGCCGATCCGCGATTTCGTTGCCTTTTACGCCGGGCCGATGGACCGCTGTACGGTCGGCGGCGACGTGGTCACGCCGCAACCCGGCGGCTTTTACGGCGGTTGGGTCACCCCCGGCATCGTCGGGCCGTTCAAGGGCGAGCCTGGCACGATGGGCTGGTAGCGTTGCGAACTGTCGAACTCGATGAACGGACAGAGCCGAGCGAATGACTGAAAGCCAGACCCGCGTCGCGCTTGCGTTCACCTATGCCGGCATCCTGCCGCCGTGGCTGGCGCTCGCGCTGCATCTGACGCTTCAGTTGCCGTTGGCAGCGCTTGCGGCACTGCTCTATGGCGCCATCATCGCCAGTTTCGTTTGCGGCATGCACTGGGGTTTGTTCATGCAGGCGCGTCAGCCCGTGCCGATCAACCTGCTGATTACCAGCAATGTCGGGGCGCTCGCGGCCTGGGTCATGGCGCTCGTCTCGATATGGTCGTTGCCGCTGGCGTTCATCGGGCTGGCGGTCCTGCTCGGTGCGCTGCTGGCTATCGATCGCCGGCTGCTCTCCGCCAAACTCATTGACCCCTGGTTCTGGGCCCTGCGGCGCAATGCCAGCCTCGGTCTGGGCGGCGGGCTGGCCCTATGGAGCCTGTGTTCATGACACGAATTGCCATCATCGGTGCCGGCATCGGCGGGATCAGCCTCGCCCACCAACTGGCCCGCAGCCACGAGGTCGTGGTGTTCGAGAAGGGCCGCGGTGTCGGCGGGCGCATGGCGACGCGTTATGCTCCCCCGTTCAGTTTCGATCATGGAGCGCAGTATTTTACGCTGCGCGACCCCCGGTTTGCCCACCTTCTCGAGCCCTTGCTCGCCACTGGTGCCGTTGCCCCCTGGGCGGGGCCGATCGCCCGGATCGAGGATGGCGCGGTGACGCGCCTGGCCCAGCCGCGCGACCTGCACCATGTCGGTGTCCCCAACATGAACAGCATGGCCAAGGCGCTGGCCGACGGGCTCGACCTGCGCACCGGGGTCGATATTGCGCCGCTCGGTGCGCGCATGCCCGAGGGCTGGGTGCTCACCGATACATCCGGTGCCGATCAGGGACGTTTCGACTGGGTGGTGTCGACGACCACCGCGCACCAGACCATGGCGCTGTTCGCCGACAATGGGCCCGCCGACGGCCCGTTGACGACAGCGAAGATGGCGCCCTGCTATGCGCTTATGCTCGGTTTCACCACGCCGCTAGATCTGCCCTGGGTGGCCGCGCGGGTGTCCGCATCGCCCATCGAGTGGATCGGGGTCAATTCAAGCAAGCCGGGCCGGGATGTGGCGGGCACGACAATTGTCGTTCATTCCACCAGCGACTGGGCAGCAGCGCATCTTGGCGAGGATCTGGGCGAACTCGGTCACCAGCTCGGCGCGGCACTACATGCCGCAACAGGCATCGACCCGGATCTTGCGGCGCACAGGGCGACGCATCGCTGGGCCTCGGCCCGGCGCCTGCCGCAGGACGACAGCCAGCCCTATGTCGACACCGGGCGCCAACTCGCCGCGACCGGTGACTGGACCACCGGCAGTCGTATCGAGGACACTGTGCTGAGCGCTCTGGACCTCGCCAAGATCATCGACGCGGCCTGATGCTCTCGGCGATTGCCACGCACGTCAAAGTCCGAAGTTCGTGATGATTTCACCCGCGATTTCTGCGGGTGTCCGACTATCGCTGTGGACGACGAGGTCATAGTCCATCCCGGCATGCACCCGGTCGTACTGCCAGCGGGCGAGGCCGATCATTCGGTCGCCGCGGGCTTTCTCGCGTTGTTCCAGCGTTTCGAGATGCGCGAAAACGCCCACCGTGTGCAGGTCAAACCCGGCCAGCAGGCGGCGATACTCGGCCATGCCCGGATCGGCGCTGCCCATCAGCACATCATCGACGATGAGGTTCAGTCCCTCTGACGCCAGCGCCTGAACCGCGGCGCGCATGCCGCGCATCAGCTGCGTGCCCAACGTCCCGCCGGAAATCGCTACCTCGGGCGGGCCATCGGTTGCGACCGGGGTGAAGCTGAAGGTTTCGGGATGGTTGGCAAAGCGGGCGGGCAGCATTTCGAGAAAGCTGTCCATCTGCACATGCAGGAGCGGTGTTGCCACGGCGTCCTGCAGCGCCCTGGCAATGGAGGACTTTCCTGCACTCCCCACGCCGTTGAGCAGCACGATCTGCGCCCGCTGTCCTGCCTCACCGGCCTTGCCGCTCATCGGTCCTGTCCTCGCCCTCTCATGCTCCGGCGCTCCCGTACATGCTGGGCCATCTCTTCGACACCAGACAAAAAAGCCGGCCCCCGCAGGGACCGGCCTTAACGTACTCAGGAAATCCTGTCCGCTGCTTACGCGGCGGCTTCTTCCGAAGCCTCATCGGGCTTGGCGTTGCGGCGCGGGGATTTCTGCAGGTTCTTTTCGATCAGCTGGATCGCCTCGGTCAGCGTCAGCTTGTTCACAGCGGACACTTCGCGGCTCATGCGGTCCATGGCCTGCTCGAACAGCTGGCGCTCCGAATAGCTCTGCTCCGGCTGGTCGTCGGAGCGATACAGATCGCGCACGACTTCCGAAATGGCATTCAGGTCGCCCGAGTTGATCTTGGCTTCGTATTCCTGGGCGCGACGGCTCCACATGGTGCGCTTGACGCGGGCGCGACCGGTGACGGTTTCAAGCGCCTTGGTGATCTCGTCTTCTTCGGCCAGCTTGCGCATGCCGACGGATTTGACCTTGGCGACGGGAACACGGAGCGTCAGCTTGTCCTGCTCAAACGAAATGACGAACAGCTCCAGCGTCAGGCCAGCAACTTCCTGCTCTTCGATCGAGGTGATCATGCCGACGCCGTGGGCCGGGTAGACAACGCTTTCGCCCGTCTTGAACCCCATCCGCTGTGCAGATTTCTTGTTCATGAAATACTCCTGTTTAACGCCGCCGACGGACGGTATTCGCGCGCGACCGTCCTTGTTGTTACCTTGATGCCCAGGTGGAGGGGCAGAAGGGCTTGCGTCCCAGTCGGTCGCCTGCGCGACAGGGCCGACTGTGGTCCCCAGATCAATTGTTTCCTGTCAAAAAAAAGGGTGCCTCTCGGCACTCTGGGTGGACGATGGGCACAAGCTCCATTCATTTGCGGAGCATAGCACAAAAAATCAGCAAAATCAAAAGGAACGAATCAACTGCCGCGGACCCTGCCGGAGCCGCGTCAGCAAGCATTCATCAGTGTGGCGATGCCGCGGCGAGCCCGCGGCAGTTCTATGTTCAGTCGCCTTCGCCGGGGGCTTCCGAGAAGAACTTCTCGAACTTGCCTTCGACGCCGTCCATGGCGTCGGCATCGGCTGGCGCATCGCGCTTTTCGGTGATGTTGGGCCAGGTCGCCGCATATTTGGCGTTCACTTCCAGCCACTTGTCGAGACCACTCTCGGTGTCGGGCTTGATCGCCTCGGCGGGGCACTCGGGCTCGCACACGCCACAGTCGATGCACTCGTCGGGATGGATGACGAGCATGTTCTCCCCTTCATAGAAGCAGTCCACCGGACACACTTCCACGCAATCCATGTATTTGCACCTGATGCAATTGTCGGTGACGATATAGGTCATCTGCGAGCGATCCTGCTCAGTTGTCGGCGCTGGGTCTTTTCAGGCTCCACCCGGCTGGGGAGGTGGACGGAACCGCTCGGTTGCTAGCGGTTTTCGCGGCGCCCTGCAAGCCTTGGGCCGGGAACGGAATTGCCGGATCGGCCCGATCCGCGCCAACTTGTCCCCATCGTGCGCCACCCGCCTATCCTGCCGCGCAACAAACAGCGGCGGGGGGACGCACAGAGACAGAAAAACCACGATTACAAATTGAACGAACGGCGTTCAAACCGTTCAATCAAGCGCCGGGCCGTCATCCTCGAGGCTGCGCAGCCGGTCGATATTGCGGCGGTCGCGCTTGGTGGGGCGACCGGCGCCGGGTTCGCGCTGCGCCACAGCAGGCGGCTGGGTCTTGCGCGGCACCGGGGGCGGGCTCAGGTCTTCATAAAGGCCTGCTGCCTCGCTGGCGGGACCGCGGCGCGTGCCCGGGTCGAGAATGCGCCAGACCAGGAGGCGCGTGTGCACCGTCATGGTCAGCACGTCGCCGGGGCCGACGCGATGGTCGGTCCGCTGGGTGCGCTCCGAATTGACGCGCACAACACCGGTCTCGATCAGCTTTTGCGCCAGAGAGCGCGATTTGACCGCCCGGGCGAAGAACAGCCACTTGTCGAGCCGCTGGCGCTCCAAGCGGGGATCAGTCCTTCTTCTCGCGCAATGCGGCCAGGGCCGCGAAGGGCGAGTTGGGATCGAACTGCGGCTTGCGGTCCTCACGCGGCCGGTTCTGCTTCCAGTCGTCGCGGCGCTTGTCGCCACCCGGCTTGCCCTTGCCCTGGTAGGACTTGCCACCACCATTGTCCTGGTGCGGGCGCGGCTTGCGCGGCGGCTTGTTCTCGCCGTCGTTGCGGCGGAACTTGCGCTGCGGTGCTTCGCCTTCGGCGCCGTCGCGCCGCGGTCCACGACCGCGGTTGCGGGCATTGTCCTGGCGGCGCCCGGCGGGGAACCAGATCTCGTCGAACTCGGGTTCGGCGGGCGCTGTTGGGTCGGCAGCTGCTTCGGCGGGAGCGGCCTCGGCTGCCGGTGCCGTCTCGGCGGGGGCAGCTTCAGGTGCGGGTTCGGCCTCAGGTGCGGGTGCGGCTTCGGGCGTCGCCGCTTCGGCCGAAGTCGCCTCAGCTTCCGCGGCGGGAGCTGCTTCCGTGCTCTCCGGCGTGCTGGCGGCGGCGGGTTCGGCTGCCGGCGCGTCCGCAGCAGGCACTTCGGCCTCCGCAGTCAGTGCCTCGGTGGCAGCTGCTTCGGGTGCGGCTTCGGCCTCAGGTGCCTTGGCGTCCTCGGTCGCGGCGGGTGCCGCCACCTTGGGGGTGCGCTGCACGCGGTAGCCCAGCGAGGTCAGGATCGAAGCGAAGTCTTCGCCGGCGGTGCCGAGCAGCGAGGTCATCTCCACCGTGACGCGGAAGCCATTGGCATCGGCGGCACCGGCGGGCAGCTCCCCCTGGTGGTTGCGGGCATCGAGCGAGATCAGCGGACGGATGATGTCGGCCAGCCGCTCGAGGATGTCGACGCGCACGGCACGGCGGCCGGCGACCTTGAAGCCGGCAACCTCATAGAGCCGCGGATTGACCTCGGGGTCGATAAGGAACGACGTCCGGCCGGACAAGACGATCTGCGGCAGGTCCGAGACGCCCGGCTGGCGCACGCCGCCATTCTTCAGCGCGAACAGGATCAGCGCCAGCTCGCGCGGGGCGGGCTTCAGGCTTTGCGGCACATAGATGTGGTAGGCGCCGAACTTGACGCCGAGCTTGCGCATCTTGCCGCGCACGTCCTGGTCGAGGCTCTTCACGTCGTCGGCGACGGGGCCGCGCGGCATGACACCGAGATGCTCGAACAGCTGATAGGCGACGCCGCGGGCGGTACCCTCGAGGTCGTTGGGCGATTCCAGCGCCAGCACGCTTTCGAGCTGGGTGTTCACCAGATGGCGCAGCCACAGGTTCAGCCGGTCCTGCACACGCTCGAGGTCCGAGCCGGTCAGGCTCTCGTCGGCCAGCAGGATCAGCCGTGGCGCCAGCAGCGTGTCGCCTTCGGCCAGATTGGCGACCACCTGGCCGCGCCAGCGGACATAGCCGTCGGTGGACAGCACGAATTCTTCATTGGGGGCACCGGCGACGCGCTCGGCGCGGCGGGCGATTTCGGGCGCCACCACTTCACGCGCGGCAGCGGCCGTGCCCTTGGCGTCACCGCCTTCGGACCGGGCCAAAGTGAAACGGAAGCCCTCGATAGAACCTATCAGGTGGCCTTCCAGGCTGACCTCGCCATGGTCGTTGATTTCGGGCGATACCATATGCTTGTCTCTCAGATGGCGCATGAGCACCGAAGTGCGACGGTCCACGAAACGCTGTGTCAGCCGTTCGTGCAGAGCATCGCTCAGTCGGTCCTCGATTTCACGGGTCTTTTCGCGCCAATGGGTTGGGTCTGCAAGCCAGTCGTTACGGTTGGCGACGAATGTCCAGGTGCGGATCTGTCGGATCCGGTTGCTCAAGGTGTCTATATCACCAGAGCTATTGTCGCAGAACCTCACCTGCTCGGCAATCCAGTCCGCGTTTACGCGTCCTGTGTGCATCAGGTCGAGGTAGATGCGGGTGACGATCTCGCCATGCTGGGCCGGCGAAATGTCGCGATAGTCGGGGATCGAACAGCAGTCCCACAGCAGTTTGACAGCCGCTTCCGAGGTCGCAGCGGCGCCGGCCTCGTTGCGGGCCAGAAACTCCAGCGCCTGCTGGTCGGTGGCAATCGGCGCGCGCGTCAGGGTCTTGATCGACGGGGGCCGGTCGAGGCTGTCGCGCAGCGTCGTTAGCGAACGGAAATCCAGCGTGTGGTTGCGCCACTGGATGACGCGGATCGGCGCGAAATCATGGGTTTCGAGCTGCACCACCAGATCTTCGTCGAATTCGGAGGCGCGGCCGGTGACGCCGAAGGTGCCGTTGTTCATGTGCCGGCCGGCGCGTCCAGCGATCTGGCCGAACTCCGCCGGGGTCAGCGGGCGGGTCTGGCGACCGTCGAACTTGGTGTCATCGGCAAAGGCGACGTGCTGCACGTCGAGATTGAGCCCCATGCCGATGGCGTCGGTGGCGACGAGAAAATCGACATCGCCGTTCTGGTAGAGCTCGACCTGGGCATTGCGGGTGCGGGGCGACAGGGCGCCCATCACCACGGCGGCACCGCCGCGTTCGCGCCGCACCAGTTCGGCGATCGCGTACACCTCGCGGGCCGAGAAGGCGACGATGGCCGAGCGCTTGGGCTGGCGCGAAATCTTCTTGGAGCCCGCATAGGTCAGTTCGGAAAAGCGCGGCCGGTGAATGATCTCGACACCGGGCAACAGGGCGCGCAGCAGCGGCGCCATGGTGGCGGCGCCCAGCAGCAGCGTCTCGCTGATGCCGCGCGCATGGAGCAGGCGCTGGGTGAAGACGTGGCCGCGGTCGAAATCTGTTGCCACCTGAATCTCGTCGATCGCGAGGCATTCGACTGCGATGTCGAGCGGCATGGCCTCGACGGTGCACACCCAGAACCGGGCCTTGGGCGGCACGATCCGCTCTTCCCCAGTGACCAGCGCCACCTGGCCCACGCCGACCCGGTCGACGACCTTTTGATAGACCTCGCGCGCCAGGAGGCGCAGCGGCAGGCCGATCATCCCCGAGCGATGCGCCAGCATCCGCTCGATGGCGAAATAGGTCTTGCCGGTGTTGGTGGGCCCAAGAATCGCCTTGAGCGAGGAGGTGGGTGAGACGGTCATCACTGCATATCTAGGTGAAAGGCCGGGCAGTTGCGAGTGTATCAGGCTGGAACAATGTTCAGCCTGTTCTCGGGCCTCACCTTAACACTGTGCACGAAGCGCGAACAAAGCAGAGCCGAATCGCCGCCGAATCGCAAATCCGGGTTTGTTCTCCACAGCATGTGGTGGCTTGGTCGCGCAGGGCGCACTAAAGCGCAACAGCGGTGCAATTTTATCCCCACTCGCCGTTCAGACTGGTTTCCAGACGGTTAATTTCGCCCAGAATCAGCGGCTTGCACGGCGAGTGTCACCGGTGCGTAAAATCTGGCACGCCAAAGTTTTTTTGCCGATTTACCTTGGCAGCCCATGCCGCGTGGGGCCGGGGCGCGAAAATTTACGAAAAACCGCGTTGACCGTCCCGGTTCGGCACAGGGATTTCGTTAAGCCTTGGGTAACCATAAATTTCGGGGGTCTCGCTGCCGACACCCGCCGTCCGGGCCGGATGGTCCCCAGTGGAGGCCATCGGCGCTGGGGGCTGCAGGTCTGTTGCCATGCAGCCGGGGACGGCGTCGGGTCGGCAGTTGTCGCGGGCACGCGCCTTCAGCAATCGACGTTCAGTGGCACCCAGTTGCTCGCAACATTGGTGCCGGGGACTACAACGCGGTACTGCGCGTTGATATCCGTCGAGATGGCGATATTTTTCGTCATCGTCGCCAGATAGACGCCGCCCGAGCCCTGCACCGCCTGAGCGGTATACGGGCCGTAGACGCTCCCCTGCTTGCGCACGAGGAAGAAATTCACCTTGCCTGTGGTGTTGGTGTGCACCCAGGCGGTCATCTTGGCACTGCCGGGGCAGCTGTTCGGCGCGATGATGCCGAGCTGGGCCTGCGTCGGCACCAGCTTCTTGCCGGTGCCCACTTTGAGGTCGAGGGCCTGGGCGGCACCGCCCATGGCGGTCAGCGCGACCACGGCGGCCATGGCGGTCTTGGTGAGGGTGTTCATGTCGTGTCCTTCGCATCGGTGTTCGATTTGTTGCGAAGGTTTTGCCGCATGCGGCTTGAACGCCGTCTGAGGCGCAAGTTTAGCTCACGTTCATGTGAGGCGAGCGCTCGCTCGGGTGGAGTGCCAGCCGGCTACTGGTCGAGATCGGTCAGCACCATCGACAGGTCACCCTCGGCCGTCGTCACCAGTGCCCGATAGGGAATGTACCAGCCTTCGGCCTCCAGCGGCGCATACCAGATCAGTATGCGGTCATTGTTGGCCAGGTAGTTGGTGATCTCGGACGTCGTGTAGTGACCCGATACCGGCGTGTAGCGCATGGCGCAGACGATCACCGGCCCTTGATACCCCGTGCGTTTCGAGGTTGCCGTGTCGCCGCGCGCATAACGCATGGTCAGGTCGAAGCGCTCGGTGCCGGTGAAGATCGGCATTTTGCGTTCGCACAGTTTTGCATTCAGCCCATCCCCGCGCAGCACGAAGGGGGCCAACATGTCGTTGCTGGCGGTCAGGTGCTTCCGCTCGATAGCGACGCGGTCGATATTGTTGATGATCGGCGGGGTGATGACGAAACTTTCAACGCCATTGCCGGAAAAGCTGATGTCGGAGGCATATTGGCCGCCGCCGGCCCGGGTCACCATATTGAAGATCGCAGAGCGCAGGCCCGAGTTTTGCACCGCGCCGCGCGAGGTGGCGCGCGCCGTGCCGGTCGCCACCAGCGTCGCCAGACCGGAGACGCGGGCGTCGAGGATCATCGAATATTTGTCGCCCTGGGTTTCCAGCTTGACGGTCGCCAGCGCAATCTGGGTGCCGCCCAGCGTCACCGAATAGCGAGCAGTTACCTGCACTTCGGCGGCGCTCGTCGCACTTGCGAGGCCGAGCAGCAGAGGCATCGTCAAAGCGACGCGGCGGAACAGGGCACTCAACACGACGGTACGCACCTCGGCTTGGGCGGTCGGAAACGAATCGGCATAAGGGTCAAACTGCCCGTCGCGGGCGGGGCTGGCAAGCGCTGCAATCGCGGCAAAGCTTGACCTTGCGGCCCGTTTGCCCTAGGGGATGCGCCGCAATCAAGAACAGACTCCAGCCCGTTGCCCGGGATCATCCCGCGCCGAGGGCCTTTTTGACAGGACACAACATGGCTCGCCGCTGCGAACTCACCGGTAAGGGCGTCATGACGGGTAACACGGTGAGCCACGCGCTCAACCGGACACGTCGTCGCTTTCTTCCCAACCTCCTCAATGTCTCGCTGCTTTCCGATGCGCTGGGTCGCACCGTCAAGCTGCGCATCTGCGCCAACGCGCTGCGCACGGTCGAGCATCGTGGTGGTCTCGACGAATTCCTGATGAAGTCCAAGGATGCCGAGCTCAGCGTTCGCGCCAAGGCCCTCAAGCAGGAAGTGAAAGCTGCCATCGCGCAGTAAGCCGTTTTCGGCTAGAGCCTAGGGCCGCGCGCTCCCAACCGGGACCGCGCGGTTGTTTTTTATACCGCCCCGGTCTGTTGCCGGTTCGCGGGTTTCAGGGGTGCAGGATCATGCTCGCTCGTTTTGTCGCGGCCGTCGCCGCGATGGTGGCCGTTGTCGCCGCTTCCAACTTTCTCGTCCAGTTTCCGGTTCAGGCCACCTTCGGCGGTATCAACCTCGGCGATCTGCTGACCTGGGGTGCGTTCACCTATCCGGTGGCCTTTCTGGTCAATGACCTGACCAACCGCACGCTCGGCCCGCAGCGAGCCCGCATGGTGGTGCTGTCCGGCTTCGTCGTCGCCGTGGTCATTTCGATCTTTCTCGCCACGCCGCGGATCGCCATCGCCTCGGGCACGGCCTTCCTGATGGCGCAACTGCTTGACGTTTCCATCTTCGACCGGCTGCGGCGCGGGGCCTGGTGGCAGGCACCGCTGGTCTCCACCTTCCTCGGCTCGGTGCTCGATACGGTGGTGTTCTTCGGCATTTCGTTCGCGCCGAGCTTTGCCGGCATCGATGCGATGTTCGGCATGGAAGACGGTTCGCTGGGCTTTCCGGCGCCCTTCCTCGGCATCGGGCCCGAGGTGCCGCTGTGGATGTCGCTCGCCGTCGGCGATTTCATCGTCAAGCTGCTGGTCGCGGCCCTGCTGCTCGCACCCTACAAGGTGCTGCGCGGCATGATGTCGGACCGCTACGTCGCGGCCTGAGCCACTGCCTGGCGGAGCGCTCCGGTCAGGAGGGCTTCGCCGTGCTGCGCAGATAGGCCTCGATGCGCGACGTGCCGATTTCGTCAAGCAGGTGACGCACCGGGGTCCAGATCTGCCAGATCGGGTCGACGGCCCGCACGCTCAACTTGTCCCGTGTCAGGTCGAAATAGACATGGGCCGAGCGCGCCATATCCAGAAACTCAGCCACACCAATATCCGAAACGCTATCTGTCGTTGTCGTGTCAGCCATTTGCTTGCCTCGTATTTGAACTAAATACGAAATAAGCGGCGCGCGGTTTGGCTGCCCGCCGTCTGCCGGCATGGTTAGCGCGCGGTTAACGGCGGTTGGGGGCACCCGACGCCCTCGCAATCACTCGGCGAGCAAAGGTGTTGCCAGCGCGACGGCGAGGATGTCGCGTGCGGCCGCGAGATCGGTGCGGTCGATGGTTTCGGTGACCGTGTGGATATAGCGGGTGCCGACCACGATGCCCACGGCGCGCGCGCCGGCCGCGGCCTGCTGGGCAGCCGCGCCATCCTGCCCGCCCCGGGCGAGAATGGTCCGTTGGCAGGGGATGCCGTTCGCCTTGGCGAGCTGCTCGATTTCGGTCACCAGATCGACATCGGCGATGAAGGACGAGTCCTTGATATGCAGGCCAAAGCCCTTGCCCTGGATTGTGACGGCTTCATGGGCCGGCACGCCGGGCGTGTCGCAGGCGAGCGTGGTGTCGATGCCGAAGCCGATATCGGGCTGCACGGCAAAGGCTGCGGTACGGGCGCCGCGCAGGCCGACCTCTTCCTGGGTCGTGAAGACGACATGGATCTCGTAGGGATTTTTGGCGCCGGTGCGATCGAGCTGACGGATCGCCTCGATACCGAGCCAGCAGGCAACGCGGTTGTCGAGCGCCTTGGAGACCAGCTTGTCGCCCATTTCGATGAAGGGCTCGTCCATCACGACGTAGTCGCCGATCTTGACGTGTTCATGGGTCTTTTCGCCCAGGCCGATGTCGATGCAGAAATCGGCGATTTCGGGGATCTTCTTGGCGTCCTCGGGCGGCAGGATATGGATCGGCTTGCCGCCGGGGTTCATGATGCCCTTCATGTCGCCGCCGTCCGTGCACACCAGCACGCGGCGCGAGAACAGGTTCCGCCGGTCGAAGCCGCCGACCGGGTCGACGTGGATGAAGCCGTCCTTGGTGATATGGGTGACGAGAAAGCCGATCTCATCCATATGGCAGAGCAGCAGGACCTTCTTGGGGTTCTTGGCGCTGCCGCGGGCCTTGCGCACGCAATGCAGTGACCCCATCGCGTCGACCCGCACCTCGTCGAAGAGCCCGTCGACCTCGGCTGAAATCAGTTTGCGTACCCGGTGCTCGCGACCCGGCACGCCCGGCATTTCGCAAAGTTGTTTCAGCAGATCGATGTTCATGGCTCGCTCGTTCGTCAGGTGCGTGGGGCGGGTGCTCGAGGCTCACTCCGGCAGGGAGAATTCCAGCAGCAGGTTACGCTCCCAATCGTTGAAGTTGTTGTCGGAAATGATGGTGATGCGTTGCGTGCCATCGGGTGCCTCATGCACCGCGACGCCCTCCATATTGTCGATGTCACCGCCCGTCGCATAGAGCAATTCTTCGCCCTCCATGCGCGCCCCGGGCTGCACGTCGGCAGCCGGGATACGTTTCAGGCGCATGGTGAAAACGATCAGCGAGATGCCGCGCTCGAGCACCAGCAGGTCGCCATTGGGCAAAAAGGCGCAATCGGTGGGGTTGGTGCCATTGCCCGACACATAGCTCAGCGGACCCTTGTCGGCGCGTCCCAGCAGATAGGCCGAATGGGCGCCGGTATCGTCGGTGATGCCCTCGGGCAGCAGCAGGGTCGAGCCGGCGATGGGTGAGGCGGCGGGCGCAACGCAGACGGCTTCCAGGGTTTCATTGGTGCGGGCGCGGCTGAGCCAATCGGGAATGTTGATTTCGCGCGCGGGACCGTCGGGAATCGCGTCGACCAGCTCGAAGTCCGCGACGCGGGTCAGATTCTCGAAGCCGACGCGCACCGCGGCCGGAACGCCGTCGCGTTCGATCACCGTCAGCGATTCCGCGTCGCGGGCAAAGGCGCGGGGCAGGGCGGCGCCTTTTGAATTGAGGATGGGGTCGGAGCGGACGCCGACGAGGCTCAGCGGCCGCATCTGCTCGTCATAGATCAGCTGGCCTGAAATGAAATTGCCCTGGTCCGATACCATAACCAGCCGGTTGTCCGGGCCGGTGAAGCCGATGCCGGAGAGGCCGCCAAAGGTATCGACCGGGCTTTGCAGCTCGAGGCCGCCGCGCCAGATCAGCCCCTGGACGCGCTGGCCGACGTCGGCCGACATGAATTTGGTGATCGGCAGGGCGGTGACGGTCTCGTCCTGGGCCAGCGCCACCACGGGCGCGGCCAGCGCCGCTGCCGCGAGCAGTGCGGCGGCGCCACTCAGCCGGGCGAGACGCCGTAGCCGGGTCATCCCCGCCCGCGCCGTGCTGGCTTGCCGGGCAGTTCTTCGTCGAACAGCGCCGCAAGTTCGTCGGTCAGTGCGCCGGCCAGTTCCTCGGCGTCGAGCAGCGTCACGGCCCGCCGATAGTAGCGGGTCACGTCATGGCCGATACCGACCGCCACCAGCTGCACGCTGGAACGGGTCTCGATCTCTTCGATCACCTGGCGCAGATGGGCCTCCAGATAGTTTCCGGCATTGACCGACTGGGTCGAGTCGTCCACCGGGGCACCATCGGAAATCACCATCAGGATGCGGCGGTTTTCGGGCCGGCCGAGCAGGCGCTTGTGCGCCCATTGCAGGGCCTCGCCGTCGATGTTTTCCTTCAGCAGGCCCTCGCGCATCATCAGCCCGAGGTTGCGGCGTGCATGGCGCCACGGCTCGTCTGCGGCCTTGTAGATGATGTGGCGGATGTCGTTGACGCGCCCCGGATTGGCCGGACGTCCGGCTTCGAGCCAGGCCTCGCGCGACTTGCCGCCCTTCCAGGCACGGGTGGTGAAGCCGAGAATTTCCACCTTCACGCCGCAGCGCTCCAGCGTGCGGGCGAGGATATCGCCGCAGATCGCCGCGATGGTAATCGGACGGCCGCGCATCGAGCCGGAATTGTCGAGCAGCAGCGTCACCACGGTGTCGCGGAAGTCGGTGTCGCGCTCGACCTTGAAGCTCAACGCCTGCAGCGGATCGGTCACGACGCGGGTCAGCCGCGCGGTGTCGAGCAGGCCTTCTTCGAGATCGAATTCCCAGCTGCGGTTCTGCTGCGCCATGAGGCGCCGCTGCAGCTTGTTGGCCAGCCGCGCCACGGCGCCGGCCAGGTTCTCGAGCTGCTTGTCGAGCAGGCTGCGCAGCTGCTCGAGCTCATCCGGCGGACAGAGGTCCTGCGCGCGGATGGTCTCGTCGAACTTCTGGGTGAAGATCTTGTAGGCGAATGCGTTGCCGGGTTCGTTGGTCAGCTCGCCTGGCGGTGGCGGGTTCGGCATGTCCTCGCCCGACTCGGAGCTGTCGTCTTCGTCGGATTCGGAGAAATCCATCTCGGCGCCGTCGACGTCGCCCTCTTCGTCGGACTGACCGGGGGTCTGGTCCTCGTCGGCCTGGGCGTCTTCGCTCTCGCCTTCGCCCTGCTCGGGGTTCTTGTCGTCGTCCTGGCCGCGCTCGGGCTCCTGGTCGTCACCCTCCTCGGTGTCATCGCCATCGGCGTCGTCGAGATCGCCGTCGGGCACGAGGTTGAGGTCGCGCAGCACTTGCCGCATGGCGCGGCTGAACAGTTCCTGATCTTCGAAACGGCCGGTCAGCGTGGTCAGCGAATTGCCGGCGCGCTGCTCGATCTCGGTCTTCCACAGGTCGACGAGGGCGCGGCCCGAGGGCGGGATTTCCATCCCGGCGACACGCTCGCGCAGGATCAGGCCCAGCGCCTCGGCCAGCGGGGCATCGTCCTTGTCCTTGACCTCGCTGAAATTGCCGCGAAACAGGCGGTCTTCCAGCATTTCATGGATATTGGCGGTCATGCCGGGCATACGCTTGCAGCCCAGCGCCTCGACGCGGGCCTGCTCCAGCGCGTCATAGGCGGCGCGGGCTTCGGGCTCGGCGGGCGCGCGCTTGCGATGGGTGGCCGGGTCGTGGCTGGCGAGCCGCATCGACATGGCATCGCCCTGGCCGCGGGCGATGGCGATATCGCGGGTCGTCGGCAGGCGCGGCAGGTTGGCGAGCCGCGCCTTGTCCGAGGTCAGCAGCGGGCGGTCGGCCGAAAAACTGACTTCCAGGTCGCGCTGTCCACCAATGGCGCGCACGGCCGCACCCATCGCCGCCTTGAACGGGGCGGTCTGGTCGGGCTTGTTCGATTTGCTGCGCGGCGGCTGGGCCATGGGCGTTAGTCTCAGAACGGTGCCACGCCCTCTTGGGTCCGGGAGCTCACCATGAGGGCTGAGGAGAGCTCAGTGGTGCGGCGGACCTCGTCCTCAGCTTGAAAGGGAACGAGGTCCGGAAACCACTAGGCGGAGACCGCCATGTTTGCTGCCGATTCCGGCAGATCCACACCAAACACGCGCTGATAGAACTCCGCCACCACGGGGCGTTCGAGTTCGTCGCATTTGTTGAGGAAGGTCAGGCGGAAGGCAAAGCCGAGGTCGCCGAAAATCTCGGCATTCTCGGCCCAGGTGATCACCGTACGCGGGCTCATCACGGTCGACAGGTCGCCGTTGATGAAGGCCTGGCGGGTCAGGTCGGCCATGCGCACCATGTTGGAGACGATCTGCTTGCCCTGCTCGCCGGTATAGGACTTGGCCTTGGCCAGAACGATCCCGACTTCCTTGTCGTGCGGCAGATAGTTCAGCGTGGTGACGATCGACCAGCGGTCCATCTGACCCTGATTGATCTGCTGGGTGCCGTGATAAAGGCCCGAGGTGTCGCCCAGACCGATCGTGTTGGTCGTCGCGAACAGCCGGAAGGCCGGGTGCGGGGTGATGACGCGGTTCTGGTCGAGCAGCGTCAGGCGGCCCGCAACCTCGAGCACGCGCTGGATCACGAACATCACGTCCGGGCGGCCGGCGTCATATTCGTCGAAGACGATGGCGATATTGTTCTGCACGGCCCAGGGCAGGATGCCGTCACGGAATTCGGTGACCTGCTTGCCGTCCTTGAGCACGATCGCGTCCTTGCCGACGAGATCGATACGGCTGACGTGGCTGTCGAGGTTGACGCGGACCAGCGGCCAGTTCAGCCGCGCCGCAACCTGCTCGATATGGGTCGATTTGCCGGTGCCGTGATAGCCCTGCACCATGACACGCCGGTTGAAGGCGAAGCCGGCGAGAATGGCCAGCGTGGTGTTGTGATCGAACAGATAGTCCGGATCGGCGGCGGGCACATGCGGATCGGACTCGGCATAGCCCATGACCTTCATGTCGCTATCGATGCCGAAGGTCTCGCGGACCGAAAATTCCTTGTTCGGCAAGTTCTTGAATTCAGCCATTGGAAAAGCTCGCAGAGATAGTCAAGACAGCTGTCTTGGGGGATTGGCGGCTCTATAGCAGTATCGGGCGGCGCGGGGTAGACCCGCCGGCAGCGGCAGTTTAGCGGCCGGTGAAGCCCTTCTGCTTGAGATGGGTGTAGGCGGTAATGATGGCGCGCAGCCGGTCTTCGGAACTGCGGTCGCCGCCATTGGCATCCGGGTGGTGGATCTTCACCAGGGCCTTGTAAGCCGATTTGATCTCTTCAGCCTTGGCGTAGGCCGAAAAACCCAGAATTTCCAGCGCCCGACGGTCCTGCTCGTGCAGCGGTTTGACGCGCTCGGCTTCCGGCACCTTGGACTGGTGACGGGCATAGCGGGCGAACACGCCGAACGGATCGGCATTGCGCTTGCCGTTGGAATTGCGGCGCATGTGCTGCGGCATTTCCTGGCCGGCATCGGCGCCGGGCTTGCTGCCCGTGCCCCAGCTGGGGCGGCCGGGGGTGTCGGCGGCGCGCTTGATATGGTTGTCCATTTCCTCGGGCTTCATGCCGTCGAAGAAGTTGAACACCTGATTGTAGTGGCGCACGTGCTTGAGGCAGAAGTCGTGATACTGCCCCGGCGACCCTGGACCCTTGGGGGCCTTGTAGGCGCCTGGCTCGTCACAGCCTTCCCACTCACACATCTTCACGTCCGCGGCCGGCTTGTCGCCCCGTCGCTTGCTGATCCGGATGCTGTCGAAGTACTTGGAATCCAGTTTCATCAATCCTAGGTAGGGTTCCGCAACAAGGGCTGAACCAGCATGCATACAACTGTTCGTGACGCGATCGTTGAAAAACTATCGGTCAATTTCGCGCCGAGCCACCTCGAGGTGATCGACGAAAGTGCAAAGCACCAGGGTCACGCCGGGTTCCGGCCTGGCGGCGAAACACATTTCCGCGTCCGCATTGCAGCGCCTGCCCTTGATGGCATGAACCGTGTCGCGCAACACCGCGCAATCATGGCTCCACTCAGCACCGAGCTGGCCGAGGGCGTCCACGCTCTGGCAATCGAAGTCCTGCCAAACGCATAAGGCGCCATAAGGGCAGCGCCCTCATTAGCACCTGAACGCCAGCCCCGCCATGCCCTTGGCCCGTTTGCGGGCCGTGGGGCAGGCTCGAGCCGATCGGCTCGGCGCCAGCGCCGCAACATAAGCAATTCGGGCGGCGGTTTCCACCGCCTTGATGGCACAAATATGCCGTGCCGCATTGCTGCCCGATGCTGGGCCGCGGTGCCCCAATATTTGCTCAATTTCGTCCCTCCCGTCGGGCAGCCTTCCGCGCGCAGACAATCAGGAGGGCGACATGATTCATCGCATTCATATGGCCGCGCTGGCCATTTTCAGTGTCGGCAGCATGGCCGGCGGGGCGCTGGCCGAAGACAGTCAGTTGCAGATCGTCATCGGCGGCGAAGCCTATGACGGGGCGCCGCGCTACGCCGTCAGCTTCGACGGCACGATCCTGGGCGAGGCCGAAGTGCGCGCGGCGATCGACACGGTGGCCGACGGCACGTTTGCCGACGCAGCCGACAAGGGCGCCCATGTGCAAAGCTTCGATTTTGCCATTCCCGAGGATGTCTTCACCCCGGGCGGCGAGGTGCGGGTGCGGCTGTTGAACGAGGCCTGGGGGGGCGAAGGCTCGACGCATGACCGCAATCTCTATCTCGCGTCCGTCGCGGTGAACGGGCAGGCGGTAACGGTCTCCGGGCTCGAAACGCGCGGCACCAGGGACGATGTGGCGAACGAGGTGCTGGGAGAATTCCTCGTTCTGCGTGATGGCAATGTCGAAGGCGTCTCGCGGCCGCCGGAGACCGGATGGCCGTTGCCGGGTGCCGTCACCACGGTTGCGGCGGTGGACGATGCCGAAGCTTTGCAGCAGCCGGCCAAAACTGATGCGCTGCCACGCGACACGCTCGCTGCTGCCGCGCCGGCGGAGCCCGAAGCCGCCGCCGAGATGGTCGTCGAAACAGCACGTGTCGAGGCGCCGGCCGCCCCGGCAGATCGCGCCGCCACCGCCTGCACGCGGGACGAGATCTACAATGTCGTCGGCTTCAACGAGAACTCCAATGATCTCACGCCCAAGCTCACGGCGCGGCTCGACCAGATCGTCGCCGATATAGGCAATGAGAGCTGCCGTCTTCTCGTCACCGGATATTCCAGCCGGCAGGGCGATCACGCCACCAATGCGCTGTTTGCCATCGAGCGCGCGCAGAATGTGCTGGGCTATCTCAGGGAAAAGGGCGTGCCGTTCGAACGAGCGACGGCGACCGGCGGCGGGGCAACCGAAGAGTTCGGCGAAAGCTATGCGGCCAACCGCCGGGTGGTGATCGCGGTCACGCCGTAGCGCGCATCTCGTCGAGGAAGGCGCGGACGGCGGCCGGGTCGACATTGCGCTCGATGAAGGCCTTGCCGATGCCGCGGGTCAGGATGAAGGTCAGCGCGCCGCGCACGACCTTCTTGTCCTGGCCGATGGCATTCATCAGGTAATCGGTGTCCGGCAGGTCACCCGGAATATCGCTGATCCGCGTCGGCAGCCCGGCGGCATCGAGGTGCCGGGCGATGCGCACGGCATCCTGGCCCGGCGCGAGGCCGAGCCGGTTGGAAAACTCATGCGCCAGCACCATGCCGATGGCGACGCCTTCGCCATGCAGCAGCCGGTCGGAATAGCCGGTCGCCTTTTCCAGCGCATGGCCGAAGGTGTGGCCGAGGTTGAGCAGGGCGCGGACGCCGGTTTCGCGCTCGTCCTCGAGCACGAAGCGGGTCTTGGCGGCGCAGCAGCGCGCCACCATTTCGGCCCGCAGCGCCCGGTCGCCGTCGAAGATCGCTGCGCGGTTCTCCTCCAGCCAGAAATAGAAGGGCTCGTCGTCGATCAGCCCGTATTTCACCACTTCGGCATAGCCGGCAGCGAATTGGCGCTGTGGCAGGGTGTCGAGCGCATCGAGATCGGCCAGCACCAGGCGCGGCTGGTGAAAGGCGCCGATGAGGTTCTTGCCATGCGGTGAATTGATGCCGGTCTTGCCACCCACCGAGGAATCCACCTGGGCCAGCAGGCTGGTGGGGATCTGGATAAAATCCATGCCGCGCCGGGTGATCGATGCGGCGAAGCCGGCGAGATCGCCGATCACGCCACCGCCGAGCGCAATGACCAGATCGCCGCGTTCGAGGCGCGCGGCCAGCAGGCCGTCGACGGCTTCGCCGAGATGGTCGAGCGATTTCGTCGATTCGCCGTTGGGCAGGACGACGGTCGCATAGCCGATCCCGGCGGCGTCGAGGGCGCCGGTCAGCCGGCCAAGCTGCGCCTTGGCCACTTCGGTGTCAGTGATGATGCCATAGCGGCGGCCGGGGAAACGTTCAGCGAGGCGGGTGCCGGCGCTTTCCATAAGCTCGCTGCCGATCATGATGTCATAGGCGCGGCCGGGCAGGGGCACGTGCACGCAGGCGGGCTCAGAGCTCATTGGTGAGGCTTTCGGTGGCGATCTGCGGCAGGTGGGCCAGAAGCGCATTGATCACGTCGGTCGCCACCTGTTCCTGCGGCACATCGCGCGAGACGACGGTGACATCGGCCTCGGCATAGGTCGGGTAGCGCGCGTCGATCAGCGTCTTCAGCGTTTCGCGCGGGTTGGCGGTCTTGAGCAGCGGGCGATTTGAGCGGCGGGAGACGCGGGCGAACAGCAGCTCGAAATCGGCCTTGATCCACACCGAGACGGCGGCCTCTTTTACCAAGGCACGGGTTTCCGGGTTCATGAAGGCGCCGCCACCGGTGCCCAGCACTACAGCGTCCTCGCGCAGCAGCCGGGCGATGACCTTGGCCTCGCCGGCGCGGAAATCGGCCTCGCCATGCGCCTTGAAGATGTCCTCGATGGACATGCCAGCGGCCTTTTCCACCTCTTCATCGCTGTCGATGAAGCGGCGGCCGAGGCGGTTGGCGAGGCGGCGGCCGACCGTGGTCTTGCCGGCGCCCATCATGCCGACGAGCACGATCGACCGGCCAGCCAGCCGGCGCAGCAACTCGTCCCGAACGGTCTCGCGTGTGCTCACCTGGCCCTTCATCGGCTACCCCCACGCAGGCCATCAACCGTCAGGCGGCGCGCTTGTCAATGCTGCTGCGTTGCACCCGCCAGGGCACTCTGACAGATTATCAACCATTCGCGCATAGGTTGAACCCGCTCACGAAACGGGGGACACTGTCTCCGCGTGACAAAACCGGATTGCCATGCCGACCCTCATTCGACTCTTCATTGTTCTGCTGGTTCTTGCTGGTCTCGCCTACGGGGCCATGGTTGCGCTCGTCGCGACAGTAGAGCCGCGCGAAAAGCTGGAAACGATTCGCATCCCAACGCGCGAACTGGTGCCACAGCCCAGTCGCGATCCGCTGGTCCGCCGCGAGATCGACACGAGCCGCACGGCACCGGAACCAACGCCGGCGCCCGCGGCCCAGCCGATCCCGCCGGCCGACACGAGCGCCGCGGATGAAGAAGGCGTGGTGACACTGCAGCCCGGCATAGAATGAGCGAGCGGCATCTGATCGAGTCCTTTCTCGAGATGATGAGTGCCGAGCGCGGCGCAGCCAGGAACACCATCGCTGCCTACCGCCGGGATCTCGAGGACTATCTCGGCTATCTCGCAGGCCAGCAGCTCAGCGCGCTCAAGGCCGGCAAGGACGCGGTCAGCGGTTATCTCGAAACGCTCGCGGCGCAGGGGCTCGCGGCCTCGAGCAGCGCGCGGCGTCTCTCCGCCATCCGGCAGTTTCATCAGTTTCTCGCCGCCGATGCGGTGCGCGCCGACGATCCCACCCGAATCATCGCCTCGCCACGCGCCAGGCGGGGCCTCCCCAAGGTGCTGTCGGTGGGCGAAGTCGACCGGCTGCTGACGCTGGCGGAGACCGAAGCGGTCGAGGCCGGTACGGCCAGGCCATTTGCGGCGCGGCTGCATATCCTGCTCGAACTGCTCTATGCGACCGGCATGCGCGTTTCCGAACTGGTGGAGCTCAAGCGCAGCGCGGTGCTGCGCGAAGCCGCCTTCCTCACGATCATCGGCAAGGGTGGCAAGGAGCGAATCGTGCCGCTTACCGATCGGGCTCGCGATGCGGTGCGGACCTATGTCGCGACATTGCCGCCCGGCGTCTGGCTGTTTCCGGCCGGCGGCGAGAGCGGGCATCTGACGCGGCAGGTGTTTGCGCGCGAGCTCAAGGGCCTTGCAACGCGCGCCGGGTTGTCGGCGAGCCGGGTGTCACCGCATGTGCTGCGACACGCCTTCGCCAGCCACCTGCTGCAGGGTGGGGCGGATCTGCGGGTCGTCCAGACGCTTTTGGGTCACGCTGATATCTCGACGACACAGATCTACACCCATGTGCTCGACGAACGGCTGCGCAGCCTCGTCGAGGGGCATCACCCGCTGGCGGATATCGATTAGAGAGCTTCCGAAGAACGGCAACGGTTTTCCGGTTCGGAAACGCGACCAAACAAGGACGCATGATCATTTCACCGTTTCAAACAAACGGTGAAATGATCTAGGTCGGTCGGCTGCGCAGGCTTTCCATCTGCGCGAGCAGATCATCCAGCCGCTGCAGCACATCGCCCATGACCATGGGCTTTTTCGCTTCAACCGGGCGCGACGCGCTGCGCGGTGCCGGGGCACGCAGATAGGTCATCAGGTCGTCGCGGCGCTGGCGCCGCTGACGGCGCAGCAGACGGGCACGCTCCAGCGCGGCATGATCGTCGGCGAGGGCAAAGCGTTGCCCGCAGCCGGGGCAGCAGCTCTCGCCGCCCGGACGCACCAGGCGGGCACTTTCGGAAAAGCTCTCGTTACAATGGGGGCAGACAAGGGCGACCGGCGCATGAATGCTCATCGCGGATCCGTCGGTGACAGATAACTCAACATGCCCCCAAGCTGACAGCAAAGCCTCGCGCAAATCTTAACGTTTGGGCGCTTGTTGCGCATCGCTTGACTCAAGGCGCCCCCATCGCCACTTTCCGGCCACTTTGACGCGTGACCTGAGCACGCGAAACCAATGGATACAGAGGCCGGATGCAATCCTATCTCGATTTCGAAAAGCCGGTGGCCGATCTCGAAAGCAAGATCGCCGAACTGAAATCGCTCGCGACCGGTGATCAGGCCGTGTCGATCGACGAAGAGGTTGGCCGGCTCTCGGCGCGTGCCGACGAGGCGCTGGTCGACATCTATCGCCGGCTCACACCGTGGCAGCGCATGCAGGTCGCCCGCCATCCGCTGCGGCCGCATTTTTCCGATTATGTCGGGGCGCTAATCACCGAGTGGACGCCGCTGGCCGGCGACCGAAAATTCGGCGAGGACGCTGCGCTGCAGGCCGGCTTCGGCCGCTTCCGCGGGCAGGCCGTTGCCATTTTGGGACAGGAGAAGGGCTCGGACACCGAGACCCGGCTCAAGCATAATTTCGGCATGTCGCGGCCCGAAGGTTATCGCAAGGCCGTGCGCATCATGGAAATGGCCGACCGGTTCGACATTCCGGTGATTTCGTTCGTCGATACAGCCGGGGCGTTCCCAGGCATCGACGCCGAAGAGCGCGGCCAGGCCGAGGCGATTGCCCGGTCGACCGAGAAGTCGCTGGAGCTCGGCGTGCCGAATCTGTCGATCATCATCGGCGAGGGCGGCTCCGGTGGCGCCATCGCCATTGCAGTGGCCAATCGCGTCCTGATGCTGGAAAACTCAATCTACGCAGTGATTTCGCCGGAAGGCGCCGCCTCGATCCTGTGGCGCGATCCGGCCAAGGCGCAGGATGCTGCCAACAACATGAAGATCACCGCGCAGGATCTGATGAGCCTCGGCGTGATCGACGGCATCATCGGGGAGCCAGCAGGTGGTGCGCATCGTCATCACGCAGAGGTGATGGAAAAGACGGGCAAGGCGATTGCCGATTTTATGACCGATTTCCCGGGTACCAAGGGGCGGTTGGAGATTCGAGAACACAGGCGGGACAAATACATCGCCATTGGTTCGAAATTGAATTGATCTGCCCCGAGCCGGTGCGCCATAGCGGATGGGTAAGGTTCGATTAACCATCTGCGCTAAGCGGGCCGTAACCGTGTGACGCGTAACCGGTGAGGCGGGAGTGCCGTGTTTCAGGTGTCGGGTCGTGAACAGAATTTTGCTTAAGGCAATCGGGGCCCTCGCGGTCCTCGGACTTGCGGCGTTGCTCGCCGGTTGCAACGGGCTGACGTCCGGCAACGCGCGCTCGACTCAACCGCTCAAGTCGGCGACGGTCAGCAAGCTCAGCGCCATGGGCTCGTCGCCCGGCGCGGCGATGATGATCCGCATCTACAAGGAAAGCTCCGAACTCGAGGTCTGGAAGCAGGTCGGCAACGGCAGCTTCAAGCTGTTCAAGAGCTATGAGATCTGCGCCTGGTCCGGCGCACTGGGCCCCAAGATCAAGGAAGGCGACCGCCAGTCGCCCGAGGGCTTCTACACCATCACGCCCGGCCTGATGAATCCGAACTCGAACTACTATCTGGCGTTCAATACCGGCTTTCCCAACAAGTTCGACCGGGCGCATGGCCGTACCGGCAGCGACCTGATGGTGCATGGCGATTGCTCGTCACGCGGTTGCTACTCGATGACCGACGAGTCGATCGCCGAGATCTATGCGCTGGCCCGCGAGACGTTCAAGGGCGGCAACAACTCCTTCCAGCTGCAGATCTTTCCCTTCCGCATGACGGCGAAGAACTTCGCGCGCCATGCCGACAGCCCGCATATGAGCTTCTGGCGCGACATCAAGGAAGGCTACGACCGGTTCGAGGTCGCCAGACGGCCCCCGACCTGGGATGTGTGCGAAAAGCAGTATGTCTTCGGCGTTTCGGGCGGCGGTCTCGACGCCGCGGCGTCCTGCCCATCCGGTGCCAAGGTGCTGCCGGCCAGCGTCGCGGCGCGCCAGCAGGCCGACGATGCGGCGTTCAAGACCGAGCTCGCGGCGATCAACGACCGGGCGGCAAAGCAGGCGGCCGAGGAGCAGGCGGCGGCCGATGCCAAGGAATCTGCGAAGGCGCGCGGCGAGGCCATTGGCTCCTTCTTCGGCGGTCTCTTCGGTGGCGAGAACAGCGCCGAGGCCGATCAGCAGCCCCAGACGACAGCGCCCCAGTCCGCGCCCGTGCCGCAGCCGCGCCTCGATCGCGTCTAGGCGATGCGCGGCCCAGCGACAGGTCTGGCGCTCGCCATTGTTGTCGTCACCGCAGCGGTGGTGCTGGTCCTCGGGGTGCGCCATATGTCCCGCATGACACCAACGGATGATACGCCCCAGGTCTATGATCGCAGCGCGCTGGTCGCCTCGCTCAGTGCAGCGGGGCACCAGATGGGCGATCCGGCGCATGTGCGCATCTTCAAGCGCGAGAACCGGCTGGAGCTGTGGCTTGCCGGCGATGACGGTCGCTATTCGAAGTTTCGCGATTATGAGATCTGCCGCTATTCGGGCGAGCTCGGGCCCAAGCTGGCCGAAGGCGACCGCCAGGCGCCGGAGGGGTTCTACCGGGTCGGACTGGCCCAGCTGAACCCCAACTCGCGGCATCATCTGAGCTTCAATCTCGGCTTTCCCAATGCCTATGACCGACAGCACGATCGCACCGGCTCGGCACTCATGGTGCATGGCGGCTGCTCCTCGATCGGCTGCTATGCCATCACCGACGCGCATGTCGACGAGGTCTATGCCGTGGTCGAAGCGGCGCTGAAAGCCGGGCAGGACGCGGTCGACGTGCATGTGTTCCCGTTCCGCCTGAGCAGCGAAGCGCTGAGCGCCGCGGCCGATGCGCCATGGCTTGGGTTCTGGCGCAATCTCAAGCAGGGCTACGACCTTTTCGAAGCGCAGCGGCAGCCCCCGAAAGTCGCGGCCTGCGCGGGCAGGTATGTTTTTGGCACTGAAGCGGAGGGGTCGGAATGCGCCGCAATCGTCGCCTGGTCCTGATCGACCGCATCATCCCCTTCTTGGCGGCTTTCGTCGGCCTGATCGCCCTAGCGGGTGCGATCATCGTGCAGATGAATGCCGATGCCGGGCGTCAGGCGGTCATGGTCGAGCTGGGCCGGGTGCAGGCGGAGCTCGACACCGTTGCCGAGCAGCTTGAGAGCCTTTCCATCCCGGCTGAGGATGACGGCACAGCCGAGGCGCTGCTGGCGTTGCAGACCCGTATCAACGCCCTGGAGAGTGCTCAGGCGACCGCCGAGGCAGATGCCGCGGCCGCAGAGACTCAGGCGGTCGAGACGGCCGACGTCGGGCAGCAAGGCGATGCAGACGGGCCGACGACCGATTGCATTCCGCTCGGCACACGGTTCATGGCAATCCCCAACGAAACCTATCCGCTATGCCGGATGACGACGGCGCTGCGAGTCGGCGCGATCACCGGCGATACGGTGGATGTTGGTGGCTCGGGCACGATCGTCGAGAACAGCTTCGGCACGCTGGCCGGCACCAAATGCACCATCATGGTGTTCTCGGCCGACGCTGAGGGCTTTGCCGAACTGCGGGTCACCTGCACCTGAGGGGCGCGGTCTCCAGGCACGGACCAGCGTAAAAATCAGCCCCGCGTCTCGTTGTGAGGCGCGGGGCTGCTGCGTTTCAGTGTCTGGGGTCTGCTGGCGTCAGAGCGCGCCGTGGCAGTGCTTGAACTTCTTGCCCGAGCCGCAGGGGCAGGGCGCGTTGCGGGACACGCCAACCAGCAGCTTGGGATCGATCGGTGCGAGGCTCGGGTCGGCCGCCTCGGCAACGCCGGCGCCCGATGCCGAGGCGCCGCCCATGGCAGCGAGCATCGGACCAGCCGAACGTGCCCGGCGGGGGGCATCATCGCCGAGCGCATCGTTTTCGCCGGTCAGCGGGTCCATGTGCACTTCGTTGAAGTCCGACATGTCGGGTTCATCGAGTTCCGGTGCCTGGCGCTGCAGTTCGACATGGCTGAGCTGGGTCGTGACCAGTTCGCGCAGTGTCGACAGCAGGCCCTGGAACAGCTCATAGGCTTCCTGCTTGTATTCGTTCAGCGGATCGCGCTGGGCGAGGCCGCGCCAGCCGATCACCTTGCTGAGCTGGTCGAGGGTCACGAGGTGCTCGCGCCACAAGCCGTCGATCGATTGCAGCAGAATCTGCTTTTCGACCTGACGGAAAAGATCCGGCGAGTATTTCGCGACCTTTGCAGCCGCTGCCTCATCGGCGAGCTTGACCATGCGCTCGCGCACCACCTCGGCGTCGATGCCCTCTTCCTCCGCCCATTCCTTGGCCGGAATTTCGAGGTTGAGATAGGTCTTGGCCGACGAGCCAAGCAGTTCGGTGTTCCACTGCTCGGGATAGGAGCGCTCGGGGATCGCGCGGGAGATGATGTCGTCGACGACCTGGTGGCGCATCTCGGCCACGGTCTCGTTGACGTCTTCGCTATCCATCAGTTCGAGACGTTCCGAGAAGATCGCCTTGCGCTGATCATTCATCACGTCGTCGTATTTCAGGATGTTCTTGCGGATGTCGAAGTTGCGCGCCTCGACGCGGCCCTGGGCGCGCTCGATGGCCTTGGTCACCCACGGATGGGTGATCGACTCGCCCTCTTCGAGCCCCAGCTTCGCGAGCATGGAATCCATGCTGTCGACCGGGAAGATGCGCATCAGGTCGTCCTGCAGCGACAGGTAGAACTTGGAATGTCCGGGGTCGCCCTGACGACCGGCACGGCCACGCAGCTGGTTGTCGATACGGCGGCTTTCGTGGCGCTCGGTGCCGACGATGTAGAGGCCGCCGGACGCCAGCGCATCACGCTTGTCTTTCTCGATCTGTTCCTTGATGCGGGCAATCTTGGTGTCGCGCTCGACGCCTTCGAGACCAGCGGTTTCCTTCTCGATGCGCATCTCCAGATTGCCGCCGAGCTGAATGTCGGTACCGCGACCAGCCATGTTGGTCGCAATGGTCACGGCGCCGGGCACACCAGCATCGGCGATAATCTGGGCTTCCTGCTCGTGGTGACGGGCGTTCAGCACGGCGATGTTCTCGACGCCCTTCTGCTTCAGCAGTTCGGCCAGCATCTCGGATTTTTCAATCGAGGTGGTGCCGACGAGAATCGGCTGGCCGCGGCCGCGCGCCTCGGCGATCAGATCGGCGATGGCGTTGAACTTTTCGGCTGCGGTGCGGAAGATCGCATCGTCTTCGTCGACACGCTGCACATCGACATTGGTCGGGATGGTGACGACGTTGAGACCGTAGATGTCGGCGAATTCCTCGGCCTCGGTGGCGGCCGTGCCGGTCATGCCGGCCAGCTTGTCGTAGAGGCGGAAATAGTTCTGGAAGGTGATCGAGGCCAGCGTCTGGTTCTCTGGCTGGATGGTCACGTGTTCCTTGGCCTCCAGCGCCTGATGCAGGCCCTCGGAATAGCGCCGGCCCGGCATCATGCGGCCGGTGAACTCGTCGATGATCACCACTTCGTCGTTGCGGACAATGTAGTCCTTGTCGCGCTGGAACATCTTGTGGGCGCGCAGCGCCGAATTCAGATGATGGACGAAGGCAACATTCTCGATGTCATAGAGCGACTCACTCTTCAGATGTCCATCCGCCGTCAGCTTGGCTTCGAGCTTTTCGATGCCGGCATCGGTGAAGGTGGCGGAGCGCTGCTTCTCGTCGATCTCGAAATCATCGTCGTCGAGCAGCGGGATCAGGCCGTCGACCAGCTCGTAGAGCGCCGAGCGGTCGGACGAGGGGCCGGAAATGATCAGCGGCGTCCGGGCCTCGTCGACCAGGATCGAGTCCACCTCGTCGACGATCGCGTAGCCATGACCGCGCTGCACCATCTGGGCGCGCGAGTATTTCATGTTGTCGCGAAGGTAGTCGAAGCCGAATTCGTTGTTCGTGCCATAGGTCACGTCGGCGGCATAGGCAGCCTTGCGCTCTTCGTCGTTGAGCCCATGCACGATGATGCCGGTCGTCAGACCGAGGAAGTTATAGACCTGGCCCATCCAGCCGGCGTCGCGGCGGGCGAGGTAGTCGTTGACGGTGACGACGTGCACGCCCTTGCCGGCGATGGCGTTGAGATAGACCGGCAGGGTGGCGACCAGGGTCTTGCCCTCACCGGTGCGCATTTCCGCGATCGAGCGGTTGTTGAGCACCATGCCACCGATCAGCTGCACGTCGAAGTGCCGCATGCCGAGCACACGCTTTGCAGCCTCGCGCACGGTGGCGAAGGCGGGGACCATCAGATCATCAAGGGTCTTGCCGGCGGCGAAGTCGGCCTTGAACTGTTCGGTGCGGGCGCGCAGCTCGTCGTCGCTGAGCTTTGCCAGCTCAGGCTCGAGCGCGTTGATGGCCTCCACGCGCGGCAGATACTTCTTGACCTGCCGATCGTTGGCAGAACCGAAGATCGCCTTTGCGAGCTTAGCGAATACCATAGGGCTATGTCCTCTGAATTTTCGCCCGACGGGCGTATTGCCGACGTAATGGCCAGCAAAAGTGGCGGGATTCCTGCCCGTCAACACTCTTTGAAGTGGCGAGACATGTAAGAGCGGGGGGTTGCCTTGTCAACGGAGCGGAAATGGGCCAAACCTGCCCGCCGCCGAGGGCCGGGGGCTCCGCGATAGCCGAGGAGAACTTCCAAAATGATGAATATTACACGCATGGGCCAAGGCCCTGTCTTTGCCCGTGCCGCCGCAGCGCTGCTGCTGGGCACCGCGCTGTCCGTGCTGCCGCTGGCGGCACAGGCCCAGGACAGCACTGAAACGCCCGCCGCCACCGAGGCTCCGGCCGAAGCGCCGGCGGATGCTCCCGCTGCCGAGGCTCCTGCTGCCGAGGCCCCTGCGGCCGATGCACCGGCCGCAGGCACCGAAGTCAGCCCGATGGACGTCGTCGCGACAGTTGGCGACGAAACCATCACCGAAGCGGATCTCGCCTTTGCGGCGGAAGACCTGCAGGACAATCTGGCACAGGTGCCGCCGCAGGAGCGCCGTGCCTTTCTGGTCAGCGTGCTCGTCGACATGAAGATCATGGCCAAAGCCGCGCGCGATGCCGGCATGGACCAGACCGAGCTGTTCAAGCGCCGTGTGCAGTACATGGAAGACAGCGCTCTGCGCCGCTCTTTCTTTGCCGAAAAGATCGCCGACGGCATCAACGAGGCGACGCTGCAGGCCGCCTATGACAAGTTCGTCGCCGACTTCGAGCCGGTCGAGGAGGTGCATGCGCGCCACATTCTCGTCGAGACCGAGGAAGAGGCCAAGCAGGTCGAAGCCGATCTCGAGAGCGGCAAGCCCTTTGAGATGGTGGCGATGGAAAAGACCATCGATCCGAGCGGCAAGCAGACCGGCGGCGACCTGGGCTTTTTCTCCAAGGGCATGATGGTGCCGGCCTTCGAAGAGGTCGCCTTCACGCTCGAGCCGGGTGAAGTCAGTGCGCCGGTCGAGAGCCAGTTCGGCTGGCACATCATCAAGCTCGAAGAAAAGCGGATGACTACGCCGCCGCCGATCGAACAACTGGCGCCGCAGCTTGGCCAGCAGGCCATGTATGACGCATATGACGCGACGATTACCGGCCTGCGCGACAGCACCGAGATCTCGATTCCGGATGCCGAGCTGGCGGCCGGGGTCAAGCGGCAGACTGAAGGCGAGGCGGCTCCGGCCAACTAGTTTCAGAACGCACTGAATGTGCCGACGGGCTTCGGCTCGTCGGCACAATCGAAGTCCCTGGCGGTTTCGTCAGCAGTCTTTCGGGCGAGGTCCGCCGCTTGGGGCTCGGCTTCCATGTCTATAAAGGCCACCTGGCATGTGGCGCCCGGCGCGATCTTGATGACCGTCAGCACCTGACCCGGCTCATCTTCACCCTCACGTTCGAAACTGTAGCCGACAATGGCAGCGAAGGGCTTGAAATAGCCTTCGTCGTTCGAGACGCGCCATTCGATTGCCGGTGCGAGTTCGTTGCGTGGCGGAATTGTCTGTTTGGCGGCCTTCTCGGTGGTCGAGGTGAGCCCGAACGAGACATGCATGCGCAGTTCGGACTGGCGCACCATGACCGGCATGCCCTTGAGGCCGGAGCAGGCCCAGACGCTGTTGAAGTCATCGGATTCAATGACGGTGCACTGGGTGAGATCGAGATCGGTATAGCTCGACAGCGGCTCCTGGCCGAAGGCCGGGGCGTTGGCGAGACCGAGCATCAGGGCCAGAACAGATATTTTCACGGATACGATCCTTCGGCGCATGGCGGCTGAGCGCAGGTGTGCCTTGCAATCATGTCCCGCGATGGGCAACAAGACGGCACTCGCTCAGCCCATACAGGGATACTCATGAATATCGACGCCATCGCCATCGGAAAGAACCCTCCGGACGACCTCAATGTGATCATCGAGGTGCCGCTCGGGGGCGAGCCGATCAAATACGAAATCGACAAGGAATCCGGCGCCCTGTTCGTCGACCGGTTCCTTTACACGCCCATGCGCTACCCGGGCAATTACGGCTTCGTGCCGCATACGCTGTGCGGTGATGGCGATCCGCTGGATGTCATCGTTCTGAACTCCCGGCCGCTGGTGCCCGGTGCTGTCGTGCGCTCGCGCCCGTTCGGTGTGCTGTTCATGGAAGATGATGGTGGCGTCGACGAAAAAATCCTCGCCGTGCCCAACAGCAAGCTCACTCGGATGTACGACAATATCCACGATGTGGGCGACATGCAGGAAATCCAGCTTGAGCGGGTGAAGCACTTCTTCACGCACTACAAGGATCTGGAGCCCGGCAAGTGGGCCAAGATCGAGCGGATCGGTGGCGTCGACGACGCGCGCAAGGTGATCCTCGAGTCGATCGAACGGGCCAAGAACGCCTGATCGCGCGTGCAGCCGGGGCGCATTGTCGTGCTGAACGGGGTGCCGCGATCGGGCAAAAGTTCGATCGTGGCCGCCCTGCAGGCGCGTGAGCCCGGGCGGTGGATCAATCTGGGCGTCGATCACATGCGCCGTGCGACGCCCGCCGCGTTGCAGCCGGGAATAGGCTTGCGTCCGGGCGGTGAGCGGCCCGAGCTCGAGGCACACCTGCCTATTCTGTTTGCGGCGCTCTACGAGTCCATCGCGGCACACAGCCGCCTCGGGCTCGACGTGGTTGCCGATCTCGGTCACCACGACGGCTATTCCCGTCCCCTCTACATGCTTGAAGACTCTGCGCGCCGGCTCAACGCGCTACCCGCCTGGCTGATCGGTGTCTTCTGTCCGATCGAGGTGATCATGGAGCGGCGGCGCGCCGATCCTGCAGGCTACGAGGCCGGTCCGGGCATTCCGCCGCCGGTGCAGCGCTGGCAGGACGCCGTGCATCAGCCTGGCATATACGACCTGACGGTGGACACCTCACGCAGCAGTGCGGACGAGGCGGCGTCGCAGATTCTGCGCCGGATCCAGCAGGCCCCAACTGCCTTTACGACACTGGCGGCAGGCGGAAATCCGGCGGGGTGACAAGCTGACGCAGCTAAATCGCTAAAGCGCTCTTGAAAGACGACCAGCTGAATCGTATATCCGCCCTCAGCGGTTGGACGACGGGGCGCTGTTTCCCTCCCGGCAGCCTGTCCCGACCGAAAGAAAGGCGCTCCCCGCAAGGGTTGAGCGCCTTTCGTCTTTTCAGGGCTTTGGTGTAGCCTCAGTGGCCGGCATGCGGCGGGGCATCGGCGTCGTCGGGCTTGCGCACGAAGAACGCCCCCGCCACCGCCAGCAGCGAGATGATGGCGCCGCACAGGAACCCCATGCGAATGCCACCGGAGAGCGCGTCGATCGGCGCTGCGCCCTCGGCGGACAGGCTCGCAGTACGGATGGTCATCATGGCGATGAACAGGGCCACGCCCGCCGCACCCGCCACCTGCTGGATCGATCCGAGAATCGCCGAACCATGCGAATAGAGCTTTGACGGCACCGAGCTCAGCGAAGCCGTGAACAGCGGCGTGAAAACCAGAGCCAGACCCAGCGAAATGGTGATGTGGCCGACTACGACCGCCCAGACCGGCGTGTTCTGATCGACGAGGGTCAGCATCCACAAAACGGCCGAAACGATGATCGTGCCGGGCACCAGCAGCTTGGTGGCGCCGATCTTGTCATAGAGCCGTCCGACCGTCGGGGCGAGCAGCCCCATCAGCAAGCCGCCCGGCAGCAGGATCAGCCCGGTGTTCAGCGTGCTCAGCCCGAGCACGTTCTGGGTGTAGATCGGCAGCAGGATGACGGTGCCGAACAGCGCCATCATGGCGACCGCCATGGTCATCACCGCAAAGGCATAGTTCTTCGACGCAAAGGTGCGGAAATCGAGCAGCGCCTTGTCATCCTTTTGCAGGTTCAGCTGGCGCCAGATGAAGATGCCCATGGAGACGAGGCCAATAGCCAGGGGGATCCAGGCCGGCACCAGAACCATCTCGGGGTGCGCGACGCCTTCACCGATGCTGGACAGGCCATAGACGATGCCGCCGAAGGCGAAGGCCGACAGAATGACCGAGATGATGTCGAGCGGCGCATAGCGCGGGGTCGAGACGTTCTTGATCTTGACGATACCCAGAACTAGCGCGCCGAGGGCGATCGGCAGCACGAGGATGTAGATCCAGCGCCAGTCGAGGAAATCGAGAATGAAGCCGCCGATGGTCGGACCAAGGGCGGGCGCGACGGAGATGACGATCGAGATATTGCCCATGGTCTTGCCGCGCGAGGCCGGCGGCACGAGCGTCATCACGGTGGTCATCAGCAGCGGCATCATGATCGCCGTGCCGGTCGCCTGAATCACGCGGCCGAAAACCAGCAGTTCGAGACCCGGCGACACGGCGCAGATCAGCGTGCCGACCGAAAAGATCGACATGGCGAGCATGAAGATCGGCCGGGTGTTGAGGCGCTGCAGCAGAAAGCCGGTGATCGGAATGACCACGGCCATGGTCAGCAGGAAGGCAGTGGTGAGCCACTGGGCCGCACTGGCGGTGACGTTCAGGTCGGTCATGAGGTGCGGGATCGCGACGCTCATGATCGTTTCGTTCAAAAACACCACGAAGGTCGAGACCAGCAACAGTGCAATCACCAGCCTGTTGCGGGCGGTGTTGTCGGCGGGCGCAGCAGCCGGTTGGGCGCCCAGCATCGTTTCGGCACTCATGGAGGACCTTCCTTCGTAGAGAATCTTGGAGATTTGGGCGCATTGTGTCGCACACTGCGTTCCAGACTGCCAGCCAGTCATATGCATAGGCGCTGTGCGGCAGGCCGTTCGCTCGTGCGGTTCGACCCTGCAGGCTGGCCGTGTCAGCGATATCTGCGGCGCCAGTCTGAGCGCAGAGGGCGTTTGGAGGGGACAGCTGACCCACGGCTGAGGGGGCGGCTGTCTGTCGTCCAATGCGACCGCGGCCCACCTTGCGGACGGGTGGGAAGGCCAATGTTTACGCCGCACACATAGTGCGATTTGCGCGACCTTCAGATGCCGAAACGCCGCCGAGGCCGACCCGATCCTGCTTTCTTCCACCGACCATCGCTGCCGAATTTAGACCGCCGATAGAAAAGTCATTCTGCATCAGCGCGTTGCGCAATTTGCAACTGACTGACCGGTCAGTTATATAATAAGTGACTAGCTGGTCAGGAGTGAGTTCTTTGGCAGACGACACCCATCCGAAGACGCCGTTGAGTGCAGCCGGCAGCGCGCTTTCGGGGACTGACCGCGCGGGAACGGACGAGGCAGCACCCGTACAACGCGGTCCGAAATTCCGCCGGCGGGCAGAGGCGCGGCCGGACGAAGTGCTGGATGCGGCGCTGGCGCTGTTCATCGAAAATGGCTTCGCCGCGACGCGGGTCGACGAGATCGCCAGGCGCGCCGGGGTCAGCAAGGGGACGCTCTACATCTACTTCCCCTCGAAGGATGCGGTGCTCGAGGGGCTGGTGAAGCGGGCGCTGACGCCGCTCGCCGATACGGCCTTTTCCAGCCTCGCCAGCTTCGAAGGTGATCCCCGCGTGGTGATCAGCACGGTGCTGAAGATGCTGGCCGGACGGCTGAGTGACCCCACGATGCTGGCGATCCCCAAGGTGATCCTGCGCGAAGTCGCGCAATTTCCGCACCTCGCGCAGATGTATCGCCGTGAAGTGCTGGACCGGGTGCTGCCCACCCTCGAGCGGATCATCGCCCGGGGGGTGGACCAGGGCTATCTGCGTCCCGTCGACCCGTCGCTCACCATTCGATCGATCGTTGGGCCGATCATGGCCCATGTGCTGCTCGCCGAGGTGTTCGGCATCGTGCCGTCCGACGGCATCGCAATGAGCAGGTTGATCGACAATCACCTGACCATCCTGTTCGACGGGCTCAGCGCACCCCCGGACGCCAGGCAGTGGCCGAGCAGTTGAGGGCCGGACGATGGATGCAGTCATTTCCTTTTTCGTGTCGCTTGTCGCGCTGGTGGTGCCGGGTTTCGGCGGCACCGCGCCACCACAGTACAGCGGCTATGTCGAAGCCGATTATCTTTATGTCGCGTCCGCCAGCGGCGGCGTGATCGACGCGATTGCCGTGACCGACGGCGACGTGGTGGCGGAAGGGGCGCTGCTGTTTTCGCTCAGGTACACCCAGCAGCTCGCCGTACTCCGCGGCGCGGAAGCCCGGGTGATTGCGGCGGAAGCCAGCCTCGAGAACCTCGCGACGGGCGAACGCGAGGACGAACTGGCCGTGGTGCGCGCCTCGCTGGCCCGGGCCGAGGCCGAGCAGACGCTGGCGCGTGAAACGGCGACCCGCACGGCAAAGCTGTTCGACGAGGGCCTCGTGCCCCAGGCCAAGCTCGATCAGGCCCGCGCGACGCTGGCCAGCGCCGATGCCCAGGTGCGCCAACTCGCGGCGCAGTTGAAGGTTTCTGAACTACCGGCGCGCGCTGCGCAGCGTGCCCAGGCCGAAGCCAATCTGGTGGCCGCCCGGGCCGATGCCGACAAGGCCCGCTCCGATCTGGACGAGCGCACGGTGCTGGCGCCGCAGGCGGGACGCGTCGAGCAGGTGTTCTTCGATGCCGGAGAGGTCGGTGCGGCCGGAGCGCCGGTGGTGGCGCTGCTGCCCGTGCATGCCCTCAAGGTCAAGTTTTACATGCCTGAGGCCGACCGGCCTTCATTCGCGCTCGGGGACCGGGTGGATGTGCGTTGCGACGGCTGTGCCGAAGGTATCGCCGCCACCGTGACCCGATTCGCGTCCGAGCCGCAGTTCACGCCGCCGGTGATCTATTCGCGCAGCGAGCGGCAGCGGCTGAGCTTTCTGGTCGAGGCGGTGCTGGACGGCGAGGCGGCCTTGCCTCCGGGCCAGCCGGTGACCATCGAGACGCCCGAATGAGCGCGGCCGATCAACCGCCTGCCGATGCCGCGGTGATCGACGTCACTGGGCTCACCAAGCGGTTCGGCGACAAGCTGGTGGTCGATGACTTCGATATCCGGGTGCCGAAGGGCGCGATCTACGGTTTTCTCGGCCCCAACGGGTCGGGCAAGACGACGACGATCCGCATGCTGTGCGGCCTGCTGACGGCGGATGCGGGGCAGGGCACCTGCCTCGGTTTCGACGTGCGCAACGAGCCCGAGCAGATCAAGCAGGAAGTCGGCTACATGACGCAGAAGTTCTCGCTCTACGAGGACCTGTCGATCCGCGAGAACCTCGATTTCGTGGCGCGCATGTATCGGCTCGACAACCGCCGCGCGCGTGTGGATACCGCCCTTGAAGATCTTGGCCTGGCGGATCGCGCGAAACAGCTGGCCGGCACACTGTCGGGCGGCTGGAAGCAGCGGCTGGCGCTCGCCGCCTGCCTGCTGCATTCGCCCAGCCTGCTGCTCCTCGACGAGCCGACGGCGGGCGTCGACCCCAAGGCCCGGCGCGACTTCTGGGACGAGATCCGGCGGCTCTCCGCCGAGGGCGTCACCGTGCTGGTCTCGACGCACTATATGGACGAGGCCGTACAGTGCGATTTCATCACCTATATCGCTTATGGCAAGAAGCTGATCGACGGGCCGTCCGCCGAGATTCCGAAGATGGTCGGTCTCGAAACCTGGCGGGTCGACGGGCCCGATCTTGCAGCGCTCGAAACGCGGTTGAAGCAGGAGCCGGCGGCGGCGCAGGTGGCGCGGTTCGGCACCGTGCTACATGTCTCAGGCACCGACAAGCCGGCGCTCGATGCGCTCGCCGAGCGGTTGAATGCGGCCGGGCCGCAGCGCTGGCGGCGCGAGGAGGCCGGGCTCGAAGAGGCCTTCATCTATCTGATGGCCGGGTCGCGCGACAATTTCTCCCGAGATGGCGAGGCGGCGGCATGAGTGCGCTGTCCCTGCGCCGCTTCGGCGCCGTGCTGACCAAGGAGTTCATCCAGATGCGGCGCGACCGCATCACCTTTGCAATGATGATCGCCCTGCCGATCGTGCAACTGATGCTGTTCGGCTTCGCCATCAATTCCGACCCGCGGCATCTGCCGACCCTGGTGGAGGTAGGCGACAATGGACCCGTGACCCGCGCCGTGATCGCGGCCATGCAGAACTCGAGCTATTTCGATTTTCGCGGCGCGGTCGACAATGGGGCTGCGGGCGAAGAGGCGCTGCGGCAGGGCGCGGCCAATTTCGTCGTGGTCTTCCCACCCGATTTCGAGCGCGACGTGGTCCGCGGCCGGGCCCCGGAGATTCTGGTCGCTGCGGACGCGTCCGACCCCTCGGCGACCGGCGGTGCCGTGGGTGCATTGAACGGCATCATCGCGGTCGCTATCCGCGAAGCGCTGAGTGGTGCGCTGGCCGTCAGCGCCAAGCCCCCGCCTTTTTCGGTTGTCGTTCACCGCGCCTACAACCCGGAAGGCAAAACCTCGGTTAATATCGTGCCGGGCCTGCTGGGCATCATCCTGTCGATGACCATGGTGATGATCACCGCGGTCGCCATCGTCAAGGAGACCGAGCGCGGCACGATGGAAATGCTCATCGCCACGCCGGTCAAACCGCTCGAGGTGATGGCCGGCAAGATCCTGCCCTATGTGGTGGTCGGCTATGTGCAGACCATCGTCTTTCTGGTTGCGGCGCGGCTGGTCTTTGGCGTGCCGTTCGACGGCAGCCCCCTTGCCTTCTTCGTCGGCTTCAACCTTTTCATCGTCGTCAATCTGGCACTGGGCTTTCTCATCTCGACGGCGGCGCACAACCAGATGCAGGCGATGCAGCTGAGTTTTTTCACCATCCTGCCGTCCATTCTGCTGTCGGGCTTCATGTTCCCCTTCGCCGGCATGCCGGGTTGGGCCCAGTTGCTGGGGACAGCGGTGCCGTCGACGCATTTCCTGCGGATCGTACGCAAGGTCATGCTGAAGGGCGGTGGTCTTGGTGACGTGACCGGAGAGCTCGGCGCCCTCGTCGTGACACTGGTGATCATCGCCGCCATCGCGGTGCTGCGCTATCGACAGACACTCGACTGATGCGCAGCCACCGGGGTGGACACGGCGGGCCTTGAGGCGCAAAGAGGCGCCCGGGCCACCTGTCCGATCGGGCAGGTCGCGCTCTCACCAGCCAGATTTGTGCGAAAGGAATGTCACGTGACCAGTTCGATCGTCAGCCGCTCGAATGTGGAGCTCAGGCCATGACGCAGCGAACGGCACAGCCGCAGACCGTCGCCGAAGAGGCTGGGGATACACCGGAAAAGGGCCTGAGCCTGTTGACGCTCAGTCTGCTGGCGCTGGGCCTCGGCATTTTTACCGGCTTCGGGGCGCTGATCTTCCGGCTGCTGATCAACTTCGTCCACAATGTCTTCTTCAACGGCAGCTTCAATCTCGAATACGACGCCGACAGCTTCACCGACCCCAGCCGCTGGGGCTGGCTGATCATCTTCGCGCCGGTGATCGGTGGGCTGGTGGTCACCTGGCTGGTGAGCAATTTCGCGCCCGAGGCGAAGGGCCACGGCGTGCCGGAGGTGATGGACGCGATCTACTACAAGGAAGGCAAGATCCGCCCGGTCGTGGCTCTGGTCAAATCGGTGGCATCGGCTTTCGCAATTGGCTCGGGATCCTCGGTGGGCCGCGAGGGGCCGATCATCCAGATCGGCTCGGCTCTGGGGTCGACGCTGGGGCAGATCGTCAAGATGCCGGTGGGGCAGCGGATCGCCCTGGTCGCGGCCGGTGCCGGGGCGGGCATCGCCTCGACCTTCAACACCCCGATCGGCGGGGTGATGTTCGCGATCGAACTGATGCTGCCCGAAGTCAGCGTCGTCACCTTCCTGCCGGTCGCGATCTCAACTGGCGCGGCGACCTTTGTCGGCCACTGGTTCTTCGGCGATGCGCCGGCGTTTTCGGTGCCACCGATCGAGGCGATCAATTCGGAGCCGAGCGCCATCGTGCTGCTGGTGCTCTACGCGCTGATGGGCGGTGTGGTGGGCGCCGCAGCGGCCGGTTTCATCCGGCTATTGCATTTCGCCGAGGACAATTTCGACCGTATCGGCAATCGCTATCTGCGCCATTCCATCGGGATGCTGATGGTCGGCATCATGATGTATGTGCTGATGGTGTCGTTCGGCCAATACTATGTTGACGGCGTCGGCTACGGCACGATCGGCTCGGTGCTGAACGACGAGACCAATATGGTCTGGCTGTTGCTGTTGCTGTTCGCCTGCAAGGCGGTGGCGACCTCGCTGAGCCTGGGGTCGGGCTCGTCGGGCGGCATCTTCTCGCCGTCGCTGTTCATGGGCGCGACACTGGGCGGCGGGTTCGCCGCGGCGCTGAACGCCGTCGGGTTCCCGATCGAACTCAGCGTGCCGGCTTTTGCGATGATCGGCATGGGCGCAATGGTCGGCGGTGGCACTGGCGCGGTGATGACTGCGGTCGCCATGACGTTCGAGATGACGCGCGACTACAATATCGTCATGCCGATGATCCTGGCGGTGGCGACGAGTGTCGGCGTGCGGCGGCTGTTGCTGTTCGAGAACATCTACACCATCAAGCTGGTGCGGCGCGGGCGCTCGATCCCCAAGGCGCTGCATTCCAACATGTTCCTCGTCAAGCATGCCCGCGAGGTGATGGACAAGGACGTGCTGGTGCTGCCGGCCGAGTCCAGCTTCGACGCCTTCCTGCGTGAACATGAGGCCGAAGGCCGGTTGCGCTATGTCGTGGTGGTGAAGGGCGACCAGCTGTTCGGTGTCATCCGGGTCAATACCGGGCTGCGGCGCGGGCTGGAGAGCACCGAGACCGGCGTCACCCTGGGCGATGTCGCGAGCCGCGATTTCACCATCGTTGGCGAAGAGTTCGTGGCGTCTGACATCATCGAGCGCATGTGGCGCAAGAACGCCATCATGGCGGTGGTGGTCAGCGGCCATGGCGTGCCGCGCGCCGCTGATGTCGCCGGTGTCATCACGCGCGAACATGTGGCGAATTCGGTGGCCGAAGGGCTGAAGATCTACCCGCGCTGAATGACGCAAACCCGGGCGCCAGCGGCGTCCGGGCCTCCATAACCCGTCAGACGCCCAGCATCTTGTCCTGCAGCTGGCGCAGAGCAAACAGCCGCGTCGTCGCATCAGGTGCCGCATTGGCACGGGTCAGCAGGTCGCCCTTTTTCACCGGAGCCGTCACCTTGCCGCCCTCGAGCAGGCCGACCGGCACCGCGCCCTTGGCGCGGGCATCGCCGACCGTGAGAATGAAGCTGCGGTAGCAGGTCTCCCCGATCGCATCGAAAGTCTCGCCGACGGCGAGATCGCGCTTGGCGACGGCGCAGACTTCGGCGACGGGCTCGGGCAGCGGCACCATGTCGGGCTTGCCGTAGAGCATGATCCGCGCCGCGGTCAGCGGCACTTCCAGCGAAGTCAGGTGATAGGGGCGGAAGAAGGAGTAGTAGGGCCCAACCCCGACATGCAGGTCATCCATACGCTCGATGATGCGCGGGTGCTCGGCCTCGACGATGACGAAGACGCCCGGGGCGACGCCCTTACCCACCGTGAAGTCGACGACGCCTTTCTTGGTGAGGATCCCGCCATCTTCCTCGGGGATCAGCACCTTCACCATGTCGTCGCGATCGGCCTTGGGGCCATGCATGCCCGGCACGTCCGGCACCAGGCCGGTGGCATTGGCGATACACGCCATCTCCACCATGGTCTTCGAGCCATCGACAAACTCGACCAGCATGCGCGGGTTCATGTTCCGGCGCTCGGCTTCCTCGCGATAATCGTCGGGGACGGCATCGTGGTTCAGCGGGTTGTTCTTGCCCTTGCCGGCGGCAACGACGCGGTAGCCCAACGCCGCCGAGAACTCGATCAGTTCCATGCAGCTCGACGGTTCGTCGCCGGCGCCGACGGAATAGATCACGCCAAGCCGGTCGGCTTGCTGCTTGAGATAGGGGCCGATGGTGACGTCGGCCTCGACGTTCATCATCACGAGGTGCTTGCCGTGCTCCATGGCCATCAGGTCATAGTCGGCCGCGACCCCGGGCTTGCCGGTCGCGTCGATCACCACGTCGATCAGCGGGTTGGTGACCAGCCGCTCGACCGAGGTGACGGCGAGCTTACCCGTTTCGATGGCGCTGGTGACCTGGCTTTCGGTCTCGGATTCTGCCACCCGTTCCTCATCGCCCCAGGCGATGCGCGCGGCGGCCCGGGCGGTGTGCGGGCGGCGCGTGGCGATGGCGGAAATCTCGAGCCCGGGCATCAGGGCGCCCTGGGTGACGAGATCGGTGCCCATTTCGCCGGAGCCGATGACGCCGATGCGGATCGGCTTGCCCGACTCCTGGCGTGCCATCAGATCACGGGCGATGCCGGTGCGATGAACGTTGACGAGCGGGGTGGCTGGAATGTTTTCCTTCATGGCACAGTGATTTATCACCGGCTCATGGGGATGGGAACTCAATAGACGTGACAGATCTTGTCGAAATCACCCGCGCGGGGCGAATGGGGGTGATCACCCTCAATCGTCCCGGTGCCATCAATGCCCTCAATCGCGAGATGGTCGACGCGATCTCGGCGACACTCACCGCGTGGCAGGCGGACGATGGTGTCGCGCTGGTGTTGTTCACGGGGCGGGGCCCGAAGGGCTTTTGCGCCGGCGGCGATGTGCGCGCGGTGCGACAGGCCATCATCGACGGGCGGGTCGAGGACGCCCATGCCTATTTCTCCGCCGAGTATGCGATGAACGGGCTGATCGCCACCTATCCCAAGCCGATCGTGGTCTTGGCGGCTGGCATTGTCATGGGAGGCGGTATCGGCATAGCCGGTCACTGCCGCTATCGGGTGACGACGCCCGAGGCGCGCTTTGCCATGCCGGAAGCGGCCATCGGATTTTTCTCCGATGTCGGGGTGAATGCGATCGTGCGGTCGGCACCCCAGCAGCATGCACTGCCTTGGTTGATGGCAGGCCTGCCAGTGGGTGCCGGTGATGCAGTGGCGCTCGGCCTTACAGACTGGGTGGTACCGCTCGAGACTCTTCAAGGATTGGAAGCCGAGCTTGGTGCGGCGGCATCGGGTGCAGATGTTGAAGCTGGCGTCAGAGCTGCCATTGCTGCGGTCGCGATCGCGCCAGGCGCTGCGGACTATTGCGCCGCGGCGGACCAACTCCCTCGGTCCGTCGACTGGCATGACCCTGCGGCCATCATGGCGGCCATCGCGGACGAGCCTGCCCTATCGAAGCTCGCCGCGGCGCTCCCGGTGCGGTCGCCCACGGCGCTGGCCGCGATCGTCGTCGCACATCAGGCGGCCCGCCAACTCGACACTGTTCAGGATATTTTGGCGTTCGATCTACGCATGGCGCAGTATCTGTCGCGCTTACCAGATTTTTCCGAAGGCGTCCGGGCAGTGCTGGTCGACAAGGATCAGACCCCGCGCTGGCGGCCTGACAGCCTCGCTGAGGTCGACCGTCAGGCCCTAGAAAACGTGTCCGCTTTTCCGCGCATCTAGGGGCCTCCCCTAAGACATGTTTAGCGATTCCTAAACAGTTGTGGTGCGAATTTGCCCGAGGAAAATTCCGGGGCCAAGAATGGCGAAGTCAACCAAGACACTTTCACTGCCGTCGATCGTCGATCTCGACGCGCTCGACACCATCCGCGACCAGTTGCTTGAGGCACTCGAGAGCGGTGGTGGGGTGACGGTGAACGGCTCAGACGTGGAACGGGTATCAACAAATGCCCTTTTCATGCTGCTGAGTGCTGCCGAAACGGCCCGTCACAATGAAAACCCCTTTGAAGTCAAGGCACCCAGCGAGTCGCTCGTGGCTGCCATCGATCGGCTGGGCCTCGCGGAGCCCTTTGCCGGTGTCATGGAAGGATACTGACGGATGCGCGTACTTACGGTCGACGATTCCCGCACCATTCTGGCAATGCTGCACCACACATTGTCCAACGCCGGATACGAGGTGCTGCAGGCTGAAGACGGTCAGCAGGGCCTCGAGGTTCTGAAATCGGAATCGGTTGATGTGGTGATCACCGATATCAACATGCCGGTGATGGATGGCATCGAGTTCATCAAGAATGTGCGCTCGACGGGCATGCACAATTCGCTGCCGATCCTGATCCTCACCACGGAAACCAGCCAGGACAAGCGCGATCAGGGTCGTGCCGCTGGCGGTACCGGCTGGATCGTCAAGCCGTTCGATCCGGACAAGCTGATCTCCGTCATTCAGCGCGTAGTGCACTGATCAGGGTGAAACGAAGGACGAAGCGTTTCGACCATGAGTGATCTAGACGATTTCAAAGCGACGTATTTCGACGAGTGTTCGGAGTTGCTGCTCGAGCTCGAGGAGCAATTTGCCGCGATCGAAAGCGGTGACCGTTCCAGCGACCGGATGAACGCCGTCTTTCGGGCGATCCACTCGATCAAGGGTGGCGGCGGCGCCTTCGGCTTTCAGGGGCTTGTCGGCTTTGCCCATGCGTATGAAACGCTGCTCGACCATGTGCGCGACGGCCGGGTCGAACTGACCGAGAGCGTCACGTCGCTGTGCATCAGAGCCAATGACATTGTTGCCGACTTCATCGGTGCAGCCAAGGACGATGTCGAACTGGCCTCGGACTACGGTGCGGAAGAGAAAGAACAGTTCGACGCCCTGACCGCTGGCAACGACGCCGATGGCAGCCCGATTGAAGAGTTCGACATCGAGTTCACCCCGGTGATGGTGAACCTGGGTGGCGATGACGAGGTCGCTGCGGATGAGGATGCGGGCGAGGTGCCCGCAGCTGACGGATCGGCAGACGAACCGACCGCCGACGCGGAAGCGTCTGCGGCGGAAGAAGACGATGCGTTTGAAGAGGCGCCGCTTGCCGAGACCGGAACCTATTGGGAAATCCGGTTCAAGCCGCATGGTGACCTGTATGCGCGGGCCAATGACCCGCTGCTGCTGTTCCGCGAACTGGCGACGCTTGGCGAAATCTCGGTGCGGGGCGTATTGCGCCAAGTGCCGCCGCTGGTCGATTTCGAGCCCTTTGGCGTCTACTGCGCCTGGGAAATCGCGCTGAATTCTGAGAAGGCCACGGAAACCGACATCTCAGAGGTGTTCGAGTTCGTCGAGGGCAATTGCGATCTGGAGATCAAGAAGGTTTCCGGCGTCATGCCCAAGGAGCAGGCCAAACCGGCGATAGCGGCTGTGGCCGAGGAAGCCGACGCGGCAGAAAATGAGTCAGAGGCGGTGAGTGCGATGCAAGCTGATGCCGAAGCTGATGGGGCAGCGGAAACCGACGAGACCGGAACCGAGAATGTGGATGACGGCGGCGCGCTGAGCTTTGCCGAACTCGCAGAAGCGATCCAGCCGGCGCGGCCCGCGACGCCTCCGCCCGCAGCAGCGCCTCCCGCTGCCGGTGACGGCGAGCGGCGTTCGCCCGACGATCGGCGCGCCGGAGACGACCGCCGCAACGGCGTGCAGTCGATCCGCGTCGATCTCGACAAGGTCGATCGCGTGGTGAACATGGTGGGTGAGCTGGTCATCACCCAGTCGATGCTCACCCAGCAGATGGATGAAACGCTCAGGGCGCGCTACCAGGAACTGGTGCGCGGGCTCGAAGTGCTGGCGCAGACGACGCGCGGGCTGCAGGATTCGGTGATGGCGATCCGCGCCCAGCCGGTGAAGACGGTGTTCAGCCGCATGCCGCGCCTGGTGCGCGAACTGAGCAGCAAGACCGACAAGAAGATCCGTCTCGAAACGATCGGTGAGAACACCGAGATCGACAAGACGATCATTGAGCAGCTCAGCGATCCGTTGACCCATATGATCCGCAATTCGGCCGACCACGGCATCGAGTCGGCGGAAAAACGCGCCGCAGCCGGCAAGCCCGAGGTCGGGGTGATCCGGCTGTCCGCTGAGCAGACAGGTGGCAATATCCAGATCGCCGTCGAGGATGACGGCGGCGGGATCAACCGCGAACGGGTGCTGCAGATTGCGCGCGAGCGCATGGTTGTGGGTCCCGACCAGCAGATGACTGACGAGCAGATCGACCAGTTGATCTTTGCGCCGGGCTTCTCGACGGCCACCGAGGTGTCGGATCTGTCCGGACGTGGCGTCGGCATGGACGTGGTGCTGTCGAATATCAAGAAGATCGGCGGCTCGGTGCATGTGAAGAGCTCGCCGGGCAAGGGGACGCGCATGATGCTGCGGCTGCCGCTGACGCTGGCGGTGCTCGACGTCATGCTGGTGAAGGTCGCGAATTCGCCCTACGTCATTCCGCTCAGCTCGATCGTCGAGACGATCCAGTGTGCCCGCAGCAATTTCAGCCGCATGCCGACCGGCGGCCAGGTGCTGCAGGTGCGCGACGAATATGTGCAGGTTGTCGATCTCGCCGGCCGTTTCGGCATGCCGACCGAGGCGGAGCAGTCCAGCCGGTTCGTGGTCCTGTGCGAGGCCGAGGGCGGTCTGAAGATGGCGCTGGTGGTCGACGAGATCATCGGGCAGCAGCAGGTCGTCATCAAATCGCTGGAGGAAAACTTCCAGTCGATCGATGGCATTGCGGGTGGAACGATCCTCGGCGACGGCAATGTCGCGCTGATCGTCGATGTTCAGGGTCTGCGGTCTTCCGCGGGCGCGAGTCACAAGAGCGCCGCCTAGGAGCGGGCGGTATAAACGCCAGTATGGCGAGGAAAGGCTGAGGGCATGGAAGCTTTGGCATTCAAGGAAGAGAGTGCGGCCAACGGGGCCGCGGTGAACAGCCTGCAGCTGATTGCCTTCTCGATCGGCGAGCAGACCTACGGTGTGGAAATCACCACGGTCCGCGAAATCCGGGCGTGGAACGGGGCGACCCCGCTGCCGAACACGCGTGAGTTCGTGCGCGGGGTGATCAACCTGCGCGGCACGATCGTGCCGATCTTCGATCTGAGGGCGCGGTTCGGCGACGGGCAGACCTCCCCGACCAAGAACCACGTCGTGGTGGTGATCAGCGTCGGCGACAAATGGGTCGGCATCCTGGTCGATGCGGTGAGCGACATTCTCACCGTCAGCAAGGACGACATTCACCCGGTGCCGGAAGGCAATTCGGTGGATACCGAGCTGCTGAACGGCATCGTGACCCACGAAAGCCGCATGGTCGGGCTAATCGATCTGCATGCCGTCGTGGCAGGCGCCCAGCACGGCGAATGACAGGCCGGACGGGATCGGCTGATCTCGTCCGCTCTTTTCAGGCTCAATGGAAATTGCGGCCCGATGGCAGCGCTGCCCGGGCCTGACGTTCCAGCATCTCGCGCCGGCGGCGTTCGCCTTCATCGCGGCCGGCGGGATGGCCGGTGCGCCCCTCATCGGCGCGGGCCAGCACGGCATCTCCGAAATCATGACCATGCGCCAGTTGCACCAGCTGCGGCGTGAAATCGACAAAGCTGCGGGCCACGACATGGGTCACCAGCCCTTCGCGCTGCAATTGCCCGCGCACGGCGATCAACCGGGCGCCGAGCACGACACGGCGGTTCTGCTCGAAAGTGCGCGACCAGATGATGATGTTGGCCGTGCCGGTTTCATCCTCGATGGTGGAAAAGATCACGCCGCTGGCGGTGCCCGGCTGCTGCCGCACCAGCACCAGACCCGCAACCTCGACGAGCTGGCCATTGCGCCGGTCGAGCAGATCGGCACAGCGCAGCGTGCCGCGGCGGTTCAGCGTGTCGCGCAGGAAGCCAACCGGGTGTCCCTTCAGCGATAGCGACAGGGTGCGATAGTCATGCACCACCGACTCGCCTTCGGGCATCAGCGGCAGCTGTTCGGCCGGGTCGTCGGGCTGGCTGGGGCGGCTGCCCACCGAGAACAGCGGCAGGCGTTCGGCACCGGCAGCCCCATTGAGGCCGCGCACCGTCCACAGCGCCTCGCGGCGGCTGAGGCCCATCGAGGCAAAGGCATCGGCATCGGCCAGTTTCTCCAGCGTCGGCAGGGGCAGGCCGGTGCGCAGCCACAGATCCCGGATCGAGGGATAGCCGGTACCGCGGCGCGCGGTGATCAGGTTGGCATGGGCTTCGCGCAGGCCGGTGATCTGTCTGAGTCCCAGCCGGATACCATTGGTCGAGTGGATGTCGTCCCGCATGTCGGCGTGGCGCCGGGTGAGCCGGTCGCGGGCCGGGGTGGCGGGTTCGAGCACATGCACCCAGTCTGACAGGTTGACGTCGGGGGCGTGGATTTCGACGCCATGCTCCATAGCATCGCGGATGATCTGCGAGGGGGCATAAAAGCCCATGGGCTGGCTGTTGAGCAGCGCACAGGCAAACACATCGGGATAGTGGCACTTGAACCAGCACGAGGCATAGACCAGCAGCGCGAAGGAGGCGGCGTGGCTTTCGGGAAAGCCATATTCGCCGAAGCCCTGGACCTGGGCGAAGCAGCGCTTGGCGAAATCCAGCGCATAGCCATTGTTGACCATGCCGGCGATGAACTCTTCGCCGAACTGGGCCAGCCGCCCGTTGCGCCGCCAGGCGGCCATGGCACGGCGCAGCTGGTCGGCCTTGCCGGGCGAAAAGCCGGCGCCGACCACGGCGATCTGCATGGCCTGTTCCTGAAACAGCGGAACGCCCTTGGTGCGGCCCAGCACCTCGTCGAGCTCGGGCGAGAGCCGCTCGACCGGTTCGAGCCCCTGGCGGCGCTTGAGATAGGGATGCACCATGCCGCCCTGGATCGGGCCTGGGCGGACGATCGCCACCTCGATCACCAGGTCATAGAACTCGGCCGGCTTGAGCCGGGGGAGCATCGACATCTGCGCGCGGCTCTCGATCTGGAAGACGCCCAGCGTGTCGGCCCGCTGGATCATCGCATAAACACGCGCCTTCTTGGTCTGGTCCGGATCGTCCTCCTCGGCCATCAGGTCGGCCAGGGTCAGCTCGCGGCCATAGTGCTGGCGCACGAGTTCGAACGAACGGCGCAGGCAGCTCAGCATGCCGAGCGCCAGGATATCGACCTTGAGGATACCCAGCGCGTCGATGTCGTCCTTGTCCCATTCGATGATGGTGCGGCTGTCCATCGCAGTTTTCGAGATCGGCACCAGGCTGCGCAGTGAATCGCGGGTGATGACGAAGCCGCCGACATGTTGGCTGAGATGGCGCGGGAAGGTCTTGAGCGCCGAGATGACGTCGAACATCTGGCGCAGCGTGGGGTCGGTCGGGTCGAGCCCGAGGGTGCGGATGCCTTCGAGATCGGCTGCGCTGCCCCAGCCCCAGTGCAACTGATTGATGGTGGCGACGGTGTCGTCGGAAATACCGAACACCTTGGCGGTTTCGCGCACGGCGCTTTTCGAACGGTAGGAGATCACCGTGGCGGTCAGCCCGGTGCGGGCGCCGCCATATTTGGCATAGATATATTGCATCACCTCCTCGCGCCGCTCGTGCTCGAAATCGACGTCGATATCGGGCGGCTCGTCGCGCTCGGTGGAAATGAAGCGGCCAAAGACCAGCTTGGCCTCGGCCGGGTTCACCTCGGTGACGCCGAGGCAGTAGCAGACAGCCGAATTGGCCGCCGAACCGCGACCCTGGCAGAGGATTTTCAGCTTGTGCCGGGCGTGGTGGACGATGTCCTGCACGGTGAGGAAATAGGAGGCGTAGTGCTTGTAGCCAATCAGGCAGAGTTCCTTCCAGATGCTGTGCTTGACTGCATCAGGAATACCTTGGGGGAAGCGGTGGTGCGCGCCTTCCCAGGTCAGGCGTTCCAGCGTTTCCTGCGCCGTCTCGCCATTGCCGATGGTTTCGGTGGGATAATTGTAGCGCAGCTGATCGAGCGAAAAGCTGATCCGTGACAGCAGAGCCTGGGTCTGGGCAATCGCCTCGGGGTGCTCGGCGAACAGCTGCACCATTTCGAGCGGCGGCTTGAGGTGGCGCTCTGCATTTTTGTCGAGCCGCCGCCCAGCGGTTTCCAGCGTCAGGTGCTGGCGGATGCAGGTGACGACGTCATGGACGATCTTGCGGCCCGGCTCGTGATAGGCGACGTCGTTGGTGGCGAGCAGCGGGATGCCGGCCGTCCTGGCGATATGGGCGCGGCGGGCGAGGCGGGCGCGGTCATCGCCAGCAAATCCGGCAGTGGCGGCCAGCCACAGATTGCCCGGCGTGCGGCGGCCGAGCCGGTCGAGCAGTTCCGGCAGGCTGTCGAGCTGGCGCTCGGTTGGGTGCAGCACCAGCAACTGGCCGGCGATAAAGTCTTCGAGATCGGCGAGGGTGATGCGGCAATCGCCCTTGTTGCTGTCCTTTTGCAGATTGCCGCGGCTCAGCAATTCGCACAGCCGCCCATAGGCCTCACGGTCCGAGGGATAGGCGAGAATGTCCGGCGTGCCGTCGGTGAAGCACAAGCGCACACCGACGACATAGCGAAAGCCCGGATGTTCCGCTTTCAGGTCGCGATGGGCGACATAGCCGCGCACGACACCGGCGAAGCTGTTGCGATCGGCAATGCCGATGCCGTTCAGTCCCAGCGCCATGGCCGCCGAAACCAGCTCCTCGGGGTGCGAGCCCGCGCGCAGGAAGGAGAAATTGGAGGTGACCATCAGCTCGGCATAGGCCGGAGCGGCGGTCCCCGGGCGGCTGCGCGCCGTCACGGGAACACTCCATGCAGATACCAGCGCGGCGCGGCGGAGGCGCCATACAGCCCGATGCGGAAGACCCAGAAGCGGCGCCCGGCCTCATCCTCGATGACGTAATAATCGCGCAGCGTCAGTTCGGAGCGAAACCCCGTCGCGGCAGCGGGCTGGCCATCGGGCATTTCATGGGTTTCGGCGACATAGCCGCGCGGGCCGAGGAAATCGAGATCCTGGCCGGAGCGCCACCATTCGGCTTCGATGCGTTCGGGGCCAGTGGCGCGGGCGACGCGATGGGCGATGCGGCGCCAGATCATGCGCATCGGCGGGCCATGCGGCACTTCGGCGATCACTTCGATCGGCTCGGGACGCGGCAGCAGACGCAACGGCCGCGGCAGGTCCGGATCGGGCCGGGCATGCGGATCATCCGCCGTACGGGCAATGACCGGTTCGAGCTTCGCTGCCTGCTCGGGGATATGGGTGTTGACGAATTTGGTGCGCACCACGGCGAGCGGGCCGAGCCGGCTGGTCATCCGGTCATAGAGCCGATCGAGATCCTCGGTGCCGTCGCGGGTTTCGAACACGCCGATCTGGGCACTCGACAGCGCGTCGACTGAACTGGCGCCGAGCCGGATCATGTCGATGCCGAAGCCGGCATCATACTCGCTGCCCAGCCGTTCGGAGCGATGCGCGAAGAGCCGGGCGATATGTTCGGGGTCGCGGGTGACACGGGCGGCATTGACCGACAGCGTCATCACCTTGTGGTCAACCCGGTAGAGCAGCAGGTGAAAGGTCTGGGCGCCGCATTCGGCGGCTTCGAGCTTCAGCGCGATCTGGATGGCGAGGTCGCGCGTCGTCATCAGCACGTCGTCCATATAGCCGATGGGTTCGGCAAAGCGCCGCTCGGCATAATATTCGGCCAGCGGCAGGCGCGGGGTAACGCGCTCTTCGATATGGCCGTGCGCCTGGTCGAGCCGGGTTAGCAACAGGGTGCCGAAGCGCGCCTGTAGCGCCTTGCGGTCGCGGCCATGCAGCTGGCTGATGCGCTTGAGTCCAAGCTGGTCGAGGCCGGCGAGCTGGCGCTGTTCGAGCCGCAGGGCCGAGACGGGCAGCGGCGCCAGCTGCTCCGCCAGCTGGTCGGGCGGAACGATGGCGCCGGGGGTGAAATGCGCGAAAGCCCAGGCCGCGCCGATGCTGCTGGCAATGGCGCCGCTGACGGTGAACCCCAGCCGGCTGAGCCGCCCGGTCAGCGTTTCCAGCATTTTCGCTTCGCCGCCGAACAGGTGATCGACGCCGGTAATGTCGAGCACCAGATCGCCATAGGGCGTCATCGCGTCATGGATCGCGACAATGGGGCTGGCATTGGAGTGCCAGTCGGCGAAATCCGAAAACACCTGGCCGATATAGTCATGGTCGGCCTCGCGCAGCTGCAGGTCCGGCACCAGTGCCCGGGCGTCCGACAGGTTCTGGCCGACGGCGAGCCCGCAGTGGCTGGCGTGATGATCCACCGCGACCAGGCGCATGGCGCCGCGCTGGCGCTCCCACAGCGCGAGCGGCTTGTCCGGCGCCAGTCCGGGATCAGCCCGTCTGAGACAGTCTGTCGCCCAGCGCGGCAGGTTGAGGACGAGGTGACGCCGCGGGCTGGTGAGGCCGAGCTGCGGGCTGGTCTGGGGTGACTGCAACGAAACCATCTGCTGTCCAGTCGAGTGTCAGGCGCTGGCCTTCGGCGCGTTTGCTGGCGCTGCCGAGGCGGTGTTTTTCGATTGAAACGGCAAAGCGGGGCGGGCCCGGCGCGGCGGCATCGAACCTTTGCCCCGCACTGGGGATCGGGGTCACCTGCCAGCGCAGGCGGGCTGCGCTGGCCTCGCGCGCCCGGCCGTAGCGGAGCAGGAAGGCCGAGGTTCCGGCGGCGGCGGTGCGCATGCCCAACCGGCGGGAGACGGTGAAGTCGAGCGCCTTGGGCTGGCCGGGGATATCGGCGATCACCGCGGCAACTGCGCGGCAGGCAATGGCCTCCTCCATGGCCCACAGACATTCGGGCAGGGTGTTGACCCGGCAGATCACCAGATGGTCCGGATCGAGCCCGAAAGTCGCGAGCCCCAGGCCATAGGGCATGCCGAATTCCTGGACATCCTCGGTCAGCTGCAGGTAGAGCAGGGCGCGTCGGCCACTTTCGAGCAGTGGCCGTGCCAGACCCAGCGCGAAACCCAGGCTGGCGCCGCTCGCGCGTGGTTCGTCAGCAAACACCTCATGCAGATGGCCGCCAGGCACGGAAAGGGCGGCAAGACGCGGATCGCCCTCGGGCTCCGACATCTTGGACTTTTGCGCAAGCATGGCGGCGCCGTCGGCCAGAAGCGGCCGGCGTTCGATCGCCGCGATCTGCTGGCGCAGCTGGTCGAGTTTTTGCGTATCGAGGCGCTGCATCGGTGCCTCCCGAAGGTTGCTCGTATGAGAACAAACAAAGAACACCTGACTCAGGTCGGGAGTCAAGCCGAAGGATGCCGAATGGCCAAGAAGCACAATCCGCGGGTCGAAATGCTGACCTATGACGTGATCTACGAAGACGGGAGCCAGCGCTCCAACCGGCGCGTGCCGGCGCAGTTCATGCAAGGGCTGGATGGCGGCGAGGATGCCGTGAAATCCGAACTGGCCCGGCAGGATCGCGAGATTTCCGAAAAGTCCGGCATGCCGCCGCTGGTCATCAAGTCGATCCGGCCAAGCGGCAAGAAATAGCCCTCAGCAACCGCGCCTGTCTTGCAGGTCACGACTATGCGACCCGCGCCGTGCAGCCTTTTCGCAACTGGCGCAATTTCCTATCTTGAAATGAACACGCATCACGAGGTCCCAGCATGTTCGAGACGCTGCGCTCCATCTTCGCCAAACCCGAGCCTACATTCGGTCGGCTCGACCCCAAGCTCGCTGTCGCAGCCCTTCTGGTGCATCTGGCGGCCATCGACGGTTCCGTTTCTGCTGGCGAGCGCCAGGCGATCGAAGCTGCGCTCAAGGACAATTATGCGCTCGAACCCGGTGAGGTGGAAAAGCTGATCGCCGAGGCGACGCAGCGGGACCAGGATTCAGTCGATTACTACCACTTCACCTCTGCACTCTCGGCGCTCGAAACCGAAGAGAAACTCGAAATCATCCGGATGATGTGGCAGGTTGTGTTTGCCGACGGCAAGAACCACGAACTCGAAGACAATATGGTGTGGCGAATCGCCGAACTGATCCATGTCTCGACGCGTGACCGGACGGTGCTGCGCAATGAGATGGCGAGGAGCCAGACGTGATCATCACCACCACGCCGACGCTCGAAGGCCGGCCGATCCGCGAATACTTGGGTATCGTCACCGGCGAGGTGATCATCGGGGCCAATATCTTCAAGGATCTGTTCGCGGGTATCCGCGACATCGTCGGCGGCCGCTCCGGTGCCTATGAAGGTGCCCTGCGCGACGCGCGCCGCGAGGCCTTCGAAGAGGTGCGCTATCAGGCCGAACGGCTTGGCGCCGACGCCGTGGTGGCTGTCGACCTCGACTACGAGGTCGTGGGACAAGGGGGCTCGATGCTGATGGTCTCGATCTCGGGCACAGCAGTCAAACTGTAGTCGAAGACAAAGACTACGCAGTTATCGCAAGGCCGTGATTGAGCCTTGCGTGTGAATGCTCCATGGGGCAAACCGTGGGCCCACAGACAGCCACCCTGGACGCAAACATGGCTCTTCCTGTTTCACCGCTCGCGCCCGCGAGCTACCCCGAACTCCCGGAAGTGCGGGGGGTCCGCTTCGCTACGGCAGAGGCGGGAATCAAATATCGCAACCGCACCGATGTGCTGCTCACCGCCATGGACGAGGGCACGACGGTCGCCGGTGTGCTGACCACCTCGAAATGTCCTTCGGCTGCCGTCGACTGGTGCCGCCAGCATCTGGCGGCAGGCACGGCGCGCGGACTGCTGGTCAATTCCGGCAATGCAAATGCCTTCACCGGCAGCAAGGGTGTCGCCTCGGTGGCGCTGTCGGCGCAGTTCGCCGCTGATGCGCTGGGCGTAAAGCCCGAGGAGATCCAGCTCGCCTCGACCGGCGTGATCGGCGAACCGCTCGATGCCAACAAGTTCGCCGAAGTGACGGGCGAGATGGCCGGACGGCTGGCGCCGGGTCCGTGGCTCGACGCCGCCAGGGCGATCATGACCACCGACACCTTCCCCAAGGTGGCGACGGCGACCGTGGCCTTCGACGGCGAAGACGTGGTGATTTCGGGCATTGCCAAGGGCTCGGGGATGATCGCGCCCGACATGGCGACCATGCTCAGCTTCGTTTTCACCGATGCGCCGATCGCCGCGCCGGTGCTGCAGGCGCTGCTGACACCGGCCATCGGCAAGAGCTTCAATGCGGTGACGGTCGACAGCGATACCTCGACCTCCGATACCTGTCTGGTGTTCGCCACCGGCAAGGCCAATGTCGCGCCGATCGAGAGCGTCGATGATCCGCGGGCGGCAACCTTTGCCGCGGCACTCGGCGACGTGCTGCATGAACTGGCGCTGCTGATCGTGCGTGACGGCGAAGGGGCGACCAAGCTGGTGACGGTCGAGGTCGAAGGGGCCGAAAGCGACCACAGCGCCTTCCGCATCGCCCAGTCGATCGCAAATTCGCCGCTGGTCAAGACCGCCATTGCGGGCGAGGACGCCAATTGGGGCCGGGTGGTCATGGCGGTGGGCAAGGCCGGCGAGCCGGCCGATCGCGACCGGCTGCGCATCAGCTTCGGCGACATTCAGGTGGCAACGGCGGGCGAGCGCGACCCAAGCTACGACGAACAGGCTGTCAGCAGCTACATGAAGAACGACGAGATCACGATCAGTGTCGGCATCGGACTCGGTAACGGGTCCGCCACCGTCTACACCTGCGATCTCACCCACGGTTACATCAGTATCAACGGCGACTATCGCTCCTGATGATTCCGCTGTCCGTCAACCAAATCGAAGGCGCCACTCTGACCGCGTGGCCGGCTTTGAGACTCGTGCATGACGGGTTGTGGCTGTGGCGCTATGGCAATGGGCTGACCAAGCGGGCGAACTCCATCCAGGTGCTCGACCCCAGTGACGGCAGCTATGCCGAACTGCGCCTGATGCGCCTTGTGGAACTCTCCAAGCATTTCGGCATCGCGCCGATGGTGCGGGTCACGCCGCTGACGCCGCCGGAACTGCTGGACGTGCTCGATGGCCTCATATGGGACGAGATCGGCGTCAGCGACGTCATGGCGATGGAAATGCCGGACGAGGATTTCCCGGTCGAGGTGCAGTCGCGCTATTTCGATCCCAATGATCCCGAATGGCTCAAGGCCATGGCGCATATGGCCGGCTATGATGCCGAGCAGATCGAGACGCAGCGACAGATCATGGAAATGATCAGCTGCCCGGCCCGCGGCGTGCTGGTCTATCACAAGGCCGGGTTGCCGGTGGCTGCGGCGCTCACAGCGGTCAGCGGCAATATTGGCATCTATCTCAATGTCGTCACCCACCCCAGCGCCCGCGGCAACGGCTATGGCCGGGCGGTGATGAGTGCGGCGCTGAACTGGGCCCGCTCCGCCGGTGCGCATTATTCGGCGCTGCAGGTGCTCGCCGACAATGGGCCGGCCCAGGCGCTCTACCAGTCGCTGGGCTTCGGCGAGGTCTACAATTACAGCTATCGGCGGGCGCCGGGCTGGGAGAGTTTATGAAACTGCTGCTGGTGGTGGCCTGTGCGCTGGTCGATGCCGATCGGCGCGTGCTGATCGCGCAACGGCCCGAAGGCAAGCAACTCGCGGGGCTGTGGGAGTTTCCCGGCGGCAAGGTCGAGCCGGGCGAGAGTCCCGAGCAGGCGCTGATCCGCGAACTGGAAGAAGAACTGGGTATAAGCACGCAATCGGCGTGTCTTGCTCCGGTAAGCTTTGCCAGCCACTCTTACGAAAACTTTCACCTTCTCATGCCACTTTACGTGTGCCGGAAGTGGACGGGTCTTCCAGAGCTGCGTGAACATGCGGCACTGAAATGGGTGCGGCCGCAGGGACTGAGGGACTATCCGATGCCGCCGGCAGATGAACCTTTGATCGCTGCACTGTGCGATCTGCTTTAAGGACCCGGTATGGTTGTGCTCAGCGAAAAGTTTCTTGCATTCGGTAGTAATGAAGATGGCGCGACGGCCATCGAGTACGGTCTGATCGCAGCGATGATTGCCGTCGGCATTCTGGTGACCCTCACAGCGTTCGGCGGCAACCTGGCCGGTCTGTTCAACAATGTTGCGGACAAGACCCAGAACGCGATGGGCAACTAGTCAGCCGCGTCCGACGCGCCCAGAACATCCTTCAGACTCACCGTGGCGCTGCCGCGGCGCAACGGCTTTTGCTGGTTGTCATGCGGTGCCCAGCCGGCCAGCCAGACAATCTGCATCGTCGCGCGAACCCGTGAATCGGCATCGGCTGCCTCTGATTCATAAGCTGCCGCTGCCGCGGTGATCAGGCTGCGCGTCGCCAGGCGGTTCGGCCGGTCGGCTAACGGGTTGGAGGCGCCCAGCGCCTTCAGTTCGCGCATCAGCGCCAGCGCCGAGCCATAGCGTACGGTCGTCGTTTCGGCATCGGCAACCGGCAGGGCAAAGCCGGCGCGCTGCAGCAGCCCGCCGGCGTCGGCCAGCGGAATGAATGGTGCCACCCGCGCATAGGCGCCGCCTGACACCATGGCATCTGCGGCAAGGAAGGCCTGGCGCAGCTCGGTCAGGCTGTCGCCGCCAAGTGCCGCGGCCAGAAACAGTCCGTCTGGCCGCAGGTGTGCGCGGATACGGGCCAGCATGCCCGGCACGTCGTTCACCACCTGCAGATCGAACAGCGAGACGATGAGGTCATAGTCATCGCGCGGCAGCGCCAGGGCTTCGGGGTCGAGCGGCGGGGTATCGCCGAAGGGCAGCAGGGTGCTGGCGCGGGTGAAGGTGAAGGGGCCGATGGCGCTGGTCGCCGTCTCGGGCAGGCGCGATGCGTCGGGGCCCATGATGAGTGCCTGCTCGAACCCGCGGCTCACCGTCGCCAGCCGGTCCTCGAGATCGACGAGCACCGAGGCCGTGACAAAGTCATCGACATCGGCCGGGCGCCGCGCGAGGTGCCGCGCAATCAGCGGGCGGTCGAAGATCTGCGGAAGAGCTGAAGACATCTGGCGGGAAACGCGCTTTGGGCTAGACTGGCCTTATGGAAGGCGAGAGCGGGGTTGTCAAAGCAGGGTTGGCCTGGCTCGCGGCGGCAGGGCGCGGCGCGCTCGATCTTGTCTATCCGCCCAGCTGTATCGATTGCGGTGCCCCCGTCGCCGACGCGAACGCGCTGTGTGCCGCCTGTTTCGCCAAACTGCGTCCCATCAGTGCCCCCATGTGTCCGGTGCTGGGCATTCCCTTCGAGGTGTCGCCCGGTCCCGGCGCGCTGTCCGCCGAAGCGATTGCCGACCCGCCACCCTATGGCCGGGCGCGGTCGGCGGTGATCTACAACGCGGTGGCGCGGGCCATTGTCGGCCGGCTCAAATATGGCGACCGGCCCGAACTCGCGGGATTTTGCGCGCGGCTGATGGCACAGGCCGGGGCGGAACTGTGGGAGAGTGGGCCGGTGCTGGTGCCCGTGCCGCTGCATGCGGCGCGCCAGTTCAGCCGGCGCTACAATCAGTCGACCGAACTGGCGCGGGCCTTGGGGCGGCTGGTCGGCCTCAGCGTCGATCCGGCGCTGGTCAAGCGGACACGCCGCACCCGGCAACAGGTCGGACTGTCGGCGCAAGCCCGTGAGCGCAATGTGTCCGGAGCCTTTGCCACCCACCCGGAAGCGCTGACGCGGCTCAGGGGACGCGGCGTTGTGCTGTGCGACGACGTCATCACCACCGGCTCGACAGTCAAGGCGGTGACCCGGGCGCTCAACCGCGCCGGCGTCCACCAAATCGACGTGATCTCGTTTGGCCGCGTTGTCGTTGGCGTCGAAACGCCCATATAAGTCACGGACCCGGCAGCGATACGGAGACTGATCTGATGAAATCCGTCGAAATCTACACCACCGCGTGGTGCCCCTACTGCCACGCAGCCAAGACCCTGCTGAACGACAAGGGTGTCAGCTTCAACGAAACCGACGTGAGCGATCCGGAACTTCGCGCTGCCATGGTGCAGAAGGCCAATGGTCGGCGCACCGTGCCGCAGATCTTCATCGGCGATACCCATGTCGGCGGTTATGACGACATGGCGGACCTGGAGCGTCGCGGCAAGCTCGACCCGCTCCTGGCGGACTGATCCATGCGTGTTGCCGTTCTGCAGATGAATTCGGGCACCGCGCCCGACCCCAATCTCGATGCCCTCGAGGCGCTGGTTGCCGAAGCCGCGGGCAAGGGCGCGCGCTACCTGCTCAGTCCCGAAGTGTCGGTGGTGTTCGCCGAAAATCGTGATGGGCTGAAGCCGGTGGCTGGGCCGTGGGCGGATAATCCCGCCATTGCCCGTGCCGCGGAGATTGCGCGTGCGCATGCGGTTTATCTGCATCTGGGTTCGCTGGCCGTGGCTCTGCCCGATGGGCGTTATGCCAATCGTTCGGTGCTGTTTCGGCCTGATGGCAGCATCGCCGCCACCTATGACAAAATCCATCTGTTCGATGCGACCCTGCCGGGGCTGCAGAACTATCGCGAGAGCGAGACCTATGCACCGGGTGACAGCGCCGTGGTCACCGATGCGCCGGGTTTCAGCCTCGGCATGACGATCTGCTACGACGTGCGTTTTCCGGCGCTGCATCGTGCGCTGGCGGAGGCCGGGGCCCAGGTGCTGTCGGTGCCGGCCGCCTTCACCGTGCCGACCGGCGAAGCGCATTGGGAGGTGCTGCTGCGCGCCCGGGCCATCGAGACCGGATGCTATGTGATCGCCGCGGCGCAGGCCGGTTCGCATGAGAACGGACGTCAGACCTACGGTAATTCCATGGTGATCGACCCGTGGGGCAAGGTGCTGGTGCGGCTGGGTGGTGACAGCGCCGGCGTCGGCATTGCCGATCTTGATCTCGACATGGTCGCCGAAACGCGCGCCAAGGTGCCATCGCTTGCAAATGCGCGGCCATTTTCGCTATCCGTCAAGACATTGGGCGCAGACTCTGCGGCTCGAAAGGACGAATTGGCTTGATACAGTTTTCTCTCGCCTGTGCCCGGGAGCACCGCTTCGATGCCTGGTTTCGCAATGCTCAGGCATTTGACGACCAGCAGGCGAATGGCGATGTGATCTGCCCGGTCTGCGGCTCCGCCGAGGTCGAAAAGGCGCTGATGGCGCCGGCGGTGGCGCGTCCGGCGACGGACAAGGTCGCGGTCACCAAGGCGCATCCGAAGCAGGCCGAAATCATCGCCATGCTCCGCGAAATCCGCCGCAAGGTAACCAAGGAAGCTGATTATGTCGGTGACCGGTTTGCCGAGGAAGCGCGCAAGATCCATTTCGACGAAGCCGATCCGCGTGGCATTTATGGCGAGGCGACGCGCGACGAAGTGGCCGAGCTGATCGAGGATGGCGTCGATTTCCTGCCCCTGCCGGATCTGCCGGAAGAGGCGAACTGACGCGGTCGCATCTGGAACCGGCACGGGGCTCCAGGGGTTGATCGGCAGCTGGCGATGCACCCATCGCCATCCTTCCCTTCACATCTGAATTCAGGAGCCCCTCATGAGCACACCAGACGCAGCCCGCGCGGGCACTTTCGCTATCGGTGGCGACATGAGCGTCAACCGCCTCGGTTTTGGCGCCATGCGCATCACCGGCGACGGCATCTGGGGTGACCCGGCCGATCCCGACGAGGCGCGGCGCACCCTGAAGCGGGTGCCGGAGCTCGGCATCAACCTCATCGACACCGCCGACAGCTATGGCCCCGATGTCAGCGAAATGCTGATTGGCGAGACGCTGGCGCCCTATGAGGCCGGCACTATCATCGCCACCAAGGGCGGGCTGGTGCGCACCGGACCCAATGTGTGGGAACAGGTCGGCCGCCCGGAATATCTGCTGCAGCAGGTGCACAAGAGCCTGCGGCACCTCAAGCTGGAGCGGATCGACCTGTGGCAGCTGCACCGCATCGATTCTGAGGTGCCGCGCGAAGCGCAGTTCGAGGCGATCGCCGGCTTCATCGAGGACGGGCTGGTGCGTCACGCCGGTCTCAGCCAGGTCAGCGTCGAGGAGATCAAGGCGGCGCAGGAGTATTTCCCCGTCGCCACCGTGCAGAACCTCTACAATGTCGCCAACCGGCAGTCCGAGGATGTCCTGGACTATTGCGAGGCCAACGGCATAGGCTTCATTCCGTGGTTCCCGCTGGGCGGCGGCGAGCTGAACGACTCGCAGAAATACCAGCAGATCTGCGACAAATATGACGCGACGCCGGGGCAGATCGCACTGGCCTGGGCGCTGAAGCGCTCGTGGGTCATGCTGCCGATCCCGGGAACCAGCAAGGTCAAGCATCTCGAGCAGAATGTCGCTGCAGCCGATATCGACCTCAGCGACGCGGATTTCGAAGAGCTCAGCAATCTGAAATAGGCGCGGCCTAACGAAAACGTCGGCGGTCAGGCGGCCGCCGGCTTTTCGGCCAGCACCATGTAGTTGATGCCGGTGTCGCGGCTTGGCCGCCATTCGTCCGCGAGCGGGTGAAAAGCCACGCCGGTCTTTTCGATCACCTTCAGACCGTTGCGGCGGCACAAAGCGGCGATTTCGTCGGGCGTCAGGAATTTCGCATAGTCGTGGGTGCCCCGCGGCAGCCAGCGCAGCACGTTCTCGGCGGCAAAGACCGCAAGGGCGCGGGCCCGCAGCGTGCGGTTGATCGACGCCGTCACCATCAGTCCACCGGGCGCCACCAGAGTGGCGCAGGTCTGCATGTAGAGCGGCACATTGTCGACGTGCTCGACCACTTCCATGTTCAAAACGATATCGAACTGCGCGCCGGTCTCAGCCAGTGTCTCGGCGGTGATGGCGCGATAATCGATCTCGAGCCCGGCGCGTTCGGCGTGCAGGCTGGCGATGGCGATGTTCTCCTCGCCAGGGTCGATGCCGGTCACCGTTGCACCCAGCCGGGTCAACGGTTCGCTCAGCAAGCCGCCGCCGCAGCCGATATCGAGGATCTTCAGGCCCTCGAGCGGCCGGATGGTCCCGGCGTCGCGGTCAAAGTGCCGGATTGCCTGGTCGCGCACATAGCCCAGCCGGACCGGATTGAACTTGTGCAGCGGCTTGAACTTGCCTGTCGGATCCCACCATTCGTCCGCCATGGCGGCGAATTTGGCGAGTTCATCGGGGTTGATGGTGGTCTGTGTCATGCGCCGGTTATCCGCCCGGGCGCGTCTGGCGGCAAGTGCCGCATGGTCGCGCCTGTTGCTAACAGGTGCGCTTTATGGCACATCCCGCGCCAAATTCGAAAGCGTACCGGCCGGTTCTGGCCGCACTATCGGGGACCAGGGCCTTGGGCCGTATCGTAGTCAAGTTCGGCGGCACGTCCGTCGCTTCAGTAGAGCGCATCCGTCAGGCCGCAAGGCACGTCAAGCGCGAGGTCGATGCCGGCAACGAGGTGGCCGTCGTCGTCTCCGCCATGTCGGGCAAGACCAATGAACTGGTCGGCTGGGTCAACGATGCCGGCAAGCTGCATGACGCGCGCGAATATGACGCGGTCGTCGCTTCGGGCGAACAGGTCACCGCCGGGTTGATGGCGATCGTCCTCGGTGAAATGGGGATCACCTCGCGCAGCTTTCAGGGCTGGCAGGTGCCGATCCGCACTGACGACGCCCATGGCGCGGCGCGGATCGTCGAAATCGACCCGACCGAACTGAACAAGCGCTTTGCCGAAGGCGTCGTGCCGGTCATCACCGGCTTTCAGGGCATCGCCCCCTCCGGCCGGGTGACGACGCTCGGCCGTGGCGGCTCGGATACCAGCGCGGTCGCGGTCGCGGCGGCGGTCAAGGCCGACCGGTGCGATATCTATACCGACGTCGATGGCGTCTACACCACCGATCCGCGGATCACGCCCAAGGCACGCCGGCTGACCCATGTGTCGTTCGAAGAGATGCTGGAAATGGCATCGCTCGGCGCCAAGGTGCTGATGATCCGTTCGGTTGAGATGGCGATGGCGCATGGTGTGCGCCTGACGGTACGGTCGACTTTCGATGATCCCGACGCGCCACAGATTGCGCCGGATGGGACGCCTGGTGTGCCGGGCACGCTGGTTTGCGATGAGGATGAGATCATGGAAAAGCAGATCGTTTCGGGTGTGACGCTGGCGCGGGCCGAGACCAAGATCACGCTGCGCGACGTCAAGGACAGCCCCGGTGTCGCCGCGGCGATCTTCGGCGCGCTGGCCGATGAGTCCATCATTGTCGACATGATCGTGCAGAACGTTTCGGAAGACGGCTCGTCCACCGACATCACCTTTACCGTGCCCGATGCCGAGCACGACAAGGCGGTGCGGGTGCTCGAAGCTGCCACGAAGGCCGGGACCTTCGAATACCGGCTGCTGACCAGCGCCAAGGGCGGCGCCAAGGTGTCGGTGATTGGCGTCGGCATGCGCAATCACGCCGGTGTTGCGGCCTCCATGTTCAAGGCACTGGCCGACAAGTCGATCAATATCCAGCTGATCACCACATCGGAGATCAAGACCTCGGTGCTGATCGATGACGAGTATGCCGAACTTGCGGTTCGGGCGCTCCATACGTATTACGGATTGGACAGACAGGACGCCTGATCGCTTCGCGAAGCTTCGCGTCGCCCGGGCGAAGGGCGGCTGAAGGTCGCCAGGCGGGTAATATGGCCATAGCGACCAGCGGGCCGCGCTTATTGTTGCGGCAGTTGCGAGAGACGATGGCGGAGCCTTTGGCTTCCCAGGCCCGTCTCGACAAGATCGTTACGCTCATCGCCGACAATATGCGCGCCGACGCGTGCTCGTTTTACGTGTTGCGTGACGATGGCGCGCTGGAGCTGTTCGCCAATCGCGGCTTCAATCCCGAAGCCGTGCATATGACGACGCTGCGGCTCGGCGAAGGCCTCGTCGGCCTCATCGCCAAGCAGGCCGAATTCCTCAGCCTCAACAACGCCTCCAGCCATCCCGCCTTCGCCTATCGGCCGGAAACGGGCGAAGAGGCATTCCTCGCCTTCCTCGGTGTGCCGGTCTTGCGCGCCGGACAGACGCTCGGCGTACTCGTCGTGCAAAGTCACGACGCGCGGGTGTTCGGCGAAGACGAGATCGAGGCCATGCTGACGACGGCGACCTTGCTCGCCGAAATGATGTCGACGGCCGATTTTGAGGCGCTGATCAAGCCGGGTCAGGATATCGACCTCAGGCGCCCGCGCTCCTTTTCTGTCACCGGATTTTCCGACGGCGTGGCGCTCGGCCATGTCGTCCTGCACGACCCGCGTGTCGTCGTCAGCAATTTCGTCGCCGAGGATACCGAGGTCGAAATCGGGCGACTCGGGGATGCGCTGAACAAGCTTCGGCTGTCGATCGACAACATGCTCAACCGCGGCGACATGGTGCCGTTCTCCGATCACCGCGAGATCCTCGAAAGCTACCGCATGTTCGCGCATGACCGGGGCTGGGTGGATCGACTCAATGAGGCGATCAACAACGGGTTGACCGCCGAGGCCGCGGTCGAGCGGGTCCAGAACGACACCCGCGCGCGGATGATGCGGTCGACCGATCCCTACATCAAGGATCGGCTGCACGATCTCGACGACCTCGCCAACCGGCTGCTGCGCATGCTGACGGGGGACGGCAATACGGCCGGCAAAAAGCCGCTGCCTGAAAATGCCATCCTCGTTGCGCGCAACATGGGCCCGGCGGAACTGCTCGAATACGACCGGACGCGGCTGCGCGCCGTGGTGCTGGAAGAGGGCGCGGCCATCTCGCATGTGGCGATCGTTGCCAAGTCGCTGGGGCTGGTTGCCGTCGGGCAGGCCGAAAACATCGTGTCCATGTCGGAATCGGGCGACGACATCATCGTCGACGGCACCGCCAATTCCGTGCATCTGAGGCCGGCGCCGGACATGGTGCAGGTCTATGTCGACAAGGTGCGTCTCAACGCCAAGCGGCGGGCGCATTATCTCGAACTCAAGGACAAGCCCTCAATAACCCGCGACGGGGTCGAGGTGCAGCTGTATCATAACTCCGGTCTGGTCGCCGATCTGCCCATGCTGCAGGACACCGGGGCGGCCGGCGTTGGCCTGTTCCGCACCGAACTGCAGTTCATGATCGCTTCGCGCCTGCCACGGCTCGAAGAGCAGGTGGCACTGTACAGCGAGGCCATCCGGCTCAGCGAAGGCAAGCCGATCGTCTTCCGCCTGCTCGATATCGGCGGCGACAAGGTGATCCCCTATCTCAGGGCCGCGGCCGAGGAAAACCCGGCCATGGGCTTTCGTTCGCTGCGGCTGGCGCTCGAGCGGCAGGGCCTGCTGCGCATTCAGATCCGCGCCCTGCTGCGCGCCGCCAATGGCGGGCCGATGCGCATTCTGGTGCCGATGGTCACCGACGCATGGGAGTTCCGCAAGGCGCGCGATGTGGTGATGCTGGAACTGGAGCGGCTCAGGCACGAGGGGCGCCCCGTTCCGTCGGATCTCAAGCTTGGCGCCATGATCGAGGTGCCCTCGCTGCTGTGGGAGCTCGACCAGGTGCTGCCCGATGCCGATTTCGTCTCGATCGGCTCCAACGATCTGGTGATGTTCCTCACCGCTGCCGATCGCGGCAACAAGCGCGTCGCCAAGAGCTATGATCCGATCGCCTTGCCGCGCATGCGGGCGCTCAAGCACATCGTCGACATGGCGCGGCGCTACAATGTGCCCCTTACCATGTGCGGCGAACTCGCCGGGCGCACGGTTGAGGCACTGGCGCTGCTGTCGATCGGCATGACGCGGCTGTCGATGAGCCCGCCGTCCATCGGTCCGATCAGGGAAATGGTGCTTGGGCTGGAGTTGGAGCCGGTGCGCAGATCGGTCTCGGCGGCCCTGCTCGAAGGCGCCAGCGGCGTCGATATCCGGGCGCTGCTGCTCGAATGGGCCGACCGGCAGGGCCTGGTGATCTAGTCTCACCGCAAAGTCTCATGTATTTCGAAGCCGGACCGCGCTCTCGCGGCCCGGATAATGGCGCCGGTCCGACCGGCAAAAGGATAGATTACTTTGGCGAGCCTACCGCAGGACAAGCTGGATGCCCTGACCAAGCGCTTCGACTATGTCGAGGCGGCCTTGTCGGCCGGACCGTCGGCGGACGAGTTCGTGAAACTGAGCAAGGAATATGCGGAGCTGGAGCCGATCGTGCGGCCGATCCAGGGCTATCGCAAGCTGCTTGACGATCTCGAGGCGGCCGAAGGCCTGCTGAAATCACCGGACAAGGAAATGGCCGAAATGGCCGAAGCCGAGATCGAAGAGCTCAAACCGCAGATCGAGCAGGCGGTGGACGCGATCCGGATCCTGCTGCTGCCGCGCGATGCCGCCGACGACAAGAGCGTCATTCTCGAGATTCGTGCCGGCACGGGCGGTGACGAGGCGGCACTGTTCGCGGGCGATCTACTGCGCATGTATCAGCGCTATGCGGATCTGCAGGGCTGGAAATTCGCGGTGCTCGAAGACAGCGCGGGGGAAGCCGGGGGCTACAAGGAAGTGGTCGCCAATATCTCGGGGAAGGGCGCCTATGCACGGCTGAAGTTCGAAAGCGGTGTACATCGGGTGCAGCGCGTGCCGGCCACCGAAGCCTCGGGTCGCATCCATACCTCGGCGGCGACAGTGGCCGTGCTGCCGGAAGTCGAAGATATCGACATCGACATCCGGCCCGAAGATATCCGCATCGACACCATGCGGTCGTCGGGCGCTGGCGGCCAGCACGTGAACACGACCGACTCCGCCGTGCGCATCACCCATATCCCGTCGGGCATCGTGGTGATCGCCAGCCAGAAGAGCCAGCATCAGAACCGCGCAACGGCAATGAAAGTGCTGCAGGCGCGGTTGTTCGAGGAGCAGCAGGACGCGCGCGATTCCGCCCGGTCGGAGGCCCGCAAGGCCCAGATCGGTTCAGGCGATCGCTCCGAGCGCATCCGCACCTACAATTTTCCGCAAGGCCGGGTGACCGACCATCGGATCAATCTTACATTGTACAAATTGGACAAGGTGATCACGGGGGATGCGCTCGACGAACTGATCTCGGCGCTGATCACCGAAAACCAGGCAGCGCAGCTGGCTGCGATGGAGGGGTAACTGACGCTCACGGTAGGGGCGGCATGGAGGGAAGTGCGCGATCTGTTCCGGCAGGCGCAGATGCCGACACCCGAGCTTGATGCGCGGTTGCTGGCCGAGGGCGCTTTTGCCATGCGGCGGCTGGAGCTGATCAATCGTGAGCGCGAACCGGTGCCGCAGGACGGGCTCGAGCGGCTGCGCAGTTTCGGCGAGCGGCGTTTGCGGGGCGAGCCGGTGGCGCGAATCCTCGGTGCCAAGGAGTTCTGGGGGCTCGAATTCTCACTTAATGCGGCCACCCTGGTGCCTCGACCCGAAACCGAACTGCTGGTGGAGCGCGGCCGGTCTTTGGTCAGCGGCCTCGAGGATGTCTCGATCCTCGATCTGGGCACCGGCACTGGCTGCATTCCGATAGCGTTGCTCTACGAACTGCCCCAGGCACAGGCCCTGGCCATCGATATTGCCGAACAGGCGCTCGAGGCTGCGCAGGCCAATGCCGAACGGCATGGTGTCGCCGCGCGCTTTCGCAGCCGGCACGGTTCATGGTTTTCGCCGCTGGCGCCGGGGGAAAAGTTCGACCTGATCATCTCCAACCCGCCCTACATCGAGACCGAGGTCATCGGCACGCTGTCCGAAGAGGTGAAAACCTTCGATCCTGCCCGGGCGCTCGACGGCGGGGCGGACGGGCTCACCGCCTATCGTGAGATCGCGGCAGACGCGGCGCGCTTTTTGAAGCCGACAGGCGTGCTGCTGCTCGAAATCGGGGCGGGGCAGGGCGCCGCCGTGACGCAGATCCTGCGTGAGGGCGGCTACGACAATATCGCGGTCGAAGTCGATTTGTCGGGGCACCAGCGCATGGTCGTGGCCTTCCCCGACGATCCGCAATAGGGGCTTGTAAACAGTCCTCAGTATTTTCTGCTTGGAAAAGCAGGCCGAAGCATATAGTTTGCACATGCTGTCAGCGGCGCATGAAGTTGTGCGTCATGGAGACGGCCACCCGCCCATCTGCAAGGCTGCTTTTCGCAGGCCTCGAAACCCGGACGAGGAACCGGGCGACGTGATGGGCCACAAGTGGTTCAAACCCGAACAGCTCATTGACCTCCGCCGGAACTGTGATTTCCCGGTCTGTGGGGTGTGATGAACAGAACCCGGTATCGCGTGCGCATGGCGAGCGGTGACCGGAGTTGCGACAACGACGGATTCGTGCCCGACAGGGGGCCACTGCTACGGCGGTCCGATAGGTCGATGTTGCCTTTGGTGTTGATTTCCCAAGGTTCGTAAAGAGACGATGAGACCTAACCAGCAGAACAACAAGAACCGCTCCCGCGGCCGCAACAACAATGGCGGGCGCAAGCATGTCAATCCGCTGAGCCGGAACTACGAGAGTAATGGCCCGGACGTGAAGGTGCGCGGCAACGCCGCCCATGTCGCGGAAAAATACATGCAGTTGGCGCGTGACGCGCAGGCGTCCGGCGACAGCGTGATGGCAGAAAACTATCTGCAGCACGCGGAGCATTATTTCCGTATCGTTTCAGCCGCCCAGCCGCAGCAGCGCGACCAGAATGGTCAGGTGAGCGCGCAGGAGGACGAGGACGACGATTTCCCGCCCATCAACGACCGCTTTTCGATGCCGGAGCGCCCGAGCTACAATTCGCAGGGCAACCAGCCGCAGCAGTCGGGTCAGGACAATTCCGGCAACGACCGTTCGGGCAATGATCGCGGTGGCAACCGGGGCAACAACCAGAGCGCCGAGAGCAATGACGAGGCCGCCCGCGCTGAGAGCAAGCCTGAACAGGCTGCTGCGCCTGCCGCGACTGCCGCCAAGGGCGATGCTGGTGGTGACGAGCAGCAGCAGGCCGAGGGCGAGGCCCGGCCGCGCCGCGAGCGTCGGCCCCGCCGCCGTCGCGTGACCGCAGAAGCCGGTGCGCCATCGGATCCAGCCAATGCGCCGCAGCCCGAGGTTGGCGAACTGCCCTCCTTCATCACTGCTGGCAATCCGGCCGCCGAATAGGCCGACGCCGAGCGACAATTTTCGAAGGTCGGGACAGGGTCCCGGCCTTTTTTTTCGTTTCCCGTTTCCCATATCTGACAGGAACGCCACGGGCGCCGCCAAGCGGGCCAGGGCAAATAACGCGTCAGGCGGCGCTCCCGTGCTTCGGGCGGTGTGCCGTGCAAAGGAGAGACGAATGGATATCGAGAAATACACAGAGCGTGCGCGCGGCTTCATCCAGAATGCGCAGCAGCTGGCTCTGGGAAGCGGCCACCAGCAGTTCGCGCCGCTGCACCTGCTCAAGGTGTTGCTGGACGATGACGAGGGCATGGCTGGCAATCTGATCACCATGGCCGGCGGCGATGCGCGCATGGCGCGGGCCGAGACCGAGGCAGCGCTTGCCAAGATTCCGAAAGTGTCCGGCGACGGCAGTCAGCTCTATCTGAGCCGCGAGCTGGCACGGGTGTTCGACACGGCCGAAAAGGCGATGCAGAAGGCCGGCGATTCCTTCGTGACCGTCGAGCGCCTGTTGCTGGCGCTCGTGGTCGAAAAGGACATCGACGCGGGCAAGATCCTGGCGACCGCCGGGCTCACCCCACAGGCGCTGAACGACGCCATCAATGAAATCCGCAAGGGCCGCACGGCCGATTCGGCTTCGGCCGAAAGCCAGTACGATGCGCTGAAAAAATATGCGCTCGACCTGACGGCGCAGGCCCGCGAGGGCAAGCTCGATCCGGTCATTGGCCGCGATGAGGAGATCCGTCGCGCCGTGCAGGTGCTCAGCCGCCGCACCAAAAACAATCCGGTGCTGATCGGCGAGCCTGGCGTCGGCAAGACCGCCATTGTCGAAGGTCTGGCGATCCGTATCGTCAACGGCGATGTGCCGGACAGCCTCAAGAACAAGGCGCTGCTGTCGCTCGACATGGGCGCCTTGATCGCCGGTGCGAAATATCGCGGCGAGTTCGAGGAACGGCTGAAGGCGGTTCTGTCCGAAATCGGCGCCGCGGATGGCAAGGTGATCCTGTTCATCGACGAGATGCACACGCTGGTCGGCGCGGGCAAGACGGATGGCGCAATGGATGCGTCCAACCTGCTCAAGCCTGCCCTGGCGCGCGGCGAGCTGCATTGCGTGGGCGCCACGACGCTCGACGAATATCGCAAGCATGTCGAAAAGGACGCCGCCTTGGCGCGCCGGTTCCAGCCTGTGTTCGTCGACGAGCCGACGGTCGAGGATACGATCTCGATCCTGCGCGGGCTGAAGGAGAAGTACGAGCTGCATCACGGCATCCGGATTTCGGACAGTGCCCTTGTTGCCGCTTCGACGCTCTCAAAGCGCTATATCGCGGACCGCTTCCTGCCCGACAAGGCGATCGACCTGATCGACGAGGCGGCGGCGCGACTGCGCATGGCGGCCGAATCGAAGCCCGAGGCACTGGACGAACTCGATCGGCGCATCATGCAGCTGAAGATCGAGCGCGAAGCGCTGGGCAAGGAATCGGATGAGGGCTCGAAGACCCGGCTTGGCCGGCTCGAACAGGAGCTCGCCGATCTCGAGGACGAGGCCGGGGCGCTCAATGCGCGCTGGCAGAACGAGAAGGAGCGCATGCAGGGCAGTCAGAAGCTCAAGGAAGAGCTCGACAAGGCGCGCACCGATCTCGAACTGGCGCAGCGGCAGGGCGATCTCGCCAAGGCGGGCGAGCTGGCCTATGGCGTGATTCCCGATCTTGAACGGCGGATTACCAATGCCGACGATCCGGATGAAGACAACGACGTCGCAAATCCGATGGTCGAGGAAGTGGTGCAGCCCACCCATATCGCCCAGGTCGTCAGCCGCTGGACCGGTATCCCGGTCGATCGCATGCTGGAAGGCGAGCGGGAAAAGCTGCTGGCCATGGAAACCGAGCTCGCCAAGCGCGTGATCGGTCAGGACGAAGCCGTCGAGGCCGTTGCCAAGGCGGTCCGGCGTGCCCGTGCGGGCCTGCAGGATCCGAACCGGCCGATCGGCTCGTTCATGTTCCTTGGGCCGACGGGTGTCGGCAAGACCGAACTGACCAAGACGCTGGCGTCCTTCCTGTTCGACGACGAGAGCGCCATGGTGCGCATCGACATGAGCGAGTTCATGGAGAAGCACTCGGTGTCGCGGCTGATCGGCGCCCCTCCGGGCTATGTCGGCTACGATGAGGGTGGTGTGCTCACCGAAGCGGTGCGGCGCCGGCCCTATCAGGTCATCCTGTTCGACGAGATCGAGAAGGCGCATCCGGATGTGTTCAATGTCCTGTTGCAGGTCCTCGACGACGGTCGGCTGACCGACGGGCAGGGCCGCACGGTCGACTTCCGCAACACGATGCTGATCATGACCTCCAATCTGGGGTCGGAATATCTGGTGTCGCTGGGTGAAGGCGAGTCGGTCGAGGACGTGCGCGGCAAGGTGCTGGATGTGGTGAAAGCCTCGTTCCGTCCCGAGTTCCTCAACCGGATCGACGACATCATCGTCTTCCACCGGCTGGAGCGGGATCACATGGGCGCCATCGTCGATATCCAGCTCAGCCGTCTGCGGCAGCTGCTGGCCGAGCGCGAGATCGATCTCGAGCTCACCGATGCCGGCCGTGAATGGTTGAGCAACGAAGGCTACGACCCGGCCTATGGCGCGCGGCCGCTGAAGCGGGTGATCCAGCGCGAGGTGCAGGATCGTCTCGCCGAGGAGATTCTCGGTGGCACCATCGCCGACGGCCAGACCGTGGTGGTCGATGCCGGCGAGGATGGGCTGACGGTCCGCCCCGCTAATGCCGATGGGCAGGCCGAAGCGGCCTGACGCCAAGCCAAGAACAGTCTCAGCGGGCCGGGAGCAATTCCGGCCCGTTTTTCATGCGCACGATTCGCACCATGTCTTCTGTTCCACAAACCGAACGAGGGGCAGGACGATCGGGCCCAAGTGCTGATCGCGAAGCGCTATTTCCAGCGGTGGTATGTCAGCGTCGCGGCAATGCAGTGGCGCAGCGGCGCCTCGGGCAGCGGTGCGTCGGCCGCAAGCACCAGGGCGCGGTTGCCCTCGAAACCGAAGGTATCGGCATAGTGGGTGCGAAACAGCTCGACCAGGCTGGTTTGGCAATTGACGAAAATGGCGCAGTTCTCGGGCGCGGTCCTGGTGACGCCGAGGCGGAGCGTCGTGCCGGAGCGGCTCGCGTCCGTGAGATAAGCCGGCTCGCCCCATTTCAGCGTCTCGCTCAGTGGCCCGACGCCCTCGGTCTCGGCCGCAACCGAAAACACCATGTCGCGCAGCGCCAACAGCCGGCTCCGCGTCGCTTGCGGAAACGCGTCGAACGCCGCAGCCACATGTTCCGGCATCGGCGGGATATTTGTTTCAGCCACGCATGTGTCCTTTGAATTGTGCAATTCGCCCTGGCGGCGTCAGCCCATCAGTGTGCTGCGCTTACGGGCGTCACGACGGTCCCCCCATCTATCCCGGCAAATAACCGGTTTTGCAAAGGCGCGCGATTACGCATTATGCTCTAGCACGCGCACGGCTGACGGATTGCGCGCTCTCGAAGGCAGATCCGGCCGACGATTGCCTGATGCCTGCTTTCACACAGCAGATGGAGGCAGAGATGACGTCATGTCTTTCGGTCGCAATGCTCGCTGGTACGGCACTCTTGCTGTCCGCCGGCTCCGCTCTGGCTCAGGCCGGAGTCTGGCAATGCGAATACGGTACCCGCAATGTATATCGGCAGGATGCGCATGCGGTAGCATATCAGGCGATGTTCAACGTCTATCCGAACGGGTACGTCGAAGCGCAGGGCATCACGGCCACGGGTGAACAGTTCACCGGTTCCGGCCAATGGTCGCTGACCAATGACGGCGGCAACTACGCCTTTTCGGTCCGGGGGCAACGCACAGATGCGATTCTCGGCAGCTCGATCCTGGTGTTCGATTCCAACATGATCAGCGACTATGCGATGCTGCTCAATGTGACCTTCCCGACCGGCGACATCGTCGCCAGCTCCTGCCAGCGGATGCAATAGCTGGCTGCCAGTTCACCGGCGGATGGCTATTGGCGTCGCGCTGGCTTGCAGCAAACTGCGTTGTCGACTAGAACAAACAAAGAACAAAACTCAGGGGGCAAGCATGGCAGTTTTCACAATCGACTATTTTGAGCTGCAGTCCACGGACCTGTCGGCGAGCAAAGGCTTTTTCGGCGATGCCTTCGGGTTCGGGCACACCGACTATGGGCCCGGTTACAGCGAGATCACCGAGGCCGGGATTCTCGGCGGTCTCAATGCCGAGCCGGAAGAGGGCGTCGCGACCTCGGTCATCGGCATTCGCACCGATGACATCGCCGCCGGCGAAGCCGCCATCACCGCTGCCGGCGGCACCATCGTCATCCCGACCTATGACTATCCCGGCGGGCAGCGGCTGTTCTTTCGCGAACCCGGTGGCGCGGTGCTGATGCTGTATTGTCCCAGCGCCTAGGCGGCGCAGGCGGGTCCGGTCAGGGCGTATTAGTGCACTATCGATCCGCACGCGCCGCGACTATCGTCGCGACATGACCGAGACCCAAAGCGCCGCGCCGTTCTGTCCAGCCAACCGGCGCATCTATGTGCTGGTGGCGGCCGTGCTGGCCTCCTCGATGGCCTTTATCGACAGTTCGGTGCTGTCGATCGCGACGCCGGCGATCCGCACCGATCTGGGGGCCAGCCTCAGCGACGTGCAATGGATCTCCAATGCCTATCTGTTGCTGCTCGCGTCATTGCTGCTGATCGGCGGCGCGGTGGGCGACCGGTTCGGACTGAGGCGTATTTTCGGGCTGGGCATTGCCGTGTTCGTCGGCGCCTCCATGCTGTGTGCACTGGCGCCGACGCCGGTCTTCCTGATTGCGGCGCGCGCACTGCAAGGCGCGGGTGCGGCGCTGATGGTG
>NZ_JBLXGA010000002.1:0-55632 GCF_048261455.1 Devosia sp.
CGCTGTTCGACAATGTGACGGCCGACATGACGATCTACCGCGAGGAGATCTTCGGACCGGTGCTGAGCGTGGTGCGCGCCAAGAACTATCAGGACGCGGTCGATCTGATCCACGGGCACGAATATGCCAATGGCACGGCGATCTTCACCCGCGACGGCGATGCAGCGCGTGAGTTTGCCGACAAGATCGAGGTCGGCATGGTGGGCATCAACGTGCCGATCCCGGTGCCGGTGGCCTATCACAGCTTCGGTGGCTGGAAGCGCTCGCTGTTCGGCGATCATTCCATCTATGGCCCGGAAGGCGTCCATTTCTACACCCGGCTGAAGACCGTCACCACGCGCTGGCCCGCCGGGATCAAGGGCGGCGCAGAATTCAGCTTCCCGAGCCAGAAGTAAGGGAAGAAACGACACATCCAGGTGGGGTGACCGTCATCCCACCTCTCACCCCGAAGGGGGCGAGGAACTGAAATTGACACAAGCGAAAAGAGGCTAGGCCCCATGCCTGCACCCGGTGAGAACCTGCGTATCAATCCCGACCGTCTGTGGGACTCGATCCACGAGATGGCGGAGATCGGGCCGGGGATCGCGGGTGGGTCGAACCGTCAGACGGTGACGGACGACGACGCCAAAGGCCGGGCGCTGTTTCAGAAATGGTGTGAAGACGCGGGCATGAGCATGGGCGTCGACACCATGGGCAATATGTTCATGACGCGGCCGGGGACAGATCCGGACGCCCTGCCCGTCTATGTCGGCAGCCATCTCGATACGCAGCCGACCGGCGGACGCTATGACGGCGTGCTGGGCGTGCTGGCCGGCCTCGAGCTGGTGCGCACGCTGAATGACCTCGGGATCGAGACCAGGCATCCGATCGTCGTCACCAACTGGACCAACGAGGAAGGCGCGCGGTTTGCGCCCGCAATGCTGGGCTCCGGCGTCTTCGCGGGGATGCACACGCAGGACTATGCCTATGCGCGCACCGACCCCGAGGGCAAGGCGTTCGGCGACGAGCTGAAGCGCATCGGCTGGGTTGGCGACGAAGAGGTGGGCGCGCGCAAGATGCACGCCTATTTCGAGTATCACATCGAGCAGGGACCTATCCTCGAAGCCGAGGACAAGCAGATCGGCGTGGTGACCCATGGCCAGGGGCTGTGGTGGCTGGAATTCACGCTGACCGGCAAGGAGGCGCACACCGGCTCGACGCCGATGCATATGCGGGTCAATGCCGGGTTGGCGATGAGCCGCATCGTCGAGATGGTGCAGGCCGTGGCGATGGAAGAGCAGCCGGGCGCCGTGGGCGGCGTGGGGCAGATGTTCTTTTCGCCGAACTCACGCAATGTGTTGCCAGGCAAGGTTGTGTTCACCGTCGATATTCGCACGCCGAGCCAGGACAAGCTCGACCGCATGCGCGCCAAGATCGAAGCGGAAGCCGCAACGATCTGCGAGGCGCTGGGCGTCGGCTGCGCAGTGGAGGCGGTTGGCCATTTCGACCCGGTGACCTTCGACCCTGAACTGGTCGGCCGCGTGCGGCAGGCGGCGGTCGACCTCGGCTACAGCCACATGGACATCATTTCGGGCGCAGGCCACGACGCGTGCTGGACGGCGCGGCTGGCGCCCTCGACGATGATCATGTGCCCCTGCGTCGACGGTCTGAGCCACAACGAGGCCGAGGATATCTCAAAGGAATGGGCCACTGCGGGCGCCGACGTGCTGCTGCGGGCGGTGCTGGAGACGGCGGAGATTGTGGGGTGAGCGAACAGGCGCCTCATTGGGGCCACAGCACGGGTATCGCGCGATCCACTTCTGGAACACGGACGTGATGACCAACATCGAAGGCGTGTCGCAGACAATCGCAGACAGACTGGACAAGGCCCCCTCACCCGGCCTTCGCTTCGCGAAGACCGACCTCTCTCCCGAAGGGAGGCGTGATGCGGTGCCGGGCAACGGAATTACGGGGAAACAAGCATGACATCCAAAATCATCAAGGGCGGGACGATCGTTACCGCGGATTTGACCTATGCGGCCGATATTCGGGTCGAGGGCGGCAAGATCACCGAGATCGGGCCGGACCTCTCGGGCGACGAGGTGCTGGATGCGAGCGGCTGCTATGTGATGCCGGGCGGGATCGACCCGCATTGCCATCTCGAAATGCCGTTCATGGGCACCTATTCGACCGACAATTTCGAGACCGGCACGCGCGCAGCGCTTTCCGGCGGCACGACCATGGTGGTCGATTTCTGCCTGCCGAACCCGGACCAGAGCCTGCTCGAGGCGCTGCAGCGGTGGGACAACAAGACGTCGCAGGCGAGCTGCGACTACTCGTTCCACATGGCGATCACCTGGTGGGGTGAGCAGGTGTTCAACGAGATGAAGGATGTCGTCGACCGCGGCATCACTTCGTTCAAGCATTTCATGGCCTACAAGGGCTCGCTGATGGTGAACGACGACGAGATGTTCGCCTCGTTCCAGCGCTGCGCCGAGCTGGGCGCCTTACCCCTTGTCCACGCCGAGAACGGCGACGTCGTCGCCTCGATGACGCAGAAGCTGCTGGCCGAGGGCAATAACGGGCCTGAAGGACACGCCTTCTCGCGCCCTGCAGAGGTCGAGGGCGAAGCCACCAACCGCGCAATCATGATCGCCGACATGGCGGGTGTGCCGGTCTATATCGTGCACACCTCGTGCGAGCAGGCGCATGAGGCGATCCGCCGGGCGCGCCAGAAGGGCATGCGGGTGTTCGGCGAGCCGCTGGTGCAGCACCTGCTGCTCGACGAGAGCGAATATGCCAACCCCGACTGGGACCACGCGGCGCGCCGGGTGATGAGCCCGCCGTTCCGCAACAAGCAGCACCAGGATTCGCTGTGGGCGGGGCTGGCCTCGGGCTCGCTGCAGGTGGTCGCCACCGACCATTGCGCCTTCACAACGGAGCAGAAGCGCAACGGCATCGGCGATTTTTCCAAGATCCCGAACGGCACGGGCGGGCTCGAGGACCGGCTGTCGCTGCTGTGGACCTATGGTGTGAAGACCGGGCGGCTGACGATGAACGAGTTCGTCGCGGTGACCTCGACGAATATCGCCAAGATCCTGGGGCTCTATCCCAAGAAGGGCGCCGTGCTGGTCGGGGCGGATGCCGACCTGATCGTGCTCGACCCCAAGCGCAAGAAGACCATTTCGGCCAAAACGCAGCAGTCGGCGATCGACTACAATGTGTTCGAGGGCTTCGAAGTCGAAGGCCTGCCGCGCTTCGTTCTGACCCGCGGCCATGTGGCGGTGAAAGAGGACGAGCTCGACACCCGCGAAGGCTATGGCGAGTTTGTCGGGAGGAAGCCGATGGGTCCGGTCAACTCGGCACTCTCGACCTGGAAAGAGCTGACCGCACCGCGCAAGGTTGAGCGCAGCGGCATCCCGGCCAGCGGGGTCTAGGCGTGGCGGGGGGCACAGGGGAACCGATCCGCGTCGCGGCTGCCGCGATCATCAATGGGCGCGATGAAATGCTGCTGGTGCGCAAGCGCGGCAGCCGGCATTTCATGCAGCCCGGCGGCAAGATCGACGCCGGCGAGACACCCGTCGCGGCTTTGGTGCGGGAGTTGCGCGAGGAGATCGCGCTCGACCTGCCCGAGAGCGCACTGACCTATGAGGGGCTGTTTGCGGCTGATGCCGCGAACGAGCCCGGCCGGCAGGTGGTGGCCGATGTCTTCTCGGTCTTCGCCGAAGCCGATGTGTCGCCGCAGGCCGAGATCGAGGAACTGTGCTGGATGCCGCTGGCGGGCGAGATCGGCGTGCCGCGGGCGCAACTGTCTGAGGACCATGTATTCCCCCTTGCCCAGGCCCGTGCCAGGGCCCGCAGCGCGGAGGCCGGCTGATGTCGGTGGTATCGGCCAAGGGGCTTGGGCTGACCTTTTCGACGGGCGATGGCGACGTGGTGGCGCTGTCGGACGTCAACCTTACCATCGAGAAGGGCGATTTCGTCTCGTTCATCGGGCCATCCGGCTGTGGCAAGACGACATTCCTGCGGGTCATTGCCGACCTCGAACAGCCGACGTCTGGCACCATCACGGTCAACGGCACGTCGCCGAAGGATGCGCGGGTCAACCGCTCCTATGGCTATGTGTTCCAGGCGCCGGCGCTGTTTCCGTGGCGGACGATCGAGCAGAACGTGGCGCTGCCACTCGAAATCATGGGTCATGGCGAGGCCGAGCGGAAGAAGCGGATCGCGCGGGTGATGGAGCTGGTCAACCTGACCGGCTTTGAGAAAAAGCACCCCTGGCAATTGTCCGGCGGCATGCAGCAGCGCGCTTCGATCGCGCGGGCGCTGGCCTTCGATGCCGACCTGCTGCTGATGGATGAACCATTCGGGGCACTGGACGAAATCGTCCGCGACCATCTTAATTCCGAACTGCTGAAGCTCTGGGCCGCGACGAAGAAGACCATCGCCTTCGTCACCCATTCGATCCCCGAGGCGGTCTATCTCAGCACCAAGATCGTGGTGATGAGCCCGCGGCCCGGACGGGTGACCGACGTGATCGAAAGCCCCCTGCCCGCCGAGCGGCCGCTGGACATCCGCGAGACGCCAGAATTTCTTGAGATCGCTCATCGCGTGCGCGAGGGTCTACGGGCCGGTCACAGCTACGAGGAGCAGTGATGCTGGCAGGAGGGGCCACGAACATCAGCGCAGAGGTCATCGAAGGTCAGGGGATGACCGAGGTGGCGTTTCGGCGCCGCGGGCGATGGCTGAGCGGGCTCAAGATGATCGCATTCCTGCTGGCGTGGATGGTGGGCGCGGGGTTTGGCGCCCTGCTACTGGCGGCGAGTTCTGACTCTTCGCTGATGTTGTGGGTCTGGCTGGCAGCCTGGGGCTTTGGCGGGCTGTTTGTGCTCAACATTCTGCTCTGGCAGACATTCGGCACGGAGTCTCTGATCAGCCGGGCCGAAGAGCTGACCATCATGCGGCGGCTGGTGCTGATCACCAAGCCGATCATCGTGCCCGCGATGGAGATCCGGGCGCTGCGCTGGCTGGCTGACGATCCCACCCGCAAGGTGACAATAAATGGCTGGCGGGTGGCGCAAACGGCGATCGAAATCGCCACCTACGACCTGCAGCTGCGCTGCGCGCGGGGAATCACCGAAGCTGAAGCCAACAAGGCGATCGCCGCGGTCAAGCAGCGGCTGGCAGTGAGCTGGGGGCGCGGATGAACGGGTTCTGGCGCGAGGGCAAGCTGATCCCGATCCTGACCGTGCTCGGGGTGATCGTGCTGTTCTGGTACGTCATGGCCGTGGTGATGAACGCCCCGTGGCAGACGCGGCTGAACGAGCGCGCCGGCGAGCCGGTCGGGTTCACGACATTTGTCAGCCAGACCTGGTCGCAATCGAAGCCGGTGCTGCCGGCGCCGCACCAGGTGTTCAGCGAAATCTGGAAGGCGACGGTCGAGACCGACATCGGCTCGAAGCGATCGCTCGCCTACCATGCCGGCATCACGCTCGGCTCGACGCTGTCCGGGTTCATCCTCGGCACGGCGCTGGGCGTGCTGCTGGCGGTGGCGATCGTGCACAATGACGCGTCGGACCGCTCGCTGATGCCGTGGATCATTGCGAGCCAGACCGTGCCGATCCTGGCGATTGCGCCGATGGTTGTGGTGGGGCTTGGGGCGGTCGGTATCCAAGGGCTGGTGCCGAAGGCGCTGATCTCGATGTATCTGAGCTTTTTCCCCGTGGTCGTGGGGATGGTGAAGGGCCTCAGGACGCCAGAGGCGATCCAGTTCGACCTGATGCGAACCTATAATGCGTCGGCGTGGAATGTGTTTGCCAAGCTGCGCTGGCCAGCGTCGCTGCCCTTCCTGTTCGCCTCGATGAAAGTGGGGGTGGCGATCTCGCTCGTTGGCGCCGTGGTGGCAGAACTATCTAACAGCGCAGGCGGCGGGCTGGGCGTGCGGCTGCTGACCGGGTCCTATAACGGACAGACCGTACAGATCTGGGCGGCGCTGTTTCTGGCGGCGGCGCTTTCGGCCTTGCTGGTGGTCGGGGTCGGCGCAGCCGAACGGGTAACTGGTCGCTTGATGGGGGCACGGGCATGAGCCGGCTGCAAGTCGTTCTGGCCGCACTGGCCGGCGGGTGCGGCGCGTTGAGCCTCGTGCTGGCGCTGCTGACGGGAGGCGCGCCGCTGCTGCTGGTCGTCTTCGGCTCCGTGGCGGTCCTGAGCCTGGCGCGCTTCCGCGTGACTTTCAGCCCGTGGGTGGATGCGGCGATTGCTCTGCTCGGTGCCGTGGCACTGATCCTTGCGCTGCCCGCCTATGAGCTGCAGCCGGGCTTCTTCTGGCTGGCGCTCGCGGCGACCTGGCTGTTTTCCTGGCTGTTCGTCGAGCGGCTGGCGCAGGCGATCCGCGAGGGGACGATACCTGAGCGGGTGGCGCAGCTCGTGATCCCCCTAATGTTCGGGGCCATGCTGCTGTTCGCCTGGGAGGCGGTGACGCGCGGTGCGAATGTGCCCCAGGTGATCCTGCCGGCCCCGAGCCTGATCTGGGCGCGGATGCTGGACTCGATCCCGATCCTTGTCGCGGATTTCCAGCAGACCTTTTTGAAGGCGGTGCTGGCCGGCTATGCGATCGGGTGCCTCTCGGGCTTTGCCGTCGCCATCATGGTCGACCGGTCTCCGTTTCTGGCGCGCGGGCTTTTGCCCATCGGCAATTTCATGTCGGCGCTGCCGATCATCGGCATCGCACCAATCATGGTGATGTGGTTCGGCTTCGACTGGCAATCTAAGGCGGCAGTGGTGGTCGCGATGACGTTTTTTCCGATGCTGGTGAATACGGTCGCCGGGCTCAACGCCAGTTCGGTGATCGAGCGCGACCTGATGCGCACCTATGCTGCGGGGTACTGGCAGACGCTGGTCAAACTGCGGCTGCCAGCCGCGGCGCCGTTTATCTTCAACGCGCTGAAGATCAACTCGACTCTGGCGCTGATCGGCGCAATCGTAGCGGAATTCTTCGGGACGCCTATTGTGGGAATGGGCTTCCGGATATCGACCGAGGTCGGCAAACTGAACATCGACCTGGTCTGGGCAGAGATCGCCATGGCGGCGGTTGCGGGATCTGCCTTTTATGGCGTGGTGGCGCTGATCGAGCGCGCCATCACGTTCTGGCATCCGTCTGTCCGTGGTGGACGGGCGTAACGAGGGTAAGGGACGACATCTGATGAAAAAGCTTCTTATGGCACTGACTGCCGGCGCCATGGCGTTTTCCGCTACGGCCGCCATGTCTGCAGATGCACTGACGCTGCAGCTCAAGTGGGTGACGCAGGCGCAGTTTGCCGGCTATCTCGTGGCAAAATCCAAGGGCTTCTATGAAGCCGAAGATCTCGACGTCACCATTCTGCCCGGTGGCCCGAACATGGCGCCGGAGCAGGTGATCGCCGGCGGTGGCGCCGACATCATCGTCGACTGGATGGGTGGCGCGCTGGCCGCACGCGAAAAGGGTGTGCCGCTGGTCAATATCGCCCAGCCGTTCAAGCGCTCGGGCCTGATGATGATCTGCCCAACCGAGACCGGTATCACCGAAGTGGCGGACTTCCCCGGGCACACGCTTGGCGTGTGGTTCTTCGGCAATGAATATCCGTTCTTTGCCTGGATGAGCAAGGAAGGCCTGGCGACCGACGGCTCCGAGGGCGGCGTGACCGTCTTGCAGCAGAGCTTCGATATCCAGCCGATGATCCAGGGCCAGGCCGACTGCATCTCGGTCATGACCTATAACGAATATGGCCAGGCGCTGGCTGCGGGCTATGGCCCGGACAACCTGACCATCTTCAACTATAGCGAAATGGGCAATGACCTGCTCGAGGACGGCCTCTATGTGATGGAGGATACGCTCGAGGACCCGGCCAAGGTGGATGCCTACACGCGGTTCGTAAAGGCCTCTATGGAAGGCTGGCAGTACGCGCTCGACAATCCGGAAGAGGCGGCCGAGATCGTCGTCGAGATGGATGACACGGGCGCTGCCGAATTTGATGCGCAGCTCTACATGGTCGGCGAAGTCTCGAAGCTGGTCGATGCCGGTGATCCGGCGCTCGACCTCGAGACCTACGAGCGCACCAAGGACGCGCTGCTGGCTCAGGACATCATCGAGAACGAGCCCGAAGGCGCCTACACCACCGAGATCACGGACGCGCTGTAAGTCACGGCATCGTTTGAATGCCGAGGCGGGGGCCAGTCCCCCGCCTCTTTTCGTTTCGCCGCTGCTAGCGGCTGCATACGCGGGTCAGTGCCCTTCGTAAAAGCCATGCAGATTGGGCATGAGCCCGGCGAAGGCAGCAAAGCGGGCGTAGTTGCGCTGCGCGGGCGCGGTCCAGCCAGTTTCGGCAATGGCCGAAAGGCGCGGGAAGACCAGCCGGTCGAAGACGGCGCGGTCGGTCATCGGCTCGGACCAGATGCAGGCCTGCACGCCGAGCAGGTGCTGGCGCTCGGCGTCGGACCAGCCGTCCGCCGGATCGAAGGCATAGGTGGCTTCTACCGACGAGAAGCCGGCCCATGAGGCCCCGCATTCGTGCCATTCCGGGGCGATGGCCATATCGAGATAATAGGCCTGACCTGGGGCGACGACCACGTCATAGCCCCGGGCCGCGAGCCGCTGGCTGGCTTCGACCGTGTGCCAGCCGACAAGGTAGCTGTTTTCGCTGTCGACGCCGCCGCCCTGCGCGGCCTCTTCCCAGGCGCCGGTGATCTTGCCCTGGCTGGTCAGGAAGCTCTGGATGCGCTGGAGGAGATGCGCCTGGAGCGGCGCGGCACCTGTGCCACCCAGACCACTCGCGAGCTCTTTGGCTGCGGCCGAACTCGCCCAGGCGTCTGCGGGCACCTCGTCTGCGCCGACGTGGAAATAGCGCGACGGAAACAGCTCGACGAGTTCGCCGAAGATGGTTTCGAGGGTCGTGTAGACGGCTTCCACCGCCGGATTGAGGCAGTTGTTGGTGAATGCCTGCACCGAACTGTAGCTGCCGTTTTCCGTCGGGTCGGCCAGTTGCGGCAGCGCCTGCAGCACGGCGTAGCAATGACCAGGCACGTCGATTTCCGGGACGACATCGATGCCCCATTCGGCAGCGCGCGTCACCACGCGGCGCACGTCTGCCTTGGTATAATAGCCGCCGGTCCGCTCCGGCCCGGTGCCGAGCAGCGGCGGAATGGGCAGGCCATAGCCGCGCCAGGCGCCGATATCTGTCAGTTCGGGGACGGCAGCGATCTCGACCCGCCATGCCTCGTCGTCGCTGAGGTGCCAGTGGAAGGCATTGAGCTTGTTCCAGGCCAGGATGGCGAGGAACTGCTCGACCTCATCGACGTCGTAAAGACGGCGCGCCACATCGAGATGGCAGCCACGCCAGCGCAGTTCGGGCGCGTCGGTGATGGCACCGGAGGTCGGAAAATCGAGACTATCGAGGCCCCGTCTGGCGCCGCGCAGGATCTGGCCCAAGGTGATGAGGCCATAAAGGTGCCCCACGCGGGTTTCGGCGGTGATGGTGATCGCGTCGTCGGCGAAGCTGATTTCGTAGCCCTCCGGACCACCGGGGCCATCGACGAGACGAACGTCTATTCCGCCCTCACGGGCTGGGCGCATGAGACCTTCGCCCGGAAACAGGCGTCCAACGAGCGCGTCGAAGGCCGCAATGGCAGCGGTGCCTGCCGTACTGTCCGACACCGGCGACAGGCCGGCGGGCACGGTGCGGCGCCCGCCAATCTGCACGTCGCGCGGCCACGGAATGACGGCGACCGACTCTGGCGGATGCGCGGGAAGCGGGAAGGCCTGGCTGCCGCGGCGGCGCGGCGCGTCACTGCCGGCGAGCGCAGTGGGGATGGTGCGCAGCGAGCGGGTTTCACCATTGTCGAGGATCAGGAAGCCGGTGACGACACCATCGGTCCAATGCTGCAGCGGATAGCCGAGCTCGGGCAGTATGATTGTCCAGGTCTCGCCCGGAGCGATCGTGATGTCGGGCGGCGGCGCGACCTCGCAATAGTTCGACAGCGCCTTCAGGATCCGCCCGCCTTCGATGGGGGCATCGGCGCTGACATGGAGTAGGCCGGAAAAGCCGAGCCCGAAACCGCTCAGCGCGTGTTCCGACCCGTTTTTCAACCGCAGCGTATAGCGCGCGGAGGTGTCACCCTCCTCCGGCTGCCACTCGCTGCTGAGGGTAAGCTTTTCGTACCAATCAAGAACCATTTAAATACCACTCCCTGCTGGAGTGGTTTTAGTCACTTCGACCGCGGGCAGCAACCGGAACGGTTTCGACCAGATCATCGCCCGAGACCAGATTGACGCTGTCGTAAAGGTTGGAGACGACGCAGGCGTGGTTGGGGATGATGCGCAACCGATCGCCGACCCGCGGCCAGTCCGAGGCGTCGGGCAGGTTGATGACGCCATGTTCCTCTGAAAGCGCAGTGACGGTGAGGTCGGTGCCCATGATGAGGCCGAACCCGTCCATCCCCAACGTGTCGGAGGTGAGGGCCTTCGAACCTGCGTCGATGACGGCACGCGTGGCATTTGGCCGGCTGACCACCGTGGCGAGAACCGTGAGGGCGCAATCGTCTAGGTTGGCAACGCCACTCGCCACCTGCGAGCGGTCGAAATAGATATAGGTGCCGGGGCGGCGCTCGGTGACCGGCGCGGCTGCGGGGCTCCACATGTCGGGGGTATTTCCCGAAGTGACGACGGGCACCGGCAGGCCAGCCTGTTCGATGAGGTTGACCGCCTCGCTGAGCCATGCGTTCGAAGCGGCGATGTCGTGCTTAGGCGGATAGGTCATCAACCCGCCGAAGCTGAGGCCGGGTGCCATGTCGATCTGACGGGCCAGCGCGAGCGCCTGTGCCGGGGATTGCACGCCGCAGCGCCCGGCACCGGTATCGCACTCGACCAGCACGGTCAGCGGCTGGTCGGCCGTGAAGGTCGCGGCATAGCCGGCGACGGTATCTGGGCTGTCGGCCGTGACGGCCAACGTGACACGGGCGTTGAGGGCCACGAGCCGGGCCAGTTTGCGCTCACCGATGATGTTGTAGGGCAGAAGGAGATTGGTGATGCCGCCATCGGCCATGACCTCGGCTTCGCCGAGCTTTTGCACGGTGATGCCGACGGCGCCGAGTTCGACCTGGCGCAGCGCAAAGCGCGGCAGCTTGTGGGTCTTGATGTGGGGGCGGAGCTTGTAGCCTTCGGCATCGGCGTGTTGCTGGGTGCGCTGCAGGTTGGCTTCGACCCGATCGAGGTCGATGAGGACGGCAGGGGTGTCGATGGAGGCGAAGGGCTGAGACATGTAACGGGATCCGGTTTGGCGGCGCGCCTTAAAAGATGCGCTACACTAGCCGATCGCTACCGGAAAGTGCGACCGTCAGCGCTGAGAATTTGCGGCGCGCAGAACGAAGCCGATGATCTCGGCGACGGCCTCGTAAAGCTCGATCGGGATGGTCTCGTCGAGCTCTACGCCCGCGAGGGCCTGGGCCAGGGTTTCGTTGGCTTCGATGGCGACACCGTTTTCTGCCGCCAGCGCGGCGATGCGCCGGGCCAGCTCCCCCCTGCCCTTGGCTGTGATACGGGGCGCTTCGCGGCTGCCGCGCTCATAGGAAAGCGCCACGGCGAGATCGATGGGGCGGTCTTCGGGCTCATTCATGTCGCGGCATCCAGCAGGCGGCCGGGCTGGCCGGGTTTCGGCGGTGCCGGGGTGCGCCGCAAGTGGACGCCAGTAACCTCCAGACCGCGAGCGGTGAGGGCCGGAGCAAGTTCGGGCAGCAGGGCTTCGAGCGCATCCGCAGTGGCCGGCTCGGCGGCCCAGAGCGCGACATTGGCACTGGTGCCCATGAGGGCGATCTCGGCACCGACTTCACCGATGGCGGCGAGCTTTACGGCAAAGCGCATGCGCCACCCGCGGGGACGACGATCGGTATCGCGGCGCGGCGCATCGCGGGTCACCTGAAGCTGCAACATGGCGGTCTGGGCGTTGAACAGCAGGGGCACTTCGACGCGGAATTCCGCCGGCTGGGCGGAGGGGCGGCCGGGATCGGGCGGCTGCGAGGCGAGCTGCATGAGCTTTAGCCGCGAGATGGCGGCTTCGGTATGACCCAGCAGCTGCCGAAGGCCCTCACGCGAGTTGTCCGGCGGCAGCTGCGGCTGCGGATCGGGCGCACGGGGCAGATCGCCCTTCAGGGGCGGTGGCGGCTGGCGGGTGACAGGAGCGACGGGCTCGATGGCATCCCCCAGCAGCGCCAACAGCCCGGTGCGCAGACCCAGCAAGGCGGCGCGGGTATCGGTGGGCAGAGGGCGTGCACCAGGTTCGCTGGCAATCCCCGCAGCGGTGACGGCGGCCTTCAGGGTCGCCGCAGTCGGTGCGCCACGGGCCAGATCGATCCTGTTGGCGAGGAGCTTTTGCGCAGCTGCCACCAGTGGCTGGGGGAGCGTCGCCGCGGCATCGAGCAGTGCCGGAAGGCGGGCGAGCACCGGGGCAAGGGAGTTCTGACGGGCGGCTGCCTGCACTGGGTCTGCCAGGACTGTCGCCAGCGACGCGGCGCGCGGCGCAGTGGTCGCTGCGGCTGACGGACTGGACGGTGTGGCGCCGGTCTGCGGTGCAGGAGAATTGGTCTGCGATATTTGAGGTGTGGACGATTGGAGCGCAGTCGCCGTGCCGGGCTGGACCAGCGCCTGGCCGCCGCCTGATGTCGTGATGAGCTGGGCCGCGGAGGGCGGGGAACTGGCGGTGGTCGGCGGTCCCGAGGCCTGAGCGGGATTCGGCGCGGATGGTGTCGTTGCGGATGGTGCCGCTGGCTGCGAAGCCGTTATGGGCGAATTGGCGGAGGCGCGTTGCGGCGTGAGGGAAGCGGATGGCGGCGGCGTCGGGCTTGAGGCTGCTGCGGCAACAGGCGTGGTGGGGCGCGCGGCGGATGCGGGGGCCTGACGCGCGCCTGACGACGCTGCGGGGGGTGTTGCGCCTGACGTGGGCGGCGCTGTGACCGGCAGAGGTATGCGCGCGACCGGCGCCAGGGTCGGCGCGGCAGATGTGGATGCCGGTGGGCGGGTCAGCACAGTGACGGCAGCCTGTCCTCTGGCGTCGGCAGCGGGGCGCAGCACGACCGAGGTGCCGACGGGGAGGGGCGGCTGCAGCTTGAGAACAAAGGTCTCGCTGCCTGCCGCGAGCTTTGCGAAGCCGCCGGGAAGTTCGGCTGAGACGGTTGCAGGCAGGGACTGGCCGAGGCGCGACAGCAGTGTGTCGAGACTGGTACGCGCCTGACGCAGCACGGCGGCCGAGGGCTCGGCCGCCGTTTCAGTGCGGGTTGTTTGGGCAAGCGTGACAGCCGGGTCAGACATGCGACGCATGATGCGCGCAACAGGTTAACGCCGGTTAACGCTGGCCAGTTCGGTTACTGCGCGAGGCAGGCCTTGAGATCGCCCGCCAGATTCTCGATCAACTGCCGATAGAGGCCAGGCCCGGGCTCGATGGCGGCGCCAACAGGATCGAGCACACCGGCGCGGGCGCCCGTGCCCTCGACGATGACGTCAACGATGCGATTGGGGAACTGCGGCTCGGCGAAAACGCAGGCCGCATCGAGTGTCTCCAGCTTGGCCCGGATAGTCCCGATCCGGTCGGCTCCGGGCGCCACTTCCGGGCTGACCGTCACCGAGCCGGCGACGTTGAGACCGAAGCGGTTCTCGAAATACTGGTAAGCGTCGTGAAAGACGACGAAGGGGCGCTCTTGCACCGGAGCCAAGGCCACCTCAGTTTTGGCAATCAACGCATCGAGATCGGCGATCTCGGCCTCGGCATTGGCACGATAGGTATCGGCACCCTCGGGATCGGCAGTGGCTAGCGCATCGGCAATGGCGCTGGTCATCAGCTTGGCGTTGGCGGGATCCAGGAAGAAGTGGAGGTCGAACTCTCCGTGGTCATGGTCTGCGTGATCGTGGCCGGCTTCGTCGTCATGGTGACTGGCGGCATGGTCATGATCGTGGTCGGCATCGTGATCATCTTCATGGTCGTGGCCATCTTCATGATCGTCGTCATGATCATGGTGGTCATCGTGATCGTGATGCTCGTCGTGATCGCCATGCTCGTCGGCATGTACGTGTTCGTGGTCGTCGGCATGGTCATGGTCTTCGTCTTCGTCATCCCCATGCCCATGCCCGTGTTCATCTTCATGTCCATGATCGTGATCATGGGGCTCGAAGGTGCCACTCTCGCGCGGCGGCAGCAGGTTGAGTCCGGGCGTCTCGTCGAGCTCGACGATTGTCGCTTGATCGGCAACCGTGGCGAGCGAGTCGCTGAGGAAAGCCTCGAGATCAGGACCGGTCCAGAAAACGAGATCGGCATTCTGCAGGGCCGCTGCGTTCGACGGTCGCAGTGCATAATCGTGGGGCGAGGCACTACCGCTGACAATCAGGTCTGGCGTGCCACGCTCACCCATGACCGCAGCGACGAGCGAATGGATCGGCTTGATGGTGGCGACGACACGGGGCGTCTCAGCCAAGGCAGGCGAAACACCTGTCAGCACGGTTGAGAGCAAGAGTGCCTGAACAGCAGCCCGCATGGGTAACTCCATTTGATATGTTATGACATTACGCTTTCGGTGCGTTACGCTATAACGTAATGAGACGTGACCGACAAGTGACGTGACGGAATGTATGAGATGGCTGTGAGCCGTGATGCGAAGCTGGCTGAGACCCATGCTGATCGCGAAACGCTGGTGACCGTGCGCGGCGCCGGCGTGCGGCGCGGTGAGCGCTGGCTGGTCGAAGGTGTGGATCTCGACCTGCGGCGCAGGGAAATCGTGACGCTGATCGGGCCGAACGGATCCGGCAAGTCGACCACCGCCAAACTGGTGACCGGCGTGGTGCGTGCCGACGCCGGCACGGTGACGCGCAAGGCCGGGCTGACCATCGGCTATGTGCCGCAGAAGCTGTCGGTCGACTGGACCATGCCTTTGACGGTCGACCGGCTGATGACACTGACCGGCCGGTTCACGTCGGAGCAGATCGAGGCGGCGCTGGCGGCAACCGGCGTGGCCCATCTGCGCAAGGCCGAGGTGCAGCACCTGTCGGGTGGCGAGTTCCAGCGCACGCTGATGGCTCGCGCGATGATCCGCAAGCCCGACCTGCTGGTGCTCGACGAGCCGGTGCAGGGCGTCGATTATTCCGGCGAGGTGGCGATCTACGATCTCATCGGCAGAATTCGCGACGAGACCAACTGCGGCATCCTGCTGATCAGTCACGACCTGCATGTGGTGATGGCAGCGACCGATACGGTGATCTGCCTCAATGGACATGTATGTTGTCGCGGCACACCGGACCTCGTGGCGCAAAGCCCCGAATATCTCAGCCTGTTCGGCGCGCGGGCGGCCTCGTCGCTCGCCGTCTATCAGCATCATCACGACCATACGCACCTGCCCGATGGGCGGGTGCTGGAGAGCGATGGCACGGTGGTGGATGCGCATGACCATCACCACCACGACCACGCAGGCCATTCGCATGGTTAGGGTGCGACGCGACGCGATCATTCTTCGGCCGACAGGAGCATTTCGTGCTTTCTGACTTTTTCACACGCGCGCTGGTCGCGGGCATTGGACTGGCGCTGGTCGCGGGCCCGCTCGGCTGCTTCATCGTGTGGCGCCGCATGGCCTATTTCGGCGACACCATGGCCCACTCGGCGCTGCTTGGCGTCGCGCTGAGCCTGTTGTTCGAGGTCAACATGACGCTAGGCGTCTTCATCGTCGCGGCTGCGGTGGCTGGCGCCTTGTTGCTGCTGCAGCGGCGCAATGCGCTATCGACCGATGCGCTGCTGGGCATCCTGAGCCACTCGACACTGGCCATCGGGCTGGTGCTGGTGGCGTTCATGAGCTGGGTGCGGATCGACCTGATGGGGTTCCTGTTCGGCGACATCCTTGCCGTTTCAGTGACCGATATCGTGGTTATCTATCTGGGCGGTGCGGTGATCCTGGCGGGGCTGGTGTGGATGTGGCGACCGCTGCTGGCGGCGACGGTGAATGCCGAACTCGCGGAAGCCGAAGGCATGCGCCCGGAACTGACGCGCGCACTGTTCATGCTGCTGCTGGCGCTGGTGATCGCCATTGCGATGAAGATCGTTGGCGTACTGCTGATCACCTCCCTGCTGATCATCCCCGCGGCGACGGCACGCCGACTTGCGGCGACCCCCGAGCAGATGGGCGTGCTGGCTGCCATAGCCGGCGCCATATCGGTAACCGGGGGCCTCTTCGGGTCGTTGCGGTTCGACACGCCGAGCGGGCCGTCGATTGTCGTCGCCGCCCTGGTATTGTTCCTGATCGTGCTGGTGGTGCCGGCGCGGCTGGGGCGCTCAAAGCTACAGAGGAGCAACTGATGGCCCATTCGCATGACGACCACCATCACGAGCGGCCAGCCGACCTGACGCGCAACCAGGAGCTGGTGCTCGATACGCTGAATGGGGCAGACGGGCCGCTGTCGGCCTATGACATTCTCGACCGGTTGCGGACCGAAGGGCTGCGGGCGCCGCTGCAGGTCTACCGTGCCCTCGACAAGCTGATGGCCAGCGGTTTGGCGCACCGGCTGGAATCGCTCAACGCGTTCGTGTGCTGTGCCGACGCAGGGTGCCATAGAAAGAGCAGCGGATCGGCGGCATTTGCCATCTGCTCGGACTGCGGGCGGGTTGATGAATTCACCGACCCCGAAGTGACGCGGCGGCTGGCCGACTGGGCGGCCGACACACAGTTCACGCTAGCCCGCACGACGATCGAACTGCGCGGCCAGTGCCAGGACTGCCGCGTAGCGGAACAGCGGGCCAACTAGCCCGCTTTCAGCATTGCCTCATCGGCCATTTCTTCGGGCGTCTTGGCGTTGGCGCTGACGAGCTTGCGCAGCGCCTCGATGCTCATGGGCCGCGCGAAGAAGTAGCCCTGGAATTCGCGGCAGCCGAGGCTGTTGAGGGCCGCAACCTCTTCGCGACGTTCGACACCCTCGGCGGTGACCGCCAGATCCATGGCGAAGGTGTAGAGCAGTGTCGATTTCACCAGCGCCAGTTTGACGTCGTCGGCATCAATGTTCTCGATCAGCGAGCGGTCGAGCTTCACCCGGTCGAACTGGAACTGGCGCAGGTAGCCGACCGAGGAATAGCCGGTGCCGAAATCGTCGAGGGCAATCATGATGCCGCGCTTGCGCAGCCGGTCGATGACGCGCCGGGCCCGCTCGGGGTGGGCCAAAAGAAAGGACTCGGTGATTTCGAGTTGCAGGCGCTCGGGCGGCACGCCCGCCTGTTCGAGCGTTTCGAAGATCACGTCAGCCAGTTGCGGATTGCGAAGCTGCGTCGTCGACACGTTGACGGAGATTTTCAGGCCCGGCAGCGGACCGATCTCGGCAATCGAACGGCGCAACGCCAGCATGCCGAGGTCGTCGATGAGCCCCGACGCTTCGGCGGCCGGCACGAAGACCGATGGCGATATCGGGCCAGCAGCACGCCGGCGCCAACGCATCAGGGCCTCGACGCCGGAGATGGTCTGTTCCGCGGTGTCGATCAGCGGCTGGTAGTCGAGATCGAACTCGTCGGCCTCGATGCCGCGACGGATGTCGGCCTCCAGGACGAGGCGCGCGCGGCGCTCGTCGTCAATGGCCGGATCGTAGAGCACTACGTGATTGCCGCCGGTCTCCCGGGCCCGCGACTTTGCCGTTTCCGCCATGCGCAGCACTTCGGCGATGGTGTCGCGCGTCGCCAGCATCTCGGCATAGCCAATGCTGAGGCTGGGCTTGAGGCGCAGTTGGCCGACGGCCAAGGACTCCGCCGCGATGTCGGTGATCTGGGTCGCGAACTGTTGCAGCTGCTCGGGGCCTTCCTCGCCGGCGCGGGCGAGCACGAAGTCCACCGGCCCGACCCGTGCAAGAGTCACCTTGTGGTCCAGTTCGCTTTCGAAGCGAGACGAGATGACGATGAGCAATTGATCGCCGACGTCCCGTCCGTAAAAGCTGCTGATGTCGTCGAAATTGTCGATGCCGACGCGGAGGACCGTAATCTGTATCTCGGGCTGGCGCCGCGAGAGGAGCCCTTGCAGATGCTCCTCGAGACCAAAGGCATTCGGCAGGCTGGTCACCGGATCGTAGCGCGCATTGAGATAGTCGCGTTTTTCCGACGCCGCGCGGCTACGCACCGTGGCGCCGAAGGCGACGAAGACCGCGATGGTCAGACCGCCGATGATCAGCATGACGATGAAAGCGAGACCCGCCACGTGCCGGAAGGCCGTGTCACCGGGATACCGGTTCGGCCAGACAAGCAGGCCGATGTTCACGTCCGCACCGTCATAGAGCGGGATCTTGTTCTGCGACGGCGTTGCGCTATCCGCCAGAGCTGGGACAGGCATCTGGAAGCGGTCGGCGATGGATGTGAGGAGGCGATCATCGATCTGCCGCGCGAACCACAGGAACCGGCGCTCCTTCGATGGGATGCTGGCCTCGCCGGCCGAACCCTGGATCATGGCACCGGCGAGCGCGACGACCCCGAAGTCATTGCGGGCAAGCCGCGCCACGGAGACATCGTTGCCGTAGCGATTGATCAACTGCTCGAGCATACCGAGCATCTGCGGGGCGCCACTGAAATGGCGCGCCAGAGTGCCATCGACCGAACCGCGAGCCGATTCGCCAAACAGGATATTGCCCTCGACATCGGTGAGAATTGCGGTGTCGTAGGCCTCGGAACTGCGGGCGGTCGTTCCCCAGGTGGCATCGTACCAGGCTGGATTCGGCTCGACATAGACGTTGAGAAAAGCTTCGGTCCAGGTCGCCTCATCTACCGCGTAGTCCCCTAGTCCCGCGACAAGTGACTGCATGCCGGCGCTAAGAGACTGGCGCGCACGCTCTGATTCCAGATCGTTGATCTCGACGCTCATGAGGTAGAGGCCGAGAAACACCAGCCCGCACACACCCAGATAGATCAGGGCTGCCGGCAGAACCAGGAACATGATGAAGCGGAGGAATGGCTGCCGGCGGTACGGTAGGGTCCTCGGCGACCCTCCCCCAGGGGCGGGTGTCTGAACTGTGTCTACAGGTTTTGACACGACTACGCACCGCGACTAAAGGCAGCCGTCAACCTAAGGTGATGCAATTAATGGCGATTTAAGTCGCTACTGCGCAGGCGCCCGCATGCGCGCATGAAAACGGACATTCTAGGTCTGCAACTCCGCTGCCTTGCGGGCCAGACGGGCCTTGATGCTATCGACATCGGCACGCGGCGTCGCGGCAAAAAGAGATTTCGTGTAGTCGTGTGACGGTGCCGCAAAGACCTGCTCGCGGCTACCATATTCGACCGCCTCGCCCAGATACATCACCATCACTTCATCAGCGATATAGCGCACCACCGACAGGTCGTGGCTGATGAAGACATAGGTAAGGTTGTATTCCTCCTGCAGATCGGCCAGCAGGTTGAGGATCTGCGCCTGCACCGACAGGTCCAGGGCGGAGACCGGCTCGTCGAGCACCAGCAGATCGGGATTGAGGATGATGGCGCGGGCGATGGCAATGCGCTGGCGCTGGCCGCCCGAGAACATGTGGGGATAGCGATTGAAGTGCTCGGGGCCGAGCCCGACCTTGACCAGCATCTCCTGCGCTCGCTGGCGGCGCTCCGATGCAGGCATGTCGGTATTGAGCTTCAGCGGCTCCATCAGCACTTCGCCAATCTTCTGGCGCGGATTGAGCGAGCCGTACGGGTTCTGAAAGACGATTTGCACCTTGCGGCGAAGCTGCGCACCGATGCGGCCGTTGCCGATATCGATCGTTTGGCCGTCGATGAGCAGGTCACCGGAGGTCTGGCGGTCGATGAGGGTGAGGATGCGAGCGAGCGTCGACTTGCCCGAGCCGGACTCGCCAACGATAGCCAGGGTCTTGCCGCGCTCGAGGGTGAAGCTGATGTCGCGTACGGCATGGACGGTACGGCCGCCGCCGAACAGAGAGCCGGCGACGTGGTAGTCGCGCACCAGATTGCGGGCTTCGAGGACCGGGGTCATTCGGCGATCAACTCCTCGAGAGTGAAGCCGGAAACCGTAGGCAGGCGATCGCCGGTGGCGTTGTCGGGCAAGGCGGCCAGCAGCGCCCGCGTATAAGGGCTGCGCGGCGCGGTGAAGAGTTCGAGGACGCCCGCCTCCTCCATCTTCAGCCCCTTATATTGCACGACGACCCGGTCGGCGGTTTCGGCGACGACGCCGATATTGTGGGTGATCATGATCAGGCCCATACCGTGCTCGACCTGCAGGCGCATCAGCAGGTCGAGGATCTGCTTCTGGATGGTGACATCAAGCGCTGTGGTCGGCTCGTCGGCAATCAGCAGCTTGGGATTGCAGGCGATCGCCATGGCGATCATCACCCGCTGGTTCTGGCCGCCCGACATCTGGTGCGGAAAGCTGTTGAGCCGCTGCTCGGGATCCGGAATACCAACCTGCTCGAACAGCTCGATGGCCCGGGCGCGCCGGGCCTGCTTGTCCATGCCAAGATGGAAGCGCAGCACTTCCTCGATCTGGAAGCCGACCGTGAAGCACGGATTGAGGCTCGACATCGGCTCCTGGAAAATCATCGCCACGTCCTTGCCGATGATCCTGCGCCGCTGTTCGGGCGTGATGGCCAGCAGGTCATGGCCGTCAAACGTGAGCTTGTCGGCCTTCACTGTCGCGGTATTGGGCAGCAGCCCCATCACGGCAAGCATGGCGACCGATTTGCCGGAGCCGGACTCGCCAACGATGGCCAGCACCTCACGCGGCTCGACATGCAGGTCGATGCCCTTGACGGCAAAGAACTCGCCTGCCGAGGTCTCGAAGCTGACCGAGAGATTGCGGATTTCGAGCAGAGACATGGCTTAGCTCCGCTTCAGCTTGGGATCGAGCGCATCGCGCAGGCCATCGCCGATCAGATTGATCGCCAGCACGGTGATGAGGATGGCGAGGCCAGGAATGGTCACCACCCACCAGGCGGAGGTGATGAACTCGCGGGCCCGGGCCAACATGGTGCCCCATTCCGGCGTCGGCGGCTGGGCGCCCAGCCCCAGAAAGCCCAGCGCCGCCGCATCTAGGATGGCGTTGGAAAAGCTCAACGTCGCCTGGACGATCAACGGGCCGAGGCAATTGGGCAGAATGGTGATGAACATCAGCCGCAGATTGCCGGCGCCGGAGACCTTGGCCGAGGTGACGTATTCGCGGTTCTTTTCGGCCATGACGGCGGCGCGGGCGAGACGGGCGAAATGCGGTTGTAGCACCAGCGCGATGGCCAACATAGCGTTGAACAGGCCCTTGCCCAGCACCGACACCAGCACCAGCGCCAGCAGCAGCGAGGGGAAGGCAAGGATGATATCCATCACCCGCATAATCAGCGCATCGACCCAGCCGCGGAAGTAGCCGGCAATGACGCCGAGCGTGACGCCCGAAACGAGCGCGATGGTGACGACGACGAGGCCGATCGCCAGCGAATAGCGGGCGCCCCACATAAGGCGGGAGAGGATGTCGCGGCCGACTTCGTCGGTGCCCAGAAGGAACTGCGCCTGTCCGCCGTCCTGCCAGGATGGGGGGATCAGGATGGCGCCGGAATAGACCTGCTCGGGATCGTGCGGGGCCAGCAGCGGCGCGAAGATGGCGACCAGCACGGTTAGCAGGAAGATCACCAGACCGATGACGGCGCCCTTGTTGACCGAGAAATAGTACCAGAACTCGCGCAGCCCCGCGAAACGGGAGGTCGAGGCGGTGGGCGTGTCGGTTTCGACGGCGTCGGCGCTCATGCCTGCACCCTGATACGTGGATTGATGAGAGCGTAGAGCAGGTCGACGATCAGGTTCACCATCATGACGATGATGGCGATGATCAGCATGCCGCCCTGGACGATGGCGTAGTCGCGACGGCCGATGGCCTCGATCATCCACTTGCCGATGCCGGGCCAGGAAAAGATCGTTTCGGTGAGAATGGCACCGGCCATCAGCATGCCGACCTGCAATCCGATGGTGGTGATCACCGGGATCATGGCATTGCGCAGCGCGTGCAAGCCGATGACGCGCCGCGGTTCCAGCCCCTTGGCACGGGCGGTCCGCACATAGTCCTCACCCAGAACTTCGAGCATCGCCGAACGGGTTTGGCGCGCGATGATGGCGAGCGGAATGGTGCCGAGAACGGCCGCCGGCAGGATCAGGTGGCGCAGGGCCGAAATGAAGGCCGGCCAGTTGCCGTAGATCAGGCTGTCGATGGTCATGAAGCCGGTGACGGGGCGGAAGAAGAATTGCAGCCCGATGCGGCCCGAAACGGGAGTCCAGCCGAGATAGCCGGAAAAGAAGATGATCAGCAGGAGGCCCCACCAGAAGATCGGCATGGAATAGCCGACGAGGGCCGAGCCCATGGCGACCTGATCGAACCACGAGCCGCGCTTTACTGCGGCAAAGATGCCAGCCGGAATACCGATCGCTACCGCGAACAGCATGGCGAAGGTGGCGAGTTCGAGTGTTGCCGGAAAGAGCGCCAGGAACTGGTCGATCACCGCGGTCTTGGTCTTGATCGAGGTACCGAAATCGCCCTGCAGGGCGCTCAGCACGTAATCGAAATACTGCTCCCAGATGGGGCGATTAAAGCCGAGCTGTTCGGCCAGCTGAGCATGGCGCTCGGGCGACATGACGCGTTCGCCCGACAGCAGCGCCACGGGATCGCCCGAGAGGACGCGCACAAGGCCAAAGGCCACGATGGTGATGCCGATGAATGTCGGCACGACCAGGGCCAGGCGATTAAGGATGTATCTGAGCATGTTCTGCGACGCTGTACGGAGGCGGCACGATGGCGCCGCCTCCGATGGTCAGTGCATCATTCGGCGATATCGACGCCGTCGAAGCGGTGATAGCCAAGCGGATCCATGACGAAGCCGGTGACTTCATTGCGCATCGGCATGAACACCTTGGAGTGGGCGATGGTGGCCCAAGGGGCCTGCTCCTTGAAGACGACCTGGGCCTGCTCGTACAGGTCGGTCCGTTCGGCCTGATCGGAGGTCAGGCGAGCCTTCTGGATCAGGTCCTCGAACTCCTCGTTGCACCACTGGGCGCGGTTGTTGCCGCCGACGGCATCGCAGCCGAGCAGCACGCCGAGGAAGTTGTCCGGATCACCGTTGTCGCCGGTCCAGCCGAGCAACACCGCACCATCGCGATCGACGGCGGAGGACTGGGCGATATATTCGGCCCATTCCATAGTGACGATTTCAACATCGACGCCGATATCGGCGAAGTTGGCCTGCATCACTTCGGCCATGCGCTGGGCGTTGGGGTTGTAGGGCCGAGAAACGGGCATGGCCCAGATCTTCATCGACAGGTCCTCGACGCCGGCATCGGCCAGCATCTGCCTGGCGGCTTCCGGATCGTAGGGATCGTCCTTCACCGCGTCGTTATAGGACCACATGGTCGGCGGGATCGGGTTCTTGGCCGCCGCGCCGGCGCCGGCGAACACTGCGTCGAGGATGGCCTGCTTGTCGATCGCCATGTTGAGGGCCTTGCGGACCTCGACCTGATCGAAAGGCGCCATCTGTGTGTTGTAGGCGAGGTAGCCCACATTGAGGCCCTCGGCTTCTCCGACCGTCAGATTCGGATCGGCCTGCAGGTCAGCCACTTCCGCCGGATTGGGATAGGGCATGATGTGGCATTCGCCGGCCTTGAGCTTCTGCGCGCGCACCGAAGCGTCGGTGGTGATGGCGAAGATCAGGTCGTCGATCGGCTGCTTGCCGGCCCAGTAGTCGGGGAAGGCGCTGTAGCGGATCACCGCATCCTGCTGATAGTCGACGAAGGTGAACGGCCCGGTGCCGATCGGCTTCTGGTTCAGCACTTCGGGAGTGCCGGCTTCCATCAGCTGGTCGGCGTATTCCTTGGACACGATCGAGGCGAAATCCATGCCCAGGTCGGCGAGGAAGGCCGCATCGGGACGCGACAGGGTGAACTTGACCGTCATGTCGTCGACCTTTTCGATCGAGGACAGCAGGTCGGGGAAGCTCATGCCGTTGAAATATTCCCAGGAAATGCCGTCGGCATAGGAATACCAGTCGTTGTCTTCCTTCCACTGACGCTCGAACGAGAAGATCACGTCGTCAGCATTCAGATCGCGCGAGGGGGTGAAATAGTCAGTGGTCTGGAATTTCACGCCGGGGCGCAGCTTGAAGGTATATTCCAGCCCGTCGTCGGATACTTCCCAGCTTTCGGCAAGGCCGGGCTCGAGCTCGGTTTCGCCGTGCTTGAACTCGACGAGGCGATTGTAGATCGTGCGCGAGGCGGCATCGAAGGTGGTGCCCGTCGTGTAGGGGCCCGGATCGAAGCCTTCAGGCGAGGCTTCCGAGCAATATACGAGGGTCTTGGCGAACGCCGCACCCGACGCCATGACGGCCGTGACCGCTGTCGCTGCAAGCAGGGTTTTCATCAATTTCATGATGTTCTGTCTCCCGATTATGGCGCTCTCGGCACGTCTTGGCTCTTCTTGAGTGAGGAGCACGGCCGGAGCTTGGGCGACAGAAAAGCGCTTTTTCGAGAGTGACGCAATGGGGATTTTGACCAAGCGGTCAAAGAAAATGGACAGAAAGTCTGACGTAGTTTCGCCGCCGCAAGTCTTTCCCAATACCAGTTACATACCGGCCAAGATCAACCCGGAATGGCGTCTCGCACGTCACTCATGTCGGGCGAGTCAAGATTGCGGTAGATGCCCTCGATGATCGAATAGATGCCGAAACTGATGAGCCCGAGCGCGGCAATGCCATAAAGCCAGCGGCCGAAGGGCAGATCGTAGACATAGGCCAGCGCCTCGCGGGTGCCACCGGCGTTTTCGGGCGAGACGGTGATGGCGGCAAAGAGCACGAAGCCACCGACGATCATCAGCACTGCGCCGCGGGCGGACAGGCCGAAGCGGCAGATGGGGTCCATCCAGGATTCGTGCTTTTTCGGCAGTTTGATGCGCTTGCGATACTTCTCGCTCAGGCCGCGGTAGATCTGGGCGCCGCCGGCCACGATGACGCCGAGCGCCACGGCACCGAGCAGCCACGGGCCGAAGGGCTGACTGAGCAGCCAGGCCGAGGCGGTTTCCTCACCGCCGCCACCCGAGCCGGAACCGGACCCGCCGCTCGAGCTGCCCATGCCGAGGGCCAAGCTGCCGGCGGTGAGAGCCAGAAACAGGTTGGCGCCAGCGCTGACGATATTGGCGGCACGCAGGATGAAGCCCTTCATGTCGTCGTCATGATCGTCGGCATTCAGCAGGCCCTGGGCGAGGCGCCACAGGATATAGCCAACGAGGCCGAGCGCGACCGCACCGAGCATGATGCGCCCGAACGGCAGGCCTAGCAGACTGGTGAGCGCGTCGGAGGAACCCTCGCCATCGCCGCCGCCACCCCAGACCGCCGAAGTGAGGGCAAGACCGCCAAGCAGCAGGTAAACGACGCCGCGGGCGCCGTAGCCGAAGCGGGCGAGTGTTTCAAAGTGGTCGTCCATCGGCGGTGCTCCTCTTCGTCAGCTAACGAGGCTGGCCGATGGTGGTTCCGGTCGCTCGGGCGATGTTCGTGCGCCCCTGCCCCGGATGCGCTGGTTTCGGTGCTGGCGCGATAGGAGCACGCAGCACGAAAGGCCCGGCCGGCTTCTGCCGTCGGGTGCGCAGGATGGGCGGGTCCGGCGCGGTGTCTGGCCACGCGGTAGTCCGCAAAAGTAACGGCCGTCGCCGCGCCGGACCGTTTGAGGTCGGTTGAGACCATTGCGCATGAGGGAGCGTGCGTGGCTGGTGCCCTCCACGTCACCGTTACCGGGACGGGACCTGACCAGTCGGCCGGTTGCCCATGCCAATGACCTGCCGCCGGACGGCTCCGGCGGCCCCCAAAGCCCCGGCCAGCCGTCCGTACGCGACCGCGCCCTGCCGGGAACAGCACGAGTTTAGCGCCGCGTGATGGGACGGGGATAAGTTGGGGGGTGTTAGCGCGCAAAGAGATTGCGCCACCCGGCGCGACGACGGGTTTGGCAAAGGGCCAAAACCCTGCCGCGCGTCCCTCCCCAAGCAGGGAAGAGAGGAGGTGAGTGCGATCGCGCAGAATGCGCGGGGGACGGACTTAGGTTGTGGGGGAGCCGTCTTCTTCCTGCTCGAACAACTCGGCCGCGGTCGCCGCGTCGGCGGAGAGGCGGACAGTGTCGCCTTCGATGTCGGCGACAAGGCCGCCGGGCAGATAGTGGTGGTGACCTTCGTGGCTGCCCTCGCCGGAGGAATCCTTGGTGAGCTTGATGCGGTCGCCTTCGACGCGATCGACGGTGCCGACCGCCGCGCCATCGGCGCCGACGACCTTCATGTGCTCGCGAATATCGGAAAGATTGGCCATGGGAATACTCCTCGATGTGGTGCCTTGGGTGTCAGAAACGCGCGGCCGGAGCAAAGGATGCGGCGCGGCGGTGGAACACATCGCGGACAGGAACATTTAGTGAACATACAAACACGGAGAGCGCGACATGAGCACCCCCACGCACAACCCGAAGGCCGACCCTGCCCCCGACACCAATACCGTGAAGGACCCGGCCGACTGGACCACCGGCGACGAGCCGATGACCGGCGCGCAGGCGAGCTATCTGAAGACGCTGACCGAACAGGCCAATGCGCCGGAGCAGTTTTCGGAGGATTTGAGCAAGGCGGAGGCCAGCCAGCGGATCGATGGATTGCGGGAGCAGTTGGGGATGTAGGGCGCTGGCGTTTGCAAAGCACTCGGGGTCATCCCGGGCGAAGACCCGGGATCCAGCTTGAGGGCTTACCTCTGCCACCTGGCGGCTGTGGGACGATCTCGGGATGGGCCCCGGGTCCAGCCCGGGGTGACACCGTGCGTGGGTGACGGCTGGTGCAAGAGCCTCAACGCACATCACCGGTGACAGGTGAAACGGGCTGTGCTTGGGTCGGCGCATGGAGAAGACCTATCAGGTCTATATCGTCACCAACCGCAAGCACGGGACGCTGTATACCGGCGTCACCAATGACCTCGTGCGGCGCGCCTATGAACATCGCGAGGGCGTCATCGCCGGATTTTCGAAGACGCATGGCTGTACGCGGCTCGTGTGGTTCGAAACCCATACCGATATCGACGCCGCGATTGCGCATGAAAAGCGGCTGAAGCGCTGGCGCCGGGCGTTCAAGGAAGCGCTGATTGCCGAGCGCAACCCGGAATGGCGGGACCTGTGGTGGGAGATCACCGGCCAGAGGGACGGGTGAGATGGTGCCACGCGCGGGGCGGCGCTGAGCGGTCGGAGTGTGGCACGGACGGCGCAAGAAACTCGTTGTCATCCCGGGCGAAGACCCGGGATCCAGCTTGAGGTGCTGCCCGTTACCACCTAGCGGCTGTGGGGCGATCTCGAGATGGGCCCCGGGTCAAGCCCGGGGTGACACCGTGGGTGTGGGATGGGCGGTGCAAGAGCCCGCAAACTGGGCACCGACGGTGCAAGAAACTCGATGTCATCCCGGGCGGACCTGTGGTGGGAGATCATCGGTCAGCGCAAGGGGTGAGATGGCGCGACGCGCTGGATGACCCCGGCCCTGAGCTTACCCTCCCGCCCCCTGCTGTAATAACTGGAGCTGGCGCACAACGATACTCATCGCGTCTTGCATCCAACCTAGTCCCTCAATACCCGGCGCCAGCACCCCAAGGCCACCTGCCGCCGTCAATGCAACAGATATAAGGGCACCGGCCAGTGCGATGGCGACAACCCCGGATGACCGGTCAATAGTCTTGTGTATTGTCTTATCAATAAAGTCCGCACCATAGCCAAAAACGCGAATAACAAGATTTTCAATTGTTCTAACCGCAGCTAGCGCGACTTTTTTTGAGCTTTTCTTTGGGTCATCGAGAAATTCACGCAATGCCCGAAGAACCTTGGGCACCTCTGGATCTGAGATCTGAGGGTCTTGTTCGAGATCATTAACTACATCTGACAATATCTGTGAAATCGAGGAAACGTCGAACTCCGTTACCCGGGCGATCTCAGCAGATTCACTGAAATCTCTCCATTCTGAAAACTGTGACAAATACATGCTCACGCTCGAAGTATGAGCAACTAGCAGTGCCGCCAGCGCATCTGGGAGCTCGACGTAGAAGGCCTTCGCCAGCTGCTCGCAGGCCAAGTTTGAAATTCCGATCTGGATCGCATTCTGTCCTGTCTTCAGGTGCTCCTGTAGTTCTTCTACGTTGTTCAGAAGCCTTGGATCACAGTTCGAATTTCTTAATTGGTTCGCCAAGTCCTCGCCCCTGCGGACGAGCTCTCCGGCAGCAGCATCCACAACTGCCTCCCGCCCCGGCAGAGGAGAATGCGCCTGCTGCCTAATGTGCAGTTGTCCGCCTTCGACCTCAAATTGTACCGGCGCAATTTTTTGCTCAGGAACCAACTTTCTTAAAGTATTTGCGTCCCTTTCTGCCTCATTCGCAGCAAATACCTCCCGATCGATATCCTCATTCCATTCCACGCCCCCATTAAGAACCTCAACAAGTATTCCTATCGCCGTCGAAACCGGCATACCCCTGCCGATTTCACTCAATAGCCGGATGTCATCATGGAACGGAGAGTTTCGTGGCCGAACTACTCGGGTTATCCGGATCTGAGAAGCAATCTGCCAAAATTCTTTATCGTAAGACAAATCGATTAATGCATGCCGCAGCTCACTTATCACCACTCCTGCAGCTTGGACGTGTCCGCTACGTCTTACCTGCATCAACCGGTGTGCAAACCGATATCTAACGCTCTCAAATTTCAGGTATGCAGGCTCGATCTCAGCCCGAACCTCCTCCTTTTCACGCCGCGCTATGGAATCAAATGACTGCCGTATTGCTGCGATGGCATCGTTGACCGTTAAAATGTCGCTTTGATAGATCACATCGCACCGAAAATCTTCTGGCTGCTACTCAGCAGCAGCACCGAGCCTCACTACTACATGCTCCGTGACTTGCTTTCTAGCAGATTGCCCAACTGCCGCGGCAAAATCGATAAACCGACAGATTAAGTGCTTTTCATATGTTTCTTACTTTGCATTCGCACACTGATTGATCTGGACGCCTCAAGTACGAGATCGCCCACGCCATAACCACGAAATACTTCAATGCGCCCCGTCCCAATCGCGTGCCGCGGCGGCGTCGACCTTGATCGGGACCGTCAGACGCACTGCGGGCTCCGCCGCCCCCTCCATGATCTCGCGGATGACCGGGATGGCCTGGTTTTCCGTGCCGTCGGGGACTTCGAAGATCAGTTCGTCGTGGACCTGCAGCAGCATGTCGGCTTCGATGTTGGCCGCTTCGAGCGCCGGTTCCATGCGGATCATGGCGCGTCGGATGATATCTGCCGCGGAGCCCTGGATGGGGGCGTTGATGGAGGCGCGTTCGACGAAGCTGCGTTCGGACGGGTTCGATGAATTGGCATTGGGGAAGTTGATGCGGCGGCCGAAGAGCGTCGTCACATAGCCATCGGCTTTCACGCGGCGGCGCTGCTCGTCCATATATTGCCGGATGCCGGGGAAGCGCTCGAAATAGGTTTTGATGTAGTCGCCCGCCTCGCCGCGCGGGATGCCGAGCTGGTTGGCGAGGCCGAAGGCCGAGATGCCGTAGATGATGCCGAAATTGATGGCCTTGGCGCGGCGGCGGACCTCGGACGGCATGCCCTCGACGGGGACGCCGAACATTTCGGACGCCGTCATGGCGTGAATGTCGAGCCCTTCCTCGAAAGCATCCTTGAGCGCCTGGATATTGGCAATATGGGCGAGGACGCGAAGCTCGATCTGGGAATAGTCGGCCGAGATCAGGCGCTTGCCAGGTTCGGCGACGAAGGCGGTGCGGATCTTGCGGCCATCGGCGGTGCGCACCGGAATGTTCTGCAGGTTCGGATCGTTGGAGCTCAATCGCCCGGTCAGTACCGAATGCTGCGAATAGGTGGTGTGGACGCGCCGCGTGCGCTCGTTGATGTAGGTGGGCAGCGCATCGGTATAGGTGCCCTTGAGCTTGGTGAGCTGGCGCCAATCGACAATGGTGCGGGCGAGCGGCACGCCCTTCAATGCCAGATCCTCGAGGACGCCGGCGCCGGTGGACCAGGCGCCCGTCTTGGTTTTGGTGCCGCCCTCGAGCCCCATGCGATCGAAGAGAATTTCGCCAAGCTGCTTGGGGGAGCCGAGGTTGAAGCTACTGCCCGCAAGTTCATAGGCCTCGGCCTCGAAGGCAGCGGCGCGCTGAGCGAAATCGGCGCTGAGACCCGCAAGGATGTTGCGATCGACGGAGATGCCGCGCGCCTCCATGCGGGCGAGGACCGGGGCGAGCGGGCGATCGATGGTTTCGTAGAGCGCCGTCATCTTTTCGGCGACGAGGCGCGGCTTGAGGATATGCCACAGGCGGATCGTCATATCCGCATCCTCGGCGGCATAGGCCGCGGCCCTGTCGATTTCGACCTGGGCGAAGGTGATCTGGGTCTTGCCGGAGCCGATCAGCTCCTTGATCGCGGTGCCGGCGTTGCCGAGCCAGTGATCGGCCAGCTCGCCGAGGCCGTTGAACTGCGGTCCGTCGAGCACGTAGCTCAACAGCAGCGTGTCATCGAGGCTATTCACCGGCACGTCGTAGCGGGCGAGGAGGCCGAGATCGTATTTGGCGTTGTGGAAGATTTTCAGGATCGAGCGATCGGCGAGGACGGGGCGCAACAGATCGAGCGCGGTGCGTATGTCCATCTGGCCCTCGGCGTGGCCGCCGCCGAACATGTCGCCATTGCCGCTCACGTGGCCGAGCGGCAGATAGGCGCCGGTGCCGGGGGCGATGGAAAAGCTCAGCCCGACCAGATCGGCGGTCTGGTTGTCGAGGCCGGTGGATTCGGCATCGAGCGCCACCTGGCCCTGGGCGTAGATGGCATCGATCCACTGGCTGAGGCGGTCGGCGTCGCGGATGATCTCGTAGGCCTCGGGCTTGAACGGGATGGCGCGGATCTTTTCGTGCATGGCGCGCGCGTGGACGACGGTGGGGGCATCGGCGGTGCCCTCGGCGGCGTGGCGGGCGGCGCGGGCATTGGCGCGGGCCGTGTTGTCGAAGCCGACGGCGGCGGTCTTTTCGGCGGCGAACTCGGGATCGGGCTCCCAGGCATCCGGGTCGGCCTCGAGCAAGGTCGCGAGGCGCTTGGTGATGGTCGCAAACTCCATCGCCTTCAAAAACGGAAAGAGCTTTGACGGCTCGACCGGCTGGCGCGCCAGGGCGTCGAGATCGAGCTCGACCGGTACCTGCTGCTCGAGGGTGACGAGGCGCTTGGAGATGCGGGCGAGCTCGGCGTTTTCGCGCAGCTTTTCGCGGCGGGCGTTCTGCTTGATGTCGTCGACGTGGTCGAGCAGGATCTCGATGGTGCCATAGGTGTTGATGAGATCGGCGGCGGTTTTGACGCCGATGCCGGGGACGCCGGGGACGTTGTCGACGCTGTCGCCGCACAGCGCCTGGACCTCGATGACCTTGTCGGGGGTAACGCCGAATTTCTTCATCACCTCGTCGGGGCCGATCCAGCGCAGCGGCGGCTGGCCGGGACGCGGGATGGTGTCGAGCATGCGGATCGCGCCATCGGGGTCGATCAGCTGCATCATGTCCTTGTCGGAGGACACGATGGTGGCCTTGCCGCCGGCGTCGCGCGCCATGCGGGCATAGGTGGCGATGATGTCGTCGGCCTCCCAGCCCTGCTGTTCGATGCAGGCGAGGTTGAAGGCGCGGGTGGCGGCGCGCGTCAGCGGAAACTGCGGCACCAGCTCCTCGGGCGCCGGCGGGCGCTGGGCCTTGTACTGGTCGTAAATGTCGTCGCGGAAGGTCTTGCCGGAATGATCGAAGATCACCGCGAAATGGGTCGGCGCGTCGTCGCCCTTCAGATCCTCGGTGAGCTTCCACAGCATGTTGCAAAAGCCCTGGACGCAGCCGACGGGCAAGCCATCGGACTTGCGGTTGAGCTGCGGCAGGGCGTGAAACGCGCGGAAGATGTAGGCCGAGCCGTCGACGAGAACGAGATGCATGTGCGGGCAGATCCGGAAGGGGAGTCGGAGGCGCAGATTAGCCGCAGCGGAGCGGCGGGGAAACCCTGCGTCGGCGGCGCGATATGTGGTGTTCGAGCTGCATCGGCCCAGCAGCAACCCGCTGGCGCGGACGGGCTGGTTGCTGGGCAAGGCCGGCCGCCGTCTGGCCGGCCATGCGCGGAAAGCCTGGCGGCGCAGACCCGGCCGCTAGGGCGCGGCAGTGTGGTCCGAGGCTCGGCACTGGCGACGCTCGGCCAAGCTGCGGCGCAACACCCGGAAGAGGCGCTGCGGACCGGGAGCTCCTCGCCGTCTCAGCAAGAGGGCTGGCGGCAGGTCTGGCATTAAAAATGACATGCCGAACAGGCCCGAAGCTGGGGATAACCCCAAGGATACTGAGATAACGTTATTGTGATGTCCCGCACTTAATCGGGCAAAAACGCACGTGTTTTCACGTATCCATGCTCGGCCATGATGTCGCGTGGATTGCCTTGACGCACGGCCGTCAAACCGGATTTCCGTTTGCACAATCAAAGAGTTCTGTTACAGAACTTAAACGCTGACAACCTTATCCGACTGTCCCTAAGGCCATGAAAACATTTTCTGAAGTTATCGTCAGCACAAACTAAACAACGGCTGTCATATTTTCAGAACGCATTGTCTTTTCCTAATCCCGAAGGCAGTAGTACTTAGGTGGACGCGAATCGCTGGTATCTGATCGAGAGTGGGACAGAGTTCCGCCTCGCAAATCCCTTAGGAGGGACAGATGGAACGGTTGGCGGATGAAGTGTCATATCGGCCTTACTTGAATCGAGACCGATTGATTTATCTCACGCATCCAGATCAAAAAGTGACGAAGACTCTCTGCGACGAATTTATCGCAGAAGGCTTCCAGGTGTCCATTGTGCCGGACATCGCAGGATTGATGCGCCTGATAGAGTTGCGAAGGCCAGATCTTGTTCTCATGGCTCTGTTCGACGAGAGCGGAACTGTTGAGGACACCCTGGAAGTGGTCGCGGCAATACGCGCTCAGCATCTAGGTATTCACACGTTCTTGCTTGCACCGGACATCGTGCGGGCCGAGATCGTGTGCAAAGCGATGAAGGCCGGCGCAAGTTCGGTGTTCTCGAGCCCATACCCGCCGATGGAACTGGCGAGTGCGGCGCGGGAGATCTTCCGGGGTGACATTCACGTTGGACCGGACAAGAACGGCTCTGCATCAGTGACCGTGAAGGGTTTCGGCACCCTGACCCACCGCGAACGGCAGATTCTGCAGTTCGTCGTGGAAGGCCAGACCAACAAGGAGATCGCCGTCGATCTCGGGCTGTCCTATCGCACGGTCGAAGTGCACCGCCGCCACATCATGGAAAAAATCGGCGCGCGCAACACCGCCGAACTGGTGCGGCTGGCGATCAAGAACTGAGGACTTGTCGGGCTGTCTAGCGCAGCCCGACCTCTTCCAGCAGGCCCTTGGCCTTGGCATCGTAGTAATAGCCACGCGAGTAGTTGCGGACCGCCCCGTCGGCATCATATCCGGCGACGATGTAGGCCCCGCGCAGATATTTCACCGCGTATTTGAGGTTGGTTTCTGCATCGAGCAGGCCCGTCGGCGTGCCCGAATAGCCCATGGTGCGCGCGGTCGCGTAGCTGATCTGCATCAGGCCGTAGTAGGCCCCGTTGCGGGCAGCCGGATTGAAGCGGCTTTCCCGGTGCACGACGCGGCGCACCAAAGATTCCGGAACGGCATAGATCTGCGCATATTTGCCGATCAGGTGATCGACCTGAGAAGAGCGCGGTGCCGCAGCATAGGCCATGACCTCGACGTCCATCGGCGCGGCCCGCGTGGCGGGTGTCGGCGCCAGCGCGGCGACAGTCGGACTGGCCGGCTTTAGGCCCGGCAGGCCCGACATGGAGCACCCGCTCAGCACGGCTGCCGCCAAAAGCGGCGCGACAAGGCGCATGCCCGAGGTGGTGACGGCGTGTTTGGGGATGGTGGCTACCGGCTTCATGGCCAGACACATAGCAGAGCCGGAGCCGGCAGGAAACTATCTGTTAACCCGCAGTGCGGGCGGCTGCCGAAGCAGCCGCCGTCACACGTGATCAATCGTCGACGACGTTATCGGGAAACGGATCCTGCCCGGGGGGCAGGACCGGATTGTCGCCGGGTTTTTTCGGGTTCGGGATGGGCTTCCGGCCCGGGTCGGGGTGCCGTTCACCCGGCTGCATGGGTGGCACCGGACCATGTTTGGTGCCATCGGGCGGGGTGACTTCCGGGGCGATTTCGTCGGTCATCGTGGGTCTCCTGTCTTGATCAGCGGACGGGGATCTCTTCACCGGGCGGCGGCGTGATGTCGGGCTCCGGTGCCGGATCGGGCTCCGGGAATTCGGCCGGCGGAATATCGGGACCCGGCGCCGGCGGCGGCTCCTGCAAAGGACCAGGCACCGGATCGGGCTGCGGCTCCGGCACAGGCTCGGGCGTGCCCGGACCGGGGACGTCCGGCACGCGGCCGGGGAGGTTGGGGTCGAGATTTGGGGGCAGCTGTGGCTGTATGGTCATGTCGGCCTCCTTGAAGAGGCACAACCCATGGCACAGGCGTGAGTTCCGACCGGCGGACCCCGACGGCGCCTCAGTCGGCAGCGATGAGCGCGTCGAGCGCAGCGCGGTGCGCGAGCATCTGGTGGAAGATGCGATAGTCGTGATCGTGCCGGGTACGGAGGGCCGGATTGGGCCGGCGCACCGTGGTCGGCGGGGCCATGGCGCTCACGGCGGCGGGCAGATCGGCATGGTGCCCCACCGCGGTCGCCGCAACCATCGCCACGCCAAGAAGGGTTGCATCGGGCGTTGCCGGCTCGAGCAGGCAGGCGCCGGTGACGTCGGCATAGAGCTCCATCAGCAGCGGGTTGTGGGTGTGGCCGCCAGCGATGTGAATCTCGGCTGTCTGATAGCCGTGGTCCGCCAGGGTTTCGAGGTTGTGCCGAAGGCCCATGGCGATGGCGGTGGCCGCCCGATAATAGAGCCGGCAGAGCGCATCGAAGCTCTCGTCGAGCGTGGCGCCGCTGACGACGCCGAGGGCCCGGGGCTGGCCGAGCGGTGAGCGATTGCCGTGAAAATCGGGTAGAAGATGCAGCCGGCGGGCATAGGCATCGCCCTCGGCTTTACGGCACTCGGCGATGCGGGCGAGAACCGCGGCGTGCCGTGATGCGGTGGGCGCACCACCGGCCGAATGGGTGCGCAAGACATATTCGAGCAGGCCGCCGGTCGCGGACTGACCGGCCTCGTTGAGCCAGAGCCCGGGCAGCACGGCATCGGCAAAGGGCCCCCAGACGGTGGGCACCGGGTGGGGATCGGCCGACAGCGCCATGACGCAGCTCGAGGTACCGCCGACGAGGGTCAGTTGGCCGCCCTCGGCAGCAGCGCGAGAGGGATCGACGGCGCCAAGCGCCCCGGCATGGGCGTCGATCAAGCCCATGGCAACGCGGCAGGTTTCGGTGAGGCCGAGGCCGGTGGCGGCATCGTAGGTGAGCGGGCCGAGATCGGCGCCGATGGCGGCCGGGCTGTCGGGCAGGCCGGCGCGCGCCATGAGATCATCGAGGCCGACGGTGGCGAGGAAATCGGGCTGCCAGCCGCCCTGATGCGGCAGATAGGTCCATTTGCAGGTCAAGGTGCAGATGGAGCGCGACGGATTGCCGGAGGCGCGCCAGCAGAGGAAATCGACGAGGTCGAAGATCAGCCCCGCCCGCTGCCAGGTGCCGGGCAGATGGCGCTTGAGCCACATCAGCTTGGGCACCTGCATTTCGGGCGAGAAGGTGCCGCCGGTATGGGCCAGCACGGGGTGACCGGTGGCGGTCGCCTCGGCGGCCTCGGCCTGGGCACGGTGATCCATCCAGGCGATGGTATCGAGCGCCGGTTCGCCGGTTGTCGACACCGGCAGGGGCGTGCCATCGGCGGCCCGAACCACTAGCGAGCAGGTGGCGTCGAAGCTGATGGCGGTGATTTCGTCGGGCGCGGCGCGGCAGCGGCTCATGGCTTCTCGGGTCGCGAGACAGACGGCGGCCCAGATGGCTTCGGAGTCATGCTCGGCGATGTCACCGTCGGGCCGGTGCATGGCAAAGGGTGCATCGGCGCGGGCGAGAAAGTCGCCGTTTGCGTCGACAATGGCGGCGCGGGCGCTGGCGGTGCCGACATCAACGGCGGCGACGAGATCTGGCGCCCTGCCCCGGTCCCGGGTCTGATGCAGCGCGATGAGGCCGGGCAGCATGCGCATGTCGGCAAAGCGCGCATCGGGCTCAAGCGCGGCATGCTGGGCGGCGAGGCCGGCGGCTTCGACATGGCCGCCGCCGAGATAGGCGAAGACCCGCATGCCGGCAGCACGGGCGGCCCGGACGCCGGCCGGGCTGTCCTCGATAACGAGGCAGTTTTCGGGGGCAACGCCCATTTCGCGGGCCGCATGCAGGAAGAGATCGGGCGCCGGCTTACCGCGTTCGACCATGGTGGCCGAATAGATATGCGGGGCAAAGCGCGGCATGAGGCCGGTGACCTCGAGGCTGACGGCAATGCGTTCGGGGCCGGAGGACGACGCGACGCAGACGGGGAGGTCGAGCCGGTCGAGCGTCGCGGCCAGATGCGGCGTCGGCTGCAGATCGGTGCGATAGAGCGCGAACAGGTCGTCGCGCATCATGCGCAGCGCATCCTCGCCCAGCGGCGTGCCGTGATCAGCTTCGAGGGTCTGCGAGATTGATTGCAGGCTGCGGCCGAGAAAGTCGCGATAGGCGGTCTCGTTGGAAATGCTGACGCCCTGGCGCGCGATGGCGCGCCGCAGGACCCGCATGGCCAGCGGCTCGCTGTCGACGAGCACGCCGTCGCAGTCGAAAATCACCAGTTTGATCGGCGCAGACATGGACCTTCCCTCTCGGGCCGCAGGCTAGCCGGTGGCGGCAAGGGCGGCTAGGGCGATTTGCGCGGGACGGATGGGCGCCGGGCTAGAGGGTGTCGGAGAGGTAGCGGTTGAGGGTTTCGACGGTGCCGAAGGCCCACAGGGTCGACAGGGCGTGGGTGAAGGCGGTGACATAGGCCTGGTTGGTCCCGAGATCGCCGAAGATATCGGTCATCTCGAGCCAGGCGGCTGGATTGTCCTTGGCCTTTTTCGCCTGGGCGGTGAGGCGGTCCCAGCTGGGGTCGTTGGGGGCGATGGGCTGGCCGGAGTCGGTTTCGCCGTAGCAGTAGCGGGCCCAGAGCGCCGAAACGAGCGCGAGGCCGGTGACGGACTGGTCGGCGGCGATCCGGTCGGCGGCCGAGGGCAGGATGAACTTGGGCTGGCGGTTGGAGCCATCGAGGCAGAGCCGGGTGATGGTGTCGCCGATCTTGGGATTGGCGAAGCGCGCCTCGACCTGAGTGTAATAGCCGTCGAGATCGGTATCGGGCACCGGCGGGACGACGGGGATGATCTCGTCGCGCTCGACCTTGCGCAGGAAATCGCGGACCAGGTCGTTTTCCATGGCCTCGTGGACGAAGTGGATGTCCATCAGCGCCGCCGGGTAGGCGATGGTCGCGTGGCCGCCGTTGAGGATGCGAATCTTCATGTGCTCGTAGGGCGCGACATCGGGCACGAACTGCACGCCGACCTTTTCGAGCGCCGGGCGGCCGGCAGGGAAATTGTCCTCCAGCACCCATTGGCGGAAGCGTTCGCAGAACACCGGCCATCCATCCGCGACGCCGAAATTGTCGGCGAGCAGCTGGCGCTCGCGATCGGAGGTGGCGGGGGTGATGCGATCGACCATGCCGTTGGGGAAGGCGACACTGGCGCGGACCCAGTCGGCAAGCGCCGGATCGATCTTTTGCGCGAGGCCGGCGATGGCGTTTTCGGTGACGTGACCATTGCCGGGGATATTGTCGCAGCTCATGACGGTGAAGGGCTGGGTGCCTTCGTCGCGGCGGAGGCGCAGACCGGCGAGGATGAGGCCGAAGACGGTTTTCGGGCTGTCCGGCGCCGCGGCATCGGCAGCGATCTCGGGGTGATCGGGGTCGAAGCGCTGGGTGGCCGGATCGATATAATAGCCGCCCTCGGTGACGGTGAGCGAGACGATGCGGATCTTCGGGTCGGCGAGTTGGGCGATGATTGCCGCGGCATCGCCGATGGGCAGAAAATCGACCATCGGCGCGGTGACGCGCGCGGTGCTTTCGCCGGCCTCCTGGGCGACGACCGTGGTGAGCCAATCCTGCCGGGCCAGCGTCGACCGCATGCCGGTATCGGCGGGCCGGACGCCGGCGCCGATGAGCCCCCACTCGTGCCCCTCGCCCAGCCCGAACAGATCATCGAGATAGACCGCCTGATGGGCGCGATGGAAATTGCCGACGCCGAAATGGACGATGCCGGCGGTGAGAGCGGAAGCATCATAGTTCGGCGTTGTCACGCTGGCATCGAGTTGCGACAGGGTGCTGGTGGAGAGTTTTACAGGCATAGACACGTTCCTCGTCAGGCGCCTGGCAGGGCCAGACCGTCCTTGTCGAAGCGGTAGATACGGGTGGGGTCGGGCGAAAGCCAGACGGTATCGCCATGCGAGAGCGCATGTTCGCCGCCGGCCCGCACGGTGAGCTGGCCGATGCCATCGACATGGACGTGCAGGAAGGTGTCGGAGCCGAGATGTTCGGCGACGCCGACCGTGCCCTTCCACATGCCTTCGCCGCTGGCGAGCGTGAGATGCTCGGGGCGCACGCCGATGGTGGCGGCGCCGAATTTCTCGGCATCCTTGCCGGTGACGAAATTCATGCGCGGCGAGCCGATGAAGCCGGCGACGAAGATATTCGCCGGCGTGCGATAAAGCTCCATCGGGGTGCCGTATTGCTCGATGCGGCCGGCATTGAGCACGACGATCTTGTCGGCCATGGTCATGGCCTCGACCTGATCGTGGGTGACATAGACCATGGTGGTCTTGAGCTGCTGGTGCAGTTCGGTGATCTCGATGCGCATGTTGACGCGCAGCGCCGCATCGAGATTGGACAGCGGCTCATCGAAGAGGAACGCCTTGGGCTCGCGCACGATGGCGCGGCCGATGGCGACGCGCTGGCGCTGCCCACCGGAGAGCGCGCGGGGCTTGCGATCAAGATAGTCACCGAGATTGAGGACGCGCGCCGCCTCGGCGATCTTTTTGTCCTGTGCCTCCTTTTCCATGCCCGCCATCTTGAGCGGGAAGGCGATGTTCTGGCGCACCGTCATATGCGGATAAAGCGCGTAGGACTGAAACACCATGGCGAGGCCGCGATGGGCCGGGCCCTTATCGGTGACGTCGAGCCCGTCGAGCTTGATGGCGCCCGAGGTCGTATCCTCGAGCCCGGCGATCAGCCGCAGCAGCGTGGACTTGCCGCAGCCCGAGGGGCCAACGAAGACGACGAAGCTGCCATCCTCGATCTCCAGGCTTGCATCCGGGATGACGGCATGGCTGCCGAAGGACTTGTTGACGTGGTCGAGAGTGATCGAACCCATCTTGCGTGACCCCTATTTCACGGCGCCGAAGGTGAGACCGCGGACGAGCTGTTTCTGGCTGAACCAGCCGAGCAGCAGGATCGGCGCGATGGCGAGAGTTGAAGCCGCCGACAGCTTGGCCAGGAACTGGCCCTGCGGCGACGAAAAGGATGCGATGAACGCGGTGAGCGGCCCGGCATTGGCGGCCGACAGACGAATGGTCCAGAAGGCCTCGTTCCAGGCGAGAATGACGTTGAGCAGCAGGGTCGAGGCGATGCCGGGAACGGCCATGGGCACGAGGATGTAGATCAGCTCCTTGGGGAGCGTGGCGCCATCCATGCGGGCGGCTTCGAGGATATCGACCGGGATTTCCTTGAAGTAGGTGTAGAGCATCCAGATGACGATCGGCAGGTTGATGAGCGTCAGGATAGCGGTGAGGCCGAAGAGCGTATCGAGCAGGCCGAGCCACAAAAAGATCAGATACATCGGCACCATGATGCCGGCGGCCGGCATCATCTTGGTGGAGAGCATCCACATCAGCACGTCTTTGGTGCGCGGCGTGGGCGTGAAGGCCATGGCCCAGGCCGCCGGAATGCCGATCAACAGGGCGATGACGGTCGAGCCGAGCGAGATGATCACCGAGTTGAAGAACGGCTTGAAATAGTCGCGCTGCGCCTGAACATCGAAATAGCTCTCGATGGTGAAGCTGGGAATGAGGCTGAAGCCCGCCGCCGCCTCGCCCTCGGTCTTCAGCGAGGTGATGATGGCGTAAAGAATGGGGAAGAAGAGCACCAGCGCGACGAGCCAGGCCAGCGTGGTCATGACGATACGGCGGCGAGTGGATACGGCGCGGGCCATCAGCGGGCTCCCTTCTGGTTATGGCGCGGTGTGCCCGCCTCTCCTTCGACACGCTCAGGATGAGGCTCTTGGGGTTCGGTGTGTGGTGCCAAGTGCTCAAGCTCACGCATCGAGGTTCTTCCCCACGGCACGCATCAGGAAGATGGCGACGATGTTGGCGAGGACGACCGCGATGACACCGCCTGCAGCACCGCCGCCGACATCGGAGTTGAGGACGCCGATGCGATAGATGAGGAACGGCAGGTTGGTGGAGGCATAGCCCGGGCCACCGCCGGTGGTGACGAGGATCTCCGCATAGACGCCGAGCAGATAGATGGTCTGGATCAGGATCACCACGGTGATGGCCCGGGCCATGTGCGGAAGGATTATGTAGATGAAGCGGTTGAGGAAGTTGGCGCCATCCATTTCGGCGGCTTCCTTCTGCTCCTCGCTGAGCGATTGCAGCGCGGTCAGCAGGATGAGGGTCGCAAACGGCAGCCATTGCCAGGCGACGATGAGAATGATCGAGAACAGCGGAAACTGGGCGAACCAATCGACCGGTTGCAGGCCGAGGCCGCGCGAGATTTCGGCAAAGACGCCCCAGGTCGGGTTCATGATCATGTGCTTCCACAGCACAGCGGCCACGGGCGGCATGACGAAGAATGGGGAGATGACGAGGATGCGGACGATCCCCTGCCCCCAGATCGGCTGATCGAGCAGCAGAGCCAGCAAGGTGCCGATGATCACGGTGATGGCAAGGACGCCGACGACGATGGTCAGGGTGTTGGAGATCGACTGCCAGAAAGCCGGATCGGTATAGACATAGATGAAGTTGTCCCAGCCGGCGAAGCTTTGGCGCTCAGGACGCAGGATGTTGTAGTTCTGAAACGAGAACCACAGGGTCAGGCCGAGCGGGATCACCATCCAGATCAGCAGCACCACCACCGACGGGGCGATCATGATGCGCGCAAGGGTGCGCGTCTGCCTGGTTGCCATCGGAGCGTCTCCCGCGTTGCAGTATCACGAAATGAACGGTGGGCCGGACGATCGGTGCTTTAAGGGGCGGTCCGGTGATGGGGCGCCCCCGCGCCCAGGAGGAGTGAGCGGCGCGGGGACTGAGCACGTCGGGGCCGGTTGAGGACAGGCGGCCCCGGACGTCGGGTCTTACATGTAGCCGCCGCGGCGCATTTCGCGGGTGGCGGCATCCTGTGCCTGGGACAGGGCGTCATCGACGCTGGTCTGGCCGGCGAGCGCAGCCGAGAAGATCTGACCCACCGTGGTGCCGAGACCGGCGAACTCGGGGATGGCGACGAACTGCACGCCGACATAGGGGACCGGATCAACCGTGGGGTTGTTCGGGTCGGCCGAGTTGATGGCTTCGAGCGTCATTTCGGCGAAGGGCGCAGCTTCCGTGTATTCCGGGTTCTCGTACAGCGAGGTGCGGGTGCCCGGCGGGACGTTGGCCCAGCCTTCGTTTTCGGCGACGAGTTCGAGATAGTCCTTGCTGGTTGCCCAGGCGATGAACTTCTGCGCCGCATCGGCCTTCTGCGACCCTGCGGGGACCGCCAGCGACCAGGCCCAGAGCCAGTTGCCACGCTTGCCGAGACCGGTATCGGGGGCGAGCGCATAGCCGACCTGATCGGCGACCTGGGATTCATCGGGGTTGGTGACGAAGGACGCCGCAACCGTGGCATCGATCCACATGCCGCACTTGCCCTGCTGGAACAGTGTCAGGTTCTCGTTGAAGCCGTTGGACGAGGCACCGGCCGGGCCGGCATCGTTCATCAGGTCGACGTAGAACTGCAGCGTGTTCTTCCAGGCGTCAGAGTCGAACTGGGGATTCCAGTCCTCGTCGAACCAGCGGGCGCCGAAGGAATTCGACATGGCCGTCAGGAACGCCATGTTCTCGCCCCAGCCGGCTTTGCCGCGCAGGCAGATGCCGTTGATGTCGTTGTCGCGGTCGGTCATGGCCCGCGCCGCTTCGGCGATGAAGTCCCAGGTGGGGGCGTCGGGCATTTCGAGCCCGGCCTTTTCCATCAGATCCTTGCGGTACATGATGAAGCTGGATTCACCGTAGAACGGGGCGGCGTAGAGCTTGCCGTCGACCGTCAGGCCACCGCGGATGGCGGGCAGCAGATCTTCGACATCATAGTCGTCGCCGAGATTGTCGAGCGGCAGCAGCCAATCCTGGCCGGCCCAGATCGGAACCTCATAGGTGCCGATGGTCATGACGTCGAACTGGCCGCCCTTGGTGGCGATGTCGGTGGTGACGCGCTCGCGCAGAATGTTTTCCTCGAGCGTGACCCACTGCAGTTCGATATCGGGGTTCTTTTCGGTGAAATCGTCGGTGAGACCCTGCATGCGCACCATGTCACCATTGTTCACGGTGGCGATGGTCAGCGTGGTGGTCTGGGCGATGGCGCTGGTGGCCGCGCCGGCGAGCAAAAAGGCCGCAATGGCCGGTAGCAGTCTCATATGTATCCTCCCAATACCAAGTCGAGCATTTATCCTTGGCTTGGGCAATTACTCACCATGCAGCTGACGAAGTCAAGCCATTTGCATGGCAGGCATGCGCGCAGCGCGACGCCAGCGCTGTGCTGAATTGTACGACTTTTAGGGATTTTTGCGCTAAATCAGGCGGATAGCAGTGCTTCCGCAGTGCGCTCGTCTGTGAGCAAACCGTTCACAAGCCTGCGATTAAGTGCGGCCTGGATGGCGGGCAATTTTTTCTCGCCCATGGCGAGTGCCACAACAAGCGAGGTTTCGCGCGACGGCAGCGGGGCCGACGCGACCCGATCATTTGTCAGCCCGTCGATCAGTTTGCCCTGCGCATCGAAGGTCCAGCCGACGATCTCGCCGACGGCGCCGGCCTTCTGCAGCGCCTTGAGTTCGGGCTCGGAAATGAAGCCATCGAGAAACAGCGGCGCCTGGGGCCCGAGATCGCCGATGCCGAGGAAGGTGATGTCGGCGCGGGCGGCGAGGGCCATGGTGTCGCGAATCATCGGCTGGCGATGCAGCGCCTCGCGCTCGGCGGCGGACGACGCGATGACCGGCAGCGGCATTGGGAAACTGCGCGCCTTCACGGCGTCGGCGATGTTGAAGATGACGTTGTAAAAGGCGGCCGAGCCATCGGGGGCGATGTTGCCGGTGAGCGAGACGACCTTGTGCTGCGGGCAATCCATGGGCGGCAATTGCTCGATGGCCGCCTTGAGGGTGCGGCCGGTGCCGATGGCCATGACCATGGGCTCGGGGGCGCGCAGGCGGCGCTCGATTTCGGCGGCCGCGGCCTGGGCAACGCCCAGAATGGTGGAGTCGGAGCCGGGATCGGAGGGAACGACCTCACACAGATCGAGAGCGAAACGCCTGCTGAGGGCCTCGGCCAATTCCATGCAGCGGCCGATGGGGTGATCCAGCCGCACCTTGACCAGCCCCTCGCTGACGCTGAGCGAGACCAGGCGCTGCGCCGTCTGGCGCGAGACGCCGAGTTTTCTGGCGATCTGCTCCTGATTGTTGCCGGCGACATAGTAGAGCCACCCGGCCCGCGCCGCATCGTCCAGGCGATTGCCGGACGTTTCCTGCCGCTGCGCCATCGTCACTTTCTCCGTTGCGGAGCAGATACTCAGGCACGGGGCTTTTGCCCGCAAGGGGCGAATTGGCGCGGACCGTCCAGCCTAGCAATAAATCGGCATTGGCCTGCGGCCGGGTAAAGGGTAAGTATATCGCTTGATGGCGTACGGGCTATCAGTTCGGCGAGATAAACAATGCAAGTCGTTCCGCCCTCGATCAAAACAAGCCTAATTGTAACAATTGGCGTTTTATCGCTGGTTGTGATCGGCATGGCGATCCAGAACGCGATGGATGCGCTGGATCAGTCGAATGGTCATGCGCGCATCGTTTACAGCAATACGACATCGGACCTGCTGCTGAGCAGCGCCGGCAGCTGGGCGCTGGAGCGCGGGCTGACCAATACCGCGCTGGCCGCCCCCGAACCGGCGTCGCCGGATGTGACGGGCCGGCTGACCGCACTGCGGGCCAGTGGCGACGCGGCGATGACCGAAGCGCTGGAGCGGATCGCGGCGCAGCCAATGAACGACCTGTCTGGCAGCGCCATCACGCTGTTTACCGAGCGGTTCGAAACGGCGCGCAAACTGCGCCTCGAGACCGAGGAAGCGCTCGACGTGCCGGTGGCGCAGCGCCCGCCGATGCTGGCGGCGCGCTGGGTGGAGGCGATGACCCAGCTGATTCACAGCTCGCAGGATGTGCGACAGCTGGCCGATTTCCAGTCGGACGATCCGCTGGCGCGCATCGCGCTCATCGATGCTGTGAAATCGTCAATGTGGACGATGAGCGAGTTTTCGGGGCTGGAGCGCGCGCATATCGGCGGCGCCATTGCCTCGGGTGCGCCGCTCGATGCCGGCAAGCTGCGATTGCTGAGCGGGTTGCGCGGCCGGCTGGAGCAGGCCTGGCACGAGGTAAAGCTGTTTGCCCAGACCACCGGCATCGACACCGAGATCGCCGACGCGACGGCGCGGGTCGATGCGGTGTTCTTCGGGTCGTTCGAAGCGCTGCGCAAGCGGATCTATGCGGCGGGGATCGGTGGTGCGCCCTACCCGATCGACGCCCAGACCTGGATCGACGAGTCGACCCGCGCGATCGACACGATTTTGGAAATGCAAAAGGTCGCCGGCGCCGTGATGGAGACCGAAACGACGCGTGCCTCGGAGGTGGCACGGGGCAATCTGGCGCTCAGCGCGGCCGGCGTGTTGCTGGGCCTGGCCTTGGCGGTGGGTGCCGTGTGGCTGGTCATCGTGCGCGTAGTGCGGCCGTTGCAGCGGATCACCGCGGCGATGACCGATATCGCCGCTTTCCGGCTGGATGCCGAAATTCCCTATGTCGGCCGCAAGGATGAAGTGGGGCGGATGGCCGGCGCGGCCACGGCGTTCCGCGACAATGCACGGGTTCTGGACCGGCGCGAGCTGTGACCGGCTAGCACCAGGGGTGGCGGGCGCCATCCCAGCGGCGCGCCAGACCCTCGGCGACCAGGATTTCCCCAAGCGACTGGCCATCGCGCATGACGACACGCAGCTTGCGGCCATAGACGTCTTCGTCACGATCGGCGCGCTGCATGGTGAAGGGCCCGGCATTGAGCAATTGGGTCATGCGGATGGTCGCGGCATCTCCCAGCGTCCGTTCGGCCACGCATCCGGCGCGATAGGTTTCAGGTGTATCGATATCGGCGATGCGGATTTTCAGCCCGTCGAGACGGAAGGTATCGCCATCGACGACGCAGGTGAGCTGACTGCCGTTGCGGCATTTGGCGAAGGCGGCGGCATGGGCCGCAGGCGACGATGTTGGCACGAGGTTGCCGGGTTCTTCTAGGGCGCGCGACGCGGCCGAGAGGGTGCCGAGCCCGACCATGGTCAGGAGCAGGCCAACGGGAGCCCAGACGGGCAATCGCTTGCGGCGGCGACGGTTGCGCTGCGATCTGGCGATCTTCCCCTCCCCTTCACGGCCTCGCCGGGGCAGTGTGTCCGGGTGGCGCGAGTCGCGGATCAGGGAAGCGGCCTAGGGGTTACCACGAAGTTAACGACGGGGAGGCGCGCCATGCTGGAGCGGTTCGTTGCGGCGCAGGCGCCGGTCTATGCACAGGTCGAGGCTGAACTCAGCGCTGGCAGGAAGACCAGCCACTGGATGTGGTTCATTTTTCCGCAGTTGCGCGGGCTGGGCCGAAGTCCGACGGCGCAGCATTTCGGCATCGCGGACCTGAAGGAAGCCGAGGCCTATCTGCGCCACCCGGTGCTGGGGCCGCGGCTCGTGGCGTGCAGCGAGATGGTGCTTGCCGTGGAGGGGCGCAGCGCACACGCCATCTTCGGCACGCCGGATGACCTGAAGCTGCGCAGTTCGATGACGCTGTTCAGCCGGGCGGCGCCAGACGCTGCGGTGTTCGGTGAGGTTTTGGCCAAGTATTATGACGGGCAGGAAGACCCGGCGACCCTGCAACTGCTGGGCCTGGCGCCGCGTCAGGACGCGTTCAGAGCCGGGTTTCGAGCGCGGTGATGAGTTCGGTTTCGGACTGGTAATTGCCCAGTTCGACGAGGGCGGTTTCGAGCATGGCGACGCGGCGCCGGATGGTGGCGTGCTGCTCGGTGCGGGCGGCAATCTGCGCGTCGAGGCGCTCGACGAAGAGGTTCGGGCCGCTGTCGGCGCGCCTGATGCGGGCCCTGAGGCTCTGGATTTCGCCGATCTGACGATCGGCCCGGGCGAGCTTGACCCGCGCGTCGCCGAGGCCGGTCGTGACGGCCGCCGTCATCTGGGCGACGAAATCGAGCTTGGTGAGATCGAGCCCGGTGGCGACGGCGGTTTCGACCGCCGCATCGAACATGTCGACCAGAATGCTGGCGACGTCGCGCCGATAGTTGCGCGCACCATCCTCGTCGATGCAGCCGGTCTCATCGTAAAGGCGGCGGGCATCGGGATCGGACAGCAGGCCAAAGGCGCGCACGATCAGCATGAACTGGTCGGGATCGCCGCCACGATCGGGATGGGCCACCTGGACGCGCTGGCGGTAGGCCGTCTTGACCATGGCAGGCGTCGCGGCGGCGGTGACACCGAGAATATCGTATGGGTCGAATTCGCTCATTCGGTGGTGTCTAGCAGGTCAATCGGCGTGGTTGAAGCGGGACGGAGACGCGAAGTGACCGGTCATCTGGCCGGGCCATCTGGTCAAGCGGGGCGAAGCGGCCTATAGCAGCCCGAATGGTGCCTACCCGTTCCCAGCCGATAAGACCGTTTGCAGCCGCCGTGTTCGACATGGACGGCACGCTGATCGACAGCGAAGCAGTGTTTCGCGACATCGTTTTCGACGTCTCATCCGAACTCGGGTTCGAGATGACCGACAGCGTGCATCATTCGATGATCGGCAATACGCATGAGCATACCAGCAAGGTGCTGGCGGAAGCCTATGGCGTGAGCTTTCCATACGCGATCTTCGACGACATGTGCCGCACGAAGATGCAATCGCGCATGGAAATCGCCGTACCGCTGAAGAGCGGTGTGGTCGAACTGCTGGACGAACTGAAAGCGCGCAAGATCCCGATGGCGGTGGCGACCTCGTCGCGCTCCGCCGCTGCGATCAGCCATCTGGGTGGTGCCGGCATCCTCGACCGGTTCGACACTGTGGTGAGCCGCGACGACGTGATCAACCCCAAGCCACACCCCGAACCCTACCTGACGGCGGCGGGGCGACTCGGCATCGCGCCGGAGCTGTGCCTGGCGGTCGAGGATTCGCACACAGGCGTGCGTGCGGCGGTCGCGGCCGGGATGCAGACGATCATGGTGCCCGACATCGTTCATCCCAATGAAGAGATCATCGCGCTGTGCCACGACGTTCTCGAGAGCCTGCACCATCTGCGCGAGGCCGCGTTCACGGCAGGCTGAGTCCAGGGGGCGAAATCGGCCCCGATATCTGTTGCAAACGCGCAACGATTCGAATCGATTAACTTTTACGTACTTCCCGAAGGCTTCGTTTACTGCGGCGGAAGCCCCTGAATTTAAGGGGTTTCTTGCCAATGCGCGAGCTATTAACCTGTTTTTAATGCCCTAACGTTCATGGTTAAGTAACTGTAAAAACTGGGTTCCATCGGGCACCGCGCTCGGCTAGTTTCCGGGCGACGGTATTGACGAAACTGCGCTGCCTCGGGGGCGACGCGGGGGAAGGTAGGCACATTGCGGGAAGTGAACTCGGGATGGACGCGTCGCGCTTTGGCGCGAGGCCTCGCAATCGCATCAGCAGTCGTCGTGCTGGCGATCACCTTTCATCCGGCTTCAGCTGAAGAACTCGCAATTGCGCCCGTGGTTCCCATCGAATTGCCTGAAGGCATTGTCGAGAAGCGCCAGGAATTCCACGCCGTCACCCAGCCCAAGCTGACGTCGACGCTGGTAGCCGCCTATGCCGAGCGCCAGAAGAAGATCGAAGCCTTCGACGGCTTCGATGTCCCGGCACCGCTGCCCGAACTGACCGAAGAAGTGCTGCTGGGCTATATCGACCGGCAACGCAACCAGGCACTGGACGCGATCGAGCGCGTCGACATCACCGCCAAGCCGGCGCTGAACGCCGAAGTGCTGAGCGACTATGTGACGAAAGACTTCGTGCCGACCGAAAAGCGCGTGAAGCTGGCCGACGACGAGAAGCTGTGTCTCGCCCAGGCGATCTATCATGAAGCCCGTGGCGAGAGCCGTGAGGGGCAGCTGGCAGTTGCCAATGTCATCATCAACCGGGCGATGAACAAACGCTACCCGTCGACGATCTGCGGCGTGGTGTTCCAGAATGCCGACAAGGGCAAGTTCCGCTGCCAGTTCACCTTCGCCTGTGACGGGCGCAGCGATTTCGGCTCCGAGCGGGCCGCATGGAACCGCTCGATGAAGATGGCCGAGACGGCCTTCCACGAGTTCCAGGATGGCGAGACGCCGGGTGTGGTGCCGAATTCGGTGCTGTTTTACCATACGACGGCAGTGAAACCGAGCTGGTCGCGCAGCTTCCACCGCGTCGCCGCAATCGGTTCGCACCTGTTCTACGCCAAGAACTAAACAACTGCTCAGACTAGACGAAAGGCCCGCCCCCAAGGCGGGCTTTTTCGTTTGCGCACCGTTGCGCCGCACCCGGTTTGCGGTAAGTTGAGGTACGTAAGGCGACACCAGAGCGGAATCCAATCCGGCGTGTCGCGTGGAGGAGACAGCAGTGAAGATTACGTCGGTTAAGACGGCCGCCAGCACCGGCCATACCATGCAGCTATGGGTGAAGATTGAAACAGACGCCGGGGTGACCGGGCTGGGTGAGTGCGTGCATGGCGGGCATCAGGCCATCGCCATCATCAAGGAGCTCGAGCGCCGGTTGGTGGGCCGCGACCCGTTCGCCATCGATGCGATGTTCGAGGAAATCCGCCGCAGTCTGGTGTTCGAGGGCGGATTCGCGGGCGCGCTGATCACTGCACTGACGGGCATCGAGATTGCGCTGTGGGACCTCAAGGGCAAGGCGCTCGAGGTGCCGATCTACGAGCTGATGGGCGGCAAGTTCCGCGACGACATCCGCGTCTACTGCGACTGCGAAGTGTCGCCCGGCATGAACATGGACGAAGTGCAGCGCGAAATCGACACGGTTCTCGAAGCCGGGTTCACCGCGCTGAAGGTCGACCTCGATATCCGCGCCTATGGCCACACCGGCACGGAAACCGAGTGGTATGTGAAGGACACATTCAACATGACTCCCAACAAGTGGGAGCATGACCGCATGGTGCAGCTGGCCGAGATGGTGGTGAAAGCGGCCGGCAAGGACGTGGACGTCGCCTGCGACCTGCACACACGGCTCGACAAGCATTCGGCGATACGCCTGTGCAAGGATCTCGAGCACCTGCAGCTGATGTGGCTGGAAGAGCCGATTCCGCCCGAGAACGTTGGCGTCATGGCCGAGATCACCCGCTCGACCAGCGTGCCGATCTGCGGCGGAGAGAACCTCTACCTGCGCCACGGCTATCGCGAGGTTTTCGAGAAGCAGGCGCTGGACATCATCATGCCGGACATTCCGAAGTGCGGCGGGCTTTCCGAATGCCGCAAGATCGCGGAAATGGCGGACGTTTATTCCATCCCGTTCGCGCCGCACAATGTGTCGTCGCCGATCGGAACGATGGCCTCGGCGCATGTGTGCGCCACGGTGCCGAACTTCCTCGTGCTCGAGTACCACTGGTTCAGCCGGCTGGACTATTGGCGCACGGTGACCGATGGCGGCGAGATCATCGAGAACGGCCGGATCAAGATGAGCGACCGCCCGGGCATCGGGCTGGAACTGAACGAAGAGGTGGCGAAGGCTCACCAGTATCCGGGGACGACCTGGTTCGAGTGAGGCTTTTCATCTGCACTGAACATGCAAACGCCGGCCTCAGAGGCCGGCGTTTCACTTTCTGGCAGTCGGAGCGGGCGGCTATTCCTTGGAGGAACGGTTGCCCTTGCCCAGGTCGCGCTCGGCGCGGACATCCTTGTCGAGCTTTTCGAAGCTTTCGATGATGCCGTCCGTCTCGCCCGTGGCGCCGGCCTGAGCCTTGCGCTCATTGACGTGATCGACCTGGTTGTCGGCCTGAAGCTGATTGTTGCCCATGAGATCGGACGCGAGATCGAACTCGTCCAACGTCTCACCTGGCTTGGTTTTGCCCGCGCCCTTGGCGCCATGCTGCGCGCCGGTGTGAGAGCCCATGTTGTGCGATGCGTTGGCCATTGGAATTCTCCTTTGCATTCGTCACAGACCCAACGCCTCGGGTGGAGGGACGTTCCGGAATTGGGTGGTGGGGCGTTGTGGGGGGAACTGGGGGCGTGCCCCTCATCCGCCCTCGGGCACTCTCTCCCACGAGGGGAGAAGGTGCGTGGCGCGATCTCGACCCGCGAGCAAGTTTCAGGCGCGCCGTGGCCGCGTGTGGTGGGCCTAGCGCACCATACAGGGGCGTTTGGGGTCGAAGCGCCAGCCGTCGATGAGGTATTGCATGGCCGCGGCGTCGTTGCGGGCGCCGGCGGGGAGGCTGCGGTAGCGCTGATGCGCCGCTTCCAGCGCCGTCTCGTCGAGTTCGACGCCGAGACCCGGACGCTCGGGGACAGCGACGTGACCATCTTCGATCAGCGGAGGATCGACGGCGAGGCCTTCGCCGTCCTGCCATATCCAGTGGGTATCGAGGGCGGTGATGGTTCCAGGGGCGGCGGCGCCGACCTGTGTGAACATCGCCAGCGAAATATCGAAATGGTTGTTGGAATGGCTGCCCCAGGTGAGGCCCCAGCGGTGGCAGAGCTTTGCCACGTCGACCGAGCCGCGCGGCGTCCAAAAATGCGGATCGGCGAGCGGGATGTCGACGCTGCCGAGGACGGCGGCATGGCCCAATTGGCGCCAGTCGGTGGCGATCATGTTGGTGGCGGTCTTTAGTCCCGTGGCACGGCGGAACTCGGCCATGACCTCGCGGCCGGAAAAGCCTGCTTCGGCGCCGCATGGATCCTCGGCATAGGCGAGGATGGGCTTGAGCACATTGCCGATCTCGATGGCTTCGGCGAGCGACCAGGCGCCATTGGGGTCGATGGTGAGCCGGGCCTCGGGGAAGCGCTCGGCCAGGGCAACAATGGCCTCGGCCTCGTCGGTGCCGGCGAAGACGCCCCCCTTGAGCTTGAAATCGCGGAAGCCGTAGCGGGCTTCGGCGGCTTCGGCGAGGCGAACGATGGCCTCGGGGTCGAGGGCTTTTTCGTCGCGAAGGCGCAGCCAGTCGTCGCCCTCGGTCGGCGGCTCGCGATAGCCGAGCGGGGTTTTGCTGCGGTCACCGACGTAAAACAGATAGCCGAGCATTTCGACGCGATCGCGCTGCTGGCCGTCCCCGAGCAGTTCGGCCATGGGGACGCCGAGGAACTGGCCGAAGAGATCGAGCAGCGCGCATTCGAGCGCGGCGACGGCGTGAATGGTGACGCGCTCGTCATAAGTCTGGGCGCCCCGGCCGCTGGCATCGCGCGCGGCAAAGGCCTCGCCCACCTCGCGCAGGAGGCTGCGATAGGACGAAATCGGCTGGCCGGTGAGCAGGTCTTCGGCATCGGCGATGGTTTTCGCGATGGCTTCGCCGCCCGGCACCTCACCGAGGCCGGTGTGGCCGGCGCTGTCGGTGAGGATGACCACATTGCGGGTGAACAGCGGGGCATGGGCACCGCTTAGATTGAGCAACATGGAATCATGGCCCGCCACCGGGACGACGCGCAGCCCAGTGACGGTGGGTGCGGCGGAGAGGCTCACTGGTTGCCCCGCGGCGCGACATCGCCGTGCTTTTCGACCAGCGCGGCGAGATCGGCAAAGGACTTCTCGTCGAGCTCGGTCAGCGGCGGACGGACCGGGCCGCCGGGGCGCCCGACGATGGTGGCGCCGGCCTTGACGATCGACACGGCATAGCCGCGGCCGCGGTTGCGGATGGCAGTGTAGGGCAGGATGAAATCGCGCAGACCCGCCGCGATGGTGGGCAGGTCGTTGGCGCGAACCGCATTGTAAAAGCCGCGGGCGAAGACCGGCATGAAGTTGAACAGCGCCGAGGAATAGGTGGTGACGCCCATGGTGAGATAGGGCAGCGCGAAGGTTTCCGCCGTCGGCAGGCCGCCGACATAGACGAGGCGGTCACCGACAAGACTTTCGGTGCGCACCATCAGCTCGATATCGCCGACGCCATCCTTGAGGCCGACCAGATTGGGACAGGATTCGCACAGCCGCGCGACGCTCTCGGCGTTGAGAATGGCGTTGTCGCGGTTGTAGACGATGACGCCGAGGCCGGTGGATTTGCAGACCGCCTCGACATGGGCGATGAGGCCTTCCTGGCTGGCGTTCACCAGATAGGGCGGCAGCAGAAGGATGCCATCGGCACCGGCGCGTTCGGCGCGCTTGGCGAGATCGGTGGCGATGGCGGTGCCATAGCCCGCGCCGGAAATGACCGGGACCTTGCCATTGGTCACTTCGACGCTGACGGCAGTTACTTTTTCGACCTCATCGGGGGTGAGGGAGAAGAACTCGCCCGTACCGCCGGCAGAAAACACGCCCGCCGGCCCGGCATCGAGAATCCACTGCAGGTGGTCGCGGAACGGAGTCTCGTCAAACTGATGATCGGCAGTCATGTGGGTGATGGGGAAGGACAGCAAACCTTTGCCGATCTCGGTTGCCATCTGATTGGGCGTAAACTGAGCCATGTTTATGTTTGGGCCTTTCACCCGATAGTTATTCGCGCCAAGCTGGAGACGCCGTCAGCTGTCGATTGCTGCGCGGCTACCCGTCCGGCCGAAGGCCGCCGGCGGCGACATCATAAAAAGAACAATCACCAGGGGGAGATAGATGTATCTCGGAACACAGAACCGGGTGCGGACCGACGACGAATACCGTCAGTTCGCGCAGCTCGGTGTCACGCATGTCAACGCCGACCCGGAGGGCAACCCGCACGATTGGACGCTGGACGACCTGAAGCGCCACAAGGAGCGGATGGAGCGCTGCGGGCTGGTGCTCGACATGGTGCAGCTGCCGCTCGAATCCATGCTGATCACCCGGCAGTCGAGCCCGGACATCCTGAGTGCCGGCCCCGACCGCGACAAGCAGATCGAGTCCATCTGCCGGCTGATCGAGATGCTGGCCGAAGTCGGCATCCCCGCCGCCAAGTACAATCTCAACATCATCGGCATTCCGCGCTCGACCTCGGAGGCCGGCCGCGGCGGATCGCGCAACTCGACCTTCCGCTGGGACAAGATGGACCAGGCCAAACCCGGCCCCATCGGGGAGCTCAGCGAGGAGGAGAACTGGGAGCGGATCGACTATTTCCTCGAGCGCGTCATCCCCGTCGCCGAGAGCAACAAGATCCGCCTCGCCTGCCATCCGCACGACCCCTATACGCCGCCCGGCTATATGGGCGTGACGCGGGTGCTGGGGACGGTCGAGGGCCTTAAAAAGCTCGTCCAGATGCGCGAGAGCCCCTATCACGGACTGAACTTCTGCATCGGCTCGGTCGGCGAGATGATGGATGACCCACGCGCCGAGATCAACGATGCGATCCGCTGGTTCGGCGAGCGGGGCAAGCTGTTCAACATCCACTACCGTAACATCAAGGGCAAGAAGCTCAGCTTCATGGAGTCCTTCCCCGACGAGGGCGACATGGACATGTGGAGTGCGCTGAAAGTGCTGGCGGAGGTCGGCTACAAGTACATGGTCATGCCCGACCATGTGCCGCATCTGAGCGGGGCGGCGGACGATGCCGTCGCCTTCTCGTATTGCTTCGGCTACATCCGCGCGCTGATGCAGGTCCTCAATGAGGAAATGCCCGGCTCCGTCGAATTGTAAGCCAGTGCCACCGGGCGGGATTGCTCCCGCCCGGTTGGCGTGATTGCCATCAACCCTTGACCGCACCGACGGTAAGGCCTCCGACCAGGAACCGCTGGGCGTACATGTAGAGCACGGCCACCGGGATTGCGGTCAGCAGCGACGCCGCCATCAACTCACCCCAGGGCAGGATGTCACCCACCACCATCGACTGCAGGCCGATCGGCAGCGTCCTGAGCGATTCCGACGTGATGAACACGAAGGCGAACAGGAACTCGTTCCAGGCGGTGGTGAAGGCGAACAGAGCCACCGAGAGCAGCGCCGGTGCCGCGAGCGGCAGGGTGATGCGGATGAAGGCATAGAGCCGGCTCGCCCCGTCGATCATCGCCGCCTCCTCCAGTTCCACCGGGATGGAACGGAAGTAGCCGATCAGCACCCAGGTGGCGAATGGCACCAGGAATGTCGGGTAGGTGGTCAGCAGGGCACCATAGCTGTTGATCAGTCCGAGATCGCTGAGCGTCTGGTAGAGCGGAATGAAGATCAGCGTTCCAGGCAACAGATAGGTGATGAGGATTGACGTGGTCAGCAATCCGGCGCCGAGGAACTTCAGACGCGTGAGGGCATAGGCCGACAAGGCGGCGATGGCCACCGAGATGGCCGTGCTGAGCGCAGCGACCAGCAGGGAATTGCCGAGCCAGACAAGGAACGGCGAGTTGAAGACCAGTTCCTGATACTGGTTCAGGGTTGCCGGACTGGGCCAGAAGATCGACTCACGCTGGCTGATCTGCGCCGTCGTTTTGAACGAGGTGATCGTCACCCAGTAGAAGGGGAACAAGACGAACACCATGATCGGGAACAAGATCAGCAAGCGCATACCGATGCCCATTCGCTCCCGGTTCTGCGGGTTGAACACCGGTTTGGAGGCGGAGCCCGTCATGCGCTGACGCACGGCGAAACCGATCCGTTCGATGCCGCGGTTCAGCATGTCGAAGGGCCAGAAGAAGATATCCAGCAGCAGGGTGAAGGCGGCACCGAAGAATTTGCCGATGCCCAGGCTGAACCGCTTCTTTTCCACGCCGGCCGAGCGTTCGTCGTGCCGCATGTATTTGGAGAGCAGGTAGATCAGGAAGGCCATCAGCGGGGCAACGGACAGTGCGATGGCACTACCGGGACCATACTGCAGCGAGCCAATCGCCTTTTCGTAGGCGAGGATCGAGTAAAGGCGCGTCGCGCCGCTCGGTCCGCCGCCGGTCATCAGGAAGATGAGGCCGAACTGGTTGAAGGTGGAAATGAAGCTGAGCAGCATCACCACCAGGATGACGTAGCGCATGCCCGGCAGGGTGATGTAGCGGAAACGCTGCACGGCATTGGCGCCGTCGACTTCAGCCGATTCATAGAGCTCGGTATCGATGGCCTTGAGGCCGGCGAGCAGCAGCAGCGTATAGAAAGGAATGCCCTTCCACACGTTCACCGCGGTGACGCTGCCGAGGGCAAGGTTGGAATCGGAGAGCC
>NZ_JBLXGA010000002.1:55642-263820 GCF_048261455.1 Devosia sp.
TTTGCGGCACGATCCAGGGCAGCAGCATGATGGCCGAGATGAAATTCCTCCAAGGGATCTTGGAGTGCAGGATCATGGCGATGGTCATGCCGGTGACGAACTTGATCGACAACGACCAGAAGGTGAAGTTGATCGTGTTGGACAGCGACAGCAGATAGTCGGAATTTGTGTAGAGCTTTTGGTAGTTGCGCAGGCCGACACTGACCGTGTCGCCTGTCAGGAAGTTGAATGTCGTGGTCGACATCGCGATGGCGCTGATGAACGGCCAGAAAATCAGGCCCGCCATGAGCAGAAACATCGGCAACACGAACAGATAGGCAATGCGCCAATCGCGGCCGAGAATATCCTTCACCTTGAACCGCGGACGCGGCGCGGTAGAGCTGGCGCCGACAACAGGGCTACCAATAGAAATGCGCTTGTCCACAGACAGGCTCCTTCCAGCTAAAGCGCCGTGTACCGTCTCGGCGCAGGAGATGGTGCCGCGCGTCGAACGGTCATGACGCATAGCGGCGCGGTAACGCGGAAGGGCAGCGAACTGCCCTTCCGCGGGGAGTCACGTCAGCCTTATGGCTGCGAGATCCCGCCTTCTTCGAACAGATCCACCATCTTCTGGTGGGCGTCGGCAACGGCTTCCTCGGGGGTCATGCGACCCGCGATCATGTTGCCCACCGACTGCTCCAGCACGCCTTGGGCGCGGATGGCGTCGATGCCCGCATTCGGGTCAGCAGGCCAGGACTGGCCGATGAACGGATCGGGCACATCCACCTGCTGCTTGATGGTTGCAAGGTTCGGATCGGTTGCCATCAGTTCCTCAGTCCAGAGGTCCTGATAGGCCGGCGTAAAGAGCACGCCGCCGAGAGCCGAAATCTTGTTGAAGTTCTCCGGGTTCAGCAGGTCGAGCGCCAGTTCCTTGGCGAGCTCGCCATTCGGAGAGTTCTTGAAGATGGTCATCCAGCCACCGACGTTACCACCATCGCGGCTGTCGCCGTTGATTGCGGCAGGTGCCGGGAGCAGAACGATATCATCGTAGACCGGATTGTTGTCACGCTTGGCCTGGGCGTAGATCGAGAAGGCGTTCTGCGTGAAGCCGATCTGGCCGGCGAGGAAGGCTTCGTTATTGCCGACGTCGTTCCAGCTCTCGATGCCCGGCGGCAGCATGTCGGCGTACTTGCCGTCACGATCGTAGGTCTCGTCGAGGAACTTGAAGGCCTCAACGGTCTCGGGCGAATCGAAGGTGATGACCGTGCCGGACTCGTCGGTGAACGAACCGCCGAAGGCCTGAACGACGGAGATCAGGAAGCCAAATCCGTCACCGGACTGGTTGGGCGTGAAACCCCAGCCGTAGAAGTCGTTCTCCGGATCGGAGATGGCCAGCGCGGCCTCGCGACGATCGATGATGTTCGTGAGCGAAGCGGGGTCGATGCCGGCTTCCTTCAGCTTGTCACCGCGCGCGTAAAAGCCCGTGGTCGTGCCGATAAGCGGGATGGCATACCAGCGGCCGTCAAGCTTCGCGGTCTGCGCTGCATTGAGACCCGGCATGATGTCGCCGTACATCTCCACGGCCTTATCGACGACGTCGGTCACGTCCTCAACCAGATCGAGCAGGTGCAGCTGCGAAATCGAGACGTTGGACGTATAGGCGAAGTCCGGCGGATTGCCGGCGCGCACCGCGGCCGTCATCTTGCCCATGAAGTCGCCGAAGGACTCGGGATTGGTGGTCGAGATGTCGAGGGCGACGCCCTTTTCGTCGGCGAATTCCTGAACGGTGTCACGGAACGCCTGCTGCGCCGCTTCGAAATATTCGGTGCGGTGAATGACGGTAAGCGTGCCAGCCTCACCGGTGGGCAGTGCCTCGTCCTGCGCCAGCGCAGGCAGAGCTCCGCCGCTCGCCATCAGACCGACACCTGCCAGAGCCGTGCCCAGCAACAGGCTACGACGGCTCAGGTTCTTGATATCCATAAGTTTCTCCTCCGTATGGATGACTCGTCTAACAAGTCGTCCCGGCCGTTCGCGATACTTTAGCGTCCACGATTACCGGCGGGTCATACACCATTGACCAGAATGACAGCGTCTGCAACAGCGCTGGGCGCCCAGAAGCAGTCATTCTCGTCAAAACTGTGCGTTTTTTCATGATCAGCCCAAAAATCGGGCAGTTAAGTGCTTCGCCGTAAATGGATGCAGAGGCGCGATTGCCTGTTGGTGCGCAGCAACGGTACCGCCTGCACTTGTTCAAGCTTGCGGCCCGCCGTAAGCCGGGCGCACCGACCGCGCTGACACTGAGGAGGATTTTGACAGATGACCCGCACGCGTATTGCAATCGTTGGGCTCGGCATGGCGGTGACGCCGCATGCCAGGGGGCTCGAAGACCTCAGGGACAGTGTCGAGGTCGTTCATGCCTTCGCGCCCAGCGCTGAGCGTCGCGCAGCTTTTGCCGAGACATTCGATTTTCCGCTGTGCGACAGCCTAGAGACGATTCTCAGCGACGACAGCGTCGAGGCCGTGCTGATCCTGACGCCGGCCAATACGCATCTCGATATTGCCGAGCGCTGCGCGCACGCCGGCAAGCACGTGCTGCTGGAAAAACCGGTCGACATCACGACCGAGCGGGCCGAGGCCGTGGTGGAAGCGTGCCGCGCAGCCGGGGTGAAGCTGGGCGTGGTGCTGCAGCACCGGTTCCGACCGGCAGGCATGAAACTCGCCGAGCTTCTGGCGGACGGGGCACTGGGCGAGATCGTCGGCTGTTCAACGACGATCCGGTTGTGGCGGCCACAGAGCTACTATGACGAGCCGGGCCGGGGCAGCTTTGCCCGCGACGGCGGCGGCGTGCTGATGTCACAGGGAATCCACACACTGGACCTGATGCTCAGTCTGGTTGGACCAGTTGCGGAGGTCGCCGGATTTGCGACGACGACGCGGGTTCACACGATGGAAACCGAGGACCTGGTGTGTGCCGCGGCGCGGTTCGCCAATGGCGCATTCGGCACGATCGACGCGACGACAGCCGCCTACCCCGGGTTTGCTGAGCGAATCGAAATCATCGGCAGCAAGGGTACAGCGAGCCTTATCGGTACAGAACTGACCGTGCAGTTGCAGTCGGGCGAGAAGACGGAACTGGCGCCGGACAACAGCGCCGGCGGCACCGGCGCCGACCCGATGGCGTTCCCGCATCACTATCACCGCGCGGTCATTGCCGACTTCGTCGCCGCAATCCGCGAGGACAGGCCGCCGCGGGTCACCGGTGAAGAGGCGCTGAAGGTGCATCGGCTGATCGACGCTCTGATTGAAACCGGGCACAGCGGCACGCGGGTCGCGGTCGCCGGAATCTAGCAGACGCAAAAGTAGTCATCTGACTTTCAACAGACCCCCGTGTGCCCAGACGCGCCGGGGGTCTTTGTGCGTTCGAACCAGATCTGGCTGCGACGCCAACCCACCGCGCGAACATCACTTTGCGCACTGCAGGGTTGCATGCGTGTTTTACCTGTGCTGTCCTCCCTTCGTGTACAGTTCGCATACAATAGAGCAAACTCGCCCCTGATTTTGCCGACGCCTCGTGTCGTTTCAATCGTCGTACACCGTTGATCTGACCGGCGCCGGACCCGTCATGCCACTAAACGTCATGCCCATTGGAGCAAGAAAGATGCGTATTTCTCGAGGGACCCCATCAACCCGTGGTGTGCTGGCCGCCCTGGCCGTCACGCTCAGCCTCGGCACCGCCGCCGCACAGGCTGAAACGCTGGTGGTCGACACCAACTTTCAGCTGAAGACCGCCGACCCGGCGCGGCAGTTCGAGCCGACTGCCAACCTGTTCATGCACGCCATCTACCAAAACCTGGTGACCTTCGATGGCGGCGACCTGACCAAGGTCGTGCCGTCGATTGCCAGCCTGCCCGTCATTTCCGACGATTCGAAGACCTTCACCTTCACGGTCAACCCCGATGCCACGTTTGCCGATGGCACGCCGGTGACGGTGGAAGACGTGGTGTTCTCGCTGCAGCGCGTCGCCAATGTGAAGGGCACGCCGTCCTTCCTGATGGCCGGCGTCAGCGTTGCGGCCGGCGAGGAAGAGGGCACGGTGGTGCTGACCACCGAAGAGTCCGATCCGGGTCTGCCCTACAAGCTGACCAACCCGGCGCTGGCCATCCTCAACGCCGACCTGCTGATGGAAAACGGCGGCTCGGCAAGCGAGGACGCTAGCACCGAGGACACGGCTGATGCTTTCCTCGCGACCACCTCGGCCGGTTCGGGCCCCTATGTGCTCGACAAGTACGACATGGCTTCGGAAATCGTACTGAAGCGCAATGATGAATATTGGGGCGAGACGCCGGATTTCGACACCATCGTGATCCGCAATGTCGACACCAGCGCGCAGCAGATGAACATCTCGCGCGGTGCCAGCCAGATTGCGCTGGATGTGCCGCCGGACATGGTGTCGTCGCTGGGTGACAACGTTAATGTCGAGCAGACCGCCGGCGCTGATGTCGGCTTCCTGTTCACCAACTCGAACCCCGAGATTTCGGAGATCACCGCGAACCCGGACTTCAAGGAAGCGGTGCGCTACGCCATCGACTATGACGGCATCCTGAACCTCGTCGGTGCCGGTGCGCAGCGGCCGGGCAGCGTGGTGCCGAGCATGTTCGCCGGTGCGCTGCCGGCCTCGGAAGGCCCGTCGCAGGACGTCGAAAAGGCCAAGGAAGCGCTTGAGCGCTCGGGGATCGAGAACCCGGTCGTCGAACTCGGCTATGCCTCGGACCTGACCAAGAACGGCGTGTCGTTCTCCGATATCGCCGCCAAGCTGCAGCAGGACCTGCTGGCCGTCGGCATCGAGACCGAGCTGAAGCCCGAACCGATCAGCGCCATTCTGGACGTTTATCGTGCCGGCACGATGCAGATGTCGATCCAGTGGTGGGGTCCGGACTTCCCCGATCCCAGCAACTATCTGCTGTTCAACCCGGGTGCTCTGGTCGGTCTGCGTGCCGGTTGGGCCGAAGGCGCGGCACCGGACGTGATCGAAGCCGCCGATGCGGCTGCAGCCGCGATCGATCCGGACGAGCGCGCGCCGCTCTATGAGACATGGCAGAAGGCAATGAATGCGGAAGGTCCGTTCATCGGGCTGTTCCAGCCGGCCGTGACTGTGGCAACCTCGAACACGATCGAGCCCCTGCCCTACAACCCGATGTGGACTGTCGACCTCGGCGCGGCCGAACTGGCAGAGTGAGAGACTGACGCAAGATGACGATGTTTGCAGCCTTTTGGTACAAGCTGCCCGGCATCGTCCGCTTCACGGCGCGCCGACTGGTTGTCGGCGCGCTGTTGTGCGTGGGGGTGACGCTGGTATCCTTCGCGCTGACGCAGGTGGTGCCCGGCGACCCGGTGGTCGCGAGCCTGGGCGACCGCGCCGCGTCCGACCCGGAAATCGTCGCCGCCTTCCGCGCGCACTATGGCCTCGATAAGCCGCTACCCGAGCAATATGTGGTCTATGTGAGCCGGCTGCTGCAGGGCGATTTCGGTGAATCGCAGCAATCGCGCCGGCCGGTTGCCGACGACCTGGGCAAGTATATGGGGGCGACGATCGAGCTGGCGGCCGTGGCCATGGTGATTGCCATGGTGGTCGGGGTCGGGCTGGGGATCATCGCCGCGATCTGGCGGGAGCGATGGCCGGACCATGTGATCCGGGTGCTGTCGCTGGCGGGGGTATCGGTGCCGACGTTCTGGCTCGGCCTGATCTGCCTTTATGTGTTCTTCTATCAGCTCGGGATTTCCCCCGGGGTCGGGCGACTGTCGCCGGGCGCCGACGTGCCGGGACCGTTCACCGGGCTGGTGATCATCGACGCGACGCTGGTGGGCGACTGGCCGCTGCTGTGGGACGCGCTGGCGCATCTGGCGCTGCCGGCCATGGTGCTGGCCGTCTATACAATCGGCGCGGTGACACGGTTCACCCGCGCAGCAATGCTCGAGTCGCTGGGGCAGGACTATGTGCGCTCGGCCAAGGCCAAGGGGCTGCTGCCGGCGACGGTGATCCTGCGCCATGCGTTGCGGCCCGCGCTCGCGGCGATCATCACGGTCTCCGGCATGGCCTTCGGGCGAATGCTGGGCGGCGCGGTGCTGGTCGAATCCGTGTTCTCGTGGCCGGGCATCGGCGAATACGCCTATCGCAGCGCGCTGGCGCTCGACCTCAGGGCCATCATGGGCGTGAGCCTCGTGATCGCCGTCGTCTATATTCTCGTCAATCTGGTGATCGACATCCTGTATGCGGTCATCGATCCAAGGATCCGCCTCGGATGAGCGATACTTCCCCCGCCATCGCCGGGCCACACGCGGCCGGCAAGCGCCAGCGCTCGCTGTGGCTGCAGCCTCTCGGGCTGATCGGCGCCGCCATCCTGATCGGCTTCATCGTCATTGCGCTGGTGGCACCGCTGATTGCGCCCGACGGCGGCACGGCGATCAAGGCCATGCGGCTGCAGCCGCCGAGCGCCGAGCACTGGTTCGGCACCGACCAGCTGGGACGCGACCTGTTCGACCGGGTGATCCACGGGGCGCGGATCTCGCTGCCCTATGCGCTGCAGCTGGTGGTAATGTCGGCGCTGATCGGCACAGCGCTGGGGGCGATCGCCGGGTTCTTCGGCGGCTGGATCGACGGCATCATCATGCGTGCCGCGGACCTCGTGATGGCGTTCCCCGATATCATTCTCGCCATGGCGGTGGTGGCGGCGCTGGGGCCGAACCTGTTCAACGCGGTGCTGGCGGTGGTGATCGTCAGCTGGCCGACCTATGCGCGTGTGGTGCGCGCCATGATCCTGACCATTCGCGACGAGCCCTATGTGCAATCCTCGCGGTTGCTCGGCGCTTCGGCGGCGCGGACGCTGTGGGTCGACGTCCGGCCGAACGTCGCCGGGCCGGTGGTGGTGCTGGCGGCACTCGAATATGGCCATGCGGTGCTGATCCTCGCCGGGCTGAGCTTTCTCGGGCTCGGCGCCCAGCCGCCCTCGGCCGAGTGGGGCAGCATGGTGTCGGAAGGGACGCGGTTTTTCGACAAGTGGTGGCTGAGCCTGTTCCCGGGTCTCGCCATCCTGCTGGTGGTGCTGGCCGCCAATTTCCTCGGTGACACGCTGCGCGACGTGCTCGACCCGCGCTCGTCGAAGGAATTCCGATGAGCCTTGTGACGGTCGAAAACCTGGCGATCAGCCTCGGTGCGCCCGATGGCTCGCGGCTCTACGCCGTGCGGGGCGTCGATTTCGCCATCGGGCGCGGCGAGATCGTCGGGCTGGCGGGCGAGAGCGGCAGCGGCAAGACGATCACGGCGCTGAGCCTCTTGGGCTTGTTGCCGCAGGGCGGTCAGGCGAGTGGCCGGATCGGCTATGACGGCAAGAACCTCCTGGACCTCGGCGAGCGGCAGATGGCCGATATCCGCGGGCGCGACATATCCATGGTGTTCCAGGATCCGTTGACCGCGCTTCATCCGATGCTGTCGATCGGCAGGCAGATGAGCGAACACCTGACGCGGCATCGCGGGCTGAAGGGCCAGGCGGCGCTCGACCACGCGGCACAGCTTCTGGCCAAGGTGCGCATTCCGGACCCCAAACAGGCGCTGAAGCGGTATCCGCACCAGTTTTCGGGCGGCATGCGGCAGCGGATCGCGATTGCCATTGCGCTGACCTGCGACCCGAAACTGCTGATTGCCGACGAGCCGACCACGGCACTCGATGTGACAGTGCAGGCCGGCATCCTGCGGCTGCTGCGCGAATTGCGCGACGACCTGGGGCTGTCGGTGCTGCTGATCACCCATGACCTCGGAGTGATGAGCGCCGTCGCAGACCGGGTGGCGGTGATGTATGCCGGGCGGATCGTCGAGATCGGCGGGCGCAATGACGTGCTGGGGCTGCCGCGCCACCCCTATACGCGCGGGCTGCTGGATGCGCTGCCCAATGTCGAGGATGACGCGGCCAAGCTGCTGCCGCTGGAAGGGGCACCGCCCGCCATCAGCCGGCTGCCGGAAGGCTGTGCTTTCCACCCCAGATGCGCCTATGCGCAGCCGCGCTGCCAGCTGGCCGAGCCGCCGCTGGCGCCCGTCGCACCGGACCAGGCGATCGCCTGCGTGGTCGATCCGTTCGCCGAGGTCGCGGCATGAGCCTGCTCGATATCCGCGATCTCGAAGTCAGCTATGCCGGTCATGCCGGCAAGAGCGTGCGCGCCGTGGCCGGGGTCGACCTCAGCGTCGAACGCGGCCAGGTGGTGGCGCTGGTGGGGGAATCAGGCTGCGGCAAGTCCTCGCTGGGCAAGGCCGCCGTGGGGCTGATCGCCCCGTCGGGCGGCAGCGTGACGTTTCAGGGCGAACCGCTGGTGCCGCTGGGCCGGGCGGCGCGGCCGGTCAAACAGCGCAAGCTGCAGATGGTGTTTCAGGACCCCTATTCCTCGCTGAACCCGCGCCGGACAATCGGCGACCAGATTGCCGAGGGCACGCGCGTGGCGCTGGCTGCCGGCGAAGCGGCGATGAGCCCGGGCGAGTGCCTCGAGCGCGTGGGCCTGCCGACCGACGCGGTGTCACGCTTCCCCCATCAGTTTTCGGGCGGGCAGCGGCAACGCATTGCGATTGCCCGGGCGTTGGCGGCGCGACCCGAGTGCATTGTCGCGGACGAGCCGATCTCGGCGCTCGATGCATCGGCCCAGGCGGCGATCGCCAATCTGCTGCTGGAGATCGTGCGCGAACTCGACATGGGATTACTGTTCATTTCGCATGACCTCGCGATCGTCAGAAAAATCGCCGACGTGACCGCGGTGATGTATCTGGGCAAGATCGCCGAGACGGGCCCGAGCCGGGACCTGTGGGCCGAGCCGCTGCACCCCTATTCCAAGGCGCTGATTGGCGCCATTCCGCGCCCGGACGGACGCGGGCGGCTGCCGGCGGACCTGCCTGGCGACGTGCCCGATCCGTCCGCGCCCCCGAGCGGCTGCCGGTTTCATCCGCGCTGCCCGGCCGCCATTCCCATCTGCCGCACTGACGAGCCGAGGCGGCAGGAGTTGCTGCCGGGGCGCAGTGCGGCCTGTCATGTCGCCGCCGCGCAGTTTGCCGGCGCATCCACCAACTGAGGACAAGTCCCGTGGCCACTTATGCCGAACGCCGTCGCAAATATCTCGAGCTGATCGCCGGAAAGGCCGATCTGGTGTTCATCCCGTTTTCGACCGATCTCGACTATCTGGCCGGGATCCGGCGGGACACGCCCAATTTCGGCCGGGTGATCCACCCTGGTGGCTGGCTGGAGGGCGCCTGGATGGCGCCGGGGCAGACGCCGATCCTGACGCTGCCGCGCATGACAGCCGAACTCGGCGGCCGCGCCGATGGCAATGACGATCTCGACGTGCGGGTGCTGGGCGAATGGGATGACCCGCGAACCATGGTGCGCGGCATTCTCGACTCACTGAAGCTGCCGGCCGCACCGCGCGTGGCGGTGAGCGAGACCGCCGAAGCCGAAACGATGATCGAACTGCAGCAGCTGTTGCCCGACGCGAAATTCTCGTCGGCGACGGCGCTGCTGCGGCCGCTGCGGCAGATCAAGGATGCCGACGAGATTGCGCTGATGCGGGCCGCCGGCGCGATTACCGAGGGGGCGCTGAAGGCGGCGATCCCGAGCTTCAAGGCGGGGATGACCGAGCTCGAGATGACTGCCGAGCTCGATCTGCAGATGAAGCGGCTGGGCTCGCTCGGCCCCTCGTTCACGACGACGCTCTATTGCACCGGACCGGAGCATCCGTGGCTGCCGGGCGACCGGCTCGGATCCTGGCCGCGGCCGCTGTTGCCCGGTGTCTCTATCCTCCTCGATTTCGGCGCCATCGGCGACGGGCCGGTCTATGACTATGGACGGACGGTGGTGTTCGGCGCGCCGAGCGACGAACAGCTGAAGGTGCATGGGCTGATCATGCAGTCGCAGGCGGCGGGCATCGCGATGCTAAAGGCCGGTGCGGCGACCTGCGCCGAGGCGGATGCGGCGGCGCGTGCCGTGATCGCCGATGCCGGCTATGGCGAAGCCTTCCGGCACCGGCTGGGGCATTCGATCGGCTGGGACGTGCACGAGCCGCCGTTCCTGACCAAGGGCAGCGACATCACGGTCGAAGAGGGCATGGTGTTCACGGTCGAGCCCTCGATCCTGCAGACTTCCGGGGCAAGTGCCCGGATCGAAGATTGCGTCGTGGTGCGGCCCGGCGGCGGCGAGCGGCTGACCGAAGGCTTTCAGGAGTTGATCGTCATCGACTAACGGAATGGGGGCGCTCGACGCGCGGGACGCCCCCACCCTTGATCCCTCCCCACACGGGGGAGGGAGACGACTTCATGGCCGGCGAAGCGGCGGCGGCGTGTTGGCTCAGACGAACTCGAAGCGGATGTCCTGCGCGCCTTCCCAGAGCACCTTGGTGCCGAGGGCGTGGAGGTTTTCAAGGCCACCGGTCAGCGTGATGAAGTGGTTGCCGGCGAGCTGACCCATCTTCGACGAGAAATCCACACCGCCATAGGCGAGCAGGATTTCGGTCTCGCTGATGCCACCCGGATAGAGGATTACGTGGCCCGGCGCCGGGTGGCTGGTGTGGTTCTCGTAGGTGACGCCGAAATCGAGGTCGCCGAGGGGAATCCACACGCCCTCGCCGCTCCAACGAACGTGCACGATCTTGCCGGTATAGGGCATCTGCGCGGCGAAAGCGGCGCAGGTCTTGGGCGCCAGTTCGTCTTCCAGATGGCCTTCGAATGTGTAGGGGCCGGCGGTCACCTTTATGGAACGCATGGGTAGTCCTCGCTTGTCATTGGCGTGCCGCTCTGGGGCGCGCTGTTGAAGTCACGGCATGCGCTCTGTATGCAGTGTGCGTGCCGATTGGTCAATGTCGTGAAGGGGCGGCGCAGCGGATGCCTGCTGGCCGGCTTGCAGCCTACGGCATCCCGCCCACTGCAAATCCGACACGCCTAAGCGTTGACACGCTCCGTCGCTGTGTTAGCTTCCAATACATATCGTATACAATGTGATCCACGGAGGTTAATGGTGCGCACATTTCGGACTATGGTATCTGCTCTCGCCCTTTCGCTCACAGCCGTGGCGCTTCCCGGCGTCGCCCTGGCCGACCCCAGCGGGGTTCTGGTGATTGCCGAGAATGAAACGCCGGAGAATCTGGACCCGGCCAACGCGACGAATTCGACGGTCAACCAGCTGCTGATCGGCGTCTATGACGCGCTCGTGCAGTTCAAGGCCGGCGAGACCTCGGTCAGCCCACGCCTCGCGACCGAATGGGAGGTGTCCGACGACGGGCTGAGCTACACGTTCACCCTGCGCGACGACGTGACCTTCCACGATGGCTCGCCGATGACGGCGGAAGACGTGAAGTTCACGCTCGACCGGCTGCAGGCGGCTTCGGCCAATGTGCTGAACGACCTCGGCCCCTATGTCGGCGCCGAAGTGGTCGACGACAACACCATCAAGCTGAACCTGAGCGCCTCGTTCGGGCCCTTCACCTCGGCGCTGTCTCGCGTCTATATCGTGTCGAAGGCGATGGTCGAGCCGAACATGGGCGACGACAACGGGCGCCAGTGGCTGGCGGTGAACGAGGCCGGCACCGGCCCCTACACCATCACCGCGTACAACCCGACCGAAGCGGTGACGCTGAAGGCCTATCCCGAATTCTGGGGCGGCTGGGACGGCGAGCATGTGGAAGAAGTCGTGTTCCGCTATGTCTCGGAGCCCTCGACGCAGCTGAGCCTGCTCAAGAGCGGCGAAGTGCAGATCGCGCCCGATATCACGGTGGAAGACAAGCTCGCGCTGATGGATGAGGCCGGCTACACGGTTGATGTCGGCGCGGCCGCAACGCCGCTGTATTTCGCCATCAAGACGGCCGGCGACGGCCCGACGGCGGATCCCGAATTCCGCGAGATGCTGTCGATGGCCTTCGACCGCGAGCTGCATCTGGAGCAGGTGCTGATGGGCTTCGGGACGCTGCCGGATGGCCCGTTGCCGGTTGGCTGGATGGGCCATGTCTCGGGCACCGAGACCGGTTACGATCTAGAGGCCGCCAAGGCTATGGTCGACGAAAAGGGCTGGGCCGGCACCAAGCTGCTGGTGCGCTACCTGCCGGCGATCCAGGAAGAAAAGAGTGCAGTGGAACAGCTGCAGTCGAATCTGGCGCAGATCGGCATCGACCTCGAAGCCGAAGGCATGACCTGGCCGGCGCAGGCGGCGACGCTGACGGCGATCGACACCACGTCCGACCTCAACATGATCTACAGCTTCCCGGGCTTTCCCGACCCGCACGCGGTGTTGAACTCGACGTTCAACGGCGCTCTGACCGGGGTGAACGGCGGCTACAACTGGTCGCAGTATGAAAATCCGGATGTCGATGCGCTGCTGAACGACGCCGCGACTTCGCCGAACCCCGACGAGCGCGCCGAAATGTATGGCGAGGTGCAGGAACTGGTGGGCGATGACCATGTGGTCATCACCGTGTCGCTGCCCGGTTCGGTGGTCGCGATGTCCGATGCGGTGAAGGGCTATGTCTACAACCCCGCCCATCACCAGACCTTCAACTACATGGACATCAGCGTCGACTGATCGACCCTGACTGACTGACGACGACCAAAGGGACGGGAAATGAGGTATGCACTGCAAAGGATCGCGTTCTCGATCCTGTCCCTTTTCATCCTGCTACTGATTACCTTCCTGCTCAGCCATGTGGTGGCCGGTGACCCGGCCCTGGTGGCGGCGGGACCCAATGCCGGCGCGGAAAAGATCGCGCTGCTGCGCCAGCAGATGGGGCTGGACCAGCCGATCTTCGTGCAGTTCGGCATTTATGTCGGCAATATCCTGCGCGGTGATCTCGGCATTTCCTGGTTCACCCAGCAGCCGATCCTCACCGACCTGATCCGTGAACTGCCGCCGTCGCTGGAACTGGTGTTCGTCGCCATGGCGATCAATCTCGGGATTTCCATGCCGCTGGGACTATTGACGGCGCGCTGGGCCAATTCGCGCTTCGACGACACGGTGCGGCTGCTGGTGATGGCGGGCGCCGGACTGCCGGTGTTCTGGATCGCGATCCTGCTGCAGCAGATCGTTGCCGGAAACTGGGGGCTGCTGCCGATCGCGGGGCGGATCAGCTTTGCCAACCGCAATTTCGAGGGGCCGACGGGGTTCTACCTGATCGACGGGCTGATTACGGGCCAACCCGGCATAACGCTCGACACGCTGGCGCATCTGGTGCTGCCGGCGGTGGCGCTGTCGCTGCTGTTCACCGCGGTCGGCGTGCGCATCACCCGCACCTCGATGATCAATGAATTCCGCAAGGATTATGTGACGCTGGCCCGGGCCAAAGGCGCCGGCGAGGGCCGGATCATGTTCCGGCATGTGTTTGCCAATGGTGCGACCCCTGCCCTCACGGTCTTCGGCATGCAGTTCGGCTGGATGCTGGGCGCGACCGTGCTGGTGGAGGAAATCTTCGGCCGCCCGGGGATTGGGCGCTACGCCATCAAGGCAGTGACGCAATCGGACATCAATGCCGTGGTGGCGGTGGTGCTGGTGGTGGGCGCGGTGTTCCTCGCAGCCAACCTGCTGATCGACATTCTGATTTACGCGCTGAGCCCGCGCAAGCGGGGAGCGAACTGATGCTGACATTGTGGAATTACGCGCGCACCCATGTGGAGCGCACGGCGCTGATCGTCGCCGGACTGGTAATCCTGATGGCGATCTTCGGTGGCTGGCTGACGCCGTTCGACCCGCTGCAGATCGACTTCCGCGGTAAGCTGCAACCGCCGTCGCTGGAGCATTTGCTGGGCACCGACGGCTCGGGCCGGGACGTTCTGAGCCGGTTGCTCTATGGCGCGCGGCTGACGCTGGCCTCGACCGCCGTGGTGCTGGTGGTCGTGGTGCTTTTCGGCTGTGCTGTGGGAATCCTCTCGGCCTTTGTGGGCGGGGCCGTCGACAATCTGCTGATGCGACTTGCCGATGTGTGGCTGGGCTTTCCACCGCTGATCCTGGCGCTGGGTTTTGCCTCGGCGATGGGCGCCAGCCTCGAAGCGGCCGTATGGGCGCTGATCTTTTCGTGGTGGCCGAACTATGCGCGGCTGACGCGCATGGTGACGGTCGACATCCTGTCGCGCAAGTTCATCGCCAGCGCCGATGCCCTGGGCGTGCCGACGCATGCCAAGGTGCTGCGCTACGTGATCCCCAATGCGTTCGACGTGCTGATCGTGCAGGTGACGCTCGATATCTCGGCGATCATGCTGGCGATCTCGGGCCTGAGCTTCATCGGCGTCGGCGCGCAGATCCCAGCACCGGAATGGGGTGCGATGATCGCCGACGGGCGCTCCTATGTAGCCAATGGCTGGTGGATCGTCCTGGCGCCAGGCCTGATGATTTTCCTCACCGCGTTCAGCTTCAACATCATCGGCGACATGTTGCGGCGCGAACTCGATCCGACCTCGCGTCGACGCTAGCGGACCGGTGACACTCCAGATGCAAAAACCCCTTCTCGAAATCCACGACGCGACCGTGGCCCTGCGCTCCAACAAGAAGCCCATGGTGACCGGTGTCGGCTTTTCTGTCGGGCATGGCGAAGTGTTCGGTGTGGTGGGTGAGTCCGGCTCCGGCAAGACGCTGCTGACGCGGACGATCTTCGGACTGCAGGACGACACCTATCTTGCGAATGGCGAAGTGACCTTCGATGGCAGCACGCTGCCGACCGAGGGCTATGCCAAAGCGGCGCGGAAGCTGCTGGGGGCCAATATCGCCTTCGTACCGCAGGACCCGTTCTCGTCGCTGAACCCGACAATGCGCGTCGGCAAGCAGATCACCGAGGCGCTCTATCTGGCGCGCGGCATGGCGATGAACGCCAACGAGACGCGCGAAGCCGCGATCAAGGTTCTGGCCGAGGTCGGTATTCCGGAGCCGGAACTGGCGTTCAACCAGTTTCCAGACCAGTTTTCCGGCGGCATGCGGCAGCGCATCGTGTTTGCCATCGCGCTGGCGCAGGATCCCAAGCTGCTGATCGCCGACGAGCCGACCACGGCGCTCGACGCGATCACCCAGCGCCGGGTGATCGAACTGATGCTCGACCGGTGCCGGACACGCGGCATGGCGGTGATCCTGATCAGCCACAATCTCGAACTGCTGCGCCAAAGCGTCGACCGGGTGGCGGTGCTCTACGGCGGTCAGCTGCACAATATCGCCGCCGCATCGGAGATCGGCAGCGAGCAGGTGCATCCCTATACCGAAGCACTGTTCGACTGCATTCCCAGCAAGGACAAGGCGCTGGAGGACATTCGCGCCATTCGCGGCGAGCCGGTGGGCGCCGGGTTCGGGCTGACCGGCTGCGCCTTCGCCTCGCGCTGCCGCTATGTCGAGGACAGGTGCCGCAACACGCCGCTGCCGCTCAACACCATTCCCGCTGAGGCGTTCAGCGCCTGCATAGTTGGACGGGGAGCCCGCCAATGACCGAGACCCCGCTGGTGACGCTCGAAGGCGTCGGGAAGACTTTCGGCAAACAGCTGCTGGTGCAAAGCCGCAGCTTTGCGCTGAGCGATGTGAACCTCGTGGTCAACCGCGGTGAAGTGGTCGGCATCCTGGGCGAGAGCGGCAGTGGCAAATCCACGGTCGCCAATATCATCACCCGGCTCGCCAGCTATACCGCCGGCACCTATCGCTATGACGGTCGCGACGTGGCGGGTTTCGCCAAATCCGATGCGTTCGGCTTCAAGGCGCGAGTGCAGATCGTCTTTCAGGATCCTTTCGGCAGCCTGAACCCGCGCGCCACCGTGGGTGCGAGCATCATGGAAGGGCTGGCGCTGCACAAGCCGGAGCTGACCAAAGCCCAGCGACAGACGCGGGCAGCGCAATTGCTCGAAGAGGTCGGGTTGCCCGCCGATTGCAGCGATCGCTATCCGCATGAGTTTTCCGGCGGCCAGCGCCAGCGCATCGCCATTGCGCGGGCCATCGCCGTGGAGCCGGAACTGCTGGTTTGCGACGAACCGCTGAGTTCGCTCGACGTCTCCATTCAGGCGCAGGTGCTGGAGCTGTTCGTCAAGCTGATCCGCGAGCGCGACCTGACGATCATCTTCATTTCGCACGACGTGAATGTCGTGCGGCTGATCTGCGACCGGGTCTATGTGATGAACCAGGGTCGCATCGTCGAAGAGGGTACAGCACGCGACGTGCTGACGAACCCGCAGAATGAGTACACCGCGCGCCTGTTGGCGGCGGTCTATTAGTTGAGGACTTCATGAGCCGCTACAAGCTCTCCATCGACATCGGTGGCACGTTCATCGACGTCGTCTCGTTCGACGTTCAGAGCAAGGTGGTGCGCGCCTTCAAGCTGCCCACGACCCCGCACGACCCGGCGCAAGGCGTGATTGCCTCGCTGGGCAAGCTCGATGCGCCGGCGGGCGAGATTTCGGACTTCATCCACGGTACGACGCTGGGGCTCAACGCGATCCTCGAGCGCAAGGGCGCCAAGGTCGGAATCATCACCAATGCCGGCTTCCGCGACATTTTCGAAATCGGTCGCGGGGCGCTCGATTTCGTCGACATGTACAATTTCGACTATGAGACACCGCATCCGCTGGTCGAGCGCTATCTGACCAAGGGTGTCACCGGGCGCATGGATTTCGAGGGTGTCGAGGTCGACCCTCTGGACCACGAGGCAGTGATTTCGGCGGCGCGCGAGTTGAAGGAAGCCGGGTGCGAAGCGGTGGCGGTCAGTTTCCTGCACTCTTATGCGAACATGGCGCATGAGAGCGCTGCGGTGGAGCTGATCCGCCAGCATGTGCCGGAGCTGGAAGTCTCCGCCGGCGCGATGATTGCCAATGAATATCGCGAGTATGAGCGGACCAGCACAGCGGTGCTCGACGCCTACATCAAGCCGGTGCTGAAGAACTATCTGGGCCGCGTTTCCGACGGCATGGCGGACCAGGGGTTTGCCGGGCAGAAATATGTGATGAACTCGTCGGGCGGGGCGCTGACTTTCTCGCTGGCCGAGGCCGAACCGATCGCCACCGTGCTGTCGGGCCCGGCGGGCGGCGTTTCGGGCGCGCTCTATGTGGCCAACGCCACCGGGCGGCCGAACATGCTGTCGGTCGACGTGGGTGGCACCAGCCTCGATGCGTGCCTGATCGTTGACGGCAAGCCGATGGATGTGTTCGAGGCCAGCATCGAGAATTTCCCGATGCTGCAGCCGATTTTCGATCTGAGGACGCTTGGCGCCGGTGGCGGTTCGATCGCCTGGATCGACAACAAGCTGTTGCGTGTCGGGCCGAAGAGCGCCGGCGCGGTGCCGGGCCCCGCCTGCTATGGCCGTGGGGGGACCGACGCCACGGTGACCGATGCGGCGGTGCTGCTGGGGTATATCGACACGTCGAACTTCATGGGCGGCGAGATGGCGGTGGCGACCGACCTTGCGACCAAGGCGCTCTCGGACAATGTCGCAACGCCGCTGGGGATTTCGGTCGAGGACGCGGCGCGCTCGATCTTTTCGGTGCTGATTTCGCGTACCGCGTCATCGGTGAAGGAAATGATGCTGGAGCGCGGACTGGACCCATCGGAATTCGCGATGCTCGGCTTCGGTGGCTGCGGGCCGCTGTTCGGGCCGATGCTGCAGAACGAACTGGAGATGCCGGAGCTGGTGATCCCGCCGCTGCCGTCGGTGTTTTCAGCCTGGGGCATGATGGCATCCGACCTGACGTTCTCGGATTCGACCTCGGTGCTGACGGTGATCTCGGACGACACCATGGCCGACTATCGCAGCCACGCCGATGCGCTGGAGGCGTCGAGCATCCAGCAGTTGCGCGACAAGGTGGGCGAGACGGTGGACCCGCAGGTGAGCTTTTTCGCCCGGATCCGCTTTGTCGGACAGGAGCACACGCTGACCATTCCGTTCTTCCGAGATGACACGGCCAAGAGCTTCTTCGCGCGGTTCTCGGAAGGTCATGCGGAGCGGTTCGGCCATTCGTTCGACACGGATGCCGAACTGGTGGCGCTGGTGGCGCGGCTGGCGGTGGTGACCGACAAGCCGCACATCGCCACCCCGATCAAGCCGACGACCGAACTGCCGGCGGCGAGCCCGCACCGGATGTTCGACCAGCACAGCGGCACGATGGTCGATTGCCAGAAACTCAACCGCCTCGCGCTCACTGCCGGCACGGATTACCCCGGGCCGATGCTGGTGATCGACGAAGGCTCGTCCCTCGCCATCCACGGCAACCAGAGCCTGAGCGTGGATGAATTTGGAATGCTCAGCATACGCCGGGTTGGAGATGTGAGATGACAATCAGCAAGGCTGCAGAAATCGAGATCATCTCCGCCCTGTTCCTGTCGGCGGCAGAGCAGATGCGGCGCACGCTGGTGCGCACGGCGTTCAATGCGGTGATCTACGAGGTGCTGGATTTCGGCATTTCGATCGCCGACGCACAGGGGCGGATGGTGGCGGAAGCGGCCGGCATCACCTCGTTCATCGGCGGCAATGACTATGCGCTGAAGATGCTGATGGAAAACACCGACATGGCGAGCCTGCGCCCCGGCGACGTGGTGATGCTGAATTACCCGTACTGGAACTCGGCGCATATGTCGGATGCGCTGCTGATGGCACCGGTGTTCATCGATGGCGACACGCCGGAAATGTTCCTGTGCGTGCGCGCGCACTGGCTCGATCTGGGCGCCAAGGATGCGGGCTATGTGATCGACTCGACCAATATTCACCAGGAAGGCGTGATCATTCCCGGTGTGCGGGTGATCAAGGAAGGCCAGGTGGACAAGGACATCTGGCGCATCCTGATGGCCAATTCCCGGCTGCCCGAGGCGATCGAGGGCGATTTCGGCGCGCAGGTCGCGTGCCTCAGGACCGGCGAAAAGAGCGTGCGCGAGATCTATGCCAAGTTCGGCACGGAGCGGGTGCGCGGCGCCATCGAGGCGTTCTTCCAGCACAGCCATGAAAAGTCGCTGGAGGCGATCGCCAAGCTGCCCAAGGGCACCTGGTCGGCGGTCGAATATCTCGACGACGACGGCGTCACCGACACGCCGATCAAGATGCAGGTGAATGTGACGATCGAGGACGGCAAGTTCATCGTCGACTACAATGGCTCTGACCCGATGGTCGAGGGGCCGGTCAATTCGCCCTATGGTGCGACGGTGTCGATGGCCAAGACCTATTTCAAATACCTCACCTCGTCGGACACGCCGTCGAACCATGGTAACTACCTCGCGATGGAGGTGAAGGCCGACCCCGGCAACCTGTTCCACGCGATCTACCCGTCGGCGACCTATATGCCATGGACGCACATGGTGGCGTTCGAACTGATCGCCAAGGCGCTGGCGCCGGTGATCGACTGGCTGCCGGCCTCGTCGGGTGGCGACGAGCCGGGTTTCATGGCGCTGGGCAAGCACCACAAGACGGGCAAGAGCTATGTGACCAGCAATAACGAGGGGATCGGCTGGGGCGCGACCTATCGCCATGACGGCGCCAATGCGCTGCAGCACCCGTCGACCAGCACGGTGCGCAATACGCCGATCGAAGTGCTGGAACGGCAAGCGAACCTGTTCCACGAAGCGCTGGAGCTGATCCCGGATTCGGGCGGTGAGGGCCAGTATCGTGGTGGCGTGGGCGTGCGGAGGCTGGTGCGCATGGTCGGTGACATCGAGGTGATCTCGATGAAGAAGAAATCGAAGACCGGCGGCTGGGGCCGCGACGGCGGCAAGCCCTCGCCTGTGCACAATCGCATGGTGCTATGGCCCGGCGAGGCGCGCGAAAAGACCGTCGGCATGTATCGCCAGAAACTGACAAAGGGCGAGCGGTTCGAAAATTTCAGCGCCGGGGGCTCCGGCTGGGGCGATCCGGCCAAGCGCGACCCCGAAGCCATCGCCTATGACCTGCGCAACGGCTACATCAGCAGAGCCCCCGAAGGCACGACAACGGATGACAGCAAATGAGTGAGACCCAGACTTTCGCCATCACCAACGGCAAGATCGTCGACGTGGTGGCGGGCGAGATCATCGATGGCAAGGCCATTGTGGTCAGTGACGGCAAGATCAGCCAGATCGTCGAGACCGGGGCCCTGCCCGACGGCATCGAGACGGTCGACGTTGGCGGGCGCTATCTGTCGCCGGGCCTGATCGATTGCCATGCGCATGTGTTCATCGGCCAGTTCAACGATGGTGGCCATGTACTGGCATCGGAGATGACGGCCCGTTCGGGCAAGTATCTGGCCGAAATGCTGCAGCGCGGCTTCACGACCATCCGCGACGCGGGTGGCGCCGACCAGGGCCACAAGGCGGCGCAGGAACAGGGACTGTTCCCCGGTCCGCGGATGTTCGTTGCCGGCCGCATCCTGTCGCAGACGGGCGGGCATGGAGACCATCGCGGGCGCGCCGACACCTGTTCGTGCTCCTCCCAGATCGGCGGGATTTCGATGATTGCCGATGGCATCGATCAGGTGCGCTGGGCGGTGCGCGAGAACGTGCGGCAGGGCGCCGACCAGATCAAGATCATGGCCGGTGGCGGTGTGAGTTCGCCTGGCGACAAGCTGGTGCATCCGCAATACTCGCTTGAAGAGATCGCCACCATCGTCGAAGAGGCCGACCGGGTCGGGCGCTACGTGATGGCGCATGTCTATTCGGACATCGGCATCCGCCGGGCGGTGGAATGCGGCGTGCGCTCGATCGAACACGGCAATTTCCTGTCGGCGGAATCGGCCAAGGCGATGGTGGACCGCGAGGCGCATCTGGTGCCGACGCTGATTACCTACGAAGCGGACGCGAAGTACGGCATGAGCTTCGGCTGGGCGCCGGAGAATGCGGAGAAGAACGCCGAGGTGCTGGCCAGCGGGCTGAAGTCGCTGGAAGTGGCGCTCGCGGCCGGGGTGAACGTCGGCTACGGAACCGACCTGTGCTGGTCGCCTAAGAGCTATCAGGGCGACGGGCTGATGATCCACCAGAAGGTCTGCGGACCGGTGGAGGCGCTGCGCCACGCCACGGTGAACAATGCCAGGGTGGTGCGCATGGACGGGCAGATCGGAGAGCTGGCCGAGGGGGCTCTGGCCGATATTCTGGTGGTCGACGCCAATCCCTATGACGGGCTCGAATGCTTCTCGCAGCACGACAACAAGATCGTCGGCGTGCTGCAGGCGAGCAAAACCGTCCGCGACGACCACGGGTTGTTCGCCGGCGTCTGACGCGAAGCTTCGGAGCATCCCTCTCCGACCCTTGCCCGGTTTCCGCAGTGCGCTGCGGGGCCGGGCATTTTTTCGTCCGCGCCCGTACGTCAGTGCATAGGAGCCATTCACGTCCATCCACAGACATCGCATGCTTTTTGCATTGCTATTGTATGCAATTGGTGGTTCGCTGCGTTCCACCAGACCACGAAGGGACAGCTCCGGTGACCGACGTCAGCAAGATGCTCGATATGGCAGCAGGCAGCGAAGACGAGATGATCGGCTTTGTGCAAAGTCTGATCCGGTTGCAGCCGCAGGGTGAACCGGCGATTCAGACGGCCGTCGGCGAGCGGCTGGCTTCGCTTGGGGCCCGGGTCGAGCACATGACCTACAGCCCGACCGACGTGCCCGTGATCAAGGAATTCGCAGCAAGCGCCGGCAACCCCGGCGAAGACCGCGACAGCGTGCTGGGCATTTTCCCGGCGGCGGCAGCCGGTGGACGCAGCGTGATCCTGTTCGCGCATCCCGATGGCGAACCGCTGGAAGCCGAACCCGGCTGGGACCGCGACCCGTTCAGCGGCGAGATCGCCAACGGCAAGATCTACGGCTGGGGGGTCGCCGACGACCTGGCGGGCGTCGCTATCATGACCGAAGCGATGGCGCTGATCGAAAAGGCCGGCATCAAGCTCGCCGGCGAAGTGATCGTCGCCTCGACGCCGAGCAAGCGGCACGCGCGCGGTGTCGCCGCGGTGATGCACAATGGCTATGTCGCCGATGGCGCGATCTATCTGCACCCCGCAGAATCCGGCGTCGGCATGCAGGAGATCAAAGCTATTGCCTCGGGGCAGCTGGAATTTACCGTCACCATCACCGGCAAGGCGCCGGAAACGACGGAGCCCGGCAAGACCTCGTTCGCACATCTGGGCGTCAGCCCGCTCGACAAGATGATGCCGGTGATCGCGGCGCTGAAGGCGCTCGACGCGGAGCGCGGCGCGCGCGTGCACCACCCGCTGCTTGATGCCGAAGTCGGTCGTTCGACCAATATTCACCTGTCCTCAGTGCAGTTCGGCACCGGCAGCGCGTTTTCACGCTTTCACGAAACGCTCGAACTGGGCGGGGCGATCTCGTTTCCGCCGGGCGAGAGCATCGAGGCCGTGCAGGCCGAAATCATCGCAGCCATCGACAAGGCTGCCGCCGGTGACGAATGGCTCAGCGCCCATCCGCCGGTCATTGACTGGCGATCGGGTGTCACCGGTGCGGAAGTGCAGGCCTCGCATGACCTGTTCGCCACCGCCGCCGCGGCGATCCGCGAGGTCTGCGGCGTCGATCCGCACGTGAACCCGATGCACACTTCCTCCGATATCCGCAATCCGATGGTGCAAAAGGACATTCCGACCATCGGGCTCGGACCGCTTTGCGGCGATCTCACCCAGACCGGGCGCCGCAATGAATGGGTTGACCGCGACGACTACGTTCGCGCCGTCAAGGTCACCGCCGCCAGCATTGTCGGCTGGTGTGGCACTGCCTGAGTTTCTTTCCGCCCTCTCAAACAGACGACTGGAAACGATGATGAGAACTGCCTTTCGACTGAACTCCCTGATCACCCCGATGCTGGTGGCCGGCACGATGGCGTTCAGCGCCGGTGCGGCGCTGGCCCAGAAGGATTGCCCGACCGACCTGCCGCTGGCCGAGGCCGGCAAGCTGACGATGTCGATCAATGCGACGATCCCGCCCAAGCAGTACATCAACGAGGATGGTGACCTCGTGGGGCTGCACGTCGACCTCGGCAACGAGATCGCCAAGCGGCTGTGCCTCGAGCCGGTCTATGCGAATGTGTCGTTCGAAGTGCAGATCCCGGGCCTCCAGTCGAAGCGCTGGGACATGATCAACACCGGTCTCTACTTCACCGAAGATCGCGCCAAGATCATGTATCTGATCCCCTATACGATCAACGCGCTGGCGCTGATCGTGGCCGACGGCAACCCGCTGAACGTTGCCGGTCCGGAAGACCTCGCCGGTCATATCGTTGGCGTGGAGATCGCCGGCTTTGAAGAAAAGAAGATCCGCGAGATCAACGAAGAGCAGGTCGCTGCCGGCCTCGAGCCGATGGATATCCGGGTGTTCAACACCTATGGCGACACCTTCCTGGCGCTCGGCGCCGGCCAGGTCGAGGCCGTGTTCGCGGGTGACGCGATCGGCAAGTACTACCAGGACAAGGGCAAGTTCACGATGGCCGTGACCGGCCTGTTCCCGGGCAGCCCGGGCGCCTTCGCCACGATCGAGCCTGAGCTGGGCAACGCCATTGCCGACGTGCTCAACGACATGCTGGCTGATGGCACCTATGTCGAGATGATGGACAGCCAGGGTGCGACCAAGATCGACACCTGGACAGAATGGGATGGCACGTTCAAGGCCTGGCACACGGAGGAGTAACCTCCTCCGCGGCATCGGTCCGGCCGCTCCTCCCGGGCCGGACCGGTGCCCTCCCTCCCCTTACGCTTCCCTCTTTTCCCCGCCCACGATTCTGGAGACGACATGAACTGGAGCTGGCCAGACTTTTTCGAGTACCTCGTCAGCCCCTACATGCTGCGTGGAGCGTGGACGACCATCTGGCTCGCGGTCGTGTCGATGCTGATCGGTATCGTGCTCGGCTTCATCGCTGCGCTGATGAAGATGTCGAAGAACCAGATCCTCAAGCAGATCGCGGTGTTCTACATCTGGTTGTGGCGCGGTACGCCGCTGCTGGTGCAGCTCGTCATCATCTATACCGGCTTGCCGCAGATCGGCATCCGGCTGGGGGTGATCGAAAGCGCGATTATCGGGCTGGCGGTCAATGAAGGCGCCTATTTCGCCGAGATCATGCGCTCGGGCATCATGAGCGTCGAGAAGGGACAGAACGATGCGGCGCGCGCCCTTGGCATGACCAGCCGGCAGCTGATGCGCATCGTGGTGCTCCCACAGGCGACCCGCGTGATCATTCCGCCGCTCGGCAACCAGTTCCTGGGCATGCTGAAGACCACCTCGCTTGCGTCCGTCATCTCGATGAACGAGCTGCTGCGCAGTGCCCAGCAGCTGGCGCAGATCGAATTCCGCGTGCTCGAAGTCTATTTCGTCGCCGCCATCTACTACCTCGTGATGACCACGGTCTGGAGCTTCTTCCAGCGCAGGATCGAGGCCCATTATGACCGGCCGTTCGAGATGAACAGCCCTGCCCTCGCCGCCAAGGGAGCCCGCTGATGAGCACCGTGGCTCCGCAACAGGACAGCACCCGTCCCCTCATCCGCATCCAGCGCGTGCGCAAGGCGTTTGGCGACAATCTCGTGCTGCGCGACGTCTCACTCGACGTGATGGCGGGCGAAGTGGTGGTGATCGCCGGCCGCTCGGGCAGCGGCAAGAGCACGCTGCTGCGCTGCATAAACCACCTCGAAACCATCGACGCCGGGGCGATCTACGCCGGTGACGAGATGGTGGGCTATCGCCATTCCGGCGGCCGGCTGGTGCCGCTGAAGGAAAACGAAGTGGCCCGCCAGCGCCGCGACCTCGGCATGGTGTTCCAGTCGTTCAACCTGTTCCCGCACCTGTCGGTGCTAGAGAACATCGTGGTCGCGCCGATCAATGTGCGGGGCGAGAGCCGGGCGACGGCCGAGGCCTATGCCCGCGAGCTGCTCAACAAGGTCGGGTTGCCCGAAAAGGCCGACGCCTATCCGCGGATGCTGTCGGGCGGCCAGCAGCAGCGTGTCGCCATTGCGCGGGCGCTGGCGATACGGCCCCGGGCTCTGCTGTTCGACGAACCGACCTCGGCGCTCGACCCTGAAATGATCAGCGAAGTGCTGGACGTGATGGTGGACCTGTCCAAACAGGGGATGACGATGATCGTCGTGACGCACGAAATGGGCTTTGCCCGTGCCGCGGCGAACCGGGTGATCCTGATGCATGAAGGCGTCATGGTGGAAAATGCACCGCCCGAGCAGTTCTTCACGGCGCCCGCACACGACGCCACCAAGCAGTTCCTGTCGAAGATCCTGAAATGACCAGCGCCGGCTTTCCTGACAGCCTCGGGGTGGTGCGGACGGTGCGTGGCGACGTGCCGGCGGCCGAGATCGGCCGGATCGCCTTTCACGAGCACCTGCTGTTCGATCTGGTGCTGCCCGAGGACCGAGACAGCGTCACTGATGCGCCGATCACGGCCCAGAACCGCTGGCAGATCGATTATCGCTCAAACGAGAACCGCAACAATGCGCGCCAGCGCGACCCAGAGGTGACGGCAGGCGAGCTGCGCCAGTTCGCGGCGGATGGCGGCTCGCTGGTCGTCGACCAATCGACACAGGGGCTGGCGCGCAATGCGCCGGGCCTGCAGGTCGCAGCGGAGGCCGCAGATGTGCATGTCGTTGCCGCGGCGGGCACCTATGTCGTCGATTACCTCGATGCGGAGACGCGTGCGCTGGATGTCGCGGCACTGACGGCGCGATTTGTCGCCGAGGTGGAAACGGGGCTCGACGGCAGCGATATCCGCGCCGGGCTGATCGGCGAGATCGGGACGTCCTGGCCGATTGACCCGGCTGAGAAGCGTGCGCTGATTGCCGCGGCACGGGCCAGCCGGCTGACGGGCGCCGCGATCAGCGTGCATCCGGGGCGGCACCGCGATGCGCCCTTCGCGATTGTGGACATCCTTAGGGCGGCAGGGGCGGCGCTTGACCGCGTCGTCATCTGCCACATGGACCGCACCTACCCCGACGGCGACCGCGTGCGCGAACTGCTCGCGACCGGCGTGAATGTGGAGTGGGATTTTTTTGGGGTCGAGACCTCGCACTACTGGTTCGGCGAGATCGAACTGCCGACCGATTTGCAGCGTCTGAAACTGATCAAGGCACTGTTCGACGAGGGCTTCGGCGGGCGCATCGTCGTCAGCCACGATATCTGCACCTGCACCCGCATGACGCGCTGGGGCGGGCATGGCTACGGCCACCTGATGCGCAACGGCCCGGCGCTGATGCAGCGCGCCGGCCTGTCTGACGAACAGATCACCCAGCTTCTCCGGCTCAACCCGCTCCGGCTTCTCACTCTGGCCGCACCGACTTTCAACCAGGACTAGATGATGACAAAGACTTTCCGCGGCACCTATACCGTCATGATCACCCCGTTCGACGCGGACGGCGCCATCGACCTGTCGGCGACGGCCGATTTCGTCGACTGGCAGATCACTTCGGGGATTCACGGGCTGGTGCCGCTGGGCTCGACGGGGGAATTCCTGTCGATGACGGACGACGAAAAGACTGCGGTGGCGCAGACGGTGATCGAAACGGCGGCGGGCCGGGTGCCGGTGCTGATCGGCACGGGCGCCGAGAGCACCGACGACGTGATCCGCTACTCGCGCGAAGCCGAGCGCCTCGGTGCAGACGGGGTGATGATTATTCCGCCGTTCTATTCGACGCCGACCGAGGACGAGTTGTTCCACCACTACAAGCGGATCGGCGAAGCGATCTCGATCCCCATCATGATCTACAACAACCCGGCGACGGCCAATGTCGACCTGACGCCGAAGATCGTCGCGCGACTGTCGGAAATCGACACCGTCAGCTACATCAAGGAATCGACGATGGATGTGACGCGCATCCGCGATATCCTCGAGTTCTGCGGCGACCGAATGACGGTGTTCGGCGGGATCATGGGGTATGAGTCTTTCCTCGCCGGCGCCGAGGGCTGGGTGGCCGTCGGATCGAACCTGATGCCCAAGGAAATGGCGGAGATCTTCACGCTGACCATGGATGACAAGAACCTCGATGCGGCACGGGCGCTGTACAAGAAGGTGCTGCCGGTGATCCGCCTGGTGGGCGGGCACCGCTACGTCTCGGCATCGAAAGCCGGGCTGGCGGCAATGGGGCGCTATGTCGGCGAGCCGCGCCCGCCGCGCCTGCCGCTGCCGGAGAACGAGCTGGCCGACATGCGGGATGCGCTGCTGCGCTCCGGTGTCGAACTGGCAGGTGTTACCGCGTGAGTGCAGCTGACGGCCGGCGCCTCAACACGCCGGGCATCGACGCAACGGACGAAACGATCAGTTTCAGTTTCGATGGGCAGCCGGTGACGGCGCTCGCCGGCGAGAGCCTTGCCGCGACCCTGACCGCGGCGGGGCTGATGGACCTGCGCGAAGCCCATGCTGGTGACCGGCGGGGCGTCTTTTGCGGCATGGGGGCCTGCCAGGAGTGCCTTGTCGAAATTGACGGCAAGGGCAGCCAGCGCGCCTGCATGAGCAAGGTCGTGGCCGGCATGGATGCGCGCCGGGCGATCGTAGCGAACAGCCAGCTGAAACCGCTGGCCGCGACGCCGCAGACAGAACTGAATACCGAAAGCTGCGACGTGGCGATTGTCGGCGCCGGGCCGGCGGCGCTGGCGGCGGCTGCGGTGCTGGCCGGCGCGGGACTGACGACGGTGATGTTGGACGAACGCGACCAGGCAGGCGGGCAGTATTTCAAGCCGCTCGCGCCGTCGCACCACTTCGATGCCGGACCGACGGACAGCCAGTTCGCCGAGGGCGACCGACGTCGGCACGCGGCCCTCGCCGCAGGGGCAGAACATCGACCCGGATCGCTGGTGTGGCAGGCCAGCGCCGATGCAGATGGCCAGCCGGAGCTGGCGATCAACGGGCCACAGGGCGCCTATCTGCTGCGGCCCAAGGCGGTGCTGCTGGCGACCGGCGCCTATGAAGCGCCGCACCATGTGCCCGGCTGGACGCTGCCCGGCGTAATGACCGCCGGCGCTGCTCAGACGCTGGCGCGTGCCTATCGCGTGAGCCCGGGACAGCGCATCGTCGTCGCCGGAAATGGTCCGCTGAACTGGCAGGTGGCGCTGGAACTGGCGCGGGGCGGCGCCAAGGTCGTGGCGCTCATCGAAAGCTCGCGGCTCACCCGGCCCGCCAGCGCCGGTGCCTTTGCCCGGATGGCGCTGCATGCACCAGGGTTGGCGCTCGACGGCATGCGGATGCGCGCGGCGCTCGCTGTGGCGGGGATTGCCGTGCACGAGGCGACGGTGGTGACCGGGCTCTCCGGCACCGGGCATGTGGAGCAGGTTACGGCGCGGCGCGCCGACGGGCGTGAGCTGACATTCAAGGCGGACGCGGTGAGCCTTGGCTATGGGTTCATACCGACGGCCGAGCTGGCGCGGATGCTGGGCTGCGACGTGCGGGTCGACGCGCGGACGGGGTTCCCCGTGGCCGCGGTCGATGATGCCGGACGCAGCAGCGTCGGAACAGTGTGGGTCGCCGGAGACGGGGCGGGGATTCGCGGCAGCCAGGCGGCGCTGGCGCGGGGAGAGCTCGCGGCGCTCGATATCGTCTCCCGGCTGAAATCCGCTCCGGTCGAGACGCGCAGTGCGCGGACCCGGCTGGCGCGCGCCGGGAAGTTTCAGGATGCGCTGTGGACGCTGTTTGCGCCGGCGGTGGAGACGCCCGAGCCGACGCCGGAGACGGTGATCTGCCGGTGCGAGGGTGTCACCGCGGGCACGATCACCGCGGCTGGGGCGGCGGGCGTTGCCGATATCGGCAGCCTGAAGCGACAGACACGATTGGGCATGGGGCGCTGCCAGGGGCGCTATTGCACCGGCAAGGCGCTGAAGCTGCTGCGCGGCGATCTGTCGGATGCGGTGGAAGCCGACCTGATGGCGCCACAGGCGCCGGTGCGCCCCGTGCCGGCGGCGGCGCTGGCGCTGGAAAAGGGAGAATGGGGCGGGCACCGCGAGGTGCCGACGCATGTGACGCCACGCGGGGCGGCAACCATCGATGCGCTGCCGCCACAGTGCGACCTGCTGGTCATCGGCGGCGGAATCACCGGCGCCTCGACCGCGATGTATGCGGCGCGCGACGGCATGGAAGTGGTCGTGGTCGACCGCAGCGCGCCCAACAGCGAAGCCTCGGGCGGCAATGCGGGCAGCCTGCATGTGCAGTTGCTGAGCTGGGACTTCGGCAAGAAAGCCATGGCCGGCGGTAGCCCCGCGCAACGCACCCTGCCGCTGCAGCGCGACTCGGTGGCGCTTTGGAAAACGCTGGAGCGGGAACTGAGCGCCGATTTCGAGATCGTCACCACCGGTGGGCTGATGGTGGCCGAGGACGAGGCGCAGGCGACATTCCTGCGCGACAAGGCGGCGGCAGAACAGGCGGTGGGGATCGACACGCAAGTCATCGGTCGCGACGAGCTGAGCGAGATTGCGCCGGCCGTTTCCGAACGTATGGTGGTCGCAGCCTATTGCGCGGCGGAAGGCAAGATCAATCCGCTGAAGGCAACGCCGGTGATCGTCGCCGAAGCGCAGCGGCTGGGCGCGCGGTTCTGTGGCGGGCACGGCGTGACTGCCATCGCCCCGGAGGGGACCGGCTATCGCATCAGCACGGCGGCCGGAGGCAGCATTGTTGCCAAGCGCGTGGTGATCGCGGCGGGTGGCTGGTCGCGGCATCTGGGCACGCTGCTCGATTGCAATCTGCCGATCTCCGGCGCGCCGCTGCAGATGCTGGTGACCGAGCCGACACGGCCGCTGCTGAAACAGTTGATCGCCCATGCCGACCGGCACCTGACGATGAAACAGGCAACGAGCGGCAACCTCATCATTGGGGGCGCGTGGACCGCCGACACCCATGCGAGGACCGGCTATTCGCGGGTGCTGCGCGACAGTATCGAGGGCAATCTGTGGGTGGCGGAGCGCACGGTACCGGCGGTTGCCGGGTTGCACCTCATCCGCTCATGGGCGGCGATGAACATCAATATCGACGGCGCGCCACTGCTCGGCGCCCTGCCCGGGCATCCGGGCGTCTTCGTCGCGGCGACGGCGAATGGCTATACGCTGGGGCCGATGATGGGCATGCTGACGGCAGCGCTGGCGGCCGGGCGCGATCCGGGCCGCGCCATCGACTATTTCACGCTGCAGCGCTTCGACTGATCAGATCGAGGCCTTGTAGAGGCTCTTGAGGTGCGACTGGGTGCGCTGGCGGGCCTGCTTGGCGTCGCCGCCTTCGAGCGCATCGATGATCTCGAGGTGCTCGGTGGCATCGGGCACCAGACGATCGGCGAGGTTCAGCGTCTCATAGAGACGGGTCACCATGCGCAGATTGCGGACCATGTTGGCGAGCACTGGATTGCCGGCGTAATCGGTGACCAGCGCATGCACTTCATCGTCGGATTGCCAGTGCGCGACCGGGAGATATTCGGGTGCCGAGAGCAGCGCATCGATATTGTCGCGGACCTTCTTGATGGCAGCTGCCGGCACCCGGCCGGCACTGAGGGCAGCAGCCTCGCCTTCGAGGATTTCACGAACTTTCAGGCTTTGCAGGTATTCGGCCAGGCCGACGGCGCGAACGACGAAAGAGCGGCCGTTCTTGACGACCAGCCCTTCGCCTTCGAGCTTTTGCAGGGCTTCGCGCAAAGGGGTGCGCGAGACGCCGAGAATTTCGGCGAGGCGGGACTCGATGATGATGTCACCGCCATGCAGCTGCTGGGACCTGATGAGATTGGAAACCGCGCCGTGCACCCGATCCGACAGGGCGTCATCCGCCTGTTTCGCGGCGGTTCTGGCTCTATCTTGCACGGCTGATCCTCTTGACCACAATCGCTCCCCCTATCGCATACAATATGCATGCGAACAATGACTGTGCCGACAGTTTGAGCATGCTGCCGCAAAATGTTCCACATGATCGTGGATGCGGTGCGGTGTCTGACCGAGGCTGGTGTTTCTCGCCCCACCGGACGCGGCCAGGCAACATAAGAAAGTATGGCCCGCGCGGCAGGGCGAGGTCCATAGAAAATCGAGATATTCACCAAGTCTGAAGGCTATAAGGGCAATGGGTGGTGGGGAGAACTACAGCTTTGCCGTCACGCAGAGCTTGCGCTGTTGTCGCGCTGCCTGTGCTCACGCCCCGACATCATTTCCTGGTTCGGCTTTCCCGGGCGCAGGCTCGACTGCGCCAGGCAGCGACCCGCGCATCAACACCGGCATCGGCACCAGGGTCTCTTCGTCCGTGCCTCCGGCGAGCAGGAGCTCGACAGCAGCCCGCCCCATGGCCTCGTGCGGTAGTCCAATCGTGGTCAGTCCCGGCCGCAGGTAGGTCGCGAGTTCGTCGTTGTCGAAGGAGACGAGGCCGACCTGATCGGGAATGGAAATGCGCGCTTCGGTGAGGGCCTGATAGGCGCCGAAGGCCAGCCGATCGTTGAGCGAGAGGAAGGCACGCGGATGGCCAGTTCGCAGATAGTCACTGACGAGGTCATAGCCATTGGCGGGCTCCCAGTTCCAGCAACTGAGCTCGGCCTCGAAGGTTAGCCCCTGCGCCTGCATCTCGTCGCGGATGCCAGCCAGACGCCGCGCGATCGGTTCTGAGCGGAACAGGCCGCGCTCGACCTCGGCATTGTGGCCGAGCAGGACAATGCTGTCGGCAATTCCGGCTTGCACCAGCAGCCGGACGGCAGAGCGACCACCCTCGTATTCGTCGGGCAGGACGGCAGTCGGGAAACGGCTGCTGGTGCCGTTGAGCATGAGCACCGGGGCGTTGATCGTCATGTCCGGCACGAAGACCTCGCGCGCCCGCATGGCGGCAAAGATCAGACCGTCGACCTGACGATCGAGCGCCGCCTCGACGGCCTGGATCTCGCGGGCGGGTTCGCCGCCGGTTTCCAGCACCAGCATGACATGGCGCGCCGCCTCGGCCCCCGCCAGGGCACCGCGGATCAGGCCGCTGGCGAAACGGGTGGTGGCGACATAGTCCGAAATGAAGGCAATAGAGCGCGACTTGTCGGTGCGCAGCGCGCGGGCGGCGATGTTCGGGCGATAGCCGAGCTTGGCGGCGGCGGCATGCACCCGCTCGTGGGCTTCGGCGGACAGCCGCGTGTCGGGCCGGCCGGTGAGGATCATCGAGGCGGCCGTGGTCGACAAACCCGCCAGGCGAGCAACATCGGCCAATGTCACGCGTTTCTTGGGCACGCTGTTTACGCTCTCCACATTGCCGCCAGATACCGTCGCACAACGGTGCGTTTGGATAGCCATGAAGCGTCACGCTTGACAAGCTCGGTGGCGCGTAGCATGTGCTAAATGCTTTTAGCTCTGGGAGGAGTTTCTATTGTCTTTCAATCTGCCCGGCTACTGGGTGTGGGATTTCTGGTGCGCTGACGATTCAGAGCGCTATCACCTGTTCTATCTTCACGCACCGAAATCGCTCGGCGACCCGCAGCTGCGGCATCGCAATGCCCGCATCGGCCACGCGACATCGACCGATCTGCGCAACTGGACGAACCATGGTCAGGTGTTCGACGCCGGCGCGCCGGGAAGTTTTGACGGCAGCGCCACCTGGACCGGCAGCGTCGTGAAAGGTCCGGACGGGCTGTGGCGGATGTTCTACACCGGCTCGCGCTTCCTGAACCCGGACAATTTCGTCAATGTCGAGACCATCGGCGTCGCGACCTCGCCCGACCTCGAAACCTGGACCAAACAGCCCGGGCCGATCTGTGTCGCCGACCCCAAGTGGTATGAAACGCTGGGGACCAGCAGCTGGCCCGAAGAAGCATTCCGGGACCCCTGGGTGTTCTGGCGCGAACACGACCAGCTGTGGCACATGCTGATCACCGCCCGCAGCAACGAAGGCCCGGACCCCGAGCGCGGCGTGGTGGGCCATGCCACATCGCCCGATCTCGGCACTTGGACCTTGCAGCCGCCCCTGAGCCAGAGCGGCGGCGGGTTTGCGCATCTCGAAGTGTTCCAGACGGTGCGCGTCGAGGGGAGCGACCATCTGGTGTTCTGCAGTGCCAGCACGACGCTTTCCGGCATCAACGCCGGCAAGATGGGCGGCGTATTCAGCATGCCGGTGGGCGAGGTGCCGGGGCCGATCGACCCGCGCCAGGCGCGCCTTCTGGTCGACCAGTCGCTCTATGCCGGGCGTGTCGTGAAGGACCGGACCGGTGCGGCGTTTCTGATGGCCTTCCACAATGACACGCCCGACGGCGGGTTTAGCGGGGGGATCAGCGACCCGATTGCGCTGCAGACCGACGCCGACGGCTATCTGAGCATTCAGGCCTCATCATGAGCGCAAAGATCTCGGGTCACGTGGCAGACGGCTTCGCGCCGGTCGCCGATGCTTTTGCCAAAGGGTTCGTGGACAATCCCAACATGGGGGCGGCGCTGTGCGTGATGATCGACGGCCAGCCCGTCATCAACCTCTGGGGCGGCGTTGCCGATGCGCGCACCGACCGTGCCTGGGAGGCCGACACGCCATCGGTCATTTTTTCGTGCACGAAAGGCATCGCCTCGCTGCTGGTGGCGCGCCTCGTGATGGAGGGCAAGCTGGCCTATGACGCGCCGATGGCGCAGTACTGGCCGGAGTTTGCGCCAGAGGGCAAGGACGCCATCAGCGTCGGGGACGTGCTGGCGCATCGGGGCGGCCTTTCGGCGCCCCGCGATGTGCTGACGGTCCGCGACATCGTCGATGCCGAGCAGATGGCGGCCCGGCTTGCCGCGCAGGAACCGCTGTGGCCACCGGGCACCGGCTATGGCTATCACGCGCTGACGCATGGCTGGCTGACCGGCGAGCTGGTGCGGCGCGCGACCGGACAATCGATCGGCGGCTATCTGGCCAGCCTCGTTACGGAGCCCCTCAAGCTCGATGCCTGGATTGGACTGCCGGACCGTTTGGCGGACCGGCCTGCGCACCTGCAGGTCAGCCCGCTGCTGCGGGCGCTATGGGCCGACGAAGCGGCAAAGCCCGAGCCGAACTGGCCGTTTCGCGCCATGACGCTTGGCAATGCCCTGCCGCCGACGCTGGTAACGGAAACAGGCGGGTTCAACACACAGGTCATTCGCGGTGCCGAACTGGCCGGTGCCGGCGGGATTGCCACCGCCGAGGCGCTGGCGACCATCTGGTCGGCCGCCGTAACACCGACAAAGGGCATCCGTTTGCTGGACGATGCTGTGATCGTCGAGGCGACGAGACCCCGCAGCTCTGGCGCACCGGTGTTCGGCGGTGAAGGTCCTTATTCGCGCTGGGGCTGCGGCTTCCAGCTCGATTCCGAAGCACGGCGCTATCTATCGGATGGCTGCTTCGGTCATGATGGTGCGGGGGGCCAGGTGGGCTTTGCCGATCCCGCCCGCCGTATCGGTTTCGGCTATGTCACCAACTATATGATGGGGCCGGAAGACCAACGGGCGACGCAGGTGCTCGATGCCCTGCGTTTGCTTGTCTAACGCACCCGCGGGTGGTTCGGCGGGATATTGACTCCGCCGATTGCCCGTGCGCTACATCCATTTAGCAGACGAGGAAACCTCGCTGCCCAATTTACCCCGGAGGAGAAAGCCGTGAGAACCAAGTCTCTCCATGCACTTCGCATCGCCCTAAGCCTTTCCGCTGCCGCCGTGACCGGCACCGCACTCGCTGCGCCGAGCTGCGGCACCGACCCCGTCGTGATGAACTCGTATTTCGAGACCGGCTTCCCGCTGCCGACGCGGCTGGCCGAAGAGTTCACAAGGCAGTTCCCGAATGTCACCTTTGACATCAAGGAAGATCAGTTCGCCAACATGATGGAGACCACGCCGCGGCTGTTGTCGGAAGACAATGCGCCCGATCTGGTCCGTCTGCCCTCGATGAGCGATCTGGTTGCCAACAACCTGCTGCTCAACCTTGATGGCTATTTCGAAGAGTTCGGCTGGGATCAGTTCCCCGCCTCGCAGCTGGTGCAGCTGCGCGTCGAAGAGGGCGGCCGCCCGCGTGGCAGTGGTTCGCTGTATGCGATGGGCCTCAACTACTCGATGACCGGCGTGTTCTATAACAAGGAACTGGCCGAGCAGATCGGCATGACCGAGCCGCCGCAGACCGTCGCCGAGCTGGACGCGCTCATGGCCAAGGCCAAGGACGCCGGCCTGCTACCGGTCATGCAGTGGAACAAGGGCACCGGCGGTTTCGCCTTCCCGCTGCAGAACCTCATGGGCGCCTATGGCGATCCGGAGCCGATCAACGAGTGGATCTTCCAGAAGGAAGGCGCCACGATCGACACCGAAGCGAACCTGGAAGCGGCCGAGCATCTCAAGGGATGGATCGACGCCGGCTACTTCCCGCCAGACGCCAACGCCATCGAATATTTCCAGATGATGAGCCGCTTCATCGGCGGTGAAGGCCTGTTCATGTTCAACGGTGACTGGGAGTCGGGCAATTTCGACACCAATGCACCGGGCAAGTTCGGCTTCTTCATCATGCCGACCGAAGAGGCCGACGGCCGTCATGCGTCGATGTCCGCGCCGCTGACCTTCGGCATTTCCGCCAAGGCCGAGCATCCCGATTGTGCTGCCTTCTTCCTGAACTGGGTAGCGACCAATCCGGAAGCCCGCCAGATCAACGTCGAAGTCGGCGGGTCGAACCCCGGCGGTCCGGCCGATCTGCCGATCCCGGCTGTCGAGCCCGGCTCGGTGACCGAAGCCTCGCTGGCCGCCGGCCAGGAACTGGCGCAGGACAACGGCGCCATGGACTTCATCGCCAATGCCACGGGCGCTATCTTTGCTGCCGGCTGGACGCCGGAACTGCAAAAGATGGTGGGTGGCCAGCAGACGGCTGAAGGCCTGCTCGACGCGGTGCAGGACGAGTACGAGACGCAGCTTTCGCGTTAATCGACACGGGAGATGCCCAGTCCGGGCCGGGACCTCACATGACTGATTCCATGACATCCGGGCCGGACGCACCCCGGCACACAAAGCGGCTCTCCCTTTCCGGGGGGAGCCGCAAATCCCTGACGGCGTGGCTGTTCATCACGCCGGCCTTCATCGCCTATGCTGCCTTTGTTTTGGGGCCGCTGGTGATGTCCGGCTACTATTCGCTGCTGCGCTGGGACGGCATTGGCGAGTCCAGTTTTTACGGGCTGCGCAATTACGTCACCGTGCTCACCGATTCCGATCTGCTGCAGATCATCGGGAATGCCTTCCAGCTGGTGCTGTATTTCACCCTGATCCCCGTGCTGCTCGGGCTGGCCGTGGCATCGGCGATCCGCAGCCAGATGGCCGGCAAGTTCGGTACGCTGACGCGGACCGTGTTGTTTCTCCCCCAGGTCATTCCGCTCGTCGCGGCAGGTATCGCATGGAGCTGGATGTTCGCCTCGACTGGGCTCGTCAACCAGATGCTGCGCGCCGTGGGCCTGTCGAGCTGGGTGAAGGGCTGGCTGGGCGATTTCACCTTCGCGCTGCCCGCCGTGGGCGTGATCGGCGCCTGGGTGCTGCTGGGCCTTTGCACCATGCTGCTGGTGACCGGCATCACCAAGATCGACCCGAGCCTTTATGAAGCGGCAAAGCTCGACGGTGCCAAGCCGTGGCACGAGTTCCGCTACATCACACTGCCGGGCCTGCGCCAGGAAATCGGCGTGTGCGTGACCGTGACGGTCATCGCGGCGCTCGCCAGCTTCGACATCGTTTATATCGCGACCCAGGGCGGCCCCGGGATCAACACCACCGTGCCAGGACTGGAGATCTACAGACTGGCCTTTGCACACCGGCAGGTCGGCCTCGCTTCGGCGCTGGCGATCGTGCTGATGATTTTGGTGCTGCTTTCGATTGCCCCCGTCCAGTGGTTCACGCGGGAGAAGAAATGACACCCGTGACCGCCAAATCCCTGTTCGCCAAGGGGCTGATCGTCCTGCTGATGATCATCACGCTCCTGCCGTTCCTGAGCATGCTGTCGGCGGCGCTCGCGCCGTCGGGCAGCTATCCCAATGGCCTGCAATGGCCGGCCGATCCGCAGTGGAGCAATTTCGTCAAGGCGTTCGAAGTGGCGCATATGGATCAGCTGCTGCTGTCGAGCACGCTGATCGTGCTCGGCGTGGTGCCGATCTCGGTGCTGATCTCGACAATGGCCGGCTATGGCCTCGCCAAGCTCACCACCAAGAAATACAAGTGGCTCTACCTCGTGTTCGTCTTCGGGCTCACCCTGCCCTTCGAGGCGGTGATCACGCCGCTCTACTACGAGGTGCGGGCGATGGGCCTGCTGAACACGCGCTTTGCGATCATCCTGCCGCTGATTGGGCTCTACATGCCGTTTTCGGTCTACTGGATGCGGGCGCATTTCCTGAACGTCCCCAATGATCTGAGTGAAGCCGCGCAGCTCGACGGCGCCACGCGCTGGCAGGAGTTCATGCGCGTGCAGGTGCCGCTGGCCCGGCCGGCAATCATGTCGCTGACCATCCTGCTGTTCCTGTGGACCTGGAACCAGTTCCTGCTGCCGGTGGTGTTGGTTCAGGATCCGCTGAATCGCACCATGGCCGGCGCGCTGGGCGCGTTCCAGGGCCAGTGGGGCACGGACGTACCGCTGCTGTGCGCCGGCGCCCTGCTGATCCTTGCGCCGACCATCGCGATATTCCTGGCGTTCCAGCGGCAGTTCGTGGCGGCACTGATGCAGGGCGCCGTGAAGGGCTGAGACCATGGCGTCTGCGCCCAACCGCATCGCGTGCAGACGCTCAAAGACAAGCAGGCCGGTCCGATGCCTCTCGGTGTCGGACCGGCTCAAATCCTACGCGGCCAACCCAGTCGCCTGCTGTCCCCTTTGTTGACAAGATCAACTTTATTAAGGACTCAGGCCCATGCCCTAAAGATCGTGCGGGACAAAACGCCTGGGCGCAGATTTTGGGGCGGCGTCGCCGATGCCGATCCTGTATGGACGGCGGCACATCAGACGACCCAGGAGACTCAGCATTGACCACCGCAGATCCAGCACACGCGTTCCGGGAGTTCGAAGAAGTCCTGGCGCGTCATGACGACCCGCTGGACACCGGCGCCGCCCTCCACCGGCTCGCCGAAGCGCTGATCGGGGTCAAGCTGTTCACGCTGACGGCGATCGAGATGCCGCTGATGCAGGTGCGGCGGGTCTACTCCAGCCATCCCGAGGTCTATGCGGTGCTCGGCACCAAGCCGATCGTCATCGACCCATGGTTCGAAGCAATGCGCACCGAGCGCAAGATCACGGCGATCAACACGGCGGCCGGGATGGAGGGGCAGTTCCCCGATCTCGAGACCATCCGCTCGCTGGGCTGCAACGCGTCGCTCAGCGTGCCGGTGATGGTCGGCGGCGAACTTGTGGGCACGATCAACGCGCTGGACGCCGAGGGGCAGTATGACGACAAGGCGGTGGCGCGCGCCTCCGATCTGATCGTACCGGCCACCGCGGTGTTCCTCATTCTGAGGCGCCATTTCGGCATCTGACAACGCTCGACTCGATCTACGCGAATGCGATTTGTCAGCATCTTTTGCCACACCCGCTTGAGTTGCGAGCAGGAAAGGGATGCTATAACGCCCGTCACGAGTTTTTCATTCTGTGTGCTGCGTGACCGCGCGGCCCGTTCACAATCTGGTTTGCATTAGATGGTCGGTTACCTCGCCCAACGCCTGGGCATGATGGCGCTGACGCTGTTCGGCATTATCACTTTGACCTTTTTCCTGATGCACGCGGTGCCGGGTGGGCCATTTGTCTCCGAGCGCATGATGGCGCCGGAAATTTCCGCAGCGATCAACGCCAAGTATGGGCTCGATCTGCCGATCTGGCAGCAGTACCTCAATTATCTCGGCAGCATTGCGCGCTTCGATCTGGGCCCATCGTTTAAATATCCGGGCGTATCGGTGAACGAAATGATCGCCTCGGGGCTGCCGGTGACGCTGCAGGTCGGGCTGCTGTCGGTGATCTGCGTCGTGGCGCTGGGTTTGCCGCTGGGGATCGTCGCGGCGCTGAACCGCAATCGCTGGCCGGATACAACGGTGATGTTCATCGCAACGCTGGGCGTCGCGATCCCGAGCTATGTGATCGCGACGGTGTCGCTGTATGTGTTCGCGCTGAAGCTGGGCTGGGTGCCGACCTTCGGGCTGGATGACTGGCGCGGCTATTTCCTGCCGGTGTTCGCGCTGTCGGGCTTCTGGATTTCCTTCGTGGCGCGACTGACCCGGTCGTCGCTGCTCGAGACGCTGCAGCAGGACTACATGACCACGGCGCGGGCCAAGGGGCTGCGTCGCGGCCAGATCCTCATCAAGCACGGGTTGCGCAATTCGCTGCTGCCGGTGGTGACGGTCATCGGACCGGTGATCGCCAATCTCGTTACCGGCTCCTTCGTCATCGAGCAGATCTTTGCACTGCCCGGCATCGGCCGGCAGTTCGTGCTGTCGATCACCAACCGGGACTATACGGCCATCATGGGCATCACGATCTTTTACGCCGCCATCCTGATGGTGATGATCCTCATCGTCGACCTGCTCTATGTATGGCTCGACCCGCGCATCAAGCTGACCCGGGTGGCCGCATGACCGAGACACGCGCCGCCGAGTGGGAACAACTGCCGCTCGAAGCCAAGACCACAGCGCCGCCGCCGCCCGCTCCCGGGTTCGGGCAGGAAGCCCGGCGACGGCTGTTCGAGAACAAGCCCGCCGTGATCAGCATCGTCTTCATCGTGCTGCTGGTGCTTGCTGCGATCTTCGGGCCGATGCTGAGCCCGTTCAGCTATTTTCAGCAGAACCTGAAGCTCGCCAATATCCCGCCGGCCTTCGACACCTATGAGGTGACCGCCAGTGACGGCGAGCGCACGCGGTTCTTCCTCAACGGGTCGAACTTCAACCTCTATCAGCTCGACGACGACGGGCATGTGCTGGGGCTGCTGCGCGGCGGACGCAAGGACATCCTGAAAAAGCAGCAGCCCTATACATTCGGGGATGCCGAGATCCTACTCGACTATTCGCAGCTGCCGGCGCGGCTGATCGCGCTCGACGGCGCGGAGATCCGGCCTTCGGGCTGGAGCTGGAACATGACCTATCTGTTCGGCACCGACCAGCTGGGCCGCGACGTGCTGGTGCGGCAGCTCTATGGCGCGCGCATTTCGCTCACCGTCGCCTTCGTCGCCACGCTGGTGAACTTTTTCATCGGGGTCTTTTACGGCGGCATCTCGGGCTATCTGGGCGGTCGCGTCGACGCGGTGATGATGCGCATTGTCGAGATCATCTCGACCATTCCGCTGACGCTCTATGTCGTGCTGCTGATGGTGGTGTTCGACAATGGGCTGATCTCGATCATCGTCGCCATCGGCTCGGTATTCTGGGTGGATATGGCGCGCATCGTGCGCGGGCAGATCCTCAGTTTGAAGAGCCAGGACTATGTGGCGGCGGCGCGGACCATGGCCGCCTCGCCGGCCCGTATCCTCACCCGGCACCTGCTCCCCAATGCGATCGGCCCGATCATCGTGACGCTGACCATGCTGATCCCCTCGGCCATCTTTATCGAGAGTTTCATGAGTTTCATCGGCCTCGGCGTCACTCCGCCGCTCGCGTCGTGGGGCACGCTGACATCGGAGGCGGTGGAGACGCTGCGCGCCTATCCGCATCAGCTGTTCTTCCCCGCTGCCGCCATCTCGCTCACCATGTTCGCCTTCAATTTTTTGGGTGACGGGCTGCGCGATGCGCTCGACCCGAGGATGCGCTGATGGAAAACGAACCCATTCTGTCGGTGCGCGATCTCGCCACCTCGTTCTTTACCCGGCGCGGCGAAGTGCAGGCGGTGCGCGGCGTCAGCTTCGAGGTGCGGCCGGGCGAAATGCTCGGGCTGGTCGGCGAGAGCGGCTCGGGCAAGTCGATCACCTGCATGTCGGTGCTGCGGCTGTTGAAAGCCGGGGGCAAGATCAAGGCGGGCAGCGCGCATTTCGAGGGCAATGACCTTTTGGCGCTCGACGAAGAAACGCTGGCGAACCTGCGCGGCAACCGGATTGGCGTGATCTTTCAGGACCCGATGACCTCGCTGAACCCGACGCTGACGGTGGGCGAACAGGTGATCGAGACCATCCTGCGCCACCGCCAGGTCAGCCGCGACGCGGCGCGGGCACGGGCGATCGAACTGTTCGAACTGGTGCGCATCCCCTCGGCGGCGGCGCGGCTCAAATCCTATCCGCACGAGTTTTCGGGCGGCATGCGGCAGCGGGTTATGATCGCCATCGCGCTGGCGTGCGACCCGAAACTGCTGATTGCCGACGAACCGACGACGGCGCTCGACGTGACCATCCAGCGCCAGATCCTGGCGCTGCTGAAGGACCTGCAGCAGCGGCTGGGGATGTCGGTGATCCTGATCACCCATGATCTGGGCGTCATCGCCGAGGTCACCGACCGGGTGCTGGTGCTCTATGGCGGGCTGGTGATGGAAACCGCGCCCGTGCGCGAGCTGTTCGCGCGGCCGGCGCACCCTTATACGGTTGGCCTGCTGGACGCGGTGCCGGACCTGCGCGACGACACGCACCGACGGCTGACGCCGATCCCCGGCAGTCCGCCCGACATGCTGAAGCCGCCACCGGGGTGTCCCTTCGCGCCGCGCTGTCCGCATGCGATGCGCAAATGCGTCGACGAGCGGCCGCCGCTGTTCGGCACGTTGCATCAGGCGCGCTGCTGGCTGCATCATGCCGAGGCGCCCAAGGTCGACGGTATTCACGAGGTGGCCGCATGACGACGCCACTTCTGCAATTGCGCGACCTGAACAAGCACTTCCGGCTGCCGGCGCCGCTGTTCACGCCGCGGCCGCTGTTGCGCGCCATCGACGGGGTCGATCTCGATCTGATGGCGGGCGAAACGCTGGGCCTTGTGGGGGAATCCGGCTGTGGCAAGTCGACCCTGGCGCGCACGGTGATCCGGCTGCACGAGCCGACCTCGGGACAGATTCTGTTCGACGGCGAGGATGTGAGCTCGGTGCCCGAGCGCGAGCTGAAGGGCCTGCGCCGGCGGGTGCAGATGATCTTTCAGGATCCTTATGCCTCGCTGAACCCGCGGATGAGCGTTGCCGACCTGATTGCAGAACCGCTGGAGATCGCGAAGATCGGCACACCGGCCGAACGGCGGAAGAAGGTTGCCGATCTGCTGGATCGCGTCGGCTTGCCGCGCGATGCGGGGGCACGGTTTGCGCATGAGTTTTCGGGCGGCCAGCGCCAGCGCCTCGGCATTGCCCGGGCGATCGCGCTCGAGCCGGACCTCGTGATCTGCGACGAGCCGATTTCGGCGCTCGACGTGTCGGTGCAGGCGCAGGTCGTCAACATGCTCGAGGATCTGCAGGCGGACCTGGGGCTGACCTATCTATTCATCACCCACGACCTGTCGATGGTGCGGCACATCTCGGATCGGATCGGCGTGATGTATCTGGGCAAGATCGTCGAGCTGGCGACCAGCGCCGAGCTCTATCACCGGCCGAGCCATCCCTATACGCAGGCGCTGCTGGCTTCGATTCCGGTGCCGGACCCGGAGGCGGCGCGGCCGAATGCGCCGATGGTCGGTGAAATCCCGAGCCCGATCGACATTCCATCGGGTTGCCGTTTCCGCACCCGCTGCCCGCTGGCCAAGCCGATCTGCGCCGAAGCGGAGCCGCCCCTCGAAGATATTGGCGGCGGGCACCTGTCCGCCTGTCATTTCGCCAGCGAACTGGCGCAAGAATCCACCGGGGCCCAGCCCCACAACCAGGAGAGAACATCATGAAGAAGTTTGTTCTGCCACTCGTCGCGGCAGCGCTGCTCGCCTCGACCGCCGGCAGCTATGCCGCCGGCGACCTGACCTATGTGGTCAACAACGAGAGCGCCAAGTACGATCCCGGCACGACCGCCGAGACCTTCGCTGCGCCAATCATCGGCAATACGTTCGAAGGCCTGGTGCGCTTCAACCCGGAAAACGAAGTGATCCCCGCGCTCGCCGAGAGCTGGGAAATCTCCGATGACGGCCTCACCTATACGTTCCACCTGCGCGATGCGAAGTGGTCGGATGGCGAGCCGGTCAAGGCTGGCGATTTCGTCTATGCCTGGAAGCGCGTGCTCGACGCCTCGACCGGTGCGATGAACGCCGCGATGCTCTACCCGATCGTGGGCGCCGAGGCGGCGTTTGCCGGCGAAGGCAGCGCGGACGACATCGCGATCTCTGCCCCGGACGACAAGACGCTGACCTTCACGCTGAACCAGCGCGTCCCCTACATGATGCAGCTGCTGACCTACACGACCTTCTTCCCGGTGCGCGAAGACGTCGTGACAGCCGATCCCGAGGGCTGGACGCGTGACCCGGCGACCTTCATCGGCACCGGCCCGTTCCGCGTCACCGAGTTCAACCAGGGCGAGTCGGTGGTGTTCGAGAAGAACCCGAACTACTACGACGCCGACGCTGTCAGCCTCGACACGCTGACTTTCCGCCTGATCCCCGATCCCGCGACGGCGCTCGCCGCCTTCGAGGCCGGCGATGTCGACGGCATCGAAGCCGTGCCGGCACCGGAAATTCCGCGCCTTTCGGTCGAGTCCGATGGCTTCATGGTCGTGCCGGCGCTCGGCACCACCTATGCCTTCTTCAACCCGCATCAGGCGCCGCTGGACAATATCCACGTGCGCAAGGCGCTGGATATGGCGATCGACCGGACCGACATCGTCGAGTTCGTGCTGCAGTCGGCCGACACCCCTGCCCTCGGCCTCGTGCCGCCGGGCATGAACGTCGCCGGCGAAGAGTTCACTGAAGGCCGTGACACGTTCGGCCTCAGCGAGACCGCCGATGTGGAAGGCGCCCAGGCCGAGCTGGCCGAGGCCGGCTATCCGAACGGCGAAGGCTTCCCGGACACGCTCTACGTCACCTATTCGTCGCCGCCGATCGAGAAGCTGCTGGAAGCCATCCAGCAGATGTGGAAGGAAAACTTGAACATCGACGTCGCCATCCAGGCGACCGAGTGGCAGGTCTATTACCCGGACGTGCAGAAGGTCGAATACCAGATCGCGCAGATGGGCTGGGGTGCCGACTATCCGCACCCGATGACCTTCCTCGACAACTTCGTGACCGGCAGCCCGAACAACCTCAACAACTGGTCGAATGCCGACTATGACGCGGCGATCGCCGCGGCGAAGGCGACCGGGGACGAGGCGGAATCGCTGGCCGAAATGCGCAAGGCCGAGGCAATCCTGATGAACGATCACGTCATCCTGCCGCAGTACCACCGTTACAACTACATGATGATGAGCCCCGAAGTGACCGGCTTCTGGCGCTCGTCGCTGAACGTGCCGTATTTCCGCGACGCCGAGATCGCCGAGTAAGGCATCTGACCTGACGACCCGAGAGCCCGGCAGCCGCGCGCTGCCGGGCTTTCTTTTTGCACCGTCGCGCCTCGGGTGGGCGCGGCCGCCTCATGCTACACGCCCCTCATCACCGGGCTTGTCCCGTTGATTCAGCGGGATGTTGCGGCAGCACACTGGATGGCCGGGATGAACCCGGCCATGAGGGGGACAGATCGGGGCGCGCGGCGCTGGCGGCTTCGCGCGCGCGCAGACACGGCCGAAGCCCATTCCCCTGCCCTACCTAACCGCCTAAACTCGGGCGGGGAGGATTTTATCAGTGGCATCAACGCGCTTCGTGGTGGTCGGCGGCGGCACCGCCGGGTGGATTTCGGCGTTCATCGTCCAGGACGCCATCAAACGCCTGCGGCTCGATGCGCGCGTGCACGTGGTGGAATCCTCGAAAATCCCGACCGTGGGCGTCGGCGAAGCGACGACGGCGGCGTTTCACCTGTTCCTCCGGCATTTCGGCATCGACACGCTCGATTTCATGCGCAGCTGCGAGGCGACCTACAAGCTGGGCATCCGCCACGAGGACTGGCGCAAAAAGGGCGTCACCTATTACGGCCCGATCGATGACCCGCATCAGGTGGTGCAGGCGCCGCCGGGGGCGCCGAGCGACTATCTCAACGTCTATGCGATCTCGGTCGGCAAGCCGGTGCAGGACATGCATCTGTTCGGCCCGCTGCTGGAGCGCAAGAAGGCGCCATGGACGGTCAAGGGGGATGGGAGCCTGCTGCCGCTCGGCCCGTTCCTGCCGGCCTATCATTTCGATCAGGCGCTGGTCGGTCAGTACCTCAAGGCAAAATCCGAGGGGATCACGCTGGTCGACAATGTGATGTCGGGTGTCGAACGCGACGCCGATACCGGCGATGTCACCGCGCTGGTGTTTGAAGACGGCGAGCGGCTCGAAGGCGATTTCTTCATCGACGCGACGGGCTTTCGCAAGCGCTTGATCGTTGGCGAACTGCAGGCGCCATGGGTGAGCTATGCGCATGAGCTGCCGGTCAACCGCGCCCTGCCCTTCTGGCTGCCGGTGGAGCCGGGCGAGGAGATCGCCAACTATACCCGCGCCTGGGCGCAGGATGCCGGCTGGATGTGGCAGATTCCGACGCAGACTCGCTATGGCTGCGGCTATGTTTTTTCAGACGCGTTCCGCACGCCGGACGAGGCCCATGCAGAGATCGAGCGGGCGCTCGGCCGCGAGGTCGAGGTGCGCGGCGACATCCGCTTCGAGATCGGCCGGCTCGAAAACGTCTGGATCAACAACGTGCTGGCGGTGGGGTTGAGCTCAAGCTTCCTCGAGCCGCTGGAATCGACTTCGATCCACGGCACGATCGTGCAGATGATGATGTTCGCCGGCCAGTATCTGCGCGATCCTGCCGAGATCACGCGCGACCTGTGTGCCGACTACAACCGGCGCGTCGCCCGGCAGGTCGACGACTTCCGCTCATTCGTCAATCTGCACTACATGACCGAGCGCGACGACACGCCGTTCTGGCGCGAGGTCCGCGCCAACCGCATTCACCCCGAGACGCGCGAGCGCCTCGCCCGCTGGCAACAGGAGATGCCGCGGCACCAGCATTTCCCGCAGTATCTCTTCGGCCTGCCGCATATGGAAACCCAGCTGCATTACCCGGTGCTCGACGGCCTCGGGCTGCTGGACCCGGCCCTTGCCAAGGCCGAGATGGCGCGGGACCCCAAACTGCGCAGCTTCGCCAGAAAAACGCATGACGCGCTGGTCAAGGAATACAAGCAGGCGGCCACCAAGGCGCTAGGGCATGCTGAGTTCTTGCAGGGTGTGCGGGAGCGACGGTGGAGCTAACGATGGCAACTGCGACACCCCTGTAATTCCCCCGGTCGTGAGTCAGTCGAGGGAATAGACATCGAACTCCAGTTCTATGCCGCGCCTTCCGAGTTCAAGAAGGCTTGAGGCCGAAATGGTCAAGCCTTGATTGCCGTCTGCGATAAAGAGGCCGCAGAACAGATCCACCTTGAATTGGCTGGTCAACTGTCCCCAGACGGCCAGGTCTTCGGTGACGGCGCGCAAAAGCTCGACGATCTGGGCATCCAGATTGCCCGGCCGGGCGACCGCAGACTTGATGCTCCACAGTCCGTGGCGCTGGATGGCGCCGACGCGTCCATTGGGCAGGGGTATGCGCTCGCCCGACCGGTAGCTGAAGTCCGGCGGGCGGCCCAGTAATCCGGTGATGTCCTCGGGCACCAGCGTTGCCCCAGCAATCCGCAACGACGCCGCCGTCTTTTCAACCTCACCCATTTGTTCTGCTCAAAACGACGCTGATCAAGGAATCCTAGCCCGTCTGACGGCATAGAGCCATGGTCCGCAGATTGATCGCAAAAAGTCGAGCCGGCCTTCTGCCCCTTCCCATAACAAAAGACCCGCAACCCTTTCGGGCCACGGGTCAGTCTGGGAGGATCGGGCGGCCGGCGACGGGGCTTCTCGCCCGGGCGCCGGCCAGATTTCAGCGATGCGCGCCCTTCAGTTCGCGCAGTTCTTCGACCGAGCGGACCACCTTGCGGGCCGCGCCCTGCCAATCGCGTGTCTTGACCGTGGCGTTTTCGAGCCGCGCCTTGGCACCGGGGACGGCATCGGCATATTGCGGCAGCCAGTCGGCCTGGGCGACGACCATTTCGTCCACGAGCTGCCAGACCTCGTCGGGCGTGCAGATGGCGCCGACCAGCGGATCGTGCAGCACGGCGAGCTTGAGCTTGTCGATATCGCCTTCCATGGCCGCTTCGACGCTCATCCGCTGCACCGACACCGAGACCGAGCAGGTAGCGGCACAGGCGGTGGGGAGCGTAATGCCTTCGACCATGTTGATACCGAAGCGATCAACAAAACCGGGGCTTTCGATGATCGCGTCATCGGGCAGGTTGCGGATGACGCCATTGTTGCGCAGGTTGAAATGTCCGCGATAGACCCGACCGGTTTCCAGCGCCTCGATGATGTGGCTGGCGTGCTCGGAGGTGCGCTTGTGCTCGCTCAGCGGCTTCGCGGCCTCGGCTTTGAACTTGGGGAAATCGGTTTCGAACCAGTTCCGCCGCTCGGTCGAGTAACGGAGGTACCCACCGGTCTCGCCGTGGATCCAGTCGCTCATGTCGATCCAGCGCTCGATCTCGTCGGGGCGCTTGCGGTACCATGGCAGGTATTCGGAGAGGTGGCCGTTGGACTCGGTCGAGTAGACGCCGAAGCGCTTCAGCACGTCGATGCGCACCTTTTCGGTTTTTGAATAGACCGGATGCGCCTCGAACCCGGCGATCAGCTCCTCTTTCTCGATCTTGCGGCCCTTGGCGCGGATGTCGATATACCAGGTCTGGTGGTTGATGCCCGAGCAGATGTAGTCGAGTTCCTCGAGCTTGACGCCCAGCACATTGGCGATCTGCTCGGCGCCATGCTGCACGCCGTGGCAGAGGCCTACGGTGTTGACCCCGCCATACTCGAGCGCCGCCCAGGTGTTCATCGCCATGGGGTTGGCATAGTTGAGGAACAGCGCGCCGGGCTCGGCGACCTCGCGGATATCCTTGCAGAAGTCGAGGATCACCGGGATGTTGCGCTGGCCATACATGATGCCGCCGGCGCAGATGGTGTCGCCGACGCACTGGTCGACGCCGTATTTGAGCGGGATCGAGATGTCGGTGGCGAAGGCCTCGAGCCCGCCGACGCGCACGCAGCTCATGATGTAGCGCGCGCCGGTGAGCGCCTCGCGCCGGTCGGTCGTCGCCGTCACCTTGGCCGGCAGGTCGTTGACCTTGACGATCTCGGAGATGATCTCCTCGATCATCTCCAGATTGTGTGGATTGATGTCGGTGAGTGCGAATTCGCAGCCGACGAATTCCGGCACCTTGAGCAGGTCCGAAATCAGCGTCTTGGTGAAGCCGACCGATCCGGCTCCGATGATGGCGATCTTGAATGTGGGCGACATGTCTGCCTTCAGCCTCGTGCTAGGCCCTCGTGGTTCGACAGGCTCACCATGAGGGCGACGGCGAGTCGGGAGCGGTTTGGCCCGCGTCCCCGAACGTGCCGAGGACGCGGGCCGGGTTTTCTGGTCAGGCGACCTTCTGCTTGGGCGAGACGCGGGCCCATTCGGGGATCCAGTCGCCATGCGCGGCCAGCAGGTCGTCGACAAGGTTCCAGATCTGCTCGAGATCGAGCTCGGCCGCAGTGTGCGGATCGAGCATTGCGGCGTGATAGAGATGCTCGCGGTTCTCGGTCATCAGCGCCGCGACCGTGAGTTCCTGCACATTGATGTTGGTACGCATCAGGCCGGTCAGCTGCGGCGGCAGCTCGCCGATATAGGTCGGCTGGATGCCGGAGCTGTCGACGAGGCACGGCACTTCCACCGCGGCATTGTTCGGCAGCGAAGTGATGACGCCGTTGTTGCGGACATTGCCGTAGATGACGCCCGGCTCGCCGGTCCAGACCGCGTTGACGATCTCGGACGCGTATTCCTTAGACTGCTTGACCTCGATGGTGTTGGCATTGCGGTACTCGGTGGAGGTGGTCTTCCACTTTTCAATCTGCTCGATGCAGCGCTTGGGATATTCGTCGAGGGGAATGCCGAACTTCTCGATCAGGTCCTCGCGCCCTTCCTTGATGAAATAGGGCGTGTACTCGGCGAAATGCTCGGAGCTTTCGGTGACGAAGTAGCCGAGGCGCGTGAGCATCTCGTAGCGCACCTTGTTGGGGCAACGCGGGTTCCAGCCGGCCTTGGGCGCGCGGCCCTCACGATAGGCGCGGACCAGATCTGGGTAGAGGTCGCGATAGCTGCCGTCGGGCTGGCGGTGCTCGAACTTCAGATAGAAAGCCATGTGGTTGATGCCGGCCGAGCGGTAGCGGATCTCGGAATAGGGAATGTCGAGATCGTGGGCCAGCTCCATCGCCGTGCCCTGCACCGAGTGGCAGAGGCCGACCTGCTTGATGGTCGGGTACTTCTCGGCGATGGCCCAGGTGTTGATGGCCATCGGGTTGACGTATTGCAGCATGACCGCCTCGGGAGCGACCTCGAGCATGTCCTCGCAGATCGACCAAAGATGCGGCACGGTGCGCAGCCCGCGCATGATGCCGCCGACTCCGAGGGTGTCGGCGATGGTCTGGCGCAGGTTGTACTTCTTGGGCACGTCGAAATCGACGACGGTGGAGGGCTCGTAGCCGCCGATCTGGAAGCAGACGACGACGAAGTCGGTGCCGTCGAGTGCCTTGCGCTGGTTGTCGAAGGTCTCGACCGTCGCGGGCACACCCAGCGTGTTGACCAGCTTGCCGGCGATGATGGCGCTTTCTTCGAGCCGCTGCGGATTGATGTCCATCAGGCGGATTTCGGCGCCGGCCAGCGCCTCGCGCTGCAGGATATCGCCGACAATGTTCTTCATGAATACCGACGAACCGGCACCGATGAATGTGATCTTTGGGTTGGCCATAGGGAAGTCTCCGGTAGATTTTGGCGCGCCGGCTATGCGGCGATTTCGAATGCGGCGCGCACGAGGCGGGCCGTGTAATCTGTCTGCGGGTTGGTCAATACGTCGGCCACGGGGCCCTCTTCCACCACCTTGCCGTGCTGCATCACCATCACCCGATGGCACAGCGCACGGACAACCTTGAGATCGTGCGAGATGAACAGGTAGCTCAGGCCCTTTTCGTCCTGCAGCTTGCGCAGCAGTTCGATGATCTGGGCCTGCACCGACAGGTCGAGGGCCGAGGTGGGTTCGTCCAGCAGGATGAATTCCGGCTCGAGCGCAATGGCCCGGGCAATGGCGATGCGCTGGCGCTGGCCGCCCGAGAACTCATGCGGGAAGCGGTTGAGGATGGTGTCGGGCATGCCGGCGTCGCGCAGCGCCTGCTGCACGCGCTCGATGCGCTCGCGGCTCCCCTGTCCGAGCCCATTGACGATCAGCCCTTCCTCGATGATCTGACGGATCGACATGCGCGGGTTGAGGCTGGCGAAGGGATCCTGGAAGACGATCTGCATGCGGCTGCGCAGGGGGCGCATCTGCTGGCGGTCATAGTTTTCGATCGACTCGCCGTCAAAAGTGATCTTGCCGCCCTGGTTGCCGATCAGCCGGATCAGGGCCTGGCCGAAGGTGGTCTTGCCCGAGCCGCTTTCGCCGACGATCCCCAGCGTTTCGTGGCGCATCAGCTTGATGTCGAGATTGTCGACGGCTTTCAGCTCGAAGAAGTCCGGCTTGAAAAAGCCGCCGCGCTTCAGCGTGAAGCTGACCTTGACGTTTTGGCCCTCGAGCACCGTGTCATGCGCGCCCTCGTCGAGCGGCAGCGCAGTGCCCTTGGGCTCGGAGGCCAGCAGATGCCGGGTGTAGGCGTGCTGCGGGTTGCGGAAGATGTCCTCCGTGCGGTTGTGCTCCTGCACGCGGCCGTTCTGCATCACATAGACATATTCGGAGAACTGCCGGACGATGGTCAGGTCATGGGTGATCAGGATCACCGCCATGCCGTATTTGTCTTTCAGCTCGTCGATCAGGTTGAGGATCTGCGCCTGCACGGTGACGTCGAGTGCCGTCGTCGGCTCGTCGGCGATCAAGACGTCCGGCCGGTTGGCCAGCGCCATGGCGATCATCACCCGCTGGCGCTGCCCGCCACTCAACTGATGGGGGTAGCTTTTGAGCCGGGCTGCCGGCTCGGGGATCTGCACCTCTTCGAGCAGTTTCTCGGCCCGCTTCATCGCCTCGTTGCGGTTGATCCGGTTGTGCAGATGGAGCACCTCGCACAGCTGCTGGCCGATCGTATAGACCGGGTTCAGCGAGCTCATCGGCTCCTGGAAGATCATCGAGACTTCGTTGCCGCGCAGCTTGCGCATCTGCGTGTCGGTGAGCTCGTAGATATTACGACCGTTGAGCGTGATGACGGTCTTGTCGCTCACCTGCGCCCGCTTGGTCAGAAGCCGCATCACGGTGCGCGCGGTGACCGATTTGCCCGAGCCGCTCTCGCCGACGAGCGCGATGGTCTCGCCCTTGTGCAGCTGGAACGAGACGTCCTCGACCGCATGCACCATGCCGCCTTCGACCTTGAAGTCGACCGCCACATTGCGGGCATCTAGGATCAGCTCGCGGCCATGCGCGCCGAGATCGTGACGTTCGCTGGGGCTCAGATTTGTGTTGTCGTTGTTCATCTTCGCCTCAATAGGGGTCGATCGCGTCGCGCAAGCCGTCGCCCAGCGCGTTGAACGCGAAGACGGCGATGAGCACGAAGATCACGGGGCTGAGGATCCAGGGATAGGAGCCGATGACCGAGAAGGTGCCGGTGTCCTGCAGCATCAGGCCCCAGGAGATCAGCGGCGGCTTCACCGCAAAGCCGAGAAAGCCCAGGAAGCTTTCGAGCAGCACCACTGTCGGCACCGCCAGCGTGACCGCGACGATGACGTGGCTGAGGACGTTGGGCAGGATGTGGCGGGTGATGATGCGCGTATCCGACGAGCCGACCGCGATCGCAGCGCGCACATAGTCGATCCGCGCCAGGGACAGGGTTTTCGAGCGTACCTCGCGGCTGAGCTGGGCCCAGCCGAGCACCGCCATCACGCCGATAACGAAGGCGATGAAGATATTCGACGGCGCGGTGACCGGGATCAGCGAGGTGAGCGCGAGATAAAGCGGCAATTGCGGAAAGGCGAGGACGAACTCGACAAAGCGCTGCACCCAGGTATCGACAGCGCCCCCGAGATAACCCGATGTGATGCCGACCAGCGTGCCGACGACCGTGGTGATCGCCACCACGACCAGCGCAATGGTGAGCGAGATCTGCGAGCCGACAATGCCGCGCGACAGGATATCGCGACCGAACTTGTCGGTGCCCAGCAGGTGCATCGGCCGGCCGTCGGTGGTGCCGAAGAAATGGATATCTGTCGGGATCAGGCCCAGCAGCTTGTAGCTGTGGCCCTTGACGAACAGCCCAACCGGGGTCGGGTCGTCGAGTACGGGTCCGGTCAGCGGCTGGAACGTGATCGGGTCGAGTTCACCGGTTTCCCCGATCGGATAGATATGCGGGAGAAGGCTGAAATTGCCGGCCGGGTCCTCGAAGGCGATCATGTCGGGCGGCGCGAAGGGCAGTTCGGGTCGCTTGGGATCCATCGGCGCGAAAAAATCGCCGAAGATCGCAACAATGAGCAGCAGGCTCACCAGCACGAGGCCGATCATGCCCATGGTGGAGCGACGGAACCGCCGCCAGACCAGCGTGGCATAGCCTTCGCCGCCGTGCCGGAACCGCTCGGCGACGCCGGTCTCGGTGACTTCGGTGGTCGGTGCCGGGCCGCCGCCGACATCGGGCGGCAATGGCTGCACGTGGTCTTTGGTCGTGTTCTCGCTCATTCGGCATTCCCCCCGAGACGGATGCGGGGATCGAGCACCGCAAGCAGCAGGTCGGCGATGATGTTGCCGATGATCAGCGTGGTGGCGAGCACCAGCATGAAGGTCGCCGTGACATAGACATCGCCCACGGCCATCGAGCCGACGATCGCCGGGCCGACGGTCGCGAGACCGAAGACGATTGCCACCTCGATCTCACCGGTGAGCATGTAGGGGAGCACCACGCCCTGATAGGCGACGAGGGGATGCAGCGCGTTGGGCACGGCGTGCTTCATGATGACGCTTGATTCCGCCAGGCCCTTGGCGCGCGCGGTCTCGACATATTGCGAGTTGAGCACGTCGAGCAGGTTCGCGCGCATCACCCGCATATTGTAGGCGAGGCCGCCGAAGGTGGCGATGAAGACCACGGGCCACACGTGCTGCACGAGGTTGACGAACTTGTCCCAGCTCCACGGCTGGCCGCCATATTTGGCGGAAAAGAACATGCCGACTTCGCTGACATTGAGCTGGAAGACGAGCACGTAGAGGATGATGATCGCCATCAGGAAGCGCGGGATGGTCATGCCCATGAAGGAGACGACACCGAGCAACGTGTCGACCCAGCTGTACTGGCGCGTGGCGGCCACGATGCCGAGCCCGATGCCGAGCACAGACGCCAGGATGTGGCAGGTCAACGCCAAGATGATCGTGGGGGGCAGCCGCTCGGCCACCACATTGCCGACGGGCTTGTTGTAGTAGAGTGAATGGCCGAAATCGAAGCGGGTCAGGATACCACCGATCCAGTTGAAATACTGGACCACGATCGGCTCGTTCAGCCCATTGGCCTCGCGATAGGCCTCGGCCTGAATCTCCGCCTGGTCGGCAGCGACGCCGCCCTGATTTATCAGCATTGAGCGGATGTAGTCGCCATAGTCGCCCGGTGGCGCCTGGATGATGGCGAAGGTGACGACGCTGAGCAGCAGGAGCAGCGGAATGGCTCCCAAAATGCGCGTCGCGAGAAATCTGAACATGGTTGCGCCGCCCCGGTTTGGTCGAGGGTGGGGGAATGACTCCCCCCACCCGAATGCGTGGACGTTTGGTTACATCGTGCCGGTGGACGAACCAGGCTCGGCCGGCAGGGTCTGCGGATGCAGTTCGAAATTGCCCTGCCTGTCCTCGGGCACGTAGACGCGCTCGCGGATGATGTTGTCCTCGGCCCAGTTGAACATGAAGATCGGCGCGCCTTCCGGGATATTTGCGAAGCGCTTGTTGATGATCAGCGCGCCGGGGTACTGGGTCAGACCAATCGAGTAGACGTTCTCGGTGAACAGCTTCTGATAGGTCTTCATCAGCTCGGCCCGTTCGGCATTGTCCGAGGTATTGATGAAGCCGTTGACGGCATCCACCAGTTCCTCTTCGAACGGCAGCAGATCCACGGTGCCGTCGGTGCCGGCGCGATGGAAGTGGCTGGTCCGCGGACCCGTCGGTGCCAGCGTTTCGGTCGCCTGGACCACCGACACGACTTCCGAACCCGGACGCCGCATCACCCAGTCGAACTGACCGGACTGCTGCATGTCGTCACGCGCCGTACCCTGCTGGAAGTTGGCGATGACGCGCAGCCCCAGCGGCTCCATCTGGGCGATGATGCCTTCGGCGAGGTTGGTTTCGGTACCGTAGTCGGTATTGGCGAGCAGCGTGATTTCCACATCGTCGCCGCCACCTGCGAAGTTGCGGATGCCGTTGCCGTCGGTGTCCTCGAGGCCGAGCCCGTCGAGCAGCGCATTGGCCGCCGCCATGTCGTGGGCGTAGTAGGCGGTCGAGTCCTTGTCGTAATACGCCGTGCCGGCATAGAGCCCGCCCGGATAGATGGCGGTGAACGGACCGCGGACCAGCGATTCACCCAGCCGCTGCCGGTCGAGACCGATGCTGACCGCCTTGCGGAAATCGAGCTCGCGATTGAGTTCACGGACCTTCTGTGCGCGCTCGTCGGGTTCGCCCCAGCCATTGGCCGAGAGGTTCAGATCGAGCGTGTAGCCGATGGTGCGGGCGCCGAAGGCGAGACGCGCCGGAGCATCCTCGTCGGCGGAGCGACGCAGGGCCTCGACATAGCTTTCGGCCTGCTCGAGGTTGGAGAAGTCGCCCGAACCGGCTACGGCCTGCACGTCACGATCGGCCCAGGTCGAGAGGCGGTAGTGCATCTCGTCGAGATAGGGCAGCTGGTTCCCCGCCTCGTCGACCTTCCAGTAATAGGGGTTGCGCCGCATGACGACGATGTCGTCCGGGCGATACTCGACCGGCACCCAGGCGCCCATGGTCGGAATCCCCAGATACTCGGGCGGGAAGGCGTTCTTGTACTGCTCGTAGGTGTTGTCAGAATATTTCGGATGCTGGGGTTTCAGCAGGTGGCTGGGGCCGGGGCAGAACGTGCCGTAGGCCATGGTATACAGGTACTGCTTGGGCTCGACCGCCTCGAAGGTCCACTTGATGGTGTAGTCGTCGACCTTTTCGAGAGTCGTGTTAGGCCCGAAGGATTCCGGCGTCGCACCGTTCAGCGGGGCGACATTGGGATCAAGGACATTGTCTTCCCAATAAAACATCACGTCGTCGGCGGTGAAGGGTTCGCCGTCGGACCATTTTGCGCCTTCGATCAGGTGCATGGTCAGTTCGTGGCCGTCTTCGGACCATTCCCAGCTTTTGGCCAGGTTCGGCAGCGGCGCCAGTTCTTCGGCGCGGACCTGGAACAGCGGACCGGTGCGGGTCAGACATTCAGAAAGGCCGATATCGATACCGCCCCAGCCCTGGCTCTGACCACCGATATAGTTCCAGCCTTCGGGCCGGCCACCGATGACGTGACGCATCACGTCACCATAGACGCCGGTGCCGTCGGGCATGTTGGCGGTCTTGTAGACCAGCGGTTCCTTGGGCAGGCGCTCGCCGACCGGCGGCAGCTTGCCGGTATCGACATATTCCGAGGTCACCCACTCGGGCTCGTGATACTCGGGCAGCGCCTTGTATTCGAACATGTCGGTAATGCCGACGAAGTTCGGGGTGCCTTGCGCCTCGAAGGCCGGCGGATCGGGCGGGGTTGTCGGCTCGACAGTTTGCGCTTGTGCCGCCAGCATGGATACGGACAGCAGAAGGCCTGCCCCGCCAAGGGCATAAATGGGCTTTCGCATGATACCTCCCTTTGTGCTGGACAGGACAAAAAGTACCGGAGAGCAGGCCTCCTCGCCCGGTCTCCTTGGTCCAGCTGTGGCAAATGGTACGACTTGCAGCAAACGCTACAATCCGATATCTCGATCAGTATTTCCGGGATTTAAAGGTCTCTATATGGCGCAATCGGCAGCCCAGACGGCGAAGACACACGCGCCCGTTCCGCGGCCGGATCGGCAATTCTACGCGAAGTCGTCTGCATTTGGGCGATTTGGCATTCGCTGGTTCGACCCGCGCTTGATGGACGTGCCGCACCAACACGGCCATATCGAGATGAACTGGCTGACCACCGGCGGCCTCGACTATCTCGTCGATGGCAAGCCGGTCCGTGTGCCGTCGCGGCGGCTGGTGCTGTTCTGGGCGGGTATCCCACATCAGACCACCGGGCTCGACAAGGGCCCCGGCGATGACGCCAGACAGTGCAATGTCTACCTCCCGCTCGACGCATTTTTGCACATGCCCAAGCTCGGCAAACTGACCGAAACCATGATGGGTGGCGGCATGATCGCGCTGCCCGAAGGCACGATCGGCGACGAGACGCTGCAGCGCTGGTACACCGACTATCGGCGCGGCGACGCCGAACGCGGCGACATTCTGCGCTCGGAGATCGCGCTGATGCTGCGCCGGGCGGCCGTGGATGGCTGGGAGGATCTGCTGCCGGCCTGGATCGAAGCGGTGAGCCCCGCGACGCGCGGCGCCACGCCGCTGCGCTATGTGGTGGCGATGATCAAGCACATCCTCGACAATCTCAGCGAGCCGCTGCGCGCCGAGGATATTGCTCGGGTCGTGGGCCTCCACCCGAACTATGCGCTCAACCTGTTCAGCGCGGTGATGAACGTCTCCATCCACCGCTTTGTCACGAGGATGCGGCTGATCCGGGCGCGCAGCCTGCTGTTCGAGGGCAATCTGTCGATCGAAAACGTGGCGTTCGACTCCGGCTTCACCTCGCTGAGCCAATTCTATGACCATTTCGGCAAAGCCTATGGCATCACGCCACGACAGCTGCGCTCGCAGCACTTCCACGGCTGAGGCCCGGAATTTCATGGCCGAAGCCGGGGCGCGGTTGGTCCCCGGCTTCGCACTTTCGCTGGTCGCCGCGTCAGTCGGCGGCGCTGCTTTCTGCGTCGCGTCGCTGTGCCATGCGTCCGCGGATCACCGGGCCAAGCACGATCGGCAGGATGAAGCCGATGATAGCGACGGCCCACAGGGTAAGGGACAGGCCGGAGTCGAACAGGGAGAACCAGTCGCCATTGGAGATGGTGATTTCCCGGCGGAGGTTTTTTTCCATGGCACCGCCCAGCAGAATGCCGAGGATGATCGGGACCAGCGGGACGTCGAGTTTGCGCAGCACCCAGCCCAGGACGCCGAAGCCGATCATCACCAGAAGATCGAAGCTCGAGCCCGAAATGCCGTAGATGCCGACGAAGGAGACCATGGCGACTACCGGCATGAGGTAGCGCGTCGGCACAAGCAGCAATCTGACGAACAGCCCGACCATCGGAATGTTCATCGCGAGCAGCATGAGATTGCCGATGAAGAGCGCGGCGATCAGCCCCCAGACCACATCCGGGTTCTGGGTGAACAACAGCGGCCCGGGCGTGATATTGAGGGCCAGAAGGACCGCGAGGAGCACGGCGGTGGTGCCCGATCCGGGGACGCCCAGCGCCAGCATCGGCACCAGCGCGCCACCCGCGGCAGCATTGTTACCGGCCTCGGGCGCGGCGACGCCACGCGGATCGCCCTTGCCGAACGTGCCCTCCTTGTCGACGAGGCGCTTTTCGACCGAGTAGGCGATGAAGGAGCCTAGCGAGGCCCCGGCGCCCGGCAGCACGCCGGCGAGGAAGCCCAGTATGGTGGTGCGGCCCATGGTCGGGATGCAGCTCTTGATTACCGACCATGACGGGACGATGCGCCCGATGGACAGCTTGCTCTCGTCGGGTGTGTCCTTGTTTTTCCGGCGCTGGGCGGCATGCTCGATGAAGATGAAGACTTCCGACAATGCGAAGAGGCCCACGATCGCCACGAGGAAGTCGATACCGTCGTAAAGGTGCACTTCCCCGAACGTGAAACGCGGCACGCCGGTCTGGCCATCGACACCGATCATGGCGATGCCGAGGCCGAGCGCCGCGGCAAAGGCGGCCTTGGCCTGATTGCGCGAGGCGATACCGCCCAGGGTGGCAAAAGCCAGAACATAGAGGGCGAAATACTCGCCTGGCCCGAAGAGCAGGGCGACGGTCACGAGCAATGGCGCGAGAAAAACCAGACCCCAGGTCGCAAAGAAGGCACCGACGAATGAGGCGATGCCGGAAAGCGCCAGAGCTTCGCCGGCCCGGCCCTGCTGGGCCATGGGGTAGCCGTCGAGCGTCGTCATCAGGGCGGGTTCATCACCCGGTATGTTCAGTAGGATCGACGAGATGCGCCCGCCATACATCGCCCCGTAGTAGACCGAAGTCAGCAGGATCATCGAGGGCGTCGGGCCGAGGCCCAGCGTGAAGGCCAGCGGGATGAGGATGGCAACGCCATTCGACGGACCGAGCCCCGGCAGGGCCCCCATGATGGTGCCCAACAGGCATCCGAGAAGTGCCAGCAGCAGGTTTTCCCAGGTCAGAGCAACGGCGAAGCCATCAGCAAGAGAACCGAGCACGTCCATATGTCGAACTCCTAAAACCCGAGGGGGCCGCGCGCCAGCGACAGGCCCAGCAGCAGGCGGAAGATGATGTAGAGCCCGGCAGAGGTCGCGACCCCCGCGATCAGAGCGTGCAGTGTCGGAGAGCCCAGTCGCCACGACAGGTAAGCGGCAGCAAATGCTGTCGCGATGGCAAAGCCGAGCACCGGCAGGAGTTCGGCGTAGGCCACCATGACGACGACAGCCATGAACAGCTCTGCCAGAACAGCAAACGTCGGCCAGGCCGGCGGCGCGTCGGGGCGAACGAGGAAATAGACGCTGGAAAGCCCCAGCACGACGGCGATGATGATGGGGAAGGTCTTGGGACCCACGGCATCAGAGATGAAACTCTCCTGAATGAGAGTGGCCTGCCAGATGAAGATGGCGGCGATGATCAGGCCGATGCCACCGAAAATTCTGTCGCTCATATGTCCTCCCCCGAGCCGTGATGGACGGTTTCCCGCCCATCACGTCAGTGCGATGCGGGCATTACTGAATGATGCCGATTTCCTTGGAGATCTCGGTGATCGACGCCACAGAGTCCGCCACAAACTCCTCGAATGCCGCGCCGCGCAGGTCCAGCGGCGCCAGTCCGTTGTTGGCCATCACGGTTTTCCATTCGTCGGACTCATACAGGGTGCCAATCTGGGTCACCCAATAGTCATAGGCTTCGTCAGACATGTTGCCGGGGGCATAAAAGCCGCGCCAGTTGGCACCCACAGCATCGATGCCCTGTTCCATGGCGGTCGGGTAGGCGTTGAACTCGCCCGGCAGGCGCTCGGGCGCGAGAACCGCGATCACCTTGATGTCCCCTGACTCCACAAAGCCCTTGGCCTCGGAAATGTCGCCGGTGAATGCCTGAACCGAACCGGCCAACAGCTGGGTCACCGCTTCGCCACCGCCGTCGAAGGCGATGTATTTGACGGAGCGCACATCATCGATGCCATAGGCTTCGGCGGCGATGAGCACCTTGAGGTGATCCCAGCCGCCAACGGCCGAGCCGCCCGCGATGGAAACCGAAGTCGGATCGGCTTTGATCTGATCGAGCAGTTCGGGAAGCGTGTTGATGTCGGAATCGGCGGCAACCGCGATCACGCCATAATCGGCACCGATCGATGCCAGCCAGCGCACTTCGTCCATGTTGTTGCCCGGGTAGGCGCCCTGCGCCAGCCGGGTCGCAGTGGCCGAGGATGCGGCGACGATCAGGTTGTTGTCGTCGTCGCGCTTGTTCACCACTTCGGCGAAAGCGACACCACCACCGCCACCGGCGAGGTTCACGACCTGCATGGTTGAGGGGATCAGGCCTTCGTCCTGAAGGCTCTTGCCGACCTGCCGGCAGGTGAAGTCCCAGCCGCCGCCGGGATTGGCCGGCGCAATGCACTCTGGATTTTCGGGATCGAACGCCAAGGCGGGGCCGGCGCCAGCAGTGAGCGCAAGACCAGTCACGAGCAGTGCCGAGCGCACTGCGTCCATCAGTTTCATAATGAGTTCCTCCACAAACGTGGACATCCTCCTCAGACATCCAGCGCCGGATACTGTGCAGGACAAACCTGTCATGGAGCTGTCACGCCCAGCAGGCGTTCCGTCGATTGCGCCTTGTCACCCGTCGCATTGCCCCGCAGTCTCTGCCGTCGGGAGAGGAAGCGTGCGTATTTTGCTTGTCGAGGATGCTGTGGACGTAGCGGACCCCGTTGCCGCGTGGTTCACGAAAAAGGGCGATGCGCTCGACCACGCACCGGACCTTGAATCGGCATATGCTCTGCTGGCGGTGCAGGATTATGAAGTCATCATTCTCGACATCAACCTGCCCGACGGCGAAGGGACCGACCTGCTGGCGGCGCTGCGCAAGCGCGCCGACCCCACGCCGGTGCTGATGCTGACGGCAAAGCTTCAGGTCGACGACCGTGTGTCGGCACTCGATCTGGGGGCCGACGACTATGTGGTCAAACCCTTCGATCTGCGCGAGCTGGATTCGCGGCTGCGCGCGGTGACGCGCCGCACAATGCGCGACCCTTCGGCCACGTCCCTCATCAGTTTCGGCCAGCTTGAGGTCGACATGTCATCGCGGTCGGCGAGCTGCGACGGCGCGCCCCTCGATCTGACCCGGCGGGAGTTCGCGCTTCTCGAAATCCTCATCGCCCGCAGAGGCCGCGTGGTGGCCAAGCAGACGATCTTCGACACAATGTTCTCCATCAACGAGACTGAAGTCGGCATCAATGCCGTCGAGATCTATGTCGGCCGGTTGAGGCGCAAACTCTCCGGCTCTGACGTCGAGATACGGACCTTGCGCGGACTCGGCTATCAACTGGTCGCCGGGACAGAGGGGCGCGCGTAAATGGCCGCCCGGCCGCAAACGCTGTCGCTGACCTCGCGCCTCGCAGTCGCGGGGCTCGCCATCGTGCTGGTCGGCGGCGTGATTGTTACAGTTCTGGCCTGGAGCAACGGCCAGCGGGCGGCACAACAGGCCTTCGACCGGCTGCTGCTGGGCGCCGCAGAACAGATTTCGGCGTCGATTTCCCTCAGCGATGGCGAGCTGCTGGTCGATGTTCCTGCGACGGCCTTCGACCTGCTCGCCCTGTCGCGCAATGATCGCGTCGTCTATCGTGTCGCCGAGGCGACGGGAGAGACCCTGACCGGCTATGAACGCGTGCCGCTGCCCGAGCTTGCGACCGGCCAGTCCTTCTACAGTGGCGACATCACGGGGGAAGCAGCCCGGTTCGTTGCAGTGTCGCGGAACTTCGCCGAGCGCGATTTTTCAGGGTCCACAATCACTATCGTCGGACTTACGCTCAACGCCCGCAACGCGTTGGCCTGGGACATCATGCAGAACGCCTGGCTCATTCTGCTGCTCGCGGGGATCGGCATGACTGCGCTGGCCCTGTTCGCCATGCGCTCGGCGCTCGAGCCGCTGCGGCGCGTCAGCCAGCATCTGCTGGCGCGCGACCCCGAAGATCTTTCGCCGATCGATCTGCAGGTGCCGCGCGAACTGTCCGCCTTCATCGCCGCATTCAACCGGTTTGCCGGCCGCATCGAGCGGCAGATGCGCGTCATGCAGGACCTGATCGCGGATTCGGCACATCAGTTGCGCACCCCGATCGCTGCACTGCGGGCAACCACGCGCAATGCCGCCGAGGACACGACCACCACGCAGGAGCGGGCAACGCTGGAAAAGATCGACAGGCAGGCTGCGCGGCTCGGCCGGCTCACCGATCAGCTGCTGAGCCGCGCTCTGGTCATCCATCGCGCGGATGCCGGCAGGCTGGCGCGGCTCGACCTTCGGCATGTTGCAAGCGAAGCGGTCGAGACCGTCGACGCGCTGGTTCCGCAGGGACAGGCGATACGGCTCGAACTGCCCGAGACGCCGGTCATGATCGAAGGCGATGCGACGTCGCTGATCGAAGCCGTCAAGAACCTCATCTCGAATGCCATCGCACATGGGCAGGCGCCCTACGAGGTGCGGGTCATGACAACTGCCGGCAGCGCACGCCTGGCGGTGATCGACAGTGGGCCCGGCATGGATGCGAAACAGTGGCGCAACCGCTCCCGCAGGTTTGGCAAAAAGGGCGAGCACGGCCGTCCCAGCGGTTTGGGCCTGTCGATCGTCCGGGCGGTCATGCTGGCCCATGACGCACAAATCGAAACCGGCAATCCCGGGGCGGATAAGTTTCAGGTTGTGCTCATCTTTGCGCTTCGAATGACAGCGTTTGGACGTGATGACGATGATTGAGTTCCTCAAGCGGCATCTGCCGCGCATTCTTGTGTTTGTTCTGCTGATTGGGCCGGTGGCCGCACAGGAAGACGTCGCAGACTTTGGCCGCCAGGATGCGACCCGGACGCTTCTCATCCGCAGCACAACGGATATTGCAGCGCTCGCTCCGCTGCTTAAGGCCTATGTGGCGGCCCATCCGGCCGTGGGCGTGCGCTACGAACAATGGGGGTCGATCGCCCTCGACAGTCTCAGTGCCAGCGCCTGTGCCGGCGCAGAAAACCCGGCCGACCTTGTCATCAGTTCAGCGGTTGATCTGCAGACCCGGCTGGTCAACGACGGCTGCGCGCAACCATTTTCATCAAGCCTCACAGAACGGTTGCCTGAGACGCGCAACTGGCGAAACGAGCTGTTCGGCCTGACCTACGAGCCGGCCGTCATCATCTACAACCGCCAGTTGCTGGAACCCGATGACGTTCCACGCTCGCGGTTCGACCTGATCGACGCTTTGCGCCCGGAAAACGCGGTTCTGGCCGGACGCGTGGCCACCTATGACATCGAGGAATCGGGCCTCGGCTATCTGTTCGCTTTCGTCGATTCCGAACAGGCAAATACGTTCGGGCGGCTGATGGAGGCGTTCGGCCGCTCGGGGGCGGTCGCGACCTGCTGCTCAGCCGAGATCATCGACGCCGTTTCGCAGGGGATCTATCTGGTCGGCTATAATGTCCTCGGCTCCTATGCCCTGTCGCGGGCCGAAACCGATCCGAATATCGGTGTCCTCGCCCCTGCCGACTACACGCTGGTCCTCTCTCGCGGCGCCTATATTCCGGCCTGGGCCCGCAATGCCGATCTTGCCAAGCAGTTCATCGACTTCACGCTCGCGCCGGAGGGGGTGGCAGCGCTGAAGGAAACCCGGCTCATCATCGACTTTCTGGGCGATGACGCCGACCTGCCGCTCCCCGGTGGTGCGGCAGCAAATCTCCGGCTCATCCGCCTGTCGCCGCGCCTGCTCGTCGGCCTCGACCAACACAAGCGCCAGATATTCCTCAAGCTGTGGCGCGAGAATCTGGAAGCACGTTGAGCGGTGATCAGGAGTGCTTGATCGGCGAGCTGCGCCAACGACTTACAGACGCGCGCTGCGGTACATCAAGCCACCGATCTCAAGGGAAAACTTGGCGCACCCGACAGGATTCGAACCTGTGGCCTCTGCCTTCGGAGGGCAGCGCTCTATCCAGCTGAGCTACGGGTGCGGCGGCGAAAAGCCATATGCGATTGGGGGCTGCGGTGCAAGCGGGTGTTGCGGCGCGGCGCCATTGTGACGGCATTGCTGCACAATTGCCATCAGCCGGCCATCGCGATGAACCGCTGCTGAACATCACTCAGGCGGTTTTGAGCGCAGATGAAGGGAGCCCAAGCGCAGAAATCGTCCGCAGCCCGACGCTCAGGCTGCGTGCGACCAGAGCCGGTCGAGTTCGCCCAGCAGTTCGAACGTATGTTCGTTGGCTTCGGCGATATCGTCGTCGCTGGGCAGGTCGGGGCCACCGGCCGCATGGACCTCGGCAAAGATGGAGGCCACGCCCGCTTCGAGATCATCGGGGCGTTGCGGGCCGATGAGTACGGCGGCATTGGTGGTCGGGGCGTCGGACGGCACGTGATCGAGGGTCATAACGTCACTCTCCCATCAGGGTCGAAACGTTAAACATTGCGCGGACGGTTGCCGATTTGTGGGCGCCGTCGTGACCATTTCATGTCATCGCGTTCAGAAAGGCGCGGGCACCACGTAGTGTACCCAGTGGCCCTGCGGATGGTTGAAAGCGAGCTCTTCGGCGTGCAGCTGCAGCCGGTCGGCGGCGGCCAGCGCATCGCCGGTGGCGTAAAAACTGTCGCCGACGATCGGGTGGCCGATGGCGCGGAGGTGCACGCGCAGCTGGTGGGTGCGGCCGGTGTGCGGGAAGAGCCTGAGCCGGGTGATGCCGCCCGGTTCGCGCGCCTCGACGCGCCAGCCGGTGCGGCTTTGGCGGCCGCGCTCGTAGTCGACGCGCTGGCGCGGCTTGTTCTCCCAGTCGGTGGCGAGCGGCAGATCGATCTCGCCCTCTTCGCCTGCCACCTCGCCCCAGACGCGGGCGACATAGGTCTTTTGGGCGCGGCGCTGCTCGAACTCCTGGCCGACATGGCCGAGGGCCTTCTTGTTGAGCGCCATCACCAGAATGCCGGAGGTGTCCTTGTCGAGCCGGTGACAGACGGCGGCCGTGGGGAATCGGGCGCGGGCGCGCGCCTCGAGACAATCGGCCAGCGCCGGATCCTTGCCGGGCACGGTGAGGAGGCCCGAGGGCTTGTCGAGCACGACCAGGTCGTCATCGGCCACGACCACGGTGAGCCAGGGCTCGGTGGGCGGCTGATAATCGAAGCTCATTGGCAGGGGATGGAGCGGCTCGAGATTGATGGCGGGGGTCATGCGCGGCGGCTTAGCAGGTTTGCCGCAGGCGGGGAACTTGCGAAGAGCGAAGCGCACTCGCCATCCCGGATATTCCTAGACGGCTGGAAGGGAGTAGCGTCGATGACAAGTATCACCCTGAGTGCGGCTTAATTGGCGAGGGCACGACACTCAGAGGATATCATTTCGACAGCCATACTTTTCCAGGCTCCATTTTGCGCTATTTGATTTCAAGTTGAAATATTCACAGACGCCCGTTTCATGACTAATTTTTACCCCAACCAATGGAGTCACGGATCCGAAAATGAAGGTGAACATGGATAGTATCGACTTCGCGAACGACGGACCGATCCTCACCGTTGCGAAGATTTCATGCTCTTGCCAAAGGTACGAATTTGACTTTACGCAGAACTCCGAATTGTAGAGCCAGAAACCCAGCGGCAGGCAAATACTGTCCTGAGTTTGCGATGCATGATATTCTTCAACAAGCGATTCATCGGTCGGCACCAGGGTCACAACCGGTTTGCATGCCGCCCTAACTTGTCGCTCACAAGTAGCGGACGCCTCCGAAAATCTTGCGCGACCCTGCTCTTGCCCTAACGCTGAAACTACAAATACCTTTTCGATTTTCGTAAATGTCGAATATACAGGGCAGTCGAAGCATTCTCCTCCAATCTTATCGTATAAAAAGCTGGCAGCCAGCAGTCCTCTGACTACCCCAGCATCAGTAGTAAGTCGTTCTTCCATTGAATGAACGAGTCGGCGCTCGATCTCCGGAACCACGTAGATTGACCGATACGCTATCTCAAAAACAAAAATCGACAAAATCAACAAGGAGATAATAATAAATCTAAAAACTAACTTTCTAGCTCTTCTTGAGTTTTCAATATCATGATCAATCAATATTCACCTCCCGCGTTCCGTGTAAGCGAGCTCATATAGCGCATATTTACTCGACCGCCTGTCATCCTATTGCATTTACTTCCGCAATAATTATACACGATACCACGGAATATTTACGCCTATGTCTTTTCGGAGTTATACGCCGCCGCGAAACTTGACGCGCCCTGGTACTTGGCCTTCATCTACCTTTACCTTGCCGATCTCTCTCAAGTCTATCCAAGTCCTACTCACGCTCTCTGTTTCCTCACCCACGCCGGCGACCCTGTTGCCCCACGATACTGGTGGCCTAAGCGACGCATTCTGATGTGCGTACCTCTGGAAATTCGGCGCGATTGCGCAGATGATGGGGCGTGGATTCAGGGCGGCCCGTTCGGGCACAAGCTCCAGCACAGCAGTTTGGGAGGATTTCATGGGCGCGAGCGATCGCATGGGCGTCGGCATCATCGGATGCGGCAATATCTCGACGCAGTATCTGAAGGCGATGGCCGATTTTCCGGTGCTCGAAATCGTCGGTATCGCCGACATGCGGCCCGAGGTGGCTGAGAAGAAGGCCGAGGAGTTCGGGCTCACCGCGATGTCGGTCGACGAGCTGCTGGCGAGCGACAAGGTGCAGATCGTCGTCAACCTGACGATTCCGCGCGCGCATGTCGAGGTCGGGTTGCGGGCGCTGGCGGCGGGCAAGCACGTCTATGGCGAAAAGCCGCTGGGGATCAGTTTCGCCGAGGGCAAGCAATTGCTCGATGCGGCGGACAAGGCCGGGCTCAGGATCGGCTCGGCGCCGGACACGTTCCTCGGCGGCTCGCACCAGCATGCGCGGGCGCTGCTCGACAGCGGCGAGGTCGGCACGATCGTCGGCGGCACGGCCTTCATGGGCGCGCCGGGGCATGAGCGCTGGCACCCCGATCCGGCGTTCTACTACGATATCGGCGGCGGGCCGGTGCTCGACATGGGGCCCTATTACGTCACCGACCTGATCAACCTGCTGGGCCCGGTGAAGCGGGTGATGGCGATGAGCGCCATGCCGCATACGCGCCGCGAGATCCTGTCGGAGCCTAAGAAGGGCGAGATGATGGATGTGAAGGTGGCAACGCATGTGGCGGGGCTGCTGGAATTCGTCTCGGGCGCGATCATTCAGATGACGATGAGCTTTGACGTGCCGGCGCATATGCATGTGCCCTACGAGCTCTACGGCACGAAAAAGAGCCTCTTGGTGCCCGACCCGAACATGTTCGGCGGCGACGTGAAGACCAAGCCGGCGGGCGCGGAAGAGTGGACGGTGGCGACGCATGCCGAGCCCTATGCCGATGCGAACTATCGCTCGCTGGGCGTCGCCGATATGGCGGCGGCGATAATCGAGGGCCGGCCGCACCGCGCCTCGGGTGCCCTGGCGCTGCATGCGCTCGAGGTGATGGAAGCGCTAGAGACCGCCAGCACGGAAAGCCGCCCGGTGGAGATCACCACCCCGGTGGAACGCCCTGCCCCGCTGAGCGAGTCGCTGCGGGATGGAAAGCTGGCGTAGCAGCGGGCCACGGCCTCGCCCTTCGACAGGCTCAGGGTGAGGCCGCCTAGTGATCCCCGGTTCGCAGGTGGGGCCCTGCCCTATTCTGCGGCCATGGGCAGGGGGGTCTCGAACTTTTCGTAGTTCTTCTGGAAGAGCTGCTGCAGCTTTTTGGCGGCGGCGTCGTAGGCGGATTTGTCGGCCCAGTTCTGGCGCGGATCGAGCAGTTCGGGGGCGACACCGGTGACGGCGACGGGGACCTGCATGTCGAACAGCGGCTCGGTGCGGGTGTCGCCGGCCGCCAGTTCGCCCGACAGGGCGGCGTTGAGCAGGCGGCGGGTGGTCTTGATGTCGATGCGCTTGCCGGTACCATAGCCGCCGCCGGTCCAGCCGGTGTTGAGCAGGTAGACGCGGGCGCCCGAGGCCTCGAGGCGCTGCTTCAAGAGGTCGCCATAGACGGTCGGGTGCAGCGGCATGAAGGGGGCGCCGAAGCAGGCCGAGAAGGTGGCGACCGGCTCGGTGACGCCGCGTTCGGTGCCGGCAACCTTGGCGGTGTAGCCCGACAGGAAATGGTAGGCCGCCTGCTCTGGGCTGAGCAGGGAAATGGGCGGCAGGACACCGAAGGCGTCGGCCGTGAGAAAGACGACGGTTTTCGGGGTGCCGCCGACGCCGCCCGGGGCGATGGCGGGCAGCGCCTCGATGGGATAGGCGGCGCGGGTGTTTTCTGTCAGCGAAGTGTCGTCGTAGAGCGGGTTGAGCGCGTCATCGAGCTTGAGGTTTTCGAGCACGGTGCCGAACCTGCGGGTCGCGGCGTGGATTTCGGGCTCGGCGGCGGCACTGAGCTTGACCGTCTTGGCATAACAGCCGCCTTCGAGATTGAAGACGCCAGCGTCGGTCCAGCCATGCTCGTCGTCGCCGATCAGGGGACGCGCCGGATCGTTGGAGAGCGTGGTCTTGCCGGTGCCCGACAGGCCGAAGAACAGCGCGACATCGCCGTCGGCGCCGGTATTGGCCGAACAGTGCATGGGGAGCGTACCGGCCTTCGGCGCGTGATAGTTGAACAGCGAGAAGACCGATTTCTTGATCTCGCCGGCATAGAAAGTGCCGCCGATGAGGACGATCCGGCGAGCCATGTCGAGCGCGATGACCGTGCCGGTGCGGGTGCCGTGGCGGGCCGGATCGGCGGTGAAGCCAGGCAGATGCAGGATGGTGACGTCGGTCTCGTCGTCGGCGAAGGGTGCGTCGGGCCGGATCAGCAGGTGGCGGATGAACAGCGCATGCCAGGGGCTTTCCGTCACCACGGCAACGTTCCACTGCGCCTGCGGGTCGGCGCCGGCCAGCAGGTGCTGGGCGTGCAACGGACGGTCCGCCGCAGCCGCCAGCATGTCCTCAAGCAGCGTATCGAACTGCTCGGGCGTCATGGCACTGGCATTGTCCCACCAGACGGTGCCGGCGGTCTCGGCGTCGCGAACGATGAACTTGTCCTTGACCGAGCGGCCGGTGAATTCGCCGGTGGTGACCGCCAGCGCCCCATCGGCGGTGAGGCGGCCCTGCCCTTCGGCCAGCGCCCTCGTGACGAGGACCGGCGGCAATTCATCCCAGGAGATCGACATCGCCGCTGCGGTGATCCTGGCCTGCAGCCGGGCGTGCAAATCTTTTGTCATGGCGCGGTCCGTTCCGTTGACATGCCGCCGTAGCGGGCGGTTTCGCGCCAGAAATTACGGCTGGCTGGTGGCCCGGCCCATCCCGAAATCGGTCTTACGACGGAAGTCTCAGCGCGTGCAGGCCGCACAGAGCGGTGGCAATGCGGGTGCGCGCGCCTTATTTATGCGCAATTGTGGCCGTCAATAGCCGCCACAATTCGGGTACGAGGTGATTTGCCTCCCGAAAACGGAAAGGGAATTTGATGCCCAAGATCGCTTTGGTGGATGACGACCGCAATATTCTGACCTCTGTTTCGCTGACGCTGGAGGCGGAGGGCTATCAGGTCGCCACATATACCGATGGCGCCTCGGGGCTCGAGGGTCTGACCGCCGACCGGCCGGACCTCGCCATTCTGGATATCAAGATGCCGCGCATGGACGGCATGGAGCTGCTGCGCCGGCTGCGCCAGAAATCGGACGTGCCGGTGATCTTCCTCACCTCCAAGGACGAGGAAATCGACGAGCTGTTCGGGCTGAAGATGGGCGCCGACGATTTCATCACCAAGCCGTTCAGCCAGCGGCTGCTGGTGGAGCGGGTGAAATCGGTGCTGCGCCGCGCGGCGCCGCGCGACCCGGCCAGCGCGGGCACGGCCAATGGCGAGGCGCCGACCGGCAAGGCGCTGATCGAGCGCGGCTTGCTGGTGATGGACGAAGAGCGCCACACCTGCACATGGTCGGGCCAGCGCGTGACGCTGACGGTGACCGAATTCCTGATCCTGCAGGCGCTGGCGCTGCGGCCGGGCGTCGTGAAGAGCCGCAATGCGCTGATGGACGCGGCCTATGACGACCAGGTCTATGTCGACGACCGCACGATCGACAGCCACATCAAGCGGCTGCGCAAGAAGTTCAAGGCCGTGGACGACGACTTCGAAATGATCGAGACGCTCTACGGCGTCGGTTATCGCTTCAAGGAACAGTGAGGGGGTCGGCTTGGCCGCCACCGGAGACGAGCGCCCGGCCGAGGGCGCGGAGCCACGGCGGCCGGGCCTGCTGGCCAGGCTGAACCAGTCTGCGGGCCGGCTCGGCGAAGCGGTGCTGCGCTGGCTCAAGCATGCGCAGCGCGTATTGGCGCGCACGATCTTTTCGACGCTCACCAGCCGCATCGTGGTGCTTAACCTGGCCGGCCTCGCCGTGCTGGTGGTGGGCATACTCTATCTCAACCAGTGGCGCACCGGGTTGATCGAGGCGCGGGTGCAGAGCCTGCGCGTGCAGGGCGAGATCATCGCCGCGGCGATTGCCGCTTCGGCGACGGTCGACAGCGACGTGATCACCGTCAACCCGGACCGGCTGCTGGAGCTGCAGGGCACGGGCTCGATCTCGCCGCTGAGCTTTTTCGACCCGGAGCTGGAATTTCCGATCAACCCCGAACGGGTGGCGCCGCTGCTCGGCAACCTCGTGACGCCGACGCGGACGCGGGCCCGGATCTATGACCAGCAGGGGCTGCTGATCCTCGACAGCGCGAACCTATATGCGCGCGGCGATGTGCTGCGCAAAATCCCCAAGCCCGCGACGGACGACCGGTTCTTCCTGTTCGAGTGGTGGGATGCGCTGACCGGCTGGCTGCCGGGCGACGATTATCCGCTGTACCAGGAATATGGGGCCGACGAGGGCACGCGCTATCCCGAGGTGGCGGCGGCGCTGGCCGGCTCGGCGACGGCAATCGTGCGCGTCGATGCGCAGAACCAGCTGGTGGTGTCGGTTGCGGTGCCGGTGCAGCGGGTGCGCGGCAGCGTCGGTGTGCTGCTGCTGTCGACGCAGCCGGGCGATATCGACGCGATCGCGGCTGCGGAGCGCTGGGGCGTGCTGCGGATTGCCTTGGCGGCGGCAACGGTGACGATCCTGCTGTCGCTCCTCCTCGCGGGGACGATTGCCGGGCCGCTGCGGCGGCTGGCGGGTGCGGCGGAGACGGTGCAATCGGCAATCACCAGCCGGGCAGAAATCCCGGATTTTTCGAACCGCACCGACGAGGTCGGTCATCTGTCGAAGGCGCTGCGCTCGATGACCGAGGCGCTTTATGCGCGGATCGAAGCGATCGAGCGGTTCGCCGCCGATGTGGCGCATGAATTGAAGAACCCGCTGACGTCGCTGCGCAGCGCGGTGGAAACCCTGCCGCGGGCGAAGCGGGCCGAAGACCGGGCGCGGCTCAATGCGATCATCCAGCACGACGTGCGGCGGCTCGACCGGCTGATCTCGGATATTTCCAACGCCAGCCGGCTCGATGCGGAGCTGGCGCGGCAGAGCGCGGAACGCGTCGATATCGGCAAGCTGGCCGAGGCGATGGTGTCGGTGCAGGCCGATGTCGCAGCCAAGCGCAAAGTCAACGTGGTGCTGGAGCAGCCTGACAGCCGGGCGGCGATCGTTCTGGGCCACGACAGCCGGCTGGCGCAGGTGATCAACAACCTGATCGACAATGCGGTGTCGTTTTCGCCGGAGAACGGCACGGTGAGGGTGCGCGTGGCGCCAGCGGACGATCGGATCTCGATCGTCGTCACCGACGAGGGCCCGGGCATTCGCGGCGAAACGGACCGGATTTTCCAGCGCTTTTACACCGACCGGCCCGAGGGCGAGAGTTTCGGCGACCATTCAGGTTTGGGCTTAGCCATCTCCAAACAGATCATCGAAGCCCATGGGGGTACAATCCGCGCCGAAAACCGGACGGATCGCAGCGGGGCACAGTTCACAGTGCTGCTGCGCCGGGCACCCGTGGAGCGGCGCAAATGAGCGAGACGAGCAATATCCACGGCACCGGACTGGTGCTGGGCAAGCATGGGCTGCTGCTGCGCGGCCACCCGGGCGCCGGCAAATCGGTGATCACCCTGGCGCTGCTCGATGCCTGGACCGATCGCGGGTTGCCGGCCAAGCTGGTCTCCGACGACCGGGTCGATATTTCGGTGCGCAACAAGGCGGTTTGGATGCATGCGCCGGACCGGATTGCCGGGCTGATCGAATTGCGTGGGCGCGGAATCGTTACCCGGCCGCATGTGAAATCGGCGCGGCTGCATCTCGTCATCGATCTGGTCGACAGGCTGGAACGCATGGTGGAAGAGGACGAACTCGAGACCGAACTGGCCGGAATACGCCTGCCGCGGTGCCCGGTGCCCAAGGCGGGCGTGAGCGATGGACTGCATCAATTGATGCTGATCCGCGAGGCCATTCGGGCCCTGCCGCCGGTCCGCGGTGGGACGCGACAAAAAACCACTTGAAACACTTAGGCCACGGGGCAAGACTTCAACCCGTCCGCCGCGTCGCCTCCGACGCTCAGGTACCTGCAGGTTGAGGAATGCATATGATCGGCATGGTCCTGGTGACGCATGGAGCGCTCGCCACCGAATTCAAACTGGCGCTCGAGCATGTGGTGGGACCGCAGACCGGCATCGAGACGGTGGCCATCGGCCCCGACGACGACATGGAAGCGCGGCGCAATGACATTCTGAGCTGCGTCGATGCGGCCGACAGCGGCGCCGGCGTGGTGATCCTCACCGACATGTTCGGCGGCACGCCCTCCAATCTGGCGATCTCGGTAATGCAGAACCGCGAGGTCGAGGTGATCGCCGGGGTGAACCTGCCCATGTTGGTGAAGCTGGCGCGGGTGCGCAAGGACATGGATATCAAGGCCGCGGTGAAGGAAGCCGCCGAGGCGGGCCGCAAATATATCAATGTCGCCAGTGAGACGCTGGGCGGCTGAGCGCGCCGAGCGGTTACCGGCTGGCGCGTGCGGGGATTTTGCGGCATTATTGAGCAATGGACAGTGCGGCAGGTTCAGACAGGGCGCTTGCGCAGCAATTGACGATCGTCAATCGCAAGGGCCTGCACGCGCGCGCGTCGGCGCGGTTCGTGCGGACGGCGGAACTGTTCGATGCCCAGATCAAGGTGGTGCGTGACGGCCAGTCGGTGGAAGGCAATTCCATCATGGGCCTGATGATGCTGGGCGCCGGCCCGGGCTCGACCATTCTCGTACAGGCGACCGGCAAGCAGGCGCGCGAAGCGCTGGAAGCGATCACCACGCTGGTCAACAATGGTTTCGACGAGGACAGTGACGGGCTGGCCGCCGGATGAGCGATGAGCCCATCGTGCTCCATGATGCCGATGGGGCCTGGCCGATGGATTTCGCGCGCGAGCGCGAGCTGATCGCGCCGCTGTTTCCCATTGCCCCCAGATTGATCGAACACATGGGGTCGACCGCGATCCCCGGCCTCAGGGCGAAGCCGGTCATCGACATCGTCGTGCTGATGGACGCACTGGACGATGCGCGGCCGGCGATCGCCGGGCTCGAGGCCAGCGGCTACAGCTGGTGGCGGGACAATCCGGACACGAGCAAGCTCTATCTGGTGAAGGGCCTGCCCCCTGCCCCGCGTCGCACACATCACCTGCATATCTATGCCGACGCGGACGAGGTGCGGCGGCACCTGGTGTTCCGCGATTACCTGAGGACGCACGCCGACGCCAGGGACGCCTATCAGCGGCTCAAGGAAGAGCTGGCGGAACGCTATCGCGACGACCGCGCGGCCTATTCGACGCTGAAGACCGGTTTTGTCGACGAGATCGTCGCCCTTGCGGGCGGGCCGGCGCGCGCCGGTACGGACCGCCATCGCGACGCCCATGTGCAGCAGGCGGGCAACCACAGTGCTGCGCCTATCGTTGCGACGTCAGGCGCGTGAGGCGCGCCGGGAAGCTTCGAGAGGTGTGATGCGCAGGATCCTGTCGGCCTTCGGTGGACTGATACTGGCGGTGCTGCTCAGCCAGTTCCCCGAATATGCGCAGCAATATACCCAGCGCCTCGGCGGCGCGGTGGACGAGTTGCGCGTCTTGATCGCCGAATTCGACACGGCGGCCAGCGAAGCCGGGTTGAGCCGACAGCAGGCGCTGGCGCGCTACACCGAAACCAATGACAGCTTCATTGTGGGGCGTGGGCAATCGATGACCCGCACCTTCGCGCGCTATGAGCAGCTGAGCGAGGTGCTGGCGGAGCTGCGCGGCAGCTCTGGCTGGGAGCGCTTTCAGCAGCTGCCACGCTATCTCGATACCGAGATCGGCCGCCGCACGATGGAGAACTTCCAGCCCGGGGTGCCCGTGACGCTGGAGGGCCTGGCCTATGCTGGCGCCGGCTTCCTTGGCGGCTATCTCATTGTTTCTGCACTGGTAACGCTGGTGCTACTGCCGTTTCGAGCGTTCTGGCGGCGGCGCCGGGAACGGCGCTATGCGCCCGATCCCTCAGCTTCGGTGTAAGGGGATATAAAGCTTCCTTTATATCCCAGTTGATCGTCGCAGTCCGCTCCCGTATAAGGCGGTCAATTCCAGCTGACACGGAGACGGGCCGATGGCCAACAACACCGATTATGTGGTGAGCGATATCGGCCTTGCGGATTATGGTCGCCTCGAGATCGGCATGGCCGAGATCGAAATGCCGGGCCTGATGGCCATCCGCGAGGAATATGCCGCAGCGCAGCCGCTCAAGGGCGCGCGCATTGCCGGCTCGCTGCACATGACGATCCAGACCGCAGTGCTGATCGAGACGCTGGTCTCGCTGGGCGCCGAAGTGCGCTGGGTGAGCTGCAACATCTTTTCGACCCAGGACCATGCGGCGGCGGCCATTGCCGCAGCCGGTATCCCGGTGTTCGCCAAGAAGGGCGAGAGCCTCGAGGAATACTGGCAGTATACCGACCGGATGATGGACTGGCCGGGTTCGACCCCGAACATGATCCTCGACGATGGCGGCGATGCCACGATGCTGGTGCTGATCGGCGCCAAGGCCGAGAGCGATCCGTCGGTGCTCGACAATCCGGGCAATGAGGAAGAGGAAATCCTCTTCGCGACGATCAAGAAGCGTCTCGCCACGCACCCGAATTTTTATTCGCGCATTCGCGACGCCATCAAGGGCGTGAGCGAGGAGACGACCACGGGTGTGATGCGGCTTTATCAGCTGCAGCAGAAGGGCGAACTGCCCTTCCCCGCAATCAACGTCAACGACAGCGTGACCAAGTCGAAGTTCGACAACAAATATGGCACCCGCGAGAGCCTGGTCGACGCGATCCGTCGCGGCACCGACGTGATGATGGCCGGCAAGGTGGCGATCGTTTGCGGTTACGGCGACGTGGGCAAGGGCTCGGCGCAGTCGCTGCGCGGCGCCGGTGCGCGCGTGCTGGTGACCGAGATCGACCCGATCTGCGCGCTGCAGGCGGCGATGGACGGCTTTGAAGTTGTGACGCTGGACGAGGCCGCCCCGCGCGCCGACATCATCGTCACCGCGACGGGCAACAAGGACATCGTGACCGTCGACCACGTCCGGAAGTTCAAGGACATGGCGATCGTGTGCAACATCGGGCACTTCGACAACGAGATCGAAGTCGCCGGTCTGCGCAACTTCAAGTGGACCAACGTCAAGCCGCAGGTCGACATCATCGAGCAGCCGAGCGGCAGCCGCATTGTGCTGCTGAGCGAAGGCCGGCTGGTGAACCTGGGCAATGCCACGGGCCACCCGAGCTTCGTGATGAGCGCCAGCTTCGCCAACCAGACGCTGGCCCAGATCGAGCTGTTCACCAATGGCGACAAGATGGAAAAGGCCGTGCACGTCTTGCCCAAGCACCTCGACGAGAAGGTCGCCGAATTGCACCTGGCCAAGCTCGGCGCCAAGCTGAGCACGCTGACCAAGTCGCAGGCCGATTACATCGGCGTGCCGGTGGACGGCCCGTTCAAGCCCGAGCAGTACCGCTACTAAGCGGTACCGCCTCTTTTGCATTCTGCGCCGCCGCTCCCTACAGGGACCGGCGGCGTTTTCATGTGCGGCTTTCAGCTCGCTTTTTCGAGATAGCTGCCGAGGTTGTCGAGCAGGGCCTGCCAGCCGTGCCGGCGTCCGGCGACGCCGTCGCTGGGCGGCATGATCCACATCTGTTCGATCTGCCGCAGCCGGGTGCCGGCCTCGACATCCTCGAACAGAACGGTGACCAGCGACACGGTGTGGACGCGGCCGTTCATGGCCATCGAGTAGGCGTAGACGATGCGCTCGCGATCGGAGATCTCGAAATAGGCCGTTTCGTTGACGTGTTCCCCCATCTTGTCGCTGAAGACACCGCGGTCGCGGCCACCGACCCGGAAATCGAACTGCTCCAGCCCATCACCGAACCAGGCCTTCTTGCGCTCGAGCACCGCCCAGGCGGCCCAAACCGTGTCGCGCGGATGTGGATAGACCTTCTCGATGGTGAAACTGTCGCTGGTCTGTGAGTCAGGTGTCATCGTTTTCCTCCGTAGCGAGATAATCTCCAAGCCGGTCGAGCTGCGCTGCGACGCGGCGGCGATTCCAGCCGATCCACTCGTCGAGGCGGCTCAGCGCCTCTGGCCGCAGCTGCACGGTGCGGACCCGCCCCTTTTTTACCGAGGTCACGACGCCCGCCCCTTCGAGCACCCTGAGGTGCTTGAGGAAGGAAGGCGCGGCCATGGCGAAAGGGGCAGAGAGCTCCGAGACCGAAGCGGCGCCGCGGGACAAACGCTCGACGACCGCGAGGCGGGTGGGGTCGGACAGGGCGCCGAAGACGGCGGGCAGATCAGCTTGATAGGTATCCATATGGCTATCTTTAATGCGCGAGTGGCGCCACGTCAAGACAGGTAGCCCTTCGGCTAACTATCGTGCGCTGGGCTGCTGGTCACGCCGTCTTGCTTTTGACGGGCCCTGAGGCTACCGACGAGGGGAACTGAGGCGGCACGAGGCCCTGCTATGAGCGACATTTCGCGCGACCCGGCGCAGATGATTCCGGCCAATGCCAAGCTGAGGCGGTCGGGCCGGCGCTGGCGAGTGCTGTTTTTCCTGGCGCTGGCGATTGCCGTTCTGGCGCTGGTCGGGCGCTTTGCGATGACCCCGAGCGGCATCGGCGACCGGATTGCGCGGGTTTCGATTGTCGGCACGATCCTTACCAGTCCGCAGCGCGCGCAGATCCTGCAGGACCTGGCGGAAGACGATGCGGTCAAGGCGGTGATCATCGCGATCAACTCGCCGGGCGGCACGACGGCGGGCGGCGAGGAACTCTATGAGGGGCTGGCCAAGCTGCGGGAAGCCAAGCCCGTTGTCTCCGTGGTGAGCGAACTCGGTGCCTCGGCCGCCTATATGACGGCGATTTCGACCGACCGGATCTTTGCGCGGCGGCTCTCCATCGTCGGCTCGATCGGCGTGCTGTTCCAGCATGTCGACGCCGGCAAGCTGCTCGACACGATCGGCGTCGACCTCGACAAGGTGGCGACCGGACCGCTGAAAGCCGAGCCCGACCTCGACGAACCGCTGACCGGCGCGCCCCGGGTGGCGCTGCAATCGCTGGTCGACGATTCGTTCGCATGGTTTGTCGATATCGTCGCCGAGCGGCGCGGGCTGACACGGCCGGAAACGCTGGAGCTTTCCGACGGGCGGATCTTTACCGGGCGGCAAGCGCTGGCGGTGAAGCTGATCGACGATTTCGGCGGCGAGCCTGAGGCCGTGGCCTGGCTCGAAAGCGACCGCGAGGTCGAGGCCGACCTGCCGATCGTGGATTACTATCCCCTGCCCGAGCGCGGCTGGTGGGCCAGCGACTGGCTGGGCCGGGCGGCGCGGCAGGCAATCGGGCTCGATGGCAGCGGACCGATCGCGCTTGACGGGCTGGTCTCGCTTTGGCAGGCTGGTACGCTATAGATGAACCGCGATATCGCAGGAGGCACCAGAGGGGCGGCATGATCAAGTCCGAGCTCGTACAAAAGCTGGCCGACGAAAATCCGCATCTTTTTCAGCGTGATATCGAAAATATCGTCAACGCCATCCTCGACCAGGTAGGCGATGCCATGTCGAATGGCGACCGGGTGGAACTGCGCGGCTTCGGGGCGTTCTCCGTGAAGAACCGTCCGGCCCGTGTCGGCCGCAATCCGCGCACCGGCGAGACCGTCGCCGTCGGCGAAAAATATGTGCCCCAGTTCAAGGCCGGCAAAGAGATCCGCGAACGGATCAACCAGGCCGACTGATTTCAGGCGAACGTTTCATGTTCAAACGCATTGTTGGCTGGGTCGTCTTGGTACCGCTGAGTGTGGTGCTGATCGTGTTCGCACTTGCCAACCGCCAGCTGGTGGTGGTGAATTTCAATCCCTTCGCATCGCCCGATGCGCTGGCAACGCCCGGCGTGGGCGTGCCGCTGTTTCTGGTGATCTTCGGCGTGCTGCTGCTCGGCGTGGTGCTGGGCGGAACGGCGACATGGTTCGCCCAGAGCCCGCACCGCCGCGACGAACGGCATTACCGGCGCGAAACGCAGCGCCTGCACAGTGAACTCGAGACCGCCCGCCGGTCTCCGGGCAATCCCGCCCTACTCGAGGCGGAAGACCTCGCTCACACCAGCTGACACAGCGCTATGGCCGACCCCCTCGTCGTCAAGATCTGCGGAATAAAGACCCCTGAAATCCTCGATGTGGCAATCGATGCCGGCGCCGACATGGTTGGCTTCATGCATTTTGCCCGCAGCCCGCGGCATGTCGATCTCGACACGCTGCAAGAGCTGATTTCGGTGGCGCGCGGCCGCATCGAAACCTGCGTCGTGCTGGTGAACCCCGACAATTCGACGGTGATGGAAATCGCGGCGCTGAGCCCCGACTGGATCCAGCTGCACGGCCCCGAAACCCCGCACCGGGTGGAAACCATCCGCGATGCGGCCGGGATTGCGGTTATGAAGGCGATCCCGATCGGCTCGGCCAGCGACGTGGCGCATGTCGCGGATTTCGCCGAGGTGGCCGACCGGGTTCTGCTCGACGCCAAGGCACCGAAGGGCGCGGACCGGCCGGGGGGGCTCGGCGAGCCGTTCGACTGGAGCCTGCTGTCCGGCCTCGACCCGGAGCTGCCCTATTTGCTGTCGGGCGGGCTGACGCAGCTGACGGTGAAGGGTGCGCTCGCGACCATCACGCCGCGGCCGATGGGGGTCGACGTGAGTTCCGGCGTGGAATCGGCGCCCGGGGTCAAGGACGCCGGCAAGATCCGCGCCGTCATTTCGGCGGTCCGCGCCAGCTGACGACGACGTTTCCAATTTTGTGATCGGCTTGCCCTTGGTCGGGCAGGCGTTATAACGGGCGCGTCGCGCGGGACTGGATCCGGGCGGGTGCGGGGAGACGATCGATGGACGCTATTCTGGCCAATTCGCTGCGCAACGGCCCCGACGAGGACGGCCGGTTCGGGATTTTCGGCGGGCGCTATGTCGCCGAGACGCTGATGCCGCTGATCCTCGACCTCGAAAAGGCCTATCGCGCCGCCGATGCCGACCCCGAATTCCAGGCCGAGCTGAAATATCTCGGTGAGCATTATACCGGCCGCCCATCGCCGATCTATTTCGCCGAGCGGCTGACCGAGCACCTGGGCGGCGCCAAGGTCTATTTCAAGCGCGAAGAGCTGAACCACACCGGCAGCCACAAGCTGAACAATTGCGTGGGCCAGATCCTTCTGGCGCAGCGCATGGGCAAGAAGCGGATCATCGCCGAGACCGGCGCCGGCCAGCATGGCGTGGCGACGGCGACGGTGTGCGCGCGGTTCGGCCTGCCCTGCGTGATCTTCATGGGCGCCACCGATGTCGAGCGGCAATGGCCGAATGTGTTGCGCATGAAGATGCTGGGCGCCGAAGTACGGCCGGTGACGGCTGGCGCCGGCACGCTGAAGGACGCGATGAACGAGGCGCTGCGCGACTGGGTGACCAATGTCGACACGACGTACTACCTGATCGGCACCGCGGCGGGCCCACACCCCTATCCCGAGATGGTGCGGAATTTCCAAAAGGTCATCGGCGAAGAGATCAAGGCGCAGATGCAGGAGGCCGAGGGCGGCCTGCCGGACGCCGTGGTCGCCTGCGTCGGCGGCGGCTCGAACGCCATCGGCACGTTCTACGCCTTCCTCGATGATCCGAGCGTCAAGCTCTATGGCGCGGAGGCCGGCGGGCACGGGATCGACGAGGAGAACGGGCACGCGTCATCGATGACCGGCGGGCGCCCGGGCGTGCTGCATGGCAACCGCACCTATCTGTTGCAGGACAAGGACGGGCAGATCATCGAGGGCCACTCGATTTCGGCGGGGCTGGATTATCCCGGCGTCGGACCGGAGCACTCCTATCTGCACGATACTAATCGCGTCACCTATCAGCCGATCACCGACAACGAGGCGCTCGAGGCGTTCCAGCTGTGCACGCGGCTCGAAGGCATCATCCCGGCGCTCGAAAGCGCGCATGGGCTGGCGCAGGTGATGAAGATCGCCCCGACGATGGGCAAGGACGAAACGATCGTGCTGTGCCTGTCGGGCCGCGGCGACAAGGATGTCGAAAGCGTCGGGCGCCATCTGGGCATCAAGATGAAGGACGAGCCGACCAACTAGGCCGGCGCCTTCGCTCTAGGCAGCGGGTTTGCCCAGTTCGTATTTCATGATCCGGCCGTGCGGGCCGGTGCGGTCGCGTTCGAGGGCGTAGACTTCGCCCGGCGGGCCCTGGCGTTGAGCCAGCACGGCGTCGATCTCGGCCATGTCTTCTCGGCTCAGTTGCAGCTCGGCGATGCGCTGGTTGGCGGGCAGGTGCGCCCGGTTGGTGGCGCCGACGATGACGGCGGCGACGGCGGTGCGCCCGAGCATGGCGGCCGAGGCGATGGTGGCGATATCGGTGCCACGGCGCGCCGCGACGCGGGCCAGGGTTTCGAGCAGGGTCTGGAACAGTTCCCAACCGCCGAATTCGTCGATGATCAGCCGGTATTTGGTGAGCGAGCGGTTGGTCAGCGTTTCGAGGGCCGGTGCCTCGCGGCCCAGCCAGCGCTCCGACAGGAAGCCGCCGGCCACCGTGCCATAGCAGAGCAGCGAGATGCCGTGTTCCTGGCAGAAGGCGACCATCGCGGTTTCGGGCCGCGCGTCGAGCAGGGAATATTGCACCTGGATGGTCTTCACCGGCACGCCGGCCGCGACCAGCTCAGCAAGATGCGGGGTGTCGAAATTGGTGAGGCCGATGTGGCGGATCTTGCCCGCCTCACGCAGGCGCGTCAGCTGCAGCGCCGCTTCGACATAGCCGGGCGTCTCGTAGTCCCACCAGTGGAACTGGACGAGATCGAGCCGCTCGACACCGAGCCGCGCGCAGGACCGATCGATACGGGCGTCGATGGCGGCGGGAGCAAGGGTCGCGAGCTCCGACAGATCGGGAACGAACTTGGTGTGGACCTGCAGGTTCTGCGCAAGCTGCGGCTCGGCAGCGCGGAAGCGGCCGATCAGCTCCTCGACGCCGGTATAGATATCGGCGCAATCGAAGGTGGTGATGCCGGCCGCGACGAAGGCGGCCATGTCGGCGACGGCGGCGGCAGGGTCGACCTCGCCATGGCCACCGGCCAAGTGCCAGCCGCCCTTGATGACGCGGGAGATGTCGTAGCCTTCGGCGATGGTGGCGCGCGGGATCATGGTCGTTTCACTGCTGTGGTCTCGGAATGGCGGAAGCTGCGCTTGCCGGTGCGGGTGATGCGGAAGCGGGTGGTACAGTTCGGATCGGGACAGGCAACCTCGGCGTCGCTGGTCATCCAGTCATTGGGATGGAGCGCGCGCTGCTTGGCGGGGAGCAGCGGCAGCAGCGCCGCCAGCGAATAGATGGAAAAGCCCTGGCCCGGCGGCAGGGTCAGCATTTCGCCGTGCAACTCGAAGAAGTCACCGGGCTTCGCGCCGCAGTGGATGGCGCCACCGGGGGGCGCGACGACCTCGACCCTGAGGTCATAGAGCTCGAAGCGGTCGTCATCCTTCGTCTCGTCCTGCATGGGTCTGCTCCGCTTCCAACCACCACGATCATTGGGGATAGGATGATATCGTTGCGCAATCAATGATCTGGACCGCCGGGGCGGTCCACTCAGTTCTTGCGGTGCGTCCGGGTGGATCAGTCGAGCGGGCGGGAGAGCACCTCCATCAGCGCGATCCGGCCATCGGCAAGCTCGACGTAGGCCATGGCCTCTTCGGCCTCGGCAGTGCCATCGACCACGGCGTCGACGCGATACTTCACGAACATGGCGTTGCCCTCAGTGAGGCAGCGGAGCAGCGGCAGGGTGACGGTGGCGCTCTGGGCGGCGGTACGGATCGCTTCGAAATGGCGGGCGATCTCGGCCGGGCCGGAGGCGCGGGGCTGTCCGTTGACGATCAGACGGGCGTCGTCGGCAAAATGGGTGACAAAGCCCTCAGCGGTGAAGCCGGTGCCGGCGAAGGCGCCGTTCCAGTACACGAACATGCGGCTAACCGGATCCGGGGCCATGGGCCTACTCTTTCACTGAGCCGAATGTGGACGGCGCCAGTTCCACTACTCGAAATCGGCCCAGGACGAGCCGGCCTCGAGCTGCTCGGTACGGGCATTGAGCAGGCGCAGGTTGCAGAAGAGCTCGCGGGGGTCGGCGTCGCGTGGGGCGAGCGCGGCGTGGTAGGCGCAGCTGGCGACGCGCCAGTCGGTCCAGGCCGCCTGCGAAGCGAAAAGGGCATCGGCAGCGGCTTCGTCGAGCGTTCTCGCGGCTTCAGCGATACGGGCTTCGAGCGCATTGCCGCGGGTGGCGATTTCCGCCTCGATGCAGGCAGCGAGATCCTTGTCGATGGTACCGAACTGGGCAACGCAGGTGTCGACCATGGTCGTGAATTCGGCGCGGTCCGTCTCGACGTCAGCGGCAAGGGCGGGTGTGGCGACAACGGCGAGTGCCAGCGCGGCAATGACGGTTTTCAGCATGAATTGTCTCCTCTTTCCCGCTTTGTAGCGCCACAGGCACGATTGGCAAGCCGGCGGGTGCCGCAGGCGTTGACATGCCGGACGCCACCCTCCTAAACGAAACGGCCCTTTTCTCGCATTCCGGATGCCCGCATGACGTCCCGCATTGCCGCCCGCTTTTCCGCCTGCGCTGCCGAGAACCGGCCGGCCCTCGTGACCTTCGTGATGGCGGGCGACCCCGACCCGGTGGCGAGCCAGGCCATCCTCGACGCGCTGCCCGGCGCGGGCGCCGATGTGATCGAACTGGGCATGCCGTTTTCGGACCCGATGGCCGATGGCCCGGTGATCCAATTGGCCGGCCAGCGCGCCCTGGCCAACGGACAGACGCTCGACAAGACGCTGGGCATGGTGTCGGCGTTCCGCAAAAGTGACGATGCAACGCCGATCGTTCTGATGGGCTATTACAACCCGATCTACAGCTATGGCGTCGACGCGTTTCTCGACGCGGCGCTCGATGCCGGGGTCGACGGGCTGATCATCGTCGACCTGCCGCCCGAGGAAGACAGCGAGCTGTGCCTGCCGGCGCTGGACAAGGGCCTCAACTTCATTCGCCTGACGACGCCGACGACCGATGATCGCCGGCTGCCGGCGGTGCTGAAGAACACATCAGGCTTTGTCTACTATGTGTCGATGACCGGGATCACTGGCGCGGCGATCAAGAGCCTGTCGGCCGTGGGCGAGGCGGTGACTCGGATCAAGGGACATACGGACCTGCCCGTGGCGGTGGGCTTCGGCATCAAGACCGCCGAGGACGCCGAGCTGATCGGCCGCGATGCGGATGGCGTCGTCGTGGGCAGTGCGCTGTGCCAGGCGGTGGCGAGTTCGCTCGACGACAACAAGGCCACCGAGCGGACCGTGCCGGCGCTGACCGGACTGGTCAAGGAACTGGCCGCCGGCGTGCGGCGGGCGCGCAGTGCCGCCTGAAGCGGTGCGCAAGCGCGGCCCGGCGCTTAACCACGCGGGCAGAAGCTGATAACAATCGCCACAATCACCACTTAGGGGCTGAGCCCGTCGCGTGATGCGCGCACGGAACAGCATCAGCAGTAGGCCAAGGCAGATGAACTGGATCAATAACGTCGTCCGTCCCCGGATCCGCTCCTTCCTCAAGCCGAAGGATACCGGCTCGGAGAACCTGTGGATCAAGGACCCCGAGTCCGGCGAGATGGTGTTCTACCGCGATCTCGAAGCGAACATGTGGGTGGTTCCCAATTCGAACTACCACATGAAAATGAAGGCTACGGACCGGCTGGCGAGCTTTTTCGATGGTGGCCATTACACCAAGGTCGCCGTACCCGCCGTGGCGCAGGACCCGCTGAAATTTCGCGACTCGCAGAAATATACCGACCGGCTGAAAGCGCAGCGCCAGAAGACCGGCACCGAGGATTCGGTGACCGTGGCGACGGGCAAGCTGTTTGGCCAAGAGATCACTGCGGGCGTTCAGGATTTCGACTTCATGGGCGGCTCGCTCGGCATGGCGGCCGGTTCGGCGATCGTCACGGGGCTGGAGACGGCGGCCAAGAACAAGACGCCCTTCGTGCTGTTCGTCGCCTCGGGCGGCGCGCGCATGCAGGAAGGCATCCTGTCGCTGATGCAGCTGCCGCGGACCACGGTGGCCGTGCTGCGGCTGCGCGAGGCCGGCCTGCCGTTCATCGTGGTGCTGACCAATCCGACGACCGGCGGCGTGACCGCCAGCTATGCGATGCTGGGCGACATCCATCTGGCCGAGCCGGGCGCGCTGATCGGCTTTGCCGGCGCGCGGGTGATCGAACAGACGATTCGCGAAAAGCTGCCCAAGGGCTTCCAGCGCTCGGAATATCTCTACGACCACGGCATGGTGGACATGGTGGTGCACCGGCATGACCTGCGTTCGACCATCGGGTCGCTGTGCGGCCTTTTGACCAAATTGCCCGAACGGCCGGAACTGGCCAAGGGCGCACCGGCCCGGCCCGCCGCGCCCAAGCCGGTCGATACCGAGGCACCTAACGCTCCCGAGGCTGCGCACGCCGAATAGGCGCGCCGGCCACCACCTCTTACGGAGGGTGCCGGCAAGCGGCTGCGACAGCCGCGCCCTCCGGTGCCAGAAGCGCCGTGCTGCTGTTCGAGAACCTGACACCCGTGTCCCGTACCGACGCCATTTTGAAGCGGCTGCTGGCGCTGCACCCCAAGCTGATCGACCTCAAGCTCGACCGCGAGCTGCGGCTGCTCGAAAAGCTCGGCAATCCGCAGGAGCGCCTGCCGCCGGTGATCCATATCGCCGGGACCAATGGCAAGGGCTCGACGCTGGCCTATCTGCGCGCCTTTCTGGAGGCGGGCGGGCAGCGCGTGCACATGATGACCTCACCGCATCTGGTGCGCTTCAACGAGCGCATCCGGCTGGCCGGCAAGCTGGTCTCGACACGGCGGCTGAACGCGGCGCTGGAAGCCTGCGAGGAAGCCAATGGCGGCGAGCCGATCACCTTTTTCGAAATCACGACGGCGGCGGCGCTGAAGCTGTTCAGCGAGGTGAAGGCCGATTACCTGCTGCTCGAGACCGGCATGGGCGGGCGGTTCGACGCGTCCAACGTCGTCGACAAACCGCTGGGAACAATCATCGCCCCTGTCGACTATGACCACCAGAATTTCCTCGGGCATGAGCTGAGCAAGATCGCCTGGGAAAAGGCCGGGATCATGAAGCGTGGCGCCAAGGCGGTGTTCGCGCGCCAGCATGAGGAGAGCCGCGCGGTGCTGATGCGCGAAGCGGCGCGGCTGGGGATCACGCCGATGATCCAGGGCGAGGATTTCGACGGGCGGGCCGAGGATGGCCGGCTGGTCTATCAGGACGAGAGCGGCTTGCTGGACCTGCCACCGCCGGCGCTGGCGGGGCCGCACCAGTTCGACAATGCGGCGCTGGCGATCGCGGCAGCGCGGCATTTCGGCCTGCCGGTGAGCGAGGCGCAGATTGCCGAGGGGCTGCGCCAGGTGAAGTGGCCGGCGCGGCTGCAGCCGCTGCACGGCACGCTGGAGACGCTGCTGCCGGCCGGCTCGGAACTGTGGCTCGACGGCAGCCACAATGCGCATGGCGCGACCGCGCTGGCCGAGGCGATGAAGCAGATGCAGGCGCGCCGGCCGATGCCGCTGAAGCTGATCATGGGGCTGATGAACACGCGGCAGCCGGCCGATGTGCTGGCGCCCTTCGCCGGGCTGGCCGACGAGGTCTTCGGGCTGACGATCCCGGGCGAACCCAATGCGCACAAGGCGGAGACGATCGTCGCCGATGCCCGGAAGGCCGGTTTTGCGGCGCGCGACGGGCAGTCGATCGTCAACGCACTGGCGATGGCGGCAGAAGGTCCGCCGAGCCGCGTGGTGTTCTGCGGCTCGCTCTATCTGGGCGGGCATGTGCTGCACCAGAACGGCACCCCGCCGACCTGAGGCAAAGGGCGGCCTGAGGCGCGCCCTGCTCCACCCAGCGCCCCGTCCCGGAACGCGCGGCGAACTATGCCTCGTCGGGTCCCGTGTTGGCCGCGTCGAGCCACATGGCGACGGCGACGGCACCCGGATCGGGGAAGCCGAGGGCGCGATCGCCGATATAGCTCGAGCGGCCGCGGCGCGGCTTCATCTGGGCCGTGGCCTCGGCGCCAGCACGCGCGGCATTGGCGGCGACGGCAATGAGGGCGGCGAGGTCGCCCGAAGCGCTTTCGAGGGCTTCGGCCGCGGGGGCCAGAGCGTCGACCATGGTGCGATCACCGGGGGCCGCGCCACCGAGGCTGATGATCGACTGGGTGCCGGCGCCAAAGCCGCGGCGGAAAGCATCGGCATCGGCGGCGCCGGATTGCAGCTGGCGGGCCGCGGCGATGACGAAGGCGGAATAAAGCGGGCCGGAGGTGCCGCCGATCGCCTTGCGCAGCACCAGCCCCATATCGCGCAGCACCGCATCGAGCGGCTTGCCGCGCCACTCGTCGGTGCGGTCGATCACGGCGCGGGCGCCGGCGGCCAGCGAATGGCCGATATCGCCGTCGCCGACATGGCGGTCCATTTCGGTGAGCGTGGGCTCGGCGGCGATGATGGCACGGCAAGCGAAGGTCAGGGTTTCGATGAAACCGTCGGGCGCGGCAGGGCCGGCGCCGCTCAGGTCCGCGGCTGCGCTGGCCGCAACAGGCAGGGTGGTGACGGCTTCGGGCAGCGGGCCACCCTGCCCCGGCCAGGCCGGTGCATCGGTAGGCGCGTCGAGCGCCGCCAGCAGGTCCGCATCGACCGTCAGCAGGCTCAGCGAGACGCCGGCCATGTCGATGGCGCTCAGGAAGGTGCCGCACCAGGCGCGGGCCGGGGTAATGCCGCGGGCGCGCAGGTTGGCCAGGGCGTCGCGGGCGACGATGGTCATTTCCATCGGCGGGGTGGCGCCGAGATTGTTGACCAGCAGCGCCACCGACTGGCCTTCGGTGATTTTGCGGTCGGCAATAACGGTATCGAGCAGGGTCGAGACGACCTCATGCGCGGGCTGCAGCTTGACGCGCTTAACGCCGGCTTCGCCGTGAATGCCGAGGCCGAGTTCCATCTGGTAGTCGCCGAGGGTGAAATTGGGCTTTCCGGCGGCGGGAACGGTGCAGGGCGACAGGGCGACGCCCATGGTCGCCACGCGCGCGATGGCATCACGGGCCGCATCGGCCACCTCGGCCAGCGGCTTGCCGGCGGCGGCAGCGGCGCCCGCCAGCTTGTGAACCAGCACGGTGCCGGCGATGCCGCGGCGCCCGGCGGTTTCCTCGGCACTGCCCAGCGCCGCGTCATCGTCCACGACGACGAGTTCGCAGGGGATGCCCTCGGCGCGGGCCATTTCGACGGCGAGGCCGAAATTGAGCCGGTCGCCGGTGTAATTCTTGACGATGACGAGGATGCCCGCCGGCGTGCCGATGGCCTTGAGACCGGCATAGACCGCATCGGTGGACGGGGAGGCGAAGACGTCGCCGCTGACGGCGGCCGTCAGCATGCCCTCGCCGACATAGCCGGCATGGGCGGGTTCGTGCCCGGCGCCGCCGCCGGTGAGGATGGCGACCTTGCCCGAGGCGCGGAAGGCCTCGAGGTCGGCGCGCACTACCGTCAGTTCGCCCTCGAGCAGCGCCAGCTGCGGGTGGAGCGCCACGAGACCTTCGAGCTGCTCGCGGACGACGCTGTCGACGTCATTGATGAGTTTTTTCATGGGCGGCGTCCTCCACTACGACCGTCGGGCGCCCGCTGGATGAGGCGCTGCTGTTGGGTCAATCGATAGCGGCGATGCGGGTGGGAGGAAAGCCCCGCACCGCGTCTCTGCGTACGACGCCTCGCCCTTCGACAGGCTCAGGGTGAGGCGCGGTGGTGCGGCCGTCAGGTTTAGGCGGCGAATTGCTCCAGCCATTTGACCAGCTGAACGCGGGACTGGCCGGCGCCGACCTTCATGTCGACGGGCTCGCCGCCGTGGAACACCATGAGGGTGGGCATGGCACGGACGTTATAGCGTGTGACGGTGCCGAGGTTCTCCTCGGCGTTGAGCTTGACGATCTTCACCGTGCCGGCGAGCTCGTCGGACAGCTGATCGAGGATCGGGTCCATCGCCTTGCATGGGCCGCACCACTCGGCCCAGAAATCCACCAGCACGGGTTCGGTCGCACCCAGAACCTCGGCGTCGAAGTTGGTGTCGTTCACATGGGTCGCCATAGCTGCCTCGATCGTTGATTCACGATGAAGGGTGTAGACCCTCGCGCCTTGCGCTCCAAGGCATGGCTTTGCGCGCGGGGCGGATTGTCGGGGAAAGGTTTTTGGGCGGAGGTTGGCCCTTCCAGAAACACAAACGCCGCCGGCAGGGAGGTGCCGGCGGCGTGTGAAAATATCGGGATCTGACGGTCAGATCAGGCGGCGTAACCTTCGAGCCATTTGGCGAGGCCAGCCTTGGGCGTGCCCGCACCGATCTTCATGTCGGCGGCTTCGCCGCCCTTGAACAGGATCATGGTCGGGATCGAGCGCACGCCGTATTTGACAGTGGTGTTCGGGTTTTCGTCGACGTTGAGTTTGACGATCTTCACCTTGCCCGCGAGTTCGGAGGACAGCTCCTCAAGCACGGGCGAAATTGCGCGACACGGGCCGCACCACTCGGCCCAGAAATCGACGAGCACGGGCTCTTTGGAAGACAGAACTTCCTCGCCAAAATTGGCGTCGGAAACTTGTGTTGTCATGGGCTTTGCCTTTTGGGTTGAAAGCGGCGGTTTGTGTGATCCAAAAGCTGGTTAGAGTCCAGTGTCAGTACAAGCAATGTCACCGGATGGTGAACTCCTGCGCCGGTTCCGCCGATTCAGCGCTTTCGAATTCTAGCAGTGATTCCAAGCTAGTCCAGAGAATGGCCGCGCGCACCCTGTAAGAGGGGAAAAGCTGGCCTGCAACACGCGCATAGACCGCGAGCTGTGCCCGATAGGCTGGGCTGACCAATTCCGGGTCCATGACAGGGTGTGCATCTGACTTAAAGTCGACAACCAGCACTTCGGTTCCGCTGACCAGCAGCCGGTCGATACGGCCGGCGATGGTGACCGGGGCGCCGTCGCGCGTGGCATGGGCGAGGAACGGCACCTCGGCGCGGCTGTCGGGGCCGAACAGGACGGCGAGTTCGGGCCGGGTCATGATCGACAGCGCCTTGTCGACGAGACCGGCATGGAGGTCCGGCGCATCGGGCAAAAGGGTGAGGAGCGCATTGGTGCCGACCGACTGGCGCTGGGCCTCGGGAACGCGGCCAAGATGCTGCAGCAGCGCATGGAGCGCCGTGCCGGCCTGGCGGGCGGTTTCGGGGTCAAGGCTCTGTTCGGCGCGCGTTGCGAGAATGCGGGCGGGCGTCGCCTTTTCGCCCAGCGCCGAGGGGCGGACGATTTCGCGCGTCGGCGGCGCGGGCAGCGGCGGCAGGACGAGCGGCGTGGCGTCGGCGGCCCCGGCCAGGGCCAGTTCACCGAGCGGCGCCGGTGCCGGCCGCTCGCGCGGATAGACATGCGCAATGGTGGCGCCGGTGTCGTCGACGATGGCTTCGGCATCCGCGAGCAGCGCCGATTCTATGGCTTCATACCAGCTGCCCTCGGGCTTGCCGCCCTTGGTCAGATAGCCGGTGACATAGAGTTCGTCCTCGGCGCGGGTCATCGCCACATAGAGCTTGCGCCAGTATTCGGCCTGCCGCGCCGCATCGGCATTGGCCTTGTGCTCCAGCGTCTGCGGTGCGTGGCTGGCGCTCGAGGGGGCATGAATGAACAGCGGCGGCTCGGCATTGAGATAGACCGCCCGGCGGTCGCGGCCGCGCTCGGTGGTCCCGGCATCGGCCATGATGACGATGGGCGCTTCGAGCCCCTTGGCCCCATGCACGGTCATGACGCGCACGCCATTGCCGGTATCGGCGAGTTCGCGCTTGATGGTGACAGCGCGGCTGCGCAGTTCGGCAAGAAAGCCGAGCAGCGAGGGCTGGGTCGCCTGTTCGTGGGCCAGCGCCAGATCGAGAAACGCGGCCATGACGTCGTCGATCTCGGGGCCGAAGCGGGCCCGCATGCGCTGCAGCCCACCCCCGGCATAGAGCACGTCGGCATAGAAATTGAACGGACGGTCGAAATCGAGCCGGCTGCGCCAGACGGTGAGCTGAGCGTAGGCGGCGGCGACCGACGGAGTGGTGGTGGCGGCCATGGCGCGCCATAGCTGGGTCTTGTCGCCGCGATCATGGGCGAGGCCCAGCAGGTCATTCTCGCTGACATCGAAAAGCGGCGAGCGCAGCAGGGCCGCGAGTTGCAGATCGTCGGCGGGGTTGGACAGCACGTCGCCCAGCGCCATCATGTCGAGGACGCCCAGATGGGTGGTGACGCCGAGCCGGTCGGCACCGGGCGTCGGGATGGCCTTCTCGTTGAGGGCACGGATGATTTCGTGGAACAGCACCGAGCGGACCTGAACGAGGATCAGGATGTCATCGGCGCGGACCGCGCGGCCACGGGGCCCCAGCGGCCGGCCGCTGTCGAGCCAGTCGCGGATCTGTCCGGCGATGCGCTGCGCCACCTGACGCGGGGCGCTGGTGATGGCGGAATCGGGCGGCTTGGTCGGCCACTCGCTGTCATCGGCCGGGTCGGTGACGGCCTCGATAAGCGGCCAGAGCGTGACGGCGCCGCCCTTTTCGGCGCGCGCCGTCTCGTGCAGCAGGCCGTCTTCTTCCAGCGCCCCTTCGCGCAGGTCGTCGCGCTGAAACACGGCATCCACCGCGCGCAGCAGATTGGGCAGGGTGCGGAAGCTATAGCGCATGGGCACGTCGACGATCTCGATGTCGACGGCGCGGGCCGAGAACGCGTATTGGCGCTGGGCGTTGACGAATTCCAGCGGATCGGCGCCCTGGAAGGAAAAGATCGACTGTTTCTGGTCGCCCACGGCGAAGAGGGTGCGCGGCCGGTCGGCGGCGCTGTCGCCGAAAAAGAAGTCGTCGATGAGCGCGCCGACGACGCGCCACTGCTCGGGATTGGTGTCCTGCCCCTCGTCGACGAGGATGTGGCTGAGGCCCGCATCGAGCTTGTAGCGCACCCACAGCCCCTGATCGGGGTCGCGCAGCAGGGCGGACAGGCTTTCGATCAGATCGTCGAAATCGAGCAGCGAGCGGCTGCGCTTGGCCGCCTCGTAGCGGGCGGAAATGGCGGCGACAATCTCCAGCATGGCGGCGGAGCGGACGTAGAGTCCGGCGGCGACCATGGCGCCATGCAGCGCACAGAGGCGATCGGCCTCGGCGATGATCTGTTCGGCGAGATCGGGCAATTTGGCCACGACCGCCTTGGTCAGCAGCCGGGCGCGGGGCTGGCGTTCCTTGGTGAGAAAGGCGTTGAGCAGGCTTTCGGCATCGGGCTGTTCGGGGTTCACCTCGGCGAGGCGATCGACAAAGCTGGTGCCGCCGGGTTTCGGTGAAACCTGGGCAAAGATTGCGTCGTGGTCGGCCCGGGTCAGCGGATAGCCATCGACGATATCGGCATACAGATCATCGGGCCGGCCGGGATTGCCTAGCAGCTGGCGCAGAGTGCGCAGCGCGCGTTGCGGGTTCTCCAGCACACGGCGCAGGGTGCGCTGCTGGTTCAGCGCCTCGATGATGGCCTGTTCGATCTGGAAGTCGCTGAGCAGGCCGAAGAGCGTATCGACCGCGTCGGCGCTGGTGTTGCCGCGCAGGCCCTCGGCCAACACCATTTCGCGGGCTTCGAGCAGCATGCCGTCGCGCTCGTGTTCTTCCAGCACGGCGAAATCGAAGGGCACGCCGGCCTCGCCGGGAAAGCGGTGTAGCACCGCTTCGCAGAAGGCATGGATGGTCTGGATGCGCAGCCCGCCGGGGGTTTCGAGCGCATGGGCGAAGAGCGTGCGGGCGCGGATCCGCATGCCGGCGGTCGGCGGGCTGCCGGTGAGCGCCGTGAGGTCCTTGACCAGTTCGGCCTCGTCATCGAGGGCCCATTTGCCCAGTCGCTTGGCCACGCGGTCGCGCATTTCGGCGGCGGCGGCCTTGGTATAGGTGAGGCAGAGGATTTCCTCAGGCTTTGCCCCACCGAGCAGCAGGCGGAGCACCCGGGCGGTCAGAACATAGGTCTTGCCCGAGCCGGCATTGGCACGCACCCAGACCGAGCGGTCGGGATCGGACGCGCGGCGCTGCGCCGCGATGATGTCGTCGGGCATGGGGGTAAGGAGACGACGGCTCATTCGTCCACCCCCGAGGTCAGCACCCATTCGTCGGTGCGGGCGAGATGTTCGTAGTCGCGGCGGAAGCGGCGGCCGGCAGTGGGGCGCGGCTTGATGTCGGGCACCATGGGCAGGTCGCCCCGCAGCAGGAAGGCCTGAACGTGGCGCTGGAGGCGCCGGACGATTTCGTCGACGGCCTCGGGCAGCGTCATGCCGGGCGGCAGCTTGAACGGCTTCAGTTCCAGCGCCGCGGGGCCGAGGCCGATCTTGAGATAGGTGAGCGCCGACGCATCGAGGGGCGGCACGTCGGGGAAACGGCCGGCATGCGCCATCGCCGCCTCGAGCAGCAGTTGCGGTGCCTCGAAACTGCGCATTTCGCCGGGCGCCGGCACGCCGCCGGTCTTGAAGTCGATGATCTCGAGCGTGCCGTCGGTGAGGATATCAAGCCGGTCGGCCTTGCCGGAGAGCACGAAGCCCTCTAGCGCCGGGAAGGCCCATTCGCCCTTTTTCTCGGCGACGCGCCGGGTGACGATTGGGTCGCGATCGCGCTCGTACTGCAGGATCTGCCGCGCGGCGTGCTCGAAACGGCGCAGCCAGATGTCGCGACGCTCGCCGATGGCGTCGAGGCCCTCGAACTCCTCGCGGGCGAACTGCATCAGATGGTCGTGCGCGTCCTTGGCCATGAAGTCATGGCCCTTCTCGATGAAGGTTTCGAAGACGTGGTGGATCATGGTGCCGCGCTCACGCGCGCTGGGGTCGGCGCCGAGCGGATCGAGCGGGCGGAGGCGCAGGACGTACCTGGCGTAGATGTCATAGGGCGAGCGCATCAGCGGCTCGATATCGGTGATCGACAGGCGCCGCGGCCGCTGGGCCGCGCTCGGCATGGGCGCCGGGCGGGGCGCGGGCTTCGGCGGGCCGGCGAAGTCGATGGCCTGGGCCTGACGCAGCCAGATGTCGCCGCGCCGGCGCAGGGTTTTGGCCGCCTCGGTGCCGATGAAGGCGTCGAGCCGCTGCAAGAGCGGTGAGGGCAGCGCCGGGGAGGTGCCCAGCCGCGCCGCATAGGCGACGAGCACTTCGGCATTGCCCATGGCCATGGCGAAATCATGCGACGCCTGACCCTGCCGGCGCTCGGGCGGGGCGAGGCCGATGTCGATCCGCATCTTGCGGCTGAGCCATGGGCCGGGATCGGCGATCGGCGGCCAGATATCCTCGTTGAGCCCGGCGAGAATCAGCAGGTCCGGGCTTTGCAGGCGCGCTTCGAGTTCGCCCCAGATGTGGATGTCGTCGCGCACCGTGGGCATGGGCTGGGCATTGGTGCCGGCGAGGAGCGCGGCAAGCACCGAGTCGAGCTGCGCCGGGCGGAAGGGGGCGCCGGGCGGATGGCTGGCGATATCCTGGGCCCAGCGGGCGAATTCGTCGCCGCCGGGCAGGCTGGCGCCACCGGTGAGCGCAGCAATGGCGCTGCCGAGCGCCGTGGCGAGGTCGGCGGCGCTGATCTCGGCGCGATCGATGAGGGCAAAGACCGGCGCCAGCGCGGTGCCCAACTGGTCGAGCAGTCCGGTGAGCTCGGTATCGGCTTCGACAAGTTGCTTGAGCCCGGCGAGGCCGGGGAGCGGCCGCGCGGCGCGCAGCCGGATGTCGAGCGCGTCGGCCAGGCGCCAGACGGCGCTGCGCTCGCCACCCAGCGTCACCGCGGCACCGCGCAGCAGGGCGACGATATCGACGGGGGCGTAATTGTATTCGGCTACGGCAAGAATCTGGCGGGCCAACCGGCCGGCGGCGGCCTGATAGAGCGGCGTGCCGACGGCGTCGTCGACGATGATCCCATGGCGCTTGAGTTCGACGGCGATGCGGCGGGCGAGGTTCTGGTCGCGCGAGACGATGCCGACGGTGCGGCGTTCGACCAGCGCGGCGCGGGCCGCGAGGGCGATGGCGCGCGCCTCGATATCGGCATTGGGCGCGGCGAGAATGGCGACGCCCTCGAGCGCTTCATTGACCGGCAGGTCGCGGCGGCGGGTGGCCCAGCCCGCCGTCTCGTCGGCCGGGGCGAGCGCGGCGCGGACCAGCGCGGTGCGGGCGGCGCCGACGCTTTCGGTGTCTGTTGCGAGATCCTGCACCTCGGCGACACCGGCGCCGAGGCGGCGCAGCAGCTGCATGAGGACGAACTGCGGATGGCCCTGCGCCGTGTCGCCGGCCAGGAGCGTCTCGTGCTGGGCGGCACTGAGCGTCGTATCGAGCCCGGGCAGCACCAGCACGCCGCGCGGCAGGTCGGCGATGGCTTTCAGCAGGTCGCCCGTCGCGGGGATGGAGCCGGTGGAGCCGGCAGCGATGACCGGGCGCTCGCCATAAAGCCGCGGCGCGGCCTCGGCCTGGCGCGCGAGACGCTGGTTGCGGGCTGCGGCGGCGTCGATCTTTCCGCGTTCGGCCAGCGTTGCCGGCCAGGCGGTGAGTACTATTTCGAGGAATTTGAGGATCTGCTGCCAGTTGGCGGCGAGTTCGTCGGGCACCAGTTCACGGAGGCTCTGCGGGTCGACGGCCTCGATGGTGAGGTCATCGATGACGGTGCCGAGCGAGTCGGCGAGCCAGAGCACCTCGGCGGCATTGGGTGGCGAGGCGAAACCGTCGGCGCTCATGGCAAAGGCGCGGACCAGCGCCGACAGGGTCAGCCGGCGCTCGAGCGGGCTCGCCACCGGCATGGGCGTCGGCAGGTCGTAGGGGGGCAGGAAGGGTTCCTCGTCGGCCACCTCGCCGCCGAAGGTGCGGATATCGGGCAGCAGCGCGACGCCACCGAGACGACTGGCGAACTCCGCCGCAAGCTGCAGCCGGGCGCGGCGTGTCGGCAGAATGATGGTGATGTCGGACAGCCAGAAGGCGCCTTCGCGCGGCCAGTCGCCCAGCAGCGTGCCATCGAGCACCCTGTCGCACAGCGTGGTGAGAAAGGGCGCATGTGGGGCAATGGTGAAAAGCGAGTCGCGAACCATGCGGGGGATATGAGCGGGCGGGCGCCGGGAAGTCCAGCCGCGGAGACGCCGCTCAGCCGCGCGGGCGCCGGGTCAGCTGCACATGTCGGCCGCCGGTGGCGGAAATGGTGAGGGCAATGGTGAGATCGGCGCGGTCAGAAAGGCTTGGCGCGCGCTCGGGCCATTCGATAAGGACGATCGCCGTGGGATCATCGAAGAGGCCCAGTTCATCGATCTCGTCCTCGCCGCCGAGTCGATAGAGATCAGCATGGAGGATAGGGCCCCCTGCCCCATCGTAAGGCTGGACCAGCGCAAAAGTCGGCGAGGGCACGGCGAGCCCGGGATCGCCGGCGAGAGCGCGGATGGTGGCACGGGCCAGCGCGGTCTTGCCGGCACCGAGATCGCCCCTGAGCAGGATCAGATCGCCCGGCTCGGCCGCCGCGGCCAGGCGGACGCCAAGTGCGGCGGTCGCCGCGTCATCGGGCAGGTCGAGCGTATCGGGCAGGTCGCGCATGGCGCAGTGTTAGCCGAGGGTCGACGGCGCGGCCAAGGACAATTGCGTGCCTCGGCCTATTCGGCCGCGCCGGCCATGGAAGCGTCGGAGGGCAGCGAGACCACCACCCGGCTGCCGCGCGGCTCGCGCCGTTCGATGGAAATCGTGCCACCGTGCATGTTGACGAAGGATTTGACGATGACGAGCCCGAGACCGGCGCCGCGCTGGCGGGCGGCCGCGGCGCTGTCGGTGCGATCGGTGAGTGCGGCGCGCACATCATCGGGCATGGCGGCGCCCTCGTCTTCGACGATGAACTGGATGCGTCCGGAGCGGCCGGTGACGGTGAGGTGCACTTCGCCGCCCGGCTCGGAAAAGCGCGCGGCGTTGGAGAGCAGATTGTAGAGCACCTGCACGATGCGGGTGCCATCGGCGATGAAGGGCGGCAGGTCGTCGTCGAGTTTGACGGTGAGGTTGAGCGAGGTTTCGCCCTCGACCTCGGGGAAGGTGGCGGCGAGGCCGGCGCGGGCCTTTTCGACCAATTGCGCGATATCCTGCGGCTCGGGGCGCAGTTCGGCAATGCCGGCATCGACATTGGCGATATCGAGAATGTTGTCGATCAGGACGCCCAGGGTGACCGAGGAGGCGCGGATATAGTCGGTATAGCTGTGCTGGCGCTCGTTGAGTTCGCCGACGACGCCGGAGGCCAGCAGATCGGCAAAGCCGATGATATTGGTGAGCGGCGAGCGCAGCTCGTAGGAGACGTTCTGGACGAAGGCATCCTTGAGCCGGTCGGCCGTGATCAGCGCCTCGTTGCGCTCCTTGAGGACGCGCTGGTAGTTCGCACTCTCGGTCACATCGAGGAAGGTCATCAGGCTCTGCCCGTCGGGCAGGCGCACCACGGCATAGTCGATCAGCTTGCCATCGGCGCGGGTGAGGCGGCCCTGGCGGTCCGAGCGGGTCGGGTTGAGATCGATGATCGACTGCTTGAGATCGCGCCAGATGCCGGCACCGTCTTCGGGCATCGCCTGGGCGACCGCCGCGGAGATCGCATCGATATGCGGCTGCTCGGCCAGCAGGTTGGCCGGGATCTTCCACAGGCTGGAGAGCCGCGGATTGGAGAGCGTCAGCCGGCCATTGGTTCCGAACACGGCAACGGCTTCGCTGAGCGAATTGAGCGTCGAGCGCTGCACGTCGAGCACGGCGCGATGTTGGCTCTTCAGGTTCAGCTGGTCGGTGATGTCTTCGAAGACATAGATGACGCCGCCCATGGCGCCGGCCGGCGCGGCGATGATCTGCACCACCCGGCCATCGGGCAGGTACCAGGGTTTCAGTTCGCGCGGCACCTTGAGCTGGTAGCTGGCGAGGTGGCTGGCGCGCCAGGCGTGATAGTCGGGCTCGTTGGGCAGTTTGCCGTCGGTGCGGAGCTTGTCGAGAATGGCGCGCTCATCCATGCCGAGCTGCAGCCATTCGGGGTCGAGCCCCCACAGGGCGCAATAGGCGCGGTTGAACTGCACCAGCTCGCGGCCGGCATTGAAGATGGCGATCGGCGTCGTCAGCGCATCGATGATGGCGCTGAGATGGTTGAGGCCGGAATCGGCGTCGCGCTTGACGGGGCGCGGATGCAGGAAGCCGGCGGCGCCATCCGAATAGGGCACTTCGATAAGGTCATAATCGCCGGCGCGGCCGAGGCTGACCGGTACGCCCTGGGGCGTTGCGGCTTCGCGGTCCTTGCGGCGGACGGGAATGTCGAGCAGTTCGGCCGGGCGGTCCTCGGTCGAATGGCGGCCCAGGGTGCGGGCGAGTTCGTGATAGGCGGCGTTGGCATAGACCAGTTCGCCGGTGTCGTCGCGCAGCCAGGCCGGATCGATGAAGCCGTCGAGCAGCGGGCGCGCATCGGCAGGGCGGGCTTCGGGCGGTGGCGCCGGCACGGCGCCCTGCACGGTCGCGGCAGGCCGTAGGCGCAGGACGACGCCATTGCCCAGGCCGGTGCCGGTGGCACGGACCAGATGGCCATCGCGGGCGCGGACGGTGATTTCGAAGGTACGGCCGGTCGCCCGCAGCTCTTGCACGTTCTGGGCGAGATCGCCGGCGCCCGAGGGGCCAAGCCATGCGGTGAAATCGAGGGCGGCATCGGCGCGGCGGCCGGGTGGCAACAGGGCGGACGCCTGACCGAGGAAGCGCGGCGGCGAGCCATCGCCGCCCCACAGCACGATGATTTCACGCGAGCCCGAGAGCAACGCCTCGTATTCGTCAAGGCGGGCGCGCAGCATGGCGATCTGGTCGGCGGCGCGGCTTTCGGCCAGGCGCCGATCGCGCAGCAGGCGGCGCACCAGCGCCGTGGCAATGAGCCCGAAGGCACCGGCACCGAGTGCAATGGCCAGTGGAGCGGCGCCCATGAGAGAACTGGAGGCCAACCCCTGGGCAAGGGCGGGCGTGGCTGTAACGAGCGCAGCCAGACCGACAGACAGGCCTGAAAAACGAGCGAATCCCCAACCGTTCCGGAGATTATCCGGCGCCATGCATTGCCCCTTATGCCGATGTGTGATGGCGCTGCCCGGCGAAAGTTCGCGGCTGCACCTACGCTTTACTGATGCGGTGCGCCCGGGTGGGCCAACCGCATCGCCGGACCAAACCCATGCCCCGCGAATCACACGAACTTAACGGGCCGGGATTCGCACAAAAAGAGTCAAATTGTATGTGAAGAGCGGGGAACTTGCGGTGGGGGGTGTTGACCCGAGTCCGAACAGTGAACAATTGGTTAACACGTACACGGATTTGCCCGTAGTAATCGCCGCTTAGCGCTCCGTGAGGGCAAAAAGCCGTTCGCGCACCTTTTCCTCGTCATTGCTTTCAAGGGCGGCGCGCAGTTGCACCAAAGCCATAGGCAATTCGCTCGCCGCGTCCTGCTTGAGCACGGCACGCAGGATTTTTGGCTGGCTGGTGCGGGTCGCCTGCGCCGGGTCGAAGAACAGTTCTTCGGTAAGCTTTTCGCCCCGCCGGGCGCCGGATTCGACGATTTCGATATCGCCATCGGGATTGTCCGCATCGCGCAACGTCAGGCCGGCGAGGCGCACCATGTTTTCGGCCAGATCGACGATGCGGACCGGCTCGCCCATTTCGAGCAGGAAGATATCGTCGCCCGCGCTGAGCGCGCCGGCCTGGACGATGAGTTCGGCGGCTTCGTGGATGGACATGAAATAGCGGGTCATGCGCCGGTCGGTGAGGGTCACCGGCCCCCCGGCGGCGATCTGTTCGCGAAACAGCGGCACGACGGAGCCGTTCGACCCCAGCACATTTCCAAAGCGCACGGCGCAGTAGCGGCGACGGCTGCTGTCGCCCTGCCCGCCATAGTGCCGGACGATCAGCTCGGCCCAGCGCTTGGTCGCCCCCATGACGGAGGTCGGGCGCACCGCCTTGTCGGTGGAGATCAGGACGAAATGCTCGACTTCTGCGGCGATGGCGGCCTCGACCAGACTGAGCGTGCCGAAGACATTGTTGCGCACGCCCTCGAAGACGTTCTGTTCGACCAGCGGCACGTGCTTGTGGGCAGCGGCGTGGAAGATGACGTCGACCGCGTGCTCGCGCATCACCCGGTGCAGCAGCCCGGCATCGGTGACGGAGCCGAGGACCGGCACGACGGGGCAGGAGGTCAGCGACCGCAATTGCCGGTCGATCTGGTAGAGCGCGAATTCATTGGCCTCGAGCACGATCAGCCGGTTGGGCTGCCAGCGCACGATCTGGCGCGTCAACTCCGAGCCGATGGAGCCGCCCGCCCCAGTGACGAGAATGACCTGCGCCGTCAGCAGGCTCCGGAAGAGTTCGGGTTCGGGGGGCACGGCGGAGCGGCCGAGCAAATCGTCGATATCGATCTCTCGCAGCTGGCTGACGAGGTATTTTCCCGAGGCCAGATCGGCGATGGCCGGTAGGGCGCGGATCTTGACCGCGTGCTGGCTGAGCTCGGCGATGATCTCGCGACGGCGGCCCGCATCCATCGAAGGGATCGACAGGATCACCTCTCTTACACCGCGATTCTGGATCAGACCGGCAAGGGCCGAAGGCGGATGGACGCGGATGCCGGAGACGTCGCGGCCCTGCAGGGCGCGGTCCTCGTCGATGAAGGCCGCCACATGGCTGCGCGAATGGGCGTTCAGCGCCATGGCGAGCTGCACCCCGGCTGCCCCTGCCCCATAGATCACAACGCCGGCCGTCCCGCCTTGGCGTTCCTGCGGCGTGGCCAAAAGTGACTTGGCGGCAAAACGCGAGCCGGCAACGATCATCACCGCGAAGCTGAAATAGAGCAGCGGCACGGTGCGCGGGAAGATTGCCAGCCGGGTCGCTTCGGCGAGAAACAGCACCATGACCCAGACCACGGTCGCCAGAGCCACCGCCTGGATAATGGTCCACATGGCACGCTCGGGCAGGTAGCGAATCACGGCGCGATAGAGGCCGAGCCGGATGAAGATCGGGATGGCGATCAGCGGCGCGAGTGCCATCAGCGCCAGATGCGGCGTGGTCGGAGAGAACGAACCGCCGAGCCGCACCTGGAAACTGAGCCAGAGCGCCCCGAACAGCGCCAGCAGATCGAAGGCGATCAAGATCAGCCGCTTCGGGCCGCGCTGCAAGGCGCTGAGGACGTCCCGGATCTGCTGCAACATTGCCCCGCCTGACCGCATCGTGAATACGTGCCTGCGGTTCTAGCCAATCCGTCGCGGCCTTTCCAACGCCATTGTGCTATGGCATCAGGCAAGAAATGCGATTGGGACGAACCGTAAGATGACAATCAGACTGCACCGGGGCGACCTGCCCGACCTGTCGCGCTATGGCCGCGAAGTTGCAATCGACACCGAGACCATGGGGCTGAACCCGCATCGCGACCGGCTGTGCGTGGTGCAGCTGTCGCCCGGCGACGGCACTGCCGACGTGGTGCAGATTCCGGCCGACTCCAATGAGGCGCCGAACCTCGTGGCGCTGCTCGGCGACCCGGACCGCACCAAGATCTTTCACTACGCGCGCTTCGACATCGCAGTGCTCAAGCACCGCTTCGGGGTGATGACTGGGCCGGTCTATTGCACCAAGATCGCCAGCAAGCTGGTGCGCACCTATACCGACCGGCATGGACTGAAGGACCTGTCGCGCGAGCTGCTGAACGTCGACATGTCGAAGCAGCAGCAGAGCTCGGACTGGGGGGCGGACAAGATCACCGATGCTCAGCTCGAATATGCGGCCTCGGACGTGCTGCACCTGCACGACCTGAAGCGCCATCTCGACCGCATGCTGCGGCGCGAAGGCCGGGCCGAACTGGCGGCCAGATGTTTCGATTTCCTGTCGGCGCGGGTCGAGCTCGACCTGCTCGGCTGGGACGAAACCGACATTTTCGCGCATAGCTGAGCGAATGGCGGCGGCGGCGGATTTCGGGGCCGACAGCAAACAGCGCAACGCGCTGTACGCCCGATTGCGGCAGCGAAACCGTCTCGTCGCAATCCTGAGGGTCGGCGTTCCGGCGATCGGTCTGGTGGTGCTTTTGGCACTCGTTGGCTTGATCGTCCTGCAGAGCATCGGCGCGCAGTTCGGCATCGCCAATCTGCGGATCGACCGCGACAACATGGTGGTCGACAGCCCCAAGCTGACGGCCACCGGACCGGACGGGGCGCTCTACGATCTCGAGGCCAGAGAGGCCCGGGCGGCGATATCCGATACCAATCAGGTCACCCTGTTCGACGGGACGCTGGGCGTCAGATCGACCGATGGACCGAGCTATGTCGCCAAGATGGCCGAGGGCCAGCTGGCGGTTGCGTCGCAGCAACTAACGGTGCCCGGACGGGTCGACCTTTCGGGCAGCGACGGGATGACCGGCGTGCTGAACCAGGTGTTCGCCGACTTTATCAACAAGACGATGCACGCCGACAATGGCGTGCTGATCACGCTCGAAGACGGCTCGGTGATCGAAGCCGATACGATGCAGTATGATGGCAAAGAGCGAGTGTGGCAGTTCGAGCGCGTGAAGCTGACCTTGCCGATGACTCCGGGAGACACCGAATGATGTTGAAGCGCCTGCTGTCATTCGCGGTGGCCGTCCTGCTGGCGGTGGCACCGGTCCATGCAGCCGGTGTGCCGCTCGAGGTCAATGCCGATACGTTCACGATCGACGAGGCCGGCAAGACCGCGACCTTTACCGGCAATGTGGTGATCACGCGCAGCGGGATGACGCTGTGGGCCCGGACAGTGGTCGTCACCTATGGCAGCGGTGGCGAGAACGACATCGACCAGATGACGGCCAGCGGCAATGTGCGGATCAAGACGACACAGCAGGAGGCGCGCGGCGACCGGGCGCAATACGATCCCGATACGCAGATCCTCAGGCTGATGGACAATGTGACGGTGACCAATGCGCAGGGCACACTGAAAGGGCCGCTGCTGGTGGTCAATGTCGCCACCAATGTCAGCACCTTCAGCGGCGGCACCAGCGGTGGCCGGGTGACCGGCGTGTTCACGCCGCAATGAGTGTCGACCAGAGCGGCTGGCTGGTCGCGCATAGCCTGAAGAAACACTATGGCCGCCGCACGGTCGTGCAGGACGTGAGCCTGGCCGTGCGCCGCGGCGAGGCCGTGGGCCTGCTGGGGCCGAATGGCGCGGGCAAGACGACGGTGTTCACCATGCTCATGGGCCTAGTGAAGCCCGATACCGGCCGGATTTTGCTCGACGGGCACGAAATCACATCGCTGCCGCTGTTCCAGCGCGGTCGGCTGGGCATGGGCTACCTGCCCCAGGAAGCCTCGATATTTCGCGGGCTCAGCGTTGAGGGCAATATCCTCGCCGTACTGGAAGGCCATGTGAAGCGGCGGTCCGAGCGACAGGAGCGGCTCAAGGCGCTGCTGGACGAGTTCGGCATTTCCCATCTGCGCAAGGCCAATGGCATGGCACTGTCGGGCGGCGAGCGTCGCCGTGTGGAAATCGCCCGGGCCGTGGCCGCAGACCCGGTGTTCATGCTGCTGGACGAGCCCTTTGCCGGTGTCGACCCGATTGCGGTGAGCGAGGTGCAGGGCCTGGTGCGGCATCTGACGCAGCGCGGCATCGGCGTACTCATCACCGATCACTCGGTGCGCGAGACGCTGGCGCTGGTCGATCGGGCCTATCTGATCCACGAAGGCAAGGTGATCATCCAGGGCAAGCCCGAGACAATCGCGGCCGACCCTGAAGCCCGCCGCGTCTATCTGGGCGACAGCTTCCACGTGTAAGTATTCACGCAGACGTTAACCGATATTGGCACGCTTCTTGCTGTCTGCCGCAGTTTGAGTCATGCTGCTTTCCGGGAAGTCAAAATTTCTGTGTGTGGAGTTATAGCATGGCCATGACGCCACGGCTTGAGGTTCGCCAGAGCCAAAGCCTGACGCTCACGCCACAATTGATGCAGTCGATACGACTGCTGCAACTCAGTCATCTGGAACTCAACGCGTTCGTCGAAATGGAATTGATGCGCAACCCCCTGCTGGAGCGGGAGGATGGCATCGAGGCCAGCGACGCGGCGCCGGAGGGACCGGAGATTGCGACAGGCCTCAATGCGGCCGAAGACACCGTGGCCTATGGCGACCGGATCCATTCCGCCGACAGCATTGCGGAAGGCTACGACACCGAAATCGAGAATGTGTTTCCGGCCCAGTCTGCCGCCGAACGGCAGACCGACAGCCTCGAATGGAGCGCCCGCAACGGCGGCGGCGAGGACGCGCCGGATATCGACCAGTTCGTCGCGGCACGGCCGACGCTCAGCCAGCACCTTGCCGCACAGACCGGGCTGATTTTGGCCGATGCAGGCGAACGGCTGATCGCGCAGTTCCTGATCGACAGCCTGAACGAGGCTGGCTACCTGACGGTCGATCTCGACACGGTGGCGCAGATGCTGGGCACCGAGGTCGCCACCGTGGAATCGGTACTCAAGCGCATCCAAGGCTGCGACCCGGTGGGCGTGTTCGCCCGCGACGTCGGCGAATGCCTGGCGCTGCAGCTGAAAGACCGCAACCGGCTCGACCCGCTGATGCAGGGGCTGCTCGACAATCTCGAGTTAATCGCAAAACACGATCTGCCGCTGCTGGCGCGCACCATCGGCGCCGATCGCGAAGACCTGATGGACATGCTGGCCGAACTGCGCCAGCTCGACCCCAAGCCCGGCCGCGCCTTCGAGACGGCGCCCGTCGAGGCCGTGGCGCCGGACGTCTTCGTCAAGGGATCCGCCGATGGCTGGCAGGTGGAGCTCAATTCCGAAGTGCTGCCGCGGGTGCTGGTCAACCGGGTCTATTATGCCTCGGTGACGCGCAAGGCGCGCAATGCGACCGAAAAGACCTTTCTGGTCGACAGCCTCGCGACCGCCAACTGGCTGGCCAAGAGCCTCGACCAGCGGGCGCAGACGATCCTAAAGGTAGCGGCAGAGATCGTCAAACAGCAGGACGGATTCCTCAACGAGGGGATCGCGCGGCTGAAACCGATGACACTGAAGACGGTGGCAGACGCGATCGAGATGCACGAGTCGACCGTCAGCCGGGTGACCTCGAACAAATACATGGCGACGCCGCGCGGTCTGTTCGAGATGAAATATTTCTTCACGACGGCGCTCGGCTCGGCCACCGGCGGGGTCGACCATTCGGCCGAATCCGTACGCCACCGCATTCGCGAGATCATCGAGGCGGAAAAACCCGGCGAGATCCTGTCGGACGATACGATCGCCGACATGCTGAACGGGGAAAAAGGGATCGAAGTGGCGCGCCGCACCGTGGCAAAATACCGCGAGGCGCTCAACATCCCCTCATCGGTGATCCGGCGCCGGCAGAAGCGCGCGCTGGTCGCGGCCCGCTAACGCCCTTACTGAGGGGTTTTCAGCGCGCTGCACGCATGTGCTTAGTCCGCTCAGCACGCGCCCGAAACCGGCTTCGGCCGCATTGCTCCATCCTCAGGGCGGGTCTAGACTCCGGGTGTCGCGCTGCCCATCTCAAGGGAGTCGGGCATTGCGACCCGCAGCAACGACTATAAGAGGAACACCATGACTCTGCGCGTTTCCGGAAAGAACATGGACGTCGGCGATGCCCTGCGGGGCAAGGCCGAGGATCACATCGAGGCCGTCGTCAAAAAGTACTTTGACGGCAATTACACCGGTCACCTGACACTCGAGCCCGAGGGCCCCGGATTCAATTCCGTGTGCATGGTGCATCTCGATACCGGCGCGGTTTTGCAGGCGAGTGCCTATGGGGGAGACGCGATCTCCGCCTATGAGAGCATGGCAACCCATATCGAAAAGCGGTTGCGCCGCTACAAGCGCAAGCTGAAGGCGCACCGGCGCCCGAATGGCGGTGATGAACAACAGGCGCAGGCCTATGTGCTGGCCGCCTCCAACGACGACGAAGTGCATGAGGATTATTCGCCGCCGGTGATCGCGGAAACAACTGCAAGCCTGAGCCAGATGTCAGTCGGCGAAGCCGTGATGCAGCTTGACCTGAGTCAGTCCGAAGTCGTGGTTTTCCGCCATGCTGGACACGGCGGACTAAATGTGGTCTACCGGCGCGCCGACGGCAATATTGGCTGGATTGATCCGGCCTTACGGGCCAACTAGGCCCGTGTCTGGCACCCAGTAACAAGGTCTGTTTCATGGAATTGGCTGACATCCTCGCAGAGGAGTCCGTGATTGCTTGCTCTGGCAACATCTCGAAGGACGATCTGCTGTCACTGATGTGCGAGAAGGCTGCGCAGATGGCCGGCGAGGATGTCGCTGCCGTCCATGAGGCAATCGTCAGCCGTGAACAGCTCGGCTCGACCGGGCTGGGCAACGGCATTGCCATTCCGCATGGCAAGATGATCGGACTGAAGGGCGTGACCGCCGTCTTCGCGCGGCTGGACACGCCCATCGAGTTCGGCGCGCTGGATGACCAGCCGGTCGATCTGGTGATGCTGCTGTTGGCACCGGTGGGTGCCGGCGCCGAACATCTCAAGGCGCTCGCGCGGGTTGCGCGGGTGCTGCGCACAGACTCGGTGACGCAGCAGTTGCGCGCCACCGACGATACCGAAGCGCTCTATGCGCTTATCGTTCAGCCGCTGGCGACCAGCCAGGCCGCCTGATACGCCGAACCTGGGGGCTGACCGCCCCTAGTGCACCGAGACGATGCCAAAGGCCTGTTCGGACAACCAGTCATCGACGGATTCGGAGCTGTCGCCGATCATCAGCGGCGACCCGTCTGCGGCGACGACGATATGATAATCCTGCTCTGCGGCCGGCAGTTCTTCGCCGTTGAGGATTTCGGCGAGCTGGTCGCCGGCAATCTGCTTCACATAGACCACCGCATCACCGCCGAGCGCCATGAACTGGGCGGTCGTGAGATGCCGTAGGGGATGGTCCAACTGAGTTTCGCGGTTTTCTTGCATTTCAGGTTCCCCTTTTCCTAGGCAGAACGGATTTCAATACGCTTGGCGATCTTTTCGGCGCGCGGTCGCACGACGTCGATCGTCAGCATGCCGTTGGCCAGCTGCGCGTCGCGCACCTGCATGCCATCGGCCAGAAGGAAGGTCCGCTGAAACTGCCGCGCGGCGATGCCGCGGTGCAGATATTCGCGTCTGCCGTCATCGTTTTGTCGGCCACGGACCTGCAATTGATTATCCTCCGTCACAACATCGAGATCGTCAGCCGAAAAGCCGGCGACCGCAATAGAGATCAGGAAGGTTTCGTTGCCTTCTTCATCGAGTTGTCGCTCGATGTTGTAGGGCGGATAGCCGTCCGCCGATTTGGCGAGCCGATCAATCCGTTCCTCGACCATGTCGAACCCCAACAGAAAGGGTGCCGAGAACATCGAGACGCGAGACATACAAACCGTCCTTGTTAAAGCAACGTCGTGGACCGGCCCGAGTTTCAGTGGCACCGATCCCAGACCGTGATATGGGTCCCGGGCGCAGCAGCTTCAAGGCTGACTGGACGGCTGGGTAGGGAGACGTACCGTGAGGCAGAAAAGCGTTGCGGTGATCACCCCGGCCTTTGGCGCGCACAAATGGATCGGCGCCGCGGTCGCCAGCGTCCTGGCGCAAAACCATTCCGAGTGGGAACACTGGATCATCGCCGATGACGGTACCGACTATGCGGCGCTGCTCGCCGAGCAGGGGCTGAGCGACCCGCGCCAGCGCTTTGTCAGCAGTGGGGGCGTCGGCTTCGGCGCATCGGTAGCGCGCAATGTGGCGCTTGCGGCGGTCGAGACGCGGCATGCCGCGATCCTCGACGCCGACGACCGGATGAAGCCCGACAAGCTTGACCGGGCGCTGGACGCGCTCGAAACCCATGCGATTGTTTCTTCGGCGCTCGACGTCTGTTCAGGCGATGGGCGCCTGCTGCGGCAAGTCGGAACGGGGCCGGACAGGCTGCTGAGGCCCGGGGCGTACAAGTTTACCAACCTATCGATGGATTCGATGATCGTGTGGGACCGCATGCGCTGCGACGCGCGCTACGACACGACGCTGAGCAACATGACCGACCTCGAACTGCTAATGCAGCTGTGGCAGCAGGCGCCGGCGACCTGGCATCTGGGTCGGCCGGCGCATGACTATTTCAAGATTTCGAGCTCGATGAGCAATGGCGCAGGGTTTACCGAGGGCATGATCCGCTCGAAGCAGACGCTGCTGGCGCGGCTCAAATCCGGCCACTACGCCTTCATCGATCCGCAGGCGACGGCGGGGCTGACGCGGTTTCTCGAGATCTCACTGGCAGCCGAAGCCCGCTATCCGGCGGCGCTTGCGGCGCGGCCGGAGCTGCTGTTCGAGGACCATCTGGAGCCGCTGCTGGCAAAGGCCCGGCGAGAGGCGCGGTGAGGCTCAGGCGAGCGCGGCGTCGACGTCTGCCTTATGGGGAATGGCGGGCTGCGCACCCGGATTGAGGCATGCGAGGCTGCCGGCGACGGCGGCGCGGTGCATGGCCGCCTCGAGGTCCAGCCCGGCATCGAGCCCGGCGGCCAGATAACCGACGAAAGTGTCCCCTGCCCCCACGGTATCGACCGGATCGACCTTGAAGGCCGGGACGGCAAAGCTGGTGTCGGGCGTCGCGGCGCGGGCGCCTTCGGGGCCGAGCGTGACGATGACGGTCTGGTTCTGAGCTTTCGCCCAGTCGGCCATGGCGGTATCGAGCTGATCGATACTGGCGCCGGTCAGCAGCTGGAACTCGGTTTCATTGGCGACGACGATCGAGGCCATTTCCGCCGCGTCGCGGGTGGTTTCGAGAAAGGGCGCGGTGTTGATGATCGAGATGACGCCGCGTTCTCGCGCCAGCTCCAGCGCACGAATGGTCGCCGGTTGCGGCACTTCCTGCTGGACGACGAGGATCGAGCCGATACCCAGCCCGTCGAGCGCCTTGTCGGCATCGGCGGTGCCGAGCGTGCCATTGGCGCCGGGCAGGATGGCGATGACGTTCTCGCCCTCCGCATCGACGAAGATCATGGCGATGCCCGTGGCGCCTTCGACCGTGCGCACGGCGGAGAGATCGACGCGCTCGGCGCGCAAGAGGCCCAGCGCCTGTTCGGCGAAACTGTCGGTGCCGGCTGCGGCGAACATGCGCACGTCAGCGCCGGCGCGCCGCGCGGCGAGCGCCTGGTTGGCGCCCTTGCCGCCAGCGGCAGTCGAAAAGGCCCCGCCCGGCACGGTTTCGCCCGGACGGGGGATGCGGCTGACAGCGCCGATGAGGTCGAGATTGGTGGAGCCGAGAACGGTGATCACGTGAGAACCCTTGGAATGGTCTTCCAGTTGCGCGTGGTGGCAACGGTTCCCTTTTCCAATTGCCGGTCGAACTTGTCCAGCCCCGGCCCGTGCCGACCGTCCGGCTGGCGATGGCCGACGAGGAAAATCTCGCGCGCGGTGACGGCCACGATCTCATAGTCGCCGGGACTGCCGGCAAACTGGCTGCCTTCGGGCAAAGGCGCATCGAACAGCATGACATAGCGCTGCCAGGGCCCATCCTCGGGAAAGGCAGCGAAGGGATCGGCATCAACCATGGCTTCGAGCTCGGCCCGCGTGCGCAGGATCGCCTCGCTGGACCAGCCCCAATGGCGCTCGATTTCAGCCTCGAGCGCCTGCTTGGGATCGGCATCAGCGGTGAAGCGGACATTGCCGCTGGCGAGGATGGTTTTCACGTCTGCGAACCCCAACGCCTCGCAGACCGACTTGAGCTCGGCCATCTTCATCTTGCGCTTGCCAACGTTCACGGCGCGCAAAAAGGCGACCCACTCGGTCATGACGGCTCCTGCGGTGATCTGGTTTTCTGCGGATAGATGGTTTCGCCGCGGCTGAGCATTTCGACGAAGGCGGCCATGCGCTTTTTGCGCCCGGCCTCGGTCTTGAGGTTGTGCAAGCGGAACGCGAGGGCAAAGCGGTTCTGTGCCGTGAGTGTGTCGAACGTCGCCTGTGCAGCGGGATCTGCGGCGATGGCCTCGAGGAAGGGTTCGGGCAGCGGCATGTCTTCGGCCGTGGTGCCATAGGCGCGGTCCCAGCGGCCGTCGGCCCTCGCGGCTTCGACATGCTTCAGGCCATGCTCGGTCATCAGCCCGGCCGCGATGAGCCGTTCGACATTGTCGACATTGACGCGGCTCCAGATGCTCTTTTTGCCGCGGCGCGTGTAGCGCTGCAGGAAGCTGTGCGCGTCAAAGCTCTTGCGGATGGCGTCAATCCAGCCCCAGCACAGCGCCGCATCGATGGCCCCGACCGGGGTGATGGTGGGCCGGCCCGACGCCTTTTTGTGGATCTTGATCCAGAGCTCGTCGGCGCTGTCATGGTGTTCGGCCAGCCAGGCATAGAACCCGTCGAAATCGACGAATTCGTGCACCTTGTCGGGGTCGACGATGACGGGCGGCATCAGTCCGCGGGCGCCGGCGGGGTGCCCTCGAGGACGTTAAGCAGCGCCGGATCGAGCCGCTCGGCCGACGGCAGTTGAATGCCGAACTGGCTGGTCAGCGCCTCGCGGATGCCCGCCACATCGGCGATCGTCGTGCGCTCGAGTTCGCCCTCGGCAGGGTAGATCGACAGCCGGTTGTTCCTCAGCGCCAGGCGCCGGCCCTTGGGGGCGCGGGTGGCGACGAGATTGTCGTGCAGCGAGCCCTTTTTCGACACGGCCTCATTGATCTCATTGAGCCGTTCGGGATCGAGATCGATCTCCTCGAAGCTGTAGATCGGCTTCCAGTCCTCGCCCAGCAGCACTTCGAGCAGCCAGTCGGGCTCGCCGCCCATCAGGCGGAAGGTCTCGTGCGGAGTGGCCTGTTCCCTTTCGGCGCGCAGCCGCAGCGGCGCAGTCGGCGTGAAGCCGCCGAAGCCGACATCGGCCAGCCAGGGCGTGCCGGCGATATCGACGGTCAGCACGATATGGCTGATCGGGCGCTCTTCGGACGGATCGTGGCCCCACAGGACCCGCGCGCCGTGCAGGCGCACGTCGAAATCCAGCGACTCGAGCACCGCCTTGAACAGAAGGTTGTGTTCGAGACAGAAGCCGCCACGTTTATCGAAGAGCATTTTCTGCTGCAGGTTGGACAGCTCCAGCCTGACAGGCGCTCCCATGAGCGCGTCGAGATTTTCGAATGGGATGACCGCCGGGTGCTGCTGATGCAGCTGGCTCAACGTCTCCAGGTTCGGTGCAATCGAGCCGGCAAAGCCGATCCGCTCGAAATAGGCATCGATATTCGCCTCTTCAGCCACGGAGTTCCTCACCGCCGATTCCGGGACCCGTATAATGCTCAAGCCGGGCGGGTTTGTCACGCGGCCGTTATCGGCGGGGGCAGTTTTCAGTCGCAGCGGGGGTGATGCGGGGGCAGATCGGCGAGCTGGCGCGGATCCATGCCGCAGGTGGTTTCCGGGCGGCGCGGCGTTGCCGCATCGATGCTGAGCCAGCGGCGCAGGCTGCGGAGGATCTTGTACATTTTGGCGTGGTCCTTTCGTTGGTTTCGGATGGTATGGCCCTACAGACCGCGCCACAGCAATCGACAAGGTTTCGGCCGCGGTATAGAAAATCTATATGCCGAACCCGTTTGCCATTCCGCTCAATGCCATCCGCGCCATTGAGATCGTCGCCCGCCGCGGGGCGCTGGCGCCGGCCGCCGACGAGCTGGGCGTGACCCCCGGCGCGGTCAGCCAGCATCTGCGGCGGGCCGAGGAGCGATTGGGAATGGAGCTGTTCGAACGGACCCGCGACGGGCTGCGCCCCACCCCGGCGCTGGTGCAGATCCTGCCGCGGCTGAGCGCGGGATTCGCGGCGCTGGAAGATGCCATGGCGGGCCTGCGGGCGCATAACGAGAATGTCCTCACCGTAACGATGGGCAATGTCTTCGCCTCGCGCTGGCTGATCTGGCGGATCGCCAAGTTCAATGCGCTCTATCCCGAGATCGAGACGCGGCTGGTGGTGACCGGGCAGATGATCGACCTCAACCATTCCGACATCGATTGCGGCGTGCGCTTCGGGCCCGGCCCGTGGGAGGGGATCCGCGCCGAGCTGATCGGCGGACAGCGCTATCGTCCGGTGGCGGCGCCGCCGGTCGCGGCGCAGCTGAAGACGCCGGCGGATATCGTCAAGGTGCCGATGATCCACGACACGAGCTCGATGCTGCCCTGGGCGCCATGGTTCGCCGCGGCCGGGCTGGCGCTGCCCAAGCGGATGCCGGGGCCGGTCTATGACGATCCGGCGCTGGCCTTCGATGCGGCGATCTCCGAGCAGGGCGTGCTGATGGCCGTCGACATGATGTCGGCGGATACGATCAGCGACGGGCGCCTGGTGCGGCCGTTCGATGTGAGCGTCGAGGCGGCAGGCGGCTACTGGTTCGTCACCGCCGAAGCCCGGCGCCTGCCGCGCAAGGTGACGCTGTTCCGCGACTGGCTGAAGCAGGAAGTGGCGGATTCGGGCGATGGCTATGTGGCGCAGCGCCAGCGGCTTGAGGCGGCGCGGCAGACTGCGCCAGACTGACGTTTTCCGGACAAGGCAGCCTTGCAAACAGACAGTCTTGCATCGCAAACCGTCCATAGTTTAGAACAGTTCCAAACTATGGAGACATCATTCCCATGCTCACACGTTTCCTGCAGGCGGGCCGCCGGTCGTTCGAATCGCTCGATGCGCGCGAAATCCTGTCGCTCGCCGTCGCCGCCGAAGAAGAGGACGGCGCGATCTATTCGGAGATCGCCATGCGGCTTGCCGAGAGCTATCCCGCAACCGCCAAAGTTTTCGAGGGCATGGCGGCGGAAGAGGACGGGCACCGCCAGCGGCTGCTCGATCTTTATGTCCAGCAGTTCGGGCCGCGACTGGCACCGATCCGGCGCGAGCATGTGCGCGGCTTTCCGACGCGCCGGCCGATCTGGCTGATGGACACGATGAGCCTCGAACAGGTGCGGCAGCTGGCCTGGGAAATGGAAGACGGCGCGGCGCGGTTCTACATGGCGGCAGCCGAGCGGACGACCGATGCCGCGGCGCGGAAGCTGCTCGGCGATCTGGCAGCCGAAGAGCGCAAGCACGCCAATCTCGCCGATCGGCTGGAGACGCAGAATGTCGGCGACAGCGAAAAGGACGCCGAAAAGAGCGAGGCGCACCGCCAGTTCGTCCTGACATATGTGCAGCCGGGCCTGGCCGGGCTGATGGACGGCTCGGTGTCGACACTGGCGCCGGTGTTCGCAGCGGCCTTCGCCACCGGCAACACCTGGTCGACCTTCCTCGTGGGGCTGGCCGCCGCGGTGGGCGCCGGCATCTCCATGGGCTTTACCGAGGCGGCATCGGACGACGGCCAGCTGACCGGCCGGGGCTCGCCGATCAAGCGCGGCGTCGCGTCCGGGGTGATGACAGCGATCGGCGGGCTGGGGCACGCCCTGCCCTATCTGATCCACGATTTCTGGGTGGCGACCACCATTGCCGCCATCGTGGTGGTGATCGAGCTGTGGGCCATCGCCTTCATCCAGCAGCGCTATATGCACACCCCGTTCTGGCGTGCGGCGCTGCAGGTGGTGGTTGGCGGCGCCCTGGTGTTCGGCGCCGGAATCTTGATCGGGAGCGCCTGAGGCGCTCCCGCTGGACTGACACGCTGAGGCGGGGAGGCGGTGCTCAAGCCGCCCGCGCCCGGCCCATCCGCCGCCAGACACTCCATGCGGCCAGCAGCAGGGGGACGATCACCAGCACCGAGGGCAACCAGCCGGCATCGGCGCCGAACAGCACGGCGTGCAGGCGCCGACCGGGCAGCAATGTGAAGGCACCGGCGAGAATGAGCGCGCCGAGATAGACGCCCTGCATTTCGGCGCGGTGGCGGGCAATGTCGCGGTGAACGATGATGCTGTAGAGCCCCTGCCCGATGCCCAAGTAGGTGAACAGAACGAACAGGTGGATCGGGCTGAACGGGCCGATCAGACGGATTTCGTTGATGAACAGCGCGCTGGTCGCGGTGACCAGCATCAGGGCAACCCAGACCCGGCCGAGCCAGCGATGCAGGCGCGTTCCCTTGCGCTGCCACAAGATGGCGGCGCCGAGCAGGAAGGCCATGATGGCCGCGAGGGCATGAATCTGGATGGCGGGCGTGGCGTCGAGCAGAGGTGCGAGGGTCATGAGCGGCGTCCGTGGTTGAACTTGTCACCGCCTAATCGACGGCTATGGTGGCGGCCGCAAACGCCCCTTCGTCAACCGCAGGACGAGTTCGTGAACGACACGCCGCTGCATTCCGCGCTTCGTGAAACGCACCAGCTGGCGCGCGACCCGCGCAGCTGGGCGGTGCTGGCGATCGTGTCGGTGCTGGTCGGCCTCATCGGCCCGTTCGGGACGTTCGAGATGATGGGGGTGGTGCCGCGCATCGGCTATTGGGGCACGATCGTCGTCACGACGGCGGCTGTGGGCACGCTGTGCGCCAGCACGATGGAGCGGCTGCTGCGCCCGCGGTTGCCGGTACCGCTGGCGGCGGTGATCGCCGGGCTGGTGGCGGGCGTGCCGATTGCGCTGGTCGTCACCGGGTTCAATCTGGCGCTGTTCGGCCCGGCGTTCGGGTTCAGCGATGTGCTGACCCTCGTCGCCTATACCGCGCCGATCGCCGCGGCGGTGACGCTGCTGCACGCAGTGCTGGAGCGGCCGGTGCCGCAGCCGGAGACGGGGACCGAGAGCCCCTGGCCGCCGCCACTGCTCGACCGCTTGCCGCACGACAGGCGCGGCACGCTGCTGCACCTCGCCGTCGCCGACCACTATGTCGACGTGACGACGGACAGAGGCACGACGCTGGTGCTGATCCGCCTCGCCGACGCGATCCGCGAGACGGCGCCCGAGCCGGGCCTGCAGGTCCACCGTTCGCACTGGGTGGCGCTGGGCGCCGTGACACGCGGTTTCCGACAGGATGGCAAGCCGGTGCTGGAGCTGAGCAATGGCACCATCGTGCCGGTCAGCCGGACCTATCTCGGCGCGGTGAAGGCGGCAGGGTTGCTTTGAGCATTCGGCGTGCGTTTGCTCTCACAACAGCGACAGTCGTGGGCCGGCGTTCGTAACTTACCCAACTGCCCTCGCGCCAATTCGATGATCAGACTGTTCTCACCTTTGGCTTGAGGGAGACAGATTGTGACGAAAACTATTCTGGAGCGGGTGGGCATTGCCGTTCTCACGGCCATTATCCTTGGTGGGCTCACCCTTTTGTGGAATTGGGGATCAGATGGGGGTGTGGTGCGGGCCCTCGGCGGCATCACTGAATCGGACGCCAGAGTGATGGTACAGCAAGAGGCTGTTCAGGAAGGAGACGTTCTCCGAATAGTCGAAGATCGCATTCCGAGCGCAGCGAACCAAGTGATTCAGACGATTGCTGACGGGCAGGAGCGAATCCCCAGCCCACAGGGCAACGGAAAATCGGCAACCTGCCCCGCCGGCAGCTATATGACGGGCATGCTTTGGCAGGTCGACTCCGGCGGCCCGCATGGAATCATCTCATGGTTGGGACCCGTCTGCAAAACGTTCGGCAGGTAGGCTTACCTACGCCCAGTCCTCGGCGATCAGGCTGGCGGCCTTGGAGCCGATGGCCATGGCAGGAGCATTGGTGTTGCCCGACACGATCTGCGGCATGATCGAGCAATCGATGACCCGCAGATGCTCGACCCCGCGGACGCGCAGGCGGGAATCGACCACGGCCATCGGATCGCTGTCGGGGCCCATGGCGAGCGTGCCGACCGGGTGATAATTGGTCTTCACCGTTTCGGCGGCGAACTTGGCGAGACCGGCGTAGTCCGTCACGTCCGGACCGGGGAGGATCTCCTCGCGGATCGCGTCGGCCAGCGGCGCGGTTTCGAGCAGTTTGCGGGCATGGCGCATCGACGCCAGGGTGAGCCGCAGGTCGTCGGGATCGCCGAAGAAATTGCAATCGACCAGCGGCTGGGCCGCCGGATCGATGGAGCGCAGCCGCACCGTGCCACGCGCCTTGGGGCGCAAGAGGCATGAGGTGAAGGTGACGCCCCAGGTGGGCTCGGCCTTCGACACGTCCCGATCCTGATAGATGATCGGCGCACAATAGAGCTGAATGGTGGGGCGGTCGCCGCCATCGGGATCGTAGAAGAGGCAGGATTCGATACCGGTGGTGGTGACGGGACCGGAATTGAACAGCATGTATTGCAGCCCGTTCAGCACCATTTTCAACCCGCGATCCTGGCCGTAATAGCCGGACTTGCCCCTGGTGGTCGCGATCACCGGGACCTCGTGGTGGTCCTGCAGGTTGTGGCCGACGCCGGAGAGATCGGCGGTGACGGGGATCTGGAAATCGGCCAGATGATCGGCCGGACCGAGCCCCGAGAGCAGCATGAGCTTGGTGGAATTATAGGTGCCGGCGGCGACCAGCACCTCGCCATCGGTGCGCGCCTCGTGCGGTTCGTCTTGCGCCGTGTAGCGCACGCCGACCGCACGGCCGTTCTCGACGATGATGCGATCGACGCGGGCGCCGGTGACGATCTTCAGCCTGTGGTCGCGACGCAGCGGATCGAGGAAGGCACGGCGCGCGTCGGAGCGCTGCTTGTGGGCACCGCGCTGGCCGAAACTGTGCTGCATGATGCCGACACCGGACTGGCCGGCGCCATTGAAATCTGGGTTGTAGTCATGCCCCAGGCCCTGGGCGGCCAGCATGAACTGCTCGGTGGTGGGCGAAATGTGCCCCGGCTCGGACACCCGCAACCGGCCGGAAATGCCGTGGAAGCGGTTGTTGAAGCGCGCATTGGATTCGAGCGTGGTGAAATGGGGCAGCATGTCCTCGTAGGACCAGTCGGGGGCATTGCCGAGGCCGGCGGCCCAGCCGTCGTAATCCTCGGCCTGGCCGCGCATATAGACCATGGCGTTGACGGCGCTGCCGCCGCCCAGAACCTTGGCCACCGGCACGGTGGGCGCACGGCCGCCGAGCTGCGGCTGCGGCACGGATTTGTGCATTTCGAGGAAGGTGTCGCGGCCCAGATATTTCATGTAGCCGGCCGGCATGGCCATGATCGGGTTGGTGCGTTTGGGCCCGCGCTCGAGCAGCAGCACGGAATAGCCGAACTCGCCGACAAGGCGCGATGCGGCCACCGAGGCCGCCGAGCCGCCGCCACAAATGATGAAATCGTATGCCCGCGCCGCCGCCATGCCGAAGCCCTCCTGCAGGTATTTGTAGCGAGGGCAGAAGGACTTGAACAGACGGGGCGGGGGGATGATCGGACGATGGCCGGTGCGCACCGGACGCCATCAGCAACGCCGTGCGGCTTGGCGGCGAACCAATGGTAACGCTGACAGACGGTTGGAGCCTGCCGATCAGCCGCAGCTGGCTACCAGCGGCGCGCGCGGCTGGACTGAAGATCTGAGCGCCCATCGCGATTTCTCGCCGATAGGTTTTTTGCCCGCAGACCCTGGTGCTGAGCGCGTCAACGCTGTCACCCATGTGCAACAACTACGCGGTAGCGCTGATTTTCCGCGATGGCAACGATTGTCACCGGTGCCGACAGGTGTAAGTCCTGCAATGAATTTAAGGGAGAGATTTAATGAAGTTGCTGATATTCGAGGCGGTCTTGATGGCCGGTGTGTTGTCGGTGGGGGCAGCGCAGGCTGCAGACCTGGTCATCTATCCCGAGGCAACCTCGGACTATGCTGCCGAGCCGGCGGTGTCCGGCGTCAATGGCAAGCTGGAGCTCGACCTCGGCTATCTGACAGACCCCGAGAGCGCGATGTTCCGCGGCGCTGGCTCGATCTCCGTCCCGGTCGGCGACATGTTCGGGCTGCAAGGCGATATTTCAGTCGAAAACTCTGCTGGCGACTGGTCGGTTGGCGGAGCGCTGCACGCCTTCACCCGCGATCCGTCCAGCTATCTGCTCGGCATCACCGCCGGCGTCGTGCGCAACGACAATGCCACTTTGGCGGCCATCGGACCCGAAGCCGAAGTCTATCTCGGCCAGCTCAGCTTCGAGGGCTGGGGTGGCTGGGCCTCGCTCGACTATGACGATGCGACGCCCGATCTGGACGGCGGTTTCGCCATCGGCGACCTGGCCTACTACGCGACCGACGACTGGCGGGTCAGCATTGGTGGCGCCTCGATCCTGGGCGAAAACTCACTGAACCTTGCCACCGAATATCAGTTTGCGCCGGAACTGGGCCTGGCGCTGTCCGGCGAGGCCCGCTGGCACGACACGGGCGCCGTTTCCGCCATGGTGGGCCTCAAGGGCTATCTCGGCACGCCAGGCAAGAGCCTGATCGATCGCCATCGCCAGGATGATCCGCCGAACCGGGCGCTTGACCTCGCTGCCGGTGCGGGAGATCTGATGTCCGCAATATCCACGGCGCCCGACGACGGGCCCAAGAGTGATGCCGACTGCGAGCTAGACGAAGTCTTTGACGAGCAGACCCAGACCTGTGTCAAGTACCCTATTTGACGCTATCGACCAGGCGCCGCGCCTCACCAGACGATCGCCGCTCCTTCGGGGGCGGCGTTCTTTTTTGCGCATTGCCGTACGGGATTGCCCGACAGCTGGGTCACCGTTTGGCATCGCTCATCCTACGCGCCGAGTCTCCGTTCGCCCCGTGCCGTTGGACCGTTCAGCGCTGAGGCTAGTTAGCGGGAAGGGTGCGGTCGTGGCCATATCGAGATTTGGGGCGATTGCATTGAAGCCGCGCGGCTGGACTGAGGTTCTGAACGCCTCAACTTTATTTACGCTCGGCCCTGTCATGTTCGGGCACACGTGCTTGCCCGACGTCTGTATCGAGTCACCCATTTGCAACGGTTGCACCTGAACACTTTCTTGCCGCGCCTGTAGAGATTGTCACCAAGCCCCATCAGTGTATTTTTCTGAAAGGGAATTAAAGGAGAGGCGGCAATGCGGCTGCGGGTATTGAATACGGTCTTGATGGCCAGTGTGTTTTCGGTGGGTGCGGCAAATGCCGCAGACCTGATCATCTATCCCGAGCCGATGGCCGATTATGCTGCCGATTTCGTCGCGCCGGCCGTCTCCGGGCTGAACGGCAAGCTTGAACTCGATCTCGGCTATCTCACCGATCCGTCGAGCGCTGTCTTCCGCGCCGCGGGCTCGATTTCGGCGCCGGTTGGCGACATGTTCGGCCTGCAGGGCGATCTCTCCGTGCAGTCCTATGAGGGTGACTGGAGTTTCGGTGGCGCAGTGCACGGCTTCACCCGTGACCCCTCGAGCTATCTACTCGGCGTGACGGGTGGCTTCGTTACCAGTTCCGAGTCCACTCTCATGGCGATTGGTCCGGAAGCGGAGCTCTACTTGGGACAGATCAGTCTTGAGGCCTGGGCCGGTTGGGCTTCCATCGACTATACCGATGTGCTGCAGCCGGACCTAAGTGGCATGTTCGCTATCGCCGACCTCGCCTATTACGCGACGGATGACTGGCGCGTCAGCATCGGCGGTTCGTCGATCCTCGGCGAGAACTCGCTGCGGCTGGCCACCGAATACCAGTTTGCGCCGGAGATGGGCCTTGGGGTCAGCGGCGAAGCGCGCTGGCATGATACCGGCGCGGTTGCCGCCATGGTCGGGCTCAAGGGCTATATCGGCGAGCCCGGCAAGAGCCTGATCGATCGCCATCGTCAGGACGATCCGCCGAACCGGGCGCTCAGCCTGTTCTCGGGGGCGAGCGAACTGATCCATGATGGCGCGTACTGCGGCGAAGGCGAAAAGTACGTGCTAGTTGATACCGACACATACGACTGCGAGAGCATCTCAGACATACCGAAGTGACATCAGCTGCCGGCACAAAGGCATGTGAGCGGAGCTGACTACTTGCCGCACTACAGCGCGGTGCATTAACTCAAGGTTGATGCTTTCCGCATGTGGTTCATACCGCAGACCTTGTTTAAGCAGTTATGTCTGGGACGGGCGCCACTCGTTGACATATTCCAGAAATTTACCGGCTGCCGTGGTTTCTATCCGCGGCAGCCGTATCATTTTGACTGCTGCGTCATCGAAAAAGATCTCGCGAAAGGCCGCCTCGGCCTGATGTTCGTCGCCGAGCCGCGCGGTATCGCGCGGCACATATCGTATCTCGAAATCCAGAGGCCCCACCTGCGCGATCTGCCACATTGTCGCGTCCAGCGCTTCCCGGGCAGAATCGGGCAGCATGCGGGCCGCCGCGCGACCATCGGGATGCGTGAAGATGGCCATGGACCGCCCGGAGATGGATTTCAGCAAGGGCAGGACACGCCCGCATGAACAGGGCGGGGCGAAGGCGGCAATGTCGCCCTGGTCGTAACGGATCAACGGCTGGATGGTGCTGACAAACGGCGTGATGACGACGCGCCCCTCCACACCGACCGGGCACGGGGCACCCTCGGCATCCACGATCTCCAGAAACAGGTTCTCTGCGCTGACATGAAGTCCCGGGCCGTCGGGACAGGGATGCGCCATGTGACCGCCTTCCTTGGAACTGTAGTGTTCCAGGCAGGCAGCGCCGAACACCCGCCGGAAAGCCGCCTTATCGTCGGCACCGACGTGTTCCCCGTGGGCGAAAATGCTCTCGAGGCTGGCGAAAATACCGAGCCGCTCTGCCTCGAGCGCCAGAGTGTGAACATTCTTGGGCACAGAGGAATAGTAGGCGGTCGCTGTGCGCGACAGAAACTCAAGTGTCTCCTCGGAGGTGAAGCGCCGCGATATGGTGAAGGATCTGCCGGCCCGTGCGGCAGCATCCCAGGGCGGCCCCCAGATACCCGTCTGCTTGCCGTCGGGGTACAGGGCATCGGGATCGAAACCGCCGCGCGCGGTGTAGGTCTTTGACCAGTCGACGCCATGCCAGCGCTGCGCCCGCCAACGGATGGCTGCGGTGGCGAGCATCATCAGCCGGTTGGTGGAAATCTTGATCGGCAGGCCGGTCGAGCCCGAGGATTCAATGGTGCTGTAATCCCCGTGGCCACGCGGCCGGTTGCGCGCCAGCATGGCGTCGCGGTGGTCGCGCATGTCGGTGCGGGTGACGATCGGGATCTCGTGCCAGCGGTCCCAGTCGATGCCGCCGCCGGGGCGGAAGACGGAATCGAGGCGGTTTTCGTAGAAGGGCACGTTGGCGCGGGCATGGCGCAGAAGCTGCTCGAGCTGCTCGCGCTGATAGGCGACGAGCTGCGACGGAGACCAGTACTGGCTCTCCATCAGCATCTCGAAGAACTGTTGCTGCAACTCGTCTTCTGTCATCTCCCGACTAAATCGCGGTCCGCCGCGGGGCGCAAGACGAGGCGGTGGCGCCGAGCCTCTATCACCAGTTCGAACGCATCGCCTCGATGATCTGCCGAGCCAAGGCGCCGCCCTCCTCGTGCGGACGATCCTGCCCGACCTCTGTATGGCGTTACCCGTTTGCAACAGCCGTATTTGAACACTCCCTTTCGTTGCCTATGGCGATTGTCACCAAGCCCCATAAGTGTATTTTTCTGAAAGGGAAATTAAGGAGAGGCGGCGATGCGGCTGCGGGTATTGAATACGGTCTTGATGGCCAGTGTGTTTTCGGTGGGCGCGGCGAATGCCGCAGACCTCATCATCTATCCTGAACCGATGGCCGATTACGCCGCCGATTTCGCGGCGCCTGCAGTGTCCGGGGTGAACGGCAAACTGGAATTCGACCTCGGCTATCTCACCGACCCCTCGAGTGCGATTTTCCGCGCTGCGGGCTCGATTTCGGCGCCAGTGGGCGACATGTTCGGCCTGCAGGGCGATCTCTCCGTGCAGTCCTATGAGGGTGACTGGAGTTTCGGTGGCGCAGTGCACGCCTTCACCCGCGACCCGTCGAGCTACCTGCTCGGTGTGACTGCCGGTGTGGTCTCGACAGGCGATTCCACCCTGTTCGCCGTCGGCCCCGAAGCTGAACTCTATCTCGGCCAGATCAGCATCGAGGCCTGGGCTGGTTACGCAGCGCTTGAATATGACGATGCCGGGCTGACCGATCTGAGCGGCGGGTTTGCGATAGCCGACCTGGCCTATTATGCGACGGACGACTGGCGGGTGAGCATCGGCGGTTCGTCGATCCTCGGCGAGAACTCGCTGAACATTGCAACCGAATATCAGTTTGCCCCGGAAATGGGTCTGGCGCTCTCCGGCGAGGCCCGCTGGCACGACACCGGCGCCGTTGCCGCCATGGTGGGGCTCAAGGGCTATATCGGCGAGCCGGGCAAGAGCCTGATCGATCGCCACCGCCAGGACGACCCGCCGAACCGGGCACTCAACCTGTTCTCGGGTGCCAGCGGTCTGATCTCGGAAGAGTACGAGGAGCCAGAAGAAGATCTGAAAGATCCGCCGCAGGACCTCGAGCCCACTTAGGCAATCGATTTTAGTCGTTGTTTGATCAACCTTAGCTCAACGATTGCCACTCGTTCACATATTGAAGATATTTTCCGGCTGCCGTGGGTTCGATCCGCGGCAGCCGGATGCATTTGACCCGCGCGTCTTCGAAGTAGATTGCCTTAAAGGCGGCTATCGCCGCCGTTTCATCGCCAGGTCTGTCTGGATCGTTCGGTACATAGCGGATGTCGAAATCGAGCGGCCCAACTTGCGCGACCTGCCAGATGGTCGCACCGAGACCGTTGCGGACGGCCTCGGGCAACATGCCGGATGCGCGACGACCGTCTGGATGAGTGAAGAACGCTGTTTGTCGGCCTGAAATAGCCGCCAGGAGGGGTAGTCCGCGCCCACAACTGCAGGGCGGCGCAAGAGCGGCGATGTCGCCCTGATCATAGCGAATGAGCGGCTGCGTGGTGCTGGTAAAAGGCGTAATGACCACGCGGCCTTCGACACCGACGGCGCAAGGTTTCCCGTTCTCGTCAACGATCTCCAACAGGAGGTTCTCCGCGCCGACGTGCAGACCAGCGCTACTCGGGCAGGGGTGCGCCATCTGCCCGCCTTCCTTGGAGCTGTACTGTTCGAAACAGATCGCCCCGAATGCCCGCCGGTACGCCTGCTTGTCGTCCATTTCGACTTGCTCGCCATGCGTGATCACCGCATGCAGTGGTAGATCCAACCCTTCCCGCTCAGCAGCAAGCGCGAGCACATGTGCCGGCTTCGGACCAGCGCGCAAATAGCTAGCGCCTACGCTGGACATGACGTCCACCATTTGCTCTGCAGTCAACTTGCGGTCCATCAGATATGCGGTGCCGAGTTGCGCTGAGCTGAGCCAAGGCGGGCCCCAAGGGCCGTCTGATCGGTAGCCACGATCCTCCCGAACCTCACCGACATAGCGCGCGGCATACGTCTTGGACCAGTCAAAGTCGTGCCAGGTTTGTGCGCGATATCGAACAGCGCGCGTGGCCAGCATCATCAGACGGTTCGTGGTGATTTTGATCGGCAATCCCGTAGAGCCAGAGGATTCAATGGTGCTGTACTTCCCGTGCCCCGTCGGGACGCGCTGCGCCAGCATGGCGTCGCGGTGGTCGCGCATGTCGGTGCGGGTGACGATCGGGATCTCGTGCCAGCGGTCCCAGTCGATGCCGCCGCCGGGGCGGAAGACGGAATCGAGGCGGTTTTCGTAGAAGGGCACGTTGGCGCGGGCATGGCGCAGAAGCTGCTCGAGCTGCTCGCGCTGATAGGCGACGAGCTGCGACGGAGACCAGTACTGGCTCTCCATCAGCATCTCGAAGAACTGTTGCTGCAACTCGTCTTCAGTCATCCCTCGACTAAATCGCGGTCCGCCGCGCGAGGCAAGAGACGAGGCGGCAAGTCACGGATTGCCGCTTTGCTGCGCCAGCCGGCCGCGAGTCACATTTCCGCAACTCCCGCGGCGAAGGATTTCGTCACATCTGCCAGAGGCTTGCCGCTTAAGCAGAGATATGTACGTAATTTCTCCAGACTATGTTTACTGGGGGCTTTACATGCGACTGCGTATCCTCGGCGTCGCGCTGCTCGGCACCGCCTTGTGCGGAACCGGCGTGCAGGCGGCCGATCTCATCATCTATCCGGAGCCAATGGCGGATTATGCCGCCGATTTCGTCGCGCCGGCCGTGTCCGGTGTAAACGGCAAGCTGGAACTCGATCTCGGCTATCTCACCGATCCGTCGAGCGCCATCTTCCGCGCTGCGGGCTCGATTTCGGCACCAGTGGGCGACATGTTCGGCCTGCAGGGCGACCTGTCCTTGCAGTCCGAGGACGGCGACTGGTCGGTTGGCGGCGCGGTTCACGGGTTCACCCGCGACCCATCCAGCTATCTGCTGGGCATTACCGCCGGCGTGCTGCGCAACGACGACGCCATGCTGACGGCGATCGGCCCCGAAGCTGAACTCTATCTTGGCCAGATCAGTCTTGAGGCCTGGGCCGGCTGGGCCATGGTCGACTACGACGTTGCCATCCCCGACGAGAACGGCATGTTCGCCATCGCCGACCTCGCCTGGTACGCGACGGACGACTGGCGGCTGAGCCTCGGTGGGGCCTCGATCCTAGGTGAGAATTCGCTGCGGCTCGCAACCGAATACCAGTTTGCGCCGGAGATGGGGCTATCCGTGTCGGCCGAGAGCCGCTTTCATGACAGTGGCGCGGTCGCCGCCATGGTTGGGCTCAAGGGCTATTTCGGCGAGCCGGGCAAGAGCCTGATCGCCCGCCATCGCCAGGATGACCCGCCGAACCGGGCGCTCAGCCTGGCGGGTGGCGCTGGCGATTTGCTCGAGATCCAGTCGGACCAGATTGTCGTCCCGCCGCCCCCGCCCCCGGAGCAGTCGGAGCTGCCGGACTAAACCGAGTGCGAGAATCAGCCGCCGACCTCCGCACTACGCCTGCCGCGATCGGAACAGGAACCGGCTAGAACTTCGCGAGATGCATCCCATAGTCCGAATCCCCCGGCAAAGCCCGGGGGATTTTTGCATTCGAAGGTAAGTTCGCGTCGCGGCGTGGTTAGGGCCGCGGGCGGGTGTCGCGGGCTGCGGCGCGGCGCGCCTGCTTGAGCTGGCGATTGTGCGCGGCACGGGCCGCGGCGTCATCGCCCAGATGCGCTTCGCCCCGTTCTCGCGCCAGCTGCATCTGGCGTTCGCGCTCCAGCGCGCGGGCGGTGTTGCCTGTGTCGTGACAGGTCTGGCAGATGCCGTCCTGCAGCGCATCGGGCGCCATCGGGGTACGGCAGGCGCGGCAGAGTTCGGCCTGCCCCTCCTGGAGCCCATGGGTTACCGAGACGCGCTCGTCGAAAACGAAGCACTCGCCAGCGAAGCGGCTTTCGGCTTCCGGCACGGTTTCGAGATATTTCAGGATGCCGCCCTGCAAGTGAAACACCTCGGGGAAGCCCTGCTCCAGCATATAGGCCGAGGCCTTTTCGCAGCGGATGCCGCCGGTGCAGAACATCGCGACCTTCGGCGTTTTCTTCGGGTCGAGCTTCGCCACATAGTCCTTGAACTCGGTGAAGCTCGCCGTGTGCGGATCGGCGGCGCGGGCGAAACTGCCGAGCGCCACCTCGTAGTCGTTGCGGGTATCGATCACCAGCACGTCGTTGCGGTCGATCAGCGCGTTCCAGTCCTTTGGCGCGACATAGGTGCCGACGCGGCGTGAGGGGTCGGCCTGGGGCGCGCGCAGCGTGACGATCTCGGGTTTCAGCCGCACCTTCATGCGGTGAAAGGGCATCTCGTCCGACCACGAATATTTGGCCTCGGCCCCGGCCAGCCGGCCGGCCCACAGCCGGTCGGTCTCGAACCAGGCGGCCAGCGCGTCGATCGCTTCGGGCGTCCCCGCCACGGTGCCGTTGATGCCTTCCGGCGCGAGAATGAAAGTGCCGCGAATGCCGCGGGCGCAACAGAACCGGGCCAGTTCCGGCTGCAGCGCGGCGCAATCGGGCAGCGCGGCGAACCTGTAGAGGGCCAGAACCTTGAAGGGCTTTGGCGTTTCGGGCAGGGTGGCGGAACTGTCAACGGGCGCGATCATGATGGGCCGGATGTATCATCCGGCTGGCATGACGGGCAACTTCGATACATCGGAACCGTTTGGAACCAGTCACGGGGCTGGTGGCGGGTGGCATTGCCTGCCCGTCGCGCCATCCGATCGCAAGCTGCAAAGCACAGACCAAAGAGGGAGGCCAACGCGCCATGAAGACCTATCAGATACCCAATTCCGAGCTCGCGCTGCCGGCCGTCATCGCCGGGCTGATGCGCATCAAGGAGATGAGCGACGCCGAGATCCGCGAACTGGTCGGCGCGGCGATGGACGCCGGCGTGACGATGATCGACCATGCCGATGTCTATGGCGGCGACCACCTGTGCGAGCGCCGCTTCGGCGAGGCGATGCAGCTGAGCGCCAGCGACCGCGAGAAGATGGTCATTCAGTCCAAGGTCGGCATCCGCAAGGGGTTCTTCGACTTTTCGTCCGAGCACATCCTGAGCTCGGTGGACGAGTCGCTGAAGGCGCTAAATACCGACTATCTCGACGTGCTGTTGCTGCACCGTCCAGACACGCTGGTGGAGCCCGAGGATGTCGCCAAGGCCTTCGACACGCTGCACGCCGCCGGCAAGGTGCGCCATTTCGGCGTCTCCAACCAGACGCCGGGGCAGATGGAGCTATTGAAAGGCACGCTGAACCAGCCGCTGCTGTTCAACCAGGTGCAGCTGTCGATCACTCACGCCAATCTCATTGCGCAGGGCATTGCGGTGAACATGGACGGGCTCGACCAGTCGATCTCGCGCGATGTGGGCCTACTCGACTATGCGCGGCTCAACGGCGTGACGCTGCAGGCCTGGTCGCCGTTCCAGGCCGGGTTCTTCAATGGCGTCTTCGTCGGCGACCGCGAGAACTATGCCGAATTGAACGACGTTCTGGACGAACTGGCGGAAACGCATGGCGTCACGCCGACCGGCATCGCGGTGGCGTGGATCACCCGTCATCCGGCCAATATTCAGGTCGTGCTCGGCACCACGAAGCCGTCGCGGGTGCGCGAATGCGCGGCGGGAGCCGACGTGCAGCTCAGCCGCGAAGACTGGTACCGGCTGTTCCGCGCCGCCGGCCACAAGGTGCCGTAATGGCGTCCGGGGCGGCCGCGCGCCGCCCCCTCACCCGCCGGCCCGAGAATGTGCGGCGGGCCGCATTTGACGACGACGGCGCGCCGTGGGCCGCCAGGACATATCAGGAGAGACTTCATGACCTATCGGGCCAGCGACGACCGCTATGGCGAAATGCCGTACCGGCGCACCGGCAGATCCGGGCTGATGCTGCCGGCGATCTCGCTGGGGCTGTGGCAGAATTTCGGCGGCAGCCGCGACTATCCCAGCGCCTTCGAAATGCTCGGCTATGCCTTCGACAAGGGCGTCACGCATTTCGACCTCGCCAATAACTACGGCCCGCCGCCGGGCTCTGCCGAGGAACTGTTCGGCCAGGTGATGGCGCGGGACTTCCGGCCCTATCGCGACGAGATGGTGATTTCGTCCAAGGCCGGGTGGCCGATGTGGGATGGCCCCTATGGCGACCACGGCTCGCGCAAATATCTTATCGCCTCGGCGGACCAGAGCCTCAAGCGGATGGGTCTCGACTATGTCGATATCTTTTATTCGCACCGGTTCGATCCGGAGACGCCGCTCGAAGAAACCATGGGCGCCCTGGCGCAGCTGCACCGGCAGGGCAAGGCGCTCTATGTCGGCATTTCCAGCTACCCCGCCGAGCAGACGCGCGAGGCGCACCGAATTTTGAAGGAGATGGGCGTTCCCTGCCTCATCCACCAGCCGAGCTATTCGATCCTAAACCGCTGGATCGAGGATGACGACACGATCGGCGTCTGCGACGAACTGGGGATCGGCATGATCGCCTTCTCGCCGCTGCAGCAGGGCATCCTGTCGGGCAAGTACAACCGACGCGACGACCTCGGCGGCACCCGCGCCTCCGAGAACTATTCGCTGAACGCCAGCCGGCTGGAGCCGCGCGTGCTAGATGCCGTCGAAAAGCTGGGCGCCATCGCCGAAGCGCGCGGGCAGAGCATGGTGCAACTGGCGCTGGCCTGGGTGCTGCGGCGCAAGGAGATCACCTCGGCGCTGATCGGCATCCGCACGCTGGACCAGCTCAAGGACTGCCTCGGGGTGCTCGACAACCTGAGCCTCGACGACGCCGAAATCGCGGCGATCGACGCGGCGGTCAAGGACGGGCTGACCGACAACCGCCCGCAGGTGTGAGCGGGCGGGCCGCGTCCTGACAGGTTGCCGGCAGTCAGCGCCTTCTCCCCTTGTGGGAGAAGGAAGAAGGGCGTGAGGCACAGAGGCACACCATCCAGGATGTCACCCCGGCGAAAGCCGGGGCCCATCCTGGATGGCTACCGCATCCACACCTTCTCGGCGCGACATCTGAAGATGGATCCCGGCACAAGGCCGGGATGACACCGAGAGTTCGTGCCCCTACCCCCGGAGCGTGCCGCCCGTCGCCTTGGTAACGGCGGCGACGACGTTTCTCGCAACCTTTTCGATTTCCTCGTCGGTCAGGGTCTTGTCCTGCGGCTGCAGGGTGACCGCGAGGCCGACCGACTTCTTGCCCTCGCCGACACCCTTGCCCTCGAAGACGTCGAAGACATTGACGTTCGAGATCAGGGTCTTGTCGGCACCTCGGGCGGCCTTGAGCAGGGTTGCCGCCGGCACGTCGCTGTCGACGACGAAGGCGAAATCGCGGTTGAGCGGCATCTGGTCGGAGAGTGACAGCGCCGGCTTGGCGCGGCTCGACTTGCGGCGCGGCTCGGGGATGGCGTCGAGATCGAGTTCGAAGGCGACGACCGGGCCCGTGAGATCGTAGAGCTCCAGCACATCGGGGTGCACTTCGCCGAACCAGCCGATGATCAGCTTGGGGCCCATCTGGATGCGCCCGCCGCGGCCGGGATGGCTCCAGCCGGCGGCGTCTGCCGTCACCTGCAGCTTGTCGATATCGAGGCCCATGGCATCGAGCAGCGCGCCGAGATCGGCCTTGGCGTCGAAGACATCCGGAGTCTTGCTGACGCCGCGCCAGTCGCGCGGGGCGCCCATGCGCAGGCCCGAGGCATAGGTGCGCTGGCCATCGGGATTGACCGAGGCGAAGACCTGGCCGACCTCGAACAGCTTCAGCTCGTTGATGCCGCGTGCGGTGTTGCGCTGCAGCGCTCCGAGCAGGCCCGGCAGCAGCGAAGGCCGCATGTCGGTCAGTTCGGAGGCGATCGGGTTGGCGAGTTTCAGCTCGGGCGAACCGCCGCCGAAGCGCTCGGCTTCCTTTGCCGAAATGAAGGACCAGTTGACCGCCTCGTCGAGACCGCGGGCGGCCAGAACGCGCCGCGCCAGACGGCGGCGGTTCTGCATGGTGGTGAGGATGCGCGGGGCAACGGTGGTGAGCCGCGGCAGCGGATCGACCGGGATGTTGTCGACGCCCACCATGCGCATCACCTCTTCGGCGAGGTCGGCCTTCATGGTGACATCGGGACGCCAGGAGGGGACCAGCACCTTGCGGGTTTCGCCATCGCCTTCGACCTCGAAGCCGAGGCGTTCGAGCACGGCCGTGATCTCTTCAGGCGCGCGGGAGAGACCGGTGAGGCGGCGCACTTCAGACAGCGGGAAGTCGATCTCGGTTTCGGGGAAGACATCGGCGCCGGAAATGGCGTGTTCCATCGGCTCGCCACCGCAGAGCTCGAGCACCAGACGGGTCGCGAGTTCAAGGCCGGGCTCGGTCAGCGCAGGATCAACCGAGCGCTCCAGCCGATAGCGGGCATCGGAAACGATGCCGGTCTTGCGGCCCGACTGGGCGATCAGGTCCGGGTCCCAGCTCGCCGATTCCATGAAGACATTGGTGGTCTCATCGGTGACGCCCGAGCGGATGCCGCCCATGATGCCGCCGAGGCAGAGCGGGCCCTGATTGTCGGCGATCACCGTCATCGTGTCGTCGAGCGGGTAGATCTTGTTGTCGAGCGCGTCGAGGGTTTCGCCTTCGCGGGCATTGCGCAGCACCATGGTGCCGGCGACCTTGTCGGCGTCATAGGCGTGCAGCGGCCGGCCCCAGCCGAGCGACACGAGATTGGTGATGTCCACCACCTTGTTGATGGGGCGCAGGCCGACGGCGCGCAGGCGCTGCTGCAGCCAGTCGGGCGACGGGCCGTTGACGATGCCGACGATCAGCCGACCGGCGAACTTGCGGATCGCCTTGGGCTGACCTTCGGCGAAGTCATGCGCCAGGGGCGCGATGGCGCTCTTGCCCTTCGAGGGCACCGGCGACATGTCGGTCGGCTTCAGCGTGCCGAGGCCAAAGGCTGCGAGATCGCGAGCGATGCCATAAACGCCGGTCGCGTCGCCACGGTTGGGGGTGATCGAGATGTCGATCACTGCGCCGCCGAGCTTGGCATAATCGACATAGGAAATGCCGACCGGCGCATCCTCGGGCAGTTCGATGATGCCGTCATGGTCGTCGCTGAGCTCGAGCTCGGCGGCCGAACACAGCATGCCGTTCGAGGGCTCGCCGCGGATGACGACGCCGCCCTTCAAGGTGAAATCCTTGCCCGGGATATAGGTGCCGGGCGCCGCGAAAACCGACTTGATGCCGGTGCGCGCATTGGGCGCGCCGCAGACCACGTCGATCAGTTCGCCGGTGCCGGCATCGACCTTGCAAAGGTTCAGATGGTCGGAATTGGGATGCGGCTTCGCCTCGACCACCTTCGCCACGACGAAGGGGCGCAGGGCCTCGGCAGGATCGGAGACGTCTTCGACCTCGAGGCCGATTTCGGTCAGCGCCTTGGCGATCTCTTCGACGCTCGCTTCGGTTTCGAGATGGTCCTTCAGCCACTCCAGGGTGAATTTCATCATGAACCTCGTGGTTGGAAATAGCAGATACCGTTCAGCGCGACCTGCGCGCCAAGGGCCGTGAAAGGATCGGGAACGTGCTCGGGGTCCGGCCCCAGGGCAATGCGCAGCACGAGGCCGAGATCGGAGGTATGGGCGATCAGCTGATCGGCGCCATTGGGCTTGTAGCGAATGGTCAGCGGCAGGCCGTTGTGCAGGCTGTTGCCGTCTTCATATTCCCACAACAGGTTCTGGTCGGTGATGACATCGAGCTGCCAGTCGCCGCCCTCCAGCTCCTCGACCTCGCCGGCGCGGGGGCCCGACCAATATTCGACGCGGCGCACCAGGCAGGTATAGGTGCCCGCCGGCGCGCCATGCGGCAGCGGCTTTTTCTCGACGGGCTTTTTCCCGGCCATATGCAGCAATGCCACGACCCCGAAGCCCCTCATTTGTAAACGCTCTCGGTTGCCTCGATCTTCGGCAGGCCGCCGGAAATCTCGAACAGTTTGGCCAGCACATTGGCAAAGCCGCGCGCGTCGTCGATGGCACGGTGCGTGTGCTCGATATGGCCGTACCATTCGGGCGGCACGCGCTGCATGCCCCACTGCAGATATTCCGCGCCGCGCAGCGTGCCGGCCATAGTGTAGAGGCAGACGCCGCCACCGCGGAAGATCTGGCGCGACTTGTAGGGCCCACCGAGCACTCGCGTGCCAGCGAAGGTGGACAGGTAATGATCCATCCACAGCCCGTCGAAGATCATCGGCGCAGCGGCAAACACCTTGAAGCCAGGCAGGCTGTCGACCCAGTCGGCAAAGCGCGGCATGACGATTTCCGGCGCTTCGGGATTGTTGGTCGCGTGCGCCCAGGCTTCGGGCTGGGTCTGCCACCAGGCCATGGTGTTGGGGTCAGGCGCGCGGTCTGTGCGCGGCTTCAGCACCGCGTCGAACTCGCCGAGCACCTTGCCTGTGACGTCGCAGGCGACCGAGGCGAAGCTCAGCATCGAGCTCTGCAACGGGTCGTGACCGTCGGACTCAATATCGGTCACGACAAACGTGGTGACCGGCGGCTCTTCGTCGAGGATGGGCGGCTGCAGGCTCATCGGGTGAGGTCCTCGACGAGGCGGAAGCGCTCGCACAGCAGCATCATGTCTTCGCTCCAGCCGCCATTGCGTTCGAAATAGTCCCGATGGCCCTCGCGCCAGTCGGCCAGGGTCAACAGGCCCTCGCCCTCATCGCGGGCAAAGGCTTCGTCAATCTCGTCGAAGCGACGCTCGGTGACCTCGAGGGTTTCGATCAGCGCACCAGGGCGCCCCTTGCCGTCGAGAATGACGTCGCGCCGGCCGACAACCGGGCGCGCCTCGCCACCCGGACCGAAATCGCGCAGGGCGCCACAGGTCGCGGTCTTCTTGCCGGCCAGCACCAGCCCGAGCAGCTCATCGGCCATTTCCGGGCTATCGCCGAAGGCAAAGGTGACGGTGCCGGTCTGTTGATCGCTCATGCCATTGCCCCAAACATCAGCTGCTGAGGCCGCCGAACAGCGTCGGCAGGTCGAGCGGGCGGAAGCCGTAGTGATCGAGCCAGCGCTTGTCGGCGTCGAAGAAGGCGCGCAGGTCGTTCATGCCGTATTTCAGCATGGCGAGCCGGTCGATGCCGATGCCCCAGGCGAAGCCCTGGTAGACGTCGGGGTCGAGCCCGCAATTGCGCAGGACGTTGGGGTGCACCATGCCGCAGCCGAGCACTTCCAGCCAGTCGCTGCCCTGCCCGATCTTCACGTCCGGGCCGGAGCGGTCGCATTGCACGTCGACCTCCATCGAGGGTTCGGTGAAGGGGAAGAAGCTGGGGCGGAACCGCAGCGTCACGTCGTCGATCTCGAAGAAGGCCTTGAAGAACTCCTCGAGCACCCAGCGCAGCTGGCCGATATGGCTGGTCTTGTCGATCACCAGACCCTCGACCTGATGGAACATGGGCGTGTGGGTCTGATCGGAATCGTGCCGGTAGGTGCGGCCCGGGCAGACGACGCGGATCGGCGGCTCGACGGCCGGGGTGAGATAGGGCGCGGCGGGCTTTTCGTTGGTCTTCAGCATCGAACGCACCTGCACCGGCGAGGTGTGGGTGCGCAGCACGCGCTTCACCCCGTCGGCCGACGGCGCCATGAAGAAGGTGTCGTGCATCTCGCGCGCCGGGTGCCCCTCGGGGAAGTTCAGCGCGGTGAAATTGTACCAGTCGGTCTCGATTTCCGGGCCTTCGGCAATGGAAAAGCCCATGTCCGAGAAGATCGCGGTGATCTCGTCCATCACCTGGCTGACGGGGTGGATGCGGCCTTCGGCGGTGGGCGGGGTACCGACCGGCAGGGTGACATCGACCCGCTCGGCAGCGAGGCGCGCATCGAGCGCGGCGCGGGCCAGTTCGGCGGCACGCGCTTCGATCAGGCCGGCCATTTCCGTCTTCAGCCCGTTGATCGCGGCACCGGCGCTCTTGCGCTCCTCGGGCTGCATCTTGCCGAGCGTTGCCAGCAAGGCGGAGACGGAGCCCTTCTTGCCGAGGGCGCCGACGCGCACGGCCTCGATCTGCGTCTGATCGCTGGCAGCCGCCACAGCGGCGGTGATCTCGGTGCGAAGGGTATCGATCTGGGCGTCGAGAGACATTGGGGTTCTTCCGTATTCGTCGTCTTGGCTGCGAGCGGCCTGCGAACGCAAGCACACGGCGGAAAGCAAAAAGCCCCGCGCCACCCGTCGGGGCGGCGCAAGGCTTAGCTCAAGGCCTCTTAAAAGGCGAGGTGCTTAGGCGGAAACGCGCTCGTGCGTCGTCTTTTCGACGTCGCCGAGATAGTTGAGCGCGGTCTTGGCCTGGGCAACCAGCGCTGCGAACGCTGCGGGCTCGGTGATCGCGAGATCAGAGAGCACCTTGCGGTCGACAGCGATATCAGCCTTCAAGAGGCCGTCGATAAATCGACCGTAGGTCAGGCCGTGCTCGCGGACAGCGGCGTTGATGCGCTGGATCCACAGGGCGCGGAAGTTGCGCTTTTTGGCGCGACGATCGCGGTAAGCGTACTGGCCGGCCTTATCGACAGCGGCCTTGGCCGTGCGGATGGTGTTCTTGCGGCGACCATAAAAGCCCGAAGCTGCCTTCAGAACCTTCTTGTGACGGGCGTGGGCGGTAACGCCTCTTTTAACGCGTGACATTGTTCACTGGCTCCTTAGCGATTGTAGGGCATGTACCACTTCACCAGACCTTCATCGCCCTTCTTGAGCACCTTGGTGCCGCGGTGGGAGCGAATGTAGTCGGCGCTGTGGCTGATAAGCCGGTGACGCTTGCCTGCGACGCCTGCCTTGACGCGGCCTGTCGCAGTCATCTTGAAGCGCTTTTTAGCGCCCGATTTGGTCTTCATTTTGGGCATTTTGCTCATCCTGTTAGAGGTGGTCCGGAGGACCAGCATTCGAGACTGCCACGGCATGCCTGTTGGCCGGGCGGCCCGCTAGAAGGCGCGTCTATAGGGGCAATTTTGACCGAAGGCAAGGGCGCTGGAGGCGCTCAGTCGCGGATTTCCGCTGCCAGCATGGCCAGTGCATCAACGAGCAGCGCGGACTCGGTGCGGCCCAGCGAGGCCGTGGCCTTGCGTTCGGCCGCTGCGACGGCCGCTGCAGCCTCAGGTAGCACGGATCGCGCGCGTTCGCTGAGATAAAGTCCCTGGGCGCGGCCCTTGCCCAAGGTGCTGCGCTCGATCCAGCCATCGGCGGACAAGGCGCTAAGGGTGCGGGCCACGCCGGGCTGTTCGAGTTCGAGCCTGAGGGCCAGTTCGGCCTGGGTCAGCCCCTCGCGCGCGGCGATCTCGTTCAGAGCGATGAACTGGGCCGGATGCAGGCCATGCGGGGCAAGCGCATCGCGCAGCACGACGGCGAGGCGTCGCGCCAAAAGCGCTGAGACCTGAAACAGGCTGTCCTTGAAGTCAGGCGAAACCGGCATGAGAGCCACCAGACGAATAACTGCAGGGCGTAGCATAACGTGTTCTGATTAACTGGGCCTTAGCCGCTCAGGCAAGGATATCCGACCAGGCCCGGGTGGCGCGCACGGCGGCGGCGGCATCACGGATGGCAAGCTTCTGCCCGCGGGTCAGTTCGTCCGACACCAGGTTGATGGCATGCGAGGGGTCGAGTGCCGCCCGGGCGAAAAAGTGCTTTTCGAGATAACCGAAGGTCACCCAGACATTGTCGGCCAGTTCCCCGGTGGGGCGCCCCCGCAGCGCCGCCAGCACACTGAGCTCCAGATAGAATGACGGAAAATCGAGCCCGAGCTTGTCGCGCCACAGCTTCAGCACGCGGATCTCCTCCAGCCGACCGCTGTCGCGGATGGCGCGGCTGTTGCGGGCCAGATTGGATTTCATCGAGGTGTCGCGCCGCACCGAGTAGAGCTCGTGCATCTCGCTGGTGAAGCTCTCGCGCTTGACCGGCACCAGATCGACCAGCGTGCCATCGAGATCGACCGCGAGCGAGACGTTGCGCCGCCGCGTCGGGTATCCAGCGCGCTGCAGCGCACTTTCCATCGAGCGATAGATCACCGGTACGGCGTGGGGCGTGCGGGGGCTCAAGGCAACGGCGAAGTCGATAGCAATGCCGCCGATGTTGGCGGTGCGCTTTTGCACGGCACCAACAGGAAAGATTTCGAGCAGGTGCCGCCCGGCCCAGTCGGCGCACAGTTCATGGACGCGGCCTTCAAGTAGGCGCAGATTGGCTTCTGTCTCGACCGCGACTGCCTCGCGTTCGAGAATTTTTCGCAGATATCCGGAGGGAGACACGGTCACCACCAATTAAAATCGGATTAAGTAGATACATAAAAAAATAAATCTGAAACCGCTTTTGCAATATCTGGTTAGCGGATGCGAGTCCCCGGGACCCAAAAACAAAAGGGGCGACCCGAAGGCCGCCCCATAAACGATCAAAACTGTGTGCGCCTTACTTCGGCGCGAGAACCATCACCATCTGGCGGCCCTCGGAGCGCGGCGCGGATTCGACCTTGGCCTTCTCGTCGACTTCCGACTGCACCTTGCGCAGCAGATCCATGCCGATGTCCTGATGCGCCATCTCACGGCCACGGAAACGCATGGTCACCTTGACGCGGTCACCGTCCTCGAGGAACTTGTGAACCTTCTTCATCTTGGTGTCGTAGTCATGCGTGTCGATGTTCGGCCGCATCTGGATTTCCTTGACCTCGATCACCTTCTGCTTCTTGCGCGCCTCGGAAGCTTTCTTCTGGGCGGCGTACTTGAAGCGGCCAAGATCGAGCATCTTGGCGACCGGTGGGTTCGCGTTCGGGGAAATAATGACCAGATCGAGCCCCTGGTCCTGCGCTTCGGTCAGCGCATCGCGGGTTCGAATCACACCACGGTTGGTGCCCTCGCCGTCGATCAGCTGGACGTCGGCGGAGGTGATATCTTCATTGGAAAGCGGCCCATCCTTCTGGGGCGCTACGGGTCTCATGGGACGACGAATGGCAGACGTTCCTTCAATTGTTACCAGGACGGCGGGAAATCGCGCCTAAAATCGTGCTGGGACCGGCATAAGTCAACAGCCAAGCGTGACCGGAATCGGCAAACTTGCCCGATTGGGTCGCTGCACTAACGATTAACACGCCAAAGTGTTGCTGCGGCGTGCACAAACCGGCACAAACCCGGTGTGACGAGGGCATGAGTGAGGCATGGTGGGGGGTCCGGAGTTCCTGAGCGTAGGCAGCGATGCCCGGCAGATCGCCGTGCTGCGCCGCACCGGACGCGCGCCGGGCCTGTTCTGGCTGTCGGGCTATCGCTCCGAAATGGTGGGGCTGAAGGCCGAGGCGCTCGATGCGTTCGGGGCCGAACTGGGTCTTGCCGTCACCCGCTTCGACTATTCGGGCCATGGCCAGTCGGGCGGTGATTTTCTCGACGGCACGATCAGCCGCTGGCTCGAAGAGGCCCTGGCGGTGTTTTCGACCACCAAAGGGCCGCAGATCATCGTCGGCTCATCGATCGGCGGCTGGATCGCGCTGCTGCTCGCCCGGGCGCTGCGCAAGTCTGCGCCCGACCGGGTGAAAGCGCTGATCCTCATAGCACCAGCCGTCGATGCGACAGCTGAACTGATGCAGAAGCGCCTGAGCACGGCCGAGCAGCACATTCTCAAGCGCGACGGCGTCGTCTACCGCGCCTCGCAGTATTCGGACACGCCCTACCCCTACACCCGGGCGCTGCTGGAGGACGGGCGCAACCATCTGCTGTTCGGCCGCGGCATCGAGACCGGCTGCCCGGTGACCATCCTGCAGGGCGCCAAGGACCCGGACGTGCCGCCGGAGCACGCGATGAAACTGGTCCAGCACCTGCTGATCGACCCCACGACGCTGACCCTCATCCCCGATGGCGACCATCGGCTGAGCCGCGACAGCGACCTCGAACTGCTGCGCGAGGCGGTGAAGCGGCAGGTCGGCGCCCCGGCGCTGCAATTGCGCATGGAGCTTTAGGCGGGGCGCAGGGCGGCGTTGCGCATGCGGATCGCAGAGAATGCCAGCCCGGAAGCCGTGACGACATCATGGAGCGGCCACAGCGAATCGAGGACTCTCAACTGCGCGCCGCGGGCGGCAATCCGCGCCGGCAGGTCGGTCTCGAGACGCGCCGCGACCGGGGTCACCGGCGTCTCGCTGATCCAGTAGCCGGCCACCGGATCGATGTTGCGGAAGCTTTCGGCCGGCATATCGTAGACCCAGACGCTGGCGGCGTTTACCCGGGCCGCCCAGGCCTGCTCGATGGCGACGACGGCTGCCGCACCCCCGAGCAGCGCCAGTTCGTCCGGCGTCGCATCCGGGCCCGGGTGGAAGCAAAGCCGCGGGCAGTCGCGTGGCAGCAGGTAATTGACGAGCGTCCGCTCCTCGACAGCCCAGACCTTGGCCACGCCATCCGCCGCCGGCCGCGGCACGAAACGCGCGATGCCGGACGTTTCGCTGACGTGGAGCAGCTTCACGACAGGCTGAGGCGCGCCCTCTGCACGCCATCGGTGTCAAAATTCTCCGGGGCGAGCCAGCGTTCGTATTCGGCGCGGATTTTGGGCCAGTCGCCATCCAGCATGGCGAACCAGGCGGTGTCGCGGTTTTCGCCCTTCTGGATCATGTGCTGGCGGAACGTGCCCTCATAGGTGAACCCGAAGCGCCTGGCGGCGCTGATGGAGGGGGCATTGCGATCATTGCACTTCCACTCGAAGCGCCGGTAGCCGAGCTCATCGAAGATGTAGCGCGCGCTGAGATAAAGCGCTTCGGTGGCGCGCCGGGTGCGGGCCATGGCCGGCCCCCAGTAGATCGAGCCGATCTCGATGACGCCATGCTCGGGGACGATGCGCATCAGCGCCTGCCGGCCCATGGCGCGGCCAGTGGCGCGATCGACCACCGCGAAGTGCAGCGGATCGTCGACCGGCATCGCGGCCGCGACCCAGGCGTCCATCTCGTCGGCGTCGGCCGGTGCCGACTCGAACAGATAGCGGTAGCGCGCGGCCGCATCCGGATCGGCGGACGCGACGTAGAGATCGGCCGCGTGCTCGGGGCGCAGCGGCTCGAGGCGGACATATTGCCCCTCGAGTACGATGCGCGCCGGGCGCCCGCTAGCCGGCTGCGGCGCACTCACTGATGCGTCTCCCAGATGGCGTTCAGCCCCTCGCGATAGGTCGGAAAACGCAGCTCGGTATCGAGCGCTGCGAGCAGGCGTTTCGAGGACACGCGCTTGTTGTCGGAATAAAAGCTGCGCGCCATGGGGCTGAGCGGCGCGGTCTCGAAGGGCGTGTCCGGCGGCGGCGCAACGCCCATCAGGTCGGCTGCGTAGCTGACCAGATCCTGCGGCGGCGCGGGCTCCGTATCGGTGAGGTTGTAGGTGCCGGCCAGGCGGGCGCGGGCGGCCAGCGCGGTGATTTCGCCGATATCGGTGACATGGATGCGGTTGAACACCTGCCCCGGCTTGACGATGCGGCGGGCGGTGCCGGCGCGCAGCTTGTCGAAGGCGGAACGGCCCGGCCCGTAGATGCCGGCGAGACGCTCGATGAACAGCGGCACCCCACGCTCTTTCGCATAGTCGCGCCAGGCCTCTTCGGCCGCAACGCGCTGCTTCGAGCGCGGATTGACGGGCCGCGTCGGCGCATCCTCGTCGATCCACTGGCCGCCGAAATCCCCATAGACGCCGACGGTCGAGAAATAGCCGATCCATTCGAGGTTTTCGGCCGCATCGAGATCGGCCCGGTGCAGGTTCAGCGCCGCGTCGCCGCGCTCGTCGGGCGGAATCGAGAGAATGACATGCGTCGCCTGGCGCAGGTCGGCCGACAGCGTCGGGCCGGGCACTTCGCCATCGAAGACATGCATGTCGTAGCTCGTGTCGGCCCAGTCTTCCGCAGATTCGAGGCTGCGGGTGGTGCCGGCGACGGGAATGTCCTGGTTTTCGAGATTGCGCAGCGCCTGTGCGGTCGCGCGCGAGGAATAGCCCATGCCAAAAAAGAAGAGGCGCACTTTTACTACCTTTCAGTCAGCGCGCGTCGGCTGGGACGACCGCGTTCCATTCTTCACGGACGGATGTGTCGCGCTCTGCGGGCAAAAAGGCAAGTTTCAGGGCTGCGGCTTTTTCGGCCTCGGCCAGCCGGCGAGTGGCCCAGACGGCGGCACCGCGGATCAGCGGGTCGGGATCCGTCAGCCTTTGCTCGGCGAGCGGCGCGAGGGCGCGGCTTTGCGAGTTGCCGAGGGCGATCAGCACATTGCGCAGGAAACGGGCATGCCCCAGCCGCTTGACCGGGGAGCCGGCGAACAGGGCCCGAAAGCCCGGGTCGTCCAGCTGCGCGAGATCGGCCAGCGCCGGGGCCCTGAGATACTCGCGGGCCTGCAGCTTCATCTCGCGGGTTTGCGTCGCGAACTTGTTCCACGGGCAGACGGCGAGGCAATCGTCGCAGCCATAGATGCGGTTGCCCATGGCGATGCGGAATTCGTGCGGGATGGCGCCCTTGAGCTCGATGTTGAGATAGGCGAGGCAGCGCCGCGCATCGAGCTGGAAGGGCGCCGGGAAGGCATTGGTGGGGCAGATATCGAGGCAGCGCCGGCACGAGCCGCAGCTTTCAGCATGCGGCGCATCGGGCGGCAGCGCCATGTCTGTCATGATGGCGCCCAGAAACAGCCAGGAGCCGAATTCGCGACTGACCAGCACCGTGTGCTTGCCCTGCCAGCCGATACCGGCTGCTTCGCCGAGCGGCTTTTCCATCACCGGGGCGGTATCGACAAAGACCTTCACCTCAGCCCCGGCGCGCCGATGCAAGAGCCCCGCGAGCTCCTTCAGCTTGCCCTTGATCAGGTCGTGGTAATCCCGATTGCGGGCATAGACCGAGATATTGCCGGTCTCGCGCTCGCCGAGCTGCGCCAGCGGATCGCTATCGGGTCCATAGTTGACGCCGAGCATGATGATGGCGCGCGCCTCGGGCCAGAGGCCCGCCGGTGCTTCCCGCCGTGCGGCGGTTTCGGCCATCCAGTCCATGTCGCCATGCCAGCCGCGCTCAAGCGCCACTTGCAGTTTTTCGGGCAGGTCGGGCCGGGCATCGGCCGCCGCAATGCCGAAGGCATCAAAGCCCAGCGCCTTGGCGCGGCTTTTGAGTTCGGCAATGAGTTTTGTCTGATCCACCCGCGGCAGCGTATCAGAAATCGAGGTCGGCATAGCCCTTTGACGGCATCATGCCGGAGATGCGGTCGTTCAGCAGAGTGCGGAAGGCCGGACGCGACTTGATGCGGGCATACCATTGCCGCGTTTCGGGCGAGGAATCCCAGGCCACGTCGCCGAGATAGTCGAGGCTGCTCAGGTGCGCGGCCAGCGCGAAATCGGCGAGCGTCATGTCGTCGCCGGCCATCCATTCGCGCGAGGCGAAGAGCCAGTTGAAATAGAGCAGATGCTCGCCGAGGTTGGCCTTGGCGACGCGCAGCACGCCGGGCTCTGGCGTCGCGCCGCGCTGGTCGCGCTTGACGATCTTTTCCTCGAGCACGTAGCGGGTCACTTCGTCATTGAGCTTGATCAGCACCCATTCGAGCAGGCGCCACATCTCGGCCTTGTCGCGCGGCGACGCGGGGATCAGCCCCGGCACCGAGGTCGGCGCATAGGCGTCTTCGACCGCATGAAGCACGGCCAGCGTGCCGACGATCGGCGGTTCGCCGTCCTCGAACAGCACGGGCACGGTGCCCGCCGGATTGATGTCGAGCAGCCGGGCCTCGCGGGCCCAGGGCTTGATGTCCTCAAGCTCCGCAGTAACGCCATATTCGGCGAACATCAGGCGGACGAGGCGGGACGCGGGATCCAGCCGGTGATGAAGCAACCTGGTCATATCAGCGGGTGGCGCTATTCCTTGGCGATGGCCGGCAAATCGGGCTAGAAGCAGCCCAAAGCGGCGACGATGAGATTGAGTAGGAGATGAATTGAACGGCGATCAAGGTCTTTTTGTGCCGCTCCTGCTCGGCATCATCGAAGGGGTTACCGAATTCCTGCCGGTTTCCTCCACCGCACACCTGCTGCTGGCCGGCAAGTTCCTGGGGTTCGACAGCCCCGGACGGGTGTTCGAAGTGCTTATCCAGCTCGGCGCCATCCTTGCCATCGTGGTCGTCTATTTCAGCCGGCTGATCGCCATTGCGCGCGACGCAATCGCCCGCAAACCGGGGGCCCTTCGCTTCATCCTGGGCATCGTCCTGGCCTCGTTCCCGGCGGCGTTGGCCGGAGTGCTGGCACACGATTTCATCAAGACGGTTATCTATGAGTCGCCGGTGGTGATCTGCGTGTCGCTGATCGTCGGCGGGCTGGTGCTGCTCTATGTCGACCAGTTGAAGCTGACGCCGAAATATACCGATATCTACAGCTTTCCGCCGCTGCTGTGCCTTTATGTCGGGCTGTTCCAGGTGCTGGCGCTGGTGCCGGGCGTCTCGCGCTCAGGCGCCACCATCGTCGGCGCCCTGTTGCTTGGCACCGACAAGCGCTCTGCGGCCGAGTTCACCTTCTTCCTGGCATTGCCGATCATGAGCGGCGCCTTTGCCTACGAGCTCTACAAGAGCCGCGAGTTCATCACCAGCGAGGTGGGCTTCAGCGTCGTCATCGGCTTTGCCGCCGCGTTCGTCACCGCATTCTTCGTGGTGCGCTATCTGCTGGATTACGTGTCGAAGCGCGGCTTTGCGCTGTTCGCCTACTGGCGCATTTTCGTCGGCGCCATCGGGCTATGGGGCGTCCTGCTGTTCGGCTGAACGGCGCCTGCCCCATCGGTCCTTCAAGGCGGTGTCCGGCTGAACCCGGCGCCGCCTTTTACCTGCGCGGGATCAGACCGTCTGGCGGTCGAACTGGCCGTTCTTGCGGAAGCGCCACAGATAGCTCGGCACGATCGCCTCGATGGCGGTCGGCACGATGCCGAAGGCGGAGATATCGCGGTTCTCGGCAATCGCCTCGTCCGAGACGACATTGTCGACCTGCAGCAGGTCCACCTGATCGGAGGTGATCAGCGGCGGGAAGGGCAGGATGGCGAAGGGCACGGCCATCAGCTTGCCGAGCCCTGCCGGGATCGGCAGGATCAGGTTGCCGCGCTGGGTTTCGGCCACCACGGTCTCCAGCACCTCGCGATGGGTGACGACCTCGGGGCCGCCGATCTCGTAGATGCGGCCGCCGGGCACGGCACCTTCAGCGGCGCGAACGATCACCTCGGCCAGATCGCCGACATAGACCGGCTGGAAGCGGGTCTTGCCGCCGATCAGCGGCAGCACCGGCGACAGGCGCGACAGGGCGCCATAAAGGTTGAAGAAGCCATCGCCCGAGCCGAAGACGATCGAGGGCCGCAGGATGATCGCATTGGGGAAGCCGGCGAGAATCTCTTCCTCGCCCAGCGCCTTGGAGCGCGCATAGGCGGAGACGCTTTGCGTGTCGGCACCGATGGCCGAGACCTGCACCAGCGATTTGACGCCGGCGGCCGTGGCGGCCTGGGCGATATTGCGGGCGCCCATGGTGTGCACGGCGCGGAAGCGCTGCTTGCCGCTCTCATGGCCGACGCCGACGAGATTGATGACGATATCGGCGCCGTGCACGGCGCGCTGCACCGATTCGAGATTGCGGATATTGGCCTGGATCGGCATCACCTGGCCGACGGTACCCAGCGGGCGCACGTGACCGGCCAGATCGGGGCGGCGCACCGCCACCCGCACGCGCCAGCCCTTGCGGGCCAGCAACTGGATCATCTGGGTGCCGATAAAGCCCGAGCCACCGAAAACCGTGACGACAGTGTCGGAAGGTTGCATGGGCGCGGGGCTCCGTTTTCGCGTTAGGCCAAGGCCTAATAGCGCGCGTCCCCCGATGTGTCGAGTGGGGTGCGCGCCTGCATCTGCGACACAAAGTTTCGCTTCGCTGCACAGGGCGCATTGACAAGCTGCGGGCCATTGCCTAGGAGACGCGCGCCCCATCGGATTGCCCTGGTGGCGGAATTGGTAGACGCGCACGGTTCAGGTCCGTGTGTCGCAAGACGTGGAAGTTCGAGTCTTCTCCAGGGCACCAATGGCCAGCGCCAAAAACGGCCTCCCGCAAGGGGGGCCGTTTTGCGTTTGGGGCGTATGGCGTGCCGGTGGTCCGGGCAGCGGCGCTATTCGCAGCCGATGCCGTCGTTGTCGGCGTCGAGATTGTACGGATCGTTGCCGTTGACGATCTGAACCGGTCCGGCGAAGCTGTCGCAGTTGCGGTCATCGGTGATGGCTGCACCTGCGCTGCCGGCGCCATAGTGTCGCCGTGTGACCTTCAGGAAACCCGGTGCACCCGGCAGGATCACGAAGGACGGCAGGCCCGTGGCAGTGCGCTGCATCTCGGGCGGCGGATATTCGTAATGCACGAAGGACCCGTCATCACGGAACTGCGCGGCGCTCGCGGCACCGGTATAGAGAAGCAGCGCAAGCGCGCTCAGCATGACAAATCTCTTCGACATGGCCAGCCCTCAGCTGGTCAATAGTCTTGCCCGCAATGCTGAAGATCATGTTTCGAGAGGGCTGCGCATTGCTGCGCGCGAGCTATTCTGCCGGAATGTGCCGCGAGTCTGTCTGGTGCGGGCTGTACCGGCGCGACGGCGCGGAGCGCACCATGGCCAAACCCGCAAGGCCGAACCACAGCGTGCTGCCGAGCAGGAACACACTGGCGCCCTGGATCGCGAGGGGCGGCACTACTGGCGAGATGCCGGCGACGCCGACGGCGATGCCCAGATAGCACAGCGGCCGTGGCAGACCTCCACGCAGCAGGGCAAAGCTCATCAGCACGAGCCAGAGGCCGCCGAGGATCGTATCGCCCTGGTTGAGCGCCCGGTCAAAGGCCGTCAGGACATTGTAGACATCCATGGCATCCTCGCGGCTGATGCGCGAAAGGTCCGTGACGAAATCGGGGCTGGTGGTGCCAAGCAAGCCCGTCGCGAAACGCGCCGTCGCCCAGAGCAGGCTGAACCCCAGAATGACATAGGCGAGCATTTCCGCGCGGTGGCGGATCTCGTAGGCGAGCGCCACACTGACCGGGATGAGCAGCAGCGCCATGACGATGCCCGTCAGCAGGAACCACAGGTAAACGGAAGTCCGGTGGTTGGTGTAGACGGCAAAGACATCGGCAGTGGGGTCGTTAAACCCGGCGGGCGTGAGCACGACATTTGATAAAACGATCGCTATCGCCGATGCGAGCGCAAGCACGATCGCAGCCACTCCGCCAAATCGCCGCATCCCCTCAACCTCCTACGCCAGTTCTGCACGCGCGCGTCACCACACGACGATGACGGGCTCCTCACGCGATGGCGGAATGGATTGCGGGTCCGCTATGGACAAGTCACGCAGCGGCTGCGCTTTGAACCACGTTCCGAATCGGCGACTGACTCCCAGCAGCCACCGACCATCACGCGTATTATGATAACGCCGTCTTCGAAAATGACAACGTCAGACTAGTATAACGTGATCTACGCAGCACGATTTACAGATATGGATCGCCCGCCTGAGGGGTAATACGGATACGTGAAACAGCCCAGCGCCGGATGCTGCGCGTTATTCGGTTGATTGGGGCACACGGATCGCGCTTCGTCTCGGACGTCGAACGGACGGCCAAGAGCCACAAAGACACGCTGCGTTGAATATTCCGACTGAGGAAGACAACTTTCGCTCTCGCCGACGCGATTCAGTCGAGCCGCTTGACCATGTAGCGGGCGCCCTCTTCGTAACTCAGCAGCTTGCCGTAGAGATCGGGCACTTCGGCGACGACGAAGCCATGCTTTTGCCAGAAGGGCACCGAGCCGTTGACAGCAACCAGGGTCATGGTGGGATAGCCGCCCACTTCGGCATGCTTGATCAGCGCGCTGACGATCTGGCTGGCGGCGCCGACGCGGCGGGCGACTGGCAGCAGCGCGAGATCGTGCAGGTAATAGGTGTCGGGCTCGGCCGGCAGGCGCTCGAGCAGCGTGTTCAGCGCCGGCAGCGTGCCATAGCGCCAGGGGTGGGAGATGACATAGCCGGCGGGCTTGTCGGTGATCTCCAGCAGGTAGCAGCCATTGTGGTAGAGCAGCTGACGCTCGGCCAGCACCTCGGGCGCCTCGAAGAAATCGGGATGAACGACATCGGCGATCTTTTCGACTTCGGCCATGTCGTAGCCGGTCATGGCGCGCCAGGCGACCGTCTTGTGCAGCATTATCGAGCCCCCGGAAAAAGGGCCCGCACCGAAGTGCGAGCCCAGGATTTGCGGCACTCAACCTCCGACAGGAGGCGAGGCTCAGTTCTGTTCGCGATCCTTGAGGGCAGCGCCCAGGATGTCGCCGAGCGAAGCGCCCGAGTCCGACGAACCGTAATTGGCCACGGCTTCCTTCTCCTCGGCGATTTCCAGCGCCTTGATGGAGAGGTTGATGCGGCTGGTCTTGCGGTCGAAGACGGTGACGCGCGCGTCGACCTTCTCGCCCTTGGAGAAACGCTCCGGACGCTGGTCGTTGCGGTCGCGGCTGAGATCGGCACGACGGATGAACGCAGTCATCTCGCCACCTTCGATCTTCACCTCGATGCCGCCATCGTTGACCTCGGTCACGATGCCGGTGACGACGGAGCCCTTGCGGATGCCATCACCGCCGGTGTCGACGGCATCGCCGGCCGACAGCTGCTTGATGCCCAGCGAGATGCGTTCCTTGTCGACATCGACGTCCAGCACCCGAGCCTGAACCATGTCGCCACGGTTGTACTCTTCGAGGGCCAGTTCGCCTGGCTTCTGCCAGTCGAGATCGGACAGGTGCACCATGCCGTCGACATCGCCGTCGAGGCCGATGAACAGGCCGAATTCGGTCTTGTTCTTGACTTCGCCTTCGATGGTCGCACCGATCGGGAACTTCTCGGCGAAGCTCTCCCACGGGTTCGACAGGGTCTGCTTGAGACCGAGCGAGATGCGGCGCTTGTCGGGATCGACCTCGAGCACCATGACTTCCACTTCCTGGGAGGTGGAGACGATCTTGCCCGGGTGGACGTTCTTTTTGGTCCAGCTCATCTCCGAGACGTGGATCAGGCCTTCGATGCCCGGCTCCAGCTCGACGAATGCACCGTAGTCGGTGATGTTGGTCACGCGGCCGGTGAACTTGGCGCCGACCGGGTACTTGGCGGCAATGCCATCCCACGGATCAGCCTGCAGCTGCTTCATGCCCAGCGAGATGCGGTGGCTCTCGTGGTTGATGCGGACGATCTGCACCTTGATGGTCTCGCCGATCGACAGCACTTCGGTCGGGTGATTGACTCGGCGCCAGGCGATGTCGGTGACGTGCAGCAGGCCGTCGATGCCGCCGAGATCAACGAACGCACCGTAATCGGTGATGTTCTTGACCACGCCGTCGACAACCTGGCCCTCTTCGAGCTGCTGGACGATCTCGGAACGCTGCTCGGCGCGGCTTTCCTCGAGAATGGCACGGCGCGACACGACGATATTGCCGCGACGCTTGTCCATCTTCAGGATCTGGAAGGGCTGCGGCACATTCATCAGCGGGCCGATGTCGCGGATCGGGCGGATATCCACCTGCGAACGCGGCAGGAAGGCCACGGCACCTTCGAGGTCGACGGTGAAGCCACCCTTGACCTGGTTGAAGATGATGCCTTCGACGCGCTCGTTCTTGGCGTACAGATCCTCGAGCTTGACCCAGCTTTCTTCGCGGCGGGCCTTTTCACGGCTGAGAACGGCTTCGCCAACCGCGTTCTCGACGCGATCGACATAGACCTCGACTTCCGATCCGACCTGGATGGTGCCGTCACGGCCGGCCTGGCCGAATTCCTTGAGCGCAACGCGCCCCTCGGTCTTGAGACCGACGTCGACGATGGCGAGATCCTTCTCGATCGCCACGACCCGTCCCTTGACAACGGCGCCTTCCAGCGGCTCGTTCTCAAGGAAGGAATCCATCAGCATGGACTCGAAATCGTCCATGGATACAGTTTCAACTGCCAAAATCTTCTCCATTGCGCCCGGTGGCTTGTGTGAAATGGCCCGTCTGCCATCGTTCGATACGAACGATCCGGTGCGCCGGCGCGCGAGCCATGAGTCTAGTGGATGAAATCCGCCGCCTGGTGGTCTGCCTCAGAACGGGGATCCGGCCATCGGAATTGGATTGGAAGCTCAGGGCTTCTCCCGACGTGCCACGACCCCGTCGACGATGGCGACGGCTGCGCGGAGTGCGGCCTGTATATCGAGAAGCGTCGTATCCAGCAAGTGGGCATCGTCGGCCTTGTAGAAGCCGCCGTTAGGGTTGGCACTGTCGCGCGCGTCGCGCTCCTCGATCTGGTGATAGAGCGCGTAGCGGTCGACGGTGAGGCCGCGTGCCTCGAGCTGACGGGCACGGCGCTCCATGCGGGCCTTGGAATCGGCGACGATGAACAGCTTCACATCGGCTTCGGGGCAGACGACGGTGCCGATGTCGCGCCCGTCGAGCACGGCGCCGCCCGGCTGCAGGGCGAAATTGCGCTGATAGTCGCGCATCGCCTCGCGCACTTCGCGGATGACCGCCACATGCGAGGCCAGGACGCCGGCGCCGGCGCTAGTGAGCTGTTTGCGTTCTGGCAGTTGGCCCGGCTTCAGGGCGCGGGCGGCGGCGATGGCGCGCTCGGTGAAATCAGGGCTTTCGAGGTCGTCGGCAACCATCAGCCCGACGGCACGATAGAGCAGCCCGGTATCGAGATGCGGCAGCTGGTAGTGCTCGGCGAGGCCTTCGGCCAGTGTCCCTTTGCCGGACGCGGCCGGTCCATCCACTGCAATGATCATGCCCGTCCCCGCGCGGTCCCAAACCGGCGCCGTGTTAACATCAAGTGCGGCCCTTCTGCCAGCCCGGGCGCCGCTCACCCGCAAATGGGCCAATTAGGGTTTGACAGGGCCGGGCTTTCACCCTAACCGAGCCGCTTACCCGGTGGGGCTTGCCCCGCAAATGTAAAGAGGCTGCAATTGGACAAGGATGCTCGCGGGACCAAACGGGAAGATCCCGAAACCGGCAAGAAGTTCTACGATCTGAACAAGGATCCGATCGTATCGCCCTATACCGGTAAATCCTATCCACGTTCCTTCTTCGAAGAGACCGTTGCGGTCCGTCACAAGGCTGCGGCCGAAGTGAAGGAAAAGCCGGTCGCAGAGGAAGAGGAAGAGCTGGAAGTCGTGGCCGAGGCCGCGCCCGATGGCCCGGAGATCGTTTCGCTCGAGGAAGCCGACGCCGAGGAATCCGGTGACGATACCGACAGCGAGAACATCCCCGATGTGGATGGCGTCGATGACGATGTCGAAGATCTCGGCGAGGACGATGCCGACGTTTTCCTCGAAGAAGACGAGGATGACGACGACGATCTGGACTTCCCGGTCAAGGACGATACCGACGACCGCTAAGCGGCGTCACAAAAACCCAAAATAGGCTCTTGCAACCGCCGGGCCAGATGGGTAGATAGCACCGCGCTGCGACGGAAACCGCCGCAGTGCAAATCCCAAAGACGCAAAGGGTCCTGCCCGCCGCGTCGCCGGATGTGATCGAGGTAGATCACGGATGGGGCCATAGCTCAGTTGGGAGAGCGCTTGCATGGCATGCAAGAGGTCGTCGGTTCGATTCCGTCTGGCTCCACCATTCCTCACCCGCCAGGGCTGAGACACCACCACACTCCCGCTGCATCGTAGAACGACCCGGCGCTTGAGCGCTGTCGGGCGGCTTCTGCTGCGCACCACAAGACGCCTCGCCGGCGCGCGCCACCCTGCGGGGCCTTGCCCGTGCGGACCCGCCGTGTCTTGCTGACGCGATGTGGGACCGGAGTGCTTTCGGGTGGCCCTGGCTTGGAGGGGATGGCGAACCTGCGCAATCAGCTCGACATCGCAATCGTCGGCGCGGGACCGGGCGGTCTCGCCACGGCGCTGTTCCTGCACCGGGCGGGCCACAGGGCCACGGTCTTCGAGCGCTTCGACACCGCGCATCCGGTTGGCTCGGGCCTGATGCTGCAACCGACGGGGCTCGCGGTGCTGCAGGCGCTCGGGCTGGACGGTCAGATCGGCCAGCTGGGTGCCCGAGTGGATCGGCTGACCGGCACGGATTCGCGCTCGGGTCGCACAGTGCTCGACGTCGGCTATGCGCCGCTCGGACCCAATGTCCATGCGCTGGCGGTCCACCGCGCGGCGCTATTCAATGTGCTGCATAGTGCCGTGCAGCGAAAGGGCATCGCGCTGGTCACGGGGTTCACCGCCACCGCGATGACAACAGGCGAGACCGGCCATTGGCTGCAGAGCGATAGGGGGCGCGAGGGGCCGTTCGATCTGATCGTCGATGCCTCGGGCGCGCGATCCCCCTTGCGGGTGGCGGCGCGCTTTCCCCCCAAACCACGGCCGCTCACCTATGGGGCAATCTGGAGCACCGTTCCGTGGGTCGATTCGGGGTTCGACCGGCACGCCCTCAGCCAGCGCTATCGCAAATCGAGCGTGATGATCGGCGTGCTGCCGGTTGGAAGGCAAACCGGCGACGGCCCGGAGCTCGCCGCGTTCTTCTGGAGCCTCAAGCCGGAGAGCTATGACGGGTTGCGGGCGCGGGGCATTGCCGCCTGGCACGACGAGGTGCTGTCACACTGGCCGGAGACTGCGCCGCATCTGAGCCATATGGCGAGCTTCGAACAGATGAACCTTGCCCGCTATGCGCATGAAACCCTGCGAGTGCCCGCCGGCACCGGCATCGGCTTTGTCGGCGACAGCGCCCATTGCACCAGCCCGCAACTCGGCCAGGGCGCCAATATGGCGCTGCTCGATGCGGCGGCGCTGGCGACGGCCCTCGACCGCGCCGGCTCCGTCGCGGAAGCGCTGGAGCTCTATTGCCGGTTCCGCCGCTGGCACGTGCGGTTCTACCAATTCATGTCGCTGGCGCTGACGCCTTTTTACCAGTCCGACAGCCGGACCCTGCCGTTCGTCCGCGACGTCCTCGTCTCCGGTATCGGAAAGCTGCCCCCCGTTGCCGCGCTGCTGGCGCAGCTGGTTTCGGGCCAGATGCTGCGTCCCTTGCGCGCCATCAGCCTCGCCCCCGTCACTTCGGCAGATCGCGCTGCATGAAGGCGGCAAAAGCCTCCTTGAAATCGGCATGCCAGCGCGACAGCGCCGGGCGGCCGAGGATGATGTCCAGCGCATTCCAGTAGATGCGCTTGTGGTGGGTATTCGCAGCGTGCGAAAGAACTACTGGCACCGAAACAGTGATCTGTCTCTTGTCGGTCGCGACCGATGCGCCGAAACCGTTGCGCGCCGGTGACACCGCTAGCAAAATTGTGCGGCGCTTCCCCAAACACGTTGGACAGCAGAGTCGGCCATAAGCAATAGTGCTAGTCGATACCGAATCAACATACCTCTGTAAGGACCGAATTCATGACAAGATCTGCCCTGCTGGGGGGCGTTGCACTATTCGCCCTGTCTATGCCCGCCTTGGCCGCTGATCTGATCATCGACACGCCCGCTCCGATGGCAATGGCGCCCGCCCATGAGACAGGCGTCTACGCCGAGTTTCTCGGCGGCGCCGCACTCCCGGCTACAATGATCTACGACACCGATGATGAATACGATTATGCCGCTGGCTGGGCTGTGGCCGGCGTGCTTGGCTTTGCCACCGGTATCGATGGTCTGTCGCTTGAAGGTGACCTGTTCTACGCCTCGCGGGATTCGTCTCCTGACGAGAATGACGAGTACAACGTGACGACAGCGAGCGCCATGGCGGCCTTGAAGTACACTGTCGATCTCAACGACACCTTCTCCGTCTATGGAGCCGTCGGTCTTGGTGGCGTCTATTTGCGTGACGAAGAGATTGGCGGAGCCGTCGAGGCTGAAGGCTGGGGGGCTGGCTATCTCCTGAAGGCCGGTGTGACCGCTCAGGTCGCTGATGCTGTGAGCCTGGTGGGCGAAATACGCCACGTGGAGTCTTTCGAACGCATTGACGACGAGCAGATCGGCACCACTTCCGTTCTCGCGGGTGTCAAGTTCGACTTCTGATTCAAGTCGCAGCGCTTTTCCAAGGCCCCCGCACGGGGGCCTTTCTTTTGGCAGGCCATTGGTTGCGCGCCATCGGCCTTGCCCCCGTCACTTCGGCAGATCGCGCTGCATGAAGGCGGCGAAAGCCTCCTTGAAATCGGCATGCCAGCGCGATAGCGCCGGGCGGTCGAGGATGATGTCCATCGCATTCCAGTAGATGCGCTTGTGGTCGGTCTCGGGCGGGGTCTCGTCGTCCGGGCACAGGATGAAGAAGGCGTCGCGCGCCATCACGTCTGCCATGAACCCGATGACCTGCTCCGGCAGCCAGGCGCCCTGCTTGTGCGTAGCGTCGCCCGTCGTGGTCCAGCCGGGGATCAGCAGGTGCGCCGTCACCTGGCAGTCGGGGCGTTCGCGCAGATCGCGCGCCAGGTTCTGGCTATAGGCGTTCACCGCGGCTTTCGAAGTGTTGTAGGCCGGATTGCCGGGCGGGCTGGTCAGCCCCTGTTTGGAGCCGGTGTTGACGATCGCCCCCGGGCGCCCGGCTGACAGCATCTTGGGCAGGAAGGCCTGCACACCGTTGACGATGCCGAGCACGTTGACGGCGAACAGGCGCTGCCAGTTCTCGACCGGGTCGAGAATGCCGCCGGCGCCACCGGAAACGAAGGCCGCAGCGTTGTTCATCAGCAGGGTCGGCGCGCCGAAGCGGGTTTCCACCTCGCCCGCCAGTGCGGTCATGGCGTCGACCGACGCGACATCCAGCACCTTTGCCATGACGTTGTCCGCGCCAAGCGTCTCCGCCAGTTCGTCCGCGGTGGCGGCCAGCTTGGCCTCGTTCATGTCGGCGATGACCACGCGCATGCCGGTCGCCGCAGCCCGTCGGGCGGCCGCACGGCCAATGCCGCTGGCGCCACCGGTGATGACGGCCACGCCGTCCTTTGCAAAAGCCTCGGCCATTCCTGCCTCCCTGAGTTTCTGGTTCACGCCTTGCGCGGCGTCTCGTCGTCCGCTGGTGTCGCTGGCGCTTCCGTGTCCGGCTCGGCATCTGCAGAGGCAGGCTTCTGTGGCCCCATCATCTGATCGTCTGCCGCAGACGGTACGACTGCTGGCGCGGTAGCAACCGTATTGGGCTCTTCCGCCGGTTCGGGCGCCGCCTCGGCGGTCTCGGTCTTTGCCGCATCGCGCTTTGCCGGGTGGGCCCGGCGCCAGGCGCGGTAGCGCACTTTCAGCCACCACAGCCCGTTCTGCACATTGCCGATCTCGTCGGCATAGGCCTCGGCAAGGGCGAGGCGATAGGAGGCATAGCTTTCGAGCCTCAGGGTCTCGACCCGGTGCATCAGCGCCGACCAGGCCGGCGACAGCAACAGGGTGATGGCGGTCACGGCGATGGCGAGACGATACAGGTCATCGCTCATCGCGCCCGCCGCGAGGCCCGCCGCCGCGAGGACGAAGGAGAACTCGCCGATCTGCGCCATCGAAAGGCCGGCGATCAGCGCCGTCTCCCGGTCCGAACCGGTGAGCCGCAGCAGCGCGACATTGAGCACGGTCTTGATGGCGATGACGATCAGCGCGGCAAACAGCACGAGGAGCAGGTTGCCCCAGACGAAGCCGAGGTCGATGAGCAGGCCGATCGAGAGAAAGAACACCACGACCAAGACGCTCTGGATCGGTTCGATCACCGGGATCACCCGGTTGCGCAGCGTCGAATTGCCGATGATCAGTCCGATGATGAAGGCGCCATAGGCCGGCGACAGACCCGCCAGACCGGATATCGCCGCCGCCCCGAAACAGAGCGCCAGCGAAACCAGCGCCAGCAGTTCGGTGCTGTCGCCCAGTTGCGCGTCGAAGGGCATCTTGAACTTGGGGCTGCGGCCCAGCCACCACAGCAGCAGCGTCAGCAAGCCGACGGCGAGGCCGATCTTCAGCGCCAGTTCGCCGGGATTGATCTCGCCCTCCTGCCCCAGCGAGGAGACGAGAATGAGCATGGGGACGACGGCAATGTCCTGGGCGATCAGCACGCCGACCGCGATCCGGCCGGGCTTGCGGCGCAGCGCGCCCATGTCGTCGAGCATCTTCATCGCCACCACGGTGCTCGACAGCGTGAGGATGAAGCCCAGAACGAGGCCTTCGGCGAAGGTAGTGCCGATGGCAAAAGCGATCGCCGCGCCGAGGACGACACCGGCGGTCAATTGCCCGATAGCGACGGTCAGCGCCGGGCCGATGGTGGCGACGAAGGCCTTTAGCGACAGCTCGGTGCCGATGAAGAACAGCAGCAGCAGCAGGCCCATTTCGGCCAGCGCCGACACGCCCTCGCTGTTTTCGACCAGTCCCAGGCCGGTCGGGCCGAGCACCACGCCGGCAAGAATATAGCCCACCAGTGGCGGCTGTTTCAGCCGGATCAGCATTAGCCCGGAGACCACCGCGACCACGACGACGATGGCAATCTCGACGAGCGGCACGCTGTGGGACATGTCTTCCATGAAGCTCTCCTGCAGCGGCGATGGCGCGCCTGGGCTGTGCGGTGATGGCGCCGGCATGCGCCGGGGAAGGTTCGGCGGCCGTGCCGGCCGATTCAGATGTTAGAGCATCCTCAAGCACATCGCCAAGCGCGGTTGCGCCAGCGCGCCCTCTGCCGCCCCTGGCCAGAGCTAAAGCGCGAGCGTTTCCATCAGTTCCCGCGCGGCGACGGCGCCGGCCCGATTGGCGCCGATGGTCGAGGCGGACGGGCCATAGCCGACGAGATGGATGCGCGGGGCTTTGGCCACCTCGGTCGCGAGCCGGCCGGTCATGGTGATGCCGCCCGAGGCTTCGCGCAGATAGAGCGGCGCCAGATGATCGAGCGCCGAGCGAAAGCCGGTGCACCACAGGATCACATCGGCCGCCTGTTCGCGGCCATCGGCCCAGCGGATGCCGGTCTCGGTGAGCTCGGCGAACATTGGCTGGCGCTCGAGCGCGCCGCGCGCGCGCATCGCGGCAATGCGCGGGGTCATGTGCAGGCCGGTGACCGAGACCACCGAATTGGGCGGCAGGCCGGCGCGCACCCTTTTTTCGACCTGCGCTACGGCGGCGCGGCCCTGTTCGACGTCGAACGGCCCCTCGGCGAAGACCGGCGGGCGGCGGGTCACCCAGGTGGTGGCGGTCACCTGCGAGATCTCGTCGAGCAGTTGGATGGCGGAAATGCCGGCGCCAACGATCACCACATGCTTCCCGGCAAAGGCCTCGGCGGTCTGGTAGTCCCGGGTGTGCAGCTGTCGGCCGCGAAATCGGTCCTGGCCCGGATAGTCGGGGATATAGGGCCGGGTCCAGGTGCCCGTGGCATTGACGAGACCGCGGGCAGCGAAGGCGCCGCGGTCGGTCTCGACCCGGAAGCGCCCGTTGCGTTCGGTCACCGTTTCCACCTCAACCGGCCGCGCCACATTGAGCCCGAAGCGCTCTTCATAGGCTGCGAAATAGCGCGGCACGGCGGCGGCGGCCTCCAGCGTTTCCGCACTGGTGTCGACGGCATCGGAAAAGGGCATGCCCGGAAGGTCGTGAATGCGGTTGACGGTCGACAGCGTCAGCGAGGGCCAGCGGAACTGCCAGGCGCCGCCGGCCTGGGGCGCTTCATCGAGAATGATGAAGCCCGCGCCCGGTTTCAGCCCGCGCTGCACCAGATGATAGGCGGTCGACAGGCCCGCCTGTCCGGCGCCGATCACCACGATCTCGGTCTTGATGGCGATGTTTTTGGCAATCGCTGTCGGCGCGGCGGCGGGGTCACTCATTGCCGGGATATGGGGGCGCGGCCCCGGCAAGTGCAAGCGGTGCGTCCCCTGCGGCTTGACTTGCGCGGCAAAATTTCCGATTGCACCGACCCCGCTCGCCGACCGCCCATGTGCCCGGTCGCGACCACAGCCCTTTCAGCGATGAGACAGACAATGACGCGTGTGCACTGCGGCATGGATTTCGGCACCTCAAACTCCACCTTCGCCGTGGCAACCGAAGGCAGCGCGCCCCGCCTGCTGCCGCTTGAGGACGATCGGCCCACCCTGCCCTCGGCGCTCTTTTTCTCCTTCGAGGACCCGGGCATCTATTTCGGCCGCGAAGCGGTCAGCCAATATGTCTCCGGCATCGACGGGCGGCTGATGCGGGCGCTGAAAAGCGTGCTCGGCACGACGCTGTTCGCCGATCGTACCCGGGTCAAACAGCACGCTTACGGCTTTGGCGAGATCATCGGCCTGTTCATCGCGCAGCTGAAGGCGCGGGCCGAGACAGCGCTGGGTGAGGAGACGCGTGCGGTGGTCTGCGGGCGGCCGGTGCGTTTTGTCGATGACGATGACAGCGCCGATGCCGCAGCACAGGACCAGTTGGCGGCAGCCGTGAGAGCCCAGGGGTTCTCCGAGGTCGAGTTCCAGTTCGAGCCCATCGCGGCGGCGCTCGACTATGAGCAGCAGGTCTCGGGCGAGGAACTGGGGCTGGTCGCCGATATCGGTGGCGGCACTTCGGATTTCACGGTGATCCGCTTGTCGCCCGAGCGGGCGCGATCGCTCGACCGGCAAAGCGATATCCTCGCCACCGGGGGCGTTCATGTCGGCGGCACCGATTTCGACCGGCTGCTATCTTTGAAGAAAGTCATGCCGCTGATGGGGCTGGGCACCGGCACAGCCGACGGCAAGCGCAACCTGCCCGTCGCGCCCTATTATGATTTCGCCACCTGGCACCGGATCAACCGGCTCTACAGTGCGAAAATGCTGGCCGAGCTGCGCAGCACGCAAAAGGAAGCGCAGCACCCCGATCTCGTCGCGGCACTGGTGGCGCTGGTCGAGGAACGCCAGGGGCACCGGCTGGCCGGCCGGGTCGAAGAGGCCAAGATCGCGCTCAGCGAGGCTGACCAGACGCTGTTCCGCTTCACGACGCCGGATGTGCGTCTCGAAACCGGCATTACTGCCAGCGAGCTGACCGAGGCCCTCGACAGTGCCACCAGCGCGATCGCCGAAGCGATTGCCCGGACGCTGGCGGCAGCGGGGGTTGCGGGCGAACGGATCGACACGCTGATCCTGACCGGCGGCTCGACGCGCGTACCGGCCGTTGGGCGCGTGCTCAAGGCGCTGTTTCCGGCAGCAAAGGCGGTTGAAACCGACGCGTTCGGCAGTGTGGGGCTGGGGCTGGCGCTCGATGCGAAGCGCCGCTTCGGTGACTGAGGCTCAGGCGGCGTCGGAGACGGCGCGACGCGCCACGATCACCTGATTTCGTCCACCGGACTTGGCGGCATAGAGCGAGCGGTCCGCGCGCTCGATCAGATCGGACACGTCGCGGTCGTCACGGCTTGCCAGCGCCACGCCGATCGAGGCGGTGACGGAAACAGCGACATGGTCGCGCGCGACATAGCGGCGCGAGGCGATGCGTGAGCGGATCCGTTCGGCGATCAGCTCGACGCCTTCCTTGTCGATCTTGCTCAGCAAGACGACAAACTCTTCACCGCCGAAGCGCGCCACCTTGTCGCCGTGGCGCACCTCCTGCTCGATGGCCTGGCTGACGAAGGTGATCACGTCATCGCCCACCGCATGGCCATAGGTGTCATTGACCCGCTTGAAGTGGTCGATGTCGATGATCAGCATGCCGAAGTCGTGGCCGCTGCGGTTGAACTGAACCATCGCTTCTTCCGCAAATGTCAGGAAGGCCCGGCGGTTGAGCAATTGCGTCAGCGGATCGGTGTCGGCCAGCACCTGCAGGTTGGAGATGCGCTCGCCAAGCCGACGGGTTCGCTCGTCCATGTGCTGCTGCAACTGGGCTGCCGCCGCGCGCGCACTTTCTCCCGCGTCCTCAGCGGTGCCCAGGCGGCGCAGCAGGGCGCGGATGGAGGTCGAGAGCTGCCGAATGTCGCTCGAGCCATGTTCGCGCTCGATCATCGTGGCGTCGGGGGTGCGCCCGATGCGGTCGACCTGCTCGGCTAGCTGGCGCAGCGGGCTCGTTAGACGCCGAGCCAGTACGACGCCCAGCATGCTGGCCAGCAGCGCGATCAGCACGCCCACGCCCAGTATCGTCATCGACAGGGCGTCGGCATCAGCAAAAGCCGTCGCCACGGGGCGCCGTGCCACCACGATCCAGCCTAGTGGCTTGCCCCCGACCTGAAGCGCCATTCTGGTTGCTGCGGTGATGGTCCGCGGGCCGGTGTCATCGATAAACACGGTAGGGTGCCCGGTCGTGATGGCGTTGATGCGCTCGGGTGGCAGCGGTGCCGTGCCATAGCCGGGCCCGAACAGCACACGCCCGTCGGCCCTAAGAATCCACAAGTCGTTTTGCAAGTCGGCGTCGAGTGTCGCGAGAACGCCGGCGCGGCTCGCGTCGAGATGTGCCAGGTCCACATGCGTGCCAAGCACGCCAATCTGCCGCCCGTCTTTTGCCAGAACCGGCAGCGCGATATCGAGAAGCCGGCCCGGTCCGGCCGCGCTATTGACGGGCAGGCGGTCGGACAGCAACTCGGCGGAATGCGCATCCACGAGTGTCGGCCGCTGCAGACCGTCCGAAAACCACGCGCTGCCGACCACCGACTCGCCTTCCAGCAGCCCGCCGGTCGCCGCATCGACACGGCCATCGGTGCCGGCAAAGCCGATCCAGACGAATTCGGGGTGTGCGCGCTGAAGGCCTTCGAACATGTCGCGCAGCGGCGCGCCGCCGGCTCTGAAGACCGGCTCAAGCGGCTCGAGACCGACGACATCGGTTACGGAGCGAACGTGTCCGCTGATGATGCGGTCGAGACCTGAGGTGATGTTGGCGCTGAAAGCCGACATCTGCGCGCTGGCGCGGTCCACGGCCTGGTTGCGGGCAATGTCGGCGACAATCCCGACGCAGGTCGCCACCACAAGGACGCAGAGTGTGACCAGAAGCATGGCAGTCTGCTGGCCGAGACTGAGCCTGTCCCGCCACACGCCCAATCTGGAAACTATCCGATTCACTCGCCATCCCCTCACGTCGCCGCATGGGTAACGCAAAGCGCGTAAGGTGGGGAGACCGATTACTTCCTGTTCCTAGTCAATCACTCAAGTCGTGGTTAACAAAGTCTTCGCAAGCCTTAGCAGACAGAAGTCCGGCTAAGCCGTTCTACGGCGGCGATCCTTACAGAAAGTCATCGCGGCGCGGGGTAAAACTGTCGACGAGGCGGCCCGGCTCCAGCGCTACGACGCCGTGGGTGACGCCGGAGGGCACGATGAAACCGCCCCCTGCGGCAACGATCTGCGTCTCATCGCCAATCGTGACCTCGAAGCGTCCTTCGGCGACATAGGAGTTCTGGACATGCGGGTGCGTATGCGGAGCGCCGACGGCACCGGCTTCGAAGCTGAACTCGACCAGCATCAGTTCGGGCAGATCGAGGATCACCCGGCGGGTCGATCCGTCGAGCCGGGTCAGCTTGCCCTCATGCGGGCCGGCAAAGAGTTTCGGGGCGGACATGGGGCACTTCCTCGATTTGCGGATCAGGCGGGCGTGGCGCGGCGGCGCTGGTGCTCGCGATAGCGTTCCTGGCTGTTGACCAGATGGAGCCGCATGGTGCTGCGCGCCCTGTCCGGGTCGCCATCACCGATGGCGGTCAGGACGTCCAGATGCTCGCGATGCACGGTTGCCAGCATCTCGGCTTCCCGCGCCGGGTCGCCGGGATAGATCGAGCCGACATCGCCGGGGATGGCGCGCCGGCCCATGGCGTCGAGCAGTTCGACATAGAACGGATTGCCTGTCGCCTGGGCGATGGCGCGGTGAAAGGCGAAATCGGCCGGCCCGGTCTGCTTGCCCTCGCGCAGCAGGCGATCGAACTCCAGATAGGCCTCGTGCATCTCGGCTTCCTGGGTCGGGTTGCGGCGCTCGGCCGCCAGCGCGGCGCCCTCCACCTCCATCGCCAGCCGCACTTCGAGCATGTTGAGCGCATTCGAGACCCGGCGCGCCAGTTCGCCCGCCATGGCGCCGAAGCTGGGCAGCGGGTGGTCGGCAACGAACACCCCTGCCCCCTGGCGCGGCACCACCAGCCCATCGGCCGCAAGAGTGGCGATCGCCTCGCGCACCACGGTGCGCGACACGCCGAAGATCTCGGTCAGCCGTTGCTCGGTGGGCAGTTTCTCGCCGGCCGAGAGCTCGCCCCGCATCAACTGCTCGCGCAGCGTCTCGGCGACGCGCACCGAGAGCTTTTCGCGCGGCGCTGCAGACCTGCGCATGTCGTTAAACCCTCCCGCGGCGATCCCGGGGGTCGGGCTCACAGCCGATACGCCTGCTTGACCAGGCGATAGGCGAGATCATGCGCCACTTCGTGCGCTTCGTCCTCCTCCAATCGATGCTCGGTGACGAGCCGCGCGAGGAAAGCGCAATCGATACGGCGCGCCACATCGTGCCGGGCCGGGATGGAGGGGAAGGCGCGGGTGTCGTCGTTGAAGCCGACGGTATTGTAGAACCCCGCCGTTTCGGTCGCCATCTCGCGGAAGCGCCGCATGCCCTCCGGGCTGTCGTGAAACCACCAGGGCGGGCCGAGCTTCAGCGCAGGATAGACGCCCGCCAGCGGCGCCAGTTCGCGCGCATAGGAGGTTTCGTCGAGGGTGAAGAGGATCACCGACAGGTCCGGCTCGGTGCCGACGACGTCAAGCAGCGGTTTCAGCGCACCGACGTAATCGGTCTGGGTCGGGATATCGAAGCCCTTGTCGCGGCCGAAGCGCGTCATCATCGCAGGGGAATGATTGCGCCACGAGCCCGGATGGATCTGCAGCACCAGCCCGTCATCGACGCTCATCTTGGCCATTTCGGTCAGCATCTGGGCGCGGAACAGGGCCTTTTCGGCGGCATTTGCCGTGCCCGTCCGCACCTTGTCGAACAGCAGCGAAGCCGCATTGGCCGACAGGTTGGCAGTATCGGCCGTCGGATGCCCGTGATCGGACGAGGTGGCGCCATGCTTGATGAAGAACGCCCGGCGCTGGCGATGCGCCTCGAGATAGCCGGCCCAGCTGCCGGTATCTTCGCCGGTGATCTCGCCCAGCCGGTCGAGGTTCTGGTCGAAGCCGTCGAAATCGGGGTCGACCACCGAATCCGGGCGATAGGCCGGCACGACGCGGCCGTTCCAGCCGCTCTGGGCAATCATTTCGTGCCATCTGAGGTCGTCGAGCGCCGCGTCGGTGGTGGAGATCACCTCGAGATTGAAGCGCTCGAACAGCTGGCGCGGCCGGTAGGCGTCGGTCAGCAGCAGTTCGGCGATCCGGTCATAGGTCGCGTCCGCGTTCGCCGGGGTCAGGCGCTCGGTGATGCCGAACAGGGTGGCCAACGTATGGTCCATCCACATGCGGGTCGGCGTGCCGCGGAACAGATAGTAGTTTTCGGCGAAGCGGCGCCAGATGGTGCGCCCGTCGGTTTCGACCGCGCTGCCATCGGCGGTCGGCACGCCGAGATCCTCGAGGCGGACGCCCTGCGAGAACAGCATGCGGAACACGTAGTGATCCGGCACGATCAGCAATTGGGCGGGATCGGGGAAATGCGCGTTCTCGGCATACCAGCGCGGATCGGTATGGCCGTGCGGCGAAACCAGCGGCAGGTCCTTCACCGTTTCATAAAGTGCCCGCGCCACGCCGCGCGCCTTCGGCTCGGCGTCAAACAGCCGGTCGTCGTGTAGTATCGTCAAGTCAGTCCCTCCACCTAACCAACTGGTTACCAAGCAGACGCGCGATGTCAACGCATGAGGGGCGCCTCAGCGTTGCAAAGCGGGAACTTTGCCCAGCCGATCCCGCCCCGGCACGGCCTGCGGCTTGTGTTTTGCCGCCCGAAGGCTCAGGTACTTGGGCCCGTGGCAGGACCCCTGCCGCACAACCAGCGAGGCACCATGGCGCGCAAGCCCAATTACGACTTCGAACGACGCGAACGCGAACGGCTGAAGAAGATCAAGGCTGCGGAAAAGGCCGAGGCCAAGGCAAAGCCGGCCGAAGACGCCGATGCCGGGGATACGCCTGGCACGCCCCCGTCCGAGGACTAGATGACGGCGGCGCGCGATGCAGCGCTGGCGCGGCTCGGCTGGTCGGGGTTTTTCGCAGATCAGCTGACCACAGACGATGAAGCGCTGGCGCCGGCGCGCATCGACGCGGTGCATCGCGGGCGACTGTCCGCCCTGACGCCGAAGGGCCAGATCAGGCTCGAGCCGCCGGTCAATACCAGTACGGCCGAATTCGCCGTCGGCGACTGGGTGCTCATCGATCCGGCAACCGGTCTCTGCGACCGGCTGCTCGAGCGCAAGACGCTGCTGCAGCGGCCCAGCGAAGGCCGCCGGCCGCTCCAGCTGGTCGCCGCCAATGTCGATACGCTGTTCATCGCCGCTTCGTGCAATGCCGATTTCAACCCGGCCCGGCTCGAACGCTATCTGAGTTTTGCCAATGACGCGGGCACCGATCCGGTGATCGTGCTCACCAAGGCCGATACCGCCGACGATCCCGAACGCTTCGCACGCGAGGCCGCCGCTCTGCAGCGCGACCTGGCGGTGGTCACCGTCAATGCGCGCGCCGCCGATGCGGCAGAGGCGCTGGCGCCCTGGTGCGGGCCGGGGGCCACCGTCGCGCTGGTCGGCTCGTCGGGCGTCGGCAAGTCGACGCTGGTCAACACGCTGATCGGCGAAGACTGGCAGGCCACCGGCGCCATCCGCGCCAGCGATGCGCGCGGCCGGCACACCACCACGGCGCGCTCGCTGCATCCGATGGCCGGCGGCGGCTGGGTGATCGACACGCCGGGCATCCGCAGCCTCCACATCAAGGACATGGCCGAAGGCATCGACCTGCTGTTCGCCGAGATCACCGAACTCGCGCCGCTGTGCAAGTTCCGCGACTGCAGCCACACCCACGAACCCGGCTGCGCCGTCCTCAAGGCCGTCGCCAACGGCACACTCGACCCGGAGCGCCTCAAGCGCTGGCAGAAACTCCAGAGCGAAAGCCGTGGCGGGCGGTAGCGGCGCCGTGCGCAGATGCGCGCCTGGCGACGGTGCGGCCTCCCGTTTGTTTGCTCTCCAGCCCTTTCCAAATACGCGACTGAACAATTGCGGTGGTGCCACCCGGCGCATAGCGTGGCGTTGGGTCGGGGAGCGGTACATGGGTTTCGGCATATTCATTCACCGAGCGGACTCGATCTACGCGGATAGCCCGGCGACGCGGTACCAGTTTCCGAAGCAGTATCTCGGCCGCGCCGAACGCTGTGTCGGCGACTGGGTCATTTATTACGAACCTACCAAGGTGCCTCAGTCGCGCGGCTACTACGCCGTCGCTCAGGTCCAAGATATTGTCCCGGATACCAGCGCACAGGACATGTACCTCGCGCTGATTACGCCGGGCTCATATCTCGAATTTGCAGAACCCGTGCCTTTCAACCTGCCCGATGGCCCTGCCGAAACCGGATTGGTCAATGCGCAAGGGGGCTTCTCGGGGACCCGGCAAGCGGCGGTTCGGGCGCTGTCGCCGGGCGATTTCAACCGGATCGTCAGCCGGGGAACTGACGAGACCGACCTGGTTCTACCAAGGGTCGACGCCGCGACGCCGCAGCTCGAACCGTTTCAGTGGAACGACGCCGATCAGGCGCAATTCGCGCTCGACGACCGTATCCGCATCCCAACGCTTGGATCACGCATTGTGCGCGACCGCGTGTTCCGCAAGGTGGTGCTGCGCGCCTATGACGCCCGCTGTGCTGTCACTGGAATCAAACTGATCAATGGCGGCGGGCGCGCCGAAGTCGATGCAGCGCATATCCGCTCCGTCGAAGCCAATGGCCCGGACATCGTCACCAATGGCATTGCGCTCTCGGGCACCGCGCACTGGATGTTTGACCGCGGGATGATCGCGGTTGAAGATGACCTGACGATCAGCATTTCTCGCCAGGTCAACGATCGCGACAGCGTGGAGGGCCTAATCAACCGCAGCGGCCGCCTGATCGGCCCGGAGTTGGCCCGAGACCGTCCACACCCCGCGTTCCTCGCTTGGCACCGCGAGAACTGCTTCAAGCACTAGTGAAACGCCCGGACCTCGACCGGGACGCGGCAGGCGACAGCGGCCTTTTTGGCCCAGCCGAGCGCCGCATCCATGTCGGCGACCTCGAGGATCCAGAAGCCGCCGATCATCTCACGGGTTTCGGCATAGGGGCCGTCGGTGACGCTGAGGGCGCCGTTCGGCCCCCTGCGGACCGATTTGGCCCGCGTGCCCGGCTGCAGGCCGCCGGCGAAAAGCCGGATGCCAGCCTCGGTCATTTCGCGATTGAGGGCGGAAATCTCTTCCCCCATCTCAGGGGGTTCGGCCGAGCCGTCGTAGTCGACGGGGTGCTGAATGGCGACCAGGAATTGCGGCATGGGGCTGTCCCTTTTTGGTGCTATCGTGCCGGCACCGCGCCTACACGTCACCTACCCGACGCCGCAGCCTGCGCGATATCGACAAAAGGCGACAGAAATTTCTTTGGCCGCCCGCGCGCGTCCGCCGCTATTCGCAAATCCGCGCAGTGCACCTCTTGCCGTGGCAGCCGAGGTCGATGTGGAAATGGTCGCCGTGCAGCGCATTGGCCTCGGGCCCGAGCACGGTGGTGAAGCTCGAGCAGGCAGCGCCGTGCGCATAGCGCAGGAACCGGCCCTCGAAGGCATCCGGGTCGCTCCAGCCGCCGTCGATCATCACCGTGCGCCCATCCTCGAGCCGGAATCCCATGATATCGAGCGCGTCGGCGAAGGCGTGAAAGCTCAGATTACCGGTTTTGGCATTATTAACGCGGCGGCACATGTAGGAGGTGCTGATGATGATCTCCTTGAGCCGGGTGTTCTCCCGCCCGATGAGCCAGCTGTCGACCGCCTCGACCCACACCGGCAGCGCCGAGGCCATGCCACAATCGGTGATGGCGGCGCTGGAGAGCGGTATCATGCGGCCGTTGGCGGACACCGCGGTCACCGACAACGGCGATTGCGTGCCGCAGGCCCCGTCGGCGATCGGCGCGAGCATTTTCGCCTCGACCCGGCCGAGCATCATGGCAGGACACGCTGTCTGATAGACCCGCGGCGGCGCGGTGACCTCGGGCTCAGCATATTGCTGCACCACCTCGTCGGCGGGGATTTCGCCGCTACCGGTATCGCGGGGTTCTGCATCGGGGGCTGCCGCATCGGGCCGCGGGCGCGGCAGGGGCACGTCGCCCTCCTCCGCGTCCGGCACGGCTTCAGCGACGCCCTCCTCACCTTCCGGCGCGGCCTCGGGCGAGGGGCTATCCGCGGGCGTATCGGCTTCGGCCGCCGACTCTGCCGCCGCTTCGGGTTCGGGCAATGGCGTGCCGAGATCCTCTGGCCGGCTGCGCGGCAGCGGCGGGCCGTCGGTATTGGCGGGGGTAGCAACGCTGTCGCCCGCAGCGGGCGGCGGGGCCGCCGTCTCCTGGGCAAAAGCGGGGCCGGCAATCAGGCAAAATATCAGGGGGATCAAAAATCGCATGCCAGCTGAACGTCCTGTGCCCCCGGGAGGTTGCGGCGGCAAGGCAGTGTCATGAAACCTTGCTCGCAAAGAACAGCCGCTTGAGGTCCTGGGACCAGTCCAGCCGGTCACTGACAACAACTTCCACCTCGAACGCCGTGTCCGTCGCCGTTCGAATGAGTTGACGCAGCTTTTGGCGTACGTCTGCCTCAAGCGGATCCTTCCGGCTGATCTCGACGGTCAGGACCTCCCGGCTGTACTGGCGGACGCGACACTCGTCGAAGGCGGCAATTTTCATCACCGAGCGTGTGGACAGATAGAACGGGATCAGCCGACCATCCGGATGGCGGACGAAGCTCTTGCCGCGGCCATAGATGTGCGACAGCGTCGTGCCATCATGCCCACACGGGCACTGCCGGTGCACCTGCCCGAGGTCGCCGATGTCGTAGCGCAGGATCGGGGTGGCATAGGCGTTGAGGCCGGTCACCAGCAACCGGCTAACCGTCGCGCCCTGATACTCGGCCGTGACGGAGGGGTCGGCCTCGACGATCACATTGCTATGCGCGACATGGAAATAGCCGGGCATATGCCGGCACTCATAGGCGATTGGTCCGGTCTCGCCGGAGGAATAGTTCGCGTAGGAGCGAACGCCCAATCGGGCGAAGGCCGCCACCATCGCCTCGCTGCGATAGTCCGAGGTGTGCATCCAGGCCTTGACCCCCAGCTCGGCCAATAGCGCGTCGCCGCCATGCTCATGCAGCAGTTCGACGAAGCGGCTGGTGCTGACGAGATAGCCGACCGGGGCTTCCCGCATGGCCGCGACAACGTCCTCAATCGCGCCGTCGGCGAAGCTGTGAATGATCTCGCGATTGGTCCCATTGGCGAAGAGCCGCGCCAGATCGCCGGCCCAGTTCTCGCTGCGGCGGACGACCACCGGACCCTGCATGGCGCCCAGATTGAGCGCCGGATTGATCTGCACCCGGTTCTCCGACAGCGGGAGATCGTTGACGAAATACTGCGCCAGGCTGCGCTGGACGTTGTAATAGCCGTTCGCGCCGCTGGTGTAGACGCGCACCGGCGTGCCGGTCGACCCTGTGGACGCATAGCTCCTCTTTCCCCCGCTCTCCTCGGGAACCAGGCTCCCATCCGCCTCGCTCTGTGCCGCCAGTTCGCCGCGCGTCAGGGCCGGCAGCGCGGCGAAGCCGTCGGATGCCGACAGGATACGTTCTCGCCACCAGGCCGATTTCTGCGCCGCATGGCGCAGCACATTGCCCAATTGCGCCCGCTGCCAGGTTTCTCGCGCCGCCCGGTCGCCATTCTCGAGCAGTTGCATCGCCGAAATATTGGACAGCTGCATCTGCACATCACGGGGCACCAACTCCAAGGGGTTGGTCGAAAAGGCTGAAGAGATGAGGGATCGTTCGTGCAGGTTCACGGATCGGCTCGATTGTGGCTTTCAGACGGCAGGGAAATCATCGTATGGCTGGTATCGTTATCAGGAGATTTTTTTATGTTTTACAGCCATTTTCGCCGGTCGCGCAGAACCACACTTTCGCTGATGTGCGCCACGTCCGTGATTGCCATTTCAGCCAGCGCCGTGGCGCAGGCCCAGGACATGTCGGGTTTCTATGCCGGCATTCACGCCGGCGCGGCAATGGGCACATTGTCGGGCAACGTCACGGCCAACAACGGTTCCGGCGTGCTGGCCGATGCCGATTCACTGGGCCCCGTTGCTGGTGTTCAGCTGGGCTACAATTTCGCGACTGGTTCCGACCTGCTCATCGGCGCGGAACTGAGCGCCTCCTTCGGTCATGCGAGCGACAGCCAGACGCTGGAAAATTTCGGCAATGCGTCCATACCCCGCTATGTCGAGCGCGAGTTGACCGGGCTCGCCCTAGCGCAGGGCAAGTTCGGGTGGTCGACTGGCGACCTGTCCCTCTACGGGCTAGCCGGCGTGGCCGTCGCGACCGGCACCCTGTCCGATACCGAAGGCAGCGCCAGCTACTCCGGCGACACGTTCTATAATGGCTGGACCCTTGGCGCCGGTATCGATCTGGCCCTCACCGAAAACGTCTCGATCGGCGCCGCGTACAATTATGTCGATCTGTCGGCCACCGATACCGAACCGACGGGGACCATCGTCGAGCAGGAGCTCGACAGCCACATCGGCAAGCTCGTTCTGAACTATCACTTCTGAGGCGGGAAACTTGCTGGCCTGCGTCGGGTGACGACGCGGGCCATGCGAGATCGGCTCCGATCAACAATTTATCAGTCGTCATGCCCGGGCTTGACCCGGGCAGCCATGGCGCAATCGCATCGGACCTCGATCGACTGTCCGGAAATCTCGGGGCGGGCCCGTCGTATCACGCTTGGTTGAGACCCGCGCTACCCCTCCCGCCGCCCAATGAAGTAGTCGCGGACGCCCTGCGCAAGGGCGTCCTGCCCCTCTGCCCAGGACCAGGTGCCGTTTTCGGCGCGGCGCAGGTGGCGGCGCGGGTCGAAGCCGGCGGCCGCAGTGATGTGATGGCGCTTGCCATACTTGCGGTTGCGCAAATCGCCATGCCACATGTGATAGGCCGTCTGCTCGATCGCCCGGAACGGCGCAAACAGGCCAGCACGCCGAGCGCGTTCCGCCCAGTCCACGATACAGGCGAATTCGAACGGATTGGCCTGACGATGAATAAAACCCTCGTCGAGCAGGCCGAGCGCCGCGCACATCATGATCGCATCGCCGCCACCGACGATTGCCGCATCGTAGAGGCCGTCTTCGAGACTCTTTCGCCGTGCCGCCAGCGCCATGCCGGTGGCAGAAACGTTGCCATGCGCGCGTCGGCTCGCTGGATCGTAGCAGGCCCGCAGCGCCTCTGCCCCGCGCCCTTCGCCCGCCGCAAGTCCAAGCGACGGCTCGCGCAGCAGCGCCGAAGCCTGCCGCGCAGTCTCGGCCGTCCAGCCTGAGGCGTCCCCGGGGGGCAAGTGCACCACCTCGCGGAACAGGTGCAAAAGTCCGCCGTCCTGTTGCAATGCCGAGATGGCGCTTTGCAGCCAATCGTGGCGCGAGAAGATCACGTCGCAGTCGACCCAGGCGACGAATTCCACATGCGCCGGCAGGGCGGCGATCCCGATATTGATCAACCGCTCCTTCTGCCAGATGAACGGCTCTCCATCGCGGCTCAGCAGGATCTCGGCATCATCTTCACCCAACTGCCGGCTGCCGGGCGCGGAAAGCTCCACCGTCAACAGCGGCGCCGCGAGATTGCGGCGAAAGGCGCGGTAGTTCTCCAGCCGGTTCCGCGACCCGGTCGGATTGAAATAGGAGGTGACGACCCACATCGGGCTTGCCGGATCACGAGGCACAACGTTGCTCCCTGAGCTCGGGTGGGAGCGCATGGGGAAAGTAGCGACCGAGCTTTGCGACTTCGCCCAGCACGTCACGGCGGCCGCGCGCCGTCAAATGCCAGTCGTCGGGTCCGAAATACTGACTCGGGTAGCCTTGATGGCCCAACGCCACCGTGTCCGGGACCACCGTGCGCGCGGTGATCAACGCACGCGTCACATGATAGGAGATCCCCACGACATTGACGGCCTCCACGCGATACGGCAGCGCTGCCACCATCGCCCAGCTGAAGGCGATGTTCTCGCCCGTATGGCGGGCGCGCGGCTCGCACAGCACCCTATCCGGCGGCACGCCATGCGCCAGCGCCGCCTCGGCCATCGCCATAGCCTCGGGGCGGCCGATCCGCGCATTGTATCCGCCGGTGAAGATCAGTTTGCCCGCAATCTGCTGGTCATGAAGCTGGAGGGCGGCGGCCAGCGGATTCTTCCACAGGGTCATGCCGAGCACGATGGTGTAGTCGGCACGCGCCGGCGCCGCCGGCGGGAACACCAGTTCCGTGATCAGACGCCTGGCACGGGCATCGAGAGGCAACATGGCGGGCAATACTCACAAAATATCGCCCTACATAGTCTGCGCCGCAGCCCGAACTCAAGCCCGGCGCGGCGGCTCGTCACCCGCAGATGGCGAGGACCTTTCTGATCGCGGCGGCGGAGCCGCTGGCGCCGAACTCGTGGCTGTCGAGATAGTCGAGCTTGCCCGCGGCGGTCTGGCGGGCATAGGCGACGCGCATGGCGGTTTTCGCTTGCATTGCCAGCTTGGCCCATTGCTGGGTCACCGGCCCGCGCACGATCACCGAGCTGCCATCGGCGTGGATCAGCGGCATGTCCTGGGCGAAAAACGTGCTGCCGCCGGGCGGATCGGGGGTGAGCGCCACGCTCATCGTGCTGCCGCCGGCGACGTCGCGGTGCGGGGCGCGGACCCAGTAGCCCATGGCGAGATCGCCGCCGCGGCAGGCGAAATGCAGCTGCGCCGCGCCATCATCGACATAGGCGATGGGGATGGCGCCGCCCTCATATTGCCAGTCGGCGGCCAGCGCCGCCCCCGGCACCAGCAGGGCCAGCATCACCGCACACAGTCTCAGCATCGATATCTCCTCGCGGCGCCGCGCCGGCCGGCGACAGATCAACGTCATTGCCGTGGCAAATCTGGGGCGGGCGGCGCACCAAAGCCACACCTCGCCCCTCCCCGCCGGCACCGACCCGGCCACGCCGCCATGCGCAGAACGCAGGCACGTGTTTACCGCGCGTAAACCACCTTTGCGACCCGTCAGAACCCTGCTATCAGCCGCACATGACCGTCTCACTCGACCATATTCGCAATTTCTCCATCGTCGCGCACATCGACCACGGCAAGTCGACGCTGGCCGACCGGCTGATCCAGATGACCGGTGGGCTCGAGGTGCGGGAGATGAAGGCTCAGGTGCTCGACTCGATGGAGATCGAGCGCGAGCGCGGCATCACCATCAAGGCGCAGACCGTGCGGCTGCACTACAAGGCCGCCGATGGCGAGACCTATGTGCTCAACCTCATCGACACGCCCGGCCATGTCGATTTCGCCTATGAGGTCTCGCGCTCCATGGCGGCCGTCGAGGGCTCGCTGCTGGTGGTCGATGCATCGCAGGGCGTCGAGGCGCAGACGCTGGCCAATGTCTACCACGCCATCGAGGCCAATCACGAGCTGGTGCCGGTGCTCAACAAGGTCGATCTGCCGGCCGCCGATGTCGAGCGGGTCAAGGCGCAGATCGAGGATGTAATCGGCATCGATGCCTCGGATTCGGTCGAGATCTCGGCCAAGACCGGCATGGGCGTCGACAAGGTGCTCGAGGCGATCGTCACCCGGCTGCCGGCGCCCAAGGGCGATATCACGGCGCCGCTCAAGGCGTTGCTCGTCGACAGCTGGTACGACACCTATCTGGGCGTCGTCGTCCTCGTCCGCATCATCGACGGGGTGATGAAGAAGGGCCAGAAGATCCGCATGATGGCCTCGGGCGCCGTCTATGAGCTCGATCGCGTCGCGGTGCAGACCCCAAAGCTCGTCGAAGTGCCCGAGCTCACGCCGGGCGAGCTCGGCGTTTTCACCGCCTCGATCAAGGAAGTGGCCGATACCAATGTCGGCGACACCATCACCGAGGACAAAAAGCCCACCGCGAACGCTCTCCCCGGCTTCCGCCCGGCGCAGCCGGTGGTGTTCTGCGGGCTGTTCCCGGTCGATGCTTCCGATTTCGACGAGCTGCGCGCCGCCATGGGCAAGCTGCGGCTCAACGATGCGAGTTTTTCCTATGAAATGGAGACCTCGGCGGCGCTCGGCTTCGGCTTCCGCTGCGGCTTTCTGGGCCTGCTGCATCTCGAAATCATCCAGGAGCGGCTCAGCCGCGAGTTCGATCTCGATCTCATCGCCACGGCGCCTTCGGTGGTCTACGATGTGCATCTGACCAATGGCGAGACGCTGCAGCTGCACAATCCGGCCGACCTGCCGGATGTGGTCAAGATCGATCATATCGCCGAGCCGTGGATCAAGGCGACCATTCTGACGCCCGACGAATATCTCGGCTCGATCCTGAAGCTCTGCCAGGATCGCCGCGGCATTCAGCGCAACCTCACCTATGTCGGCCAGCGCGCCATGGTGGAATATGACCTGCCGCTCAACGAGGTGGTGTTCGATTTCTACGACCGGCTGAAATCCATGTCGAAGGGCTATGCCAGTTTCGATTATCAGCTGGCCGATTATCGCGATGGCGACCTGGTGAAGCTGTCGGTGCTGGTCAATTCCGAGCCGGTCGACGCGCTATCTATGCTGGTGCACCGCACCGTGGCCGAGGGCCGCGGCCGGCTGATGTGCGAAAAGCTCAAGGATCTGATCCCGCCGCATCTGTTCGTCATTCCCATCCAGGCGGCCATCGGCGGCAAGATCATCGCCCGCGAAACCGTGCGCGCCATGCGCAAGGACGTGACGGCAAAATGCTATGGCGGCGATGCCACCCGTAAGCGCAAGCTGCTCGAAAAGCAGAAAAAGGGCAAAGCCAAGATGCGGCAATACGGCAACGTCGAGATCCCGCAGGAAGCCTTCATCAAGGCGCTGAAGATGGGTGACGAGTAGGCTCCCGTCCTTTTCTGTAATTTGTCGGCGCGAAGGCTCTTTGCGACTTCACGGCTGTCGACTCGAGGGCTTTCTACCTATGTAATGGAGAATTCCACCTAGCGCTTAGAACATAATGGAACTAGCTTCTCCCTAAGGGGGAGCTTGGGCCATGGATGCTCTTAATTCTGGAAAGGACACTGAGCGGAAACGACTATCACCGACTGACTATTGGAATCCAATTGCCGAGTGTGAACGTCGCATCGATGTGCTGTCCGATGCACTCCACGATTTCTGGCAACCTGATCCTGCCCCGTCGGAGCCCCCCTCGGCGGAGCCATCCGGATCGCCCCCGCCGAGTGACTTCTGGTACATTGGCGCATCTCCTGTTGCCTCTGACGTGCCCCCAGTTGACTGGGGAGCGCAGTCTGCCCTTCCTTGGTTTGACCCAGACTTATCTAGCAACCCCTTTATCCTTGATGATGCACCTCTTGGTCGTTCATTGGCCGAGCGAAGAAGCCGCTGGCTCGTACAGCTGCTAGATATTCCGGAACAGCGCCGACGTCAGCGTTTGGCTTCCTTCTTTCATGAAGTCTTTGCGGCCTTTCCCCTTCAGCAGACCTTTAAAGCACTTTCAGACATGGCCGTTTCGGGTGTTGATGCGGATTCAATGCGAAACGGCTGCGCGTTCCGCATCGAGTTTCTGGATACCCCAAAGCTAGCAGCGCGACGGTCCTTCCGGGCGCGTCAACCTGCGCCATATCATGACCCTGCGGCGATGTTGTCATGGAAGCGCGCGGTACGATTGGCGGAGCTCTGCAACGGCGGAGAGCTCGTTGATGCAATTGATGAAGACTGGCATCGCGAATGGCTGGCGCTGTCTTTCGGGGAGCCGCTGTACTGGTCGTATTTAGACTTTATCGAGTGGCGATTGTTCTCCGCGAGCCTCGGCTATCTCGAGCCTGAGCTTCAAAGTTATAGAACTGAGTGGACGGATGTCCGACTGCCTTCACTTTCTATATCAGCCAGACGTTTTTCCCATGCCATTGGGTTGCGATGGGGACCAACCGATGTGATTGGCACCTGTCAAGAATCAAGAAGTCACTTTGATTATGTTAGGAGAGGACGTGGAAACCTTAAAGCCGGTACTGGACTGCTGGGTGAAAGAAACCTCCACAGGTCATTTGGGTCGCGTAGTACAACATCTTAGTGACAATCAGGTTCGCGTGGAGTTTGGACCTGATCTGCCACACCGCGCTCTAGGCTTGGACGACTTCTCTTGCGGGATACAGCCCGGATTTATCGTGCAGGATGTTCCCCTGTCAGCATCTCGCAAGACGTTAGGGGTAGGCACCGCAATAGCAGTGCGAACCATCTCTTCCCTTGAACAAGTATCTGTCCAGTTTCACGCGACCGGCGACACACGTTGGATTCCATATGAGCGGCTTGCGCGAATAATGGATCCGAAACTCCAATATGTTCGCGGTGAAATGAAATTTCGAGACAGCGGCGAGCGGACAGCCCTCAACCTGATGGCACATGCTCTTCGCACTTGGAACGAGTCGACGGGAGCTCTGGATCGCCTAGACGTCGACCCACTTCCGCACCAAATCACACTTGTCCATCGCATACTTAGTTCCGGTAATACAAACTGGCTGATAGCCGATGACGTTGGCCTCGGAAAGACGATTGAGGTCGGATTACTCCTGGGAGCGCTCGAGCGAAGGCAGAACATCCGCCGTATACTGATTATTGTTCCGTCTGGCCTGACCCGTCAGTGGAAAGATGAAATGCTGACGAAGTTTAATCGGCTATTTCGCATATTTGGACGAGATTTCGACGTCGAACGGCCGAATGAGTGGGGCCTCTACGAGAGGGTTATCGTATCCCTGGACCTCGCAAAGCCCCGAACAAATGATGACGACGGCAGTGATTTCTCTACTCGGTTTGGCTCGATACTCGCAGCTGGTAAATGGGACGTTGTGATCTTTGATGAGGCACATCGGCTGTCTCGGGATGCAACCGGCCGGACGACACTACGGTACAAGTTAGCGAAAGCGCTTCGAGAGCGCTCGGATTCAGTTTTGCTTCTGACGGGAACACCGCACCAAGGAGATGTTGGGCGCTTTCAAAACCTACTTAAGCTTGCGAGGCCGGATCTCGGAGAAGCAATTGAGGACATTGAGGGGGACCCGTCTGTTGTTGCAGATATCGTTCTGCGCAACCGCAAGATTGACGTGGTCGATGCCGAGGGTCACTTCATCTTCCAAGGCGTTCTGGTTCGCCGCGCCGAAATTCCCAATAGCCCGGAGACGATCGAACTCGAGCGAAGATTGAGCCTTTACCTTCGGCGTGGCTACCGTGCTGGTGACAGCATTGGTGGGCGTTCCGGTAGAGCAATCGGCTTTGTCATGACGATTTACCGCAAGCTAGCTTCTTCTTCGGTATGGGCGCTTTTGGTAGCCATGACCAAGCGGAAGCAACGCCTGCTTGGGGAAATACCGAGCGGTCCTTCGACAATAGAACTCGACGTAGAGGCTCAATTCGAGATTGAGGAAGACAACGACGACCTGGCGGACGCCAACATTGAGGGGGCGACGGGTCTCTTCTTTGAAGACGAACTAAGAGACCTAGACGCCGTACTCTCGCAAGCCCGAGCGAGCATTTCGGCCGACCGCAAAATTCTTGAGCTTGAAAAGCTGATAGCCGACCTCGTCGTAGCTCAGCACAGAAAGGTGCTCATATTCACAGAGTATCGTGCAACGCAATCTTATATACAGGACCGCATAGAAAGAGAACTTGATCGGAGATCAGCATTAATACATGGCGGGATGACCGTGGACGAAAAACAAGCCGCGATCTCCGATTTTGACGCCAATACACAAATACTTATTTCTACTGAAGCAGGAGGGGAAGGCCTCAACTTACAACGGCACTGTCACGTACTAGTGAATTACGACCTCCCATGGAATCCGGCACGGTTGCAGCAGAGGATAGGTCGGCTTTACAGATATGGCCAGAAAGAGAAGGTTGTTGTTATTAATATTGCTTCTAAAGATACTATCGACAACCAGGTACTAACTACAGTTCTCGAGCGACTAGAGGCCGTCGTCAGGCAGATGGGACCCGTAAGTGCCGAGTACGATGAACGGCACCATTCGGAAGTTCTGGGAGATCTTCTCGACCGTCTAGACATTAACGATCTACTCGAGGAAGCTAGAAGTGGCGGCGTTGAACGAACGGCCCAGAGAGTTGATGATGCCATTCAACGAGCACGCGATTCCAAGCGTCTTCAAGATGACATCCTAGCAAACATTTCAACTCTAGACGGAAACAGCTGGCAACGGCTAGGAGCCTTTACTACGCGCGACCTTGCATTATTTATTAAGCGTGCTGCGGCATTGCTAAATATAGAAGTGAATGAGTTTGACAATGTGGAGCGTTTTGATCTTCGATTACCTGAGCGGCTTCGCGGACGCTTCTCTGAGTTCGCCAACCGGACTTCCGTTGAGGTGCGCACAAATAGGACAGGTTCATCCGGCCGTATATTGCTAGATTTTTCATCTACCTTTGTTTCCTATCTCGTTACGTCAGTAACCCGCCCAGAATTCGGAGGTGGGTTCGGCGCAATCGCAGCGGGGGAGGAGCACCTACTGATTGCGGCAATGCTCATTCACTTTCAGAATGAGCAAGGCCAGCATCGGGGAGCCGATTTGGTGGCCGCGTCACGGGATCAGAGTGGGCACATCGAAGTGGACAACTCACGTCTTCGAACTCTTTTTGAGAGAGTTCAACGTACTGGGTTGATTGAGGCCAGTGATCCAAAGGATCGAATGGATCGGATTGAGGCAGTTCTCGACCGCATCGAGACTCGGGTCGCAGCGCTTTCGGAAATTACAAGGCACGCTGGCGGCATCTTCCCAGTAGGTATCGTACAACTGGACTAGGTTCCGCAGTCAGACGAGAGCTTATCCCCACCCCACTCCCCCACTCCCCCACTCCCCCACTCCCCCACTCCCCCACCCCTATCCTCGCCCCAGCACAATCCCTCGCGAGGACCCAACCATGACCCCACCTCTCATCCCCGAAACCGCCCGCGCGCATGAGGCGCTCACTCCCCGCGTCACGGCCCTGCTGAAACAGGTCGAGCGCGCGGCCGCCAAGACCCCCGAGGCGCCGATCCCCGTCGCGACGCGGGATGTGGCGCAGGTGCTGTTTCGCGAGGCGCGGAAAATTCTCGGGCGCGAGGTGAAACGCTGGGCGGGGCGGGCGTTCGGCTCGCTCGGCGGGTTGAGCGTGGGGCTCGGGCAGCTGGCCGCCGGGCTCGAGGCCTTCGAGGCGGCGCATTTGGGCTATTCGCAAAAAGCCAAATGCGTGGTGTGGCACGTCGCGGGGCCGGTGCTGCCGGTGACGCGGCTCAAGCCGCCCGGGGTCGCGACCGGGCCGGGGGCGGCGGCAGACGACAAGGCCAGCGCGGCGCGTCAGCAACTGACCCGGCTGGTCATGGCGCGCTATGCCGCCGGGTATGACCAGGGTTATCGCCACGCCAAGGAGGGCCTGCCGCCCGCGGCCGAATATGCCGAGCGGGTGTGGAACAGCCTGCTGCGGCACGGCGGCGACGACAAGGCGACGCGGAAGCGCGAGTTGAAGCGGCTCTATGGCACGGCGACGCCGCCATCGCACCTGATGCCCATCGGCTCGGAGCCCGGCGAATGGCAGCGGATCCAGCGCGCCCGCTGGGAGGCCCGCAAGGCGGCGCTCAGCGCCAATGAAGCGGAGGCCGGTGCGGGTGACTAAGGGGTTGCACCGGCCTCCTATTTGAAGAGTGGAGCGCACTGCACACTCGATGTCACCCCGGCCTCCGCGCCGGGGCCCATCCCGAGGTCTTTCCACCCTCTCTGCACGTGCTGTCCCATCTCAAGCTGAATCCCGGCTCGGGGGCCGGGATGACACCGTGCAAGGCCGCAGAACACCCACTTATCCCCGCCCGCAAAACCCGGCGCATACTGGTCCCGCCTCACCGCATTGGGCGGATCGATACGAACGGTTGTGGCGGGGCGCCGGGTGGGCGGGGAGTCGTCCCCGTCCGGGCGGAAAGCGTCTCGGGACGGGCCGGTTCGCCGGTCAAGCCGCTATCGACGCGAGGGAGGATGCCTGGGGCGCCTCCCGAGGGTTGCATGCCGCTCCCCAAGAGCGGCCGGACGGGCCGGCAACGACGGGGTAATCCCGGTTGTCGCGCTCCCCAGCAGCCTCGCGATGCGGCAGGGGATGCACCCCACCTCATGCGCCATAGGCCAAAAATCCCGGTCGTGCCGGTGAGGCGAGGCTTCACCACTTTTGCGGACGACCGCACGAGGCCAAGCCTCGCCGGCACCGCCTGACCTGCCGCGTACCCCGACGGGCTTTCGCCTGCCGGGTTGGGGGTGCGTGGGGTGCACACGAAAAAGGCCGGCACCCATCGGGCACCGGCCTTTCAAAACCTCGGTGAGGCGCGGCTTACGCCGCCTTCACCACGTCGACCAGCTCGACGTCGAAGACCAGTTCATGGCCGGCGAGCGGGTGGTTGGTGTCGAGCTTGACGCTCTTGTCGTCGAAATCGACCACGGTGATCGGCATCACCTGGCCATCGGCCGTGCGGGCCTGCAGCTGGGCGCCGACCTTGAGGTCGAGCTCGGCCGGGACGCCGGAGCGGTCGATGGTCTGGATCGCCTCTTCGCGGCGCGGGCCATAGGCGGCCTCGGGCGGGATGGTGACGGTGCTCTTTTCGCCGGTCTCCATGCCTTCGAGGTGCTGGTCGAGCCCGGGGATCACCTGGCCGGCGCCGAGGGTGAACTGCAGCGGCTCGCGGCCGGCGGAGCTGTCGAACTGGGTGCCGTCGGTGAGGCGGCCGGTGTAATTGATGCGAACGGTGTCGCCAGTGCTGGCCTTGGTCATGACAGTGCCTTTCGGAATTCTCTGCATTTTGACGGCCCGCCGCGAGGCGCCGCGGTGCGTCTTCAATCAGCCGCGCGGCACATTTTGGCTCACGGGCGCGAACCCCTAATGTAGGAGCCGAAACCGCGATGTAAACCGCAGGGCCCGGATTTTCCGGGCGACGGGGCCTGCAGAAGCGCCCTAAATGCCGGGTTACGGCGCGGCGGTCATGTCGTCATTGCGGGCCGCCGGGGCGCGCTGGGCCTTGGTCCGGTCGAGCTCCTTCACCAGTTCGTCGACCGGCGGGGCATAGATGAAACCGAAGCTGACGCAGCCATCCTTGCCGTCCACCGCATGGTGCAGCCGGTGCGCCTGGTAGAGCCGCTTCAGGTAGCCCTTGCGCGGAATATACTTGAACGGCCAGCGCTGGTGCACCAGCCCGTCATGGGCGATGAAATAGAGCACGCCATAAACGGTGATCCCCACCGCCACCCACCACAGCGGCGCCCACAACAGGCTGCCGGCGGCGAACAGGCCAACGGCGAAGACGGCGAAGATCACGGCATAGAGGTCGTTCTTCTCCAGCCCCGGCTCATGCGGCTCGTGGTGGGACTTGTGCCAGCCCCAGCCCAGTTCGCCATGCATGATGTATTTATGCGTCCACCAGGCGAAGAACTCCATGAAAGCCACGGTGCCCACAACGATCACAAGCGGCACCAACACGGATAGAACGTCCATTGTCGCGATTCCTCTGGTCGGCATTTTCGTCTGCCCTGACCATAGGCTAGCGCCGAATTGCGGCGGATTCCACAGTGCGGGCACGATCTGGGGCTGTTGCGCGGCAAAACGTGACCATCCTGCCGCATACACCGAAGCCCGCGCCACAGGGGAGGCAAGGCCAGAGCGTGTCGCGCGGATTGCCCCCCGCATACGGCGCTACTTATCCCCGCAGCAGTGCGTCGGAATATGATGGCCTTGGATTGAGCGGCGAGCCGGGTGCTTTTGGTGAAAGGTCTCTTTGGGAAGTGTTCTTCGGCGCGCATCCCTGCCTTGGGAACGCGCGCCGCCGGCGTCTGGTCGAGATCAGTTCAGAGCGGCGAGCTCGAGCTGGCAGGCCTGGGCCAGGGCCCGGTTCGGCGAGTCGGCGCCCATCGGGGTCGCCCAGCCGGCCTTTTCCACGACGCCGCGGCGGGCATAGGACGTGGCTTCGTTGAATTCGGCCATCGTCGCGGCCGACCCGGGCGCGGTGGCACGGTTCAGGCAATAGGGGGTGAGGGCGTCAACGACGGCCGTCTCGGCAGTTTCGTTCGCAAGTTCGGTGGCGGAGCCGCCCGTCATCCAGCCACTGAAGCCAAATCCGAAGATGGAAATTGCAATAGCGCCAACAGCCGCGCCCATCAGGCCCGGCTTCACCCATTGAGGAATATTCATGAAATCATGTCCGATCGTGTCAGACCGACGCGCGGTAATGCGCGCAAGCACCACACGGTTAACACGAAACGGCCACAAACCCGGCACGAATACGTGCCGAGTAGGCCTATTGAGCCGAAAGGCGCTCCGGTCGGGACGCTCAGACGGGGAGTGAGGCCGCGGGCACGCATAGGCGCCCGCAGCGAAAAGCTCTGCCAGCAGGGCGGCTTAGACTTTGCCGGCGGCCTTCAGATCGGCCCACACGTCATCGTGAGGCTCGTAGCCAATCCAGCGGGCAGCTTCCTCGAGGTCCCAGGCCATGCCGGTGTTGTTCGACATGCCGTTGACCACCACGGCCGGGCCGGGCCAGGTGTCGGTGCCGGCGCGCAGCGCGGCTTCCATCAGGCGCAGATGATCGGGATCGGACAGCCACATGTTGCGGAACCACTTAAGGTTCACAGCCTGCGCTGTCCGGTCCGTCTCCCCCACATCGCCGCCACCGCCACCGGTCAGGGTCACGGCCTGGTTGGCGCCGGCCTGGCACCAGCCGATACGGGTCGCGACGGCAGTGATGCGGCCGTCGGTGGCATTGGCGCGGGCGATGCACTCGCGCTCGCCCAGCATCTTGGTCGCGCCATAGGCGCTGCCCCAGCGATAGCCGTCGGGGGTGAAATAGCGCGTGCCGCTCATCTGCGGAGTCTGCATACGCAGCTTGCCGTCGCCGGGGATCGGCGCGTCCTTGTAGCCGCCCATGGCGTGGTTCGACGAGGCAAAGACAAAGCGGCAGGGCCTGGTGCCGCCACCGGCGTTTTCGAGCAGATTGGCGGTCATGTCGAAGCTCTTGGCGCTCTCGTCCCAGGTCGAGGTTGGCGCCGGATTGGCGGAGGCGTAGTGGACAATGCCGTCGGCCGCGGCAACCGGCTCGCGCCAGCGGCTGTCGGCGGCGTCGGAAAGATCGGCGACGACCGCGGTGGTCTTGGGGCCGGTGGTGAACGGCACCACGTCGATCCCGGTGATGGCCTCGCACCAGTCGGCGGCTTCGAGGTGGGCGCGCAGCTTGCTGCCCAGATTGCCGGCCGCGCCGGTCACAATAATTCGCATGCTATGTCCTCCTGTCGCGATCGCGTATAACACCTGACCACCGCTCAGAAAACGGAGAGACGCAGATGCAGATTGGAATTGTTGGCCTCGGCCGAATGGGCGGAAATATCGCGCGACGGCTGATGCAGGCCGGGCATGATTGCGTGGTCTACGACATCGACGCGGCGGCGCGTGCGGAGCTCGAAGCCGATGGCGCGCGCCCTGCCGATACGCTCGAAAGCCTGGTCGGCGGGCTGACGGAATCGCCGCGCGCCATCTGGGTCATGCTGCCCGCCGGCAAGATCACCGAAGGGACCGTGGCGCATCTCGGTTCGTGCCTTGGCGAAGGCGACATGATCATCGATGGCGGCAACAGCTACTACAAGGATGACATCCGGCGCGCCGCCGAACTGAAGAAGTCCGGCATTCATTACCTCGACGTCGGCACCTCTGGTGGTGTGTGGGGGCTGGAGCGTGGCTATTGCCTGATGATCGGCGGCGACGCCGATGCGGTGCGCCACCTCGACCCGATCTTTGCAACGCTGGCCCCCGGTCTTGGTGAGATCGAACGCACGATCCGCAATGCGGATGCCGATCCGCGCGCCGAGCAGGGCTATATCCATGCCGGGCCGGCCGGCGCGGGCCATTACGTCAAGATGGTGCACAACGGCATCGAATACGGCATGATGCAGGCCTATGCTGAAGGCTTCCATATTCTCGAAAGCAAGAATTCGGAGACCCTGCCGCCCGACGAGCGGATGGATCTCAACGTCGCCGACATCGCCGAAGTCTGGCGGCGCGGCAGCGTCATCACCTCCTGGCTGCTCGATCTGAGCGCTTCGGCGCTGGCGCAGGATCCCGAGCTCGAAAAGTTCTCCGGCTATGTCGAGGATTCCGGCGAAGGCCGGTGGACAGTCGAAGCGGCGGTGGAACAGGCGGTGCCGGCCGAAGTGCTGACGGCGGCGCTGTACACGCGGTTCCGCTCGCGCCAGACCACCAATTTCGCCGAAAAGACGCTATCGGCGATGCGGCTCGGTTTCGGCGGTCATACCGAGAAAAAGGCTTAGGGCCGGCTCTGCGGCGGGGGTTGTGCCACGGCTGTCATGGCCGTGCACAACCGCGCCATGGCGTTGATCTCGATCTCCTGTTCCTCGGTGCGGGTGACCGCATTCACGGCGTCCCACAAGTCGCCGGAGATCACCTGCTCGAGCGCGCAGTCGCAATAGTTGATACAGATGGCGCCATCGGTGCCACCTTCGGTGCAGCTGCGCTGGCAGCTTTGCAGAAAGCTCAGCGACGGATTGGGCACGTCCGGCACCAGCGGCGGGGTGGGCTGCAGCAACAGCACCAGGTTGAGCGCGCCGATCATCAGCGGCTGGTGCAGCAGATAGATCGGCAGGCTCCACCGACCCATCCAGCGCAGGATCCGCCAGACCGGCGCCTCCATTGGCCGGCCCAGCACTTCCATCGCCGCCGGTGATGCCACGAGCAGGCGCATGGCGCCCATGCCAAGGACGAACACACCGAACCATGGAAACAGCGGCACGACGTCGCTGGTCTCGGGCGAAACCGGCCAGAAGCCGATCCAGCCCAGTTCGCGGCTGGTGAAGACTGGATCGGTGTAGGTGAAGGACACGGCGACCCAGGCGGCGCCCAGGCCCAGCAGCGCCCAATGCGGCAGCCGCAGCAGTACCAGTCCTAACAGCGAGAACAGGGCGATGGCGTGCAGCACGCCGAAGAAGACGAAATACTCCGGGAACATCCAGTAGGTCCCGGCGGTGGTCACCAGCGCACCGGCCACCAGAAAGGCCTCGCGGCGCCAGAAATTCCACCAGCGGATGTGATGGCCATGAGCCAGCACCAGCCCCATGCCGGCAAGCAGCAGGAAGCTCGAGAGGATGGATTTCTGGAATACCACCCAGCCGGTATCGCGGGTCACATCGACCGTCCAGATGCCGAAATAATAGAAATCCCAGCCGATGTGGAAGATCACCATCGCGACAATCGCTAGACCCCGCAGCACGTCGATCAATGGCAGCCGCTGGGGCCGGTGGGGAGAATCGGTCACGTCGCGGTCCCTGGGCTCGATGCGGCGCACAATAGTGGAACAGGTGCCGCACTCAAGCGTTGCCTGCGCCATGGGGCTCCCAAGAAGACCTTCAACGAAAGACCATATCCCATGCGTAAATTTCTCATCCTCGGCGTCGCTCTTGCATCCATCAGCGTCGCCGCTCCCGCTCTCGCCCAGAGTGACAATACGGCCGAGGCCACCGTCGGCGTCACCGCAGGCGGCGCGACCGGCGGCACCATCGGCTTCCTGCTCGGTGGCCCAGTCGGCGCCATCATCGGCGGCTGGGCCGGCGCAGTCATTGGCGGTGAAGCCGCCGTGTCTGCGGACTCCGTTGCCTATGCCGGCAACAACCCGGTCGATCCGATCTATCTGGATGCCGATATCGGCATTGGCTACACGGTCGGCAATGACGTGGTGATCCACCCGATCGAGGGTGACGCGCAGTACGGCTATATCTATGCGGACAACCGCGTGTGGATCGTCGACACGACCAATCGCGAGATCGTCCAGTCGCCGGGCTATGCGCTGCCGCAGTCGTCGGTGACCTATGCCCAGGACAATCGCGTCGATTCCTTCGCATGGAACGGCGATCTGACTGTCGGCGTTACGCTCGATAACGACGTCACTGTCCAGCCCATTCCCGATAGCGGTTTCAGCTATGCCTACATCAATGATCGCCCGGTGATCATCGATGGCTACAGCCGCACTGTGGTGTGGATCGGCTAACCCCCAATTAGCCTTTCCCTGCCGGTGGTCGCGCCCGATCACCGGATGGAGGGTCGTCCGGATGCCCCCATCTGGACGACCCTTTTCATTGCCGCTAGGCAGCCGCCGGCCCGGTCGGCTACCATCGCGTCCAACTCTTGGATCGGGGACCGCAGATGAGCGAAGACAATCAGGACTGGTTGCGTTTCGATTTCTACCCGACAGGCGCCGAGCTGATGCGACAGGGTGCGCGCTCGGGCAGCCTGATCGTGCTCAAGGAAGGGGAGATCGAGGTGCTGCGCGACGGCGCCTATGTCTCCAGCACCCGGCAGCCAGGCTCGATTTTCGGTGAAATGTCGGTGCTGCTCGACAAGCCGCATTCCGCCACTGTGCGGGCGGTGACCGATGTGCAGATCTTCGTCATCGACGATGCCCTCAAGGTACTGCAGTCGCATCCAAGCTGGTTGATGCAGATTGCGCGGCTCTTGGCGCAGCGCGTCAATGCCACGACAGCGCAACTGGTCGAAGCCCGTGCCGGCGATGCGCCCGAACCGGAACCGATGGTGCTGCCGAGTACGGTGTTCTCGTCCTGGTCGGACCCGCAGATATGAGCGCAGCCGGCAAGCCCCGGCTCGCCATCACCTATTGCACCCAATGCAACTGGCTGTTGCGCGCCGCCTGGATGGCCCAGGAGACATTGTCCACCTTCGGCACCGAACTGGGCGAAGTGACGCTGATCCCCGGCACCGGGGGCATATTTGAAATCACGATGGACGGACAGCTGGTCTGGGAGCGCAAGCGCGATGGCGGCTTCCCGGACGCCCGGCAGATCAAGCAACTGGTGCGCGACGTCGTCGACCCGGACCGTGACCTGGGTCATCTCGACCGGCCCGCAAAACGGGAAGCGGCGGACTGACGCCCGCCGCTTCATCATTCAGTCGACCCGTTTGATCCGGATATCATCGCGCAGCTCGTACCACATGGCGTTGAGCACGCCGAAGGCACAGGCGAGGCTGACCCCGAGGATCCACGAAAAGTACCACATCTTCGATTGCTCCTAGTAAGCGTTGGGGTTGCGGCCCAGAGTCTCGGTGGTCACCGGCCCGCGCATGACGCGGTAGACCCAGGTCGTGTAGAACAGGACGATCGGCAGGAAGACGATGGTCGCCCCAAGCATGATGAACAGCGTCATCTGGCTCGACGAGGCATCCCAAACCGTCAGGCTCGAGGCCGGATCGATTGACGAGGGCAGCAGGAAGGGAAACAGCGACAGCCCTGCTGTGGCGATGATGCCGAAGATCGCGAGGCTCGAGCCGAGGATCGCCAGCACTTTCGCCTTGGCACCGAGACCCCACCAGGCAACCAGCGAGCCGAGGACGGCAAGGATCGGCACCGCCCATGTGATCGGCCAGGTCGCGTGGTTGGCACCCCAGCCGCCGGCAACGCGGACGACCGTCTTGCCCAGCGGGTTCGAGGGACCTGCCATCTCCTGCACGCTGGCGACGCTGTAGCCGTCGAGCATGAACAGCGCGACGATACCGCCGAGCACGAAGAGCACGATGGTGGCCAGAGCCGACCAGCGCCCGTAGGTGCGGGCCCGTTCGGCGATCACCCCCTCGGTGCGGGCAGCGATCACAGTCGCCCCCTGGGTGAGCAGCATGGCGAGGCTGACAAAGCCGGCCAGCAGCGCAAACGGGGTCAGCAGGCCGAAGAAGTTACCCTCGTAGAAGGGCCGCATCGTATCATCGAGACGGAAAGGCGCACCGAGGAAGACGTTGCCGACCGCCACACCGAAGACCACCGCCGGCACGAAGCCGCCGATGAACAGCCCCCAGTCCCAGGCCGAACGCCAGCGTGGATCGTTGACCTTGCCGCGGAACTTGAAGCCCACGGGCCTGAGGATCAACGCCAGCAGGATGGCAATCATGGCGATGTAAAAGCCCGAAAAGCTCACCGCATAGAGCGCCGGCCAGGCGGCGAAAATGGCACCGCCGCCGAGGATCAGCCAGACCTGGTTACCTTCCCAGGTCGGGCCGATGAGGTTGAGCAGCACGCGCCGCTCCTCATCGTTGCGTGCCACTGCGGGCAGCAGGGCACCAACGCCCAGATCCATGCCGCCCATGATGGCGAAACCGATCAGCAGAATGCCGAGCAGGGCCCACCAGATCAGGCGCAGGACTTCGTAGTCGAGAGGGATTGCACTCATAAGGGCCTCCTATTCGGCCGGCTGGGCGACGGGTTCGGGCTCACCCGGCAGACCGACGGTCATCTTGTCCGACGGCCCTGCCTTGATGATGCGAACCATCAACCAGACCATGATGATCAACAGGATGGTGTAGACGGCGACGAAGAAGGTCAGCGAGATGATGAGATCCCACACACCCAGGCCCGAAGCCGCATAGAAGGTCGGCAGAACGCCCTCCACCACCCAGGGCTGACGGCCGTACTCGGCAACGAGCCAGCCCAGCTCCGCAGCAACCCAGGGCAGCGGCAGGGTGACGACAGCAGCCCAGAGCAGCCAGCGGCTGTTGTCGAGCTGATGACGCGAGGCCTTGAAGAACCACAGCGCGAAGAAAGCGATGTAGAACAGGCCCACCCCGACCATGATGCGGAAGCTCCAGAAGAGCGGCCAGACATCAGGCACGGTGTCGAGTGCCGCCTGGGTGATTTCCTCGCCGGTCGCGTTCTCGACATCCTCGCGATAGCGCTTGAGTAGCAGGGCGTAGCCCAGATCGGCCTTGGTTTCGTCGAAGGTCGCACGGGCCGCGGCATTGGTCCGGTCGGTCTTCAGCGTCTCCAGGGCATTGTAGGCGACGATACCGTTGGCGATGCGTGTCGCCGCATGCTCGGTGAGCTCGGTGATGCCGGGCAGGTCCCGATCCAGCGAGCGCGTGGTGATGAGCCCGAGGATGAAGGGGAACTTCACCTCAAATGTCGGCCGCCCGTCGTCGCCGGGAATGGCGAAGAGCGTCAGGCCGGCAGGTGCGGGTTCGGTTTCATACATCGCCTCCATGGCGGCGATCTTCATCTTCTGGTGCTCGGTCGCGACATAGCCCGACTCGTCACCCAGAACGACGACCGACAGCGCCGCAGCGAGGCCGAAGCTGGCGGCCACGACCATCGAGCGCTTGGCGAGTTCGGCGTGACGCCCCTGGAGCAGGAACAGCGCCGAAATGGCCAGCACGAAGACCGAGCCGGTCACGTAGCCGGCCGAGACGGTGTGAACGAACTTGGCCTGTGCCACCGGGTTGAACAGCACCGCCATGAAGTCGGTGACTTCCATGCGCATGGTGTCGGGGTTGAAGGCGGCGCCCACCGGGTTCTGCATCCAGCCATTGGCGATCAGGATCCACAGCGCCGAGAAATTGGCACCGAGGGCCGTCAGCCAGGTCACCATCAGGTGGGCGGTCGGCTTCAGGCGGTCCCACCCGAAGAAGAACAGGCCGATGAAGGTCGCTTCAAGGAAGAAGGCCATCAGGCCCTCGATGGCGAGCGGCGCCCCGAAGACGTCGCCGACATAGTGGCTGTAATAGCTCCAGTTCATGCCGAACTGGAATTCCATCACGATACCGGTGGCGACACCCATGGCGAAATTGATGCCAAAGAGCACGCCCCAGAACAGGGTGGCCTGACGCCAGACGCGCCGGCCGGTCATCACGTAGACGCTTTCCATGATGGCCATCACGAAGGAGAGGCCAAGGGTCAGCGGGATGAATATGAAATGATACATCGCGGTGGCTGCAAATTGCATCCGCGACAGATCCACGACGAATTGATCAATCAAGGTGGTCGAGCCTCCGACAGGGCGCCGGACGGGTTCCGGCATTCCGCTTCCGGTTAGGCGCATCACTGCAGACCAACGTTGATCTGAATCAAGACCGGCGCGCTTTGGGCGGATTAGGTCTGCCGCATGCGTAGAGAAACTCACACCACCGCTGTCCCGCCAGATGATGCGAAGGCTGTCAGCCAGGCCCTGCGCCAGGTTACCCGGCTAGGGGGCTGGCACGGGCGGCTGGCCATCGCGTTGCCACTGCTCGCCAGCGCGATGCTGTTGCTGCAGGCCTGGGTGCTGGCCGACATCCTCGATCGCGCGATCGTGGCGCATGAAGCTCTGACCAGCCTGCTGCCGGCAGTCGCCGTGCTGATGGGCCTGATCGCAGTTCGCATCGGGCTGATCTCGGCCGGAGAGATATTTTCGGTCGGTGCGGGCGAGGCCGCCAAGCGGCGGTTGCGCGGCGGTCTGGCCCGCAACCTGATTGCGCACCGGCCCACGTGGACCGCCGCGCGGTCGTCAGGTGGCCTTGCCGGGCTTGGGGTCGAGCAGATCGAGGCGCTGGACGGCTATCTGGTGCGCTATGTGCCGGCCATGGCACAGGCGGCCATTGTGCCGCTCGCCTTTGCGCTGGTGATCCTGCCCATCGACTGGATGGTCGGGCTGATCTTCCTTATCAGTGCGCCGCTGATCCCACTGTTCATGGCGCTGGTCGGCTGGGGCGCGGAAGCTGCGAGCCGGGCGCAGGCCGAGGCCCTGTCGCGGCTCGGCGGTCGCTTCGCCGACCGGCTGCGCGGCATGGTGACCCTCAAACTGTTCGGGCGTGCCGATGCCGAAGTCGAGAGCATCCGCAGTGCCAGCGAGGAGCTGCGCGGCCGCACCATGAAAGTGATGCGCATCGCCTTTCTCAGCTCGGCCGTGCTCGAGTTCTTCGCCGCCATTGGCGTCGCCGGGGTGGCGCTTTATGTCGGGCTGACCTTCCTTGATCTCGTCAGCCTGCGCGGCACCGAACTGACGCTCGCGGCGGGTCTCTTCTGCCTGCTGATGGCCCCGGAAGTCTATCAACCACTGCGCTTGATGGCGGCGCATTATCACGATCGCGGCGCAGCCCGGGCCGCCCTCGCCGAGCTCACCGCTGCGTGCGAAACCCTGCCGCTCGACGCTACGGCAACAGCAGAGGCCGAGCCGATGCGGAGTGGCGATGCGGTGCCATTGGGCGTGGCGTTGGCCGCCGTGCATGTCGCAACGCCCACTGGCCGTCCGGTCATCACCGGAGCCAATCTGAAACTCGTGCCCGGGGAGCGGATGGCCCTCATCGGCCCCAGCGGCTGCGGCAAGTCCACTCTCATCGAGGCGATCGCCCGGCTGCGCGACATCACCGGCACGATCCTGGTTGGCGACAGCCCGCTCGAGAGCTGGACCGAGGCGGCGCTGCGCAATGAGATCGGGATGATCAGCCAGCGCCCGCATGTCTTTGCCGGGACAATTGCAGACAATATCCGCCTGGGCCGGTCCGATGCCTGCGACACGGCGGTGCAACTGGCAGCGCACCGGGCCGCCGTCACCAATTTCGCCAATGGCCTGCCCGATGGTCTCGATACGGCAATCGGCGAAAACGGGCTCGGCCTCTCCGGCGGCGAGGTGCAGCGCATTGCCCTTGCACGCCTCTACCTGCGGGAGCCGGGGCTGATCCTGCTCGATGAGCCAACGGCGCATCTCGATGCCGCGACCGAGCAACTGGTGCTTGATGGCCTGCTCGATTTCGCCCGCGGCCGCAGCCTGATCATCGCCACACATTCGCCGGCCGTGGCCGCCCGCATGGACCGGGTCTACCGCGTCGCCGGCGGCACATTGCATCCGGCACTGGTGCCACAGATGCAGCGCCAGCAGATCGACCGAGGTGCCGCATGAAAGCCATCCTGAGTTTCGCACCGCTGTTCAGCCGCGTTCGAGGGGCGCTTGCGATCGCACTGATCCTCTCGCTCACTACGCTCGCCATGGGCATCGCGCTGCTTGGCGTATCGGGCTGGTTCCTGACGGCTGCAGCGCTGACCACGGCCGGCGCGGCGTTCAATCTGTTCGGGCCCTCGGCAGCGGTACGTGGCCTGTCCTTTGCGCGCATCCTGTCGCGCTATGGTGAAAAACTCACCGGCCACGACACGACACTGCGCCTGCTTTCGGACCTGCGGCGCTGGCTGTTCGCGAAGCTGTTTCCGATCGTGCCCTCGAAGGACCTGTCGCGGGCCGACCTGGTCAGCCGGCTGGTCGGCGATGTCGATGCGCTCGATACGGTGTTCCTGATGGCGCTTGGGCCGATCGCCACGGCGCTGCTGACCGTACTTGCCATGAGCATCGGGCTCGGGGTGCTGCTGCCGGGCGCCGCCCTGCCCTATGCGGCGGCCAGCCTGATTGCCATCGTCGGCGTTCCACTGACACTGATCGCCTTGTCGCGTCAGGCCGGCAACGAGGCCGTCTCCGCCGCATCGGCGCTGCGCCAGGCGTTGCTCGACGGCCTCGACGGCCATCAGGATCTGGTGCTGCTCGGCGCCACGTCGCGCACGATCAACGCGGCTGACGCCGCAGCCGATCGCCTTGCCAAGGCAAAGACCCGGCTCGGGCTGCTCGGCGCCCTCGCCGGCGGTGCCACCCAGTTTTTTGCCGGCGTCGCCATGGTCAGCGTCCTCGTGGCCGGGCTTAGCGCATTGCCCAGTGGCGCCATCGACGGCCCGCTACTGGCTGGTCTGGTGCTGGCGGTGGTCGCCAGCTTCGAAGCTTCGGCCATGCTGGTGCGCTCGACGACCCGGCTGACCAGCGCCGCGGCGGCGGCAGAGCGGATCGAGGCGATCCTTGCCGCCCCATCGCAGCTGATCGAGGCGGCGGAGCCGGTGGCGGCCGGCGACACTGCCGATGTGACGTTCGACAACGTCCTGTATGGCTATAGCGCCGACCGTCCGGTGCTTGACGCGCTCAGCTTTGCCGTGCCGGCCGGGACGTGCGTGGCGCTGGTCGGGCCCAGCGGCGCCGGCAAATCGACGATTGCCCAATTGCTCGTCCGACTGGCCGATCCGCAGCAGGGCGAAATCCGCATCGGCGGCGTGCCGATCCAGAACATGCGCCTCGACACTCTGCGCGAGCAGGTCACGCTGATGACGCAGGATGCGCCGGTGTTCAACGACAGCGTGCGCGCCAATCTCAGGATCGGCAATCCGGATGCCGATGACGCAGCGCTGCACGCCGTGCTGCGCCGTGTCGGCCTCGACGAGGTGATCGCGGCCTTGCCGCAAGGCCTGAATACCATCCTCGGTGAAGCCGGACGCACCCTGTCGGCCGGTCAGGCCCGACGCCTCTGCCTGGCACGAGCCCTGCTGTCGCCGGCCCGGGTGCTGGTGCTGGACGAACCGACCGCGGGGCTCGACCCAGAGGCCGAAGCCGCCTTCCTCACCGACCTGCGCGATATCGCCGCCGGTCGCACGGTGGTGCTCATCACCCATACCACCCTGCCCGCCAACAGCATGGACCGCACCCTCACCCTGCGCGCCGGCCGACTCAGCGAGGCAATCGCCTGAAGCAGTAATCGTCACCTCAAGCACCCCGCGCAAATATTCGCGACGCGCGTACGCATTAGACTGCAGGCGTGCATACAACGACCTTAGTCGCGTTGCATTTTGCTGCGTTCATCGATAGCCAGCAAGACAACGACGTTTAGGTCAAGGTTGACGATGGCTGGCAATAAGGGACCCGGAAGATCGGGACGGCCCACGATGATGGACGTGGCAGCGATGGCAGGCGTCTCGCAGGCCACGGTGTCGCTGGTGCTCAATGGCAGCCCCGGCGTGAAGCTGGCGCAATCGACCCGGGACCGGGTGTTCGCCTCGGCGGCCGACCTCGGATACCAGTTCGTGCCGCGCCGCGCCCGGCGCAGCCAGATCACGCGGTCGACGATCATCTTCGTTGCTGACGAGGTTTCCACCGACCCCTGGATCCCGCTCGCCTTCGAGGGCGCGTCGGACCGGGCGCTGGATTTCGGTGTCACGACGGCCTTGCTGGTCAGCCATGGTGATGACGAAGTCGAGGCTCTGCTGGCACCACTGCTCGATCAGCAGGCGGTACTCGGCTATATCTATGGTACCGCGCTGACGCGACTGGTCGAACCGGCGCCCTCGCTGAAACAGAAGCAGTCGGTGCTGATCAACTGCTATGATCAGGACGGGGCTCTGCCGGGATTAGTCCCCTCGGATGTCGCAGGCGGACGCCTGGCCACCGAAAGACTGCTCGAAGCCGGCCGCTGCCGTATCGGGCTGATCAACGGCCAGCAGGGCGTCGACAATTCCCGCAATCGGCTGCGCGGCTACAAGCAGGCGCTCGCGGCAGCCGACGTAAGCTTCGACGCCGCGCTGGTGCGCTACGGCAACTGGGAGCCCTCGTCAGGCTACGAGATGACGCACCAGCTGATGCAATTGCCGAACCCGCCGGACGCCATCTTCTGCGCCAACGACATGATGGCGATGGGCTGCATCGACGCCCTGCGCGAGCGTGGCAGCTCGGTACCCGATGATGTCGCGGTGATCGGCTACGACGACCGCGAGATTGCGCAGTTCACGCATCCACCGCTGACCACGCTGATCCTGCCGTTCTACGATATGGGTCAGCTGGCGGCCGACATGCTGCTCGGCGAGGCCCCGATTCCGGAGCTGGGCAGTCCTCCCACCCAGGTCGACTGCGCGCTGGTCGAGCGTGGGTCCGTGCGCGCGCAGGCGCCGGTGTCCGCGACCCGGTGAGCATCCGCGTTGGTCAGCGCATGGCGCCAATGGCACGCGCCTGATGCCTGCTCTACGGCGTCGGCGCGTCGGACCGCAGCAGGCCTTCTGATTTCAGCTCGGCCCAGAGATCTTTAGGAATTTCGTACCGCATCGTCTCGACGTTCTGGCGCACGTGATCGGGGTGGAGGCCACCCGGAATCACCGAGGTGACGATCGGGTGATGCAGGGTGAACTGCAGCGCCGCGGCTGCAAGCGGCACGCCATGACGTTCGCAGATCGCCTGCATGCGGCCCACGCGCTCAAGCTGCGCGTCGGTCGCGATGGCATAGTTGTAGCGCGCGCCGGGCCGCGGACCGGTCGCCAGGATGCCCGAGGCAAAGACACCGCCAATGATGACGCCCACGCCGCGGTCCTCGCACATCGGAAACTCGGTATCGAGCACCGGCTGTTCGGCCAGGGTGTAGGGCAGTGCCACGAGGAAGAAGTCGAGGTCGAACTGCGCCAGATAGCGCGGGATGGTCCCCATCTGGTTGACGCCGGCACCAACGGCCTTGATCAGCCCGGCCGCCTTCAGCTCGGCCAGCGCCTTCATCCCGCCACCGGCCAGCTCGGCCATGTGGTGGTCGATCAACTCCTCGGACCCCAGGTTATTCAGGTCGAGATCGTGGATCACCAGGATGTCGACGCGCGGCATGCCGAGGCGGAGGAGACTGTCCTCATAGGCCCGCATGATGCCGTCATAGGTATAGTCGTGGCGATGTTCGAAGCGCAGCCCGTTCTCCCAGGCGCGCGCGCTGCGTTCGAAAGCGGCGACGTCGGACGGGGCACTGAACAGGCGCCCGACCTTGGTCGACAGGATCACCTCATCGCGCGGGCGCGAGTAGAGGTTGCGCCCCATGCGCTGCTCGCTGAGCCCGCGACCATACCAGGGCGAGGTATCGTAGAAACGGATTCCTTCGTCCCAGGCGGCGGCCATCATGGCGTCGACCTGCGGCTCCGGCACCACCTCAAAGATATTGCCGAGCGCCGCACCGCCGAGCCCGAGGCGCGGCAGTTCGAGATCGGTGCGGCCGAGCCGGCGGCGGGCGAAGGGGTCCATCTCAGGCTCCGAAGGGCACGGGCTCGGGCACCAGCTTTTCCATCACCTCGTCGATCTCGGCACGGGTGATCGGATCGAGCGGAATGCTGGGGCTGCGCACGGTCGGCGTGCGGATGATCCCCATGCGGAACAGCAACTGCTTGTGGACGTGGAAGAACAGGTCGGCGTTCTGGTTGCTCAAACGGTTGATGCCGGTGAACGCCTCGTCGAATACGGCGCGGGCACCGGCGATATCGCCGTCATTCATCTTGTTCCAGACAGCGAGGAACTCTGTGGGCTGGCTGCAGAACGGCATGGTGCCACGCGCGCCGCGCCGAAGCTCCTCGATGAAATAGCCACCGCCGGCGCCGCCGAAGACGACCAGACGGTCGCCCACCGCCGCCGCCATGTCCGCGACCTTCTGGGTCAGCGGCAGGGTCTCGACCTTGATGTGGGTGACGGTCGGGCATTCATCGGCGATGCGCAGGGCCAGCGCCGGCGAAATGGGGGCCTGCGGGATGTCCTGCAGGATCAACGGTACGGAGACGGCTGCAGAAATCGCCTTGTAGTAGTCGACGATTTCCTGCGCACCGACGGCAAAGAAGCTCGGCGGCATGATCATCAGCGCGTCGGCGCCGGCATCGACCGCCAGCCGCGCATAGTGGACGGCAATGTCGGTACCGGTCGCGCCGGTGTTGATGATGACCGGTACGCGGCCATTCACCAGACGCACCACGGCGTTGGTCATCTGCCGACGTTCGGCTTCGGTGAGCTTGAAGACTTCACTGCCGATCGCGACGCCCAGCCCCTGGATGCCGGCAGCGATATTGTACTCGATCAGTCGGGCGAGGCTCTCCTCGTCAATCCGCCCGTCATCGAAAAAGGGCGTCACGAGAATGGGGACGATGCCCTCGATCCTGGCGGTGGTCATCGGCAGCACTTCCTGTTCATTCGGGTTTCGGATGTTCGAAATGGAACATCTCCTCGACCGGGTACTGAACCGGCGAGAAATCCGTGTTGGTTTCCATGTAGGGAGCCATCATTTCCCACCATTGCCAGGTGAGATCGGATGGCCGTGCGTCTGGGTCGGGCGCGCTGTCGCGCTCCATATAGGCAAACAGGTCGAGCCCGTTGCGATAGATCGAAAAGCTGCGGACACCATCGCGCTTCATGCCCTCGAGCATTTCGGGCCAGATTTCGTCGTGCTTGTGTTTGTAGATCGCCTCGTTGCCGGGCTTCAGTTTCATCATCCAGGCGATGCGGACCATTGGCTCCTCCTCATAAGCTCAGCCCCGCTCAAACAGGGTCAGTCGGCGGCCATGCGCCGGCGAAGCCGAGCCGGCGGCTCACGTGTTCACTGGCGTCCCACAGCATTTCCGCCAGTGGCCACACCGCATCGCCGGGCTGTTTGACCGAAGGTCCGGTGACACTGAGGGCGCCCGCCGAAAGGCCGGAGCTGTCGAGGATCGGTACGGCGATGCAGTAGACCCCCATCACCACTTCCTGGTCGTCGATGGAATAAAAGCGGCTGCGAATCCGGGCGATCTCGGCACGCAGCTTTTCCGGGTCGGTGATCGTGTGTTCGGTGAGCCTGGGCAGCGGCGATGCATAGACCGCCTCGCGCCGATCCTCGGCCATGAAGGCGAGCATGGCCTTGCCCGCCCCTCCGCAGTTGAGCGCCCCGCGCGAGCCGATGCGCATGTCGAGCTGCATGCGTTCATTGCCCCGCACCTTGTCGAGGCAGACGCCCATCTGGCCGCTGAGGGCATTGATGTTCACCGTCTCGCCCGTCGCCTCGGCGATCTTTTCGGCGAAGGGCCGACACAAGCGCGGCAGGTCGATCCGTTCGAGCTGCATGCCGGTGATTTCCAGCAGCCGGAACGACAGTTCCCACTCGCCATCCGGTGTGCGGCCGGCCACGCCGGCCTCAGCGAGATCCTGCAGGATACGGTGCATCGAGCCGAGCGGCAGTTGCAGCTGGCTGGCGACCGCGCGCACGCCCAGTGGACCCTTGCGGGCCAGCAGTTCCATGGCCTGAACAGATCGGATCACACTGGACATGCGGCGTCGGTCTCGCGGGTTACCAGTGGGTCTTCTTGTTGGTCGCCACCGGGTCAATCAGGTTGTCGTCGATATAGTCCCAGGCGATCTCGTACCCCATGCCCGGGCCCTTGGGCAGGTGCACATAGCCTCCGGCATCGATCTTATCGACAGTATTGTGCAAATAGGGGTGCGGCTTGTCGTAATCGACGCCCGGGGCCAGCAGCCCCTTCTCGTAATACTCCGAGGTGTCCTCGGACGTCGCGCCACAGACCTGCAGATTGCCCCAGCCGGCCATATGCATTTCACAACGCAAACCATAGGCTTCGGCGACGATGGCGGTCTTGCGGGCACCGGTTATGCCGCCGCGCACGACATCAATACGGCTCATGTCGCCCGCGCCACGCAGGATCCACTCGGCACGACTGAACACGCCGCCAGCGATGATTTCCGGCGACAGGATCGGGATGCTCAGTTCACGGCAGAGACGCACGTAGCTCTCTGTGCGGTATTCCGGCATCGGGTGCTCGTACCAGTAAAAGTCCGCCTTCTCGAGTTCGCGTCCGACCTTGATCGCCTCCTCGAGCGACATGTAGGTGCCCCAGGGGTCGTACATCAGGACATAGTCGGGACCGACGGCCTCGCGCACGAGATGGATGGTTTCGATATCGGCCTTGATGTTGGAGGGCCGGCCCGGCGTCGGGGTGCCGGTATCGGGGTTCCAGAAGTAGTGCGGGTGGATCTTGTAGGCGATATAGCCCTCGTTCTTGCAGGCCAGGGCGTGGTCAGCATAGACCTGCGGCTTGCCAATATTGGGGTAGGTCGAGGCATAGGCCTTCACCTTGTCCCTGGCGCCACCCATGAGCTTGTAGACCGGCAGATTGGCGTAGCGCCCTGCAAGATCCCACAACGCATTATCGATGACGCTGGCAATGTTTTCCTGGACGTTGGCAACCCAGAGCCACTTCCAGATCATCTCGCGATCAAGTGGGTCCTGTCCGACCAGCAGATCCTTGATGTTCCACAGGATCGCCTGCTGATCGACGACGTTGAGACCCTCGTTGTCGCCATGCGCGCCACCGCCGAAATAATGACCCGTGACGCCCTCGTCAGTGTGGATGGTGACCACGGTCTGCATCAGCTTGGTGTCGGGCATGGGCCGGGCGTGGCCAGTGTCCCAGCGGTCGGCGTGGGTCTTGAACGTCTTGATGGTAATGTCTGAGATCTTCACGGAAGGGCTCCCGCCTTAGAGGTGATGGGTCTTATTCGAAGGCGTCGCCGCCGCGCAGCCGGTCGAGCAGCACCGCAGCCAGCAGCAACAACCCGACGATGATATCGACGAAATACGGGCTGATCGCCTTGAGGTCGAGAATGTTGCTGACTCCGGCCACCGCCAGCAGGCCGAGTGCGCCGCCTATCGGATTGCCGACGCCACCGCGCAGGATCGAATAGCCGCCTATCATCAGCGCGGCATAAACCTCGAACTCCAGACCGAAACCGGTCGCCCGTGCGGCCGAGCCGAGCTGCGCCGCATAGATGATCCCGCCGAGCCCGGCCCCGAAGGCCGACAGCAACAGCGCGCCGGTGCGCACTTTCCACACGCTGATGCCGGCGCGGGACGCCGCCTTGTCGTCGCCGCCCACGGCCTGCACGTGCCGGCCGAGCTGCGTCTTGGTGACGATGAATGCGGCGACCAGTGCCATGCCGATGGCAATGAGGAACAGCGCGGGCAATCCGAGGAAGGTGGTGCCAACGAGGTTGAACATATCGATATTGAAGGCGAAGATTGCGCCTTCCTGTCCCACCAGCACCCACGAGATGCCACGCAAGGCCACGAGGCTGCCCAGCGTCGCGGCGATAGGTTGGGCCCCGAAGCCAACGATGGCGAGCGCGTTGATGCCGCCGAAGACGAGGCAGATGGCGAGCGTCACCGCCGCCGAACTCGCCGGATCCCAGCCCGCTGCGATGAAAGTGGCGAACAGTGCCGAGCCCAGACCCACCATCGACCCGATGGACAGATCGACCACGCCCGACAGCAGCGCGACGCTCGCGAAGGTGCCGACGACCAGCGGTACGATGACGAAGGTGCCAAGGATCGAGACATTGGAAAAGCTCAGGAACTTGGGGCCAACCCAGAACCAGCCCACAGCCACCACGATGATGAAGGTCAGACTGATCGAGGCCACCGAGCCAGTGAGGCGCGCGCGCCACTCCTCGCTCATGCCCTTGCGACCGGATTCATGTCCGGTACTCGTTGCAGTCACATCGCTCATGGCGTCCCCCTGCGTGCGCGCCAGCCGTCGATGGCGACCGCGATAACCAGGATGAAGCCCTGGAAGATCGATTGCGTGTCGGAGCTCAGCCCGAAGAACACCAGCGCCGTCGGGATCGTCGACAGAAATCCGACGCTCAGCAGCAGCATCCAGAACTGACCACGGCCACCCGACAGCGAGATTCCTGCCAGGATCACCCCGGCGATGATGTTGAGCTGGATGGTGTTGGCGGAGCCAGCATTGAACGGGCCCGCCGTCGCCGCAAACAGCACCGCTGCGAAACCGACGAAGCCACCTGAAATGGCGAAGGTCAGAAACCTGGTGCGCAGCAGCGAGATACCCCGCGCCCGCGCCGCGTCGCGGCTACCACCAACGGCAATCATGCGGCGGCCGTAGCGGGTCCGTGGCACGAGGAAACCAATTAGAAGAACCAGCCCCAGCATCGGCCAGAAGATCGCCGGAAGGCCCAGGAAGCTGGCGCGACCGAAGTAATAGACGTCGCTGCCGATAGGCACCTCGGCCAGCTGGAAAACCAGGAACAGCGCTGCCAGCCCGATGAAATTGGTGGCGAGCGTCACAATGACCGGATTGAGTTTGGCGAAGACGATGATCGCCGCATTCATTGCCCCCCACGCCATGCCGCTCAGCACCGCGCCGACAATCAGGACCGGCAGCGGCATGCCCGCCTCTGCGAGCCGCACCGTGACGAGACTCGCCGCGATGAGATTGGCTGGCTGGCTCAGATCGATGAACCCGCCTGACATTGCCACCAGCCCCTGCCCGATGGCCAGCACGCCGACGACCGCCATGGTGAAACTCACCGCCAAGAGTGTCTGGTGAGAGATGAAGTCGGGTCGATAAAGCGCGGTCGCGATGATCAGCCCGATCCACGCGGCAGCGAGCAGCAGAGCGGTGCCCCATTTGCCGAGATTGAGGCCGAATGGCGCGCGGGCTGTCGAGCCTGTCGTCGTCGCTGAACTCGTGGACATGAAAGCGTGGTCCGAAAAGGTAAGAGCGCCTGGTGAAGGAGCGAAGAGGAAGTAGGCGCGCGGTCACGCCCACTCATTCACCCCTCACCCGGGAGAAGGTGGCCAGCATCAGAGTGCCGGCCACCGATCAGACGAGGCTACGGCTCAGTTCGGGCAGAACAGGTCGTATTCGGTGGTGCCGGCCGGAGCTTCCAGCAGCTGCGCGACGCGTTCGGCCATATCCGGCACTTCGGCAGCCTGCTCGGCCGTCACCGGGCAGGGCTGCACCAGCGAGGCCGGGTCACCTGCGTCGGCCTTCAGCGGCACGTCTTCGCCCTCGGCGATCGGCTTGATCACGTCGCGGATGGCGTAAACGGCATAGCCTTCGAGAAAGTAGAACACCGAGCCCTTGAGGTGCGGATTGACATTGTCGCCGGTGATGAAGGCGCCGTCCTGGCCCCAGCCCATCACTTCTTCGGCGCGACCAAGCTGCTCGGCCGCATTGATCAGCGACAGCACGCCACCGTCATTGAGGCCGACAACAGCCATCTTCTTGGCATCCGGATGGGCCGCGAGCAGGTCGCGTGCAGCCGGCAGACCGATCGCCGCGTCACCCTGGCTTTCGAAGCTGACGAACTTTTCTTCCGGAATGTCCGGGCAGATGTTCTTGAGGCCCGTGCGCATGCCGCCGGTGCGCCATTCGTTGACGATGCCGGCAGCCGCGCCTTCGGCGGAGATGACGAGATCCGGATTACAGTCCCACTCATCCTTGATCAGCTGGCCGAGGCCTTCGCCACCGGCGATGCCGGCACCAAGGTTGTCGATGCCAACAAAATACATGCCGGGGTCAGCAATGTCGTAGGTAACGACCGGGATACCAGCCTGCTTCATCACGGCCGAGATGGCCGGGTTGGACGAGGGCTGGCCGTTGAACTGGATGACGGCGTCGACGCCTTCCTGCACGAAGATCTGGGCGTTCTTCAGAGCGATCGCCGGATCGTTGTTGTTCGAGAGCTCGACATAGTCCCAGCCCTCCTTCTCGGCGAGGGCACGGGCGACGTCGCCCTGGGCCTTCATCCATTCGCAGCAGGTGTTGCCACCCACGGCCATGCCGAGCTTGAAGTTATCGTCCTGCGCCGCGGCGGTTCCGACCAGGCCGAGTGCGGCAGGTGCGGACATCGCCAGGACGGCCAATGCACGTGAGGTTGTACGCATGTCAGGGTCTCCTCCCAAAAAGCTGCGTTATCGTTCGACGCCTCTTCGGCGTGGGTTCAGGCCGCGTTCTGTTGGGCGCGGGCCTCGGGCGAGTCGCCCGGAATGGAGCCGGTGATCAGCCCCACGATTTCGTTGACTTCGGTGTCCGCCACGGTGCGTGTGGCAATCGAGCGCCCAAGGCGCATGACCGTGATCCGGTCGGCGATGCTCATCAGCTGTTGCATGTTGTGGCTGACGACGATGACCGAGACGTCGTGCTTGCGCAGATCGCGGATGACCTCGAGCACCTGACCGGTCTCGCGCACGCCCAGCGCCGCCGTCGGCTCGTCGAGAATGACGATGCGGCGGCCCCACAGCAGCGACCGCGCGATGGCGAGACACTGGCGCTGGCCACCGGACATGCCTTTCACCGATACGTTGATCGAGGGTACCTTGACCTGCAGCTGGTCCAGCACCTCGCGCGCCCGGGTCTTCATCTTTCTGTCGTCGACCAGCCCGAAGAACTTCGCCACCGGGTTGCTCGAAACCTCTTCGCGGCCAAGATAGACGTTCTGATAGGCTGACATCGTGTCGACCAGTGCCAAGTCCTGGTAGACCGTCTCGATCCCCGCATCCATCGCGTCCTGGGCACCTTTCAGCACCACCGGCTTGTTGTCGATGATGATCTCGCCGCTGGTCGGCGCGACGATGCCGGACAGGATTTTCAGCAGCGTCGACTTACCCGCGCCATTGTCGCCGACCAGCCCCAGCACTTCGCGCGGTCGCAACTGGACCGACGCGTCGGCCAGTGCCACCACGGCACCATAGTGGCGGGAAATGTTGCGCGCTTCGAGAACAGGCGCATTGGCATCACTGGGCATGGGTCCCCCTTCAACGCTTATCGTTCCGTATCTGGAACGTGCGTTTCATATTGGGTACACGTTAATCGGGCCGCTTGGCGCGTGTCAACGGGGACGGTTCAGATCAGCTCGTTAGATGACGGTAACGGCGAAGGGACGCAGTATTGCTACAGCGGCGCGTAGCACAGCCTGTACGAAGGGGGACGGTTGGCTCAGCGGCGCGGAGCAAGCTTGTCCGCCAGTCGCTCAAGCACCTGCGCAGGCGCGTGTTCGATAATCGAACCGTGCGAAACCACCAGCGTCGAGAGCCCGGGAATGCCGCCCAGTCGCGAAACTGCTGCGCCACAAGGCGGGTATCTTGCACGGCGCGGCTCTTGAACGCTCGCGGCACCTGCGGGCGCGCTCCGGCGAAGCCCATCAGTGTCAGCACCAATTTCATCATGCCCCGTGCATCGCGCACATTGCCGATCAGATCGTTCACGATCAGCGTCGCCCCGGAGGAATGATGTACGACCAGCGCCGACTCGCCCTTCGTGCCGGGAACCGACACGAAGCGTATGCTGTCGTCGCCGAATTCTCCGCTGGTATCGTCGACCGGCACGATTTCGGCGACGGCACTACGCGCACCTTCCGGTGCGATCACGCGCATTTCGGGATAGCGGCTCTTCCACTGCGCCGCATCCTGTCGATGGAAGGCATTCGGCACGACGAGGAATTTCGGCGGGCCCAACGCCGCGATCTCGACCATCGCGCCCTCATCGACAGCGATCGCGCTGAAGACCACCAGATCCCCCGAGGTAAGCCGCGCGAGACTCATGCGGCGCGGCAGCGGCCCGGGCGGCATCTGGATCGTGCCGTCAACCACCCACAGGTTCTCCGCCAACGCGCGCAGGGCACCGGTCGTCGCCATTCTCAGCTCTCCTCTTTGGTCCGAATGAACACCAAAGCCGTTGCTGTCAAAACACTTGCGCCGGAAGCGTCACCGAATCCTCGTTCGGTGACTCGCAAGAGCCGCTCAGAGCAATGGAGCTGCGGGAGCACTCGCGGACGCGCCAAAAACCCAAGCCGCCGGCCGATCAGCCGGGCAGGCGATAATATTTGCGGGCGTTGTCGCGGAACAGCCCTGCCCGCTCTGTCTCAGAGAAAGCCCGCGTCACCACGTCGAAAGCCTGCCACACCGAGACGAAATCTCTGTGCAGCTTGTCGACCGGGAAGTTCGAGGCGAACATCGCCCGCTCCGTCCCAAACGCTTCGAGGCTCTCGAACACCAGCGGCCGGATGCTGTCGATGGTCCAGTGATTGTCCAGCATTGCAAGCCCGCTGATCTTGGCGACGATGTTGGGCTGCGCCGCCAACGTCCGCATCCCGGCCTTCCAATGCTGCCAGCCCGTGAGGTCGCGATCGGCCCACATACCGGCGTGGTTGAGGATGATCAGCGTATCGGGCGCCGCGGCCGCCAGCTGCGCCGCCTGCTCCATCTGGTGCGGATAGAGCTGCAGATCGAAACTCAGCCCGCGCCGCCCCAGCTCGCGCAGACCCTCGAGAAACTGCGGCTCGGCCATTAGGTCGCGCGTCACATAGCTGCGCTTGGGATCGGGGTGCATGTTCACCACCTGGCGGATGCCGCGAAAGATCGCGTGTTCCTGATGCCGATCGAGCAGATCCGGGAAATCGGTCGCCGTCAGATCGCCATTGCCGACGATCACCAGCGGCAGCGGGTTGGCGTCCGCGACATTTTGCAGCGTCTCGGTTTCCTTGATCGGGTCAGTCGGAAACGCCTCGACATGCACTGCCCCGACAATCTCGAACGCGTCCCGCCCCTCTTCGAGATATTCCTCGATCATATAGCTCCGGCAGATCGCCGCATTAGCCCCGCCCGGCCCAGGCGTCTCAAAGTGCGGATAAATCCGCGTCCACAAATCCCACAGGTGAATGTGCGGATCGACGATCTTGATCATTTGGTCCTCCCCGGCGCGGCACGAGCCTGCGCCTATTGTCTCTTGTCGTTTGTACCCGCCTATTCGGGCCAGCGGTCATCCGGCCGCCAGAAGCCGAGCTTCGGCGTGTCCCACTCGTCGGTTGGCAGGAACATCGTCCCCGGCGTGCGCAGATTGGCTTCAATGGCCTCGAGGTTCAGGTCGACACCCAGCCCCGGCCCTTCCGGCACGGTCACATAGCCGTCGGCCATGTAGTCGGGTTCGAGCCCAGTAACGAGGCTCTCCCAGAACGGCAGATCCAGCCCGTGATGCTCGCAGGCAAGGAAGCTGGAGATTGCCGCTGCGGTATGGATATTGGCCATGAAGCCGATGGGCGAGCCGGCGCAATGCAGCGCCGTCGGAATGCCCTGATCCTCGGCATCGTCGGAAATGCGTTTGGTTTCCATCAGGCCGCCAGAGGTCAAGAGGTCCGGGTGCACGATGTCGACGGCGCGGGAATTAATCGCCTCACGAAACCCCTCGCGCAGGTACCAGTCCTCGCCGGCGGCGATGGGGGTCAGCAGCGCGTCTGCCACATGCTTGTGGCCAGGGATGTCGAAGCGCGACACCGGATCTTCCATCCAGGCCAGGTCGAAGGGCTCAAGCGCCTGGCCGAGCCGGATCACCTCGTCGGCCGTCAGGTAGCCCTCGCCGAAATGGTCGACGCAAAGCTGCACCTCGCTGCCGACAGCCTTGCGCACTTCGGATACGACATGGGCAGCCCGCTCGATCGTTGCGTCGGTCAGCTTGACGCCGCGCCCGGCCATCGGCGCCTTGAACCAGCGCCCGAAGGCGAAATCCACTTCATGCGGCGCATCATGACCGACGAGAGGGCTATCTCCGGTCTCGAACAGCGAGGGTCTGAGATCAAACTTGATCCAGGTGAGCCCCCGGTCCCGCCGCCCCTTAACGGCGGCGACGAAATCGTCAGGTGTTGGGTCGTCCGGCGTCGGTGTATCGCCATACAGCCGGATCCTGTCGCGATACTTGCCGCCCAGCAGTTGATAGCAGGGCACGCCATAGATCTTGCCGATCAGGTCCATCAGCGCGATCTCGATGCCCGAGGCACCGCCGCCTTCACGTCCCCAATTGCCGAAGCGCTTGATGGCGCGGAAAATCATGTCCACGTTGCAGGGGTTCTGGCCGATCAGCGCCGATTTGAACTGCAGTGCGTTGCCGGCGTGGCCCGCATCGCGCACTTCACCCAGCCCGTAAATGCCCTGGTTGGTGTCGATCCTGAGGATCGGATAGTCATAGTTCGCGGCCACGACCGCGAGCCGCATGTCGGTGATGCGCAGCGCCGACGGGCGCGAGTTGGTGTTGACGGCATCCTCGGCACGGCCGATCTGCTGGTCGATATCGCTCAATTGGTTCCCCCTCGCAGCAGGGTCGAGCTGTTGCCGCCCCGCCTGTCGTTTGATTGTCGGCGCCGCTTTTTCAGGGCCGGGGCGCGTAGTCCGGCAGCATGAACTCGGTGAGATCGTCGAGAATGGCAGCGATCTCGGCGCGCGCCATTTCGTCGAGCGGCCGATAGCCGGACTGGCGCACGACCGTCCCGTTGATCACACCGCGGCGCTTCAGCACCTCTTTCATCAGCGGCATGCCGTAGGTCGCCTCGAGATCGAGCAGCGGCAGGATCCGCTGGAAGATGTGACGCGCCCGCGCCTCGTCGCCCGCCTCCCAGGCGTTCCACAACGCGACATGCACATCGGCAATCTCGCAGGCCGGCATCGTGCCGGAAACGCCGTGGCGCAGTTCCTCCATCAGCGTCTTGCCGGCGCGTCCGCCCATCACCCCTTCCAGTTTGGCGCCGGACAGCCGGAAGATGTCGCCGACGGTCTGTGCCGGATAGCCCGACTCCTCCTTGACGAACCGCGCGGTCGGGATCTCCTCGACCAGCTGCGCGAGCAGTTCGGCACTCATCGTGCTCGCACCCTGCCCACTGACATTCTGCAGAACCAGCGGCAAGTCCGTCGCTGCCGCTATGGCAGCATAATAGGCCCGGATGTCGGTGACGCTGGATGGATGCAGCGTCGGGGGCAACGCCATCACTGCATCGGCGCCGATGGCGTCGGCGTGGCGCGCAAACTCGCGGGCTAGCCGGTGATGTGGCGCCGACACTGCGACGATCGCCGGCACCTTGTCTTTGGCCGCACTGACGACGATCTCGGCCGTCCGCCGCCGTTCGGCCTCGCTCAGATAGCCGCCCTCGCTTGCCAGCGCATTGGTCACCACACCATGCACGCCTGCCGCGAGGCAGAATGCCATGGTGCGTTCGAGCCCCGCCTCGTCCAGCGCGAAATCATCGGTGAAAGGGGTGGGCACGATAACGAAAATGCCGCGAAAGCGCGCGCGATCCATGCGATTGGGCCTGAGCTGATGGTGTCCTCAGCTCATTCTAGCGCGGTGCACCGCGCCGCACCTACACGACCATCGTCGGAGAGCGAACGCGTGCTGACCCTTCCCTTCAGGCGTTCCGGCCGCCCGGCGAAACGAGGTCGGACTCGATATAGCCGACCAGCAGCTTCGCGAGCGCCAGCAGCGAGGCAATGTGGGTGCGTTCCCAGCCGTGCGAACTGTCGAGCGAAAAACACACGAGCCCAACGCGGATGTCCCAGCCGGCTTCGACGGCGGCGGCGCTGTCGGACCGGTAGTGGCGGAAGGTGTCGCGTACGTGCGGAATGTCGTGTTGCTGGGCGATCGCCAGCATCTGGCGGGTCAGCGACTCGTCGAACGGACCCTGCCGGTCGCGCATGGCGATGGTCACCGCATCGTCACGCGATGCCTGATTGGGCGCCGTCACGGCATTGTCGACGGCGAGCAGTTCCTCGACTTCGGACCCGAAGCCGTGCGTGCCACCGATGCCGATCTCCTCGGCGATGGTGAACATGGCCTGGAACGGCACTGCGGGCGTCACCTTGCCTTCGGCGATCGCCTTGAGCACCGCCAGCAGAGTGGCGCAGCCGGCCTTGTCGTCGAGGTGGCGCGAGACGATGAACCCGTCCACCACTTCGGGCTGCGCATCCACCGCAACCATATCGCCGACGTTGAAGCCGGCAGCGACCAGCGCATCGCGATCCGGCAGCACGGCATCGATGCGGATTTCCAGATTGTCCCAGTCGGCAGGCTGGGTATCGACCTCGGTGTTGAAGCGATGGCCGGAGGCCTTGAGCGGCAGGATGGTGCCGCGGTGCTCAGCAGTATCGGAGAAAATGGTGACGCGGGCACCTTCGGCAAAGCGCGCGGCCCAGGTGCCGGTGTTGCGCAGCGCCAGACGACCATTCGGTTTCAGCTCGGTCACCATGGCGCCGAGCGTATCGAGATGTGCGGCCATTGCCCGGCGCGGCGCACCCGCGCCGACCTCGACGAAAAGCACACCGCGGCGGGTATAGCGCGGAGTGTAGCCCAGCTCGCGCAGCCAGCCTTCGACGCGTTCGGTGGCGCGCCCGGTCATGCCGACGGGGCTCGGGGTCTTCACCAGTTCGATGAGGCGTGCCAGCAGATAGTCGCGATCGATCATGCGCTGCGCCGTTTTCTGGCGCGCGCCGGCTCGGCGTCCTCGGTAAGAAACCGGTCCATCAGCTTGGCCTGCAGATCCAGCATGTGCTGTTCGGCCTCGGCCATGTGTTCGGTCAGTATTTTCGCGGCAGCGGCGGGGTCGCGACGGCGCATCGCGGCGATCAGAGCGCGCTGGTGCCGGATGCCGCTGGCGCGCAACACCGGCTCGGGCTGCAGATAGATGTCCTGCGCGATGGTCAGATCCTTCAGCAGACGCTGCAGGAAGCGGCAGGTGAAGGCGAGGATCGGATTGTCGGAATATTCGGCGACGACGCTATGAAAATCGAGTTCGGCCATGCGCTGGTTCCAGCGCTCTGTGGCACTTTCCGGCTCATGGTCATAAACGCTGATGATGGCTTCGAGCCGCTTCAGGCCGGCCTCGTCGATCTGCGGCGTGGCACTGGCCGCCACCTGCGGCTCGAGCACTTTTCGCATCTCGTAGATATTGGCGATCGACAGGTTCTTGGCGAAGAGGAAATTGGAGAGCAGGCTCATCGCCCGGCCCTCCGACATACGCTCGATGAAGGCGCCGCCGCCCGGGCCGGTGCGCACCGAGATCAGCCCCTGCACTTCCAGCGCCTTCAAGGCCTCACGCACAGTGCCCTTGCCCGCGGCAAACTGCACGATCAGCTCGCGCTCCTGCGGCAGCCGGTCGCCGGGGCCGAGACCGTGTTCGACAATCATGCGCTTGATGGCGTCAACGATTTCATCGGTCCGCTTGCGGCGCGGCTTGTTGGCCGCGACGGTCGGATCGACGGGGTCCAGTTCGCTCATGTGGCGCTTTCCGATGCAGTCAGCCGCGGTGCGCTGGCGATCAGCGCCCGGGTATACTCATGTTGCGGGCTGGCAAAGAGCTGGGCCGCTGGGCCGCTCTCCACCACGTCCCCCAGATACATGACCGCGACCCGATCGGAAATCGATTCGACCACCGCCAGGTCGTGACTGATGAACAGATAGCTGAGCCCGAGGTCGTCGCGCAGCTGCTGCAACAGCAGCAGCACCTGGGCCTGCACCGACACATCCAGCGCGCTCACCGGCTCATCGAGCACGAGGATGCGGGCCTCTGCAGCCAGCGCCCGGGCGATGGCGATACGCTGTGCCTGGCCGCCCGAAAACTCATGCGGATACCGCTCCAGCGTATTGGTCGGCATGTGGACGGCCGCGACCAGTTCCCGCTTGCGCGCCTCGCGCTTGGCGCTGTCATAGCCGCAGAGCAATCGCAGCGGCACGTCGAGGATGTCGCCGATGGTCTTGCGCGGATTGAGCGAGGCCACCGGATCCTGAAAGACATACTGGATGTTGCGGCCGAACGCGCGCGAGCCGGTTGCCGCCAGTTCGGCCCAGGGTTTGCCATCGATCACCATGGTGCCCGAGGTCGGCTGTTCGAGCCCGACCAACATGCGGGCCAGCGTCGATTTGCCCGAGCCGCTTTCGCCGACAATGCCGAGCGTTTCGCCGCGGTTCAGCTCGAGCGACACGCCTTTCACCGCCTGAACGGTGCTGGCCGCACGGCCAAAAAGCGTGCGGCCGCCGCCGAAAGTCTTCACCAGATCGCGGATTTCGACTGCGACATCGCTCATCAGCTTGCCTCCGAGAACAGGGGCCGGACCCGATCGAGGAAGGCATTGCCTTCTCCCAGTTCGGGTACGCAGGCGATCAGCCGCTTGGTGTAATCGTGCTGCGGGTCGCGCAGCACAGCGCCGGTTTCGCCCTGTTCGACGATCTCGCCGTTCTTCATCACCGCAACCCGGTCGCAGACCTGCGCAACCACCCCGAAGTCGTGGGTGATCAGCAGCAGCGCCAGCCCGCGATCGCGCCTCAGATCCTGCAGCAATTCGAGGATTCGGGCCTGAACCGTCACGTCGAGTGCCGTGGTCGGCTCGTCGGCGATGATGATGTCGGGATCATTGGCGAGCGCCATCGCGATGCCGATGCGCTGCCGCTGCCCGCCCGAGAGTTCATGCGGATAGGCTTTGGCGCGTGACGCCGCATCGCGGATGCCGACGGTTTCCATCAGTTCGATCGCCCGCTGCATGGCGTCGCCCTTGCCGGTGCGATTGTGCGAGAGGATGGCCTCGGCGATCTGCTCGGCGACCGGAAACAGCGGATGCAGCGTCGTCAGCGGGTCCTGGAACACATAGGCGACGCGTGCGCCCCGCAAGGCGATCAGTTCCTGCTCGCGCAGGGCCAGCACGTCCTGGCCATCGATATAGACACCGCCACCGGTGATAACGCCCGGCGGCGAGGCAACGAGCCCCATGATGGAGAGCGCCGTAACGGACTTGCCGGAACCGCTTTCGCCGATCAGGCCCAGACATTCGCCCTTGCCGAGCGAGAAGCTGATGTCCCGCACGGCAGAGGTGACGTGGCTGCCATCGTCGAAGCCGGTCGACAGGCTATCGACCACCAGCGCCGGTGCGTCTTCAAGAGTCGGCGGCGGCGCGGACTTGCGGTCGATCTTGGTCACCGGCATCGGCCGGTCCAGCGCGCCCGAGCGCAGCCGCGGGTCGAGCACGTCGCGAATTCCGTCGCCAAGCAGGTTGATGCTCATCACAAGGACGAAGATCATGATGCCAGGAATGATCGAGGCATGCGGCGCGGTGAACAGCTGCGCCCGGGCCTGCCCCAGCATCGAGCCGAGATCGGAGGTCGGCGGCTGGGCACCCAGACCGAGGAAGGAGAGGCCGGCGGTTTCGAGGATCATCCAGCCGACGGTCGTCGACATGGTGATGACGATTACCGGCAAGACGTTCGGCAGCACTTCGGTGAACAGGATCGCCGGGTGGCTCTTGCCCGACAGCCGTGCGGCATCGACGAATTCGCGATTGCGGATCGAGATGGTGACGCCACGAATGTTTCGGGCAAAAAAGGGCACGTTGACGATGGCGATGGCGTAGAGCGCGTTCAGCAGGCCCGGCCCGAGCGCCGCGACGATGGCAATGGCGAGCAGGATATAGGGAAAGGCCATCAGCATATCGACAAAGCGCATCAGGATGCTGTCGGTGGCGCCGCGGGCGTACCCAGCGACGAGGCCGATGAGCGAGCCGAACAGTGCCGCAAGGGCGGTGGCGCTTACGCCAACCACCAGCGAGATCTGCGTGCCCCAGATGAGACGCGAGAGGATGTCGCGACCCAGGTGATCGGTGCCGAGCAGGTGCCCGTCGCTCAGCGGGCGCAGCAGGCGGTTCGGCTGGTCCGTGATATTGGGATCCGGCAGTGGCAGGAGCGGCGCCAGAATGGCGACGATGACGATGAAGCCGAAGATGAACAGGCCCGCCGCAGCGAGGCGATTGGCCATCAGCAACTGCCAGTTGGACCGCCGCTTGCCTTCGGTCGGCGCAGTGACTGCGAGATCGGTCATGACTTGAGCCTCGGATCCAGCATGGCCTGAGCGACGTCCGCCATCAGGTTGACGAGCACATAGACGGTCGCGGCCACCAGCACGCCGCCCTGCACCAGCAGCAGATCGCGGGTGGAGACGGCCTTGACCAGCATCTGGCCGAGGCCCGGCCACTGGAACACGGTTTCGATATAGACGGCGCCACCGAGAACGAAGCCGGCCTGGATGCCGAGCACCGGGATGACCGAGACCAGCGCGGCGCGGAACGCGTGGCGGTAGATCACCACATTCTCGCTCAGGCCCTTGGCACGGGCGGTGCGGATGAAATCCTGCCGCAGCACTTCGAGCATGGCGGCGCGCGTCAACCGCGCGACGACGCCGGTGGCGACGATCGCGAGGGTCGTGGCGGGCAGGATCAGGTGGCGCAGCAGATCCAGCAGATCCCCGCCGCCATAGACCGCATACATGCCGGAGGCCGGCAACAGCCGCCATTCGACGGCGAAGAACAGGATGAACACCAGCCCGAGGAAGAAGGCCGGCATGGAAATGCCGATCAAGACAAAGAAGGTGACGATACGGTCGGTCCAGCCGAACTGGCGCACCGCCGATGCGATGCCGGCCAGAATGCCGAGGACCGAACAGATGAGCAGCGAGGCCCCCGCAAGGATCAACGTCGCACCGAAGCGCTCCAGCACCTCGTCGATCACCGGGCGATTGAGGATGTAGGAGCGGCCGAACTCGCCCTGCAGCAGATTGCCGATCCAGATGAAATATTGCTCGGGCCAGGAGCGGTCGAGCCCCAGCGCGCGGTTAATGCGCGCAACATTCTCGGGCGTCGCATAGGAGCCGAGCAGCGCCTGTGCGGGGTCGCCGGGGATCAGCTTCATCACCAGAAAGACGATGATCGAGAGCCCCAGGATCACCGGAATGGCAGCCAGCAGGCGTTTGCCGATATAGGCAGTCATCTGTCACCCCACCCTTGGTCCGTGCCCCCTCAGGGCGGGACGTCGATGAAATCTTGACGCAATGCGCCGTACTCGCCTGAGGCGAGGTCAGGAGTGGGCGCGGCAACCTGCGCCCACTCCCGTTTCAGCGGCCTACTGCTTGGTCACGTCGCGCAGCACGAGGCTGAAGTCCGGCTGCAGTTCGAAATCACCGACGGCGCTGGTGATCACGGCATTCTGCTTCCAGTTGGCGACATA
>NZ_JBLXGA010000002.1:263830-392118 GCF_048261455.1 Devosia sp.
AGGCTGAAGTCCGGCTGCAGTTCGAAATCACCGACGGCGCTGGTGATCACGGCATTCTGCTTCCAGTTGGCGACATAGAGCCAGGGCGCATCCTCATGGGTGATCGCCTGGACCTGCTTATAAAGCTCGCCACGCTCGGCCCGGTCGGTCGCGACACGCGCCTTGTCAAGCAGCGCGTCGACTTCGGGGTTCGAATAGTAGGAGGAATTGAACCCGCCTTCGGCCGGCCAGGCGGCGGTGCGCAAGGCGAGGAAGGGCAGCGTGTCGGGGTCGGACGTCATCCACGCCATTTCGGCCATGTCGCCCTTGCCTTCGAGACCCGGGTTCACTTCCGATAGGAAGGTGTTCCACTCATAGGTCTTGATCTCGACATCGAGGCCCACGGCTGCGAGATCGGCCTGAATGGCCGTGCCCATTGGCACCGGATCGAGCATGCCCGAACCGCCCTCGGTGACGAGGAAGGTCAGCGAGGCGTCCTCTGCCCCGGCTTCGGCGAGCAGCTTGCGCGCCATGTCGGGATCATACGGATAGGGATCGACGTCAGCGTTATAGGCCCAGTTGAAGGCCGGCGGGATCGGGCCGGCCGAGACGTCCGCCGTACCCTGGAGCACGTCGTTGACGAGGCTTTCCTTGTTCACGGCATAGTTCACCGCCTGGCGGACCCGCTTGTCGGCGAAGGGACCGTCCTTGGCGTTCAGCATGACGTACCAGACGTGCGGGCCAACGGCCTCGACGACCTGGAAGCTGGAGTCGTCGCGGAACTGGGCGACGTTATCCGGCGGGGTCTCGAGCAGCACGTCGATGCCACCCGACAGCATTTCCGCGACGCGGGTATTGGCGTCGGAAATCGGGCGGAAGATCACCGCTTCGAGCGGCGGCGCGCCATCCCAGTAGTCCTCGTTGCGCGAGGCGACGACGCTGGTGTTGGACTGCCATTCCTCGAACTTGAACGGGCCGGTGCCGACCGGATTGCGGCCATAGTCGGCGCCGAACTCTTCAACAGCCGCTGGCGAAACGATCAGGCCGGTGGCCGAGGCCAGGTTCGACATGAAGGGCGCGAAGGGCTCGTTGAGCGTGAACTTCACCGTCAGATCATCGAGCACTTCGACGTTCTCGACCGAGGAGAAATAGAAGGACAGCGGGAACGGACCCGTGGAGGCGTAGGGATGATCCTCGTCCAGCATGCGGTCGAAGTTGAACTTCACCGCCTCGGCATTGAACGGGGTGCCGTCGTGGAAGGTGACGCCTTCGCGCAGGTTAAAGGTGTACTCCAAGCCATCATCGGAGATCGACCAGTCGGTGGCGAGCGCCGGCTCGATCTCAAGCGTACCGGGTTTGTTGCGCACGAGCCCGTCGTAGAGATTGACGGCGATGCGGAAGTCATTGGCGGCCGTCGAGACGTGTGGATCGAGCGATGCCGGCTCGGCGATCTGGCCGACAACGAGAATATTGGGCGGCGTCTGCGCCATGGCCGGAGAGACCAGAGCCAGAGCGGTGGCAGCGAGCAACAGCGGCGCGATGCCCTTCCATTTGCGGATCATGTGAAACCTCCTTGCGTTCCCTCGCCCTTGCCTCGCGATGGCGGACCGTGAGAAAAGGACATTACCAATTTATCATCATAAATTTTTGGACCCGTCAATTTATGATGATAAATACGTTTTGACGCGAGGACTGCCTGCATGACCTTTTCCATAGTCGCCCGTGACCCGACCACCGGCGCACTCGGCGTCGCTACGGCGACAGCGGGGCCGATGGTCGGTGCGCTGGTGCCGCACGGCAAGGGCGGTGTCGGCGCAGTGGCGACCCAGGCGATGACCAATCCCTATCTGGCCGTCGACACGCTGGCGGCACTCGCCGACCAGCCCGTCGACACGGCGCTGAAGGCGGCATTGTCCCGGGATCCTGACGCCAGCCTACGCCAGATCGTCGTTGTCGATGCCGATGGCGCGGTGGACGGATGGACCGGCGGCGACTGCGTGCCCTATGCCGGCCACCTCACCGCCCCGGACGTCGCGGTCGCCGGCAACATGCTGGTCGGGCCCAAAGTGCTCGAAGACATGCTCGCCGCCTTTTGCGCCGACCAGTCGGCAGGCCTCGGGCAGGGTCTGCTGCGCGCGCTCATGGCCGGGGCCGCCGCCGGTGGCGACAGCCGCGGCATCGGCTCGACGGCGCTGCGCGTTTTCGGCGCCGAGGCCTATCCCGACCTCGACCTGCGCGTCGATGTTTCCGACACGCCCATGGCGCGGCTCTCGCAACTGCTGGCCGAAGCGACCTCAGGCGCCTACGCCGATTTCTTCGCCACTCTGCCACGCCGTGGCACGGACACTGCTGCCGACTAGTCCGCCCGGACGGACAGCACCTAGCTCACGGGCTGGCTGCTACTGCGACATGCCATCCGAAGTGGTCCTCGCCCTCAGGTGATTTGCCTGTCCCTAAAAACCAAAGCGGCCCCGGAGCGGATGTACCGCGCCGGGGCCGTGATCATTTGAGCTACGTCGCGGGTGACGCGGCGCGCCTTTGCCTACTTCAGAGTGCCCGGCGACACCGAACCCTGCAGCTGACGCTGGAAGATGATGTAGGTGACGAGCACCGGCAGCACCGTGATCACCACGGCAGCGAAGAGCGCACCGAAGTTCACCGCATAACCGGCCTGCGAGGCGAAGGAGGCCATGCCCTGGCTGAGCACGTAGTTGTTGGTGTTGGTGTTCAACGCGATCGGCAGCAGGAACTGGTTCCACAGACCGAGGAAGTTAAAGATCGACACCGATGCGATGCCCGGCGTCGCCATGGGCAGCATGATGGTGAAGAAGATGCGCCACGGACCGGCCCCGTCGATCGCCGCCGCTTCCGCGATCTCCTTGGGCAGGGTGCGGAAGAAGGCATAAAGGAAGAACACCGTGAACGGCAACGCGAAGGCCACATAGGTGGTGATCAGTCCCGGGAAGGTGTTGAGCAGCCCGAAGCCCTTGAGGGTCTGAAACAGCGGCACCACGGCGAGGAAGATCGGGAAGGTCAGGCCGGCGAGCATCAGGTAGTAGATGACCTTGCTGCCCTTGAACTCGTAGCAGGCCAGATAATAGGCGCACATCGAGCCCAGCAGCATCACGAAGACCAGCGAGAAGCCGACGACGATGATGGTGTTGAAGAAGTAGCTGCCGATATTGGCCGTGGTCCAGGCCGAGACGTAGTTCTCGAAATTGAGGGTGGTGGGCAGCGTGAACGGCGACTGGAAAATTTCCGCCGTCGTCTTGAACGAGCTCATCAGCACCCACAGCAGCGGGCCACAGATGATGACCACCCAGGCGATCAGCGCGACATGCGAGATCCGGGCGACGTTCTTGTCGGTCCAGAAGGTCTTGGGCGCATGGGCGCGTTCCATCTTGCCGACCGGCTTGGCAGCCTTCTGTGTCGGCGCGGCGCGCACTTCGCGCGGGGCGCTGGATGTCGTGACCTTTCCCGATTTCGGCGGACGTCCGGTCCACCAGAAGACGAAGAATACCAGCGCTGCAAAGATCAGCGTGATCAGCGCGAGCGCGGCACCCATCGAGGTCGCATAGCCGAATTTGCCCTTCTTGAAGGCGGTGTTCAGCAGGTGCTGGGAAATCACCACGGTCGAGTTCGCCGGGCCGCCGCTGGGGTTCAGCGCCTGCATGTAGACGAAGGCGTCGAGCGCCAGAATGCCGAGATAGACATAGGCGGTGCGGATGTTGTCGCGGATCATCGGCACGGTGATCGAGATCGCCGTGCGGAAGCGCCCGGCGCCATCGACGCGCGCCGCTTCATAGACCTCGGACGGGATGCCTTTGATCGCCGCGATGAACAGCACCATGTAAAAGCCGACCATCGACCAGGCGATGACGAAGATCGAGGCACCCATCGCGGTGCGCTCGTCGCCGAGCCAGGCGAAAGATTTGAAGAAGTCGAACCCCATCGCGGTCAGGATGCCGTTCAGCAAGCCGCTCGAGGGATCGTACATCTGCGCCCACAGGATGCCGATGACGATCGCCGGCACGGTGTAGGGGAAGAAGGAAATGACGCGGTAGATACCGGAATTCTTGAGGCCTTGCACCTCGCCCATCGTCCCGCCGCCGACGGTCACCAGAGTGGCGAGCGTCAACGACAGGATGATGACCAGTGGTGGCAGAACCACCACCAGGAAGATCGAGTTGGCCACGGCCTTGGTGAAGACTGGGTCTCGCACCAGGGTGAAATAATTGGTCAGGCCCACGAAGTTCATATTCTTCGAAAAGCCCGACCAATCGGTCATCGAATAGTAAAAGGCCTGCACGAATGGCGAGATCACGAAGACCACGTAGATCGCCAAGGGAAGCCCCAGGAACACCAGCATGAAGCCGGTGTTCTCAAGGCTAGGTAGTTTCCAGCGGCGCTTCGTCGTGGAAGGCGCGCTCGCCATCGTGCTGTCCATTACTTAACTTCGACTTTCGTGACGGAGGGATCGTTGTAGACGGCGCTGGTGATTGCTTCCAGCGCTTCGGTGAAGGCCGCGACGTCCAGCTTGCCATCGAGGAAGCTGTTCCACACGACCAGTTCGTCCTGGTTGGTGCCATACAGGTCGAACGAGTTCCAGGTGAACACGTCGGTGCCGGCATCGGCCAGAAGCTTGCTCTGCGAGACGAGAGCCGTCGAACCGAAACCGTCGGCAGGCACGGTGTCCTTGACGATGGTCGGCGCAAGCTTGGTCTTGGCGAAGTTGGTCGCAGCTTCCTTCGACAGCATGGTGCGGAGGAGCTCCTTGCCGCCCGGCACGTTGAGCGCGCTCATCGGGATGATGAAGGGCTCGCCGGCAGTGGCGTGCAGCGCCGTGTGGGGCATGGCGTCATCGTCGGAGACGGAGAGCTCCGGCATGCCGGTCATGCGGAAGCCTTCCTTGGTGGCCGGCTTCATCTCGTTTTCGATCCACGAGCCCGACGGATACAGCAGGAAGGACTGGTCGTTCGACCACTGCGCCTGCGCAGCGGTAAACTGGGTGCCAGCGCCGCCCGGCTTCATCATGCCGCCCTGGATGATCTCGTAGAGCGCCTCAAACACGGACTGGAACGCAGGAAGCGACCACATGCCCGGGGTAAAGTTCTCGACGGCCAGACGGACCTCGTCGCCGCCTGCCTTGATCGCAGAAGCGACTGCAGTGGTGCGGTAGTAGGTGGCGGCTTCCTTGCCCCAACCGAACAGGTACAGACCCTTTTCCTTGGCCTTCTTGCCGAGCTCGATGGCTTCGGCCCAGGTGGTCGGCGGGGTCCAGCCATTGTCTTCAAACAGCTGTGCCGAGTACCAGAGGGCGTAAACCGTCACAACGTAGTTCAGCGCAACGAACTTGTCGCCGAACGTGCCAGCCGCTTCAACGCCACCCACCAGGGTGTCGCGAATGGTGACGCCGTCGAGGTTCGGGGCATCCAGCACGGAGTTCATGTCTTCGAGCTGATCGAGGATAGCCGAGAAGCCGATGGCCTGGGCGCCCGAGTTGTCGATCAGGTCCGGAGGATTGCCACCGAGGAAGCGCGGCTGCAGTTCCTGAGCGATCTGGGTCGACGGCGACACCATCACGTTCAGGCTCGGGTGGTTTTCCTTCATCAGGTTGGCGGCAAATTCGACGTAGTCGATGCCGTAACCGCCGTTGAAGATCACCGCGTCAACGGTCGAACCTTCGGCAACGCCGAACGGATTGGCCGCATCCTGGGCCAGCACGCTGGTCGATGCCAGCAGGCTGCCAAACGGTGCAAGTGCTGCGACAGCCGTCGATCCGCGCAGGAATGTGCGACGGTCGAAAGTCGTTTTGGTAGTCATTTTCGTTCCCTTCCCATGTCGAGAGACAAAAGTATTACATCCCACGTCAACCGGCTCCGCAAGCCGCTTACGCGTCCCTTCGGATGCGATCGCCGTAGAGATCTTCAAGAGCACGATTGTGCTCGTCACCTTCCGGAATGTTTGCCGAAATGTAGACCGGAGGCGTCTTACCGCGCAGACGGATCGTCTCGGCCACGCCGATGGTGATGCGCTGGGCGATAAAGGCTGCGGTGATCGAGGACACGGCGCCGATGCCGATGCCACCCTCGAGCGCCATGGTGCTGTCGCCATAGGGCGCCAGATTGTCGATAACAATGTCCGCGACTTCGCTGAGGCGCTTGCCGCTCGGATGCTTGGGCTGGACCTTCATCGTGTGATCCATGCTGGTGACCGCGATCACCTTGTGGCCGCGCTCCTTGGCGGCGAGCGCCACACCGAGGATCGAGCCGTTGACGCCCGAGTTCGAGGCGATGATGAAGACGTCGTTGGGCTGCACGTCGAACAGGTCGACGAGGTTCGCGCCGACATTGGAGTCGCGCTCGAACTCGGCCCCGCCCAGTGCAGACACGTCATAGTCGCCACGCAGGACGAGTGCCCGCAGGGCCATGCGGTTGGTGGCGATCAGGCCGCCGGCACGGCCGGCGATTTCCATGGCGAAGGCTTCGGAGTGGCCGGTGCCGAACGCCTGCACGACGCCGTTGTTTTCCAGCGAATCTGCGATCACCGCGACGGCCTCGTCGATGGCCGGGTTGGGGCCCGCCAGCTGCTCGAGGCGCGTCGAGACTTCACTCAGGTATTTCGCGTTCAGGTCAGTCATAGGTCTTCGTACTTTCGGACGTTGTTCCCGCATCTGGACGGGAGTTGTAATTCGCTAGGACAATGCCGCGCGCAGGGCGGCGCCGTGGCGCCACGGCGGCGGCCGAGGCGGCAAGCAGGCGCGTGGTCCGCTCGAAATTCCCCTGCGCGATCAGCAGGTAAAGCAGATCGACGACGAACAGCTGACAGTGCCGCGCCGACAGGTCAGCCGGCTGCAGATAGCCATCGGGCGAGGCGGCGATCAGCACGTCGTCGGCGATCTTGCCGATCGGCGAATCCGGGTTGCCGGTGATCGCGACCGTATAGGCGCCGGATGCCTTGGCAGCACTCAGCATCTGGATGGTTTCGTCGGTGCGGCCGGTGTTGGAGATGCCGATGGCGACGCAGTCGTCGTCGAGAATGGCGGCGCTGGTCAGGCCGTTGTGCACCTCGGCCCAGGGGTGGACATTGACCCCGATGCGATAAAGCCGTGCCTCGACCTCGAGCGCGGTGAGCGCGCTGCCGCCGACACCATAGACATCGAGATGTCGCGACTTGCCGATCGTGCTTGCGACGCGGACGGCGGCGTCCATGTCGAGCAGGCCCGCAGTGGTCTGCAGAGATAGTGTATGGGTGTTGAGCAAGGACGCGCGAATTTCGTCCGGCGGATCATCGGGCCCGAAGGAGCGACCGATATCGGCGATCCAGGCCGCCTTGGAACCACCCCGGCCCACATCCTCGGCAATGCCGACGCGCAGCTGGCTGTAGCCGGCGTAACCAATCATGCGACAGAAACGGGTGACGGAGGCGGCAGAGGTGCCGGCGCGCTCGGCAAGTTCGGTGATCGACAGGCGCAGCGGCGCCTTGGGATCATCCATCAGAACGGCCGCAATTTTCGTCATCGTGGCGGGCATCTGAGACTGGTAGGTCTCGATGCGATCCAGCACACTGAACGTCTTTGCGGCAGCATTCATGTGTGTTACGCACTCACCCTTGAAAATCGCTCTCAAGATGGCTGGCCATCGGATGAAAACAATTCTTATCCATCCTGTTCTCGCATGACAAGCGGTTGTATGACGAAATGACAACAGCGCTCCTCGCCATCGATGTCGGTGGGTCCACCTCGCGCGCGACGCTGGTCGATCATGCCGGCAATTGCCTGGGTCAGGGCCGCAATCGCGGCGGCAATCCCGGCTCCAACCCGCCGGATCTGGCGAACGCGGCCATCGTCGCCGCCGTTGAAGCCGCCATTGCCGATGCCGCCCTGCCGGGCTTGACGATCGAACTGGCGCTGCTGGCGATGGCCGGGCCGAAGTTCAAGGCGGTGCAGGATCAGCTGGAGACGGCGCTGAAAGCGCTCGGACTCACGGGTCCCGTGGTCTTCACCGGCGACTTGCAGGCCATGGTGGCCTCGGTCACGGCGGCCACCAATGGCTATTGCATCGTGTGCGGCACCGGCGCCGGCGCCGTTCGGCTGCGCGACAATGAGCTTGACGCGGTGATCGATGCCGCCGGCTGGCTGCTCGGCGACGCCGGCTCCGGCTATTGGCTCGGCCATCAGGCGGCGCGCGCGGTCACTGCCGACCTCGAAGGGCGCGGTGAAAAGACCGCCCTGACCAGCGCCATTCTGGGCGATATGGGCATCGAGTTGAACGACGACCGGCTGCCGGACGGACGGCCCGTCCCCTATCGCCATTTCGTCGACACCATCTATGCCATGCGGCCGATCGAACTGGCGCGCTTTGCACCAATGGTCATCGCCAACCGCACCGACCCGGTGGCGGCGCGGCTGCTCGCCCAGGCCGAAGACTATCTGGTGCAGGATTTCTCCATGGTCTTCGACCGGGAGCTTGCCGGACCCGTGGTGCTGGGCGGGGGCATCGTCGCGCATCTGAGTGGACTGCAGTCGCGGATCAGCGAAATCATGCGCGGCGCCGGCCAGGTCCCGGATATCCGGCTGGTGCAGGACGGCTCAGTGGGCGCAGTGGTGTTGGCGCTGCGCAGCGCCAAGGTCACGGTCGACGAGGCGATGGTGCAAAGCGTCATCACCTCCATCGCCGCCCATGGTCTGCGGGCCCGCGCCTAGCTGTCTTCCAGCGCGTGCATGCGCAGATCGAGCGTCTTGGGCATCGGGTGCGCACTCAGATCGGCATTGATTTCCTCGCGCGTCGGCGTGCGGCCCAGCGCCGCCGCCAGGCGGCCGCGCCGCAGCCGGATCCACATGTCTGAGAGCAGTGTCTCGCCCTCGCGAATGGTGGCGAACTGCCGACTCAGCAACAGCTCTTCCGCGGTATCGAAGGCACCCTGATCGGCGGCAACCACAGCCCGGGCCAGCACGATCCGCTCATTGTCCCGGATGTCCGCCGGCAGGGCATCGACGAAGCGCTTGAGCTCGGCGGGCCGGTCCGCGGTCATCAGGAACTGCGCGATTTCGACCGCCAGCTCCGGCGGTGCATCGCCCATGCCCCAGGCCTTCAGATAGTTTTCCATCGCCGCGTCGGTGTCGCCGTCCGCATCCAGCAGCGCCTGCATCCGATAGCCGAGCCAGCTCGGCTGAAGCGACAGGGCGGCCCGCGTCTGATCCTGCGCCTCGGCGCGATCGCCGCGATCGAGCGCAGCAACAGCCAGCATCAGCGCATGCACCCATGTCATGCCATGTGCCGCGGCGCTTTCCGTCAGCCGGTTCATCCAGACGTCCGAAACGACAATGCCATCCGGCAGCGTTTTGAGATGCTCCGTGCCGATCGCCTCGTTGGCCGCCAGTGCATCCCAGAAGTCCGGGGTCCGCTCGAGCGAAAAATCCAGTCCCTCGGCCAGCGCGCGACCCAGCAGCTGTTCCTGCCGCGCGCCCCAGGCCGCGCCCGAGGACAGGCGCGTGGTCAGCGGCAGGCGCGCTTCGGCGCTGAGGAAATCATGCATCTCAGCCAGCGCCGCCGCCGACAGCATGCCGTCCAGCGCGTCTGCGGCATGGCTTACCGCCGTGCCGTAATCCGATGCGTGCGCCGTATCCGCCGCGAGCTGGATGGGCATGAACACTTCGGTCCATTCGCGCTGCTCGCCCGGCGCCAGAGCGAAACGCTGGTTCTGGGTCGGCGCAACGCCGCTCTGGATTTCGAGGTAATTGCCCTCACCGGGATTGGACAGGTAGTCCATCCAGTTCTGGCCACCCTGCGCATTGCCGAAATAGAAGAACTTGCGCCCTGCAAGTTCCCGAGTCCCGGTCTGCATGAGGCCATAGCCGTCGCCGTCAACCGAGGCGATGAACAGCCGCGGCGCATCAGGGGCGCGGAAGAAGACCGAGGTCGCGTTCTCCCAATTGTCCGGATAGGACGGATCGTTCGGGGCGCGCGGAAAGTCGCAGCGCCCCAGGTTATTGCCCGGCCAGATGTGCTCAACCGAATAGTCGGCAGGGCTCAGCACACGGGTGCCCTTGTCCATAGGCGCAGCGACATTGGTCCACCAATAGGCCAGCCGCTCGGCATCCGCCGGGTTGACCATCCGGCCATGCGCGAACAGCTGTGCTTCGCCTTTCGGCATGAAGAGATCAATCTGCCAGGTCGCCTCGACGACCCGGTCGAACTCGTAAAGCCGCAGGATCGGGCCATCCGCCGTTTCGCGGATGCCGGCGAAGACCGGTGCGCAGGTGAAGGGGGTGTGACCGGGCACCAGGCCGTTCCACTCGATCCCACCTGAAAACCACGCATTGAGCGCGGCAAGATTGGCCGGCTGGAACACCGGGTTGCGAAACACCAGGTCGCGTCCCGTTGCGAGATCCTTGAGTTCCAGCAACCGGCCGCCGAGCGAAGGCGCCACCACCGCGCGCAGGCGTCCGTTGTCGATGACGATGCACTTGAGCTCCGCCTCGACCCGGGTGCGGTCATAGTCTTCGGAGACCTGATAGGGGAGGATCGAATCCTCCCCCCAGGTGAAGCCGTGCCGGGCCTCGTCATCCGTAAGCCCGAAATTCGGCGGCGTCGGCTTGGTGGCCATCGGCTGCTGCCATTGGAAGCGGGGCAGATTGCTCGGCGCACCGAGCCGTGCCATGGGCAGCGAGACGCTGTGCTTACGGATGGTGGTGGTCATCGGTTCAGGCGTCCTTGAGGATCAGTTCAACCACTGGCACGACGACATCCGGCTTCTTGACCGGCAGATCGAGCGTCAGCGTCGTCTCGCCGACCGGCGGCACGAAGTGCGGATCGGCATCGGCGCCGATCCACAGCACCTCGCTCGCATCGTTCAGCAGCTGGGCGTATTTCACCTTGCCCGCCAATCCGTCGAGATGCAGGTAGCGGTTGGGCCAATTGTAGATGTGCAGGTAGAGCCGGTCGCCCTTCTGGGTAAAGCGGCAGCCATCGGGCGCCTGGTACTCCGACCGTCCAGCACCATAGATCGCCCGGCCATGCAGGTGCATCCACTTGCCATAGGCCTCGAGCGCGTCGATGGCGCGCTGATCGAACGTGCCGCGGGCGGTCGGCCCGACGTTCATCAACAGATTGCCACCGAGCGCCACTCCGTCGATCAGGATCTGGATCAGCTGCGCCGGGCTCTTCCAGCTTTCCTCGTCGCGATAGTAGCCCCAGGAACCGGAGAAGGTCTGGCACATCTCCCAGGTCACTTCCTTGCCGTTCATCATCGGCGGCGTGCGCGGCGTATATTGCTCGGGCGTCGTCATGTCCGGGCTGTCGGTGGGCAGGTCGAGCCGATTGTTGACGATGATGTCGGGCGCCAGCTTGCGCACCAGCTTTAGCAGCTCGAGGCTTTCCCAATCCTCGCGGCCCTTGCCCGGCAGGCCCTTGTAGGTGCGGCCCTCATAGCTGAAATCGAACCAGATGATGTCGATCTTGCCATAGCCGGTCAGCAGTTCGGTGACCTGCTGACGCATGTATTCCGCGTAGCGCTTGATATCGCGGCTCTTGTTCAGCTCCGCCGCATCCTCGCGGTCGCGCAGCGGGTGATACATGTCGATGCCGAAATCGGGATGGTGCCAGTCGAGCAGCGAGTAATAAAATCCGACCTTCAGCCCCTCGGCACGAAACGCCTCGACGAAGGGCTTCAGCAGATCGGCGCCGTGCGGGGTCTTCGTCGCCTTGTAATCGGTGGTGGCGCTGTCCCACAGGCAGAAGCCATCGTGGTGCTTGGCGGTCAGCACGACATATTTCATGCCGGCCTCGCGGGCCCGGCGCGCCCATTCGCGCGGGTCGTAGAGATCGGGATCGAAATTGTCGAAATACTTTTGATAGCCGGCGTCGTCGATCAGCTCGCGCGACTTCACCCACTCGTGCCGCGCCGCCAGCGCGTAGATCCCCCAGTGAATGAACATCCCGAACCGGTCATGGTTGAACCATGCCTTTTTCTCGTCGGGCAGAAACAGGTCGGGCGAAACGGAGTCGGTCATCGTATGGTCCTAAGGCATAAACTGAGATGGTACGTACCACACCCAATTCCGCTTTCAAGGCAGCGGCGTTCCACCGCAGGAAATGAGAAGCGAACCCACCCCGCTCTTTGCGGCCGCGTTCGCCCAATGTGACCACCTGCAGCCGTCCGATGCACACCCGCGGGCGCGCATCGGACGCTCGGTCAATTGTCAGGCGGGTGCGGTTCCAGCCAAGATGACTTCCGGTGCTCGGGCTGCGACGTCTGCCGGAGCCTTCGGCCCGCAATGCGTGCGCAGCAGGCCAACGGCAGCGTGTGTCACCCGACCAACCCCACCCAGATGAATGCTGCCCCGAGTACCGCCTCCGCGACGGCGGAACGAAAAATGCCCGCGGTGGCACGCCGGGCCAGGAACTCGTAAACGCCAAGACCGGCAAGCAGCAGGGCCGTTCCGCCGAGGATCAGGCACACTGCCGAACGGATCTCGGAGGGGCCGGCTGTCCGCCCGAGGAAGAATGCCGCGGCGAGGCCGAAATACATCACGCCCATCCGGCGAAACAGGATGAGAGCGCCAGTGGTGCTCTCGAGCCCCCATTCCTTGAGCACGCCCCCACCGAAGGCGAAGAAGCGGGCGCCCAGAACGATGCACGCGACCGTCATGACGAGGGCCAATATCTCAAAAGTCAAAGTCAAACTCCCTGATCAATGGCTGCTGGACAGCGAGACCCGCGAGTCATAGGCATCGCGTTTCGGACGTACTATTCGCGAAGATCCGGATTTTGTTGGAGATCGTCCAAATGGACCCTTTGTCCGATGTCGTCTCGTTTCTCAGACTTCGGAGCTATCTCGTGGGCGGCTTCGAAGCGGGTGGGAACTGGTCCATCGGCTTCGACGCCTATGAGGCCATCAAATGCTACGCCGTCACCGCCGGCGCGTGCTGGATCGCGGTGGAGGGCACGGGCGAGCCTGTGTTCTTGCAACAGGGCGATTGCTTCATGCTGCCGCGCGGCCAGCCGTTCCGGATCGCCAGCGACCTGAGCCTGCCGCCAGAAGATTGGCGGCGCTACTTCCTCGACGCCACAGAAGGTGCGGTCGTGAAACTCAATCAGGGCTCCGGTGTGACGGTGCTCGGCGGTCACTTTGCCCTCGCCGGGCCACAGGCGGAGATGTTGCTCCGCTTGCTGCCACCAATTATCCATGTGCGCAGCGAAACCGACAGCGAAACGCTGCGCTGGGCGTTCGCGCGGATGCGGGAAGAACTGACGGGTCTCAAGCCGGGCGGCGTCCTCATCGCCCAGCAGCTCGCCTCGATGATCTTCATCCAGGCGCTCCGCCTCTATCTCAAGGACAACACGGGAACCGGCTGGCTTTTCGCGCTATCGGATCAACGGGTGGCGGCCGCCATCAAGGCGATCCATCGCGAGCCTTCGCGGCGCTGGACCGTCAAGACGCTCGCCACCGAGGCCGGCATGTCGCGCGCCAGCTTTGCGGCGCGGTTTCGACAGCTGGTCGACGAAAGCCCCCTCGCCTATCTCACGCATTGGCGGATGCTGCTCGCCGGGCGCAGACTGGAGCTCGGCGAACCCATCAGCACGATTGCCGAAGCTCTCGGCTATGAGTCGGAAAGCGCCTTCAGGACGGCCTTCAAACGCGTCACGGGCAACACGCCCCGCCGTCACGCGCAATCATTTGCCCAGAATGGCGCCGTAGCGATGAATGGGCGAATCCAGCAAAGCTGATGTCTTGAACAAGAAAATGGCGGAGAATCGAGGTTTTGCTTCGAACTCCGAAGCACTCTTCGACGAGCTGGCGCGGTGGAATAAGGAAATAAAGGCGATTGCACCGGAGTTGCGGCCATGAGCCGCCAATCCGAGGCTTCGAAGCGCGCCAGCCCTATCTCAATAAGGTTCAATGAAGCCGAGCTGGGCATGCTCCGCCGAAAGGCGGGCACCACACCGCTTTCGACCTACATCAAGCGCTCCCTGTTCAAATCGCAGGGATGGACCGCCAACCCGGAATTACTGGCGCAGGTGCTCGCCCGGCTGGGCGAGGCGGAGGTCATGAGCAAGCTGGAGGTGCTTGCCAGGGCTGCCGAAAGCAACAGCCTCGACAACGATCCCGATACGATCCGGCGCATCTCTGAGGCGTGTGAAGCTGTCATTGCCATGCGGCTGTTGCTCCTGAGTGCCCTGTCGGAGCAGTCGCCATGATCCTCAAAGCGTCGCAGCGCGGCGGTGGCGAGGCCATGGCCAATTACCTTCTCGCCCAAGGCCATAACGATCATATCCGGCTGCACGAAGTTCGGGGTTTCATCTCCCACGATCTGCGCGAGGCCATGGCTGAAGTTGAAGCCATCAGCGCGGGCACGAAGTGCAGCCAGTACCTGTTTTCCTTGAGCCTGAACCCGCCGCCGCAGGCGGAGGTCTCCCTCGACATGTTCGAGGATGCCATCTCGCGGGTGGAGAAGAAGCTCGGCTTGGAAAAACAGCCGCGCGCCATTGTCTTCCATGAAAAGAACGGGCGTCGTCACGCGCATTGCGTTTGGTCGCGCATCGACGGCCACGAAATGAAGGCGATCAACCTCCCGCACTTCAAGATGAAGTTGCAGGACGTGGCGCGCGACCTGTTTCTCGATCACGGCTGGGAGCTGCCGCGTGGAATGCGCTCGGAGAACTGGCGCAATCCTTTGAACTACACGTTGCCTGAACTCAAGCAGGCTGATCGCGCAGATCGCGATCCACGCGAAATCAAGCAGATATTCCAAAGCGCCTGGCAGCGTTCGGATGATCGAAAATCCTTCAGCGCCGCTCTCGAAGAGCATGGCCTCTATCTGGCCAAAGGCGATCGGCGCGGCTTCGTGGCCGTCGGTATCGAAGGCGATACTTACAGTCTCACCCGCTGGACGGGCGTGAAATCCAAAGACGTCGAAATGCGGCTGGGACACCCCCGCAACCTTCCGGGCGTCGAGGAGCGGAAGCACGAGATCGCGCAGAAGCTGGACACGCGCATGCGTGAGCATCTGGGTGAGGCGCGGGCAGCTCAGACCAGCGAGACCGCAGATATCCGCGACCGCATCAAGGCCATGGCGGCAATACAGCGTGACGAACGAACACGCCTTGAGCGTGGTCTTAGCAAGCGCCGGAAAGAAGAGGAGCAAGCGCGCGCCGGGCGATATCGCGGCGGCGTGCGTGGGGCCATCGATATCCTGATAGGGCGTGCGCGCGTCATACGCGAGCGGAATGAGCGGGAAGCCTTCGAGTGCTACCGGCGCGACCGGGCACTGCGAGAAGTGCTGACCAACATGCACCTCAAGGACCGGCGCGGCCTCCAGCTTGAGCTTGAGACGACCCTCGTGCGCCAGCGGCAGGAACGCCGCGACCTGGTGCAGCGGATTTCCAAGATTCTCGGGCATCGAACGGAGCGTCAACAGGCGCAGCGCCCGGATCGCGAGCGGGCGCGTGGTCCCGCGCTGCAAATGTGAGGAGCACGCCATGCAGCAGACTTTTCCTCCGCGCGGGTCCGGCATTGAAGGCCGACAGGAATCCGCACCATCCGAAACCTGGGGCCATCCCTGGCAGCTAGACCCGTCTGTCTGGACCTGGAAACCGGGCCGCATCCTTCTCGGCGTTTGGCCAACGGATAATGCCACCTGGAAAGTAGGAATCGACGATGACCGCCATATCGCGACCATCGCGGGCAGTCGCGGCGGTAAGACCCGCACCTCGCTGATCCCGAACCTTCTGGTTTATCCGGGCTCGGTGATCGTCATTGATCCCAAAGGCGAGCTGGTGTCTGCAACGGCATCGGCTCGGGCGGCGATGGGGCAGAACGTTCACGTTCTTGATCCCTTCGGTATTACCGGTGTGCCGACCGCGTCCTACAACCCGCTGGCGGATTTGGGCGAGGGTGAGCACGAGGTAGCACCTAATGCCGCGCAGCTTGCCGATGCGCTGATTATCGATGCCGAAAAGGAAACGCACTGGACGGCGGCGGCGCGCAATCTGGTGCGGGGCATCACGCTTCATCTGTTGAGCACCGCCGAGATCGTTCCGACCCTGGCGGATTTGCGGAATGCGCTGTGTGGCGACCAGCTCGCACTTGAGGAGCTGTTCATCGACATGCAGACCAGCAAGGCCTTTGGCGGGATCGTCTCGCGCATAGGCTCGTCGTTTCTGGGCAAGTTCCGCACCTCGGAGCGGGAGTTTCAGGAAATTTTGTCATCGGCCCAGGAACAGACGGCACCACTGGACGACATTCTTGGCTCAAGCGGTGCGTCACACTTTTCTCTGAAGGATCTGAAGCGCCGCCCCACCACGGTCTATCTCGTGCTCCCAGGGACACGGATGGCCACGCACCATCGCTGGCTGCGGCTGATCATTCAGCAAGCCGTCGCGGCGATGGAAGCGGTGCCCACCGATCGCGGCAAGCCGCCCGTTCTGTGTGTATTGGAGGAGTTTGCCGCCCTTGGGCACATGCGCAGCATCGAAGTCGCAGCCGGATATATGGCCGGTTTCGGGCTCAGATTGTGGATCGTGCTTCAGGACATCGGGCAGCTGAAGGCGCTCTACAAGAACAGCTGGGAGACGTTTCTTGGTAATGCCGGAATCATCCAAGCGCTTGCCGTCGCCGATGCAGGCACCGCTGAATATCTCTCCCAGGCAATGGGTAACGCCATGGTGCTCGAACGTCAGGGCGTGCGGGTGTCCGCCAGCGCAATGAGCAACGGCGATATCGGCCAGCGTGAGCAATGGCGCCATGTGCGGCTGCTCGAGCCCGCTGAATTGCGACGGCACTTTTCAAGGGAGACGGGGCGGCAACTGATCCTCTCGCCCGGTCGTCCGCCGATTTACCTCAACAGGATGTAAGACCATGAGCAAATCGTTCTACAAGAACATCGAAGAGCGAGACGCCTCGGGGCGGCTGGTCGCGGTTGGCGGGGAATGGCGAGAATCGTCGGCGACGCCGCGCGGCCTGGTGACCTTGTGGCTCCTTGTTGCGCTGGTGGGTGGCTTTTTCACCTTGGCCTTCATGGGGCGGCCAAGCGCGGGCGTGCAGATCGCTACCGTGTGGCTGACACTGATGCCAATAGGCGGCGGACTATCTCTGCTTTTGCCCAGGCGTCACCGTTCAATCGTTTTTGCCGCAGGGGACGATATCAAGCTGCCATATGGCTTGCCCGTACGGAACGACATCAAGCGGCTTGATATCTCGCAGGCTGACATCGCAAATATCGAGGCACGACAGATGTCCTTCGCGAAGGGATACTTCGAAGTCCGACTGATAACGCAGAACGGAGAAAGCGTGGTGTTCAGCTATGGGCTCTCGGATGAAGATGCGCTTGAAGTGACGACTCGTCTTACAAGGGCGCTTGTTGCACTCCGCTCAAGCCTGGGAGAGGGACGAACGGCTGAAGCCGTCGTGACCCTGATCCGCTAGCAGCACGACATCGGCGATCAGATTGATAGTGGGCCGCATCATTCTAGAATGATGCGGCCCAAGCTTTGGTCAGTTCGTTGCGGCGTTCCCGGACGGCTCGGCTGGTGGGACCTCGCGTACGACGATGCGACCCACGACCGGGTAGGCATCAAAAACGAGGTTCATGCCCTTGCCGTCCTTCCGGTGGCTCCACCCAGCACCTACCCTGATCCAGCGGGCATTGTCGCCTTCGCCGATGACCTGGAAGATGGAATGGGTTGGCAGGCGTTTTTCTGGTGTGTTCTTGATCATGGTATGTCTCCTCGTTGGACTTTTGCCAGGCACCGCGCCCGGCTTGACGGAGACAATCAAGACCGGGGCATAGGAGAGCGGTTCAAACCCTTCGCCCAAGGGTGAACCCGTTAGGGGGCGGAGCTGCACAAGGCGAAGACGCGGAAGCGAGCCGGGTTGAACAGGTCACCGCCCCGGTCAGTCACTCCCGTCATACCAAGCCGAACGCGGGACCTTGCCTGGGACCGCCCGAGGACCAGCTACCGGTGAACTCACCACATACGCCCGGCAATCTCCCGCTCTTCCGGACCCAGAACATTGGCATAGATCGCTGTCGTGGACAGGCTGGCGTGACCGAGCCAGCGTTGAACGAGGTTGAGCGGCACGCCACTTCTGATGGCATGCACGCCAAATCCGTGACGCAGCCCCTTTGGGCTCGCATGCGGTCCTGCTGATATGCTGGCCGCGCTCATGATGGCTTTGACCTGTTTCCAGGCATGCGTCCGGGACCATGGCCAAATCCGGTCGGCGTCGTCCATGACCTGCAATGCCAGGAGCTCGTGAATGAGCGTTGTGGGGATCGGCACTTCCCGCACGACGACACTTCCTCGCTTCTTCAAAGACCGGATAGCGATACAGCCCTCGGCGGCATCCAATGATGACGCTGTGACGGCCAATGCCTCTGACAGACGGCATCCGGAATAGACCAGAAGCAAGCAGAATAGCCCCACGCGCCTGTCTGGGCAGGTCTGGGCTGTCTGGAGGAAGCGCTGGCGCTCTGTTGGTGTGACGTATTTTCGTCCGCCTGATCGCGCGCGCAGGCTCCAGTCTGGGGAGAAGTGCTGGTTCATTTCTGTGCTTTTGGTTCGGCCTTACGCCGATCAAAAAGCACAGTCTTGCCCATTTCGTTCACGCCGGTAGCCGGGTGACCGGAGCGCCGCAGAAAACAAGCGGTTCCGGCCCGACTTCTGCCGCCTACTATATATCCCCTACTCCGCCGCGACAACTAAATTCAAAGCAGGATCAGCCCCTTAAACAGAATGGGCAAGTCTGTTCACACTCCGCCCGACCACCGTTTTCGCCTCCAAACACATGGCCTCAGGCTCGAACAAGTCTGAGGCCATCCGGATTCCAGAGGGTCGCGACCCTCCAGCGGAGATCACTCAAGGTGAGAATACTCAATCAGACGACCACACGTGTCGGGGCGGTAGCCATGGCACTCCTCTTGTCGGCGTGCTCGGGCGAGCCCGGTGCCAATGAAATCAAACAGGCCCTGCGGAGCAACAACGATCTTTATCTGCAAATGCTGGCTGCGGCGGAGCTCGCGGGCGTTCCCGCCAACTTCGACCAGATCCTCGCCGACTCCTCCGTGGAGAAAGGCGGTTGCAGCCAGGCACAGGGTGAGCCCGGCTTCATCTGCGACTACCGCCTTAACGCGGTCATTGGCGGCCAGAAACAACATGGCCAGTGGGACAAGGCCCGGTTCTTCAATGCCGACGGCTGGCAGATGGACCGCGTGCGCTAAGGGAGACACACCATGAAACTGCTGAGATCGACCGCGCTCGCGGTCATGATGGGCGCGAGCCACCAGGTGCTCGCACAGGAAGACGCCGTCATCTTGCCGACGATTGAGGATATAGCGCCATCGGAAGGCTATGGCGCCAATCCGCCGGATATTCTCGGCGTGCCGTTCGGGACGCCGCGCGATGAAGCCATCGCCCTGTTCGAGGCGGCAATCCCTGGGCTCGATCTAGAGACCTATGCAACCGAATACACGTTGCGCGACACCCGGGGGAATGCGGTGAAGTTCGCCTACACCTATGGTGCCGAAGGCGGCGTTGGCCAAGCTACCACCGAGCACATCATATTGCGCTTTACATCCGACGCCACGGGCGGTCGCCTTTGGAAGATCGAGCGCACCATCCGCTACCCGAACGGCCAACAAGCCTCAATGGAAGCGTTGCGGCAATCCATCGCCGAAAAGTATGGCAGGGCAACGCTAGTCGAGTTGTATCCGCATCAGAACCGGGACGAGATTACCTACACGTGGGAGAAGCGCCCCATTGATTACTTTCCGGATCAGGATGTGAGCAAGCGGGGCTTTGCGGGCACGAACCCCGTCAACATCAATCCCTGTCTTCTGTTGGTCGACCATGGCCGATATGCCGAACCTTACGACTTCAAGGAACCTGGCATCCGAAAAGGCAACCCGGGCTGGGATGTTTGCATCGGCGGCATACAGTTCATCATCTTTTACGGGAGCAATGCGAACACGGTGAGGGAGCTAAAGATCGTAGCATCCGATTACGCACGTCAGATGCACGATGCCCGCACACTGGACCAGATGTTGAGCGATATGCTGGATCAGAAGGCCAACGGGGTTACCGGAGAAGGTGCGCCGCAGCTATAGGTCATCCGTGGCGGGCGCCGATCTCATGGGCGGCGTCCGCCACTAAGCGTTATCGCCAGAGTATCTCGCTGATGGTAATCACAGCGGCAAGAAAGCTTATCGCTCCAAACAGGAAGCGACTGAGCCACAACCATTTGCCGAGCGATTGAGCCTTGTTCCTAAGCTGACTGAACAGTCGGTGGGCACTATCGAATAGTTTTTTCCACATTCTCTGCGACCTCCTAACCGAAGAAGGTAACGCACCACAGTTTCAAGAACGTTAAGACGCTGAACGTACTAAGATTGATTGTGGTGGGTGGTCGCTGAGCCGGGAAGTCTTCTATTAAGATGCGTTACTAAGCTTCGGAAGCCCTCGTGAGCGGGCAAGCTCATGTAACCTTATCAGCTTCCTGATTGAAGGCGGCGCCTTAGCAGCAATCTCAGAGAGCGAGGGAATGGTGTCGGCCGACTCGAGTAGTCGTGAGTTTTCTTCTGCTGCGGTCGGGAGCTCGAACCAATCTGGCCACCCCTTATTTTGACGACGGTTGTGAAGGGCACGATACAGCGGAAAATCGAACCGCCTAATCATGTCTTGCGTCAACCCCTCACCATATAGGTAGTAATGACGCGCGACGAATTCACAAGGGTTTATAGACCTCTCAGCCTCGCCTCGGTCTGACCATTTCAAATCGGACAGCGTCCTTTCGAGCTCGAAAAGCGAGTCCATAGCTGAGTCACAAACGCCCAGTATTGCCTCATATCTATCTTTATACGCAATATCTTTCGCCGCCGATATTTCCTCGATAAGAGAAACGGCAGTATCTGCGGCAACTATGGCAAAATCTGACTTGACGCCCTTTCTTCTTTCTTCAGAGAACTCCTCTTCAAGCAGAGCTCTATATTTAAGTACGATATTTTGCACAGTACTGGCTGAGTGCGCAACTTTTCGGGGGGACGATGGTCCTCTACTCCCTTTTTTGGCTGCACGCATTAAGACGGCCTCGTTCGTGGGGGCACTGCCGCTGAGATGCAGCGCATTTTCACCAGCCGAATGCAGAACAAGGTCGACTAGTCGAATCAATAACATATCCAGATTCCTGCGTGAATCCGCGCGCGCCATGAAAATTGCCTGCTGACAGCACTAACAGGACCGGCTTTGAAGAAAGGAAAAGGCCTCTGACGCCCGCGCCGCCGCCGTGAATATAGCCCTGTTGTCATCTTTCAGCAGCTTGAGCCAGTGGGTGATGTACTGCGCATGATCGGGGCGCACGTCCTGGGTAATACCAAGCTCGGCGCACAGGAACGCTGATCCGATTTCTGCCACCAATTCCTCAGCGGCATAGGCATCGGATTTGAAGCGCCCGGAAAGATCGCGCGCCAGCCGGCTCTTGCCACCCGACCAATGCACCAGCTCATGCGCCAGCACCGCATAATAGCTTTCGCTGCGGCTCATCGTGTCGGTGCCAACAAACCGTCCCTCGTCGGGCATCTGGATATAGTCGCCCGCTGGGTCAAAAAACGCGCTGCCGCCGCCATGGCGGACATCGGCACTCGTGCCGATTACAAAGCGATCGGCATTGTCGATCCGCTCCACCGGCCCCAGCGCGGGCAATGGCTCATTCTGGGTGTAACCGTCCACCTGACCGGCATTGAACACATGCGAGGCCCGCGCCACAAACCGCCGCCCGTCGTCGTCCTTGCTATCCGGTTCGGGCTCGACGCTGTAATCCTTATAGAACACCACAAGGGATGATTTCTGGCCCTTGCGGACCTGACAGCCTTTGTCCTGCCACTGCCGGTAGGTGCCCCAGATCGCGGTTTCAAAGTGGTTGCCCTGAGCGGCCACCCACAGACTGAGGATGTTCACGCCGTTATAGGCTCTGCCGCTCAACACATTGCGCGGCATCAGCATGGAACCGCCCGCCCGACGCCACGGCATAACTTGATTGCCGGGATCGGCCTCAATGGCCGCTATCAGCTGATTGGTGATGTCTGAATGGATGTCTCTGCGTTGAGGTTTGGTCATGATCGCTACCTGGGTTGAAGGGTTCAGCGGTCAAAAGCCGCCTGAACCCCTGCCCATCGGCGAGATCGGGGGGTGCAAGGATCAAGGGAGGGGGATCACCCGGTCTGCAAGCATGAAGACCGGGGACACCCTTGAGCCGCGCCAGGGGGCAGAGCCCCTAAGCAAAAAGCCGCCATTCGGCGGCTCAAATAGAACTAGTGTAGAACGAAGCTAGAGGTGACTATTCGGCTCTCAGGGATGCCAAACTGGGGTCATACGAATATTGGGAGATGCTGCCATCCCTGATCCGCTCCACGACTTCATCAATGATGAATAGCGGCACTAAGAACCACTCACGCGGCACAACAGGATGACCAAATCGATCTGTAATTTCCAAATCTAGACGAGCTGCATCGAAGACACGGTGAATGAGCTTCTCCAGCTTCGTGCGGTTTATATTGTAGAGGTCATAGGTCGCCACTATATCGACATCTGCCAAGAGATAGGTCGGGTCTGTTCTTGCGTTCCCAATCCTGCTTTCCACCTTGCCGCCAGTCACACCGATCTTGTGGATCAGATCGCGGTTCTCCGCGATTATGGGCAGCTCCGAGCGACTTCTGAGGACGTAGATTGTTCCGCTTTCAAGGTCATCTTCAGAACGCTCTTTAGAGAATAGGGGTCCGGCCACCGGATCGGTTATTCGGCGACCAGCCTCATCTTTGTAAAGCGCGCGCTGCAGGGATCGGAGCAGCAAGTTGCTTTCCGTGCCGTTCGAATAAACGACCCGCAGGCGGGCATCGAGCTCCCCGTTAGGGGCCTTTATCGGCTCACCGACATCCGCAACATAGGCGGTCTGTCCACCGAGAACAAAAAACTGTCCTTGCCTAATCTCTGCCTTCAGGAAGCCGGCGTCCCTCACAAAAGGACGGATAGTGCGTGCGCCGGTCTCAAGGTCGCGTTTCACCTGTTCGAATAGCGGCTTGAACGTCTCGAAGTCCTCACATCGCTCGCGGTTTGCAATTTCTTCTGCCGCACGTTTCTCAGCACTCGAGCGAACATGTCTTAGCTCGGTGATATCTTTAGGTTCGGCTTCAACCCCGAGTTCGGCTAACAGCGCATCATCATCGAGATCGTCCACTGCGGATGCAGGAAGAGCAACCGCACCAGCGAGCAGCCCTTGATGATCCAGAGGTTCGAGCAGCGGCCGAAACTCATCAAGAGATCGTAGGCGATCCAGCCGCACGGCATAGAGGCGCTCGAATATATCATTAGTCTCGCCGTGTTGCGGTTGGCGACTATGATCTCCGACAAAGCGCTGAATTTCCTCGAATCCAGCGATCACGCGCTCTTGCTGCGGTGTGTAGGTCGAGGTCTTCTTAACTTCGACATCAACCCCAAGTTCGGCCAACAGCGCATCATCATCATCGGTGAAATCAGCCATTCGCGGCCTCGGTTTTCATACGTGCTAGAAAGGCTACGCCCTCGGCCATCCGCTTTTCCCACGGATCCGGACTAGTGATCGACGGGAGGCGACCCCGTTCATGTTTGAACTTCAAAGCACGCTTCGCGAGATCGCGAGCCTCTTCTGGGTTCATGGACACCTTGCGGGCAGAAATGATCGCGGCGACCTGCTTCAAGCTATCCTCGCTCATCGTTTTGGCAAGGATCGCATAGGCCTCACTGAATGGGTTGATGCTGTCGATCAGATCGATGTCTAGATCCTTCACGTCAGTAACGTATTTGCGGACACCATCGATCAACGCGGTATTCGCTTTCTCTGACGATGCGCCTGCCAGCACATTTTCTTTTGCCTTTTGCACAAGATTGAGCGCAGCCACTGCGTGTTGACGCACGGCCTCCTGATCACCCTCATCCAATTCCGGATAGCGGTCCCGAATGATCTTGCCCAGGCGTATTTGGGTCAGCTCTTCGGGCAGCGTATCGCCGCCGACGTGCTCTCCATCAAAAAGGCCACGTTCCAAAGACTGCTTGTCCTGCACGAAGGCAGTAATGACCTCATTGAGGTCCTCCTGACAGATGCGCGTCGCTTCCTTGGATTTCGGCTCCGCTAGCCCGAGAATTTCGATCTGAAACTGCCCGGTCTTGTCATTGAAACCCACATTACACTTTGTCGGATCATAGCCTTGATCGCCATAGTCGAAACCGTCCACCGCCTGATTGGAGGATTTTTTCGGCGTAAACGCAAAGCGGGGTGCCAGAACCTGCTCCATCAGCAGGCTCGCTGCAATTGCCTTGAGCGTATCGTTGATGGCTTCGGTGACCGCTTCTTCAGAAGCATCCGGCTCGGCGATTAGGTTGGTGAAGCGCGCACTTGCCTTGCCGGGCGCGTCGCGCGTCGCGCGCCCAATGATCTGCACGATCTCTGTCAGACTAGAGCGATAGCCGACCGTTAGGGCGTGTTCACACCAGATCCAGTCGAAGCCCTCCTTGGCCATGCCAAGCGCAATGATAATGTCGACATACTCCCGGTCGGTCTTCATCGCAGACGCGCGCAAACTGGCCTGAACACGGGCCTGTTGTTCAGGATCAACCAGATCAGCAATCTTCAGGGTCCGACCATCGTCAGTTTCAACAAGCTGGAAGCCGCTGACCGGGTCCGTACCCTGCCAGTTCCCCAGCTCGTGGATAATGTGCTCGACTTCCTTGATCTTGTCTTTCGTGCTCTCGCGCGAGTTCACATTGGGAATGTGAATGATGGTTTTCTCAGCCGGGTCGAGCACCTTCAGAATGTCGTCCACATAAGAGTTGGCGTAGAAATAATAGCCGATATGCAGGGACTTCAGATATTTGTATCCATTGAGCTGCTGATAATAGGTGTAGGTGACTGTATCGAAACGCGCCTCGTCTTCAGGCATCAAAACGGCCTCGGCGTCCCCCCGGAAATACGACCCGGTCATCGCGACAATGTGGACTTTGTCGCGCGCAATGAACTGCGCCAGATGCTGGCCGAGCCGGTTATCGGGATTGGCTGAGACGTGATGGAATTCATCAACCGCGATCAGCCGGTCATCAAAGGCCTCAACACCGAACTTCTCGACCGCAAAGCGGAAGGTCGCATGCGTGCAGACCAGAACGCGGTCATCGCTCTCAAGAAAAGCCGCGACTGAATTGACCTTGCCGCCATTGTCTGACCCCGGCGCATTGCAGAGGTTCCATTTCGGCTCCACCACCCAATCATGGGCAAAGCCGTGTTTGCTTAAGGCCTCACTATCGAAGCTCGCACCAATGGATTTTTCGGGCACGACGATAATTGCCTGCCGCAGTCCCTGATTATGCAGCTTATCAAGGGCAACGAACATCAAAGCGCGGCTTTTGCCGGAAGCGGGCGGCGACTTGATCAGCAGATATTGTTCGCCCCGCTTGGCGTAAACGTCCACCTGCATGGGCCGCATACCCATTTCATTGGCCTGCGTTGAGCTGCCATTCTGCGCATAGGTGACGGATACTGAGGGTACTGTTTTTATTGTCATTTTTGCCTCTCGTTCGTAGATTTTGCCGCATCACACCCAGCCTGCCAAGCAGCTTCGATCATCTCCTCTGATGCCAGATAAAACTCCCCTCCCAGCCAGTCTGCATGGGTGGCCAAATACCGTTTCATCGCGTACTCCCCTTGCACAGCGACCGAGTGGCTTGGGTATGGACTCAGGCCACGAGATTGTGTTGTTCGCTCAACCACCCAATTGAACGCACCGCGCGGCATGGCCTTTTGAAACGATTGGCGGCGTAGATCGGGACTGGCTGAAAGCCCGACCTTGATGATTTTTCGTCCGGAAGCTGGGTTGCCCAAATAGGCGTCCAGGTCTCCATCCATGCGCAAAATGTAGAGCTCTCGGGGTAGAAATTGGGTGCCGCGTGAAACGACATAGCCTCCGGAGTTTGCTGGACCCGCCTGAACCATGCCTCGTATGCCGGTCTTCGCTTCGACATCCAGCGCATCTTGCGAAGGCTGAAATACCTCAACCTCCGTCCAGGGCGTGTCCCGCAAAAGGGCTATTTGGTTTGGGTCGGAAATGATTTCACCCATCGCAGACACCGAACGAGCACGGGCCAATATCTTTGGATCGAGGTCAGTCGGTCTTAAACGATGCTCAGGCAAATAGCTAAACGCACGCAGCGCACGCAGCGAGTGCCGCCATTTATCGGCGTCGCGCCTATAGTGGATGGGGTGGGTGAACTCATCTCGGTCGCCGGTCTCATGGCTGACCACGTAATATCCGGCGATCATCCCTTTTACCGAAGGATCTTCGTAGGTCTGATTACTTGTGAGATAGCAGACCGTGATGAACGGGTCGGTCAGTTGCTCAAGCAGGTTTGCGCGCCGTGTCAGCCCCCGCTTTCCAGTCCACCCAACTGTGCCCCAGGTCTCAGGCGACCAGCCCCAGTATGAGGTGAAGAGAATGCTATATCCGCAATCCCATACATTCTCATCAACCTGACTCACAGCCAAGTCCGGATGCTTCGGTGAGTTCTCGTTCGTCTTCGGTGGGAAGCGTTCGCTGAACTGCTCTATGGAGCCAAATTTTTGCAAATGTCTTGCGACAGGCTGAGCTGCCAATTGTTTTTGGACGTATCGGTCTTAACAACACCAGCAAGCGCCCTACGGTCGCCATCGAAATAATCATTCGCGACCCGAGTTATCTCCTTTTGATCCCAGCCGGGCTCGCGATCAATCATGCGGCCCCCTTGGTCTTGGTCATTTTGGTGTACAGCTCAAATAGCTTTTCCAGACGTTCAGTGTCATTGCGGAAGCGGCGGCCGATATAGATGCGCTCCAAAACTTCGTCATTGCGATCATGCGCAGCGCGGAGATTGTCCGGCATGTTCTCGGGGTCGTAGAGATCGGCAATGGTCGCTGGGAAATGCGCCTCCCGCGCCAGAAGGATGTCCTCGGCACTACGCGTTAAGTCCGCCCTGTCTTTTTCCGTGAGCTTGGGAACGGGGAATGTGTTCCAGCCGAGATCATTCGAGTATCTGTAGTCTTCCTTGAACTTACCACAGATGGTCGCCACCCATGTGAAATGCAATCTCGACAACAATAATCCCAGCACCCATGTATCTGGATCGAGAATCGAGAAAGCTTGGCTGGACACTACAGAGTTTTTAGACAGCAACCCGCAAGGAAGGTAAGCACGCTTTTCCGATGTCATCCGAGGGATAATCACCACGCCACTCTCGGCGCAATTGAATTCACGCATTTGGTGAGGCTTCTCAGCAAGTTTCCGATTGGCGGCGTCTGGGCTTTTCAGACGGGTCTCTCGGCACGCATTTACGCGATCTCGAACTTCAGAAATCTGCATCGCGGCCTCTAAATTTCCGTCAGCGATCCAGAGACAATATCGCGGAATGTCGTTGTTGAACTCACGTGAACCATAGAAGCGTCGAAGCAGTGGTAGAACTTGCTTGTCGGTGACGTCAGCACGATCTGCCATCGAATAGCTTAGTGCGCCACCATCATTAGGCATGTTGCCTAATATCATTTCGGGAAGCTGCGCCGATACAGCTTTGCTTCTTACGACGACGACAGGAGCTTTTCCCGGCGTTAGATATTGAGAGATGTGTTCTGCCCGCAATACTGTGCCGTTATCAAACAGTTGACAGGGACCTTTGTTCTCTCTGGAGATGCCCACGATCACGCAGAAAACCGCAGCATTGTTCGTGGCACTGTTGGACCAAAGAAATGAGGTATGAGCGAAGGAAATCTTAACGCCCTCGGCAAATAGGGCTGGCCAGAGCGCCGGAGCTTGTCGCCCCATGCAAATGGAGTTAGTTGCAACAAACGCTGCAGTTGACTGTGTTGAGCGCCCATAGTCTGCAGCTTTCACAATCCAAGCGGCAACGTAGTCAATATATCCCCAGTGCTTCGTTCGCCCTTTGAACTGTAGGGCCATTTCGTCCTTCTGTGCCGCACTCAATTTGCCTTTGCCGAGATAGGGCGGATTCCCGCAGATATAGGTCTCCCCACCCTCATTCTCGAAGTCGATTTGCGGCTGGTCGAGTGGCGTACTGAACAGGTCATCACCATGCATTTTCACACCGGTACCGGTCGGCGGACAAATACTCATCCAATCAAGTCGCAAAGCGTTGCCACAGGTGATCCAATTCTGCGCGTCCAGCGGGAGAAAGTCGGCTAAGGCTTCCTTTTGGCCACGGTAAAGAACGTCACATTGAAACTCGGCAATGATCAGCGCCAAACGTGCGATCTCGGCCGGAAAGTCACGCAACTCGATCCCGCGAAAGTTGGTGAGCGGGATATTCGTGCGCCGGTCGGCTTCCCTGCGCCGCTTATTGATTTCGGCCTCGATAGCTCGCATTTCCTTGTATGCGATCACGAGGAAATTGCCCGAGCCGCAGGCTGGGTCGAACACCCTAATCCGGGCCATGCGGTTGCGCAGATTAAGTAGCTTGCGGCTGTTGTCGCCGGCCTCTTCCAACTGTGCGCGAAGGTCGTCCAAGAACAGCGGGTTTAACACCTTCAGTATGTTCGGCACGCTGGTGTAGTGCATCCCGAGAGCGCCACGCTCGTCATCGTCAGCGACGGCTTGAATCATCGAACCAAAAATGTCCGGGTTGATCTTGGTCCAATCCAGGCCACCGATGTGCAGCAGGTACGTACGCGCGATTTTGCTGAAGCGCGGGACGTCAGTGCTGCCTGAAAAAAGACCGCCATTGACGTAAGGGAAGCCATCAGCCCAGCGCGGCAGGCCTGAAGCAGCCTTGTCCGCTGTCTTGGTATTCATCGCTCGGAATATCTTGCTGATCACCTCGTGGGTGTTCGACGAGTCCCGCGCGCTCATTCGCTCAACGGTGTTGGTGAATTGATAACCCGGATGGAAAATGTCCGTGTCTTCGGCGAAGAAGCAGAAGATCAGTCGCGCCATGAAATGGTTCATTTCAGGGCGCTTGGCAGCCGTTCCCCAGTCGGGGTTATCCTTCAGGAGCTGGATGTACAGGCGGTTGAGACGTCCGGTCGCCTTGATGTCGAATGCGCTTTCGCGCAGCTGCTTGACCGTTGAGATTCCAGCCAACGGCAGGAAAAAACCGAAGTGGTCCGGAAAGTCTGTGTAGGCGCAGGCGACGGTTTCGCCGCTGCTCAGGTCTTCAGCTTCAAATTCCTTCCCATCCGTCGCCAAAATGAACTTGGCCTTGGCACTGGCAGTTTTGGGGCTTTCACGCAAAGAGCGCAGCGTGTCCGTGACCTGTCCTTCGGGGCAGACTGCGATGTGAATGTTGTTTGTCTGAAGGACACCGCCCAGATCGGATTTGTTCGATGTGCCAGAGCGCAAGCGCTTGATCGTGGTGTCCTTGTTGCCGAAGGCAAGGAGAAACGCATAGGGAAACTCATCAGCGTCGAACGGCTGTTCGGCCAAAGCGGAGATAGCTTCTTCAATCTCAACGGCGTTCATGCGTCACTTTTCTTAGGCAAAGTATTCTTCATCGATTTTCTTGATATGTAGGATATCCTCATCCCGGCATCCCACGTTATAGCGGATCATGAGCTTGGCGAGCTGAGGACCATCAATCAGCACGATCCGCATACCCAAGTCTTTGCCAGTTTGGACAGCGGCTTGGCTGAAGCTCGACGTGGTTACAAACAGTCCCTTTTGCGCCTTCTTCAGGTTTAGCGCACCGAAGAAATCGCGGATGTGGCCAGGCCCTACAGGATTGGCTTCGCCGTATCGCTTCGCCTGAACATAGAGCTGATCGACACCGAGTGGATCTTGATCAACGACGCCGTCCACTCCATGGTCCCCCGATTGGCCAATTGCGCGAGCTGCATCTTCGGAGGAACCACCATATCCCATGGCGAGCAGGAGCTCGATGATGAGCTCTTCAAAAAACTGCGGCGACGCATCTCGCACTCGATCGAGCAGGTCAGCGGCCAAGGCGGCGTTAAGTTGCTGATAAGCTGCACGGATGACCTCATCAGGAGTCGAGCTATCGTCCACGGGTTCAGGTGCGCTTGCCGGCGCATTGCTAGATGTCGTTCCTTTTCGGCTTTGAAAGTCCAGGAACGATGAAAACTGACGTAGGAACGTGTTGTCGATGCGCTGCGGATTGCCGTCGAGAACGCGATTGCCCTCATCAGTGGTGATAAATGTGCCGCGTGACGGATAGCGTACAAGACCCGCTTGCTTGAGGTAGCCTTTCGCCCAGTGGACTCGATTGTCGAAAGTTCGTTGCTTGCCGCTAGGGAGAAGCTGGTCGCGCTCTTCGTCCGTTAGCCCGTAATCCAGAGCCAACTGCTCTATGACCGCACGCGTGGTGACTTCTTTGCCGCGAGCGGAGCGCAGAACCGGAAGCATCAAGGTCTGATAGTCAGGTATCATGCGCCGCGCCTCCGTGCGCCATTTAAGCCATTACAAATACTTGCGAATTTTACCTGACCGCAGCAAAGTTTCCAGAGTGAATCTACGTTGGCGGCCTCTCCTGTGTATAAGTATGGGTTGGACACGAGAAGAAAAAAGCTGCGGAGGAAGAGCTCGCGGCGAGGGGAAGCCCTTTTGGTCGACTCGGCTCGCCCCCCCCTTGAGAAAGCGGGCGCAGGGACCAGTTCCTGCTCGCGGGTCCAGCGGGGCGAGACCGCTGGTCGAAGGGTTGACGGGGGAGAGCTGAAATCTCCCCGCGCGTTGGTCCAGCGGTAAGACGGTGGGCGTTGGGTCCAGGGAGCGCGCAATGCTCCCTGGTGGCGATGAACCGATCAGACGGTTCGCGACGCGGCACGGCTCGATGCCTGGCGGGTCACTGTCGGTGGGGATGCAACGGGGAGCGCGCAGCGGGCTCCCCTTGCCAAGATGGTGCTACCAGCACACATCTTGCAGACGTTCTAAGAGACCCTATGCATCATTTCGCAGAACCCGGCGAATCGAAGTACCGCCAACACAATTGCGGTTAAACGCGACTGTCCTCGATTGCTTTTGCGAACGTTAGACCTTTCGCCAGACTGGCCAGTCGATCCCTAACAAGAAGAGCCTCCGGTTCGTCAAATCCGTCTTCCGACCCGGGTATGAGAGGCAGGTAGATGAGCTCCGCGTCCTTCAGGTTACCGAGTGCAAAGTGTGCGTCTCCGAGAACCCGATTGGACGTCATGTACATTTCTGCATAGGTTCGCGCCTCTCGCGTCTCGAGGGCGGTAGCAGCTTGATTAACCGCTTGCTCATAGTCCGAAGTTAACAACGCAAGTCGTGCATCATAGATAGCGCGACTGACGCTAAATCCCGATTTTGTCTGCCAATCCAAAAACACCTCTAGATGCTTGCGCGCTTGATCAACGTCGCGTTCAACTAATGCAGCCTCATAGGCGGAATACCAGAAATTCGCTCCAAAACGGAACGCGAGCTTAGATTCGGCTGGATCGTTGGATTTCGCAATGAGCTCATCTCGATAGCCATCAAGGATGGCCACTGCCTCTCGCGTCTTAAATTGAAAGCTTAATGTAATTGCCTGCTGCGAAGCAGACATTATCTCGAAAATACGTCTTGATGGTATATTGTGTTCGTGCGCAACGCTTCGCGCAAAACTTGCTTCGGCTGCAGCGAGATCGCCCCGCAGCATCTCGAAATAGGCTTTTTCATAGAGAGCAAAACCCAATAGGCGCTGGAGCTCCTCACCACCGTCCGACTCCTCAATGCCAGAGAGTGTATGACAAACAAGGCGGTAACCGTCGTCCATGAACTTCTGGCGAAAGCTATCATCACCTGGGCGGGATCGCCGGCCGCTGCTGGCCAGATCCAGTATTACCTGAGCGCGATCCTCCACAGGCCATCGATCAAGAAAGCCAGCCTGGCGTAGCATTTCCGATGCATCGAGGAACGACTCGTGCAAATGTTGCCCGATACATATGAAGCCGGTGGTGCGAATGGAGCAGATTCCCATAGACATCGCGCAGAAAAGGATTAGGGAAATTGCATCGGACGCCCCCTTGATGGCAGGGTCAGTCGAAAATCTATTCTGGATGCGCTGCTTTAGTTCATAGTAAAAGTTTTCATACTTATCGGACTCACTAACTGCCTTCATTACTAGAGAGCCCCAGCCAGGATGTCTCCGGCCTCGAAGTGCTCCCTTTTCGTCACGAAACAATTCTTCTATCGAAATTAGATACGTCAGTGTCTGGCCTACGCTGGTGCGGTTCAGCATTCTTGCTATCTGATAATCTTCAAATGACCCATCTACAGCTCCTAACATCCAAATCAATAGAATTGTTGCCTTGAAGCCTTCAATGCCATCTGCTTGTAAGGACAATGCCTGAGTAGCAGGGTGCTCACATAACCGTTCAAGCTCGATTGTTACGGCCTCATATGCAAGATTGAGATCAAGGGCGTGACTGGGGTTCATTTGCAATACTCTCAACGCACTCGCAAACGCGAATAGGTTGTTTCCGAGTTCGGGGAACAAGTCTGCCATCTCTCCGGGCACTGGAACACGATTTGTTGTCCTGACCGAATCGGCCAGAGCTTTTGCCGTGACGGACGGCAGCAAGGCTACAACCGCTGGGTCATCTATCCCCCAGTCGCTGCGAATACTATCCAGGACCCTTTTACCAGTGTCGGATCGCGAGGTAATTATTATACGTAGATGGGAAAATTGACGTACCACACCCTCCGTCCACAGCGGTCTCGCACCTTTGAAACCTTCGTGTGCGTCTTCAACAATAAATAAGTGCGCTTCCGCCTCTCTTTCCTCAACCGCAGAAAGGACGTCGATGAATGCCCTGGCCGCCCTAGTTACAGTCCACTCAGCCCCTTCGGAGAACTCACCTGTGAGAGGCAGTATTGTTACGGAACGCTCCCGACCTCGAGCTAGCCATTGCTGGGTAACGTATTCAACGCAACTGCTTTTTCCGCTTGCGATATCGCCGAGCAGTAGGACAGTTCTTTGTGCGTTCTGATGAAGATAACTTTCTACTTCCCGAGTATATTCCGTGGGAAGCAATGGTGCTGTCTCTAGATCTTTGGCAGGGGCGCCGGGATTCGCCAGTGGATGCAGATATCGCCTACCGCCTTGGCGAAACCGCTGCCAATGCGAGTGGCTGATGACGTTTCTAGCGTAGCGCTCGCTCTCGTTGCGAAATGCGTCGTCGGAGGACGCAGACGAGGCATTGGATGGAAGAGGGGTTGCTGGGGCATACAATTCCGCGAATACGTCATTAAGGGTGTACTCCCTCTTTAATTCTAGTCCCTTCCAGTCGTCCGCCTCTGTGTCGAGGCCAATCGCTAGCCCAGCTTCATGCGTAATTTTGTTGAAGCCATCCAACTTATTGCACAAGAAGAAAATGGCCTCAGCCGCCGCAACCCGTCCTTGCCCACGCACGAGGTTTGCGAACAATACTCTATAATCTTCAGATGGGTTGATATTGAAACCTGACACGTCTAGTGCGAACCGCGTCAACGCCCCCTTCTTTTTGCCAGTACCGCGCTCTCTTCTTCTGCCAATTCGATCGCTAACGAGCTTTCCCAAGCGACGTTTAAATAGCACCTTGCTTTCTGGCGACGAGTATTCGAGATACTGGATTAGCAGTTTATGGAAGTTGTTGAATTCAGCGGACATTTCCACGGCGCTCGCTCAGTTTTGAAAACGTGCTGCGCTGCCTGCTATAGTGGTGAGCGGCCAGCTTTGCGTGCCCATCCAACCAGATGTTGGCCATTCAGCCAATATTGCCGACTCTTGATTTTCTCGCTGGAGGGCTTGTACTGGATTAATGCGGGGCCATCGTCGCGATGCAGAAGTCCGTTGAACATGTACCTAAGCTCCAAAATCCGTCCTTCGAACGGATCTCGAAGGGTATATGCCGGCAGGTCACCATCTCGGTGCAACACACCGTTTCGATACCACTCTTCTGTAAGTATCAGCCGAGGATCGCAATGCGAGAGAAGATTGCCTGTGACCGCTGGGCCACCGGTACGGTGAAGCAAACCGTGTTCCCACCACTCCTTCCAAAAGTGGCCCTTTTGCCCGTAGAACGCTCGTGCCGGCAGGTCACCGTCACGGTGAAACTGCCCGTCGGCGTCACACCATTCCTCATCGACTAAACGGCCTGTCGCTGTATCGCGGCTGATAAGTACCGTGAATATTGTCTCATCGTAATCTCTATTCATCCAGTCGAGATTAATGCGGGTCCGTCCTTATAGCAAACTTTACGAATTTCGCTTTTGGATTCAGATACTTAGAGAAGTATTGCTACTATGCAATACATTATCAAAGACGGATGAGGTGCAGGCGACGACTATCGTGCATGAAACCTACGAGGTTAGCATGACAAGCGCAGATGCCCCCTATATTCGTTTTCAGAAGTTTGTTGGAGACAATTTCCTGGCCTCGGCCGGATTTGTCCTTGACGACGTTACCGCAGCCTTTCTCGGGATCGAAATTAAGCAGTTCGCGAAGCTCGAACTTTCAAGCCGATTTCCCACCAGCACTCATGTTGCGCACAGTACCTCTGGCCGCTCCATTGAGGAAGTTCTCAGCTGGGCAATAACTCATCTGGACCATTGCGATTGCGAGTACGAGGAAGTGTTGCAGCTGATGCTGCCCTACGGATATGTGCGTAGCGACCAGCTTAGCGAAGTCTCTCGTGGTCTGTCGTCTACTGAGATAGCGCTCGCGGTCAAACACTTGGGGTTTCCTGGCGCGCATTGCGTCGACGGTTTGGCAGTCTGGCTCAAGGCTGAGCTAGACTGCTGGTTTGCCAGCTGGGAAGCCGGAGTGGCTGAGGTGCGGGAAGCACTGAAGTGGTTCGCATAGACAATCGACCCGACGGGAAAGTGGGTCGCCGCTGCCCAATCGAACTCCCCGTGTTGCATCGGTAAGACCATCCCTGGTTACCCGCGCAATGCCCGATATCTACCCGCCGTCGGTCGGGCATAACCATAGCGCCAAAAGCCAGCGAATCCGCAGCCTTGGCGAGCATGGCAGAATTTTTCTTGCCAAACCACCTGGGTATATGTTCCTATTTTGTTCTGGTTTTCGAACAAGGAGGAACCACAGGCGAACGACAAAGGAGAATGACATGGACTTCATCATGAAGACCGACAGCGCAGGGCAGCCCCCCAATGACGACTCGGACGGGGAGGCGGACGCAGGCCCTGCGGCAGGCAAATTTGCCGCTCTCCAGTTCGATGCAAAAGAGTACCTTCGAATATGTCCAGGACGCGGAACTGAGTGAGCAGGAAGCAATCGAGCTTCTGCGGACCATCTGGGACATCGTCGTGGGATTTGTGGATCTAGGCTTTCCGCTGCTTTCCAACCGCGACGATCTTGTGAGTCGTTTGCAGGTTCCCCAAGGCGGGCAACTCCGCCTGATGCTAGACTTAACGTCAGTATTTTCAAATGCCACAGATCGTATGCCTTCATCCGAGCCATCGGCAGCGGATGAAGATGAGGAGGAGTTTTTCGAACTCGCCTTAGGCTTCCTCTCAAACCCGCACAGATTCTGGATTTCTGGGCGATCGGAGTGCCAGAAATTGGCACTTAGATTGACCTTTTCTGAGCGATTGGCCTGGGACGCTGAAACGGGTTTTCGAACCCCGAAAACTACCATGCCTTTCAGCATCTTAGGAGATGTAGATCGCCCTTTTGAGGGAATGGCGGAGAGAAAGGGATTCGAACCCTTGAGACGGTTCCCCGCCTACACACTTTCCAGGCGTGCGCCTTCGACCACTCGGCCACCTCTCCGCATACAGACATGCCGGCATGCCGGGAGACTGTGCGCCTGAGCCACTGGGGCGTTGACGGGGGTCGACCCGTCTCAGGCGGGCGCAATATACTCAGGTGCGCGCCCGCCGCAAGGCCCCTGATGCAGCTATCGTGCGAATGGTGAAACAGGCCCGCCCCTTGTGGCCCGGGCGGCCCGCGTGGCAATAGACATTGGCGGGCTGCCAAGGGCAATGCGGCAGCCTGCGATCGACCGGTCGATGGCGGGAGTGGCATGCGGCTTATCGTAAGACTTGTGGGCACCTGGATGCTCGGGGTGGCGCTGGTGCTGCTGGTGATCGACGGCACCCGCTCGCTGGCGGCGAGCACTCTGGTGATCACCTCGTTCGAGCAGGATTGGCTGTGGGTGCACGCGGACAGCCTGGAAGCGGTTCGCAGCTTTTTCGATTCGCGCTTTTTTGCGCCAATTGTCGCGCCCGTGTTCGCCATGCTGCTGGCGCTGCCCGGCTGGCTGGTGCTGGCGGTGCCCGGCGCCCTGCTGGGCTGGATGGGGCGCTCGCGCCGCGCCCGGGTGTTCGTGACGCATGACCGGATCTGACCTGTCGACCCGCACCGGCTTTGAAGCCCTCGTCACCAGCCTGCCAGCTGTGACGCTGGTCGAACAATGGGGCAGTCTCGTCGCCAAGGTGGGCGGCAAGGTGTTTGCGCTAATCGGCGAAACCAGCTTCGCGATCACCTTCAAGGTGACGTCGATCGGCTTTGACGGGCTTACGGCGATCCCCGGCGTCGGCCAGGCGCCCTATTTCGCCAAGGGTCAGTGGGTGCAGACGCAACCCGGCGCACTCGATGACGAGACGCTGGCGGCCTATGTCACCGCGTCACACGCCATGATCGCCGCCAAACTGACGCGCAAGCTGCGCGCCGAGCTGGGGTTATGAGCCGGCTGTAACGGCGTAGACCTGCAGCGTCGCGTCCGCATCTCCGATCGGCGTCAGCCAGTCCGGCAATGCGCCTTTGGCCCGGAGCGCTGCAAACGAGTCCTCCGCCTTGTCCGGAAAGCCGGCGACTTCCGGCATGGCCGGGCAGATCACCACATGGGTGATCCCGCGGCGCTGCAGCATCCGGCGCGCCTCGTCCTGCGGTCCGTTGAAAAAGGCAAAGGTATCGCGCAGGCCGGTGACATTGCGGTGGTAGGGGGCGGCCACCACGGCATGCGGGGTGAAGGCCAGAAGATGCGCCCCGAGATCGATCGGCGCCATCAGCCGGGTCGGCGGCAGCGCGGCGACCGCATCGAATGCCTGGGGCAGGCGGCACAGGGCGCGCTCGGCGGCCTTGGGATCCTCGAGCGTTGCGGCATAGGCGGGAAACTGCATGATCACGAGATTGGTGAGCACAACCAGCGCCAGCCCGGCGCCGCCGATCCAGCTGAGCACCAGCGGCGCGAGCCAGCCGGGGTTATGGCGGCGCAGATAGTCTTCGCGCACGAAAACGATCAGCGCTGCCGCGCCGGGGATGGCAAGGCTGGTGGCGAGCCGGGCGCCGCGCACCTGGGTCAGCATCACCAGCATCAGTACCAGCAGCGCACCGCCATAGACCCACCAGCCCGCGCGTTGCGTGGGCGTGCCGCGCCGAACGCCCCAGATCGTGGCGATCAGCGCCAGCAGCACCGGCACACCGGACGCCACGGCATAGGTCGGGTCGGACCGGGCGGAGACGAAGAAAGGCTTGGCCTCGCCAATGCGGTTGATCCAGTTGTCCAGCATCCAGCGGTCGAGCATCCAGTAGGGCCCGCCGAGGCATTCGGGATAAGACAGCAGCAGGCCCGCCAGAATGATGCCGCCCAATGCGGCGCCCAGCGCCAGCCGCTGCAACGGGTGCCAGCGGGACGTGGGCAGCAGCCCCAGGGCAAGGAAAACCCCGCCGGTCGCCACACAGGCGGCGACATAGGTGATGGACAGGGCATCGCAGGCCGGCACCAGCCATTGATCGGGCGGCAGCGCGATCAGCAGATGCAGCAGGCTGCCCAGCCCCAGCGCCAGACCGAAGCGCCACAGCGCGTCGCGGCGCGCCGGCACCAGCACCCAGGCCATGCCGAAACTGAGAATGACCGCGGCAACGACCGGCAGGCCCTCGATGCCAATCGCCAGAATGCTCGCCGCCACCAAGCCGGCCCAGAGCGCCTGGCGCGGGCGGGTGAGCGCGTCGATCGTGAGGATTACCAGCACCAGCATCAGCAGGATCTGCACAGCGTGGTGGTCGATACGGCCGGGGGCGAATTCGGCCATGGAGATCAGCGAGAAGACCGGCAGGACCACGGCGGGCAGTACGGCACCGGGCCCAGCCAACCGCCGCGCCAGGCTCGCACTGAGCCACAGCAGCAGCGCCAGCAGGGCCAGCGGCCAGACATAGCTGAGCGCGATTGCCGCATCGGCGCCGAACAGCGGGCGGAAGGCGCCGAGCAGCAGGGCCAGCGGCAGGTCGAGCAGCCGCGACCAGTGGATCGAGGCGCCCCACGGCGTGTTCAGCCGGTGCTGGATGTGGTCGTACCAGCCCTGTCCATCGAGAAGATCGCGCACCACGACGAGCCGCATGGCGTCGTCGGTGTCGTTGAACAGCGGTGTAGTGGCCGCGCCGGTCATGGCGCGCGCGATGTAGAATGCCGCGCCCAGCACGAAAAACAGCAGCACCAGCCGCCCATCGATGTTCCGTTGCTGCATCGGCATGCCCCGTCGACCACTTCGTGGTCTAGCGCCTCGGCCTTAAGAACGCCTGAAGCGGTTTGTTGACGGGGTTTTGCCGCCCTCGTAAGTCAGTCCAGTCGTCTTTGGGAGGAGTGACACATGACTGCAGGGCTACTCTATATCTTCGGCTTCGTGGCGATCGTGATTACAGCGGTGCTTGCCGGTGCAGCGGCACCCGCCGTGTATGACGCCTATCGCGCCGGCATGCAGCGCGCCGATGCCGATGCGCTAACGGTGCTGCTTGCCGTCAGCAATCAGTTGAGCTGGGCGATCGGGCCGTTCGTCGGGGGGCTGCTTATGATGGGCATGGGGCGCGTCATCTTCCTGCTCGGCGCCATCAACCGCAGCCTCAGGGGCTGAGCGCATAGCAAAACGGGCAGCCGAAGCCGCCCGTTGTTATCCGTCGATCTACCGGCCGTCTCAGCCCTTGGGCTGCGGCACGATGCGCAGATAGGGCTTTACCGCGTTCCAACCGCCGGGGAATTTCTCGCGCGCGGCTTCGTCGGACACGGCCGGGACGATGATCACGTCCTCGCCGTCCTTCCAGTTCACCGGGGTCGCGACCTGGTGCTTGGCGGTCAGCTGCAGGCTGTCGATGACGCGCAGCACTTCATCGAAATTGCGGCCGGTGGAGGCCGGATATTCGATCTTCAGTTTCACCTTCTTGTCCGGCCCGATGACGAAGACCGAGCGCACCGTCAGGCTGTTGTCGGCATTGGGGTGGATCATGTCGTATTTGCGGGCCACTTCGCCCGTGCTGTCGGCGATCAGCGGAAAGTTCAGCGCCGTGCCCTGGGTCTCGGCGATATCGGCGGCCCAGCCGGCGTGGTCCTCGACCTTGTCGACGCTGAGGCCCAGCACCTTGACGCCGCGCTTGTCGAACTCGGGCTTCAGCTTGGCGGTGTAGCCCAGTTCGGTGGTGCAGACCGGGGTGTAGTTCTTGGGGTGCGAGAACAGCACGGCCCAGCTGCCGTCGATGTAATCGTGGAACTTAATGCGACCCTCGGTGGAGTCGGCTTCGAAATCCGGGGCGGTGTCGCCAATGAGAATGGCCATGATGCGTTATCCTTCCCTGCAGATGTGCAACATACTGTCTTGGCAGGGAATATCGTCATCCGGCCCCGCCAATGCGAGCGGCGCCGGTGAAACAGTTTTGCAATTTCAGGGCAAAAGGCGTGACGACGTGCCCTTCCATCACAGGGGCACGAAAAGCAATCGATTCAGGCGCTCAAACGAGGGCGAGAGCCGGGAGAATGGCGCGATCGAATGCCAGGGCAACAGCCATTGGGGTCAGCGCCAAAGTGAGCGCCTGCGTCTGCGACAGGCGCAGTACGCGGGCGATCAGGAACATCGCGACGATGATCAATACGGCGCCCAAGAGCGCCCCGGCATCATGCTGCAGGCTCGCCAAAAGTCCGGACATCGCAGATACCTCCCATCAGCCTTACTGATCGAGACGCATACTAGCCGCGGCATCGTATGCCGCGGCTTTCGGCGATCGCCCGCTATTGAATGAAACTGCGCGGACCGCTCAGTTGCGGGAGGCTCCGGCGGGCGCACCATTGGTCCAGGTGACGTCCTGGCCATTCAGCGGCACGGTCGACAGCGACATCTTGCCAGACCCCTTCTGCAGCTCGCGCGCATGAGCCAGATAGATCAGGGCGTTGTTTTCGGCGTCATAGATGCGCGAGACCCGCAGGCTCTTCCAGATCAGCGAGCGACCCTGTTTGAAGATCTCCTCGCCGCCCTTTTTCATCGAGATGTCACCGACGGTGATCGGGCCGGCGGCGCTGCAGTCGACGGCCGAATAGGATGGGTCCTCGAACCAGTTGCCCTGCTGCAGCCGGTCCAGCAGGCTGCGGTTGAAATAGGCGACATGGCAGACGACGCCCTGCACTTCGGGGTCCGGCACAGCGTCGATGGCGATGTCATTGCCCGTCCAGTCAACGCTGACGCTGCCGACGTCTGACGAATTGTTATTGCCGCAGGCGGCGAGCGTCAGTGCGATGCCGACAGTCGCACCAAGTCCCAAAAGACGTTTCAGCATGAGTGGCGAGTCCCCGTTTTCAATGTGCAGATCATGTGGGCCTTCGTGCTGGCTGGCGCAATGGCTCAGCGCGCATGCGCCTTCTGCATTCGCCGTTCCAGCAGCCGCACCAGCAACGACAGCGAGATGGTCATCACCAGATAAAGGAAGGCGACAACATTATAGGTCTCGAAGAACTTGAAGGTTCCGGACGAATAGACCTTGCCCAACTGGGTGATGTCCTGCACCCCGAGGGCCGAGACGAGGGCCGAGTCCTTGATCATCGAGACGAAATCATTGCCCAGCGGCGGCAGGATGGTGCGCAGCGCCTGCGGGGCCACGACATGGCGGAAGGTGGTGAGCGGCGACAGGCCCAGCGCGCGAGCCGCTTCGATCTGGCCGCGATCCACCGCCTCGATGCCGGCGCGAAAGATTTCGGCGATGAAGGCCGAGTAGCACAGGGTCAGCGCGAAGATGGCGCGCCAGGTGAAGTCGAAGCCGCGCACCGTCAGCGGTTCGACAAGGCCCGTCTCAACCAGCGGCGTCAGCAGGAAATTGCCGACGTCGACCAGCCAGGGTGCGCCGACGAAGGCGATATAGAACAGCGCCACCAGAATGGGGATGCCGCGGATGATCTCGACGTAAAAAGTCGCGAGCTGCACCAGCACCGGGTTGGACGAGGTGCGGGCCAGCGCGACCAGCAGCCCCACTACAGACGCCATCGCGAAAGCGACGAGGCTGACCCAAAGCGTCGTCACTACGCCGCGCTGCAGCATGGTGAAAATCTGCCGATAGTCCTCGTCGGCGATGATCGCCCACAGCAAGACGAGCCCGAGCAGCACGATGGCCAACAGCCACCATGGGAAACGGGACAGAGCGTCTGAACGGGGTTTTCTATACATGAGAGGGGACGCGCGTCAGCCGCGCGCCCCGGGAGGGATCAGGCACCCTCGCCATATTCGAAGAACCACTTGTTGATCATCGCGTCGAGCGTGCCATCGGCCTTCATCTGCTCGATGGCGGCGTCGAAGGGCGCAACGAGATCGGAACCGGGGGTGAGGATCAGCCCCAGCGGCTCGGACTTGATGGCTTCGCCGATCTGCTTGAAGGCACCGGGGTCGGCGCCGATATAGCCCGCCGAGGCGGCCTGGTCGGCGATCACCGCATCGACGTCACCGGATTTCAGTGCCTGCACCGAGGCGCCGAAGGTCTCGAACAGCTTGACGCGCGGGTTGGCTTCGTCGCCGTCGAGCACGTCGTAGATCGCGGTGTAGAAAGCCGACGTGCCCGGCTGGGCGCCAAACAGCAGCTCTTCGTTCTCGCTAAAGCTCTCGGCGCCGGTGATCCGGTCCTCGTCGGCGCGGACGAGGAAATACTGCTCGACGGTGATGAAGGGCACGGTGAAGTCGATCTGCTCTTCACGCTCGTCGGTGATGGTGATGCCGTCGGCCCCGACGTCATACTGGCCGGTGCGCACCGCCTCGATCATCACGTCCCAGGCGCCGAGGTTCCATTCGACCTTGGCGTTGAGCCGCTTGGCGATCTCGTTGACCAGGTCATATTCGAGGCCGATGCCCTCGCCCGTCATCGGGTCGGCAAAGTTCAGCGGGTAATAGGCATTCTCGGTGACGGCGCTGATGGTTCGGCCTTCGAGGTCCGGCAGGGCGTCCTGGGCGATCGCGGGCGCGGCGAAGGCAAGCGCCGCAAGCGGTGCGGCAAGCAGAGTGGCGAAGCGTTTCATGAGGCGGCAGTCTCCGGGCTGGTGCTGGCCTGATATCGGCCGGGATGTGGCGGAAGACTATCCGCGATAGCGGCGATGGCTCAACCGGATTCTAGGCAAAAACCGCCTCTTTGCGCGCCCTGGATCAGAAGTTGCGTACCATGAAAACCGTGTGCGCGGGCAAGGCGGGATCGCTGAGCGTTTCAAAGCCGAGCTTGCGATAAAAGACCTGGGCGCCGGGATTGTCCGGGCTCACACCGAGATGCATGCCCGGTGCACCGGCTGCGGCCAGGCACTCGAACAGCACGTGCATCGCACGCTGCCCGATCCGCTTGCCCTGGGCTTCGGGCAGCAGGTCGATATGCCCATGGGCCGGCCAGGGATGCAGCACGGGCGGGTAGCTCAGGTCGGGATGGTGGATGGCCCGGCGGGCCCAGTCGCTCCCGGTCCAGCTGCTTTCGTCCGGCCCGGGGTCGGGCAGATGTGCGGCGAGTGAGGGAAACCATTCGGTGCGCAGGGTTTCGTTGAAACCCTCGGTCTCCGGGGTGCCCAGAATATAACCGCAGACGCCGTTCGGTCCCTCGACGACGAAGGCGAAATCCGGCACGTAGACCTGGTAGGGCACGGCATAGATCAGCCCCAGCAGGCGCGGGTCATCCTCGCGGGCGGTGGCGTCAGCGCCGGAATCGCCAGTTTTGAGGCAGACCATTTCCAGCGCCTGACGATCCGCCTCGGTCGCCCGGCGCAGCTGGTAGCCGCCGCCGAAATCAAGTTCCAAGGTAAAGCTCCAAGATCAGGCGCCGTGCCGATAGCGTCCGGCCGCGTCGCGCGGCAGCAATTCCTGCACCGCGACCGTGAAGCCGTGGCGGTAGAAATTGTGGATGCGCTCGGCCGCCGGGAAATCGGCGTCATCGGCGGGGCTTTCCGCCAACCAGTCGAGATAGCTCACCAGATGCGTCACCTCTTCGCGCGCCTCCCACAGATAGGGATGGAAGGCGTAGAAGAGATCGCGATTCTCTAGTTCTGTCATCCGGTCGAAGAGTTTGCGGATGCGTTCGCGCAGGTCCGTCAGTGCCGCACGGCCGGCCTGCCAGTCGGCGCTGGTTACGTCGGGGCGGTGCTTTGTCAGCAGCCCGCGCGCCACCTGCAGCAGCGCCTCGATCTGCGGCCCGCAGGTGAAGGGCTGATAGAATAGATCTGTCAGCAGCCGGATTTCGTCGCGTTCGAGGGTCTTCGGCAAGTCGGTGAAGGCCAGGGCAAAGCGCGGCTGCCATTGGGGCAGCGCCGCATCGAGTGCCGACTGCGCGTCGTCGACGCCCGCCGCAAAGGCGCCCGTCGTGTGCACCGGCACGAAATTCGCCTCGAACTCATTGTTGGGATTGGTGATGATGCCGTCGATCAGCGGCAGGATGTCCGCATCGCGCCCGCCCAGCGGTCCGGCATAAATCCGGCGGATGTCGTAGTCGTTGGCGTGGAAATTTTCCCAGATCACAGGCTTGCGCCCGATCACCGCACCGATCTCGCGCAGGCTGTCGGCACTGATGGTTTTCGACACGATATCGGGGCCGGTCCAGAAGACCCCGATATCGGGATGCAGCAATTCGCCGAGGTCGCGCAGATAGGTCGAGCGGGTCACCCCCGCCGAGGTGAAGGCAGCGCAATATTCGGTGGGACAGAACAGCAGGCGCGCTTCGGGCAGCTTTGTGCTCACATGCTCCCGCGCCGCATTGGCGAAATGGCATTGCGCGGCGGCGAAGGATGAGAAAGCCGCCTGATCCGCCGCCGACATCTCGCTCGGGATATCGTCGAACAGCAGCGCGAAATGGGTCACGCCCAGGCCCAGAAGCTGGTCGAGCCGTGCCTTGAGGGCCTCGATATCGGCTGCGTCCGAATATGTGACGTCGAGGCACGGTGCGATGGCTACCATGAAATTCAGCCCGCGCGCCGCGGCTGCCCCGACCAGCTCCTGGAGTTCTGCGGCCTCGGCCGCGTTGTAGGTTTCGCGCCAGCGGGCGCGAATCTTGATGTCGTCCTTGGGTCCGTAAACGAAGGTGTTCATGCCCGCGTTACCGATCCAGTCGAGCATTTCGATGCGCTGGGCATGGGTCCAGGCGCGCCCGTAAAAGCCCTCGATGACACCGCTGAGAAACATGATCGGCTCCTAGTCCATTGCCGTTGCGGTGAGGCCGGCAATGACGTGCCGCTGCAGGATGAAATAGAGGATGAGAATGGGCAGTGTGGTGATGGTCAGCGCCGAAAAGACCAGCGCGTAGTCGGTGCTGTGCAGGCCCGAAAACCGCACCAGACCGACCGGCAGGGTGCGCAGATTGTCATCGGTGATGAACAGCAGGGCGAACAGCAGCTCGTTCCAGATGTTGATGGTGTTGAGCACGATCATGGTCAGCATCGCCGGCCAGACCATCGGCACCGAGATCGACCAGAAGATCTGAAAGGTGTTGGCGCCGTCGAGCCGGGCCGCCTCTTCCATCTCCGGGCGCATGGAATTGAAGTAGGAGCGCATCAGGAACACGGTCAGCGACAGCGACCAGGCGGCGCCGGGGAAGATCAGCGCCCACGGCGTATTGAGCAGTTGCAGGTCGCGCAGCTGGGTGAACAATGCAATCGCCACCGAAGGCGGCGGCAAGAGCAGCCCGATCAGCAGGGCGCGGAAATACCAGCGCCGACCCGGGAATTCGAGCCGGGTGAAGGCAAAGGCGGCGGCCGTCGCGAACAGCACGCACATGGCGACGGCCACGGTCGTCACCAGCAGCGAGTTGAGATAGAGCGTTCCCAGCCCACCGACCTGCCAGGCCTCCACCAGATTGCTCCAGCGCCATTCGCTCGGCAGCGCAAACGGAGTGCGGAAGATTTCCCGGTTCGACTTGAACGAGGAATAGACCATCCACACCGTCGGATAGAACATCACCAGCACCACGGCGCCGGCGACACCCAACTGCAGCCATTCGCGGGGGCTGCGCGGCCGCTCAGAAACGCGTGACATTGGTGCGCTCCGACAGCCGCAGATAGATGATTGAAATGACCGAGACGACGAGCGTCAGGATCACGGTGAGTGCGATGCCATAGCCGATCTGGTTCTGGTCAAAGGCCTGTTTGATGATCCAGGTCGCCGGCACCTCGGTGGCGCCGAAAGGCTGGCCATTGCTCATGGTGAAGAACAGGTCGAACCCGGCAAAGCCCCCGGTCACCGCGAGCAGCACGCAAACCAGCATGTTCTGCTTGAGTAGCGGCACGGTGATCATGAAGAACTGCTGCAGCTCACCTGCTCCATCGAGCCGCGCCGCCTCATAGATATTGCGCGGAATGCGGCGCAGGGCGGCAAAGAAAATGACCATGTAAAAACCGGCATATTTCCAGCCCGAGACGATGCAGATGAACAGCAAGGCCGTTTCCGGCTGGCTCATCCAGGGCTGGGCGAAGTCACCGAGGCCGATCGATTTCAGCACCGAGTTCAGGAGGCCGGTGCGGTAATCGAGGACGAAGGTCCAAAGCACACCCGCCGCCGACATCGACAGCACGACCGGCGAAAAGAACATGCCGCGCATCAGCGAGAAGGGCCGGCGGTTGGAATCGAGCACCACGGCCATCACCAGCCCGAAGGTCACCTCGAAGACCAGGGTGGCGAAGATGTAGATGACGACGTGGACGTAGCTGTACAGATACGTCAGGTCGGTCACGGCCCGGGCGAAGTTCGCCAGGCCGGCCCACTGGGGCGCGCCGAAGCCGTCCCAGAAGGTGAACGCGTAATAGACTGAGGCACCGAGCGGCATCAGCACAAAGATACCAAACAGCAGCATGGCGGGCGCCACAAACAGAACGTTTATGGGCCCGGCGCTGATAGGAGACGCACGATCTTCCACGTCGGTGGTCCAGTCTCAGGCTACTGCTGATCACCCATGGCAGCGACCGTATCGTCGAGCCAGACCAGAGCTTCCTTGGAGCTCATCTGCCCGTCGGCAACACGCGCGGCAGCCTCATAGAAGGCTTCGGCAACCGGCACGGGGTATTTGTTGTCCGGCGGCGGCACGAGCGCCGGGGCTTCCGACAGCATGGTGACCATCGATGCGAGGTGCGGGCTGAGCTCCGCCTTTTCCGTCACGCCTTCCACCGGGCTCATCTGCCCGCCTTCAGCCCAAAGGATCTGGTTTTCCTCGGAGGTGAAGAATTTCAGGAACTTGATCGCCTCTTCGGGATGCTCAGCATCCTTGTGCACGAGGAAGCCGGTGATGGTGCCGATGACCGAATGGGCCAGCGGGTGGTCCGGATCGATGACCGGGGTGTCGAACTGGGCATATTCGAAATCGGGCTCGGCGAGATCAGCGGCGGACGGCACCAGCCACGAGCCGATCGGGTGCATCGCGGCACCGCCCTGGAAGAAGGCGGCCATGGCCGGGTCGGCACCGAGAGCCTGCATATCCTTGTTGAAGGCGCCGGCCTCGTGCAGTTCGGCGAACAGGTCGAGGGCCTTTTCAAAGCCCGGCGTGTTGAACGGACCTTCCTGAGTGAACGCGGCGACATATTCGTCCGGGTCGACCACCTTGGCGGCGACATGGCCGGCCCAGTTGCCGAGCGGCCAGAATTCATTGTTGCCCTCGACGATCGGGGTTTCCCCTGCCGCGGCCAGGGTCTTCACGACCTCGACGAACTCGTCCCAGGTTTCGGGCGGCGTCAGCCCGTTCTCTTCGAAGATCTCGGTGCTGTACCAGATGGTATTGGTGATATCGAGCGAGTCCGGGATCAGGTAGGGCTTGCCATCAACCATGGTGCCGGACCCTTCGGCGTAGACGGCGGGCACGAAGGTCTCTTTCCACCCGTCGGTCGACAGCGCTTCGGACATGTCCATGGCGTAGCCGGCAGCAACGTCGCGCTGCACCGGGAAACCGGCCCACTGGAAATAGATGTCGGGAACTTCGTTGCTCTTGAGCTGGGTGATCAGACCCTGGTTCGAGTACTGATCGTCATCGAAGACGATCTGCTTGATCTTGATGTCGGGATTCTCAGCCTCGAACTTGGCAATGATCTCGTCGAGAACGACACGATTGGACCCACCCGTCATCGGGTGCGTGAAACGAAGTTCGGTTTCGGCCATGGCCGTGGAACTCAACAGCGCCGCGGTGAGCGCCAGTGTGGTCAGACGAAAAGCATTCATTGTTCGCACCCCTTGTGTCGGACGGATGACCGCCTTGCTACTGGTATGTTATTGGTTTGGACGCGTTTGTCTATACCCCTTCGCGACATTGCCACGGATCGCATTTGATACGACTTAAGGGTGGACATGAACAAACCAAAGACATACCAGTGAAGCTATCCAAGAGGTCGGCAACGACACCGGGGGAGACGTGGACTTCTATCGCCAGCTAAGGGAGCGCATGGACCGCCAACACGGTCCTCTCGGCGAGCGGTTGCGCAACGCACTCGCTGCGGCGATCGACTCCGGTGTGATCGCTGCTGGTGAATCGCTGCCGTCGGAACGCGAAATGGCCGAAGGCCTGGAGGTATCGCGCTCGACCCTGCGTCAAAGCCTGAAAGATCTGGCGGCAATGGGCCGCGTTACCACCCGGCCCGGGGCCGGAACCGTGGTGACCGGTCACATCCCCAAAGCCTTGTCGCGGCTATCCGGTTTTACCGAGGACATGCAGCTGCGTGGGTTGCTGCCCACCTCGCGTGTGCTGGAATGCTCGGTTGGCCCCATCGATCCCGATGGGGCGATCCGGACCGGACTGCCGCTCGGCACCTCGGTGCTGACGCTCGTACGACTGCGCCTCGCTGGGGGCGAAGCGCTGTCGTACGAGCGGGCAATCGTCCCCGTGTCGGCTGTCGGGGCAGACTATGACGGCTCGGGATCACTGTATGAACGCATGGATGCGCATGACGCGCGACCGCGGCGGATCCTGCAGACCCTCAAGGCGTCGGAGGCCGATGAGGAAATCGCTGGGCATCTCGGCATTCGGCCGGGCGCGGCGGTGCTCGAAATCTCCCAGCTCGGCTACGGGGCCGATGGTATGGCGGTCGAAGACGCGATCAGCTGGTATCGCGGTGACCGCTATAAGTATGTCGGCGAAATCAGAGGCTAAAAATGACTGCCCTACGGCGCACCTATAGAGACCAGATCGTCGCCATTCTCGACCGGATTGTCACCGACCAGACCCAGGCGATGGACGCGGCGCGCGACGCCGTGGCCGCGGCACTCCAGAATGACCGGCTGATCTATGTGGCGGGCAGCGGGCACTCGCATATCCTCGCCGAGGAAGTGTTTTATCGCGCCGGCGGCATTGCTGCAGCGCAGGCCATTCTCGACCCGGCGCTGATGCTGCACGAGGGCGCCGAGCTGTCGACCCAGACCGAGCGCGAACCCGGACGGGCCGAGCAGGTGCTGGCCCGCTATCCGGTCGGCCCCGGCGATGTGGTGTTCGTCGCCTCTAATTCGGGGCGCAATGCCTATCCGATCGAAATGGCGCTCGCTGCCAGGGCCCGTGGCGCCACGACCATCGCGCTCACGTCCCTCACGCATTCACAGCAGATCAGTTCGCGACATGAAAGCGGCAAGCTGCTGCACGAAGTCGCCGATCTGGTCCTCGACAATGCCGGCAGCTATGGCGACGCCGGCCTCAATGTCGGGGCAGGCACGATGCAGATGGGCCCGACCTCGACTATTGCCGGCGTCTTTATTCTCAATGCGCTGCTCGCCGAAGCGGTCGATCTGCTGGCGCAGCGCGGTATCAGCGTCGATGTCTATCAAAGCGCCAATATGGAAGGTGCCGAAGCTGCCTCTGAAGCCCTCATCGCCCGCTGGCGCCCGCGTATCGTCGGGCTCTAGTCGCTTGAGGGGCCCGGCGCCTACTCCCGCGCCGGCCCCGCCGGAAAAACGCCCGACATGCCGATGAACCCGGAAAGCCGCTTCACCCGGTCCATCCAGCGGCGCACCGCAGGATAATCCTGACGCATCACGCCGGCTTCCTCGCTCAGCGCAATATCCGGGAAGCAGCCGATGTCGGCGATTGTCGGCGCCCCGCCGGCGACCAGCCAGTCGCGGCTTTCGCGCTCGCCAAACCACAGATGCTCGTCGATCACCCGCAGCAGGCGGTGCGCTTCGGCCTCGAGCGGCGCGCTCTCGCCTTGGGCGATACCAGCGCGGATCAGGCGGGCCTGCCCCACACTCGCACTCAGCCGCTGCGCCATCAGCAGCCAGCTGGTAATTTCGGCGAGGTCTGCCTCGCGCAGCCACTCGCCCCCGGTTTCGCGGGTCTGTGCCAGATGAACGAGGATCGCCGGTGCATCGCGCAGCACGCGATCACCATCGACAAGCACCGGCAGTTCACCGAGCGGATTGAGCTCCAGGAATTCGGGCTCCAGATGCGCGACGCCGGGGAAGATATCGACCGGCACGGCATCATAGGGCTGGCGCAGGATGGAGAGCATCAGCCGCACCGTGTAGCAGCCCGCCGACAGTTCATAATCGTAGAGGGTCGGCATCAGATATCGAGCACCAGACGGGCCGATTTGGCGCGCGATACGCAGGTCAGCATGGTGCGGTTCGCCTGTTTTTCGGTTTCGTTGAGATAGACGTCCTGATGGTCGGGCACGCCTTCCAGCACCGTGGTCAGGCAGGTGCCGCAGGCGCCCTGCTCACACGACGACGGCGCGTCGATGCCGTTTTCGCGCATGACATCGAGGATCGACTTGCCGCCGGGCACTTCGAGCGTCAGCGCGGAGCGCGCCAGTTCGACGGTAAAGCTCGACCTGTCGTCGATCGGCCTTGTGTTCTTGAAATACTCGAAATGCACCGCCTCGTCTGGCCAGCCGAGCCGGGCCGCCGTGGCGCGCACCAGCTCCAGCATCGGCCCCGGCCCGCAGACATAGACGTGCCGCGCAAAGCTGTATGCGCCCAGCGCTGCCGCCACTTCGGCCTCGGTCTCGGCCACCGACAGTCCCAGATGCGGATGCGTCCGCTCGCCGAAGCCGGTGAGCACGTCGCGGAAGGCCAGATGCGCCTCGGATCGCGCAAAGACATGAAAATCAAACGGCAGGTGCGAGCCGTGAAGCGCCCGCGCCATCGACAGCAGCGGCGTGATGCCGATGCCCCCGGCAATCAGCGTCGTGTGCAGCGCATCGCGGCGCAGTGGAAAATTGTTGCGTGGTTCGGAGATCGCCAGCACATCGCCTTCGCGCAGCGTATCGGCAATCGCCGTGGACCCGCCACGCGAGTCCGGCTCGCGCTTGACCGCGATGACATAGCTCAGCTGCTCGCCCGGCCCATTTGTGACCGAATATTGGCGCACCAGACCATTGGGCAGGTGCAGATCGATATGAGCGCCGGGCTGGAAGGTCGGCAAATGCCCCTCGAGCGCCGCGAGTTCAAGGCCGGTGATGTCCTCGGCCACGGCAAAGCGCCGCGCCAGCCGCACCCGCAGCGTCGCCTGCTGCCCCACCCGCAGGTCCGGCATCGATGACAGTTCCAGCGATACCGGTTCATAGGTCGGAACAATGGGCTCAGGCGAAGCCTGCGCCGCGGCCGCTGTCTCGATCTTTGTCCTGAGATCGGTCAGCAGCCGGTTGAACAGCCTCAGGGTCGCCACTTCGTCCTGCGGCTTGCCCGCAACCAGGCCGCGGATGACCGCACGGTCACTGTCGACCGGCTGCACGAAGATCGCCGTCTCCTCACCGCCCGCACCCTGCAGGGTCAATTGCAGTGCCTCTGGCCCAATGTCGGTCACCTCGCCATCGGCCGCGGCCCGCAGATGCTGCAGCACCAGGTCCGGCGGCGCGTTTACGGGGATCGGGCGCAGCGCAAACCAATCGCTACCGGCCAGCGGCGGCGCGAATGCGGTGACCGGCGTCACCGCGGCCCAGACCAGTCCGAACTGTTCGGTGACCGGATAGGTGCGGTTGGTAATCCGGCGTGCCGGCGCATCGGCGGGGTGCGCGGGAATATAGGTGCAGCCGGCCGAGCGGTTGGCATAGCGCCAGCCATGGTACTGGCACTTCAGTTCCGTGCCTTCGTTGATGCCGATCGACAGGCGCACGCCGCGATGCAGGCAGCGGTTCTCCCACACATTCACATTGCCGTCGTCGGCCCGCCACACGGCCAGTTCGCGGCCGGCCAGTTGGCCGTGAAACACATGACGAAACGGCAGGTCGCCGCTCGCGGCAATCGGATGCCAGCCTTCAAAATTGGACACGCAGAACTCCGTCAGGCCTGCTGGGGGATGACGCCGTAGTTGACGCCCTTTTTCGACAGCCAGCGGCGATAGGCAATGGCCGACTTGTCGGCGCGGATCGGGGTTTCGGCGCGCGGATCAAGCGGCAGGCGCTTGGGGTACTGATTTTCGAGGATCGGTTTGTCCTGGCCGAAAATTGTCTGCTGAAAACGCCGCATCTCGGCTTCCGTGCTGGTTTCGTCGACCTGGGTCAGCAGCAGATGCGCAATGATCTGCTCCTCGCCCACCGGTTGGCAGAAGATCGAGATCACATCGAAGCGGCTCTCGTCGGCCGGGCAGGATTTGTAGAGCACCGAGCAATAGGGGTGCGGCACGCGGTAGACATATTCGACCTCCTGCCCCTCCGTGGCCGTCAGCGCGGCGCGCGGCTGGAAGAACCGGCAGCGGGTCGCCAGCACTTCGTCACGATCCTCCGAGATCTCGACGTCGTACTCTTTCACCTCGGTGTGTGGCTCGGCCCCAAGAATGTCGGTGTGCACATAGGGGAAGTGCCCCATGTCGAGGAAGTTCTCGACTGCCCGCGGCGCCGACACAGCAACGCCGAACGAGGCCGCCACCACATTGCGCCGGTCCGGTTCATCATATTCGGGTAGCGGAAACAGTGGCTTGGGCGTTTCGACAAAACTCGTCCAGATGAAGCCGTAGCGTTCGAGCACCGCCATAGGCACATCGGGCGCCGCCTTGCGCACAACGCGCAGGCCGGCATCGGTCCGCGTCGCTATGATCGGTTCGCCCAGCAGCACGGTGCGCAATTCGCCACCGGGGCGCAGCGCGTCGATCGGCGCAATCACCTGCCAGAGCTCCAGCACCGACGGCGCAACATCAGCCAGTTTCATCAAACACGCACTCCAACCGTCCAATCCCGCCCCGCGACCACGCCGCAAGGCTGACTGAAACAACTTAGAACCGCCCCGCCCGCCGAAACAAGCGCATCGCGCACAAACCCGCCCTGCATCAGGTGGCGGGGCGCGAAAACGGCTGGCGTTGGGGCCACTTGCCAGACGGGGGTGGGCTCAATAGTTTGCGGGCTCTAGGGGAACAGAAGGGCAGACCCGTGTTGAAAGGTTTGCTGCAGCGTCTGGGTGGTCGGTCCGAGGCCGAGCTGCCGGACCTCGATGCGCCCGAACGGCGGCTCAGCTTCGATCCGGGGCCGGATACCCTCTATGTCATTGGCGATGTGCACGGGTGCCTGGCGCAACTGAAGGCGCTCGAGGCGCGGATTGTTGCTGATGCTGAGCACCGCGCTGGCGAAAACTGGATCGTGATGCTCGGCGATCTCGTCGATCGCGGGCCAGACTCCGCAGCGGTCATCGACCACATGCTGACCTCACCCCCTGCCGGCTTTCAGCGCCAGTGCCTGATGGGCAATCACGAGGCGGCAATGCTGGCATTCATCGCCCGTCCGCGCCGCGGCGATCGCTGGCTGGAGTTTGGCGGGGTGGAGACCCTGCTGTCTTATGGCGTGCCGCTCGACGCGCTGGAGGATCCGCATCTGCCACAGCGCCAGTTTGCCGCGCTGGTTCAGCGCCATATCCCCGACGAGCACATCGCCTTCATGTCCGGCCTGCCGCTCCTCATCGAAACCCCGGAGGCGATCCTCTGCCATGCCGGCCTGATGCCTGGCGTGCCGCTTGCCGCGCAGAGCGCGACGGATCTCATATGGTACCGGGATGATTTTGCCGCGGATTACCTTGATTTCGGAAAAGTCGTCGTCCATGGCCATACGATACGCGAAGCGCCTCTCGTGACACCGGGGCGGATCGCGATAGACACCGGGGCGTTCGCCACCGGCCGGCTGACAGCCGTACGTCTGGCGCGCGGCGAGCCTCCTTTTTTGATCGATACGTCCTCCATGTTGGCAGGATCGTAATTTTCACCAGTCTGACTGCACGGCGGAACAACGGAAGCTTCTTGATGACCTCCAGCACCCAGCTCATCGTCCCGGTTATCCTTGCAGGCGGTCAGGGGACCCGGCTGTGGCCGATGTCGCGCTCGGCACGGCCCAAGCAGTTTCTCGATCTTGTCGGCAAGAACTCGCTCTATCAGCAGACGCTGGAGCGCGTGACGGACAGCGCGCGCTATCTGCCGCCGGTCATCGTCACTAATGCCGAATATCGCTTCCTTGTCGCCGAACAGGCGCAAGAGATGGGCCTGATGCCTTCGGCCGTGCTGCTGGAGCCGGTGGCACGTAACACCGCCGCCGCCATTGCCGCCGCCGCCTTTTATGTCGCTGAGCAGTTCGGCGCGGATGCGGTGATGCATGTGCTGGCCTCCGACCATTCGGTGACGGTCGACGACAATTACCGCTGGAGCATCGATACGGCCGCCGCTGCAGCGCGCGCCGGCAAGCTCGTGACCTTCGGCATTACGCCGAGCGCGCCGGAAACCGGCTATGGCTATATCGAGCAGAGCGCTGCGCTCGGCGATGGGGTGCACGCGGTGGCGCGCTTTGTCGAAAAGCCGGAACGCGCCAGGGCCGAAGAGATGCTGGCAGCCGGTGGCTATTTCTGGAACTCGGGCACCTTCATGCTCGGGGTCGGGACCTTCCTCGCAGAGATCGAACGGCTGTCGCCCGAGACCCATGCCGCAGCCCGCGCCTCGGTCACCGCTGCGACCCGCGATCTCGATTTCACCCGGCTCGAGGGCTCGAGCTTTGCCACGGCGCCGAACATTTCGGTCGACTATGCCGTGTTCGAGAAGTCGCAGGCCGTGGCGCTGGTGCCCGTCACCTATACCTGGTCCGATCTCGGCGCCTGGGATGCCGTTTGGAAAGCCGCCGAGCATGATGGCGACGGCAATTCCGTGCGCGGCCCGGCGACTCTGAACAACACCCATAATGCGCTGGTCGTCACCGACCGGGCGCATGTTGCCGTCGAGGGGCTCGACGATGTCGCGGTGATCGCAACCGAGGACGCGGTCTATGTCGGCAAGCTGTCGGAAGCGCAAAAGGTCGGGCCGATGGTCAAGCAGCTGCGCGCCGATCCGGAAACCGCGGCGCTCACCGAAATCCACCGCACGGCCTACCGCCCCTGGGGCGGCTATTCATCCATCCTCAATGGCGAGCGCTTCCAGGTGAAGCGTCTTTTCGTCAAGCCGGGCAAGCGCCTGAGCCTGCAAAAACATCACCATCGCGCCGAGCATTGGATCGTCGTCTCCGGTACCGCCGAAGTGACGATCGATGGTGAGGTGACGATGCTGAGCGAGAACCAGTCGATCTACCTGCCGCTGGGCTGCGTCCACCGGCTGGCCAATCCGGGCAAGATCCTGCTCGAGCTGATCGAGGTGCAGACCGGCTCCTATCTCGGCGAGGACGACATCATCCGCATTGAGGACGAGTTCGGCCGCGCTTGAGATCGACCCGGCTCACAGCCCATAGGGCTCGAGGGTCTTTTCGACTTCATCGGCCACCTCTTCGCGGTCGCGGCCGGAGACCCAGAGTTCGCTGATGCGTTCTTTGACGTCTTCGTCCAGCGCCTTCCAGCTGGCTTCCCATTCGGCCAGCTTGTCGGTCCAGTAGCCGGTGACCGAATAGCGGGTGCCGGCCCAGCCGAGCGTATGGCGCAGGTGGCGGCGGATCTTCCGCGCAGCCTTGGCTTCTGCGGCCACCCAGACATAGGCGGTGTCGGCCGCGGGCAAATCCATCCCGGCCACGGCATCGGACAGTTGCGAAGCGGACAGCCCATTGCCGCTGCCCTCGAGCCAAACGAGCTTGAGATCGGCCTGGCTGGTCAGCACCTGGCGGTGGTTGGCATCGGGGATTTCGATAATGGCGCGTGCCTCGACGCCAGCCGGAAGCTGTTCGAGCAGCCGCCCCAGCGCCGGCAGGCCGGTGGCATCGCAGACGAACATCAGCCAGCGCGAATCCGCCGGCGCTTCATAAATGCCATAGGGCTCACGCAGGACGATGGTCTGACCCGGCGCGGCCTGCTGGGCCCAGTGGCTCGCGCGACCATGCCCATGCACCACGAAGTCGAGGTCGATTTCGCCGTCACGCGCATGGCGGATCGTGTAGCACTCGCAATGCGCCGGCGTCTTGCCCTCGGGCCAGCGCCAGCGGCCTTTCTCGTCGATGTTCGGCACCACCAGTTCCCCGGTTTCGGGGTCGGGGAAGAAAAGCCGGACATACTCGTCGCCGACGCCGGTCGATCTGAAACCGGCGAGACCGTCACCGCCCAGCGTCACCCGCACCATGCCGGGCGTGATCTGGCGGCGGCCCAATACGGTCGCGGTCATCAGCGTCAGCGGTGTCATGGCAGTCTCCGGAACAGGCGCCGGCATCGCTACTAATTCTGATAACGCTAGTCAACATTTGTCAGGAAAGACATGCCCGGCGCGGTCACGTCGCGCCGGGCCGGCGCCGGTCAGTCCAGGCGGACGACCAGTGCGTCGCGCGGCGGCACGGTGATCCTGTCGCCGGTCGCCAGTGCGCCCGCCTCGGCCCAGTAGGCGGACCCGAGTTCCGCGGCGGCCCCGGCGATCGTCACCCGCGCCTCCTGCGCTTCACGGGTAGAATTGATCACCCAGAGCACCTTCTGCCCGTCGCTTGTGTGCAGGCGCGCCTGCAGCGACGGGTTGTCGAGCACCACCTGCTGGGTCTTGCCGGTCCAGGCGAAGACTTCGGCGAAATAGCGCAGGTTGTCGCCGCCCGGCGCGTTGAAGTAACCGGCACCCGGATGCGTGCCGACCAGCAGGGTGCGGCCCGCGCCAAAGCGGTTTTCCACCACCGCCAGCCGGCCGTCGGCGAAGTGACCGCGATCCTGCCCCGTCGTCAGCGTGTAGGACTGAAGGAACCCGCCGCCCTGCACCGGCACGCCTTCGAGGGCAAGGTGAATACGGTCGCCGATGTCGGGCATGAACTCGACCTCGTCCTCGGTAGCGCCGAAGACCACGTCGAGCCCGTTGTTCGGCTGGGTCGTTCCCACCTTGCCGCGATCGCCGAAATAACCCGGCGTCGCTTCGGAGATCAGCTTGCCGCCCGCCTCGACCCAGTCTGCGAGCTGTTTCGCGTGTTCGGAGGTCAGCATGATCGGATAGGGCGCGTAGATCGCGTCATAGCCAGTTATGTCGTCGATATGGACCCAGTCCGCCTGGATGCCATTGTCGAAAAAGCCGCGATAGGCGCCCCACATCGCCTCGCGATAGGTCTGGGGGCGGTGCCGCGCATTGAGCAGGTAGTCCCAGGCCTGCGCCTCGGGGATCACCAACAGCCCGATGTCGCCCTTCACCGGGCGCGCCGCGAACAGCTCCCCCTGCCCCGGCGCATTGGCCCATTTGCCGATCTTGCTCTGCATGTCCGAGCGCGGCGTGCGCGACCCGTCCATGCCATAGGCGCCGAACGCCCCGAACAGCGGGCCATCGAGCAGCGGCCGCCAGCGCAGGTTCATCACGCCGGTGGCGCCGGCCGCGAACGAGGTCATGGTCAGGGTGCGGATGTCCTCGGGCTCCATCACCCGGCCGTCTTCCTTGTCGCGGCCGAGCACCTGCGGCTGCAGCCACAGCGGACCGGCCGGCCGCTCGGCGTGCCACCATTTCTTGCCGCGCGCCGCGGAGCGGGTGATGTCGGGGCCGAAGAAATTCTGCCACGGCGCAAAGCCGCGCCGGCTGGGCACCCAGGTCAGACCGTAGAGCTCTACCTTGGAGGCCGCCAGCCAGTCGTCGGAGCCACCAGCCGCCATGTTCTGGATGGCGCCACCGACGCCATGTGCGGCAATCATGCAGTCGGTATCGACCGCGCGGATCGTGTCGATCCGGAATTGCATCTGGCCGTAGAAATTGTCGCGCTTGAAATCGAGCCAGTCGAGGTTCTGCGGATAGGCGGCGACCTCGTAAGGCGGCTCGATGTCGTCCCATTCGGCGTAGGAATAGCGGTACCAGGCCTCGGCCAGGGCATCGAGCGTGCCGTACTTTTCCTTTAGCCAGAGCCGGAAATCGGCCTTCATGAAGTCGGAATAATCGACGTCGGGCGAGTAGTTCACCTCGTTCCAGACGTCGTAGCCGAGAAGGCCCGGGTGGCCCTTGTAGCGGGTCGCGAGTGCGGTCAGGAACGCCCCGGCAGCGGCCTTCACCTCGGGACAGTTCATGCTCAGCGCGCCGGCGCCGCCGCCATTGTTGGCAAAACCTCCGGTGGCCGCCGAAACGCCCATGCCCGATTTCACCTCACTGCCATCGACCCGCTTCTGCCGGGCTTCCGGCCATTTGCGCCAGGCCCAATCGGGCACTGTATGCGTCAGTTCGGCGATCACCGTGCGCATGCCGTTCTTGGCGGCGAGGTCCAGCTGCCGGTCGAAATCGGCCCAGTCATATTCGCCCGGCTTGCGCTCGATGGCCGACCACATGAACCAGTGGCGGAAGACGTTCATCCCGTCTTCGGCCGCGGTCTGGTAGTCGCGGTCCCAATCGTCACGCGGTGGGTTGGACTTGCGGAAGTAGACCGCCCCATAGGGCGTCTGTGGCAGGCGGTCGAGCGGCATTTCGGGCTCCTTGAGGCAAGCCGGCATCCTCCGGCAACCGGGTCACGGACGCCGCCGAATGCGTTTGGGGTGAACAGGTGGAAGCGGGCTAGTCTTTCTGGCCGGCCAGCGCCTCCAACGTCCGGATCAGGCCGGAATGGTCCTTGTCGCCGTCGCCCAAGGCGATAGCGGCATTCATCAATTGCTGCGTCGCGGCGGCATTGGGCAGCGCGATCTCGAGTTCGCGCGCGCCGTCGACGGCCAGCGTCAGGTCCTTGCGGTGGAGGCGAATGCGGAAGCCGGGATCGAAGGTGCGCTTGATCATACGCTCGCCATGCACTTCGAGGATCTTCGAGCTGGCGAAGCCGCCCATCAGCGCCTCGCGCACCTTGGCGGGGTCGGCACCGGCCGACTTCGCGAAGAGCAGCGCTTCGGCCACCGCCTCGATCGTCAGACCGACGATGATCTGATTGGCCACCTTGGCGGTCTGGCCATCGCCCGAGCCACCGACATGGGTGATGGTCTTGCCCATCTTCTCAAGCAGCGGCAGGCCGCGCTTGAAAGCGTCCTCGGTGCCGCCGACCATGATGGTCAGCGCGGCATTCTTGGCGCCCACCTCGCCGCCGGAAACCGGCGCGTCGAGATATTCGCCGCCCAGCTCTTCGATCTTTTGGGCAAAGCCCTTGGTCGCTACGGGGGCGATCGAGCTCATGTCGATCACCAGCGCGCCGGGCTGCAGGCCTTCGGCAACGCCGTTCTCGCCGAACAGCACGGCCTCGACATCGGGCGTGTCGGGCAGCATCAGGATCACGACCTCGGAGGCCTCGGCGACCGCCTTGGGCGTCTCGGCAGCCGTCGCGCCCTTGTCGGCGAGAAACTGCGAGACGGGCTTCACCCGGCTGACGGTCAGGCTGTGCCCGGCGTCGATCAGATGTTCCGCCATCGGGCGCCCCATGACGCCCAGTCCGATAAATCCGATGTTCATGGCGTTCTCACTCCCTCAAAATGCACTTCAGACAAAGGACTGCATCCAGCCCAGCCCGGCGGTGGTGCCGGCCTTGGGCTTATATTCGCAGCCCACCCAACCGTCGTAGCCAAGCCGGTCGAGCGCGGCCAGAACGAAGGGGTAGTTGATCTCGCCGGTGCCCGGTTCGTTGCGGCCCGGATTGTCGGCGATCTGCACATGGCCAATCCGGCCCTTGAGCCGCTCATAAGTCGGCACGAGATCGCCCTGCATGATCTGCATGTGATAAAAATCGTATTGGATCAGCAGGTTGTCCGAGCCGACTGCGTCAAGCACGCGCTCGGCATCGTCGGTCGTCGCGATCAGGAAGCCCGGGATGTCGCGGGTGTTGATCGGCTCGAGCACCAAAGTGATCCCGGCCGCCTTGAGCTCGGCGGCGGCATATTTGAGGTTTTCGACCAGCGTCTGCTCGGCCGTCGCTGCGTCGATGCCCTTGGGGATGCCGGAGAGACAGTTCACCTTGGTGCAGTTGAGCGCCTTGGCATAGTCGATCGCTGCCGCCACGCCCTGCTTGAACTCGTCCACCCGGTCGGGCAGGCAGGCGATACCGCGTTCGCCGCCATCCCAGTCGCCGACCGGCAGGTTGAACAGCGCCTGGGTCAGGCCATGCGCGGCCAGTTTCTCGGCAATCGCTTCCTTGGTCGCCACATAGGGCGACATGTATTCGACGGCCTTGAAGCCATCGCCGGCGGCGGCGGCAAAGCGGTCGAGAAAGTCGAACTCGGTATAGAGAAAGGTCAGGTTGGCGGCGAATTTTGGCACGTCACAGTCCTCAGGCGTTGAAACGGGTGCGATGCAGCATCCGCTTGTTGCGCGGATCGGGGTTTGGCACCGCCGATATCAGGCTTTTGGTATAGGGTTCTGTCGGCGCGGTGCAAATCTGCTCGGCCGAACCGGTCTCGACCACCTTGCCGCGGTGCATCACCGCAACCCGGTCGCAGAAATAGCGCACCACCGAAATATCATGCGAGATGAAGACAAAGCTCAGCCCCAGCCGCTTCTGAATCTCAAGCAGTAGATCCAAAATCTGCGAACGGATCGACACGTCGAGCGCCGCCGTCGCCTCGTCGGCGATGATCACCCTGGGGTCGAGCGCCAGGGCCCGAGCGATGCCGATGCGCTGGCGCTGCCCGCCGGAAAAGGCGTGCGGATAGCGCTCCATGGTCAGCGGATCGAGCCCCACCAGTTCCATCAGTTCCCCGACCCGGCGTTCCAGCGCGGCACCACGCGCGATCCCGGTGATATGCAGCGGATCGCCGATGATGTCGCGCACGGTCATCCGCGGATTGAGCGATGCAAAGGGGTCCTGGAACACCAGGCGCACGTCGCGGTGGAAGTCGCGCAGCTCGCGCTTCGACAGCGCCGTCACGTCGATCTCCTCGCCGTCGCGGCGATAGGTGATCTGGCCGGACGTCGGCTCGATGATGCGCAGCATCAACCGGCCCATGGTGGTCTTGCCCGAGCCGCTCTCACCGACGATCCCGAGGTTTTCGTTTGGGTAGAGATCGAGGCTCACGTCGTCGACCGCGGTCACAGCGTGGCTGGTGCTACCGAACCAGCCCTTGGTCGCGCCATAGACCTTGGTGAGATTGCGCACCGAGAGCACCGGCGCGACGGTCGGCGCAAAGCCCTCGACGCGCGCCTGGGTGCGGCGGTTTTCCTCAAGCTTCACCGTCGAGGCGAGGAGCCGCTTGGTATAGGCGTGCTGCGCGTCATGAAAGATCGCGTCCACGGGTCCCGCCTCGACGATCCGGCCATAGCGCATCACCGCGACATCATCGGCCACTTCAGCCACCACGCCCATATCATGGGTAATCAGCAGCATGGCCATGCCGCGGCTGACCTGCAGGCGTTTGATCAGGTCGAGGATTTCGGCCTGGGTCGTCACGTCGAGCGCCGTCGTCGGTTCGTCGGCGATGAGGATTTCCGGGTCGGCCGCGAGCGCCATGGCGATCATCGCGCGCTGGCGCATGCCGCCCGAGAATTCGAACGTGTAGCGGTCGATCTGGATTTCGGGATTGGGGATCTCGACCTGGCGCAGCAGCTCGATGGTCTCGGCCCGCGCCTGGCGCTTGTCCATCTGGCGGTGCAGCAGCAGCGCCTCGATGATCTGGCTGCCGATGGTATGGACCGGCGACAGCGAACTCATCGGCTCCTGAAAGATCAGCCCGATGCGCCCGCCGCGAATGCGCAGCATGTCGATGCTGTTGTCCTTCAATTGCGCGATGTCGATCGTGCTGCCCTTCTTGTCGTCGAGCAGGATGCGCCCCGAGCTGATCGCCCCATTCTTGTCGATGATGCCGAGCAGCGCCCGCGCCGTCACCGATTTGCCCGAGCCGCTTTCGCCGACGAGACAGAGCGTTTCGCCACGGCGCAGCTCGAAACTCACATTGCGTGCGGCATGCAAGGTCTGCGTGCGTAGGCGGAAATCGAGGCTCAGGTCCTCGACCCGCAGGATCACCTCGGGATCGGGCGCGGCGCTCACGGAACTGGCCGTTGTGGGGTAGTGGGTCATCGGCTCAGCTCTCATAGGGGTCTGCGGCGTCGCGCAGACCGTCGCCGAGGAAGTTGTAGGCCAGCACCGTCAGCACCACGGCGCCGCCGGGCCACAGCAGGAGCCAGGGCGCGGTGGCGATGGTGCGCACATTCTGCGCTTCCTGCAGCAGCACGCCCCAGCTCACCACCGGCGCCTTGAGGCCGATGCCGAGAAAGCTCAGCGCCGTCTCCGCGACGATCATCGTCGGCAGCGCCAGGGTCAGCACCGCGAGAATGTGGCTGGTGAGCGAGGGCAGGATATGGCGGAAGATCACCCGACGTTCCGAGGAGCCGTCGAGCTTGGCGGCCGTGACGAAGTCCTCGCCGCGCAGCGCGAAGAACCTCCCGCGCACCTCGCGCGCCAGCCCGGTCCAGCCGAACAGCGAAACGATCAGCGTGATGATGAAATAGACCGTCAGCGGCGACCAGGTCAGCGGGATGGCTGCGGCAAGACCGAGCCAGAGCGGGATGGTCGGCATTGAGGAAATCACCTCAATCACCCGCTGGATCACCAGATCCACGGTGCCACCATAAAAGCCCGACAGCGCACCGAGAATGACGCCGAGGCACAGGCTGATCCCGACGCCGATCAAGCCGATCGACATGGAAATGCGGGTGCCGTGGATCAGCCGGCTGAGCAGGTCCCGGCCCAGCTTGTCGGTGCCCAGCAGATACATGGTATCGGTCGATTTCAGCGGCCCGAGCAGATGAGTGTCCATGGGGATCAGGCCCCACAGCTTGTAGGGCTGGCCCTTCACGAAAAAGCCGATCGGCACGACCTTGTCCTCGTCGATCGTATAGCTGCGGCGCAGCGAGGCCTGGTCGACCTCCATACGATAGCCGGTGACATGCAACTGGAAGCGGTCGTCGCCCTCAGGCGTCTTGACGAAGAGGCGGATCTCCTGCGGCGGCGCATAGGTAAAGCGCGGCTTCGAAAGATGCGGCAGGGTCGGCGCCAGAAATTCGGCGAAGAGCGCCACCAGATAGAGCAGACCAATGATCACGCCGGCGACGATCGCCACCTTGTTCTTGGCGAACTTGTGCCAGATCAGCGTCCACTGGCCCGCGGCCGCGATCTCTTCGATCTGGCCATCGGTGCGCAGGGACGAAACGGCGGGGCCGGTCTCGGTTTCGTCGGTGATGAAGGTATGTGTACTCATCAGTTGAACCGGATCCGGGGGTCGAGCAGGGCGAGCAGCAGGTCGGAGACCAGCATGCCGATCAGGGTCAACACGCCCATCAACAGGATGAAGCTGCCGGCGAGATACATGTCCTGGCTGATCAGGGCGCGCAGCAGCAGCGGCCCGGCCGTCGGAAGGTTGAGAACGATGGCGGTGATGGTGACGCCCGAGATCAGTTCGGGCAGTACCCAGCCGATGGCCGAGACGAAGGGATTAAGCGCAATCCGCACCGGATATTTCAGCACCACCTTGTAGCCCGGCAAACCCTTGGCCTTGGCGGTGATCACATAGGGCTTGTTGAGCTCATCGGTGAGATTGGCGCGCAGGATCCGGATCAGCGCCGCGGTGCCCGAGGTGCCGATGACGATCACCGGGATCCAGAGGTGCGCCAGAAGGTCGACGAACTTGTCCCAGCTCCAGGGCGCCTCGACATATTGCGGCGAGAACAGCCCGCCGACGCTCTGGCCCATGAACTTGTAGCTCACGTACATCAGGCTGAGCGCCAGAATGAAATTGGGAATGGCGAGGCCGAGAAAGCCGAGGAAGGTGAAGGCATAGTCGCCGACCGAATGCCGCCGCACGGCCGAATAGATGCCGATCGGCAGCGACACGGCCCAGACGAACAGCAGCGAGGCGATGGAGATCGCGAGGGTCGAGCCCATGCGTTCCCAGATCAGGTCGGCCACCGGGCGGTTCCACTCGAAGGAATAGCCGAAATCGCCGCGGGTGAGGATGCCGGTGATCCACTTGAAATATTGCAGCCAGATCGGATCGTCGAAGCCATAGGAGCGGCGCAACGCCTCGATCTGCTGCGGATCGACGTTCTGCCCACTGTCCGACATCGAGGCGATCATCGAGGTGACGTAGTCGCCGGGCGGCAGTTGGATGATCAGGAAGGCGATCATCGACATGCCGATCAGCGTCGGGATCATGTAGAGCAGCCGCTTGATGATGAAACGCAGCATGACGTGCCTCAGGCCCAGCTCAACCGGATGGCTTCGAGCGTATCGAGCCCGGGGATGGTGACGCTGACGCGGCCGTCTTTTTCGGTCGCGTCCAGCGTGCCGCCGGCGACCAGCGCCTCGGCGGCCGCAAAGCTGCGGCCCTCGGGAATGGCGATCGACAGCTGCTGCGGGCCGACCGGATAAATCTCGCGGATCGGCCCCTTCATCATCATCGGGTTGGTGAGGTTATTGAGCACCACCGTGGTCGCGTCGGCGCCTTCGCGCACCGAGATATCGAGCACCGACTTGCCCGTGGTCTCGACATCGGGGCGTTTGCCGAGCGCCCAGCGCACGGCATTCTCGATCAGCTGGCCATGGTCGCGGGTCATCACTTCCCAGAAGATCCCGCCGATATTCCAGGGAATGAACACGGTGCGGCCACCGCCATCGTGCTGGCGGGTCACCACCGCGGCCCCTTTGGGCGCTTCGCGCGGGTAGACCTCTTCCATCGGCAGGTCGGGGAAATCCGGCACATAAAGGAACGGCTGCTCGGTGTCCTCCGCCGCGTCGACGGCCATCAGCCGGGTGCCCCCCATGATCCGGTTGGCGCCCGCAAATCCTTCGGTCAACTGATGCGTGCCGTTGAGCGCGATATAGGTGTTCTTGACGATGCCGCGGGTCGGCGCCGTGCGGGTGACGCCGAGCAGCGGGCCGAGACCCAGCGTCTCGCGCGTCGCATTGTCGGCGGTGCGGGTGCCGCTCTCGAAGGCCGCGACGAGCGATCCGCCGCGGGCCACATAGGCGTCTAGCATTGCGATCTGCGCATCGTCGAGGCAGGTGTTGTTGGCCAGCACCAGCACCTTGAAGCGGTCGAGACCCTCCGGCGTCATCGCCTGGTCCGAGACCAGTTCGAAGGGAATCTTGGCTTCCACCAGCGCGTGGTAGAAGCCGAAATCATCGGCCTCGGCGGTGCGGCGGGTGTCCTGGCCATGGTGCCGCAGCGTCGTCGAGGGATCGAGGATCGCCACCTCGGCCACCGGCCGGGTCCCGGCCAGCGCCGGCTCGAGTTTCGCGTGCAGCGCAAAGCTCTTGCTGATCGGCTCAACCCAGCGGTCGTCGGGCACGACGCCGTTGAACTTGGTGAACCAGGGCAAGAGGCCCTGCGTCGTGCCATTGTCCATCCAGGCGCGCATTTCCGGCCCGGTCGTCACCGCGTCCTTCCAGCGATACTGGTTTTCCGGCCCGATCGAGGTGATGAGGATCGCTGGGCGCTCGGGGAAGGTGGCGCGCATGCGCTTGCCGTTTCGCCCGCTCATCCACACCGGCTCGGTGCCGTGCCGCGCCTGGTCGTCGACGCAGAGGAAGGGGCAGTAGCGTTCGATCATTTCGAGATCGAACTCCATCAGCGAGACCGACCCCATGTTGGGAATGAAGCTGGTGTGCGGCTTGATCGCCTTCATCGCCTCGTCCCATTCGACCACCAGCCGGCTCAATTGCTGGCGGCGCCAGCCGCTCCAGGCGCGCCAGGCGGGGTTTTCGACGCTGTCGTCGCGCGGCAGGTCGTAGCCGGTCGCCGCCTTGAAGTTCGTGGTGCAGCTTTGGCAATAGCAGACGCCGTGCCCCTGCCAGCGATTGGCGAAGATCGCGTCGATATCGTAGTTCGCGGTCAGCTCGCGCAGCACTTCGGGCATGAACCTGAAGTTGTAGTCGGAATAGGCGCAGGTCACCCAGACATCCGGGAAAGCCCAGTGACGGCGCGGCTTGCCTTCAGCATCGACGGCGATCCATTCGGGATGCGCGTCGGCGGCGTCCTGGTGAATGGCATGCGGATCGACCCGCGCCATCACATGCATGCCGAGTTCCCGCGCCCCGTCGACCAGCGTCCCGAAAGGATCGGTGTCGCCGATGAAGCGGCTGACGTGATGCAGCAGCACCTGCGAGGGATAGTAGGCCACATAGCCGCCCGCCGAGATGCAGGTCGCGTTGGACTGAGTGCGCTTGAAGATCTCGATCCAGTAGGCCGGATCGAACTTGACCGGGTCATCCTCTGCCAGCGTCAGCTGGGTCCAGCGTGTCGCAGACCGGTACCAGTCCGGGGTTCTGAGCGTGTTGGCGGCCTGCGGCTTGGCGTCGAGCATAGGATGGTCTCACGGTTTGGATACGGCTCCGCCGGCACCGGGAGGGCCACCGGCGGAGAGTGGCCGCCGCCCGCGGGCGACAGCCGAATGGTGCTTTGGTGATCAGTCCTTGAAGAACTGCTCCGGACGCGCCGGGCCGGGCGTCGGCCAGCCGAAGGAGTTCGGCATCGTGTCCATCAGGTTGACGACGTCGTTCTTGACCACGCCATAGCCGTCGGGCGGCAGGCTGACGCCGAAGGTCAGAAACTGGTCGGCGGCGTTCTGCAGCAGCTCGGCCATCAGCTCGTTCTGCTTGGCTTCGTCGCCGGTCGCGAGCAGCCGCTTGTAGAGCTCCTGCTGGGCCTTGACCTCGGCCGGCGGCTCGATGGCATCGGGATTGTCCGGCTCGGTGTAATAGAGCGACCAGCCCGGGGCGTAGAGCGCGTTGGAGTTGAACGGTACGAAGTAGCGCGCGTCGAGCATGGCGGCGACGCCGGAGTTGGCGCCGAACTGATGCGCGGTCGCATCGAACTCGCGGCCGCGGCGCACCCGGGTCTCCCACAGCGAGCGGTCCATGGTGCGCATCTGGGCGTCGATGCCGACATCCTGGAACATCGGCAGGGCCAGTTCGAACATGTCGAGGAAGGTCGAGCGGGCCTGGTCGATCTCGAAGATGATCGACACGCGGCGACCCTCGGAATCGAGACGATAGCCCTCGCTGTCCTTTTCCGGGATGATCTCGTCCAGCATGGCGTTGGCTTTGTCCGGATCATACTCGGTGAACTGCTTGGCCAGCTGCTCATTGTAGAGCGGATCGCCTTCCTGGATCGAGGCATGGGCCGGAGACCCTTGCCCCACAAACACCGCCTCGATCAGCGCCTGCCGATCGACCGCAAGCGACAGCGCCTGGCGGAATTCCTTGGTGTTGAACAGCTCGTTCTTCACCGGGTCGGTGTGGTTCAGGTTGAGCTGGAACACCATGACGTTAGCGGCGGATTCCTTGAGCGTATAGAAACCGTAATTGCCGGCCTCCTGCCCGTCGAACAGCACCGGCTTGTTCGCCGGGGTCGCGATGTACTGGTCCATGATGTCGATTTCGCCCTGCAGCGTCTTGAGCAGCAGCACTTCGGGGTCGGCGACCATCTGGTAGACGATGCGGTCAAAGTACGGCAGCTGGGTGCCGGCGGTATCGACCTTGAAATAGTAGGGATTGCGCAGCGCAATCGCCTGCTCGGTGCTCTGGCCGGGCGCGGATTCGAAGTACCAGGCGTTGAGCGTCGGGCGGTCGGAATTCTGGAAGAAGGTATTGTCGTCGAGCATGCCGATCTCGCGCTGGAACAGCGGGATCCAGCTCTCCAGCCCCTCGTCCTTGGCCAACTGGTCGGCGTCCGGATTGTAGCGGATGTGGAACTGCTCGAGATAGTGCTTGGGCGTCCGCGTAAGCTGGTCCTGCTGGGCCCAGGCGAGCTGCTGCAGGAAGAAGCCGTTCGGCGCGGTGAACTTCACCTTGAAGGTCTGCTCGTCGACAACCTCGAGCTGGCCCGGCTCACCCTCGGTGTACCAGAAGGAATTGCCGCCCAGCGAGGTCTCGGCGTCCATGAAATAGGCGTCGTACCAGAACTGCACGTCAGCCGTGGTGAAGGGCGCGCCATCCGACCACTTGTGCCCCTCACGCAGCGTGATGGTGTATTCGGTCGAGTCGTCGCTGACCGAATAGGACTCGGCGACATTCTCCTCGATGCCCGACCAGTCGGGGGTGAAGCGCACCAGCGGCTCGTAGCCCTGGTAGCGCACCAGCATCGACAGCGAGCCGCCACCGACGAGCGCATGGTTCCAGTCGCCACCCTGCTGGCCAACGCGCTCGAGCGGCGTGATGACCAGCGGATTGGCCGGCAGGCGCTCGGCGACAGGCGGCAGATCGCCCGCCGAAACGGCCGACTCCAGCATGGGGGATTCGGCATAGTCCTGGGCAAGGGCGGGGCCGCTCAGGGCAAGCGCGCCTGCAAAGGCAGATGACGCGACCAGAAAGGCTCTACGAGAGATGCGTGACATGGGTTCCTCCGAAGCTCAACGGCCTTAGGGCCTGTTATGGGCTGTCGTTAGGCTTGCACCGGTATTTTGTTAGGTAAAGTGTTATGTTTCATGTTGATGCGAAGTTATGATCTGCTTTAGGTTTGAGCAGAATGTGCAGCCGCCTCCGCGTTGAGCAGATGACGGCCTAAGTGGCAGCAGAGGCCATTGTTCATGAGGCCAGGCTGTCTCTTGGGAACAACGGGTTGTGCGCGCGGGTTGGTTAGGTTGCGTTATTGGCGGTGTTTGCTTAGGAACGCAGGACAAGCAGGAGATCGGCATGGCCCGCGTCACATTGGCGACCATTGCAGAACGCACAGGACTGTCGAAATTCGCGGTGTCCCGTGCGCTGAGCGGCAAGGATGGCGTCAGCGCCGAAACGCGCAGCCGGGTGCAGGCCGTCGCTGCTGAACTGGGCTATGTCCGCGCGCTGACCGACGGCGAGCAGCCAGTGCTAGGGGTGGTGTTCCACGACACCGATCTGATCAATTCCGAGCTGCATCTGCTGGTGCAGTCGGGGTTTCAGGCCGAAGCGCAAAGGCGGGGCTATCAGGTGCGCATGCGCTGGACCCATGACCCGGACGAGGTCGAGCGCTTTGCCCGCAGTTGCAGCGGCATTGCCATGGTCGGTCCACACGTCAAGGACAGCATGTACCGAGTGCGCGCCATGGGCGTGCCGGTGGCGCGCAACGGCTGGCTCGATCCGCTGGAGCCGTTCGACATCGTTTCGGGCACCGACCACGAAGCGGCCTCTGCCGTGGCGCATTACCTGCTCGGTCTGGGGCATCGCCGCATCGTTTATGTGCATGGCGCGCCGGGCTATCGCGGCCGTGTCGAGCGCTTCTATGGCATGCGCGAAGTGCTGGAAAAGCACGCCGACGTGCAGTTTCTGGAAATGAAGTTCGACGCCGAGATCCGCTTCACCGAGCATCTCGCCAAGGCGCGGGCCGACGGCTTTCACCCCACGGCATTCTTTTGCGCGCATGACGGGCTGGCGCTGACGGTGATGTCCGAACTGCTGCGGCTCGGCCATCGCATCCCCGAAGAGATCAGCATCATCGGCTTCGGCGATTATTCCGCCGCAACGCAGATCTCGCCGCATCTCACCACGGTGAAGGTGCATGGGCTCGAGATCGGCGCCGGGCTGGTGCAGGTGCTCGACGACCGGGTGCACCAGCGGGTATCGCCCGATGTGCCGCGGCGAATCATGATGGCCGCACGCATCGTCGAGCGCGCCTCGACCGCCCCGGCGCTCGATCTCGACGACGACGACGCGCAGCAGGCCGCGACCGGCTGAACGCCGGTCGGACGCTCAGCCCTTCACGGCGCCGCCGGTCAGGCCCGAGATGATGTAGCGCTGGGCGAGCAGGAAGAACAGCAGCGCCGGGATGATGGTCAGCGTCAGGAAAGCCAGGATGCGCGGCCAGTCGGTGCTGTACTGCCCCTGATACTGCATGATGCCCAGCGGCCACGGGAAGGCCGCGTCGTTGTTGAGCATGATCAGCGGCAAGAGGAAGTTGTTCCAGCTGGTGACAAAGGCGAACACCCCCACGGTCGCGATGATCGGCAGGCTCAGCGGCAAAACGATGTGCCAGAAAATCCTGAGATAGCCGCAGCGATCCATGCGCGCTGCCTCGATCAGCTCGGTCGGCAGCTCCTGGAAAAAGGAGCGGAACAGCAGCATCGAGAACGCCAGATTGAACGCCACCTGCGGCAGGATCACCGCCATGGGATTGTCCAGCAGGCCCATGTCGCGAATGGTGATGAACAGCGGCAGGATGGCGGTCGCGAAGGGAAACAGCAGCCCCAGCATGAACAGGCTGGTCAGCATCGAGCGGCCGAAGAAGCGGATGTGCGACAGTGCGAAGGCCGCCATGGCCGACGTCAGCAGCGTCAGGATGACCGTGAAGAAGGCGATCACCAGCGAATTCCAGAGGAACTGGAAGAACGCCCCCTGCGCCAGGATATCGGTGAAGTTCGTCGGGTCCCAGCTCTGCGGCAGGCCGAAGGGGCTGGTGCGCAATTCGCCGATCGATTTGAAGCCGCCGAGCGCCGTCGTATAGAACGGCACCAGGATGAACAGGGCGACGAGAATGATCGTCACCCATTGCCCGATGGAAATCTCGGGCCGGCTGCCGACGATGGTTAGCCTGCGTTTCGCGCTCATGCCGGGTCCCTCGTAAACAGCAGACGGCGGTAGATCAGCGTCACCGCCACGCACAGGATGAACAGGATCACGCTCACCGCGCCGCCGAAGCCGATCTTCATGCGCAGGATGCCGAACTGGTAGAGGAAGGACACGATCGTGTGGCTGGAGTTCGAGGGTCCGCCACCGGTCAGCGGCAGGATCACGTCGAACAGCTGCAGAGAGCCGACAATGGCGAAGAAGACGCTGATGACGATCGAATTGCGGATCATCGGGATCTTCACATACCACATGATCTTCCATTTCGAGACGCCGTCGAGCCGCGCCGCCTCGAGCACTTCGTTGGGGATCGACTGCAGGCCGGCGATATAGATCATCATGTGGAAGCCGAAATACTTCCACACGATCACCAGGCCAATGGCCGGGATCACCCAGAAGCGATCGGCCAGCACAAAGGGCAGTTCTGTCCCCGTGAGGTCGCCGACGGCGGGCAAGAGCCCGTAATTGCCGTCATAGACGAACTTCCAGATCAGCCCCGCGGCGACGTCGGCCAGCATGTAGGGGACGAAAAAGATCGTCCTGAAAATCGAGACGAACCAGGCCTTCTGATAGAGCGCCAGCGCCACCCAAAGGGCGAGCGGCAGCTGAATCAGCAGCGAGACGACCGACAGGATGATGGTGTTGCGGATCGCGGTCGAAAAATGCCGCTGGGTGATCACGTCGTCATAGTTCTCGACGCCGACGAACTCGGTGATCGGGCCGTAGCCGTTCCACTTGTAGAAGGAAAAGATGAAAGCGTTGATCAGCGGCCAGAGCACGAAGATCGAGAAAAGTGCCAGGGCTGGTACGACCAGCAGCGCAATGGCGAACAGCTTCTTGCTGTCGAAGCGGCGTTTCGGGCGCCGCGCGGGCGCGCCCTGAAGCGCAGCATTGGCCGTCATATCGGTCATTCAAATCTATCCGCTGAAACAATGATCCGGGTGCGGACCGGGGCGCTCCGGGCGTGCACCCAACAGGGATGGGTGCGGGACCTCAGGCCCCGCACCCGTCACAGACTCAGCGTGCCGATTCGGCCGCGTCCTGCAGCTCTTCGGCTGCTTCTTCCGGCGAAATCGAGCCGGCGGCGAGTTCGATCGACAGGTCGTTGATCACGCCACCAACATCCGGGCCAAGGGCCTGGTCGAAGAACAGGGCGTGCCAATGGGCCTGGTTGATGTCCTCGGCGACCATCTTCTTGTACGGGTTGGTCATGTCATCGGCCGCACCGGCGACGATCGGGATGTAGAAGGACTTGTCAGCGAAGTCCTTCTGCACTTCGGCGCTGTTGAACCACTCGATGAACTTGACCGCTTCATCCGAAGCGTTCTTCGAGAAGAGCCAGCCGGAGAGACCACCCAGCGTGTCCGACGGATCGCCGGCACCGCCCTCGAGGGTCGGGAACGGCAGAATGCCGAGGCTCTCGTCCGGAATACCGGCCTTGTCAGCCGAGTTGTCCTTCATGACCGAATAGTCCCAGTCACCCATCAGGTGCATCGCGGCCTTGCCGTCGCCGAAGTAGCCCGAAGCGTCGCCATAGGCGGCGGCTTCAAAGCCCTGCTGGAAGGGATCGAGCTGGCCGAGCTCATAAAGGTACTCGGCTGCCTTGACGAAAGGCTCGTCGGTGAAGCTGGCGTCACCCGCCGCAGCGGCGTTGAACGCATCCTCGCCAGCGAGGCGCACGATCATCTTGGACCACCAGAAGTGGGCGGGCCACTTGTCCTTGCCGCCGAGTGCGAGCGGGGTGATGTCGTTTTCCTTGAAGGTCTTCACCGCTTCGATGAAGCCGTCCCAGGTCGACAGCGACTCGGGATCGACGCCGGCCTGCTCGAACAGATCCTTGTTGTACCACAGCACGACTTCACCCACGTCGCGAGCGATGCCGTAGAGCTCGCCATTGCGGGTGAAGGCGGAGACACCGGCCGAGCCGATGCTGTCCAGCGTTGCCTGGTCGACGACATCGCCGATCGGACGGACGACGCCGGCCTCGACCTGCGCGTCCATGACGCCGCCGCCCCAGCTGAAGAAGATGTCCGGCGCCTGGTCGGACTGCAGCAGGGTGGTCAGCTTGGCCTTGAAGGCCTCGTTTTCCAGAAACTGGTCGTCGATGGTCACATCGGGGTTCATCGATTCATAGGTGCGCGCCGCGTTCTTGAGCAGCTCGACTTCTTCCGGAATCGAGGTGATGTGCAGCCAGCGCACGGTGGTTTCGGCGAGTGCGGGCGACGCACCCAGCACAGCGATAGTTGCGGCCAGAGCCCAACGTTTCATGATCTTCCTCCCATTGTCCGTCATGCCTCAGAACTGGTCTGGGCCAATTTCTTGAGTGACGTTCCTCAAGCTAATAACGACAGGGTTCGTCTGGCAAGCTTTTTGTGGCGTGACGACGATTGACAGATGGCAATCCCAATGCGAACCCTCACGTCAATATAGCCCGCTTTCAGACGGGTCGTCGCACGTCTCGCGACAGGGGGAATAGTTGTATGACAAGTTTGACCGTATCGGATTTGCACAAATCTTTCGGCGCAGTACCAGTGCTGCGCGATGTCAATTTGCACATGGAAGACGGAGAGTTCGTTGTGCTTGTCGGCCCGTCCGGTTGCGGCAAGTCGACCCTGCTTCGCATCATATCGGGTCTTGAGTCAGTCAGTGCCGGCACGGTGCAGATCGGCGATGAGGATGTGACCGATGTCGACCCCGCCGATCGCGGCCTCGCCATGGTGTTCCAGTCCTATGCGCTCTACCCGCATATGACCGTCGAACAGAACATCGGGTTCGGGCTGCGCATGGGCGGCATGCCCAAGGAAGAACTGGCCGAAAAGGTCGATCAGGCGGCCCGTACGCTGGAATTGATGCCGCTGCTGAAGCGCAAGCCGAAACAGCTCTCCGGCGGCCAGCGCCAGCGCGTCGCCATCGGCCGCGCCATCGTGCGCGATCCCAAGGTGTTCCTGTTCGACGAACCGTTGTCGAACCTCGATGCCGAACTGCGCGTGCAGATGCGTCTGGAGATCGCCAAGCTGCATCAAACGCTCGGCGCGACGATGGTCTATGTCACCCATGACCAGGTCGAGGCGATGACGCTTGCCGACCGCATCGTGGTGCTGCGCGATGGCCGTGTCGAGCAGGTCGGTTCGCCCGTCGAATTGTATGACAACCCCGACAATCTGTTCGTCGCCGGCTTCATCGGATCGCCCCGGATGAACTTCCTCGCGGGCACGGTCAAATCCGTTTCAGGCAGTGTCGCCGAGGTGCAGCTGACGGGCTTCGGTCAGACCGTTCTGCCGGTGCCGATTCGCGATGGCGCTGTCAGTGCCGGCCAGCAGGTTCAGGTGGGTATCCGGCCCGAACATTTCGTCGCCGCGGACGCGGCGCCCGTTGCCCTGACCGGCAAGGCGGTGGTGGTCGAGCAACTGGGCGGTACGGCCTATATCTACGCTGCCGATGCTGATGGCACGCAGGTCACCATCGAGCAGCGCGGCCATGCGGTGGCCAAGGATGGCGAAGAAGTGCGCGCCGGCGTGCCGACCGACGCCTGCCTGCTGTTCGATGCCGAGGGCAAGCGACTCTAGCGCGAAACAATGGTGGCACGGGGCCGGTGGATAACCACGCGGCCCCGCTCACCCCTCATCCCTGCTGGTCACGTCAGCAGGGCGAGGTCGACCGGAATGTTGCGCTCCAGTATCAGAACGCCGTCGGTGACCGTCAGTCGGCCATGATGGATGGCCGTGCGGCGGGCGTCCGCGTCAGGGGGACCTTCGGTCTGGCTGCGCTCGTCCCATTCGGGGTGGGTGAAATAGTACAGCGCGGCGTGATCGCCGTTGACGACGACGTCGGCGTGGCGGACGAAGCGGCGATCCTCGGGATCGGTGCCGGGCGCGTCGCCGATCAGGCCCTGGCGGGTCCAGTTCACGGTATCGTCGGAGCGATAGACTGCCTGGCCACGCCACTCGTCGACGATCAGCCAGTAGTGGCCACCGAGCGCAAAGACATTAGGCCCCTCGTGCGGCGGCGCGTCGGGCGAACCCGCCAGCACCTCGCCTGCGACGGTCCAGTCCATCAGGTCGGGACTGGTGGCACACCAGGTGGCCGACCCCTTCGACTCGTCCTTGTACCAGAGGCGCCACAGGCCGTCGGGGCAATGATAGACGCAGGCATCGATGCAGCGCGGACTCGACAGTTCCACCGGCCCCAGCCGGGTCCAGGTTTCGAGGTCGTCGCTCACGAAGTGGGTGATGCGGCGCGGCACGTTCCAGTGCGTGGGGGTGCCGGTGATATAGGTCAGGAACATGTGATAGCGCCCCTCGGCGAAAATCACCTCCGGCGCCCAATGCGTGTTGAGCCCACTGTCGCCCGGCGCGTCGAGCCCCTTCACCGTGCCGCGATAGGTCCAGCTGCCGCCGCCGTCGGTGGAGACGGCAGTGCCGATCGGCGAGCCGTGGATCCAGCCGAAGCCGTCCTCGTCCACGCTGGCGCGGCGGTTGGTGTAGAACATCCACCACTCGTCGGTGCCTTCGCGGCGCACGACGACGGGGTCAGCGGCCCCATCCTCGATGGGGTCGCGAAAAACCGGTGCGCTCATGCCGTTTCGTAAGTCCTGACCTGGCGGCCATCGGCCTGTTCAACCAGCCGTCCCGGCCGGTCGAGCATCTCGGTGGCCCGCGCGATCATTTCGGGGTCGCTGCCGAGCTTACCCGCGCCAGCATCGTCGGCCGAGAGCACCGAGGCTTTCAACAGCCGCGAATAGGGGTGCTCGGGGCTGTCGAGCACCAGCCGGGCCGGGCCCATCTCCACCACCCTGCCCTTTTGCATGATGATCAGGCGGTTCGAGATGTAATAGGCGGTCGCCAGATCATGGGTGATGTAGATCACCGAGACCCCGAGATCGTCGCGCAGCGAGCGCAGCAGGTTGACGATCGACATGCGCAGCGACGCATCGACCATCGACACCGGCTCATCGGCGATAAGCAGCGGCGGATTGGGGATCAGCGCCCGGGCGATGGCGGCGCGCTGCAGCTGCCCACCGCTGAGCTCGTGCGGATAGCGTCCCTTCACTTCCTTGAGGCTGAGACCGACCTTTTGCAGGGCCTCGTCCATCGCCTTGTCGATAGCGGTCGTGTCGGTGAGCTTCAGGAAGCGTCGCGCCGTCGATTCCAGATAGCGGTCGATGCGCTTCAATGGATTGAAGGCTTCGAACGGGTTCTGGAACACCGGCTGCACATCGCCCATGAAAGCCAGCCGCTCAGCGCGGCCGACGCGATGGCTCACGGTCTTGCCGTTGAAGCTGATCTCACCCGAGCTCGGCAGCTCGAGCCCCAGGATCATGCGGGCCAGCGTGGTCTTGCCCGAACCGGATTCGCCGATGATCGTGAAGATCTCGGGCTTGTCGGCGGACAGGGTGAAGCTGGCGCCCTGCACCGCGTCGACGGTCTTGCGGCCGAACAGGCCGCCCATGTTGAAGCGCTTGGAAACGTTGTCGACTTTCAGCAGATCGCTCATGCCACGGTCTCCGCAGTCTGTGAGGGTTCGACCAGAGGCTTCACCTCGTCCGAGCGCCAGCAGGCAGAGCGGTGATCATTGGCGACCGTCGTCAGGGGCGGCACGTCGGTCTTGCATTTGTCGATGGCCAGCGGGCAGCGTGGATGGAAGCGGCAACCGCTCGGCGGATCGGCGAGATTGGGCGGCCGGCCTTCGAGCGCCGGACGCTGCGTGGTGTCGCCAATTCGCGGCAGGCTGGCCACCAGATGCGCCGTATAGGGATGTTTGGGCGCAAAGAACATCTGGCGGGTCGGGCCCTCTTCGACGAGGCGCCCCGCATAGATGATGCCGATCCGGTCGGCCATGTTGGCGTGCACGCTCATGTCATGGGTGACGAACACCACCGAGGAGCCCATGTCCTGCTGGATCTCGCGAATGAGTCCCAGCACCTCTTTCTGCACCACCACGTCGAGCGCCGTGGTCGGCTCGTCGGCAATGATGAATTCGGGATGACACACCGTCGCCAGCCCGATGGTGACGCGCTGACGCATGCCGCCCGACAGCTCATGGGGATAGGCGCTCAGCACGTCTGGCGGCAGTTTCAGCCGTCCCAGGTGGTTGATCACGCGCTCACGCAACGCGGCGCCTTTGAGGCCCAGCGGACGGCTGGAGAAATCCTCGAAGGTCTTGCCGATCCGGCGTACCGGATTGAGCACGCTCATCGAGCCCTGCATGATGTAGCTCAGGTGTTTCCAGCGCACCGCCTCGATCTGGGCGGGCGTCGCATCGGCGACGTCGAACGGGGCGTCCTTGAAGTCGTATTTCGCCGTTCCGGCAACAATCCGCATCGGCGGTCGGATCGCCGCCGCCAGCACCTTGATGAAGCTGGTCTTGCCAGACGAGCTCTCGCCGGCGATGCCATAGACTTCGTTGCGGCGGATGTTCATCGTGATGTCGTCGACGGCCTTCACCTGACGGTTCACGCCGAAATAGTTCATCTGGTAGTAGGCCTTGAGCCCTTCGACCTCGAGTATGGGCTTGTCCATCGGATCAGGCTCCCATGCGGCGCAGGCGGCTGCGCGGATCAATGTATTCGTTGACGCTCACCGCGAGCAGGAAGAGCCCGAGGAAGGTCATTGCGATCAGGATCACCGGGATGACGATCCACCACCACACGCCCACCACCATGGCGGAATGCGAGTTGGCCCAATAGAGCACGGTGCCGACGGTCGGGTTGTTGATGTTGGTAAAGCCCAAGACGGCCAGGGTCACCTCGAAGCCGATCGACCACAGCATGTTGTTGAGGAAGGTCGAAAAGACGATCGGCATCACATAGGGCAGATGCTCCTCGAGCAGCACCTTGCGGGTCGACATGCCGGCAAAAATCGCGTGGCGGGTGAATTCACGATGCTTGAGACCCAGGGCGACCGAGCGGATCAGCCGGGCATCGAAGGGCCAGCCGAAGCAGGCCATGATCAGCGCCAGGGTGAAGCTGTCCATGTCGTTGCGCAGCACGAAATAGAACAGCACCAGAATCGGGAAGATCGGCATGGCGACGAAGATGTCGTTGACGAACATCAGCGCCCGGTCGACCCAGCCACCGAGATAGCCGGCAGTCAGCCCCACGGTCAGTGAGATGATGCGGCTCAGCACCGCCACCGTGACACCGAAGATCAGGCTGTTGCGGAAAGCGGCGGAAAGTTGCCAGAACATGTCCTGGCCGCGCGAATTGGTGCCGAACCAGTACTGCCAGGACGGCGGCTGGTCGGGGATCGTCACATAGATCAGCGAGGGATCGACCGGCGCGAAAAAGCTCAGCGAGGAAAAGATCACCACGCTCAGCAGCAGGACGAGCCCAATGGCGAATTCGATATTGTAGCGAATGAGGTCACGGAGGACGGCAAACATGTCGGTTACTCCGCCCGCACGCGTGGATCGAGGATCGGATAGAGCAGATCCACGATGAAGATGGCGACGGCGACCGAGGTGATCGAAACTGTCGAAACGGCCAGCACCAGCGAATAGTCACCGGCATTCACCGCATCGATCAGCAGCGAGCCGAGGCCGGGATAGTTGAACACCTGCTCGGTGATCACCGTGCCGGAGAAGACGCCGCCAAGCGCCATGGCGAGCGCTGTCAGCTGCGGCACCAAAGCATTGCGCATGACATAGCCGAGGACGATGGTGTCGCGCCGCACGGCGCCGAGTTCGGCATAGGTGACATAGTCCTCGGTGACGATATTGCTCACCAGGGCGCGCATGCCGAGGAACCAGCCGCCGAAACCAACCAGCACCAGCGACAGCGCCGGCAGGATCGAATGCAGCAGCACCGAGCCGATGAACTCGAAGGACCAGCCAGGCGTCACGTTCATCGCGAAGCCACCCGAGATCGGCAGTACCGGCCACAGGAAGCCGAAGATGATCAGCAGGATGAAGGCGACGATGTAATAGGGGATGGGCTGGATGCCCATGGCGATGATGCCGAAGGCCTTGAAGAAGCGGTTGTTCTGCATGTAGCCGGCAAGGCCGCCGAACAGGTTGCCGATGGCGAAGGTGATCAGCGTCGAGGTGACCAGCAGGCCGACGGTCCACGGCATGGCGCGCATGACCAGCGTCATCGCGGGCGTCGGGAAGGCGAGCAGCGAGGGACCGAGATCCCCGCGCACCAGCCGCGCCCAGAAATTGATGTACTGCATCAGAATTGGTTCGTTGACCCCGTACATCTCAGTCAGCGCCTCGCGCATCGCGACGATCGCTTCGGGGTCGAAATTGGAACGCGCGGTCATGCGGCCAAGCGCCGTCTCGACCGGGCTGATCGGTGACAGGTGGGTCACGAGGAACGTCGCCGATACGCCGAAAAATACCACGGCGAGCAGTTGCAGGGCGCGTTTGCCGACAAACCAGAAATAGCTACGCATAAAGTCGTCCTAGGTCGTCCTGCCCCCGGCAGGGCTGCGACAGCGGGAGCCGAAACGGCGCGGTGACGTTGTCACCCCGCCGCCGACGGTGGCGGCCCGGCCAATTTGGCCGGACCGTCAGTTGAGCTAGGCGGTCAGCTGACCGGCTCGATCTGGGTAAAGATGTACTTGCCGTTCGACCAGTTGGTGACCGGGTTGGCATAGGGATTGTCGGCGGTCGGCCACCCCGTCCAGTTCCGGTTCGACTGCACCGAGAACACATTGTAGGACATGATCGGGATGTTCGGCATCTCGTCGAGATGCAGCTTCACGAACTCATGGCCGTATTCCAGTGCCTTGGGATCGTTGAAGTCGACACCGCGCACCTTCTCGATGATCGCGTCGAGACGCGGATCGGTCCAGCGCATCCAGTTGCGGCCCGGCTGAATTTCGCCCGGCTCCACGACGAACTCCGAATGGTAGCTGTCGAGGAAGAAGGCAAGGTCCGGATGACCGCCGTAGGTTTCCACGGCCCAGCCGATTTCGACGTCGAAGTCGCCGGCACCGGTCCGGTCCCAGATATCGGTTGCGACTTCCGGGGTCGCATCCACGCCGGCCTGCGACCAGCTCTGGGCAATCATCACGCCAAGTCGGTTGATCACGCCTTCCTGCGGGATCAGCACGGAGAAGGCGAAGGGCTCGCCATTGGGCATCATCCACTTGTTGCCCTGCTTGGTGAAGCCGGCCGACATCAGCAGCTCGGAGGCCGCCTCGAGGTCCTGCTTCCACCAGCCGTAACCGAAGGCGTTGCGCACGGCCTCCTCGTCGGTCGGCACGCCGTCACCGAACTGCGGGCGCACCATATCGGCGATCTGCATGCCGATATTGGGGTCATACGGCTTGATCTTGCGGGTGCCGGTGTCGATCTCGTAGTTGATGAGATAGTCCTGCAGCGGCGCATGATAGTCGCGCGGATGCGTTCCGGTCGGCGGGATCGAGATGGCCGACAGCGTCGCCGCACCGCGATAGGACGCCATGGACATGGCGCGGGCGTCGAGCATGAGCGTGAGAGCCCAGCGGACGCGCTTGTCCTGGAACATTTCCTTTTGCAGGTTGAACACGGCCATCGGCAGGGTCGGATCGGGATGCGCGTAGGGGAAGCCCGAGAACCAGCCCTGGGTATCCGCATCCTGCTGCACGATCGAGAACGTGCCTTCCGGCGACAGATCGTGGATCATGTCGAGATTGCCGTTGCGCATCTCGATCAGGCGATTGTCGGTCGAAATATTATTGCGGTAGATGATGAACTGCGGCTTGGGCTCGCCGACCAGCGCGATCGTGGTCTTGTCCCAGTCGGGCCGCTTTTCCCAGATGTACCAGGTGCCGTTCGGGTCGAACGAGTGCAGGGTGTAGGGCCCGAGGCTAACCGGCGGATTGTTGTCGAAGGACAGGATGTCGTCGACCTTCTCGAACACGTGCTTGGGCATGATCCATGCCGCATTCCAGCGCACCGCGAAGGTGGTGTGGAAGCGCGAGTTCGGCGCCTTGAGCTTGAAGTGGACGGTGTATTTGTCCGGCGCGGTGACTTCTTCGACCTGGGTCGAGAAGGCGCCATACCAGCCGGTGCCCGGCAGGTTGGCCTGGGTCTCGACGGTGTAGACCACGTCGTCGGCAGTGAACTCGACGCCGTCGGACCACATCATGCCTTCGCGCAGCTTCACGGTCATTTCCGTGAAGTCGTCATTGTACTCCCACGGGCCTTCGGCCAGCGAGTAGTAGATGGCGTTTTCGCTGGCTTCGGGAATGCCGGCATCGGGGTCGATGTACCACAGCGTATCCGCGGTCAGCTGCTGCAGGCCGGTCGACAGACCGCCGCCACCGTTCACCCACAGGTTGAACCAGCCCGGATTGCGGATCGTGCCTTCCGGATTGTGCACGATGACGGTCTGCTCACGCGGAAAATCCGTGATCGGCAGGCCGGCTTCCTGCGCCCAGGCCGTGCTGCTCGCCGCAAGCGCCAGCGCGCTGGCAGACGACATCAGCAGAAAATTTCTTCTATCCATCGATTTCCTCCCTTGAAGCGCCCTGTCGCGCTCCGTTCATCCCGGACTGCTCAAAGCAGCCCGCCTCATCCCCAGGGTGTCAGATTCCTGATCATCCCTTTTTAGATGCTAGCCCATGCGCGCATCTTGTCAACGGCATATCCGATATAAATCAGACTTGCGAATATTGAAGCGGCGCAAGGGCTTATCGGGCGCGTCTTGGCAGCCGCGACCCTGTGGCACGTGCGCCCTGCAGTCGAACAGTCCGGCTACGCGCCGCACGCCGCAGGGCTTGAATTCCGGCCGGCTAAGCTGTCGCTGTCGGCCTGCCGCATCCGGTCCCATATTACCGGGTGCGACAGGCCTTGAGCTTCACAATACAGTGTGCCCTCAGAGCTTCACACGCACCATCTGGTACGAGTAGGGCGGCAGTGGCACGGTCAGCATGCCATCGGCAAGCTTGGCCCCTTCGCCGGCCTTGGGCGCCACTTCGTCCTGGTTCTTGGCCGTGTTGACGGCTTTCAGATCAGGATGCGTCATCACCTGATGATCGACCACTTCGCCACCGGCAAAGCCCTGCAGGCTCACTTCGGCATCGATCGATTCACTCGGATTGCGGTTGACGAGGAAGAAGGTCAGCGTGCCCGCCTCTTCGTCATGCACGCCCGAAATGTCGACGAACGGCGTGTCCTCGCGGTGCTTCGTCTCGTAGCCCGGTGAGCTGGTGAGGAGCTGCAGCGCCGTACCGCGGCCATAGCGCGAGGCGAAGTAGTACGGGTAGTAGATGGTCTGGGCCCAGGCGGGACCGCCCTTTTCGGTCATGATCGGGGCGATCACGTTCACCAGCTGGGCGATACAGGCGATCTTCACCACATCGGAGCGGCGGATGAAGGTGTTGAGGATCAGCCCCACCATCAGCACGTCTTCGAAATTGTAGATGTCCTCGAGCAGGCCCGGCGCATGCGGCCAGCCGCTGTTGCCGTCCAGGATCTCGCGGTCCTTCTTGTTCGAATGGTACCAAACGTTCCATTCGTCGAAGGAGATGTAGATGTCCTTGTTGGATTTCTTCTTCGCCTTCACCTGCTTGATCGTCGCGGCCACCGTATCGATGTAGCGGTCGAGCTTGTGGCTGAGGCCGAGATAGTTCGGCGTGTCGTCGTCGCGGTTGGCGAAGTACATGTGCAGCGAGATATGATCGACGTGATCATAGGTGTGCTCGAGCACGATGCGCTCCCAGTCAGGGAAACTGGGCATGTCCATGTGCGACGAGCCGCAGACGATCAGCTCGAGCGAGGAATCGAACATGCGCATGGCGCGGGCCGTGTTGGCGGCGAGCTTGCCATATTCGTCGGCATCCTTGTGGCCGACCTGCCAGGGGCCGTCCATCTCGTTGCCGAGGCACCACATCTTGACGTTCCAGGGCTCCTTGCGACCGTTCTTGATGCGCAGGTCGCTCCAGTAGGAGCCGCCGGGATGATTGACGTACTCGAGGAAATTGCGGGCCTCGTCGACGCCGCGCGAACCAAGGTTCACGGCCAGCATCATCTCGGTGCCGACGGTGGCGCACCAGTCGGCGAACTCGTGAATGCCGACGGCATTGGATTCGGAGGTGTGCCAGGCGAGATCGAGCCGGGTCGGGCGCTCTTCGCGCGGGCCGATGCCGTCTTCCCAGTTATAGGCGGAAACGAAATTGCCGCCGGGATAGCGCACCATCGGCACGTCGAGATCCTTGACCAGCTTGGCGACGTCGCCGCGCATGCCATCCGCATCGGCGGTTGGGTGGTCCGGCTCGTAAATGCCCTCGTAAACGGCACGCCCGAGATGCTCGAGAAACGCCCCATAGACACGATCGTCGATTTTCGAGATCGTGAATTCCTTGTTCGCAACGACGGTGGCTTTCACCGCATCCTCCTCCGATAGTCCATATTCCTGATCTATATCAGTTTATGCGGTTCTATCGGTGGCGCTTGGTCAGCGCAAGGCGGCTTGATGATCCATTGGTCGCAAAATGACGGGAGCGCCCGATCGAACCGGGCAGCGCAATGCCGTCAGCCCGCGGTTTCCAGCCGCAACAGGATGTCCTGATCGTAATTGCCGAAGCCGCGGCCGAAGATATTGATGCCGCCGGGATGTTTCGCATCGGGCTTCACGGCAATGCGCAGCCGAATCGAATGGTGCGTTCCGAGGTCGAGATCGGACAGCGAGATCGGCGAGATCTTCATGCCGTCGACAAAGGTGCCCTCATGGGTGACGCGCCAGCTCTTGAGCTTGCCATATTGCGAGCCCTTGAGCTTCCACCAGTCCGGGGTGAAGACGCCGCGGCGATCGCCGAAATCGCCGGTCGACAGCCATGTGCCGATTTCAGTGCCATTGACGCTCAGGGTGATGTCGCTCGGCCAGTCGGCATGGGTGCCGGGCACTTCCGAGCTCAGCTCCATGGCGAATTCCATGCTCTCGATGGTCTTTTGCGCCAGCTTGGCATTGTTGGGAAACTGGTACTCGACATAGCCGCGGGTGAACCAGATCAGCCCGGCGTTCATCCGGTCCGGATCGAGGAACGTGTCCGGCACATCGAGCATGCCGATGATGCCGGTCGTCGAGCACAGCCCGCAGGGCGAGGAGACATCGCAACTGGTATAGAGCCCCAGCGGCATCGCCACCTCGATGGTATTGGCCCGCACTGCGCCGGTGTCTTCCTTGAACATCACCAGCACTTCGTCGAACAGCGAGTGGCAGATCTTCTGGTTGCCCTTGCGCGCCTTGCGCGACTCCGTGCGCACCAGCCCGGCATCGACCAGCACCTGCAGGTTGGAGCTGATGGTCGACTGCGGCTGGGCGAGGCAGGTGGCGATGTCGTTGACGTTCATCGCGCCTTCGACCTGCAGCAGTTTCAGCATGCCGACGCGCAGTTCGGAAGCCAGCGCGCGCAGCACTTCGGGCTGCTCCGAGGGGTCGACGACAAGGAAGTTCCGGCTCATGCTGATCAGGCCTGTTTGATAGGGACGCGATGTGTATCAAACTTTCCGATTACGACAAGGCGCAGGTCCGGGGCGCGCGTCCCCTCGCGGCGAAATTGCTTCAAAGTGTTGCGCTTCAGCCCTCTTCGCGCGCCTGACGCTCGGAGATCGTGGCGCTGGCCGCGATCAGGGCCTGGCGCGTCGCCTGGCGTGACGGCGCGTCGAGACTGTCGAGCCGCTCGGTATAGGGGCAGGCAAAGACCGCCAGCACCCGGCCCATGGGCCCCAGCACCGGCACGGCGAGATTGCGCACCCCGGCAATCTGGCGGCTCGGGACATCACCATAGCCTTGCGCGAGAATGGTCTGCAGCTCCGCCGCGACGGCATCGTCGAGCGTCTGGGCCGGCTGCTGCTCGGCCAGTATCAGCCGGCGCTCCTCGGCGGGCGTATGCGCCAGCAGAACGAGGCCCGACCCTGTGCCCGTGAGGCTGAAACGGGCGCCGGTGCGGATCGAGACATTCCAGTAGTCCGGTGCATCGACCTGCGCCACGACAATCAGCGCGCCGCGATCATAGACACTCAGATGGCAGGCCTGCCGCGTGTCGCGGGCGAAGCTCCGCATCGCCGGCATGGCGGCATTCACCATCCGGCCGAGCGGCGGCCGGGCGTGCGCCAGTTCGAACAGTTTCAGCGTCACCTCGTAGCGGTCGGCGGGTGTGCGCCGCACATAGCGGCGCCGCACCAGCCGGTCGAGCATGCGGTAGATCTCGTTGGCGCTGCGGCCCAGCGCCTTGGCGATCTCGGCCTGGCTCAGACCCGCGTCGCTGTCGGCGAGCAGCTCGAGAATATCGAGCCCCTTGTCGAGCGCCGGGGCGCGATAGCGGTCCGCATCATGCGGGTCGGACATCTGCTGGTCTCCCGGCGCCCCAAAGCGGCGCATTCACTTGCGCAGTCATGCGGCGCAGCCCGAGGTCGCATTGACGCCGCTGCGCGGCGCATGCTTACTTGCAAATAGTCTATTCACATATGGATGATCGAGACAATGGCCGCGCTTCCGGCCATCCGGTGCCGGCAAGGCGCCACGTCCACCATCCGGTTTCAGGGAGACCCAAATGGCCGACATCAGCGGCAAGATCGTCCTCATCACGGCCGCCGCGCAGGGCATCGGCCGGGCCTCGGCCGAAGCCTTCGCCAAGGCGGGCGCCACGGTGATCGCCACCGACATCAATGCCGACCGGCTCAAGGAGCTTGACGGCACGCCGGGCATCACCACACGGGTGCTGAACGTCCTCAAACCCGAAGAGGTCGAAAAGGCCGTGGCCGAGATCGGCCACATCGATATCCTGTTCAACTGCGCTGGCGTCGTTCATTCCGGCACGGTGCTTGAGATGCCGGACTCCGACCTCGAATTCGCTTTCGACCTCAATGTCTGGGCGCAGGTGCGGGCCATCAAGGCGGTGCTGCCGCAGATGCTGGAGCGCAAGGACGGCTGCATCATCAACATGGCGACTGTCGCCAGCTCGGTGACGGGCGTGCCGAACCGCGCCGCCTATTCGATCTCCAAGGCCGCGGTCATCGGGCTCACCAAATCCATGGCCGCCGACTATACCGACAAGGGCATCCGGGTGAACGCCATCGCGCCGGGCACGGTGGAATCGCCGAGCCTGCACGAGCGCTGGCACGCCACCGGCGATTTCGAAGCGGCCAAAAAAGCGTTCATCGCCCGTCAGCCGATCGGCCGCATCGGCCAGCCCGAAGAGATCGCCGATCTCGCGGTCTATCTCGCGGGCGCCACCTACACGACCGGCCAGGTTCACAATATCGACGGCGGCTGGACCGCCTGATCACGACCCGAACGGCCGGTGGCATCGCGTATGCCGCCGGCCAGATCTGCAGCCGCCGTTCATCAAGATGGCGATTCCGGCGCGCTGGCGCGGCGATTTTGTGCGGCCGCCACCGCCGCGTGCCCTGGTGCCCGGCCAACGCTAGCGGCCAGCGTAGCCAAGACCGGCCACAAGCCCCTGCCCTACCAGCACGAACCAGAACTTGTGCCCGCGCCTGCCGCCCGTGCCAGACTGCTCCAGTCACTACGGCCTGGGAGGCAGCGCGAGAGAGCGAAAAACCGACAGAAAACGATATCGGCGAAAACCGTTCAGTCCGTCCGCCGTTCAGGCGGGCTGGCCGAGCCGCTGCACTTCGGTGCGGACGATGGTGATGTGGTTGCGCATCTCGGTTTCGGCCTCATGCCGTTCGCCGCGCAGGATCGCCTCGACGATCAGCCCGTGCTCGGCATGCGATTTCGCCAGCCGCCCGAGCGCGTTGAACTGCGCACGGCGGAAGGGCTGCACGCGCTGCCGCGTCGAGCGGGTGATCTCGCCCAGATAGGCATTGTGCGCGCCGTCGTAAATCAGGGCGTGGAACTCGTCGTTGCGCTCGCCATAGCCGACCGCGTCGCCGGCCCGCACCAGCGCCGCCATTTTCGTGTGCAGCACGTCGAGCTGTTCGCGCTCCGCCGAACTCATGGCTTCGGCCGCAAGGCCGGCGCAGAGCGCTTCGAGCCAGGCCATCACCTCGAACATCCCGGCCAGCACGGCATCGTCGGGCTTGGCGACCAGCGCTTTCGCATGCGGACGCTGATCTACCAGCCCGCTCGCCGCCAGCTGCCGCAGCGCCTCGCGCACCGGCGTGCGGCTCACCGCGAATTCAGCCGCCAGCTGGGTTTCGTCGAGCGGCGTACCGGGCTCGATCAGGCCACCGATGATCCGCTCCGCGATCTGGCGGCGGATCTCTTCGGAGGATGTGCGCTTCAACACGGGAACTGCTCCTAGGCCGGCGCGTCGATGATGCTGACATGGGCGGCGGCCACCTTCCAGCCGGTCGCGGTGCGGATCCAGGTCTGCATCTGCCGGCCGATCTTTCCGGGCGCTTCATCGCGCCGGAACAGCGTCGACGCGATCGCCATCTGGTCGCCATAGCTGGTGATGACGGTATCTTCCAGCGTCCGCGCCAGCCCCTGTGCCGGGCGGGCATTGCGGAAGGCCCGGATCGCCGCGATGCCGTAAAGGTTCTCGGAAATGCCGTAGCGGATGGTCTCGGCGCTATCGAGAAACAGCTCGTCCAGCACGGCGACATCATTGCCCACCAGCGCCTCCTCATAGCGCGCAAAGACGGCCCGCACTTCGGCCAGCACTTCGGGGCGGTTGGACGCCATATCGCTCATGGCCGACGCTGTTCCATGCGCGACCGCAGCGCCGTCAGGAACGGAATGTTCTCGAACTGATCCGGCCGCACCCGCTCCCAGTCGACGCCCCCCGGCCGCTGGTCGCGATTGCCTGTGGCGATCAGCCCCTGTTCGGTCGCGACATAATCGAGCGGCGAGTCATGGGCTTCCAGCACCACGCGATCGGGTCCGACGAGCTGGCTCGAATGAATGGTGGTCGCGATCGGCGTCGTGTCCGAAATGATCCCAAGTTCCCGGAAGATCGCGGTTTCGAGATCGGCAAAGCCGGCGCCCTTGCCGGTCCGCCCGCCGAGCCGCGAGACGGCGACCGAGCCGACCACCGCGAAATCGAGCGGCGCAACGTCCTCGAACTCGATGCGCTCGCCATGCGCCATGAAGCCTTCCGAGGTGGCGGCCAGCTCGAACGAGACGCCCTTGGCTTTCAGTACCTCCGGATCGAGCCTGAGATAGGGAAATTCGCGCGTCAGATAGGGCACCGGGGCATAAACGGTCTTGCCCTGATAGAGTGCCCGCAGCCGCACCGGGATCTGCGGCGCGTCGGGATTGGTCTTGACGGTCTTCGCCGCCGCCCATTCCGGTGCCTGCGCCAGATGCCAGGCCGCGAGGTCGGCGCCGACGAAATTGGGGATCATGCTCCAGGCCGGCCCGACGGCCACGCCGTCCGCTTCCAGCGATCGCCACACGTCGTTGCGCACCAGATCCTTTTCCGGGTTGCGTCCGGCCCAGCGCCCCGCATCACTCATCGTCGGTCTCCGCAAATTGTTTCGCCACCGGCGCCACGCAGGCGCCCGAGGTTTCGAGCTGATAGGCAATGCGCAGCGCCAGGTCCTCGCGCCAGGGCGGCGCGATCACCTGCACGCCGAGCGGCAGATCGGCGCCCGGCAGCCACACCGGCACGGCGCAGACCGGCAGGCCGATGAAGCTGATGGGCTGGGCATAGATCCCGAGGTTCGGCCGCACCGGCATTTCGACACCGGCGAAACTGGCGGTCTTCTGGCCGATCAAAGGCGCCTTCATCGGCGTCGAGGGCGCCAGGATGGCGTCGAATTCGTCGAACAGCGGCAGCACTTTCTCGCGCCAGGCCCGGCGCAGCTTTTGCGCCTTGTCGACCCAGGCGGCCGGCAGCATGGCGCCGGCCAGCAGCCGGTCGCGGGTATCGGGATCGAAATCGTCGGGGCGTTCACGCAGGCGGTCGAGATGCAGCGATGCGCCTTCGGCCATGGTGATCAGAAAGGCTGCGGCCCGCGCCGAGGGCACGTCCGGCAGGCTGACCGTCCGCGTCGCGTCGAGGGCCTTGGCCACATGCTGCACATGGGCCTGCACGTCCGCGTCGCCGATGAAATAGCCGTCGGCAATGCCGATCCGCAGCCCCGGCACCGGGTGGCGCAGGCGCGCGACCGTGCGCTCATGCGGGCGCTTGGTCTGGGCCGGGTCGGCCTCGTCATAGCCCTGCATCGCGTCATAGGCGAGCGCCAGATCCGTCGCCGAGCGCGCGAAGGGCCCGAGATGATCGAGGCTCGCGACAAACGGGAAAGTGTGGGCGCGGCTCAGCCGGCCATAGGTCGGCTTCAGTCCGAACAGCCCGCACAGCGAACTCGGCACGCGGATCGACCCATTGGTGTCCGACCCCAGGCTCAGCGGCGTCAGCCCACCGGCAACGCAGCTCGCCGACCCGCCGGAGGAACCGCCCGACATGTGGTCGAGCGCATGCGGATTGCGCGACGGGCCGTGGTGGGCGTTTTCGCCGGTGAAGTCATAGGCATATTCGCCCATGTTGACCGCGCCGACGAGAATGGCGCCCGCCGCCTCGAGCCGGGCGATCAGCGTCGCATCCTCGGCCGCCGGGGGATCGTCGCCGTTGATCTTGGAGCCGGCGAGGGTCGTCACGCCCTTGATGTCGAACAGGTTCTTGGCCGAAAACGGCACCCCGGCCAGCGGTCCCACCTCGACGCCATTGGCCACCATGCTGTCGATGCGGTCCGCGGCCTCGCGGGCCCGGGACATGGTGACTTCGGTAAAGGCGCCCAGCGTGTCGTTATGTGCGGCGATCCGGTCCAGACTGGCATCGATCACCGCCCGCGCCTTGACCGTACCGGCCTGCACGCCCTCGGCAATCTGCGCCGCGGTCGCCGTCGCCTTGAGCAGCGGGTTCATGGCCGATAGACCGCCGCCGGTTCGGCGTCGTCGGGCAGTTTCACCTGTTCGAGCAGCGCCGCCATCTTGGCCGCGGTCTTCAGGTTCATGCGGATGCCCTGCCGATAGTCCTCGTCGATCCGCAAATGCAGCAGGTTGGCCGACGCGTCCATCATCGCATCGGCATCGAACGGTTTATAGGCCATGTCCCCCGACGCCTCTTTGCTGTCCGGGCCCGTCATCCGGGCGCGCCTACCGCCCTGTCGAGCTCCGAGAGTGGGGTTACCCATCCCACAATTCCGCCTTGCGCGGCAATCATCTTGACCGTGGCGTGCTTGAACTCGGCGAAGTAGCTCTCGGTCGCATCCTCGATCAGCAGGCATTCATAGCCGCGATCATTGGCCTCGCGCATCGAGGTTTGTACGCACACTTCCGTCGTCACCCCGGCAAAAACCAGGTGGGTGATGCCCATCGCCTGCAGCCTCTCGTGGATGCCGGTGTCCCAGAACATCCCCTTGCCCGGCTTGTCGATGACGATCTCGCCCTCGGCAGGCGCCAGCGCATCGACGATCTGGTTGCCCGGCTCCCCAGCGATCAGCAGCCGTCCCATCGCGCCGGTTTCCCCGATGTGCAGGGTCGGATTGCCGCGGCGGATCTTCGAGGGCGGGCAGTTGGACAGGTCCGGCTTGTGCGCCTCGCGCGTATGGATCACCGGCCAGCCCTGCCTGCGGAACAGCGCAATCAGCGCCGCCGTCGTCGGGATGATCGCCTCGAGCCGCGCCACATCATTGCCGAGGCTGTCGCCGAAACCGCCCTTTTCGATGAAGTCGCGCTGCATGTCGATCACCACCAGCGCGGTATGCGCGGGGTCGAGCGGATAGGGATAGGGCTGCGCGGGAATCTCGATGGTCATCAATGCCCCGCCATGTGCTGGCCGATGGTGTTGCGGTCGGTTTCCTCGATCGGCGCCACATAGGTGATGGTGCCGCCCGACATCACCGCCACGCGGTCCGACAGTTCGAGGATTTCGTCGAGGTCTTCCGACACCAGCAGCACCGCGGCGCCGCGATTGCGCTGCTCCATGATCTGCGAACGGATATCGGCGACCGAAGCGAAATCCAGCCCAAAGCAGGGATTGGCGACGATCAGCACGTCGACGTCGCCGCTCAGCTCACGCGCCAGCACGGCGCGCTGCACATTGCCGCCCGACAGGGTTTCGATCGGCGCGTCCGGCCCCTGGGTCTTCACCCGGTATTTGGCGATCAACTCGCGCGCCTTGGCACGCATCGGGCCCGGCGACATCCACCAGCCCATGCTGGCCACCGGCGGCTTGTCGAAGGACCTGAAGGCGATGTTCTCGGCAACGCTCATGCGCGGCACGGTGGCGTTCTTCAGCGGCTCCTCGGGCAGGCCGAAGACCTTGTATTTGTCGTAGGATTTGCGCTTGGGCTCGAATCGGTCGCCGCGGATGAATATGCCGCCGTCGCTCATCTGCCGCTGGCCCGAGAGCACCTCGACCAGCGCCGACTGGCCATTGCCGGAGACCCCGGCAATCCCGACGATCTCGCCCGCCTTGACCTTGAGGTTCACCGACTGGATCGCCGGCATGCCGTCATTGTCGTCGGCGAACAGCGCCGCCAGTTCCAGCATGTCGCGGCCCCCTTCGGTGGGCTTGCGCGCCGCGCGTTCGGTGATCGTCGTATCGCCGATCATCATGGCGCTCATGTCGGAAACGGTCGCCGATCGGGCGTCGCCCGAACCGGTGAACTGGCCGCGCCGCAGCACGGTGAAATGGTCGCAGAAGGCCTTCACCTCGCGAAACTTGTGCGAGATCATCAGCACGGTGATCTCCTTGCGCGCCGCCATGCCGCGCAGCAGGCCCAGCATCTCGTCGGCCTCGCCCGGGGTCAGCACCGAGGTCGGCTCGTCAAGGATCATGAAGCGCTGGTCGAGATAGAGCAGTTTGAGGATCTCGAGCTTCTGTTTCTCACCGGCCGAGAGCGAGGAGACCGGCGCATCGAGCGGCACGCGAAAGGGCATCTGCTCGATGAAGTCCGCGAGGTGCTTTTTCTCCTTCTGCCAGTCGATCACCGAGGGTGCATCGGCGCGCGAGATCACGAGGTTCTCCGCCGCCGTCAGGCAGGGGACCAGGGTGAAATGCTGATAGACCATGCCGATGCCATTGGCCCGGGCGTCGCGCGGCGTGCGGATCGACACATCCTTGCCGTCTAGCCGCACCTGACCCTTGTCGGCCGAATAAAAGCCCATGATGCATTTGACCAGCGTCGACTTGCCGGCGCCGTTCTCCCCCAGAAGCGCGTGGAAGGACCCCGCTTCGACGTTGATCGAGACGTCGTCGAGCGCCACCAGCGGGCCGAAGATCTTGGTCATGCCCACTGCTTCGAGCGAGGGCGCCCGCCCCTTGGTTTCGGGCACAGGCATGGGGGTCACGGCGTTCATCACAGCACCTCGATCAGCTGGCTGGAACTGGCCACCGCGCCGAACACGCCACCCTGCATCTTGACCATGTCGAGCGCCGCGAGATGGTTCTCGAGCTTTGTGGCGGCGGTGCAGTCGGAGAGCAGCAGGCATTCATAGCCGCGGTCATTGGCGTCGCGCATCGTCGTATGCACGCACACATCGGTGGTGACGCCGGCGAGGATGATGTTGCGGATGTTTTTCATGCGCAGCACCAGCTCGAAATCGGTGGCGAGAAAGCTGCCCTTGCCCGGCTTGTCGATGATCGCCTCGCCCGGCTCGGGCTGCAGTTCGGGGATCAGTTCCCAGCCCGGCTCGCCGCGCACCAGGATGCGGCCGCAGGGGCCCTGATCGCCGATCCCGGCGCCGATCCGCTGCGAGCGCCAGCGCTTGTTGGCTGGCAGATCGCTCAGGTCCGGCTTGTGGCCCTCGCGGGTGTGGATGATCGGGTAGCCCCTGGCGCGCATTGCCTTGAGCACGGCCTGGATCGGTTCGATGGGCGCGCGGGTCAGCGAGATATCGTAGCCCATTGAATCGACATAGCCACCGGGCGCGCAGAAATCGATCTGCATGTCGATCACCACCAGCGCGGTATTGTGCGGGCCGAGATCGCCATCGAAGGGCCAGGCGTAGGGATCGGATGCGACGGTGCGGCCACCGGGGACGAAGGCGGCGTCGACCCGTTCGTCGGTGAGGCTCATTCGGCCGCCTCCTGATGGGTCTCGCCATAGAGCCGGGTCGGGGCGTCGAACCCCGATGGCGTGCCGTCGGTGACCTTCACCTCGTCTTCCCACGGCAGCCGGTACTGGCCAGCGACGAGGTCGTGCATGAATGTGTAGGGGCAGTCCTGCGCCCCGCCCTTCACCGCGGTGAAGCCACGGTGGCCGAGCTGGTAGATGTTGTTTTCGACGCCCCAGTTGGCGCGCGCCTCGCGCACGAGATCGGGCCGCACTTCGGCGGTGATGATCTCGTCTGCCCGGCCGGTCGTGCCTTCGGCAATGATCGCACCGTCGAAGTTGACGATCATGCCCTCGCCCATCGAGTCGAAGGTGCCATCCGAGCCGCACATGCACACATTGGCGGTGACCATCAGATTGTGGAAGCTGTTGGCCTGGTTGGTGAAGCGCCAGGACTGGCGGATCGGCGCCGTATAGCCGGCGGTCCTCAGCATGATCTCGGCACCCTTGTAGGCGGCCTCGCGCGCCATTTCGGGGAACATGCCGTCGTGACAGATGATCAGGCTCAGCTGGCAGCCCTTGGGTCCGGTGATCACCGGAATGCCGAGATCACCCGGCTCCCAGGGCTCGACCGGCACCCAGGGGTGGAGCTTGCGATAGTAGAGCTGCAATTCGCCCTGATCGTCGATGATGATGCCGGAATTATAGGGGTTGCCGCCGGGGTTGCGTTCCATGATGGAAAAGCAGCCCCAGATCGCGTTGTCGCGACAGGCCTGTTTGAACGCCGCGACTTCCGGGCCGTCGAGATCGCACATGATCTCGGGATTTGTGTCCATCGACAGCCCATGCAGCGCGTATTCGGGAAACACCACGAGGTCCATGGTGCCGAGGTTGCGCCGCGCCTTGCCGACCAGTTCGACGATCCGCGCCGTCTGCCGGGCCAGATCGTCGCGCGTCTCCGTCACCGGCAGTTGCAGCTGCACGAGGCCGATGACCACGCCGTTTTCGGATTTGTTCAGTCCGCCGAGACCGCTCATCAGCCCGCTCCTATTTGGTGATCGACAGTTCGCCCGGCACATCCCTGGCCGAGGCTTTCGAGCCCGCGGAGATGATCATGATGATCAGCGTCAGGATGTAGGGGGCGGCGTTGAAGAAGTAGTAGCCCTGGGAAATGCCGATCGATTGCAGGGCGGGGCCGATGGCGCCCGCCGCACCGAAGAGCAGCGCCGCGAGGATGCACTTGATCGGGTCCCAGCGCGCAAAGATAACCAGCGCCACGGCCATCAGGCCCTGGCCGGAGCTGAGGCCCTCGTTCCAGCTGCCCGGATAGTAGAGCGACAGGAAAGCCCCGCCGATGCCGGCGAGAAAGCCGCCGGCCGCCGTTGCGAGAAAGCGCACGAGATCGACCGAAACGCCCATGGCCTTGGCCGAGGCAGCGCTGTCGCCGGTCATGCGAACGATCAGGCCCCAGCGCGTGTTGCGGAAAGCCCACCACATGGCGATGGCGAGGATGATGCCGACAAAGAACAGCGGGTTGACCTGCAGCGCCTGAGCCAGCATCGGGTTGCCGGTCCAGTCGCCCAGCGGAATGGCGTCGAGCCGCGGCGCGGTCGGCTGGATGAAGGGCTTGCCGAAAAAGAACGCGAGGCCGGTGCCGAAGCTCATCATGGCGATGCCGACGGCGATATCGTTCACCTTGGGCAGCTTGCAGATATAACCGTGCAGCGCCCCCAGAAAGAGGCCCGAGCCACCCGCCGCGAGGACGCCAAGCCACGGATTTGAGGTCATGTAGGAGACCGCATAGGCAACCATGGCACCGAGGACCAGATTGGCCTCGAGCCCCAGGTTGATCCGCCCGGATTTCTCGGTCAGCGTTTCGCCCAACGCCACGAACATGAAGGGTGTCGAGACCCGGATGGCGCCGCCGAGCATGGCGATGAGGACGGTGACGAGAGCGTTCGAATCCATCAGGTGCGGTCCCCGGTTGCGCGCGGCTGGAAGATCTTGAAGCGGCCGTAGAAGGTCTCGGAGACCAGCAGCACGACGAAGAGGATCCCCTGCAGCACCAGCACCGTCGCATCGGGCAGGCCCATGCGGCGCTGCACCACGCCGCCGGCCGCAGCGATGGCACCGAAGAGGATGGCGACCGGCACGATGGCGATCGGATTGTGGCGGGCGAGAAAGCTCACGAGGATGCCGGTGAAACCGTAGCCGGCGACCAGCGAGGCATTGGCCTGGCCGTGAATGGCGGCCACCTCGAAGAAGCCGGCAAGGCCGGCGCAGGCCCCAGCGATCATGCAGCAGATCACCATCAGCCAGCCGACCGGCAGGCCCTGGGCCTGCGCGGCGCGCGGGTTGCCGCCAGTCATGCGGGCGGCAAAGCCGAAGGTGGTGCGGCTCATCAGCATCCACAGCAGCACTGCCAGCACGATGCCGGCGGCAAAGCCCCAGTGGACGTCGGTGCCGGGGATCGCGCCGATGCGATAGGCATCGCCGATCGGCATGGTCGAGGGCTTGTTGGCCGAAGCCGGATCGCGCAGCGCGCCTTCGACAAAGAAGTTCATGATGGCGATGGCGATATAGCTCATCAGCAGTGAGGCGATGGTCTCGTTGACGCCGCGCGCATATTTCAGCCAGCCGGTGAAGCCGACCCAAAGCCCGGCGGTCACCATGCCGGCGATGGCCATGGTCGGCAGCGTGACGAGCGGCGGCACGCCGGACGAAACCAGCGGAATGGCAATGGCTGCGGCGCTGAAGCCGCCGAGGACCAGCGCGCCTTCGGCGCCGATCATCGTCAAGCCGATGCGGGCCGGAATGGCAAAGGCGAGCCCGGTGAGGATCAGCGGCGCGGCGCGCTGCAGCGAGTTCTGGAAGGAAAAGGACGAACCAAATCCCCCCACCCACACGAGGTTGTAAAATTGCACCGGGTCATGACCGATGGCCAGAAGGAAGAGGGCAAACAGAATGGCCGAGACGATGATGGCGCCGACCGGAATGGCGATCGATTCGGCAAAGCGCAGGGCTTGCAGATTGGCACCGGCGCGTTCCGGAGCGGCAGCATCGGCGGTTTCGGCAGTCATTTCGGCGACACTCCGTTTTGGAGGACCTCATCGCGCTCGGGTCGAAGGCGTGGGTCCGGACGCATCGCCCGCGTGGCGCGACAGACGCACCATGGGGGCTCGGATGGTCGGGCGGCCGACGCGCGGCCGCCCTCGCGTTCTGCGGCAGCGGCGGCGTGCACCCGCCCCCGCTGCCGCAAACCTGACCTCAGGTGATCGAGCCCTGCACACCCTCGAGCAGCCAGTTCATGCCGTCGAGGTAGGGGTCGTAGTTGTCGTAGGTCTTGTCGACGACGACATTGCCCTGGTTGTCCTTGAGCGTGCCCTTGTAGATCGGCTCGCCGGCCATGAGCGCCGCGATGGCGGCATCGGCGGCGGTGATCGCTTCGGGCGTGGCGCCGGCGCCATAGGGCGTGTTGCGCAGCATGTCGTTGTCGTAGCCACCGACCAGGAAGTTCGGCGGGGTGTTTCCGGCCGCAATGTCATCGGCATACTGGGAGTAGATGGTCTCCCATTTGTATTCGGCGCCGGTGATGAAGCCGGTCGGCGCCAGCGGCGCCTGGCTGGCGTTGTGGCCGCAGGTCTTGATGCCACGCGCTTCGGCGGTCTCGATCACCACCTTGGGGCTGTCGACATGGCAGGTGATGACTTCGGCACCGGCGTCGATCAGGGCATTGGTGGCCTCGGCCTCGCGCACCGGCAGGCTCCACTCGCCGGTGAAGATCACCTGCACGGTCGCATCGGGGTTCACCGAGCGGGCGCCGAGCAGCACCGAGTTGATGTTGGAGAGCACGGTCGGGATGGGCTTGGCGGCCACGAAGCCGATCTTGCCACCCGAGCTCAGGCCGGCAGCGACGCCGTTCACGTAATGCGCCTGGTTGAGATAGGGGAAGTAGGATCCGGCGTTCATCGGATCGGTTTCTTCGTTCCACAGCGGCGCGGCGTGGCGGAAGGTGACGTTCGGATATTTGCGCGCCAGCTCGACGACGAACGGGTTGTAGTAGCCGAAGGACGTCGCCAGGATCAGGTTCGCGCCATCGAGATTGATCATCGACTCCATCGATTTGGAGACAGCGTCGGTCTCGGGGACGTTTTCTTCCTCGACCACGGTGATGCCGGACAGGTCCTTGAGCGCCTGGACCGAAACGGCATGCGCCTGGTTCCAGCCGAAGTCATCCTTGGGACCGACATAGACGATGCCGAGCACGACGTCGGTCTGCGCCCGAGCGAGACCGAAAGGCAGCGCGGCCGTTGCGAGGCCGGCTGCGCCGACCTTGAGCAGCGAGCGCCGCGAGAGATGAGAAAATGACATGACGGAAGTTCCCCTGATTTGCACCATGGCAATGACAGTCTGGCTGCCAGCGCCTCCGAAGACAGACGTTGCAAACGGCGTGCCAACTTGCCAATTCTCGCTCACTTGCTTGTAAGTGTTTGGGTTTATTCCACTCTTCAGGCTGCGTACGCGCGGTGCATACGAAGCGCATTAACTGCGAGATGCACATGAATCGTGCCGCTCAGCTACCAATGCCTATTATTTGTTCATAATGGATCTTGTTGCATACAGCTGGTTAACGGGCGTTAAGACCTGCCGGCGCGGCTTGTCAGCCCGGTAATTGGCCGTCACGGTGCGGCAAAGGGAGAGTGAGATGATCCGACATATCGTATTGGTGAAATTCAGAGCTGACGTCACGGCGGACGCGCGCGCGGCGATCTTCGGCGACCTGGCGGCCCTGCGCGATCACCTGCCGGGCATCGTCGCCATGCAGTTCGGCGCCAATGTCAGTCCGGAGGGCAAAAGCCTCGGCTTCGAGCACGGTTTCGTCATCGATTTCGGCGACGCAGCGGCGCGCGACGCCTATCTGGTCGATCCGGCGCACAAGGCCGCAGGGGCGCAGATGGTCGCGGCACTCGAAGGCGGCCGCGACAGCGGGCTCATCGTCTTCGATATCGCGATCTGAGCTCAGCGCATCAAATCGAAGGCATCGCCCCAGGTGTCCGCCACCGCAAAGCCGTGCGGAAAGGGATCGGTCGGATCGACGCCGATCTGATGGATGCCATGGATCCAGCCGCGCCCGGAAATCGTCGGAATCACCGCAGGCATGCCCGCAACGCTGGTCTCACCGGCATGGGTCACCTCGAATCGCGAGCCGATGATAGAGCGCGCCGAATAGCTGTCGCCCGGCTGCACCTCGCCGCGCGCCGCCGCCACGGCCAGCCGCGCGGAATTGCCGGTCCCACATGGCGAGCGATCGATCCGCCCCGGCGCCATGATCGTCGCGCTGACCGGCTCGCCCTCGGCATTGCGGCCGGTGAACATCACATAGGCAATGCCGGCCACCTCCGGGATCTCGGGATGGGTGATCGCGGGCCCGGAGTAGAGCGCACGGTGGATGGCCGATCCCGCCGCCACCAGTTGCCGTGCCTGTTCCGGCACGATCTCGAGCCCGAGCGCGCCCGCATCGACCAGCGCATAGAACACCCCGCCATAGGCGATATCGACGCGCACCTGTCCGCGCTCCGGCACCTCCACCGGGCGATCGAGCGTATGGACAAAGGACGGGGTCATGGTCAGCGTGACCCGCTCGCACTTGCCGTCGTGGCAGCTCGCCCGGGCGACGACCAGTCCGGCTGCCGTATCGATGCGCACAATGGTCTCGGGATCATGCATTGGCAGCATGCCCGTCTCCAGTAGCACCGTGACGAGGCAGATGCTGTTCGATCCGCTCATCGCGTGCGCCTTGTCGCCCTGCAGCACGATGAAGCCGATATCTGCGTCGGCCCGGGTCGGCGGAAAAGTCAGCAGCGTACTCATCTGCGCGGCGCCGCGCGGCTCGAACACCAGGAAGCGGCGCAGGCTGTCGTCGACCTCGTTGATGTGGCGCAGCTTGTCGGCAATCGTTGCGCCGGGCACGTCGATGACGCCGCCGGTCACGACCCGCCCCACCTCGCCCTCGGCATGGGCTTCCACCATCGTGACGGTTTTTGACCAGCGCATGTCCTGTCTCCACGGATCGAACTGGCGTAAGGCAAGTGCCGGCACCCCGGCAAGCGCTTCCGCACCCTGCAGCGCAGCCGGCTCTCCCCAAGCGATCGGACGGGCGCTAAAGTTCTTGTTTTGTGCCATTCAGAAGATCGCTATGGTCACCGCGCATCGGTATTGAGGTTTTTGCAATGGACGATCTGGTTTTCGCGGCGCCGCCGCAGGTTGTGGCGCCGGTCAAGGGGGGCGGGCAGTTCCCGGTGCGGCGGATCTACTGCGTCGGGCGCAACTATGCCGCCCATGCGCGCGAGATGGGGCACGACCCCAATGCCGAGCCGCCGTTCTTTTTCGCCAAGCCCGCCGATGCGTTGATGACCCATGGTGCTGACGTCCCCTACCCCACGATGACCGAGGACCTGCATCACGAGATCGAGCTGGTCGCCGCTATCGGCACCGGTGGGCGCGATATCTCCGTCGATGCCGCGCGCCAGCATGTGTGGGGCTATGCGACGGGCATCGACCTGACGCGGCGCGACCTGCAGGCCTGGGCCAAGAAGGCCACGAAGCCCTGGGAAGTCGCGAAGGGCTTCGACCATTCGGCACCGATGGGCGAGCTGGCGCGTGCCGCCGACGTAGCCTGGCCGCTGAGCGGCGCGATCACCCTCACCGTCAACGGCGAGACGCGCCAGTCGGGCGATCTCGAGCAGATGACCTGGGACCTGCCGCACGTGATCGCCGAGCTCAGCCGCTATTTCGAACTCTGCCCCGGCGACCTGATCTTCACCGGCACGCCTTCGGGCGTCGGTGCCGTGGTCAGGGGCGACCGGCTCGAGGGCAGCATTGCCGGCATCGGCACCGTCACGGCGACCATCGCCTGATGGAGTGGTCGCCGCAACAGGATGAGGCGCTGAAGGCGGTTTCGGCGTGGCTCAAGGAAAAGGACGGCCCGCAGGTCTTCCGCCTGTTCGGCTGGGCCGGCACTGGCAAGTCGACTCTGGCCCGCCACCTCGCCCAGGGCGTCAAGACCGTCAAATACGCTGCCTTCACCGGCAAGGCGGCGATGGTGATGCGCAAGTACGGCGCGCGCGGCGCCTCGACCATTCATAGCCTCATCTATTCCCTGGTCAGCGAGAAGGAGGGCGAACCCAAGTTCGCCATCGACCCCGAGAGCGATGCGGCGAGTGCCGATCTGATCGTCATCGATGAGGTGTCGATGGTCGACGAGAACCTCGGCCGCGACCTGTTGAGCTTTGGCACCAAGGTGCTGGTGCTGGGCGACCCCTTCCAGCTGCCGCCGGTGCAGGGCGCGGGCTTTTTCACCGCGCAGGAACCGGATTTCATGCTGACCGAGATCCACCGGCAGGCAGCAGACAATCCGATCATCCGCATGTCGATGGAGATCCGCGAAGGCGGCTATCTCGAGCATGGCCGCTATGGCGAAAGCCTGGTCATCGGTCGCGAAGATGTCGACCGGCAGGCGGTGCTCGATGCCGATCAGGTGCTCGCCGGCCGCAACAAGACCCGCGTTTCCTACAATGACCGGCTGCGCGAGCTGAAGGGCCTGCCGCGGCACCAGCCGGTGGCGGGCGACCGGCTGGTCTGTCTGAGGAACAATCCGGTCAAGAAACTGCTCAACGGTCAGATCTGGGTCGCGAGCGAAGTGAAGAAACGCACCGGCGACCGCTACAAGATGGAGCTCGAGCCCGACGAGCCGGGCGCCGGGCGCTCCAATGTCGTCTCGGCCAAGGTCGTCACCCACGCCGCATTCTTTGCCGGCGAGGAGGACAAACTGAGCTGGCCCGAGCGCCGCCAGTTCGACGAGTTCACCTTCGGCTACTGCCTGACCGTGCACAAGGCGCAGGGTTCGCAGTGGGACAATGTTTATCTGTTCGACGAAAGCCACGTTTTCCGCGAGGACCGCAGCCGCTGGCTCTATACCGCGGTCACCCGGGCCAGCGAGCAGATAACCGTGGTCAGCTGACACTGGCGCCGGGCAGGCAATTCGCCAGTCGGACCGGGCCATATGCGCTCGCTCACCATTGTACGACCCGTCACCGGAAAGCACCGGGTTTCAGGGACTTGCCGCCAACGTAACAAGATATTTCATGAACATCACATTCATGTTTACTTGACGAAGTTTAGAACCGTTATAAGCTATGTGGACTTCATACGGGTCGCTGCGTTAATCAGCAGCCCAATCCCGTACTGGACTCGAACGCACGCACGGCGGCAGTTGTGCATAATCGGAGTGATCCATGAGACTGACCCGCCAGTCGAGCTATGCCATCCGCACCCTGATCTATTGTGCGGTCAACGACCCGGACCTCAGCCGGGTCGCCGACATTGCCAAGGCGCATGCGATTTCCGAACTGTTCCTGTTCAAGCTGATCAAGCCGCTGGTCGAGGCCGGGCTAATCGAAACCGTGCGCGGGCGCCACGGCGGCATCCGACTGGGTCGGCCTGCCGAGGAGATCACGCTGCTCGATACCGTGCGGCTGACCGAAGACAATTTCACCATGGCAGAATGCTTCGAGGACGGTGAGATCACCTGCCCGCTGGTCGACAGCTGCGACGTCAACGCGGCGCTGCGCGAAGCACTCGGTGCATTCTTCGAAGTGCTCGAGAGCCACACGATTGCCGACCTCGCCAGCAAACGCCGCTCGCTGCGTCAGCGCCTCGGCCTCAAGTTCGAGGATATGGAGCCGGTGCTGATCGCGCAGTCCGCCAACTAGACGCCGCCCTGCACCAAGGCGCGACGTCCCGCGTCAGCATCGCTTCGTGCAACCGCCCGGTGGTGGTGCACCGGGGCCGGCAGAGCCAATCGAACCGCCGTTGATCTGCCCGGCCCGACATGCTCTATGCGGCGCGATCCCAAGATCGGAACGCCCATGGCCCCCGCGCCCATCCTTACATTGCAATCCATCGCCCTGACGCTGGGGTCCACCCAGTTGCTGGAGGCCGCCGACCTGTCGCTGCTGCCCGGCGAAAAGCTGGCGCTCGTCGGCCGGAACGGCTCCGGCAAATCGACCCTGCTCAAGATTGCGGCGGGCGAGATCCTCTCCGATGGCGGGCGCCGCTTCGTGCAGCCCGGCACGACCATCCGCTATCTGCCGCAGGAGCCCGATCTTACCGGCTTTGCCACGGTGCTCGACTATGTCGAGGATGGACTTCAGGAGGGCGACGACAGCTATCGCGCGCCCTATCTGCTCAATGCGCTGGGCCTGACTGGCGCCGAGGAACCCTCACGGCTATCCGGTGGCGAGGCCCGTCGCGCGGCGCTGGCCCGCGTGCTGGCGCCCGAGCCCGATATCCTGCTGCTCGACGAGCCGACCAACCATCTCGACCTGCCGGCCATCGAATGGCTGGAAGAGGAACTCAAATCGATCCGCTCGGCGCTGATCATCATCAGCCATGACCGTCGCTTTCTTTCCGATCTGACCCGCGCCACCGTCTGGCTCGACCGCGGCACGACGCGCCGGCTGAGCCAGGGGTTTTCCGGCTTCGAGGAATGGCGCGACAAGGTGCTCGAGGAAGAAGAGACCGCACGGCACAAGCTCGATCGCAAGATCGTGCGCGAGGAGCATTGGCTCACATATGGCGTCACAGCCCGCCGCAAACGCAATGTGCGCCGGCTCGAAGGGCTGAACGACCTGCGCCAGCAGCGCCGCGACCAGAAGCGCGCGGTGGGCGAAGTGAAGATGGCCGTGTCGGAAGCCGACCAGTCGGGCAAGCTGGTGATTGAAGCCGACGAGATATCGAAGACCTATGACAAGCCGGTGGTGTCGTCGTTCTCGACCCGCGTCGTGCGTGGCGACCGGGTCGGCATCATCGGCGCCAATGGAGCGGGCAAGACGACGCTGATCCGCATGCTGACGGGCGCGCTCAAACCCGACAGCGGCACGGTCCGCCTCGGCTCCAATCTCGAACTCGCGACGCTCGACCAGCGCCGCGCCGCGCTCGACCCGCAGTCGACGCTGAAGGAAGCGCTGACCGGGGGCGGCTCGGATACGCTCGACATCAACGGCACGCCCAAGCATGTCGTGGGCTATATGAAAGACTTCCTGTTCACGCCCGAGCAGGCGGGCACCGCCGTCGGCAAGCTGTCGGGCGGCGAACGCGGCCGGCTGGCCCTCGCCCGCGCCCTGGCGCTGCCGTCAAACCTGCTGGTGCTCGACGAGCCGACCAATGATCTCGATCTCGAGACACTCGATCTGCTGCAGGAAATGCTGACCGACTATCCGGGCACAGTGATCGTCGTCAGCCATGACCGTGATTTCCTCGACCGGGTGGCAACTTCGGTGATCGTCGCCGAAGGCGACGGGCGATGGACGGAGTACCCCGGCGGCTATTCCGACATGGTGCGCCAGCGCGGCTATGGCGTGCGCGCCCCGGAAAACGAAACCCTGAAGGCGGTGAAGTCGGCTCCGGTGGTCGCGGCACCCGCACCGGCGCCTAAGCAGAAGATGAGTTTCAAGGACAAGCACGCCCTCGAAACCCTGCCTGGCGAGATCGCGCGGCTGGAAAAAGAGATCGCTGCTCTGACGGAGGAAATGGCCGATCCGGAGCTGTTCTCGCGCAAGCCGGACCGGTTCGCGGCGGCAAGCAAGGCACTGGAGGCGGCCCAGACCGCTCTGGGTGCTGCCGAAGACCGGTGGCTTGAGCTCGAAGCGCTGCGCGAGGAAATGGACGGCTGAGGCCGGGCAGCCCGCTCAGAACCAGATCTGCGGCTGCTGGATGATCTGCAGCGTCGCCGGGTCTTCGCCCTGAATGCGACGCAGCAGCAATTCGCCCATCTGCGTTCCGGCCAGGGCGGTATCCTCGTGGATCGTGTCGACCCGCGGCCGGACCTGACTGAAAATGCCAGAGGTCTGCTTGGCGACGATCTCAACATCGCGGCCGATGGTCAGCCCCAGATCGGTGATCGCGGCCATGACACCGAGCGCCGCCGAATCTCCGGAACAGATGAAGCCATCCGGCGAGTCCGGACGCGACAGGCGCTCCATGGTGGCGAGACGAATCTCCTCCGCGGCCGTGTCGATCGTCACCCCCTCCATGATCTCGCCATCGAGCTTCGCCTCCGCCACCGCCGCGTTGAACCCGGCGCGCAATTGCAGGCCGAAGCTGTAGCGCTGTGACGGCACCAGAATGGTGACGCGGCGGCATCCCTTTTCGGCGAGGCGCAGCACGGCATGGTGCGCGAAGGCCTCATTGTCATAATCGACGAAGGCGTGGGGCCGGGCGAAACCCGTCCGCCCATGCGAAACGAAGGGGAAATCCTCGTCGAGTAGGAAGGCGACGCGGGCATCGTCGGGCTCGGTCCGCGACAGGATGATGCCATCGGCGACCCGATTGCGCACGATGTACTGAATCGGGTCGAGCGGCGGGGCGTTGCGAAATCCCGGCGTGATCACAACGTGGTACGGCGTGCCGCGCAGCGCCTCGGTCAAGCCGCTGACCATGGACTGGCCCATGCCGAACAGATCGTCCTGGGCATCGAGAAGCAGGCTGATGACGTGGGTGCGGCCGGTCTTCAGCCGCAGCGCCGTGCGATCGGGCACATAGCCGATCTCGGCTGCGATCTTTTGCACGCGGTCGCGCGTGTCGGCACTGAGCTCGGGCGCATTGTTGAGCGCACGCGAAATCGTCGTGACGTTGAAGCCCGTCATCTGGGCAATGGTGCGCAAGGTCGGTTTCGTGGCCGGGCGCGCGATAGACGCGTGCGGCACACCGCGCGCCGAATCGCGCGAGTCCATGCGGGCCAACGATGTCTCCTCCCTCTCGCGGACCGGCCTTCTTCGAGGCCCGACCCGGCGCCGCTTGAGGGGCACACAGGATCCGCACCATGAAGATCATCAGAACGCGGGGGTAATATCAAGGCATGCCGATATCGGCGGCCAGCACTTTCCGTTCGTTTGTATGGCGGCGCTTGAGCACAAAATTCCGCCTCGCGACCGACAAAGGCAAAGCCGCCAGCTCGCTCGGCCCGGCGTCTGGCGGTATGCTGATGGAAGGGTTCAAGCGCGGTTGAGTCTTTTTGCGCACTTGATCATCGCCGGTCCCGCCGTTATCAGAAGCGCAGGGTTGGAAGCTCGCCGTACAAGAACGTCAAGAAGCCGAAGTAGATAAACGGCTCGATTCGCTCTGAGGCCCAATACTGACCGAAAGGAGACGCAAATGCACATCGCAGACCGCACATTCCTCCAGGACGGTATTGTCGTATGCGCCGGAGTTCATCGCATCGGGTGTTGCCTACTGAAACGAATGTGACCCGCCGTCACGTCATCGTCTCACTTTCCCGGTAACACCTGCGTCGTCCAATCAGGGACGACGTGCCGATGGAGCACATTCCATGCAGCATGCAGAACTCGATAGCCCCCAGGCGGGCAAGCCCATAGCCATCGATATCGACGGCGAACCCAAGGGCGTTTTGGTTGCACAAGGCGACGCTTTCCGCTTTCTCGCCGTGAAGCTCGATGCCTTTTCCGTGGATGGCCAGCTGTTCGACAGTGTCGAAGAGGCTGAGGAAGCCGTTCGCGAATCCGTAATGCACAGCTAAGCCGCCCCGGACTTTACGCGGCGACTGCGACCAACGACGATTTCCCGATACACGCCCGGTACGGCCACAGATCGCGCCGGGATTTTTTTGCACGTTGCCCGCTCTCGCCAGCGTGCGGGGGCCGGGAAGACGCCACACCTCCTGCCACGGCATTAACCATGCCCCGATATCAAAGGGTTAGGGCAAGGTTTCATTAAGCGCACCATGTTGAATCAAAGCCTTTCGATCTCTGTGACCGAAGGCCTTTTTGCGACATGACAGCCACTGCCGCCCTCCCGATCCGCACACCTTTGAAAACGCTGGCGCTTGTCGCTCTGCTGGCGCTGTTGGCCGCTTGTGGACGCTCGCCCACGAGCCACATCGGCACGCCCGGCGACAATGATCCGCATGCCGGGGTGCGCCGCGCCTGGAGCCTGCCGATCCAGGGGCTCGACGTGGCCCGCTATCAGGGCCGGATCGACTTTTCGGCGGCCAAGGCCGGCGGGACGCACTTCGTCTTCATTAAGTCGACCGAGGGCAAGGACTACATCGATCCCAATTTCTACGACAACTGGCACCGGGCGAAGAACGCCGGGGTGGCGCGCGGCGCCTATCACTTCATGACCTGGTGCAGCCTCGCTTCGCAGCAGGCCGCCTGGTTCACCAAGATGATTCCCGCCGATCCGGACGCCCTGCCCCCGGTGCTCGATCTCGAGTGGAACAATCATTCGAGCTGCACCAACCGGCACAACCGCGAGGATATCCTCGAAAAGGTCCGTGTCATGCTGGCCGCGATGGAGCGCCACACCGGCAAGGTGCCGATCATCTATACCGACATGAACTTTTACCGCGACATCCTCGCGGGCGAGCATTTCGATTCCTCGTTCTGGCTGCGCTCGACCGCTGCCGAGCCGCACCACAAGTACGGCAACCGCCCGTGGCTGTTCTGGCAGTGGACGCAGACCGGCACGATGTCGGGCGTTCACACCGAAGTCGATCGCAACGCCTTTTACGGCAGCGAGGGCGAGTGGGTGCGCTTCCTGCTCACCGGCTGCGATCCGCGCAATGCCGAACGGCTCGGCGCACAGGGGCGTTGCCGCAGTCTCAAGTAGATGTGTTGGTGGCCGCCGGCCACCGCCACGCAATCTGCTTGTGCCGGATCAGCCGCAGGTCTAGCGTCCGCGGTCAGCCGGACCAGCGTGGTCCGCGCGTGGAGGATCGATCATGGCCAAAGGCCAGTTACGCAAGAACAAGGAAGCCAAGAAGCCCAAGCAGGACAAGGCCGCAAAGCCCACGCCTGGTGGCTCCACCGTGACCTCGACGATGGCGCGCAAGTAGCGGTCAGCCTGTCAGGCCCGGGATCAGCCCGCTGGTCCTGATGCCGTCGAAGACAAACTGCACCGCCAGGGCGGCGAGCAGAATACCAACGACCCGCGACACCACCGACAAACCGGTGAGCCCCAACAGCCGCTGGATCGGTATCGCGATCAACAGCGTCAGCCAGGCCAGTGCCAGGATGGCGACGATGGCCAGCAGAACCAGCCAGAACTCGAGATCGGACTTCGCGCCGGTCGTGAGCAGAATGACTGCGCTGATGGCGCCGGGCCCGGCCAGCAACGGCATGGCAAGCGGGAAGACAGAAATGTCTCCCGCCTGTCTGGCCTCTTTTTCCTCTTCATCCGTCGTGCCGGTGCCGCCCGAATGGCGGGCGAACACCATGTCGATCGCGATCAAAAGCAGCAGCACACCGCCCGCGGTGCGCAGCGCCGGAATGGTGATGCCGAACAGGTCGAGGATGGCGTTGCCGAGCACAGCAAAGAACAACAGGATCGCCAGTGCGATTAGCACGCCGCGGGTCGCGAACACGCGCCGTTCCGCTGGCGTGTTGTCCTTGGTCAGCGCCGCGAAAATGAAGGCGATGTCGGCGACGCCAACCGTCGCGAACAGAGTCGCTATTGCGACAAAGAAGCTGCTCATCGTGTTCCCCGAAGTCGAAGCCCAGCCCTAAGCCATTTTGCGCGTCCGGGCAAAGGGCCATCGCGGGCGGCGGGACATATCAGGGCACAGGGCGTTGCGCCTCCAGCCAAGCGCGAGCACCGGGACGGCGGCAACAGCGTGCGGTCTGGCTATACGAGCTCGACCACCAACCGGTCTACCAACTCCGAGAGGCCGGCTTCACGGTCCGATGCCACAAGAACCACAACTGCAATTCCCGGGTCGGGCATACGGACGGCGCGGGCGCGAGCGCCGACCCAACTGCCGCCGTGCAATTAGAGCGATCGGCCAGAGTGCCGACGCAGGCCGATGCCCCAGCCATAGTCCACCGCAGAACCGTTCGACAGCCGTCCGGGCCGGGTCATCCGGTTTGCCAGCCTGAGCTCATCGCGATTCATCATTGCGAGCCAGCGCGCGAAATCGGCGGCCGTGGTCCACACGCCACCGTCACCGATTGAACACGGCAGGATTGGACCCATCCGCTCCCACTGAGGTTCGCTACCGGGCTCACTCGCAAAGCCGATTCCGGTGAGCTCGAAGGGACGCAAAAGTCGCTGTTTGGCGAACGCGGTAAAGCTCTGCCCGGCCTGCCGCGCGACGACCTCAGCCAGCAGGATATAGCCGGCATTGGAATAGATATGTGCCGCGCCCGTCACATGCGGCAGTTCTGGCATCTGCCGCAATTGCGCTAGCGCATATTCCGACGTCCAGCGCCCCGAGCCGAGCGCGTCCTCCATCGTCCCGCTCTCCGGCAAGCCGCCGGTGTGGTGGGCAAGTTGGCTGATCGTGACGCCATTCGCCCAACCCGGCAGATCGGGCATGTAGCGCGACAGAGGCGCATTCGGATCGAGGCGCGCTTCGCAAACCAGCAGCGCTGCCGCTGCGCCGGTCATCTGCTTGGCGAGGCTGGCAAGATAGAACCGATCCGTCAGGGCAACGGGGCGCCCGTCGGGCCATTCCCCGCCGACAGCCTCGAATATCTCTCCGTTCTGGTCAGCGACCGCGATGGAAAGCTGAGTCCCATCGTCAAACCCCGCCGCGGCAATGGCACGTGGCAGGTCAGGGCGCATTACCCCACCCGTTTCTCGATGGCGTCCCAGATCATCACCGAGATATCGGGACCGCCGAAGCGCTTGATTTCGCGGATGCCGGTGGGGCTGGTGACGTTGATTTCGGTCAGGTAGTCGCCGATCACGTCGATGCCGACGAAGATCATGTCGCGCTGTTTGAGTGCCGGGCCAATGGTGGCGCAGATCTCGCGCTCGCGTTCGGTCAGCTCGCTGAGTTCGGGACGGCCGCCGACATGCATGTTGGAGCGCGCCTCGCCATCAGCGGGGATGCGATTGAGGCCGGCCACCGGCTCGCCGTCGATCAGGATAATGCGCTTGTCGCCCTTGCGCACATCCGGCAGGTATTTTTGCACCATGAAGGGCTCGGGGAAGTTCGTCTCGAACAATTCGATCAGCGAGGCGAGGTTCTGGTCGCCCTCCTGCAGCAGGAATACGCCGGCACCGCCATTGCCGTAGAGCGGCTTCAAGATGATGTTGCCGTGCTCGCGGCGGAAGTCGCGGATCATCTCGCGGTCGCGCGTCACCAATGTCGGCGGCATCAGCTGCGGAAATTCGGTGACGAGGATCTTCTCGGGCGCATTGCGCACGTGGGCCGGCGGATTGACTACATAGGTCCTAGGGTGCAGCCGCTCCAGCATATGGGTCAGCGTGATGTAGTTCATGTCGAAGGGCGGATCCTGCCGCATCAGCAGCACGTCGTATTCTGCCAGATCGCCGCGGGCGAACTCGCCCAGCGTGAAATGCTCGCCCTTGGGTTTGTCGAAGACCTCGACCGGCGCCAGATTGGCCGAGACGACATTGTCGCGCAGGGCAAGCGACTGCGGCACGTAGTAGGCCAGTTCATGGCCACGGGCCTGGGCCTCGAGCATCATGGCGAAAGTCGAATCGCCGAGCGGAGTGATGGTCTCGATGGGGTCCATTTGGACCGCGACTTTGAGGGTCATGTTACGTCCTGGCTGGCGTCAAAGGCATGCTTCAAATGACGCGGCCACCTGAAGGGTGCAAGGAAAATCACGTCAAATCGCAATGTGGTGGCCGCCAGTGCGGGGTGACGCGACAGGTAATAGCCCGCTGCCCGGGAGATCCGGCGGCGGTTCACCGCAGCCAGCGCATCGGCATAGGCATGGGTGCTGCGCCGCGCCTTGACCTCGACGAACACGGTCACGCCGCCGCGCCGCGCGACGAGATCGATCTCGCCGACCGGGGTGCGGACGCGTTCGGCGACGATGGTGTAGAATTTCGCTCTGAGATACCAGGCAGCCAGGCGCTCGCCACGCCGGCCGAAGAGTTCGGCTGCCAGCCGGCTAGGATGCGGCTTTGAGGGCGAGCGCGGCATTGTAGACCAGCTTGCGCTTGAGCCCGAACCGGGCGGTGATTTCGTCGACGGCGGCGCGAAGCGGTTGATCGCCCAGGGCTTCGGTCAGCGCCGCCTGCCAGTCGGCCTCATCGACGGCATGCGCCGTCGCACCGGCGACGAGAATTACGGCTTCTCCCTTGGTCGTTTCGGCCTCGAAATGGTCGGCAAGTTCCGACAGCAGCCCACGATGCTGGCGCTCGAAGCGCTTGGTCAGCTCCAGCGCGACCACCGCCTCGCGGTCCGAGCCGAACGCCTCGGCCATGGCGGCCAGCGCGGGGCCGAGGCGGCGCGGCGATTCGTAAAAGACCAGCGTTTCGGGGCGCGATACCAGCGGCGTCAGGGCATTGGCGCGGGCGCCGGCCTTTGGCGGCAGGAAGCCGATAAAGGCAAAGCTGTCGGTCGGCAGGCCGGCAACCGCCAAGGCGGCCAGCAGCGCCGAAGCCCCGGGCGCAGCATAGACCGGATGGCCGGCTTCGCGCGCGGCGCGCACCAGCGGGAAGCCGGGATCGGACAGCAACGGCGTGCCGGCGTCCGATATCAGCGCGATCACCTTGCCCTCGGCGAGCATGCGCAGCACATCGTCGATCCGCGCCCGCTCATTGTGCTCATGCAGCGCCTGGCGCGCAGTGCGGATGGCGAAATGCTCGAGCAGCGTTGCCGAATGCCGCGTATCTTCGCACAGGATCAGGTCGGCGCCGGCCAGCGTTTCCAGCGCGCGCAGCGTGATATCGCGCAGATTGCCGATGGGCGTCGCCACGACATGCAGCCCGGGCTGGCCGGGTGGCGCTTCGAAACTGGTGCCCTGAATGGTGTAGCTGGACGGCCGATCGGCCACAGGCATTCCCCCGATGAGTTAAGTGCAGGTTAACGTCGGTCTTTAAGCGGCGGCTCCGTTTCTGTATAGACGCGTTTGGGTGCCCTGCCGCCACCCGGGCGGTACATTTTATGGGCTCACGGGTTATTTCGACGATTGCAGAGGGTGAGCACGTGACATCGAGCAAGCACGGCGGCGCGTTCAGGACACTGAGAACGATGGGTATCGGGCTCGTGACGGTGGCGCTGCTTGCAGCCTGTTCGACGGGCGGTCTCAATTTCGGCCCGAGCGGCACGACTTCGGGCGGCACAACCAGCTCCGATACGCTGCCAACGGCCAGTGGTCGGACATTCGGCAGCGGGCCGGTGCGCGTGGCGTTGCTCTTGCCGCTCAGCGGCGACCCCTCGCTGGTTCAGGTCGGCACCTCGCTGGCCAATGCCTCGGAACTCGCGGTCGACTTCATCCAGAACAGCGGCACGATCCAGGACAATATCACCGTGGTGGTGAAGGATACAGGCGATGGTGCTGGCGGGGCCACCCAGGCTGCAAGGGAAGCGCTGGCCGAAGGCGCGAGCCTGATCCTCGGGCCGCTGCGCGCCGATCAGGTGACGGCAGCCGGACAGGTGGCGCGGGCCGCGGGCATCCCCGTAATCGGCTTTTCCAACAATTCCGGCGCTGCGGCGCCAGGCATCTACCTGCTGAACGTTCTGCCCGAGACCGAAATGAAGCGGTCGATGAGCTATGTGAACAAGATCGGCAAGCGCGCCTATGCTGGCGTCTTCCCGACGACCGCGTTCGGCCGGATCCAGGAAGGTGCCTTCCGTCAGGCGGCAGCCGATCTCGGACTGGCGGCGCGGGCTGTATATAATTTCTCGTCGGAAGCCGAGGCGCGCACCATCGTCACGCAGCTGACCCCGCTGATCCAGGCAGGGCAGATTGACACCGTGTTCATCCCCGACCGGGCGACGGCACCGAGCTTTGCCAACCTGCTCGCCGAAGCCGGCATCGAACCCGGCAAGGTGCAGCTCGTCGGCTCGGCCGACTGGAATGGCGATGCGTCGATCTACAATACCACGACGCTGGCCGGGGCGATCTTCCCGGCTGTCGACGATGCCGGTCTGGCGGCGCTGACGCCGGAGTATCAGGCGAAATTCGGCGGTACGCCGCATCCGCTCTCGACCATTGCCTATACGGCCACAATCCTCGCCAACGCATCGTCGCTGGCCAATGGCACGCCGCGCTACGACCGCGCGCAGCTGACGCTGCCGGCCGGGTTCAATGGTCGTGACGGCGTGTTCCGCTTCCTTGCCAATGGACGCAGCGAATATGCGCTGGTGATCAAGCAGGTGGCGATCGGCAGCGCCAGCATCGCCGAAGGCGCGAAGCTCTAGCGGCCTAGCAGCTGACTGCGCGCTTGGTCACGACGCAGGTTCCGTCATCGGTGACCACGAGATTGCCGCCGTCAAAAGGGGTCATCGAGAGGAACGACCCGGCGGTCATCGAGCGCAGGAAGGTCCAACCGCCGGCGCCGCCCCAGATTGCAAACAGCGCTGCGCCCATGTCGGGCTGCAGCTCGATGCCGGGATAGCGGACGTAGGGGCTGTAGATGCCATCGCTCGAATAGACGCCGGTTGCCGTCTCGACGATCTTGACGGTCTCGCTTCGGCCGTAGCCGATCTTTTCGACTTCGCTGTATCCCAGGGGCTCGGTCGAGACACTGTCATCGATCACGACGCCGGGGGCGCTCTTGAAGTCCCAGCGGACCAGATCGTCCATGCGAATGGCGGGCGGCAGAATCTCGTTGGCTGAGCTGAGCAGCGTTGCCATCGGCTCGGCTTTGGCAATCGCGGGCGGCAACAGACTGGGCAAGGCCATCAGCATCGCCGCGCCACCGATCACGGCAGCCGTGGTGATGATGGTCCTGGTGTCGCTTTTCATACCCAAGATCCTCTCGAGCCGGTGCGCTGGCGTTAACCAGACATCAACCATACCGAGAGCAATTGGGTCAAAATGGAACAGGCATTATACTTAATTTAACCACGTTAAGCTTGGCGTTGGTTCACACAGCCAGTTGTGCCAGCTGAGTCTCGACCGTCGCGACGAACCGATCATGCGCCTCGCGGGTCGGCCAGGGCCGGATCAACTGCTCGAACGGCTCGAACTCGAACAGCGGCACGCTCGGTTCCCCGAAGAAGCGCCGCGCCTCGTCCACGGCGAAGCCGGCGAGGTGGGTGGCTTCGAGGTAGGCGGCTTCGCGATCGGCCTTCTTGATCTGCCGCGTCAACGCCGTGGGCGGTGTGGCGGGCAGCGAAAAATGCAGGTGCACCGCGCCGAGCAGCCGGTTTTCGACATCCTTGTAATTGCCGCCCATCGCCGCCTTGAAGGGCGAGATGATGTCGCCCATCACGTATTCGGGTGCATCATGCAGCACCGCATAGAGCAGTGCGCGTGCATCGGCCGTCGGATTGACCGCCCGGAACAGTTCGAGCACCAGCACCGAATGCTGCGCCACCGAAAAGGGATAGTCGCCGACCGTCTGACCGTTCCAGCGCGCCACGCGCGCCAGTCCATGCGCGATGTCGACGAGTTCGACGTCGAGCGGCGAGGGGTCGAGCAGATCCAGCCGTCGACCGCTCAGCATGCGCTGCCAGGCGCGCGCCCTGCTCACCACCATGATCTGCCCCCGATGCTGAAGGCCGCAGACTAGTCGGCGGACGTTGATTCGCCAAACGCGTAGCTGGCCCATTCCGGCGATGCGACGCGAACGGGCGCGCCATCGACGCTGACAGCCGCTGGATCGGAGATCCGATCGAGCCGCAGGATCGCGACGGCCGTGCCATCGACCACCTTGCCCAGACGCCCGGCCTCGCGGCCGCCGGCCGATACGGCAGAGCCGGGGGGCGTGGACGGCGGGAGCCCCGACACGATCACCGGACGCCGACGCGCGGTGCCGCGATGCTTCATGCGGCTTACGACCTCCTGACCGATGTAGCAGCCCTTGGCGAAGTCGATGCCGCCAAGCAGATCCAGGCCGATATCGTGGGCAAACACCTCGTCGATGCCGAAATCGCTGCCCTGCTCCGGCACGCCGGCGGCGATGCGGCGCGCGGCGTAGCTGTCGTCCGCCTCCAGCCAGTCTGCAGCCGAGGCTTTCTCAGCAATGACGCGGGTGCCAAGCCCGCGCGGGTCGAGATGGGTGACGCCCGCCCCCGGCTCTTCGGCGCTCCAGCCGACCGCGTGGCTATTGCGCAAATCCGCGATCTCGAGATCGGCGCGCAGCTTGTAAAGCCGCATCTTTTTGTAAAAGGCGTCGGCGACCGACGCATCGACATCGAGCCAGAAGGCGTCGTCAGCCCAGCCGCTCAGCCCTTCGGCCTGCACCTTGCCCTGCGGCGACAGGAGCGCCCAGGGCACGCCGGGACCGGGCTCGGCCATCAGACGACCGGTAACAACGTCAAAGAGCAGCTTTTGCGCGTCCGGGCCTGAAAAGCGGAAGGCGACACGATTGGGTCGATGGATTGTGGGCATGGCGGGCTTCCGTTACACCCGGCGCAACGACAGTAGGCCGGGACCCCAGACATGGCGCAGTACGACACGATCTTCAAGAACGGCACCGTGGTGAACCACGACGGACGCCAGGTGATCGACATCGGCGTCACCAATGGGCGGATCGTGGCACTCGGCGATCTCGGGGCGTCCGATGCCGGTGACATCGTCGATTGCAGCGGGCTGCATGTGCTGCCGGGCGTCATCGATACGCAGGTGCATTTCCGCGAACCGGGACTGACGCAGAAGGAAGATCTGGAGTCCGGATCGCTTTCCGCAGTAATGGGCGGTGTGACGGGCGTTTTCGAAATGCCCAACACCAATCCACTGACCACGAGCCGCGAACGGTTCGAGGAAAAGATCGCGCTCGGCACCAACCGCATGCACTGCGACTTCGCCTTCTATGTCGGCGGGACGCACGAGAATGTCGGCGAACTGGCCGAACTCGAACGCCTGCCGGGCTGCGCCGGCATCAAGGTGTTCATGGGGTCGTCCACCGGCAGCCTGCTGGTCGCCGACGATGACGGCGTCGAAGCGATCCTCAATGCAATTTCGCGGCGCGCCGCCTTCCACTCCGAAGACGAGTTCATGCTCGAAGAGCGCAAGGGCCTGCGCGTGCCCGGCGATCCGTCGAGCCATCCGGTCTGGCGGTCACCCGAAGTCGCGATGGGCTGTACGCAGCGCCTCGTCGCGCTGGCGCACAAGACGGGTAAGCGCATTCATGTGCTGCACATCTCGACGGCCGACGAGATGGTGTTTCTGGCCGCGCACAAGGATGTCGCCTCGGTCGAGGTGACGCCGCACCACCTGACGCTGGACGAAACCGCCTACACGCGGCTCGGCACCTATGCGCAGATGAATCCGCCGGTGCGCGACACGGCGCATCGCGCAGGCATCTGGGCCGGGGTCGCCAACGGCGTTGCGGACATTCTCGGCTCCGACCACGCACCGCATACGCGGGCGGAGAAGGACCATCCCTATCCCGAGAGCCATTCCGGCATGACCGGGGTGCAGACGCTGGTGCCGATCATGCTCGACCACGTCAATGCCGGCCGGATGAGCCTCGAACGCTTCGTCGACATGACCAGCCATGGCCCGAACCGGCTGTTCGGCATTGCCAACAAGGGGCGGATCGCTGCCGGCTACGATGCCGACCTGACGATCGTCGACCTCAAGCGCACCGAAACAATCACCAATGAATGGGTGAAGAGCCGCGCCGGCTGGACGCCCTACGACGGGGTTTCGGTCACGGGTTGGCCTGTCGGCACCGTGGTGCGCGGCCAGCGTGTCATGTGGCAGGGCGAACTGGTGACGCCGAGCACCGGCCAGCCGATGCGCTTCATCGAGTCGCTTTAGGCGCTACTGCAGATTGCGGGTCACGCTGTACTCGCCGCAGCGGATGCGGTCGGGCAGCGTGGCAATGAGATCGGCAATGGCGATTTCACCGTGGCGTTCGACCAGCGCGGCCAGCGCGGCGAACAGCGAGGCATGGGCAAGCGCCAGCGAGGGCACAGCGTCGTCTTCGGCGGCGTTCCACGCTTCTGCCAGGTACTCGAGGGCCAGCTGACGGTCCTCGTTATCCTGGGCAGAGGGCGGCTCGAAGGCCGAATCGGCGGAGGTGGTCTTGTAGTCTTTCATTCCGACGGGCGTAGCATGCCGTGTGCGGCGCCGCGCGGCGCACCTTTGCAAAGGGTTAATGTCGGGCCGTCAATTCTCAGAACTCTGAGCTTCATACGCTATTCTGCATATCGGGTGTGCAGATCGCGTGCCGTGCGCTCCGCTTCGCGCATCAGCCGCGAGAGTGCCGCCGTCGCCGATACGGTGCAGGCGCGATAGAGCCGCGCATAGGCGGTGTAGCCGGCATTGAACGCTCCGGCGAGGCGCTGGCGCCGGTCATCGTCAGGCTGATCGAGGTCGATCAGATCCTGCATCTGGGCCCGCCAGTTGGCCGATTCCTGACGGCAGAGCGGATCGAGGAAATAGAGGCTGCCGAGGATTTCGGACAGGCGCTCCATCTCCGGCTGATACGGCGGATCGATGGCGCGGGCCGGCTGACCGAGCAGCACGAGGAAGGCAAGACCGGCGATGGCAAAACGAATGGCGCGCATGGGCTCATTGGTAGTCGAAAGCCGAAGCGCTCTCAACTGCGCTCGAACATGCGGGCGGCGCGGGTGATCACACTGTCGAGATGCGGGGTGACCGGCAGAGTGCCCAGGTTCTCGGGCCTCAGCCAACGATGACCGGAAATCTCCTCGTTGGGCGTGATGGCGCCCTCGAAGGCCTCGGTGGCAAAGACCTGCAGCACGAAGCGGCGCTCGCCGCCGAGCTGCATGCGCGTCACCGGTCGCAGCGCGAAAACCGTCAGCCCGAGTTCTTCCGACAGTTCCCGGGTGGCGCACTGATCGGCGCTCTCGCCCGGTTCGAGACGTCCGCCCGGCAGGCTCCATAACCCCGACCATGGCGCGAACGCGCGCTGGATCAACAGCACCTGGCCGCGATGCACGAGGGCGACGCTGGCGGCATTGGGCAGGTCTTCGGTGGGGCTCATCGCTGTCAGATTGCAGTTTGCGGCCAGAGCGGCAAGGCCCTATCTAACAGACAAAGGAGAGATGCGATGTGCGGACGCTATGCGGCAACCCTGCCGCCCGAACAGCTGGCCGAACTGTTCCAGCTGCTGAACACCATCGCCTTTCCGCCGCGCTACAATATCGCGCCCACCCAGCCGATCGCCGTGATCTGGGAGCAGCAGGCACGCCGCACCATTCAGCTGGTGCGCTGGGGCTTTGTGCCCAGCTGGGTGAAGGACCCGCGCGAGTTTACCCTGCTGATCAATGCCCGAGCCGAGACGATGGCCGAAAAGCCGTCGTTCAGGAACGCGGTGCGCAACGGCCGCTGCATCGTCCCCGCCTCGGGCTATTATGAATGGAAAACAGGACCAGACGGCAGCAAGCAGCCCTATTACATCACCATGGCCGATGGTTCGCCGATGATGTTCGCGGGGCTTTATTCGCAATGGGCCGGGCCGGATGGCGAGGAGGTCGACACCGCCTGCATCGTCACGGTGGAGCCCAATACCGAGGTGCGCGCGATCTACAACCGCATGCCGGCAATCCTCACCGGCGAGGCGATCGAGGCCTGGCTGAACACCCGCGACGTCGAGCGTGAGGCTGCGGCGCAGCTCGCCCTGCCGCTACCCGATGGATCGGTCAAATATCATCCGGTCAGCAAGGCCGTCGGCTCGGTGCATGCCGATGGGCCCGAGCTCATTCGCCCGATCCCGCTGGATGAAGCCGAGGTGCGCCCCAGCAAGGTGAAAAAGGCCGCCAGTGGCGGTGGCCAGCTGGACCTGTTCTGAGGGCTCAGATGCCGATGTCAAAATAGCCCAGCGCGTCGCAGATCGCGTCTTCCTCGTAGCCGAGATGCGATAGAAGTACCCGCTCCAGCGCGCGATAGACCTCGACGGTCTCCTCGAAGCGATCGGCGCCCGGTTCGGCCGCCAGCGCGTTCAGGGCATCGACCAGCCGCAACAGCAGCTCGTGGACGACCACATGCTCGGCCTGCAGGCGCTCGGCGATCGCAGCGAAACCGGGACCGTGCTTGGCGATCTCGGGGAAGATCGCATAGTCCTCGATCGAATGATGGGTGTGCACGACCTGGCAATATTGCCCGCACAGATTGCCGAAGCGCCGGAAGTTCGAGACCATCTCGAGGCCCGAGGTTGCCTCGGCCACCTCGGCGGGGCTGGCCTTGCCCGCCGCGGCCCGCTCGATGAGCTTGCCGATCGTCACCATGTTGTCGCGCAGGTGGTCGTGAATGGCGCGCAGATGATTGCCAGGCATCTTCTGGCGGGGCGTCAGCCCCTCCAGACGGATCGGAGGCGGGCGGGTGGCGTCGTCGAGAAAGCTGATATTCAGAAGCATGGCGGTGATTTGGGGTGATCCGGGGCGAGGATCAAGAAGGCACCTCGATGTAACCGGACGGCTTGGCGATCCGCCTTCGTGCCCTAGCCCAGCACCTTGCCCGGATTGAGAATGCCGTTGGGATCAAGCGCCTGCTTGATGGCGCGCATCATTTCGAGCGCTACCGGATCCTTCACCTGCTTGAGCAGGCCGGTCTTCAGCTGGCCGATGCCGTGCTCGGCCGAAACCGAACCTCCGAGCCGCTGCACGACCTCGTAGATCACCGCATTGGCAAGCGGCTCTTCCGCCATGAAGGCGGCGCGGTCGGCGCCGACCGGCTGGCTGAGATTGAAATGGATATTGCCATCGCCCAGATGGCCGAAGGCGCAGGGGCGAATGCCAGGAATGGCCTTGATCACGGCTTCCGACCCCTCGGCGATCAGTTGCGGCACGGCGGCAATGGGCACCGACACATCGTGCTTAATCGAGGCGCCCTCCTTCGATTGCACCTCGCTCATCTGCTCGCGCGCTGCCCACATGGTGACGCGCTCGGTCTCGGAACTGGCAACCACCGCGTCGCTCACCAGTCCTGCCGTGATGGCATCTTCGAGGCCCGACTGCAGGGCCCCATCGGGCGTTCCCTGCATGCGATTGACCTCAGCCAGCGCATACCAGGGTGATGGGCTGGCCGTCGGGTCGGTGGCCAGCAGACCATGCTTCAGCTGCAGGTCGATACCGAAGCGCGGCATGATCTCGAATGCCGTGAGCCGGCTGCCCGTACGGTCGCGCAGCCGATAGAAGAGCTCCAGCGCCTGGGCCGGGCTTTCGACATTGACGATTGCGGTTTCGTGCGCCTCGGGCTGCGGGAAGAGTTTCAGCGTCGCCGCCGTGATGAAGCCCAGCGTGCCCTCAGCACCGACCAGCAGATCCTTGAGGTCGTAGCCGGTATTGTCCTTTTTCAGCGCGTTCAGCCCCTGATAGAGCCGCCCGTCTGCGAGCACCGCCTCGACGCCGAGGGTCAGTTCGCGCGCATTGCCGAAGGCCAGCACCTGCACGCCACCGGCATTGGAACTGAGCAGGCCACCAATGCGGGCCGAGCCCTGGCTGGCGAGCCAGAGGGGGAACATGGCGCCCGCCTCTTCGGCGATGCGATGTGCCTCTTCGAGGATTACACCGGCCTCGAGGGTCATGTTGCCGGCAGCCGCATTGACGGCGCGCACCTTGTCGAGCCGCTTGAGGCTGACCACCACCTCGTCACCACGCAGCGGCACCTGGCCGCCCACCAGCCCGGTATTGCCGCTTTGCGGAATCAGCGGCACGCCGGCGCCATTGGCCCAGCGGCAGAGCGCCTGTAGCGCCGGCACATCGGGCGGCATGGCGATTGCTACCGCAGGCGTATGAAAGCGCTTGCGCGGTTCGTTCAGATAGGCCGGCATGTCGGCCCTATCGGTGATGATCGCGGCGTCGCCGAGAGTCGTGCGCAGGCCGGCGATGACTTCATTGGGTGAGAGCGGCATGGCCGGAACCATAGCCGCAGGCCGGCCATTCGCAAGGGCGAACTTGCTCCGATGCCGTGCTCATGCGACAAGCGCGCCGAGCTGAAAATCGGCAAAGGAAGGACAGGACATGGCGCAGGGTTTGATGGCCGGCAAGAAGGGCCTGATCATGGGTGTCGCCAACAAGCACTCGATTGCTTGGGGCATCGCGAAGGCGCTGGCTGACCAGGGCGCCGAGATCGCCTTTTCCTATCAGGGCGAAGCGCTGAAAAAGCGCGTCGAGCCGCTGGCTGCGGAGATTGGCGTCACCACGCTGGTCGAGTGCGACGTCACCAGCGACGCAGCGATGGACGAGACCTTCCAGGTGCTGAAGGACAAGTGGGGGACGATGGATTTCCTCGTCCACGCGATCGGCTTTTCCAACAAGGACGAGCTGGAAGGCCGCTATATCGATACCAGCGCCGACAATTTCGCGATGACCATGAATATCTCGGTCTATTCGTTTACCGCCGTCGCCAAGCGCGCCGAAGCGATGATGAACGCAGGCGGGTCGCTGCTAACGCTGACCTATTATGGCGCCGAGAAATACGTGCCGAACTACAATGTGATGGGCGTGGCCAAGGCCGCCCTCGAGGCCTCGGTGCGTTACCTTGCCGCCGACATGGGCCCGAACGGCATCCGCGTCAACGCGATCTCCGCCGGTGCCATCAAGACGCTCGCGGCCTCCGGCATTGCGGGTCTGCGCGACATGCTGCGCTGGCAGGAAAAGTCGGCGCCGCTGAAGCGCAACGTGACCCAGGACGAGGTCGGCACCGCTGCCGCCTACCTGCTCAGCGACCTGTCATCGGGTGTTACCGGACAGGTGCAATATGTCGACTGCGGCTTCAACATCATCGGCATGTATGTCGACCAGCCAGATGCTGCGAAGCCAACCGACTGACCTGAACGCCGACTGATCGCCCTTTAGCCGCCCGCCTGCCCAGGATCTGTGCCCATGTCTTTCGTCTGGCCTGAACTCTACTTCATCCGCCACGGCCAGACCGACTGGAATGCAGAGGGGCGCTATCAGGGCTCACGCGACATTCCGCTCAATGCGATCGGCCAGGGACAGGCCGACCACAATGGCGTGCTGCTGGCGCAGCTGCTGGAGCGGGATGGCCGCACGGCAGGGGACTTTTCCTGGCATGTGTCGCCGCTCGGGCGGACGCGGGAGACGATGCAGCGCGTCCAGGCCGCCTTCAGCGCCCCGCCGGAAGCGGTGCCCGACAAGCGGCTCGTCGAGGTGTCCTTCGGCATTTACGAAGGCAAGCTGCACGATGAGCTGACGCCGGGCGAGATGGTGGTCGCCGGCGAGCGGGACGCCAGTTTTTGGGATTTCCGGCCACCCGGGGGCGAGAGCTATCAGGACGTGGCCGAACGCATTCTCGATTTTGCGGGCGAGCTGAAGGGACCTGCGGTGATCGTGGCGCATGGCGGTATCCTGCGGGTGATGCGCCGGCTGATCGAGGACTATCCAGTCGAAGAGGCCGTGAACTGGTTCCCGCCGCAGGACAATGTCGTGCACTTCATCGATGGCAAGAGCACCTTCCATCCGGCCAGCGGGGCCGCGGCGGACTGACCGTCCCACCCGCTGGGCTCACGCGGTGGCGCTGGCTCGATTGACGCTTTCCCGCTCCGCCCCTAGAACGCGGGCAACCAGCGGGGCGCGCATATGAGTTTCAACAGTTTCGGTCAGCTCTTCCGTTTCACCACCTGGGGCGAAAGCCACGGGCCGGCGCTCGGCGTCGTCGTTGACGGGTGCCCGCCCATGCTGCCGATCAGCACCGAGATGATCCAGCGCGACCTCGACCGGCGCAAACCCGGTCAGTCGCGCTTCACGACGCAGCGGCGCGAAGCCGATCAGGTGCAAATCCTCTCCGGCACGTTCGAAGACGAGCGCGACGGCGTGACCAAGAGCACCGGCACGCCGATTTCGCTGATGATCGAGAACACCGACCAGCGCTCCAAGGACTATTCCGAGATCAAGGACAAGTTCCGGCCCGGGCACGCCGATTACACCTATCAGCAGAAATATGGCATCCGCGACTACAAGGGCTCTGGCCGTGCCTCGGCACGCGAGACGGCTGCACGGGTCGCCGCTGGCGCCATCGCGCGGCAAGTCCTGGCCGGCGTCACCATCCGGGCAAGCCTTGTGCAGATGGGACCGCACAAGATCGATTATGACAACTTCGACTGGGATCAGGTGAACGAAAATCCGTTCTTTTGCGCCGATCCGAAGGCGGCGCAGCTTTGGGAAGGCTATCTCGACGGCATCCGCAAGGACGGCAATTCGGTAGGCGCGGTGATCGAGGTCGTCGCCGAGGGCGTACCGCCGGGTTGGGGGGCCCCGATCTACGGCAAGCTCAGTGCCGATCTCGCGTCTGCGATGATGTCGATCAATGCCGTCAAGGCGGTGGAGATCGGCGCCGGCTTCGAGGCGGCGAGCCTGACCGGCACGGAGAATGCAGACGAGATGCGCGCCGGCAATGCGGGGCCCTATTTCACCTCGAACAAGGCAGGCGGCATTCTTGGGGGTATTTCGAACGGCGATCCGGTGGTCTGCCGCTTTGCGGTCAAGCCGACGTCGTCGATCCTATCGCCGCGGCAATCGGTGACCGTCGACAATCACGATACAGATGTGGTGACCAAGGGAAGGCACGACCCATGCGTGGGTATCCGCGCGGTGCCGATCGGAGAAGCCATGATGGCCTGCGTGCTGGCCGATCATTATCTTCGGCATCGGGGTCAGACAGGCCGTGAGGGCGGCGTCGGCTTCTGATTGTCCTGTCAAATTCAGTATCGCGTTTGACGAAAAAGCACCAAGATGCTGCATCGATGGTCTCATAGACCCGGGCGCCCGCCGAGATGCTGCGGCGGGTGGTGGATGAAGTTGTAGGTCGACCATGCTTACAAAATGCCGAGCATTGCTCCTGGCCGACTCGCCGGCTGGCACCCATGTGCTCGACCGGTTTGCCAGACATGTCGGGTTCACGCAGTCTGGCACGCCGGGACGGTCGCTTGCCGATGTCGCGCTGGAAGTCCCGATCTTCTTTTTCGTGCACCAGGGCATGCCGGATGCGCTGCTGACCGCAACCATTCGCTGGGTGCGCAGCCACCACCAACCGGTGGTGCAATATGCACCGATCATCGTCATCGCGCGTGACGGACCGGCCGAGGAAACGCTCAAATATGTTCACATGGGCTGCGACGATGTCATCGTCATGCCGGAGGAGCCCGAGGTTCTGGTCTCGCGCCTGAAGGTCCATGTGACGGAAGAGCAGATCTACTTCGAAACCCCCACCTATCTTGGTCCGGATCGCCGCCGCATGGAGGCGCCGCGACCGCCCCGCGACGAGCGACGCGACGCGTCGTCGTCGGCGCATCGCCGGCTGACCATCCGGCGGGTGCCGGGGCACGGCGTGTTCGTGCTCAAGAGCGAGCGCTTCGGCGATGACGGCCAGCCCGTCGCCTACGACCCCGAGGCAGCCAGCGCGAACACCGAAACCGTTTCCTGATTGCCGTCGCCGCCGGTGATCGGTGAGGCGACCGACATCAGATGCTGCCATCCCGCATCGGCCATGAAGCTGGTCACAGCGGCGATGGCCCCGGCGATCGCAGCCGGATCGGTGACGATCCCACCCTTGCCGACATAATCACGCCCGACCTCGAATTGCGGCTTGATGAGCAGCACGGCATGGGCGCCGGGCGCGACCAGACGCAAAGGGGTCTTCAGAACCTTGAGCAGCGAGACGAAACTGATGTCGCAAACGATCAGCGAGATCGGGTCGGGTATCAGGTCCCGATCGAGGCTCTTGGCGTTCTGGCCTTCCAGGCTGATGACACGCGGGTCTTCGGCAATACGCTGATGCAGTTGATCATGGCCGACGTCGACGGCGTAGACGCGGGCCGCGCCGCGCTCGAGCAGCACCTCGGTGAAGCCGCCGGTGGAGGCACCGAGATCGAGCGCAATCTGTCCGGTGGGGTCGATCTGCGCGGCGTCGAGACCGGCGATCAGCTTGAGTGCGGCGCGCGAGACATAGCGTGCCGCGGGATCATCGATCGTGATCTCATCGGCATCTGAAACGAGCTGCCCGGGCTTGCGCGCCGACTGGCCATTGACCTGCACCGTGCCGCGGTTGACGGCGTCGCGCGCGCGGGCCCGGCTCTGGATCAGACCACGCGCCTCGAGCGCCAGATCGAGCCGGATGCGCCTCGCCTCACGCAACGGCTTACTTCGGGTCGAGCGGCTCGGTGCCCGCCGGCTGACCATTGCGCAGGGTGATCTTTTCGATGCGCGCTTCAGCCTGTTTCAGCAGCCCTTCGCAATGCGCCTTGAGGGCTTCGCCGCGCTCGTAGATGGCGATCGACTCGGCGAGCGGCGCCTGACCGCTTTCGAGCTTGCCGACGATACCCTCAAGTTCCTTGAGAGCCGCCTCGAAGCTCATGGCGCGAATGTCTGCGTTGGCCTGATCTGTGCCGGTGTCGGTCATTGCGCTGCTCCATTGGCGAAAGGTGAACTGTGCCCAGGGTGTTGTTAGCGCCCCGGGCGACAGGTCACAAGTTCAGCTGATCTCGATGTCGCAGCTGTGCACATAGTCGCGGTCGGGCCCGTAGATGATCGACGGGAACTCCGGATGATGCACCGCGTCGGGCAGGTCCTGATCCTCGAGACAGAAGCCGGTGTATTTGCCGTAGCTTGGGCCGCCGGGCACCTGAACATCGGTCCAGGGGCTGGAGTAGAGCTGCAGACCGGGCCGGTCTGTCCAAAGTTTGAGCCGCAGGTCGCCCTCTGGTGACACCACTTCGGCCACCGGCTGGCTGAGGTCCCGTCCGTCGCGCAGCACGAGATTGCCGTCGTATTCGACGATGTTGCCATCGCCGTCCCGCAGGGTGCGCGGCTGGCGCAGGTCCCACTGCGTGCCCTCGACGGGGAGCACACGACCGGTCGGGATCAGCTCGTCATCGACCTCGGTGTAGGCATCGGATTCGATCCGGTAGCTGTGGTTGACGATCAGCGGCATGGTGCCGAGATTGAAATACTGGTGCTGAACGACGTTGATCGGCGTGCGGCGATCAGCGGTCGCGTGCATGCGCAGCGACAGCGTGTTGCCGGCCAGCGAGTAGGTGAGTGTGAACTTCACTTCGCCAGGAAAGCCCATGTGGCCATCGGGCGAGGTGTGGGTGAAGACCACCGCGTTATTGGCCGTATCCGCCTCGGCCTGCCAGACCTGACGGCCCAGCCCATCGGGTCCGCCATGCAGCGTGTGGGTGAGAAAGTTCGCCGGGAGATTGTAGGTCTCGCCGTCGAGTTCGAAGCTGGCGTTGCGGATGCGGTTTGCGACGCGACCGGCGATGGAGCCGAAGTAGGGCGAATGTTCGGGATAGGGTTCAAAGCTGTCGAAGCCCAGAACGACAGAACGCATGCCGCCGCCGACAGGGACCCGCCAATCGCGCACCACCACGCCCCAAGTCATGATGTCGACTTCGACACCGGTATCGCTGCGCAGGGTGAACTGGTCGACGCGCTGGCCGTTGAAAGTGCCGAATTCTTTAGATTCGATGGTCATGGTGCCCTCCTCTTTGCTGCCTGATACCCCGGATTGTTCGACTGAGAAAGCCGTGGAATCTTGACGGCACAGCCGGAAATCGCGAGGTTCCCGATCCAGGGGGCGAGATGGACGACATCAAGCGACGAACAACGGTGCACGATGTGGCACGTGAGGCCGGGGTGTCACTGGCGACAGTGGACCGTGTGCTGAACGCGCGACCGGGCGTCCGCGCAGAAACTGCCAAGAAGGTCGAGAATGCCATTCGCGCCCTGGATTTCCGGCGCGATATCTCGGCATCGCTGCTGGCGCGGGCGCGCGACCTGAATGTCACCTTCCTCATTCCCGACGGCGACAATGCCTTCATGCGCAGCCTGGTCGCCGCCATCGATCGCCGGGCGCGGGCGCTGAAGGGCGAACGGATCGATATCTCCACAATCCTCGTCCAGGCCTTCGACGGCACGGCCCTCGCAGCCGCGCTCGATCTGCTCGACCCCGTCAGCTGCGACTGCGCGGTGATCGTTGCGACGGAAGACGAAGTGGTGCGGCAGGCGATCGAGCAGGCGAGCCGGCGCGGCGTCGCGATCGTGACGCTGGTATCGGACTTTCCCGGTTCGGCGCGGCAGCATTTTGTTGGCGTCGACAATGTCGCGGCGGGACGCACCGCAGCGTCACTGATCGGACGCTTCTGCCCCGCTGGGCCCGTGGGACTGATCGCCGGATCGCTCAGTCTGGCGGACCATCTGGACCGGCGCGAAGGTTTCGAGGCGGTGCTGGGCGCGGAGTTTCCGCAGCTCAAGATCGTCGGTCCGATCGTCAGCAGGGACAGCGACCCACTGACGGAACAGGCGGCACGGCAGCTGCTCGATGAGGGCGTTGTCGCGATCTACAATCTTGGCGCGGGCAATAGCGGATTGCTGGCGGCGCTCTCCGACACCGGCAACACGGGCCGCGTGCATGTCGTGGCGCATGAATTGAGCGAAGCAACGCGGGCCGGACTGCGCAGTGGCGCGATCGATGTGGTGATCGACCAGAACCCCGATGGAGAGATTGCGGCGGCGTTGGCGATCGCCCGCGCCATCGCAATCGGGCAGGATCCAGGGACCTTTTCCGATCCCATTGAAATCGGTCTCTTTATGCGCGACAATCTGCGTTAAGAGTGAATGACCGCCACAAGGCGGCAGACAGCCGGTCGGTGACCGGTGGGAGGGGTCAAGAACACATGATGGTTTCAACCAGCTCTGAGGTACGTGCCTCATGACGTATCTGGGAATTGACGTCGGCACGTCCGGCGTCAAGGCCATGCTGATCGACCGCGAAGGCCGGCCGATCGGCGAGGCCACCGCCAAGGCGATGGAGCCGGTGCGCCCGCAGCCAGGCTGGTCGGAGCAACGTCCGATCGACTGGTGGACGGCGACGCTGGAAGCGGCCGACCGTCTTGCCAAGGACTATCCCAAGGAGATGGCGGCGGTACGCGGCATTGGCCTGTCCGGGCACATGCATGGCGCGACGCTGCTCGACCGGGAAGACAAGGTCCTGCGCCCTTGCATCCTTTGGAACGACGGCCGCTCGGCCGCCGAGTGTGCCGAGATGGAAGCCGAGATGCCGCGACTGCGCGACATCGCCGGCAATATCGCCATGCCGGGGTTCACGGCCCCCAAGCTGGCCTGGGTGCGCAAACATGAACCCGAGATCTTCGAGCGCATCGCCAAGGTGCTGTTGCCCAAGGCCTATGTGCGTTTGCTGCTGACTGGCGAGTATGTCGAGGACATGTCGGATGCGGCCGGAACGCTGTGGCTCGACGTGGGCAAACGCGACTGGTCGGACGAGCTGCTGGCGCTGACCGGGCTGACGCGCGAACAGATGCCGCGGCTGGTCGAGGGCTCGGAACGGTCGGCAGCGCTGAAGCCGGAGTTCGTCAATCGCTGGGGCATGAGCGGCGAGGTGGTCGTTGCGGGTGGCGCCGGCGACAATGCGGCCGCTGCCTGCGGGATCGGGGCCATCCGGCCGGGCGAGGGCTTTGTGTCGCTCGGTACGTCCGGCGTGCTGTTCGTGTCCAATGACCGCTTCCGCCCCAATACCGAAGGCGCGGTGCATGCGTTCTGCCATGCCATCCCCGATACCTGGCACCAGATGGGCGTGATCCTGAGCGCCACCGACAGCCTCAACTGGCTGAGCCGGGTGACCGGGCAGACGCCGCAGGAGCTGTCCGCGGCGGCCGAGGCCCGGTTTACCGGGCCGCGGGAGGAGATTTTCCTGCCCTATCTGAGCGGGGAGCGCACGCCACACAACAACGCCGCGGCGCGCGGCAGCTTCATCGGGCTCAGCCATCTGAGCGATGCGACGCTGATGGCACAGGCGGTCATGGAGGGCGTCTCCTACGCGTTCCGGGATTGCCAGCGGGTCCTCAAGGATGCGGGTACCGAGATCGGGCAGCTGCTCGCGGTCGGCGGCGGCAGCAAGTCGACACTGTGGCTGAAGATGCTGGCGGCCAACCTCAATTGCGAGATCCTGCTGCCTGAGGACGGCGACTATGGCGGCGCATTGGGCGTCGCCCGACTTGGGCTGTGCGCGGCCGAGAGGGTCAGCCCCGAAGAGGTCATGACCATGCCTGGCATTGCCAAGGTGATCACGCCGGATGCGGCGCTCATTGAAACCTATTCCGAACACTATGCGCGCTATCGCGCACTCTATCCGGCTATCGAGGAGACACGTACGTGACCGACTTCTTCAAGGGCATCTCGCCCGTCAAATTCGAGGGGACTTCGTCCACCAACCCGCTCGCCTATCGTCACTACAACAAGGACGAGATGGTGTTGGGCAAGCGGATGGAAGACCATATCCGGCCTGCCGTCGCCTATTGGCACAGCTTTGCCTGGGAAGGCGGCGATCCCTTCGGTGGACGCAGCTTCGATCGCCCCTGGTATGTCGGCGGGATGGAAGGCGCCAAGATCAAGGCCGATGTCGCGTTCGAGATGTTCGATCTTCTCGATGCGCCCTTCTTCTGCTTCCATGATGCCGATATCGCGCCCGAGGGCGATACGCTGGCCGAGAGCAACAAGAACGTGCGCGAGATTGCCGAGATCTTTGCGCGCAAGATGGAAACCTCGCGCACGCGGCTGCTGTGGGGCACGGCGAACCTGTTCTCCAACCGTCGCTACATGGCGGGCGCCGCGACCAACCCCGATCCGGATGTGTTCGCCTATGCCGCGGCTCAGGTGAAGAACGTGCTCGAGATCACCAAGGATCTCGGTGGCGCCAATTACGTGCTTTGGGGCGGCCGCGAGGGCTATGAGACCCTGCTGAACACCCGCATCAAGCAGGAGCAGGACCAGGCCGCGCGCTTCCTCAGCATGGTGATCGACCACGCCAAGAAGATCGGCTTCGATGGCCAGATCCTGATCGAGCCCAAGCCGCAGGAGCCGACCAAGCACCAGTATGATTACGACGTCGCGACGGTCTATGGCTTCCTCAAGACCTATGGTCTCGAAAAGGAAGTGAAAGTGAACATCGAGGTCGGTCACGCCTTCCTCGCCGGGCACAGCTTCGAGCACGAACTGGCCGTTGCCGGTGGCCTGGGCATGCTCGGTTCGGTCGATGCGAACCGCAACGACCTGCAGTCTGGCTGGGACACCGACCAGTTCCCCAACAACCCGGGTGAGATGGCGCTGGCCTTTTACCAGATCCTCAAGGCGGGCGGGCTCGGCAAGGGCGGCTTCAACTTCGACGCGAAGGTGCGGCGCCAGTCGATCGATCCGGCCGACCTGCTGCATGGCCATGTCGGCGGGCTCGACGTTCTGGCACGCGGGCTCAAGGGCGCCGCGGCGATGATCGAGGACGGCACGTTCGACAAGGCGCTGGACGACCGCTATGCCGGCTGGCAGAGCGCCGAAGCCCAGGCCATGCTGAATGGCGAGGTCACGCTGGAAGATATTGCCAAGCGCGTGGAAGCTGAAAACCTCAATCCGCAGCCGCGCTCCGGTCAGCAGGAGTATCTGGAAAATCTGGTCAATCGCTTCATCTAAGCGCTGACCATTTTTTCAGAAATCACGAAGCGGCCGTCTGTTTTTCAGGCGGCCGTTTTCTTTA
>NZ_JBLXGA010000003.1:0-63919 GCF_048261455.1 Devosia sp.
GCCTTGAGCATTGCCGCCATATCGTCGGGCCGCGCCCACATGCCCTTGCCGATCTGCGCCCGGCCAGAAAGCCCGGCCGCCAAACCGATCAAGACGTTCCGATCCTCATAGGCCTGGATCCAAGCCTCCGACTTCACGTCATCCTTGCGCAGCACCGGGCCCGCCAGCATCGAGGTGTGGATCTCGTCCCCGGTGCGGTCGAGGAAGCCGGTATTGATGAAGAACACCCGCTCACGCGCCGCATAAATCGCCGCCTTGAGATTGGCCGATGTGCGCCGCTCCTCGTCCATGATGCCGATCTTGATCCGGTTGGGCTGCATCCCGAGCATCTTTTCGACCGCGCCGAAGATCGCGCAGGCAAAGGAAACCTCGTCCGGACCATGCATCTTGGGCTTCACCACATAGACGGCGCCGGTGGTCGAGTTGACCTTGTCGCTGAGCGCGCAGAGCACCGTCACCGCGGCATCCATCAGCCCCTCCCCGATCTCCTGGCCCTCCGCGTCGAGCACGGCGTCGGTGGTCATCAGGTGGCCGACATTCCTGACCAGCAGCAGCGCCCGCCCCTTGAGCACCAGCTCGCTGCTATCGACGCCCTTGTAGACGCGGTCGGCATTGAGCCGGCGGGTCACCGACTTGCCGCCCTTTTCGAAAGTATCCTCGAGCGTGCCATTCATCAGCCCTAGCCAGTTGCGATATACCCCGACCTTGTCGGCCGCATCGACGGCGGCGACGGAATCCTCGCAGTCCTGGATGGTGGTGAGCGCCGCTTCGAGCACGACATCGCTCAACCCCGCGGCATGCGTCTTGCCGATCGGGCTGGTCTTGTCGATTACCAGCTCGGCATGAATGCCGTTGTGTTTCAAGAGGATCACCGCGCGGTCCACGTCACCGCCATAACCGACGAACTGGCTCGGGTCCTTCAGCGTCGTCGGGCCGGACGTGGTGTCGATGGCGAGCGCCGCCTGACCGGCGGTTTCCGCCACTACATAGGACGTGACGTCGGCATGGCTGCCCTTGGCGAGCGGGAAGCTCGCGTCGAGAAACTCGGCAACCCGCGCCACGACCGCAGCGCCACGCGCCGGGTTATAGGCCTTGCCCGGCGCCAGCTCGCCCTCACGCGACAGCGCATCGGTGCCATAGAAGGCGTCATAAAGGCTACCCCAGCGTGCGTTGGCGGCGTTCAGCGCATAACGGGCATTGGAGACCGGCACCACCAACTGCGGACCGCACAGCGACGAGATTTCCGGGTCGAGCCCGCTGGTCTCGATGGTGAAGTCGCCCGGCTCGTCGACCAGATAACCGATCTGCCTAAGGAATGCCTGATAGCCCTCGGGGTCGGCCGCCACCGGACCATTTTCGCGGTGCCAGGCATCGATCTGGTCCTGCAGCGTACTGCGGATCTCGAGCAGCTCGCGGTTGCGCGGCGCGAAATCGCGAACCAGGCCGGCGAGCCCCTCCCAGAACGTCGCGGCCCCGACAGGTGTCCCCGGAATGGCTTCCTGCTCGATAAAATCGACCAGCTGACGATCGACCTTCAGGCCGGATTTTTCGACATAATCGGCCATGCGCCGCACCTCTTGCTAAAATTGAACGCCAAGCCAGCGACATACAGGCTTTGCACGCCGTTGGCAGACAATGAGCACCGGGCTTTTCGCCATGCGGAAGCGCGTCAGGCCGCGAGCCCGGACTTCAGCGGCACGCCGTTGATATAGGTTTCGACCACCGAGCGGTCGTCGCCACAGGTTTGCAGCAGGAAGAGTTCTTCTTCCAGCGTCTCGACCGTTTCCATTCTGAGCTTCATCTGCGGCGATGATGCCGCATCGAGCACCACGATGTCGGCCTCCATGCCCGGCGCCAGGGTCCCGATCCGGTCCTCGAGGCTCATCGCCCGGGCATTGCCGAGCGTCAGGTGATAAAAGGACCGCAGCGGCGTCAGCCGTTGGTTTCTAAGCTGCATCACCTTGTAGCCCTCGTCCATCGTGCGCAGCATGGAATAGGAACTGCCGCCCCCGACATCGGTCGCCGGCGCGATCCGCACCCCGTTGTCGTGCATGCGGTCGTAGTCGAAGAGTCCCGAGCCGATGAAGAGGTTCGAGGTCGGGCAGAAGACGGCTACCGATTGCGTTTCGGCCAGCACCTGGGTCTCGCGATGGCTGAGATGGATGCAATGTCCCAGCAGGGTCTTCGGTCCGAGCAGGTGGAACTTCTCGTAGATGCCGACATAGTCGCCGTAGTTCGGGTAGAGCTCGTTGGCGAATTCGATCTCGGCGAGGTTCTCCGAGACATGCGTCTGGATATGCAGGTCCGGGTGCTCGCGCGCCAGCGTCTCGGCCATCTCCATTTGCGCATGCGTCGAGGTGATCGCGAAGCGCGGCGTGATGGCGTAGTGGGCCCTGCCCTTGCCGTGCCACTTGGCGATCCCAGCCTTGGTCTCGTCATAGCCCGACTGCGGCGTGTCGCAGAGGCCCGGCGGCGCATTGCGATCCATCATCACCTTGCCGGCGACCATCAGCATGTCGCGCTTTTCGGCTTCGGTGAAAAACGCATCGACCGATTCCGGATGCACCGAGCAATAGGTCGCCGCCGTGGTCGTGCCGTGCCGGATCAGTTCGTCCAGAAACCGCGAGGCAATGCGGCTGGCATGCGCCAGGTCGCCGAACTTCTGCTCCTCGACGAAGGTGTACTTGTCGAGCCACTCGAGCAGCGCCCCGGCGTACGACCCGATCACCTGCATCTGCGGATAATGTATATGCGGGTCGATGAAACCGGGAAGGATCAGGTGCGGCCGATGGTCGATGACCGTGTCGCCGGCGGCATGGGCATAGGCGCCGACCCGGACGATGCGGCCATCCTCGATCTCGATTGCCCCATCTTCGATATAGCGATAGCTGTCGCGGTCGTCGCGATCCTGCGGTTCGGAGACAAAGCTCAGCACCCGCCCCCGCAGTACCGTGCGGCTCATCGCGCCGCGCCCTCGCGGAACCACGCGACCAGCAGCGCCCGCTCCTCGTCGGTCATCTCGGTGACGTTGCCCGGCGGCATGGCGCGACTGTAGCCGGCATGCATGGCGATCTGCTCAGCCCGATTGGCGATGGCGATGTCATTGTCCAGAATGACATTCTTGGGCGGCTCGTAGATCCCCTCCCACACCGGCTCTGCCGTGTGGCACATCGGGCAGCGCGTCTGCACCACCTGGCTCGCCGCGCGGAAATGCTCGGCATCGAGGAAGGCCTGAGCGCTCGGCGCCGCGATCGCTGCTGACCCGGTCGGCAGCTTCGGGCCGCTACTGAGCCAGGCGCAGGTGACGAAGATCACCACGACCAGGCCCCAGGTCCAGTGCGGATTGCCCTTCCGCGCGTGACGGGTGTTGAAATAGTGCCGGATCAGAACGCCCTCGAGGAAGATCAGCGAGGCGATCACCCAGTTCCACTCCGTCGCGAAGGCGAGTGGATAGTGACTGGAGAGCATGAAGAAGATCACCGGCAGGGTGAGGTAGTTATTGTGCAGGCTCCGCTGCTTGGCGATCTTGCCATACTTGGGGTCCGGCACCTTGCCGGCCTTGAGATCGGCCACCACGACCTTCTGGTTGGGGATGATGATCATCGCGACATTGGCCGCCATGATTGTCGCCGTGAAGGCGCCCATATGCAGCATTGCGGCGCGGCCAGTGAACACCTGGGTATAGGCCCAGCTCATCGCGACGAGGATGCCGAACAGCACCAGCATCAGCCCGGTGGTCGATTCCCCGATCTTCGATTTGCAGAGCAGGTCATATGCGACCCAGCCGAACACGATCGAGCCGAGGGAAATCAGGATGGCGGCCCAGTCCGGAACGTCCAGCACATTGCGGTCGATCAGGAACAGGTCGGCGCCGAAATAATAGACGATGATCAGCAGCAGGAACCCGGAAATCCAGGTGAAATAGCTCTCCCACTTGAACCAGGTCAGGTGCTCGGGGAGGAAGTCCGGCGCCACCAGATATTTCTGGATGTGGTAGAACCCGCCGCCATGCACCTGCCACTCCTCGCCATGCGCCAGGGGCGGCAGGCTCGGGGTTTTCCTGAGCCCCAGATCGAGCGCGATGAAGTAAAAGCTGGAGCCGATCCAGGCGATGGCCGTAATCACATGCAGCCAGCGCACCGCAAAGCTCAGCCACTCCCACATGATTGCATAGTCAGGCATTTGCGCCCCGTGTCTTGAGTTTGAAAAGGGCGCTTGGGAGTCCGGCTACCACCGGGTCATTCCCGCGAAGGCGGGAACCCAGGGCCCGACGCACCGATCCTGCCGTATCGCCCTGGATCCCCGCCTTCGCGGGGATGACAGCGGAGGAACCGACACGGTGGCTGGCCAGATCTGCACGTTCATCTGAGGAAAGCGGAACACTGGAGCCCCAGCGGGTTGCTGCTGCGACCGTTCTCGTCATCCAAACAGCGTTGGATAGAGATCGCGCCACTGTGGGTTGTCTGCCTCGATCAGCCTGAGCTTCCACGCACGGTTCCATTTCTTCAGCTGCTTCTCACGACGGATCGCCCAGTCCGGGTCATGATGTACCTCGTACCAGACCAGCGTGTGCACGCCGTAGCGGCGAGTGAACCCAGCGACAAGATCTTCCTTGTGGACATGAATGCGGGCTCCAAGGTCACTGGTGACCCCGATGTATAGGGTTCCGTTCGGCCTGCTTGCCAGGATGTAGACACAGTAGACCCGGTTCATTGCGCGGCCCCATGGCAACCACCCCCAGGGCAATATGGGCAGCGGGCCGAAGCCCGCCGCCCGCTTTCGCTGTCGCTGTCGCTTACGACGGCGGGTTCACGCCCTGGACGTACCAGTCCATGGTCAGCAGTTGCTCGTCGGTCAGCGTCTCACCCTCAGGCACCCGCAGCTCGCCGTTCGAGTCGTAGATCGGGCCGGTGAAGATGTTGAAGCTGCCGTCGATCTGGCCTTCGCGCACCGCGTCGGCGGCGGCGGCAACCTCGGCGGGCACCGTCGGGCCATAGGGGCCCATGACCACGGCGCCTTCCTTGAGGCCCGGCCAGGAGTCACCCGATTCCCAGGTACCGTCGATCACGGCCTGGGCGGTCTCGACGTAATGCGGGCCCCACCAGTCGATGATCGAAGTCAGCTGTGCCTGAGGCGCGAACTCGCTCATGTCGGCGCCCTGACCGAAGCCGCCGACCGCACCGCGCTCCTCGACCACCTGCAGGGCGGCCGGACCATCGGTGTGCTGGGCGATGACGTCGATGCCCTGGTCGAGCATGGCGCGCGCCGCATCGGCTTCCTTGGCCGGGTCGTTCCAGGTCGAGATATAGACCGGGGTCATGGTGAAGTCGGGGTTCACCTTCTGCGCGGCGAGCGTGAAGGAGTTGATGCCCATCACCACTTCGGGGATCGGGAACGAGCCGATATAGCCCGCCTTGCCGGTCTCCGACATATAGCCGGCGATCGTGCCGGCAACGGCACGGCCTTCGTGGAAGCGCGCGTTGTAGGTGCCGACATTCTCCGAGCGCTGGTAACCGGTGGCATGGTCGAACACCACATCCGGGAACTGCTGGGCCACCTTGATGACATAGTCGCCATAGCCGAAGGAGGTGGCGAAGATCAGGTCGTGGCCGGTGGAGGCGAGATCGCGCAGCACGCGCTCGGCATCCGGGCCCTCTGGCACTTCCTCGACGATGGTGATTTCCACCGCGTCGCCCAGCTGTTCCTTCATGTAGTCGGCGCCGACCTTGTGGCCGAAATTCCAGCCATTGTCGTTCGGCGTGCCGATCAGCATGAAGCCGACCTTCAGCGGCTCGTCCTGAGCCAGCGCGGTGCTGCCCATCAGAGCTGCGGCGGTGGCGGCCGCAACGCCCACCTGCATCAGTTTGCGGCGATTGAACTTGATCATGATCGTCTCCGTTTGTTTCCCTGACGTGTTTCTGTGTGTGCCTGCACCAACCGTCCCTTCGGGTTCAGTTGGCGGGCACGAACGGCTTGCCGAGGCAGGCCGGAGCACTCGTGCCGTTGCCGGGTCTGATGGAGATCAGCACCAGCACGAGAATGGTTGCGAGATAGGGCAGCGCGGCCCACAGCTCGGATGGAATGGCGGCGAGAACGCTGGTCCCTGCCTTGGAATAGAGCTCCAGCGTCATGATGAGACCAAACAGATAGGCGCCCGCCAGCAGCCGGAACGGCCGCCAGGCGGCAAACACCACCAGCGCAACGGCAATCCAGCCGCGGCCCGCGGTCATCCCCTGCGCCCATTGCGCGGTCAGCAGCAGCGGGAAGGCCGCGCCGGCCAGACCCGCCATGGCGCCACCGAAAGCGACCGCCGCATAGCGCACGCCGATCACCGAATAGCCGATCGAATGGGCGCTGAGATCATTCTCGCCCACCGCACGCAGCACCAGTCCGGGGCGCGTCCGCTGCAGGAACCACCACACCCCGAAAACCAGCGCGATCGACACATAAACGAGCAGCGAATGGCCGAAGACCAGCCGCAGGATCGGATGGGTGGCAAGCTCTGCCGGAAACAGCGGCGGCATCTTGCCCACGGCCTTGCCGGTGAGCCCCTGCCCCGCCAGCGCCGAAAAGCCGGTGCCGAAAATCGTCAGCGCCAGTCCGGTCGCCGTCTGGTTGGCCGACAGCGACAGCGTCAGCACCGCAAAGATCATCGAGGACAACATGCCCGCGATCATTCCGGCGATCGCCGCGAGATAGGGATTGCCGGTCCATAGCGCGACCGCCACCGCGGTCACCGCGCCGACCAGCATCATGCCCTCGACACCGAGGTTCAGAACGCCGGCCTTTTCCACCACCAGTTCACCCAGGGCAGCGATCAGGATCGGCGTCGTCGCGCCGATCAGCGTGATGGCGATGGCAATGAGAATGTCGATGCTCATACCCGTGCCTCCGCGCCCGACTGCTGCGGCGTCACACGGCGCACCCGGTAGCGCACCAGAATGTCACCCGCGAGCAGGAAGAACAGCAGCATGGCCTGGAAGATGCCGGTCGCCGCATTGGGCAGGCCGATCGTCGTCTGCGCTACGTCGCCACCGACAAAGGTGATGGCGAGGACGATCCCCGCCAGGATGCAGCCGATCGGGTTCAAGCGCCCGAGGAAGGCGACGATGATGGCGGTGAAGCCGTAATTGGTCGGAAAGCCCGGCACCATGCGCTGGAACGGCCCCGAGACCTCGAACGCGCCGGCGAGCCCGGCCAGCGCGCCGGACACCAGCAGCGTCAGCCAGATCGTCCGCGCTTCGGAAAACCCGCCATGGCGCGCCGCGTGTGGCGCAGCGCCGACGACCCGCACCTGATAGCCGAACAGCGACCGGCTCATCACCACCCAGGCGCCCAGCGCGACGATGATGGCAAAGGGCACGCCCCAATGCACCACCGTCATCGGGATCATGGTCGGCAGCCGCGCGGCCTCTGAAAACACCCGGGTCTGCGGAAAGCCCATGCCCATCGGGTCTTTCCACGGCGCCCGCACCAGATAGAAGATCAGCTGGATCGAGGCATAGGTCAGCATCAGCGAGGTGAGGATTTCGTTGACCCCGAGCTTGGTCCGGAGCAGCGCCGGAATGGCGGCATAGAGCGCGCCCCCGACAACACCCGCGAGGATCACCAGCGGCAGGATCCAGAACCCGGTCATGCCATGGGTCATCAGCGCCACCCAGGTGGCCGCGAGACCACCCATGACATACTGGCCCTCGGCCCCGATGTTCCACACATTGGCGCGGTAGCAGACCGACAACCCCACCGCGATGATGATCAGCGGCGACGCCTTGATGGCGAGATCCTGCCATTTGTAGGAATTGAGCAGCGGCCCGAGGAAAATCTCGATCACCGCGCCGAAACCGTTATAGCCGATGGCCGTGAACACCAGACCACCCACGACCATGGTCAGCACCACGGCCAGCACCGGCGTCAGATAGAGCATCAGCTTGCTGGGCTGAACCCGCTTCTCAAGCCGAAACGGCATGGTTCACCTCCCCCGCTCCACCGGCCGGCGCCCCGTCGGCCTCGCCGTGAATGCCGCCCATCAGCAGCCCGATTTCCTCGATATCTGCGTCTGCCACCGTCATCGGTTTCGACACGTGCCCCTCGTTGATCACCGCCAGCGTGTCGCACAACGACAGCAGCTCATCGAGATCCTGGCTGATCACCACCACCGCCGACCCGGACGCCGCCAGATCGACAATCGCCTGATGGATCGCGGCAGCCGCACCGGCATCGACCCCCCAGGTCGGCTGGCTCACCACCAGCACGGTGGGCTTTTGCAGGATCTCGCGCCCCATGATGTATTTCTGCAGGTTACCACCCGACAGCGACCCCGCGGTCGAGCCCGGCCCCAGCGCCTTGACCGCAAAGGCGGTAATCACCTCGCCGGCATAGGTTTTCGCCGTCCCCGAGCGGATCAGTCCGCCCGACACCATGTGCAGCCGGTCGCGCGCCGTCAGCACGGTATTGTCGGCCAGGGTGAAATCGGGGACGGCTGCATGCCCGTTCCGCTCCTCGGGCACGCTGGCCAGCCCTTTGAGCCGGCGCTTTTTTGCCGAGAGCTGCCCGATCGGCGCGCCGTCGACGGTGATGGATTCGCTGTCCGCCGCCAGTTCCTCACCCGACAGCGCCAGCAGCAGCGCGTTCTGGCCATTGCCGGCCACCCCGGCAATGCCGAAGATCTCGCCGGCCTTCACTTCGAAGGTCACGTCGCGCAGCGGCATGCCGAACGGGCCGGAAGCGGGGATCGACAGCCGGTTCACCACCAGGCGCTCCTTGCCAAAACTTCGGCCGGCCGGCTTGTCGATATCCTTGAGCCCCGCACCGATCATCTTTTCGGCCATCGACCGAGATGTCTCTTCCTTGGGATCGCAGGTATCGACCAGCTTGCCGCCGCGCAGGATCGTCGCCGTGTCGCACAGCGCCTTGATCTCGTGCAGCTTGTGCGAAATGTAGAGGATCGAGCAGCCTTCCGTCGCCAGCTTGCGCAGGACGACGAACAATTGCTCCACCTCCTGCGGGGTGAGCACCGAGGTCGGCTCGTCCATGATCAGCAGTTTGGGGTTGAGGAGCAGCGCGCGGACGATCTCGATCCGCTGCCGCTCGCCCACCGACAGGGTGGAGACGGTGCGATGCGGCTCGAGCATCAGCCCATACTGCTCCATCACCTCGCCGATCCGCGCCTCGAGTTCGCGCTGCGGGATTTTCGCGTCCATCCCCAGCGCGATGTTTTCGAGCACGGTCAGCGCCTCGAACAGCGAAAAATGCTGAAACACCATGCCGATACCGAGCTTGCGGGCGGCCTTTGGGTTGGCGACCTGGATCTTTTCGCCGTTCCAGCGGATTTCGCCGGCATCGGGCTGCATGATCCCGTAGATCATCTTCACCAGCGTCGATTTCCCGGCGCCATTTTCGCCCAGCAGCGCGTGAATTTCGCCAGGTTTGACGGCAAATCCGACATTGTCGTTGGCCAGGACGCCCGGAAAGCGCTTGGTGATGCCGACCAGTTCGAGACGGGGTGGGATACTAGCGTCCAATGTCGACTCCAGACCTCTCGTGCCGCCCCGGCTCGGATACCTCGGTGCGGCCAATGTGCATGACGATTTCCGCCGCCGCCAACGCAGCGATCACGGCGGGGCGCTTATCACCCAGCCCCTCGGGAAACCCGACACTGCCGATCGGCAGCACCAGCCGTCCGAGCGGCGCGGGCGGATAGTCGGCATCGAGATACCAGCTGCGGAACCGCGCCTTCTTGGTGCGGCTGCCGACCATCCCGACATAGGGCGCGTCGGCGCGCTGCAGCGCTTCGGCGCAGATCAGGAAATCGAGGGCGTGGTCGTGGGTGAGGATGACATAGCTGCTGCCCTCAGGCGCGGCGCGCACCACTGCCTCGGGCATCGCGACCGCATGCGTCGTCACCGTCTCGGGCAGTCCCGCCAACTCGTCGCGGCGCGTATCGACCACATGCACATCGAGCGGCAGCGCCGCCAGCGCCCGGGTCAACGCCTGCCCGACATGACCGGCGCCGAACAGATAGATCCGCGGCCATGCGGCACGTTCGGCTTCGAGCCGGCGGACCAGCCCCACCCCGGCTTTGGCATCGAGCCGGCGCAACCCGACATCGACACGCCCGCCGCAGCACTGGCCGATCTCGGGGCCGAGCGGTATGTCGAGCGCGTCGCCCGCTCCGCCTTGCCGCAGCACCTGCCGCGCCCGGTCGATCACCATATATTCGAGCGCTCCGCCGCCGATCGTCCCGATCGTCGCCTCGGCCGAGATCACCATGAAGGCCCCGGCCTCCCGCGGCGAAGACCCCCTGACGGCCGTCAACTCGGCCAGAACGGCAGCCGAATGCGCCGCCAGAAAGTCGGTGAGGCTCGCGGGCGTAAGGCTCATGAGCGACACTCCGGGCCCGGGCTTCGCCCCTCCATCACGGGAGAAACTGGCCCATGGGCGGATGAGGGGGCTTTGTCGACCCACCCTCTCATCACGCCGCGGTCTCCCGGCGCATGCGTTCCACTCCCATCAGCACCCGCTCGGGCGTCACCGGCATGTCGAGATGCGGAGGCACCTTGTAGTCGGCCACCGAGGCCACGGCCATCGACAGCGCCTCGACCACGCAATAGGCGAGGCAGAGCGGCGGCTCGCCCACAGCCTTGGAGCGGCCGATCGCCGGCTCCTTGTTGATGCTCCAGTCCGCCAGCTTGACGTTGAACACCGGGGGGACGTCGGCAGCGACGGGGATTTTGTAAGTCGAGGGCGCATGCGTCCTGAGCTGCCCCTTCTGGTCCCACCACAATTCCTCGGTGGTGAGCCAGCCCATCCCCTGGATGAAGCCACCTTCGACCTGCCCGATATCGATCGCCGGATTGAGCGAGCGGCCGACGTCTTCGAGCACATCGGCCCGGTCGACGTGATACTCGCCCGTCAGGGTGTCGATCGTCACCTCGGCCGCCGCCGCGCCATAGGCATAATAGTAGAACGGCCGCCCGGTGCCGGTCGCCCGGTCCCAGTGGATTTTAGGTGTCTTGTAAAAACCCGAGGCGCTTAGCTGCACCCGGTTCATCCAGCACGAGGTGGCGAGCTCGTCGAATGGCACGAACTGGGCACCGCAGCGAATGCCGCCGAACTCCCACTGCACCTCTTCGGGCGTCACTTCATACATGATCGCCGCGTGAGCGGACATGCGCTCCTTGATCTGCCGCGCCGCATCCAGCGCCGCAGCGCCGTTCAGATCGGTGCCCGAAGAGGCCGCGGTCGCTGAGGTGTTCGGCACCTTGCCGGTGTTCGACGCGGTGATCTGCACCCGCTCGACCGGCACGCCGAAGGCATCGGCCACCACCTGCGCCACCTTGATGTGCAGCCCCTGCCCCATCTCGGTGCCGCCATGGCTGAGATGGATGGAGCCATCGCGATAGACATGCACCAGCGCCCCGGCCTGGTTATGCCAGGTCGCAGTGAACGAGATGCCGAATTTCACCGGGCTCAGCGCAATGCCCTTTTTCAGCACCTTGCTTGTGCGGTTGAAGGCCAGAACCTTCTCGCGCCGCGCCTGATAGTCGGAGCTCTCTTCGAGCTCGGCGACGATCTCGCGCATGATGTTGTCCTCCACCGTCTGGTGGTAGGGCGTCACATTGTCGGTGTCGGTGCCGTAGAAGTTGGCCTTGCGGATCTCCAGCGGATCCTTGCCCAGCGTATAGGCGATGTGCTCGATCCAGCGCTCGCAGGCGATCAGCCCCTGCGGCCCCCCGAAGCCGCGAAACGCGGTATTAGAGCAGGTATTGGTGAAAAGCGGCAGCGAACTCACCTTCACCGCCGGATACCAATAGGCATTGTCGGCGTGAAACAGGGCCCGGTCGGTCACCGGCCCGCTGAGGTCCGCCGAATAGCCCGAGCGCGCCGCAAAACTGGCCGCGACCCCCTGGATCTTGCCATCGGAGTTGAAGCCGACGTCGTAATCGACGAGGAAATCGTGCCTTTTGCCGGTGATTTGGAAGTCGTCGTCCCGGTCCGGGCGGATTTTCACCGCGCGATTGAACTTGCGCGCCGCCACCGCAGCGATTGCCGCGAACAGATTGCCCTGGGTTTCCTTGCCGCCGAAGCCGCCGCCCATGCGCCGCATGTTGACGGTCACCGCGGCATGCGGAATGCCCAGCACCTGCGCCACCATCACCTGGATTTCGGTCGGGTGCTGGCTCGAGGTCTGGATCGTAATTTCCTCGCCCTCGCCGGGGATCGCCATGGCGATCTGGCTTTCGAGGTAGAAATGCTCCTGCCCGCCGATGCGCACCTTGCCCTGGATGCGGTGTTCGGCACCGGCCAGTCCGGCCGCAACATCGCCGCGCTCGAGCGTCAGCGGCTCGGTCACCAGCGTGCCGCCGGCTGCCAGCGAGGCATCGATATCGGTGACGTGGTCAAGATCGCGATAGGTGATCCGGGCCAGATGCGCCGCGCGGCGGGCCGCCTCGCGGTCCGTGCCGACCACGCAGAACATCGGGTGGCCGAAATAGCTGACCCGCTTTTCGGCCAGGACCGGCTCATCGTGCTTGTGCGCCGAACTGACATCGTTCTCGGCCGGAATATCCGCGCCAACCAGTACGCCGACCACGCCCGGCGCGACCTTCACCGCATCGAGGTCCATCGAGACGATTTCGGCATGCGCTCGCGCCGACAGCCCCAGATAGGCATGCAGCAGGCCCTCGGGCTCGGGCAGATCGTCGACATATTCGGCCCGCCCCGCCACCTGCTTGATGGCGGAATCATGCGGTGTCGACACATGCAGCGGCGATGCGGTGATGGTGGATTGCTTGTTCATCATGCCACCTCGCGCTTCAGCCGTTCGCCGACACCGGTGCTCTCGAAGAAGAACCGGCGCAAGAGGTTCTGCGCCGCCAGCAGCCGATATTCGGCGCTGGCCCGCATATCGGTCAGCGGCTGGTAATCCTCGCCGAACGCCGGGATGGCGGCCTCGATGGTTTCCAGCGTCCAGGGCTTGCCGACCAGCGCCGCTTCCACCGCCACGGCGCGCTTTGGCGTCGCCGCCATGCCGCCGAAGGCAATAGTGATGGCCGATACGGTCTCGCCCTCAAGCGTCAGCCGGAACGCCCCACAGAGCGCTGAGATATCCTCGTGCGCGCGCTTTGAAATCTTGTAGCAGCCGAACTGATCGCCCTCGGGCAGCAGCGGCACATGCACCGCCTCGACGAATTCGCCGGGCTCACGGTTCTGCTTGCCATAGGCGATGAAGAAATCCTCAAGCGGCAGCTCGCGCCGTTCACTGCCCTTGCGCAGCGTGATCGAGGCGCCCAGCGCAATCAGCGGCGGCGGCGTATCGCCGATCGGCGAGCCATTGGCGATATTGGCGCCGATCGTGCCCACATTGCGCACCTGCGTGCCGCCGAGCCGGTTCCACATGTCGCCCAACTGCGGGTAATGGGTGAGGATCGTGTCGAACGCCTCGTTGTAGGTGACCGCGGCGCCGATCGTCAGCTTGCCGTCCGCCTCGGTGATCCCGTGCAGTTCCGGCACTTCAGCGATGAAGATCATCGGCCCGATCTCGCGCATGAACTTGGTCACCCACAGCCCCACGTCGGTTGCACCCGAAACCAGCGTCGCCTCGGGGTTGGCGGCATAGGCCTCGGCCAGGTCATCCACCGACGCTGGCACGATCACCCGGTCTTTGCCCGTACCGAAATCCACCGTCTTGCCGTCGCGCAGCGCCAGCAGCCGCTCGCGGATCTCCGCGCGATGCGCCACCAGCGGATCATTGGCGACATCGCCATAGCTCGAGGCGGCCTTGGCCGCATTGACGATCGGCAGATAGCCCGTGCAGCGGCAGAGGTTCCCCTGCAGTGCCACTTCCACCGCCGTCGTGTCCGGCTGGGGGTTGCGCATCCACATCGCGTAAAGCGACATCACGATGCCGGGCGTGCAAAAGCCGCACTGGCTGCCATGCAGATCGACCATCGCCTGCTGCACCGGATGCAGCTCACCATCGTTGGGCGACAGATGCTCGATCGTCACCACATGTGCGCCATCCAGCGCGCCGACGAAATAGATGCAGGCATTGACGCTTTCATAGCGCAGCTCGTCGCCATCGACCCGGCCGATCAGCACGGTGCAGGCGCCGCAATCGCCCTCGGCGCAGCCCTCCTTGGAGCCCTTCAGACGTTTGTCGAGCCGCAGGAAATCGAGCAGCGTGCGCGTCGCCGACACGCCGTCGAGCACGACCTCCTGATCGTTGAGGATGAAGCGAAGCGCGTTGCGAAGGTCGGCCATCAGCTGCCCCGATACGTCGAAAAACCATAGGGCGAAACGAGCAGCGGCACATGGTAATGCGCGGCCTCACTCATGATGAAGCGCACGGGCACCACGTCGAGAAACGGCTTGTCCCCCGGCAGGCCCAGCCCCTCGAAATAGGCGCCGGCATGAAAATGCAGCTCATAGGTGCCCAGCTGAAAGTGGTCGCCATCCAGCAGCGGCTGGTCGAGCCGGCCATCCGCATTCGTCGCGCCCGAAAACAGCCGGTGCATATGGTCGCCATGGACCATCATCAGCTCGACCTGCATGTCGGCGGCGGGCCGGCCATGCGTCGTGTCGAGCACATGCGTCGTCAGGCGTCCGTTGCCTGCCATTCACTACATCCTTGCGTCGTCTGGTTGGGCCCGCGGCGCCGCACGCCGATGAGGCATACCCCGTGATCTGCCCGACTATTGAGCAAAACTGAGAAACGGGAAAGGGGGGAGAACAGGGTTTTTTACCAACTGGTCCACTTTTCGACCGCTTGCGTGACCCGGTCCCACCCGGTCATAAATCGACCTTAGACCAATCGCGAGAGCAACGATGCGCTACCCACGGAATATGCAGGGCTACGGCCCCAATCCGCCCCACGCCAACTGGCCGGGTGGCGCTAATGTCGCCGTGCAGTTCGTCGTCAATTACGAAGAAGGCGGCGAAAACAACATCCTGCATGGCGACGCCGCATCGGAGGCTTTCCTCGTCGACGTCATCGGCGCCGCGCCCTGGCCCGGCCAACGCCACTGGAACGTCGAGTCGATGTATGAATATGGCGCCCGCGCCGGCTTCTGGCGGCTGCACCGTCTGTTCACCGAGCGCAGCCTGCCGGTCACCGTCTACGGCGTCGCGACGGCGTTGATGCGCGCCCCGGCCCAGCTCAAGGCCATGCAGAAAGCCGGGTGGGAAATCGCCAGCCACGGCCTCAAATGGGTCGAGCACAAGGACATGCCGCCCGAAACCGAGCGTGAGCAGATCGCCGAGGCCATCCGCCTGCACACCATCGCCACCGGAGAGCGCCCCCGCGGCTGGTACACCGGCCGCAGTTCGCTCAACACGGTCGATCTCGTCTCCGAGGAAGGCGGCTTCGCCTATATCTCGGACACCTATGACGACGACCTGCCCTATTACCGCGTCCACAACGGCAGGCCCCAGCTCATCATTCCCTATACGCTTGCCGCCAACGACATGCGCTTTGTCACCGCCTCCGGCTTTGCCAATGGCGAGGAGTACTTTCAGTTCTTGAAGGACAGCTTCGATTGCCTCTGGGACGAAGGCGCGGCCGGCAGCCCGAAGATGATGACGGTCGGCCTGCACTGCCGCCTCGCCGGCATGCCCGGACGTTTCGAGGGCCTGAAGCGCTTCGTCGATCACATCGAGCAAAAGCGCAAAGTGTGGATCCCGACCCGGCTGGAGATCGCCAACCACTGGCTGGCCGAACACCCCTTCATGCCCCCCACCCTGCAGCCCTCGAACATGGATCGCGAAAGCTTCGTTCAAACCTTCGGCTCGATCTTCGAACATTCCGCCTGGCTCGCCGAGCGCGCCTTCGATGGCGAACTGGCGCCGGCCAACGACACCGCGACCGGGCTGCACTTTGCGCTACGCACCCAGTTCCGCATGTCCAGCGACGAAGAGCGCCTCGCCGTCCTCAACGCCCACCCCGATCTTGCCGGCAAACTTGCCGCCGCCAAGCGGCTCACGGCGGAATCGACGTCGGAGCAGGCCTCCGCAGGCCTCGACGCGCTGACCGACGCCGAGCGCGAAAAGTTCACCGGGTTGAACGACGCCTATGTCGCAAAATTTGGCTTTCCCTTCATCATCGCCGTTCGCGATCACGACAAGGCGGGCATCCTCAGCGCCTTCGAAACGCGCCTCGCCAATAATCGCGACACCGAATTTGCCATGGCTTGCAAACAGGTCGAACGGATCGCGGAGCTGAGACTACAGGCACTACTGCCGGACTAAATCGGACCCGTTGGCAGCCTCAGTCGCCGCCGTCTCCACCGCCATCACCACCCTCGGAATTGCCGTCGAGTTCGAAGCCGGTGGGCGCGCCGCTGCGCGCATAATCGAAGAACAGCCAGCAGGCGCCAAACAGCAGCACGACGCCGACAAATGGCCAGAACTGTCCGAGGAAATTGAAGACCGGTTCGCGCAACGACTGCTGGAAGGCGAACACGGCGTCCATGGCTATTGCGCCTGAGGCTCGTCGCCAGGATCGTGTAACTCGCCGTCTTCCCACGCGATCGAGGTGTCACGCGGCTCGAGGCTGGTGACTAACTGGGTCACCAACTGGCGCACGGCCCGGCCGGCGGCTTCCCACTGTTCGGGAGAAGGAACTGGTGAAGGATCACGATGTTCGTTCGCAACACGCATGCCGAATAGACTGCGAGAGGAATCTTAACACTCTCCTAACTAAGGGCACGTGCCATCTGCACACGCAGCAGCCCCCGGCCCGGCAACAACAGGACTTCCGATAGTGCGCAACGCTCCAACCCTTGACACCGCGCGCCTGCGCCTGCGCCCGCATCGCGGCGACGACTTTCCGGCGATGCACGCCATGTGGGCCGACCCAGAAGTCACCCGCCACATCTCCGGCATTCCCTCGAGCGAAAATGCCTCCTGGCAGCGCTCACTGCGCTACGCCGGCCACTGGGCGCTGCTCGGCTATGGCTACTGGCTTATCGAGCGCCGCAACGACGGCGCCTTCGTCGGCGAGGCCGGCTTTGCCGACTTCCGCCGCACCTTTGACCCGCCACAACCCGAAACAGCGCGCGAACCGGAGGCCGGCTGGGTGTTGCGGGCCGACATGCACGGTCAGGGCTACGCCATCGAGGCGCTCACCCGCATATTCGAATGGGCCGAAACGGAAACGGACTGGCGTTCGAGCTTCTGCATTATTGCACCCGAACACGCCGCGTCCCTGCGTCTCGCCGGAAAACTCGGGTTCAATCCTATCGCAAACATCGACTTGCAAGGCGAGGTGACGCTGCTGCGGCGATCGTTCGACCGGCCTGATCTTTCTGCCTGACCCGGGCGCCCTTCTTCACAGGCGCCCCTTCTGCACACTAGTCCACGACCTGCAAACCCGTCGCGCAGGGTGATCCCGTGCAGATGGCGCGTCGGGCAGAGCGTTAAGCCGCAAACAGCAAACCGGGAGCATCCACGCCGACATCCTGCTGCAACACGGTCCCGCGGCAATCTCCAGGGCAGCAAATACTACCACTACTATATTTTAATACTGACAATCTGAACAAATATGGCTCTGCCCCCGCGCTCGCGCATGCGCAATCCACCGCAGGACAACGTTAAGGCAATTGGGTAATCATCGATTTTCCCCTTTGCCCGGGCGCGCCGAAAGCCTACAGTCATCATACGACTTCGGCCTGCGAGTGCGCCTGAGTCGCGGGCTTTGCCCGGCCGTTTCGCCCATCGCCGCTTCCCTACGGCGCGGGCACACTGGACGATGATATGGACGCCCCCCGATGTGCAGTAGGCGCACCGGGCGTTTTGTGCTGGGCGCCGTATTGAAAGAACTCGCGTTTGCCGTTACAAGTCTTCAGTCGAATATTGCGGCCGACACTTCGTGCCTGGCGTAAAACCGCCTGCTCAGGTCATTCCAAGCATTCGATGTACAAGGCCACCATTGGGGTGGTGGCTGAAATGGTAGACGACGAGAGGGTTTTACATGGCTACCGGCATAGTGAAGTGGTTCAACGGTCAGAAGGGCTATGGTTTCATCCAGCCCGATGAGGGTGGGGCCGACGTCTTCGTGCATATCTCTGCGGTTCAGCGCTCCGGCCTGAACGGCCTCGATGAAGGTCAGAAGGTCTCCTACGAGATCGTCAAGGACAAGCGGACCGGCAAGAACGCCGCGGACAACCTGCAGACGGAATAGTTGCTGCACGGTCCATTTGGACGACTTGCGAAAACGGTGCAGGTTTGTCTGCACCGTTTTTTGGTGTCCGGCACCGTAATCGGCCTTGAAGAATCTCGGCCTGCCCGGCACCGCCACCACGACCTACGCGCACCCGGAAAACACTCATGCGGCTGAACGCCGCGACCCGTTGCTCACAAGACTATCCGGCCGCGCCAAACCCCTTGCATCGGCACGACAACCAGCCGATATGCTGCACGCAACATAACAGCGGGGAGCGTTTGCCCACCCGCTTGACCGATGCCTCGACCATAGGCACCCTACCCCGACTTTCTTCCCCCAGCTCAGCTTGAAACGTAGCCGAGACAATTGGCGGGATCAGTTTTGTTTGAATTGGAGACGGCCATGGAAAAGATTCCGATGACCATCGGTGGACACAAGGCGCTGACGGAAGAATTCCGTCGCCGGACCTCCGAGGATCGTCCGGCCATTATTGCTGCCATTTCGGAAGCGCGTGCACATGGCGATCTCAGCGAGAATGCCGAGTACCACGCCGCCAAGGAGCAGCAGAGCCTCAACGAAGGCCGGATCAAGGAACTTGAGTCGCTGCTCGCGCTCGCCGATATCATCGACGTGACCAAGCTGAGCGGCAACACCATCAAGTTCGGCGCCACGGTCAAACTCATCGATGAGGACACCGAGCGCGAAAAGACCTACCAGATCGTGGGCGACGCCGAAGCCGACGCCAGCAATGGCCGCATCTCGGTGTCCTCGCCCATCGCCCGCGCGATGATCGGCAAGGAAGCCGGCGACACCATCGAAGTGGCTGCCCCCGGTGGCGCCCACAGCTACGAGATCGTCGAGATCGTCTACCGCTGACGCCCTGCCGGCGCGATTCGCCGGCAGCGTGCGACCTCTGGCGCAAATGGCCCGTTTGCCGAACGGCACGGGCCGACCAGCCCCGATTGTGTGACTTTTAGGTGTGTGGAACGCCCTCAAGCGTCCGCAGCGGCGCAACGCGGCTTGAAACCGGCGCGCCAGACCCCCTATTTAGTTCACCCACTCTACTTTGTGTGTAGGAGCGTTCGATGCACGCGAAAGTCGCCATCATTGGTTCGGGACCGGCGGGCTACACCGCAGCGATCTATGCCGCGCGGGCCATGCTCGAGCCCGTGATGATTTCCGGCCTGCAGCCGGGCGGCCAGCTTACCATCACGACCGATGTCGAGAACTACCCCGGCTTCGCCGACGTCATCCAGGGCCCCTGGCTCATGGAGCAGATGAAGGCCCAGGCCGAGCATGTCGGCACGAAGATGATCAACGACATCATCACCGAGGTCGATTTCGACACCCATCCCTTCGTCCTGAAGGGCGATGGCGGCACGGTCTACACCGCCGATTCCGTCATCATCGCCACCGGCGCCCAGGCGCGCTGGCTCGGCCTGCCCTCGGAAGAGAAGTTCCAAGGTTTCGGCGTCTCCGCCTGCGCCACCTGCGACGGGTTCTTCTATCGCGGCAAGGAAGTCGTGGTCGTGGGCGGTGGCAATACCGCGGTCGAGGAAGCGCTGTTCCTCACCAATTTCGCCTCCAAGGTCACCGTTATCCATCGCCGCGGCGAGTTCCGGGCCGAGCGCATCCTTCAGGATCGCCTGTTCAAGAACGACAAGGTCGAGGTGATCTGGAACGCCGAGATCGATGAGGTCTATGGCGAGAACATGCCGCGCTCTGTGAAGGGCGTGAAGATCCGTGATACGGTCACCGGCAAGGTGATCGAGAAGGATGTTGACGGCGTGTTCATTGCGATCGGGCATTCCCCGGCCACTTCCATATTCGCCGGCAAGCTCGACATGAAGCCGGGCGGCTATCTCGAGGTCATGCCCGGCACCACGCAAACCAATATTCCCGGCGTCTTCGCAGCCGGCGACGTTACCGACGACATTTATCGCCAGGCCGTCACCGCGGCGGGCATGGGCTGCATGGCCGCGCTCGATGCCGAGCGCTATCTGGCCTCCATCCAGCTCGCTGAAGCGGCGGAATAGCGATGCTGGATTGGGACAAGCTCCGCATCTTCCATACCGCCGCCGAGTCCGGCAGCTTCACGCACGCTGCCGAAAAACTCAACATGAGCCAGTCGGCCGTCAGCCGGCAGATCTCGGCGCTTGAGGAAGACCTCGGGCTCAAGCTGTTCATCCGGCACGCCCGCGGACTTGTCCTGACCGAGGTGGGCGAACAGCTGTTCCGCACCGCCCATCGCATGCACTGGGAACTGCAGCAGGTCGAAACCCAGATGTCCGAGAGTCAGGAGGTGCCAACCGGCCCCCTGCTCGTCACCACAACGGTGGGCATCGGCTCGACCTGGCTCAGCTCGCGCATTCACGAATTCCTGCTGCTCTATCCCGAGATCCAGATCGAGATAAAGCTCAACGACGCCGAGCTCGATCTCGCCATGCGCGAGGCCGACGTCGCCATTCGCCTGCACCGGCCCAACCAGTCGGAGATGATCCAGCGCAAGCTGTTCACCGTACACAACCACTTCTACGCCTCCGAGCGCTACGTCGAGGAATATGGCGACCCGGTTGCCGTCGAGGATCTCGACAAACACCGCATCATCGCTTTCGGCGAGCCGGTGCCGTCCTATCTGGGCGACATCAACTTCCTCGAGCGCATGGGCCGCCCCGACTCTTCGCCGCGGCGCGCCGCGATGAAGGTCAACGCCATCTACGGCATGATGCAGGCTGCCCGTGCCGGCATCGGCATTGCCATGCTGCCCGACTACGTCACCGAGAACGAACCCAACCTCAGGCGCATCCTGCCCAAGATCGAGCTGCCGGCCTACGAAGCCTATTTCGTCTATCCGCCGGCGCTGAAAAACTCCAAGCGCGTCGGCGTCTTCCGCGACTTCCTGGTCGGCAAGGCCCGCGAGTGGTCATTCTGATCGCCTGAACCACATCCCGCTCTAGGGGCCGATGCACTTAGCCCATTGAAAAAGCTAATGTTCCGAAGATATTCCTAGAACGCATAGCTTATATGACAGCGTTACCAGTTGCTCCGCCGCGACCCGGCGCATATATGCCTCTTCGACAGCACTGAGCGCTTCTCCCTCCTCCTCCCTGCGCTCAATGTTTGTTCCTCCTTGTGGCTGGAAACAGCTGCAACTGGCCCCGCTCTCCCCTCGAGCGGGGCCTATTTTTTTGCCCGCACCACACCGCGCCCGCGGCGCCCCCACCATTTGCGCCAGGTCAGCTGCACTGACCTACCTACTCCGATTTTGCATAGCTGACATGTTTGGTAGAGGATTGCTGACCAAGTGGTAAAAGATCATATTGGGGGTGTCGAAGTGATCGGCACCGTTCCTCCTCCCTCGGTGCAAGTCTGCGACAACCGGGTTGACGTCGTATCCTCCTCCCTCGACCGATACCCACCCGGCAAATGGCGTTTCCTCCTCCCTCGTCCATTTGCCACCACTTTGGATTTGGACTTCGGTCCGGTCTCACAGGCTCCATCCTCGGATGGAGCCTTTTTTTTGCGCGCCGCCCTGACACGGGGCTCAGGCTGCACCCCGCTAAACCCATTCACCTGATGCATGGCTGGCCTTCCCGTTAAGCGTTTGTGCACAGCCACGGGAAAGGTCAGTATCGCTGTCAATGGAACTGCGGCCTCTCCTCCTCCCGGCCGCGCTTTCAGAGGCTGCAGTCTCTCCTCCTCCCTGACTGCACCCTCGCAGGTCATTTGTTTCGATGAATGGTCTTTTTCGACCCCGCTCACCCCTCGAGCGGGGTCTTTTTTTATCTGCGGTTCAGCGCCAGGCTTTCGAGCACGACAACGGGTGGAAACGACGCCAGCTCCAGCAGCGTCGGATAGGCGGTGCGACCCGGATGCCAATTGGCCGTTGCAAAGTCCATAGCCCGCGACACATCCCCATCAACCTGTAACGTGACGTGCGGGGTCCAGCTGCCTTTGCGGTAATGTGGCCATATCTTTTGACTTGGGACCATCGCGGCGGCAGCGTCATGAAGCCCCGTCAGTTCACCGAGGCACTCAAGCCAGACGACGCTGGTGCCCGGAAACTGGCGGACATCGCCTAATGTGACAGACGCCGGCACCTTGCCGGCAAGCGACGCAAGTCCCTCGCTCAGCTCGCCTGCGAGAGACTCATCGTCCAAGACCAGCAATGACACATGCGCCGGGTACCCGAGCTGCACCATGTCACTGCTGATGCCATGCTGGTCAAAGGCCGCCCATACCTCCGCAACCACAGCGCTGGTCGCCGCATCGAAACGGACAGATAGGGCGAGAGCCATTAGCTCACCTTGCTGCAGAAGTCCTGGATCCGCGCGACCGCGTCCTCCAGCTCTTCGGTTGCCGCCGCATAGCTCAGCCGCATGTGGCCGGGCAGCCCGAAGGCCGAACCCTGCACCAGGGCCACGCCGGTTTCCTCGAGCAGCGCCAGCACCACGTCAGAATCCGTTTCGAGCCGCGCGCCGCCACCGGAGGTCCTGCCCAACAGCCCTTCGACCGACGGGAACACATAAAAGGCCCCACCCGGCGTCAGGCAGGTGATCCCCTCGCAAGAATTGAGCCCCGCCACCACCAGATCGCGCCGCGCCTGGAAGACTTCGCGCCACTCGGACAGAAACGCCTGCGTCCCGTTCAGCGCCTCGACCGCCGCCCATTGCGAGATCGAGGAGGGATTGGTGGTCGACTGCCCCTGCAGCTTGCGCATCGCGGCGAGCAGCGGCCGCGGCCCGGTGCAATAGCCGATGCGCCAGCCCGTCATCGCATGCGACTTCGATACGCCGTTCATCGTCAGTGTCCGACCAATCAGCCGCGGCTCGACCTCGGCAACGGTCGCGAACTTCCCGCCGTCATAGACCAGCACTTCGTAGATATCGTCTGTGAGGATATGGACCTGCTCGTGCCGCATCAGGACGTCGGTGAGCCCCTTGAGCTCTTCGGCACTATAGGCCGCCCCGGTCGGATTGGAGGGCGTGTTGAGGATCAGCCACTTGGTCTTGTCGCTGATCGCTGCTTCGAGCGCCTCCGGCGTCAGCTTGAAACCGGTCGAGGCATCCGCCGTGGCGAACACCGGCATCGCATCGCACAGCCGCACGATTTCGGGGTAGCTCACCCAATAGGGCACCGGCACGACGACTTCATCGCCGGGATTCAACGTTGCCATCAGTGCGTTGAAAATGATCTGCTTTCCGCCAGCTCCGATAAAGCAGTCCTCGGCACTCACCTCAAGCCCGTTGTCGCGGCGAAACTTGGCCGCCACGGCCTCTTTCAGCTCGATGATTCCGTCGACCGCGGTGTAACGCGTCTCGCCCGAATTGATCGCGCGGATCGCCGCGTCCCGCACATGCTCGGGCGTGTCGAAATCCGGTTCGCCTGCCGCCAACGCGATCACGTCGCGTCCGGCGCGTTTCAGCTCCGCCGCCTTGCCGGTGACAGCCATGGTAGCGGAAGGCTGAATACGGTTCAGGGCGTCGGACAGAAAGGCCATAACAAATCTCCGGGTTTTTGGGCGCCCGCAGTGTTATGCGCTCACCTTACACCCGACAACCGCAGTCACGGCACATTCCGTCCACACCCAATTCAGATACAGCGATCAGATACCGAGGCCCTGCTGCTTCATCAGCTGCACGCCCTGCACCCGCCACGCACCCTCTTCCTGGCCAAGCAGATAGAGCGCTTCATAGAGCATCTGGTCGCGCCCTACGAACTTCACCCGCTGCATCACCGTCATGTCGTCGATCCGACGAAATTCGCCAAAACTGTGCGAGCGCGATTCCATGATCGGCGCATAGCCGGAGCCGACGATCGCGACGAAGAACGCTTCGGGCGATGGGAAGCCCTGGTGAAACGCATCTGCGGCATATTCAAAAGCGCCGCTCGGATCGCGACTGCGGAACGCCTCGATCTGGCCGGTGACGGTGGCCCGCCACGGCGTCTCTTCAACCGCACTCTGGGAAGGGGTCTCGGCGGGCGCGTCCTGCGCCAAAGCCACGCCAACCGGCGCCGCACCGAGGATGAAACCGAACGCAATGGCACGCAAAGTCAGGGTCGTCATGGCCGCAGCCTCCTTGCTTGCTGGACGGCGTCCGAAGCACCTTGCCACAGGATTGCCGTCAAAAAGTCCGTGCTTTTCCCTTTGAGCAACGAACCATGAGCGCATTGAATTGCTCAACTCACCGCGTTGTGAACACAGCGAGTATTAATCCCATGGCCCTACCAGCAAAACTCAATTCCATTCCGCAGGTGAAACGCCGCCGCAAACTGCGTATTGCCGCGCTGACCAGCGCCACGGCAATCTCGTTTTCGCTCACCTTCGTGCTCGCCGGCGTGGCGCTGCTCTTTGGTCTGGCGCCATCGCCCGAAGTCATGTTCGGCGGCAAAGTCGATACCGCCGTGCTGCTGCTGTTCGTGCCGCTGTGCGCCCTCACGCTCGCCATGCTGGTCGAAGTGTCGCGCACCATCGTGCGTGGCATTCCCGAGGTTGGCACCCGCGCCGCGGCGCGCGAATGGCATCCGGGAAGCGGCGAAGGCTGAACGTTCTGTTCATTCTCGTTTCATGCTCAAATGCCAAAGTGGCCGGGAACTCACCCGGCCACTTTCCGCTTGCGGCGTGCGGCCGCACACTCCCCCTTCCGGGCGCATCAAGAAGGATGATTTTCAAACATGCATTGCACTGACATTGCTCGCAGCCTGCCCAAACGCGCGACTGCGCCACTGTCCGGCCTCGTTGCGGCTTTGCTGCTTTCCACTGCAGCCAGCGCCGAGACCCTGATCGTCACCGACATTTCGACCGGCGATGCCGCTTACAAGATCACCGTGCCGCTGGTGGAGATCGTCGACGGCAACATGAGCGAAGCGGATGTGCGCGGCCTGTTTTCAGCCGATCCGACCGCCGCGCTGACCAGCCTCGGCCAGCTCGACGCGACGTCTTTGACCATTCCCGAAATCACCATCAGCACCGAAATCGCCGGTCAGCCCGGGACCCAGACGATGCTGACCACCTATCGTGGGCTCGAACTAACGGACGTCGAAGATGGCATCGCGGCCAGCGCCGTGCTCGAAGCATCGGACGTGGCGGTCGCCGGTGAAACCGAGACCGGCGAGCCGATGAGCTTCGACGTCACCATGGATGTGACCAGCGCCGAAAACTTCAATCTTGGCGAGATGCTGGCCTTTTACGGTCTGGGCGAAGCGACCGAGACTGAGGATGAGACCTTCTCGCTCATCTACAGCAACTTCTTCATGAACGGCGCCGGCCTGGTGATTGGCGACGTCACCTGCGCCATCGGGCCGGCCAGTGCCGCCGAATTCAGCGCCCGCCCGCTGCGTAGCAATCTAGCCGAAATCCAGACCCTGGCGACCGAGATGGAACAGGCCGGCGAGTCCGAGACGCCGCCGGATCCGGAATCGGTCCGCAAGTTCGTCGAGTTCTACGTCGATATCCTCACCGCCTATCGCAGCGCGCCGATCCGCGTCGAGGGCTTCCAGTGCGAGGGGACTGGCGAGAACGACCAGCCCATCTCGATCACCTCCGGGCCGCTGCAGATGGCCGCCTTCGAGCCCGGCAACTACCCGGCGTCCTCCATGGACGATTTCGATCTGTCGCTCGATGATGGCAGCTTCCTCAAGATCGGCAACTTCACCTTCAAGAACACCGACCTGAGCGGCCCGATCGCGCTGATCGAAAGTCACGAGGGTGACTTCACCCAGGCATGGTTCGAAGAAAACTGGCGCGGCCTGATCCCCGCCTTCGATGGCCTGTCCTTCGCCGACGTTGCCTTCGACTTCCCCGCACCGCCCGAAGAGGGCCCGGCGGTCCCCGGCGACGAAGATGAGGACGAGATGGCGTCCGAAGATGATGCAGCAATGCGCATCGCCAGCAGCTTCGATCTGCTCGATTTCAGCTTCGGCAATTACGTCAACGCCATTCCCGCCGCCATCGGCTTCGATCTGACCGGCCTCGTCGTCGAACTGCCAGACGACACCGAGCCCGGCAGCCCGATCCCGATGCTAAAGGCGCAGGGTTTTGATACCGTCAACCTGTCGCTGGGCGCCGGCATGAAGTGGAACGAGGCCGAACAGACCGTGGCCGTCGACCGCATCCTCGTCGAGGTCGACAAGGTCGGTCGCATCGCGCTGTCCGGCACGCTCGGCAATGCGACGGCGGACCTGTTCTCCGACGATGACGCCACCGCGCTGAAGGCCGCGACGGCCATGACGCTGAAGGATCTGCGCATCCAGCTCGACGACGACGGCATGTTGGATATGGCCATCGCCGCCGGTGCCGCGGACTCGAAGCAGCCCGAGGCTGTCTTCCGCACCACGATGACGGGCATGGCACAGGGCCTCACCCTTGCAGTGCTCGGCAATACCGAGGACGCACTGGTCGCCGTTCAGGCGCTGGGCGAGTTCCTCGCCGGTGCCGAGCCCGATCTCGACCTGCATCTCACCGCTATCGATCCGGCCGGTCTGTCGCTCGAAGAGCTCGCCAAGGCGGGCGAGGATCCGACCGCGCTGAACGGCAAGGTCACAATCGAGGCGACCGCATCCGGCGCGCCGGAACAGTCGGAGCCGGCAGAAGAGCCTGCCGCGAACTGATCTTCGGGCTATTGCGCCAGATACCGATCAAATGCCCGGACCGGGGAACTTCGCGTTCTCCGGTCCGTGTTTTTCACCCTATTGTTTGCGCGGTTTGATGGGCGCACAATGACTTCCCGTGAGGAGGGCCCATCGCCATGATTGTCGAGCACATCCTTCAAACCAAGGGCGGGACCGTTCAGACCGTCGCAGCCGACGCACCGGTGTCCGAAGCCGTACGCCTGCTCAAGACCCACCGCATCGGCGCCGTTGTTGTCACCGATGCCATCGGCCGCGTCTCCGGCATCCTGTCGGAACGCGATATCGTCCGCCAGCTGGACGGCAACCCGGCCGAACTGCTTGCGACACCCGTCCGCGACAGCATGACCGCCAAGGTCATCACCGCCGTGCCCTCGGATACCGTTGAGGACATGATGGAAAAAATGACCGCGCACCGCATCCGCCATCTGCCTGTGGTCGATGCCGGCAAGCTGGTCGGCATCATCTCGATCGGTGACGTGGTGAAGCTTAAGATCGAGCAGGCCGAGGCCGAAGCCAGGGCACTCAAGGACTATATCGCCTCCTGAGCCCGATAGGCGCCTGCCCCGCGCCGACGCTGCGCCCACCTTGCCAAGCTGTCCGCACTGTCATGTGGCGGCAAGGCTGGCGCCACATGTCCTTCGCTAGGTTGATCCGTGCAACGCGCGATGCACAATTCAACCAGAAGGAACAAACACATGTCCATCTTTCGAAAAGCAACCCTCGCCACGCTTGTCGCCACCGCCTCACTGGCGGCGGCAGTGCCCATGGCTTCGGCTCAGGATGCAGCGCCAGACGCGAGCGCTCAGGTCCAGCAGGCGCATGGCAAGGCCGGGCGCGGTCCCGGTCGTGATATGCGAGGCGGCCCACACCGCACGCAGCGCGGCATGATGGCGATGCCACTCGTTTCGCTCACCTGTGCACCGAATGCCGCCGAACGGCTCGAAACCCGCTACGACCGGATCGGCGAGCGTCTGGACCTGACCGATGAGCAGGCAACGCTGTTCGACGCGCTCAAGACCGAAGCCCTGACGGCCCAGACCAGCTTCGCAGATGACTGCCCCACCCCGCCGGCGGCAAAAGACAGGCAGGCATCACGTCAGTCACGCGGCAACCCGATCGACCGGCTGGAGCAGCGGCTCGAGCGCGACGGCGACCGCATCGCGGCCCTCACCGGGCTCCTGCCCGAACTGCGGGCCTTCTATGACAGCCTTGATGAAAACCAGCTCGCCAAGCTGCGCCCGAACCGGATGCAGCGCGACGGAAAAAACAAGCGCCATCACCGCAGCTGATCGGCCACCCTTCGGAAGCTCCGGCACCCCGTGTCGGGGCTTCCAATATCGCCGAGGCAATTGCGGCGCTGCCTGCCCTCGGCTAGGAACATAGTGCCCCTTGTCGAACCAGGCTCAGTGATGTCCGCCTCCAGCCTTCCGCTAGATCCCGCGCGCATCCGCGCCCAGTTCCCCAGCTTCAGCCAGCCTGGCCTCGATGGCTGGGCGTTTTTCGACAACGCCGGCGGCTCCTATACCTGCACCCAGGTGCTGGAGCGGCTGAACGGCTTTTATCTCAACACCAAGGTCCAGGCCTCGAACTTCAATCCGATTGCCCATGCCGCCGGCGAGGCGATGGACAATGCCTACCGCCGCATGGCCCAGGCGATGAATGTCGGTGCCGACTGGATCCACTTTGGCCCCTCCACCTCCGCCAACACCTACACGCTGGCCCAGGCCTTTGCCGGCTGGTTGAAGCCGGGCGATGCGATGGTCGTCACCGATCAGGATCACGAGTCGAACATCGGCGTCTGGCGCAAGCTCGCCGACCGCGGCATCACCGTACGCGAATGGAAGGTCGATCCCGCCACCGGCCATCTCGACCCCGACGCGCTCGATCCGCTGCTCGACTCAAAAGTCCGCGCGGTCTGCTTCCCGCATGTCTCCAACATCATCGGCGAGATCAATCCGGTCGCCGAGATCGCCAAAAAGGCCAAGTCCTACGGCGCCGTCACCGTCGTCGATGGCGTCTCCTATGCGCCCCACGGCCTGCCGGACCTGCTGCAGCTCGGCTGCGATATCTATATGTTCTCCGCCTACAAGGTGTTCGGCCCGCATCAGGGCGTCATGGCCGTGCGCCCCTCGCTCGCGGCCGAACTGCCCAACCAGGGGCACTTTTTCAACGACACCGCACCGCGCAAGCGCCTTGTGCCGGCCGGACCAGACCACGCCCACATCGCCGCTGCCGCGGGCATGGCCGACTACTTCGAGTTCGTCGCCGGTCTGGCCGAGCCCCCTGCGCCCGACGCCCCGGGCAGCGGAACGACCGTGTTCCACCGCGCCCATGATCTGATGCGCGCGCAGGAGATCGCCCTGCTCGTTCCGCTGCTCGATCATGTGCAAAACCTCGGCGGGGTCCGGCTGCTTGGCCCCACCGACCCGCAAAAACGCGCCCCGACCGTCTCGCTGGTCGTCCCCGGTCTCGCCTCGGAGACCGCCGAAAAACTCGGCCGGCACAAGATAATGGCAGGCGGCAGCCATTTCTATGCCTGGCGCCTGCTCGAAGCCATGGGCCTAGATCCCAATCTCGGTGTGCTCCGCCTGTCCTTCACCCACTACACCACGCCCGAGGAGATCACCCAGCTGATAACCGCGCTGGACGAAGTGCTCGGCTGAGATGCCCCGCCCCCTCGCTGTCTTCCTGCTGCTGTTTCTCACGGCCATCTGGGGCTTTGCCTTCGTCTTTCAAAAGACCGGGATGGAGCATGTCGGCCCCTTCACCTTCATGGCCGTGCGCTTCATGCTCGGCGGCGTCGCCCTGCTGCCCATGGTCGCCTTCGAGCTTCGCCGCAAGCCCATCGCGCGCGCGCGCTTCGACCGCACCAGCCTCGGCCTGACGCTTCTGCTCTCCGCCGTGCTGACCATCGCAGCGGCCCTACAGCAGGTCGGGCTGCTGACCGCCTCGGTCACCAATGCGGGCTTTCTCACCGCGCTTTACGTGCTGTTCGTGCCGCTGCTCGGTTTCCTGTTTCTGCGCAGCAAGCCGCATCCCGCCATCTATGTCGGTGTGCCGGCAGCGCTGTTCGGTGTGTTCCTGCTGAATGGCGGGCAGTTGGAAGCCTTCACCCTGGGCGACGGGCTGATGGTCATCGGCGCCGTCTTCTGGGGCGCCCACGTTTTACTCGTCGGTCTGGTCTCGCTGCGCACCGGCCTGCCGGTCACCATTTCGGTGGCCAGCTTTCTCTTTGTCGGCCTCAGCTGCACCGTCATCGCCTTCGCGGCGGAAACACCCGACCCCACAGCCATCGCCAATGCCTGGCAGGACATTGCTTTCGCCGGTCTGCTCTCGACCGCCGTGGCCTATACGCTGCAGGCCGTAGCCCAGCCCTATGTGCCCACCGCCAATGCGGCGATCATCCTGTCGTCGGAAAGCCTGTTTGCCGCACTCGGCGGCGCCCTCTTGCTGGGCGAGCGTCTACCCCCCGTCGGCTATGCGGGCGCAGCGCTGATCTTCGTCGCGATCCTGATGGTCGAGGCGGTCCCGGCGCTCAGTCAGCGCCGGGCCGCAAACAACAGGCCTATTTGACCCGATACAGATTGAACTCGTCACAGATGACGATATAGGCGCAGGCATTGACCTTCATCGTGTCGCCCAGCAGCACCAGCGTGCCATTGGCCGACTGGCCATAGAGCGAAATGCTGCCCTTCCAGCGGTTCTTGCCGGCCGGCTTGGCGCCATTGATGATCTTGGTATTGAGGTACTTGCGATTCTTCGGCTTGTCGGCGCCCTTGCGCAGCGCGATCAGTTCGAAGCACAGCCGGTCGCCATTCTTGCCGCACAGCGTCGCACGGTAATCCGAGCTCTTGTCTTTGAGCGTCCACACGCCCTCGACCGAGGCGCTCTGGGCAACCGCAGGGGCTGCCAGCATCAGGCTTGCCGCCAGTGCGACAGCAGTCTTCATCAAGGCTTTCATTTGTCTCTCCAGTGGCCCTTACCCGCCTGAATCCGCTAGCGGTGGATCATGTCGCCAATATGATCGTGCCGTCATACACCTGTCACCAGCGCAGCCTAGGTTTCCAGCGCTCGGGGTCGTCCCCACTGGCGCCGGGCACAACCAGCGGCTGTTCCCGCCTGTTTGACAGCCGTCTTTTGACGACCGGGCGTTCGCCGCCAATCGTTCGCCCAGCCGAGCCGCACTCGGCCCTTTTCGGTCGCCACTTGGGCGGCCGTTTTTTTGTTGAGAGTGGGCCTTTTGCCTCGCCCCCACGCCGGCCGTGCGGCACAAGAACCCATGGCCAAGCTCTACTTCTCCTATTCCGCAATGAATGCCGGCAAGTCGACGCTGCTGCTGCAAGCCTCGTACAACTATGTCGAGCGCGGCATGCGCACCCTGCTGTTCACCTCGGCGCTTTACTCCGAGGGCGACGTTGGCAAGATCAGCTCGCGCATAGGCATTTCGGCGGAAGCTGAGCTCTACGCCCCCGAAACCGATCTCTTCCAGCACATCACCGACCATATGCAGGAATCGAAGATCGACTGCGTCTTTGTCGACGAAGCCCAGTTCCTCTCGGCCGACCAGGTCTGGCAGCTGGCCCGCGTCGCCGACCGGCTCGACATTCCGGTGATGACCTTTGGTCTGCGTACCGATTTCCGCGGCCAGCTGTTCCCCGGATCGTCCGAGCTGCTGGCGATCGCCGACGAGCTGCGGGAGATCCGCACCATCTGCTCATGCGGGCGCAAGGCCACCATGGTGGTGCGCCGGGACTCGGGCGGCGGCGCACAGACCGAGGGCAGTCAGGTGGCGATCGAAAAATCCGTATATGTTTCGCTTTGTCGCCAGCACTGGGAAGAAGAGATTGGTCGCTGGCCACCGAAAGGACCTCGCGCATGACAGACCCCGCCGCGCCGGATAGCGCCGACATCGAACCGGCAGGCGCCCTTACGGTGCGCACGCTGGCGATGCCCGCCGATACCAACCCGGCCGGTGACATCTTCGGCGGCTGGGTGATGAGCCAGATGGATATCGCCGGGGCCATCGCGGCCGTCGAACGCGTTGCCGGCCGCGTCGTCACCGTGGCAGTCGACTCGATGACCTTCATCGCCCCGGTCAAGGTCGGAGACGTGCTGTGCGTTTACACCACCATCGAACGCGTCGGCAAAACATCGATCACCGTCAGCATCGAGGCCTGGGCTCGCCGCAACCGCATCTCGGACCGGGTCAAGGTCACCGAAGCCCGCTATGTCTATGTGGCGCTAGACGAGCATGGCGCCAAGCGCCAGATCCCGAGCGAACCGGAGTGATTTTCTGTCATCCTGTGGCCGCCGCGCTCTTTCGTCGCCTCGGCGACGGGGCTAGTGTTCGCGCCGAACGGGTATTCGGGGCAATGCAATGAAATCGCTTATCGCCGGCTTGGCCGCCTTTCTGCTTCTCACCTTCGGCGCATCCGCCATCGAAACGGGCACCCCTGCCTGGACCAACACGACGGTCACGCTGACCTCCGGGCCGGGCTCGGTCTATCCGGTTACCGGCACGCTTGAAGGCAAGCTGCGCATCCGCGTCGATCGCTGCTACAAGCTGTGGTGTCTGGTGCGCGCCAATGGCGTGAAGGGCTGGGCGCTCGAGCAGTATCTGGCCTTTGGCCACGAACCTTGGCCGACGCCCTTCGGCCCGAGCTTCAGCTACAAGTCTGGCGGTCCGGGCGAGGTTTGCCTTTACTCCGGCGCCAACTACACCGGCACGGCCCTGTGCGGCGGCCCAGGCCTCGTCAGCCGTGACCTGCAGCTGCGCGGCTTTGACAACACCATTTCCTCGGTGCGCATCACCGGCAATGTCTCGGTCACACTGTGCCGTGACCGTTTCTTCCGCAGCTATTGTGAGCGCATCGACGAGAGCGAGCCGCGCATCCACGGCTTCCTCAACAACGACGTCAGCGCCTTTCACATCTACTGATCCGGTCCCGCCCGCACGGGGCCATTGACCTGAACGCCCGGCAGCCCCTCGGCTTGCCGGGCGCTTTCGTTTTCACTCCAGGCACTTGCGCATTTTCCGTTCAGTCCCGGTTCATCTGCGCGAGCGCAGTGTGTCCTCAAGTCGGAAAGCTCCGTCCGCCGGAACCAAATTTCAGCACATGGCGTTTTGCCGCCGGCGGAACATTACAAAAACAACCCGACCCCATCCCCCGAGAGGACTCGTTTTATGAAATCCATCAAACTCGCTGGCGTCGCAGCAGTGCTGTGCGCAATGCTCGTGCCGGCCGCTGCCCAGGCCGCAACTGCCACTGCAAATGTTAACGTGCGCACCTCGCCGGTGAACGGCGCTGTCGTCGACGTGCTGCGTGCCGGCCAGCAGGTCGACATCGATCGCTGCCAGTCCGGTTGGTGCTATGTCGTCAAGCCCGGCCCCGACGGCTGGGTGTCGCAGAACTACCTGAGCAACGATCGTGGCATGCGCGAAGATCGCCGTGAACGTCGTCGTGACCGTGAAGACCGTCGCCAGCGCGACGACCGCAACGACAACGCACCTGACGTCAGCATCGGCTTCTCGGTCCCCGGCTTCAACTTCCAGATCGGCAGTGGCGGCTTTGACGTCCGTCCCGATCGTCCGGAACGCCCGAACCGTCCCGCGCGTCGCGACCGCGTCTGCTTCTTTGAAGACGTCAACTTCGGTGGCGACCGGTTCTGTGTGCGCCCGGGCGAACGCCTGTCCCGCCTGGGTCAGTGGAACGACAAGATCAGCTCGGTCCGCGTCAGTGGCGATGCCGAGGCACAGGTCTGTGAAGACAACAACTTCCGTGGCCGTTGCATCGTGATCTCGCGCGATGCCCGCAACCTCGGCCGCGGCGGCAACGACCGCATCAGCTCGATCCGCGTCCGCTAAACCGCACTCACCGGAAAGAACAGGAAGGCGTCGCCCGTGGGCGGCGCCTTTTTCGTTGTCCGCAAGCGCTCAGATGATCTCGCGCTCGACAGCGATGCACTGGCGGATAATCCGCCAGCTCAGCCAGACGCCCGGCACCGCCAGCACGACCAGCACACCCCAGCCGACCACTGGAAGGCCCGGCATACGGTTGAGCAGCAGCACCACCGGAGTGGCAATCGCCATCCACAAATACCCCGCGATCAGCCCGATCGCCGGCAGCGCATGCAAGATGGCCTGCGCGGTGGAGCGCACGGCTCCGCCAGAGGCAACGGAAGCCCCCGCCGCAGCAGTGGAGTGGATATCGGGAAACGCGCCGCTGTCATTGGCGGCAAATGCAGGAACAGACATGTCCATGTGTCCTTGAAACAGTGCAACAGACCCGGAGCACAGCGGCGCCCGGGCAGGAATTCAGATCACTGGATCAGACTGGGGTGGCGCCCGCGGCGCCTGGCGCCGACTGGGGCGCGTAGGGAGAGAAGACGGTGCGCGCAGGATATCTGCGCAAGGCAAAGCCAGACCTGCGCGATGCAACGAGAACCGCTCTGGCAACAGCCCGGCGTCACCGTCTGTCGCATCGGCACCATTGGCATCTGCCGCAACCCGCGCCACGAACCGGTTGAGTTCGGCCGGTATCGCCGCGTGGCCAATCTGGTGCACACTGAGGGTGGGAGCAGCACCGGCGCGGGAAACCGCATAGGCGCCGGTGGACCACAGCGTCGGTACCAGCAGCAGCAAAGCGAGCAGCAGCGCCACTGGCGCCCGCGCACATCCATCCCGCATCCGGTCAACCGACATCATGTCGCCTCACACGCCGCGATCGCGCGGCTTATCGCTGATATGCCTTTCCTGAGGCCCTGCCAACTGGTCCCGTGCGCCGCGGACCTGTGCTAGTCTTTCGCCATGCCCGATTACCTGACCATCACGCCGCGCATCGCCATTCCGCTCGACGACATCGAGATCACCTATGTGCGCAGTCCCGGCCCCGGCGGCCAGAACGTCAACAAGGTGTCGAGCGCCGCGCAACTGCGTTTCAACCTGATGCATGCGCCTGCCCTGCCCGAGCCGGTCCGCCAGCGCGCCGCCACGCTTGCCGGCAGCCGGCTGACCAACGAGGGCGAGATCGTCATCTCCGCCAGCCGCCACCGCACCCAGCAGCTCAACCGCGACGACGCCCTCACCCGGCTCGCCGAATTGATCCGCACCGCCGCAACGCCCCCCAAACCCCGCCGCGCCACAAAGCCCACGCTCGGATCCAAGCGAAGGAGAATGGACTCCAAGACCAAGCGCGGCCAGATCAAGAAACTGCGCTCCGGCAAACCGGGTTTCGACTGACTCCGTCCACGCTGACGCTCGCGCCAAGCCGACCCGGTCTGGCGGGCCATGGCGGGCGTCCAGCAGAACTTCCTCATCGGCGCCTATGGCGGCAACGAACAAATCATCGCCCCGATTAGCAGCTCGAGAGCCATCAGTGTTCAGCGCCGGCGAGGTTACCCCTGACCGTCCTCAACAGCGCCGCGTCGCTGGTCGACGGCTTCGAGACCCTGCTCTGCCAGCGCGACTGAGACCGGCGGTTGTCCGTCTATATCGGCCGGCACACAGCTAAACGAAAAAGGGGCCCGGCACTGCCGGACCCCTCAACTGGATCGTAGACCCGTCGGACTTAGTCGATGGTCACATCGACAGTCTGGTTACCCTCGACGGTCTGGAAATCGGAGACATCGACGTCTTCCATCTGCTCGACGTCGTCCTCGGTGATGGCACGCATCACCAGCTGGTCGCCGCGCAGCACCATATCGGACAGCGGCAGCGCCACTTCCTTTTCGCCGATACCGAAGAAACCACCATTGCCGACGATCACATAGGTCTGACCGCCACGCATGACGATATCCTCGATCTCACCAATCTCGTCACCATCGGCGCCGACCACTTCGACATCCATCAGGGTTTCGGCGCTATAGGCCTGCCGGTTCACCTCGGCCTCGGGATCGGCCGTCGTGCCCATGACGCCCATCGGCCGGTCGGTCGCCGGATCAGCACTGGCCTGATCATCGGCCTGATCGGCACTAACCTGCTCATCAGTCTGGTTCGTCGCCGCAGCGCGCTCGGCAGCGTCCCGGGTTTCGGTCTCGTTCATCTGACGGAACGTCACCTTCGGGTCACCGGCCTGCTCGAAACGAACCTGCGGCTCGCTGCTGCCTTCCACCTGGACATTCGGCTCGGCGGAATTGAAGCGCACCTCGGGCTGCACCTGCTCGATCGAGATATTGGCCGCATCGGCCCGATCGACCTGTACGTTCGCCTCTTCCTGGTCAACCGTCACATTGGCAGTCGAACCACCATCGTCCTCGGCGGCAACGCGCTCGTCACCCACTTCGATGCTGACGTCGCCCTGCTCGACCGTCACGGTCGGATCGGCCTGCTGCACGGTAACGCGCGGCGGCTGCATCGACACGGCGACTTCCGGGTCCGGCATCTCCACGATGATCTCGGGCTGCGGCATGGAAATCGTGATCGTCGGCGGCGTCATCTGCACCCGTACCTGCGGCTGCTGCTGATTCACCGTCACCACCGGCCGCGGCTGTGTCACCTGAACCTGCGGGTCGGCCTGCTCGACGTTCACCTGCGGCGCCGCCTGGTCGACCGTCACTTCAGGATCCGGCACGACCACCTGGAGCCGCGCGCTGGCGTCGACGTCATAGTTCGCGTCAGCTTCGTTGTTTGAAATTTCGCCACGTGCCATGCGCGACGCATCGAGACACGTCTGCGGGTCGTCCCGCTCGACGATCAACAGCGCCTGATCTGATGACATGCCGCTATCGCCGAGTTCATTGCCCTCGATCAGAACAAGTAGATCGCGACATTCATCGGCGGTCGGGGTCGGATTGGCGTCCTGCGCGTAAGAAATCATCGGCACAAGCGCGGTGCTGGCAGCAAGTGCTCCCAATAGAATCTTATTCATGTTTGATACTTCCTGTTGAGCGGTGCGATCTGCGTCGCACGTCCGTTCATTTTCAGGCCGTTTGAGTGTATTTTGACCCGCTGATACAATACTAACCTAACGCGCGCTATTGTGTTCCAGATTTTTGTGCGAAGAATTCTGCCGCGCGATCGAGCCCCGTGATCTGCGTCGCTGAACCATTCGGTTCCCGGCAGGATAGTCCCGGTTCTCCGTTAGTTTGGGGCTCAGCCCACCAGTGCAACGACGATAAGCGGCAGGCGCCCCACCCTCGCCATAATCTGCTGCGCAGTCTTGTTTGCAATACAAACCTAACGAGTGGGCGCACCCTATGACCGAGCTTGATCGCGCGCTGGCCGATATAGTCGAAATTCGCGCTCGCCTGGCGCAGGACCAGACGTTCCTTGGCCTCGGCCCGGCCGCGCTCGCCGCCACCGGCCTGCTGGCCTTGGGTGTCGCACTGACACAGACCCTTGCTGGCCCCGCCGCCCTCGACACCTGGCCCTATTTCGCCGCTTGGATCGGCCTCGCCGTCGTCGCCGCCGGTCTGCTCGGCGCGGAAATGGCGCGTCGTGGCCGCGCGCAGCATGGGCGCATGGCCGATCAGATGATCCTTGCAGCCATGTTCAATTTCGTCCCGGCGGCAGTCGCCGGTACCGCGCTGTTCGCAGTCTTTTTGCGCGCAGCGCCTGAACTCGTCTGGCTGCTGCCCGGCCTCTGGCTTGTGCTGGTCAGCCTCGGCGTCTTCGCCGCCGCCCGCTCCCTGCCCCGCGGCATGGCCATTGCCGGCGGCTGGTATCTGCTCTCGGGAATCGCCGTCCTGTTGATCAGTGCCGAAACCCGAACCCTGTCGCCATGGAGCATGGGCCTGCCCTTCGGCCTCGGCCAGCTCGGCGTCGCCGCACTCGTCCATCGTGCCGCAGGAGCGCAGAATGCCCGATGATCCCGCGCCATACGCCTATGAAGGGCTGGACCGGATCCTGCACGAAAAGGCGCGGCTGGGGATGCTGACCTCGCTCGCCGGGCGGCCCGATGGGCTGAGCTTTGCCGAGCTGCAGCGCCTTTGCGGCCTGACCCAGGGCAATCTCAGCCGCCACCTGCAGGTGCTCGAGGAGGCACGCCTCGTTCGTCTCGACAAGAGTTTCGAGGGCAAGCGCCCGCGCACCGACGTCCGCCTCACCACAGAAGGCCGCGCCCGCTTTCTCGCCTATCTCGACGTGCTCGAGCAGGTCGTCCGCGACGCCGCCACTGCCGCCCGCAGCAGCCCCGAACTCAAGCCCAAACCCGCTTGATTCACCGTCGAGTTCGCCCCTTGCACATTGTCCTCGTCGCGCTTGGCAAACTCTGGGCCGCCGCGCCGCATCCGACAGCCTGATGCGCCGACCCACCACGCCCAGGCCACCATAATCCTTCGCTGATCCACCCCACCCAAACCCAAGGAGACCCTCATGCCGTCCAGTCAGTTTGCAATGCAAACCACTCGCTCACCCCAACCGGCTACCGTGACGCCGGACGCCACAAAGCCCCATGTCGCGATCATCATGGATGGGAATGGCCGCTGGGCCGAAGCCCGTGGCATGCCGCGACCCTTCGGCCACGAGGCGGGCGCAGGTGTCGTCCGTGCCATCGTCAGCCGGGCCATCGCCGAAGGCGTCGGCGCGCTCTCGCTCTACGCCTTTTCAAGCTACAACTGGCGCCGCCCCGAGCCGGAGGTGGCCGGGCTGATGAACCTCCTGCGCCGTTTCCTGCTCGTCGAAGCCCCGCAACTGCGCGACGCCGGCGTACGCATCTCGGTGCTCGGCCGCCGTGACCGCCTGCCACTGGGTTTGAGCAAGGCCATCGGTGCCGCCGAACGCGCCACCGCCAACGGCACCACTTTGCACCTGCGGATCGCCATCGACTATTCGGCTCGCGAGGCCCTGCTCGCCGCCCGCGAGGCGACACCCACCGCTGACATCGACGCGCTCACCCAGGCGCTCGGCACCACGGAGGTCGATTTCCTCATCCGCACCGGCGGCGACCGGCGCCTTTCCGATTTTCTGCTCTGGGAATGCGCCTGGGCCGAGCTGCATTTCACCCAGACCGGCTGGCCAGATTACACGGCCGAGGAATTCTCGGCGTCTCTTGCCGATTTCCGCGCCCGCACCCGCAGCTTTGGCGGTGTCGCGGAAGTCGCCTGAACAGGGCCTAGTCCAGGGTCACAACCACCGCGCCGCGCTTGCGGCCGGTGTCGACCAGCCGGTGCGCCGCCCCGATCTCGTCGAGCGGCAGCACCGTATCGATCACCGGCCGGATCTTGCCTTGCGCCAGCAGGTCGATCTCCAGCGCCACGTCTGCCGCGCCCGGCGCACCGGAGATCACCTTCACCTTGTGCCCGCTGCTCGCCCCCTGCCAGCTGGCTGACAGCATCTGCGGCAGATCCGCGATCACCAGCAGCAACGTGCCCCCCGGCTTCAAGACCCGCTTCACCCGGCTATATGGCGCATTGCCGACGCATTCGAAGATCACGTCGTAAACGGCCTCGCCGCCGGCAAAATCCGTCACCGCATAGTCGATTACCTGGCTGGCGCCGAGGTCACGCGCCAGTTCGCTGTTGCGGGCGCTCGTCACCGCCGTCACCTCGGCGCCCATCTGCGCGGCGATCTGCACCGCCATGGTGCCGACCGCGCCGGCGGCGCCGTTCACCAGCACCTTGTCGCCCGGAGTAATCGTCACAGCCTTGAGGCACGCCGACACCGTGTGCCCGCCGAACACCACGCTTACCCCGTCCGTAAAACTGATGGTATCGGGCAGCGGCACCATCGGCCCATCCGCCTTGAGGCACACATATTCGCCATGCCCGCCGAACGCCGCCGCGGTCAGCCCGGCGACGCGTTGTCCCACGCTCCAGCCGCTGACGCCGTCGCCGAGCTTGTCGATCACACCGGCAAAATCCATCCCCAGGATGGGCTTGCGTGGCGCCTTGCCGCCCATCACAAAGCTCGCCAACAGCCCCAGTCCCCGCGGCAGATCCTTGGCCCGCATCCGGTGGTCCGCCGCGCTTACCGTTGTGGCCATCACCCGAACGCGCACCTCGCCGCCCCCCGGCTCCGGCGTCGCCACCTCCTTGACCGACACCACCTCTGGCCCGCCAAATCGCTCATAAACCGCTGCCCGCATCACTGTCCCCCATACAGTTCACCGGGCGATCAACCCGGTGGTGTCGCGCAACCACACGGATGCGTGCGCTGCCAGCCATGGTGTCATATCGAAGGCAGGACGCAAACCTGCAGGGCAGACCGCCCCAGCCGGCGTCTCGGCCCTTGCCAAGCTGGGCGAAAACCCGTACCGGTCACGCCGTCGTTCGGGGCCTCGCCGCCCTGTTCGATTTAGGCCCGTGCAGGAGTTCCACCTCTCTGCCGGGCCTTTCATTTTTCAAAGGCCCAGCCGCGCTAGCCCGCCGCCGGATCACCCTCCGGCACCGTACGCCAGATTAGCAGCGCCACCGCCACCAGCGGCACGCCGATCAGCGGCAGCGCCAAAGCGCCCAGATTGTCGAGCACCAACCCGCCAACGGCAGCAGCGACCGCCATCCCGATCATGAAGGCCGACATGTTGAGCGAGATCGCCACCGGCACCGCGCCGGGCACGATCTGCGCCAGATGGCTGGCGACCGAGATGGAATAGGTGCGCACGAAAAACCCCTGTGTCGCCACCGTCAGCGCCAGCGCCACAAGCGCATGCTCCCGCGGTACCTGTGGCAGCAGCACGAAGACCAGCATCGTGGCGATCACCGCCAGCGTCGAAATTGCGGCCGTGCGCTTCGAGCCGAACCGGTCGGACATCCGCCCCGCCGTGGCGCTGCAGGCAATCGCACCGATGCCACCGGCCAGCAGCACCAGCGGCAGGCTCTCATAGGGCACGCCCACGGCGTCCAGCAGCGCGCTGATATAGACCATCAGCGGCGACGAGCCGATCATGAACAGCAGCGTCGATAGCAGCGCCCGCCCCATCCCGGGGTTGCGCAACACCCGCAGCCGGTCGGCGATCTTCATCGTGTCGCCGGGCATGCCACGCGGCAGCCGCAGGTAGAGCAGCAGCGAGGCCGAGGCGGCCATTGCCGACAGCGCGATATACTCGACCCGCCAGCCATATTGCGCGGCGATCCAGGCGCCTGCCGGTACGCCCACCAGCGAGGCCACCGCCTGCCCCATGCTGATCACCTGCATATAGCGGCCGCGCTGCCCCAGCGGCGCGATCATCGCCGCCGTCGCCATCGCCGTGCCGGTATAGGTGCCCGCGACCACCGCCAGCAGCGTGCGCACCACCACCAGCCCTTCGAACACCTGCACCAGCACCATGCCCAGCGCGCACAGCGCAAAGCCCAGTTCCGACACCGCCAGAATGCGCCGCCGGCCGAAACCGCCCATCAGCAGCGCCAGCACTGGCGGCCCGAAGGCATAGGCCAGCGAATAAAACAGCACCAGCTGTCCCGCCTGCCCCAGGCTGACCCCAAGGTCAGCACTGATGAGCGGCAGGATACCGGCAATCAGCCCCCCCTCGATGGCGCCCACAAAGGCAGCCAGCGCGAGCCAGAACAGCCGCGAATCCATGATGTCTCCCTCGCGGGAAAGTTTAGCCTTGCGAATAGCTTGGAGGAAAGGGCTTTGCCGCCCGCGAAACGGTCTCAGGCTTGGCGGCCTGCGCGACCGGAGTCGCACCGGCACGATCAGTCGCGCGGCTTTACCCCGACACGCGCCAGATCCGTCACCTCACCCGCATCGCCGCGCAGTTCTACGCGCACTGGCGCGCGCGTGTCCTTGGTGATGAACTCGACCGGTCCCGGCCCCACCCATTGGTCGCCCCACGCCGTCAGCGCCATAATGACCGGCTTGAAGGCCAGCCCCTTCTCGGTCAGTTGATACGCGCCATCTTCGCCCTGAACCATCAGCCCGGCGGCGACGAAGCCCGATAGTCGCTTCGACAGGATGTTGGGGGCGATCTCCAGCGTCTTCATGAAGTCCGAGTAACGGGTGTGCCCGCGGAACATCGCATCCCGCAGGATCAGCAGGCTCCAGCGCTCGCCCACGATTTCGAGGGCGCGCGCTGCGGAACAATCCTGCTTGTCATAGAGGTGGCCGAGCATGAACTCGCTCTAGCACGTCCTCGCTGGCCTGTCTTATCCCCTGGCGGGGATCGGCGCGCCATGCCCGGTCTCGACCAGCCCCCTGAGGCTGCCCATGACATAGCCGCTCCAGGCATTGTCGCAGATGTAGTAGCACTGCTTGTCAGGCGTCAGCCCGTGTTGGGTGAAGGTCAGCCGGTGCCCCGTCCCCTCGGGCGTGATCTCGAAGACCATCCGGTCGCCCACCCATTCCTGCTGGTTGGCGATGAAATTGAGAAACCCGTCCTCGACCGCCCACACCACCCGCTTGCCGGGCACCAGCTCGAGCGTTCTGTGCCGCGACATGTGGATCGGTTCGTTGTGATAGGTCCACTCCGCGCCTTCGACATCGGTCGGGCCCTCGATATTGCGCGACCACCAGCCCCGCACATCGAGAGTGGCCGCATAGATCGTCTCCGGCGATTGCTCAGTTACGAAGCCGCACGAAAAGTCTTTGGACGCCGCTTCGGCGCCACCCGTTGAAGGCATTCCGGTCAAGACAGGCTCCCTTGCTTACTTGCATCATGCAAGCTCTGCAGGATTACTTGCATGATGATAGTAAGCCGTCAAGCGCCCATGGCGCACCGCCCCGCCCGAGCGCGCGCGACCAACAAAAAACCCGCCGCGGATGCTCTCCGCGGCGGGTCTGTAGCGTCCGTAAGATCCGTCTTAGCGCGGTTCGGCCAGAAGGCCCTTCACCAGCGCCACACAGCCGATCAACAGGATCACGGCGAAGGGCAGCCCGGTCGAAACCGCCATCGCCTGCAGCGCCGCGAGACCGCCGCCGAGCAGTAGCGCGATCGCCACCAGCCCTTCGAAGCTCGCCCAGAAGACGCGCTGCTTCACCGGCGCATCCAGCTTGCCGCCCGCCGTGATCGTGTCGATCACCAGCGACCCGGAGTCAGACGAGGTGACGAAGAACACGATCACCAGCACGATGCCGATGAACGACGAGATCTGCGCCAGCGGCAGCACCTTCAGCATCTCGAACAGCTGCAGTTCGAGGCTCGCGTTGGCGACGCCCTGATAGCCGTCGTTGATGATCTGGCTGATCGCCGTGCCACCGAACGTCGTCATCCACAGAACGCTCGCCAGTGCCGGCACGATCATCACGCACACGAGGAACTCGCGCACCGTGCGCCCGCGGCTGACCCGGGCGATGAACATGCCCACGAACGGCGACCAGGAAATCCACCAGGCCCAGTAGAACGAGGTCCAGCCCTGGCGGAAATTGTCGTCCGTCCGTCCGAACGGGTTCGACAGCGCCGGCAGGTTGATGCCATAGGCCGCGAGATTGGCGAAGAAACCGCTCAGGATCTGAAGCGTCGGCCCGACGAGAATGACGAATAACAGCAGAAGTCCGGCCAGCAGCATGTTGATCTCGCTGAGCCGCTTCACCCCGGCATCGAGCCCGGCCAACACCGACACCAGCGCCACGCTGGTGATCGCCGCGATCAGCAGCACCATGGTCAGGTTGTTGTCGGGAATACCGAACAGGAACGACAGCCCGGCATTGGCCTGCCCGGCGCCGATCCCTAGCGAGGTCGCAAGCCCGAACAGCGTGGCGAACACCGCCAGCACATCGATGATATGGCCCGGCCAGCCCCACACCCGCTCACCCAGCAGCGGGTAAAAGATCGACCGCATCGTCAGCGGCAGGCCCTTGTTATACGAGAACACCGCCAGCGACAGGCCGACGATCGCGTAGATCGCCCATGGATGCAGGCCCCAGTGGAAGATCGTCGCGGCCATCGCCAGCCGGCGCGCCCCCTCGGAGTCCTCGACCGCGCCCCCGAGCGGCGCCCAGTCGGTGCGCAGCCCGTTCTCGCTCACCACCCCGCCGATCGACGAGGTGAAATGCGACACCGGCTCCGACACGCCGTAAAACACCAGCCCGATGCCCATGCCGGCGGCGAACAGCATCGCTAGCCAGCCGGTATAGGAATAGTCGGGCTTCGCCTCGCTGCCGCCGATCCGGATCTTGCCCAAGGGGCTCACCGCCAGCCCCAGGCACACCAGAACGAAGATATTGCCGGCGATCAGGAAGAACCAGTCGAACCGGCTGGTCAGGAAATCGCGCAACCCCTCGAACGCATCGGTGGCGATCGGTCCCGTGAACAGCGTCAGGATGACGAAGCCGACAATCGCGATCCCCGAGATCAGGAAGACGGGGTTGTGGATATCGACGCGCAGCCACCCCTTGTCGACGACCAGATTGTCCTGCCCGATCTCATAATCGGTCTCGATAACCTCGGTCGGCCCCTCCGGCGGCCTCAGGTCGGTGGGATCGTCATTTTCGATACTCATAGGGTCTCCAGTCAGTCGTTCATCCGCAGCCGGGGGCAGCGCGCGCCGCCGCGCCCCGGCAGGAAGGCCCCTGCTAACACAATATGCTCCGCCATGCCGAATCTGGCGCGGTTTTCGCCGTTTTTCGCCCGTATTCCGGCCATAATGCGCACAAGACGTCCCTGGTGCATCCGCCACGAGCAGGTCGCGCGCACCGGAGCCACCAGCCCGAAACCACCCGATTCGCCTTTGCTTTCCGTGCTGTCACACAACCGGGAAAGCTAGGCGCCCGCGCCCCACCACCGATTGACGTGCCAGCCATGCCGATCAATCCTTGCGCCAGCGCAGTGCAAAGGATCAGGTCATGCCAAAGCCCGTCATCTACCACATCCCCGTCTGCCCCTTCTGCCAGCGCACCGAAATCCTGCTGGCGCTCAAGGGCCAGACCGAAGCCGTGGACTATCGCGTCGTCGACATCACCAAGCCGCGCGACCCGGCGCTGCTGGAAAAAACCCGCGGCACCACGGCGCTCCCCGTGCTGGAAACCGCGGATGGCCGCATTCTCAAGGAAAGCCTCGTCATCCTAGACTATCTCGACGAGGTCATCCCCGGCGCCCGCCAGCGCCGCGTCGATCCCTACGAGCACGCCATCGAGCAATTGCTGATCACCCGCGAGGGTCCGCTCACCGGGGCCGGCTACATGTTCGTCATGAACCAGGACCCCGCAGCGCGCGAGGCGCATCTGGAAAAGCTCCTCAAGGTCTACGCCGGGATCAATGATTTCCTCATGGAGCACGCGCCGGACACCGATTTCCTGTTCGCCGATTTCGGGCTGGCCGAGGCCGTCTTCACCCCGATGTTCATGCGCTTCTGGTTCCTCGACTATTACGAGGGGTTCGCGCTGCCCGAGGGGCCGGACTACGATCGCGTCCGCCGCTGGCAGGCCGCCTGTCTCGCCCACCCGGCGGCGCAGCAGACCAGCCGCGAGGAAGTGGTCAAGCTTTACTACGACTACGCCCAGGGCGCGGGCAACGGCGTCCTCCTCCCCGGCCGCACCCGCTCGAGCTTCGTCTTCGAGCCCCACTGGAAAACCCGTCCCTGGCCCCCGGCCGAAAAATACGCCGAACCCGCCACCGACGCAGCCCTGGGCCTGGTCTAGCGCCGCCGCACCCCAGGGCTGCCGCGACGGGTGCGAGACCTCATGGTGAGCCTGCCGAACCACGAGGTCGGGCGCGCCTGAGCGACGCCCCACCGGGTCATTCCCGCGCAGGCGGGAATCCAGGGCAACACCCACAAGGCTCGCAGTCAGCGGTTCCTCCCCCGTTCATGGGGGAGGGGACCGCGAAGCGGTGGAGGGGCGGCGCCTGTGCCCAAACTTCGCCTCGAGAGCGAGACCAAGCCGCCGCATCAGCCGCCCCACCAACGGCGCTGCAGCCTCGCCCTGTCCCGCTATAACGGCGCTTCTACTCCCGACGAGGCTGCAAAGAACGACTACCTTGCCGCGCACGTCACCACCATGTCACGCAGCTCATAACTCATCAGGTCCGAACGCCAACGCATCTCCGGCGCCTTAGCGAGGCGCAACCCCGGCACCCGCAGCAGCTGGTCAAGGAACAGCCGCGACTCCTGCAACGCCACCTGCGCCCCTGGACACCGATGCGCACCGTCGCCGAAGCTTAGCCCGGCCGCCCCGCCCTTCATGCCCTCGGTTCGGTCTGGATCGATCGCATGCGGACAGGGCCCCGTCGCGGCCGGATCCGTATTGGCCGCCCGCACGTCGATGGCATAGAGCCGCCCCGGACACAGTCGACCGTCCACGTCGCCCCCGGCCCGACGCTGCAACAGCCCGGCGATCGGCTCGAGCCTGAGGATTTCCTCGAGCAACGTGACCTGCCCAGCCTCGTCCGACGCGAGAAAGTGCGCGCGCAGGCTATCCTTTTCAAGCAGATGCCACGCCGCCATGGTGATGAACTCGCGCGTCGTCACCATGCCCGCCGCTCCATACGTCAGGCACTCGATCAGCAGCGCCTTGATCGAGTAGCGCTCATCCAGCATGTGCGAGATCACGTCGTCCTGGCGCGATCGCCGACGCGCGAGCACGGCGGGCAGCACGTCAAACGTGGCGAACTGCACGGCGTGGAAGGCTGCGACCGAAAACCCGAGCATCGCCCGCAGTTTTCCCACGCGATAGGTGCCCCCGCCCGCATCGAGCGTCCTGCGTATCCGCTCTCCCATCGCCTTCTGGTTGGAATTGGTGAGCCCGATGATCTGGGCAGCGACTTCCACCGAGAGTTCAAAGCTGATCTCATCGATCCGGGCGCGCCCCGTTGCGACCAGATCATCGATCAGCCGCTGCGTGACCCGATCCATGACCGGTCGATAGCGCGTTGCGATGGCCTTGGGCGTAAAGAAGCGCGCGATCGCCGACCTTCGCCGCTTATGCGCATCGCCGTCGAGAAAGAACACGCTCATCTGATCGGGATTGCCGACCTTGATCTGCTCGGCGCCGATTCCGGCCTGCCGCATCCCGACTGTCCGCAGCACGGACCGCCCAAGGGCGAATTGCCGTACGACCTCGGCCTCGACATCCGCCTCGAAATGTCTCGCCGCCAGCGCCGCCGACTTCCGATCGTCCCGCTCAGAAGCAGTTGAAACCGGCTCCATGACGGCAACTCCTTGTATCCTGCTCTGATACTTCCGTCTGCCCGTGGGCGACGTCAAGGGCGCCCTTGACAGGCTAACGTGCGGAAGTCCACGCAGCAGAAGTGCCCGACCCAGCTCCATCCGTAATCATGATATTCCGTCGTCGTGAGAGGGACTGGCCGGCCACGCTGCTTCAGATGGCTCTGAGTCGGTTGCCATCAACGGCGGTTGATCTCGCTCCTAGAGCGGCTAGGGCGACCAGCTTGGCTATCGCTTTGCAACCTTCATCGCCTCGGTCATCGCCACAGTTTCCACGCTCACCCGCGTCACCCGGCCGATCAGATCGATCACCTTTTCCTTGTAGTCGGCGAAGCGATAGGTGTTGAACTTCTCGCGGCTCGTCGGGTCCCTGGGCGTCTTCTCCTTGTACTGATCCAGCACCCATTCGACGCCCGAGCGATTGCCCAGCCTGTAGGTCCAGACTTCGGGCGGCACGCCCGTCAGCTGTGTCTCAGTATCGAGCCGGATGTTGCCGTTGTCCTTGTCGGCCTTGAGCATGGCCCTGGTCGCGACGCCAGCATCCCGCGCCTTCTCGTCCGGGGTGTCGATCCGCTCCAGCGGCCACGGCGCGACGCTTTCGTAGCCGATATGCAGGGCCATCAGGGCTTCGCCCCAGCCCACCCATTTCCAGAAGTCGGGGTAGAACGGGATGCGGGGGAACTTGCGCTTCAGATTCAGCGCATATTTCTCGCGATAGACCGGGTCATGCAGCACCGCATAGACGTAGTGAAAGATGTCGTCCTTCGTCAGCTGGCGCCGCCGCTTCTTCCCTTCTGCCCTTGCGGGAGAAGGTGGATCGGCGCGCAGCGCCGAGCCGGATCAGGGGTCAGCGATGGGGAAGCAAACCCCTCATCCGCCCTTCGGGCACCTTCTCCCGCAAGGGGAGAAGGTCGGTCCGTGCTGGCTGCTCCCGACCCTGCGCACTCTCGAGGCGCGCCATACCCGCAGTTGGCGGATCCTCCCCCGCCTGCGGGGGAGGGGCTTCGAGCCGGCCGGAGGCAAAATCGCTCCGGCGGAGCGATTTTAGGTGACTTCGAGGGAACAGCGATTGCTCCAGTGGAGCAATCGCCGCGAGAAGGCCATCAGCGGACATTAGAGAAGAGCCATCGCAATGGCCGCGAAAGCGAACGACACCTCTTCGTATGATCGAACTCTAGCAGTGAAAGCGTAGAGACAAGTCGGTCATCTGCTGGGAAACTGCTTCCTGGCGCTGCGAGCGAACGCGGAGCGTAAGTAGGCCCCTTTATTACAGCATCGTCAGGACATTCAGCGAGTTCCAGAGCAAGTCGTTGTCAGTTCCCACCCTTTGCCCGTGCCCATGGACGCTAGGCAGTCACGCGGCGGACTCTCTCCCGCTAAAAATAACCGCATATCATTGAGCGCCTTTGGATGCAGGAAGACGTAGCTATGTCCGCTTTCTTCATTGCCTGTGATCTTGGTGGCGTCGATACCCTGAATCATCGAGCCGAATACTGTCTGAGACCCACCCCCGAGTCGCGGCAGGCCTCCTCGAATAAAATTCGTACTAGCGTCGATAGCAAAATCATTGGCGGACATGTAGATGGCGATGCGCTCAGCCTTAGCCTCAACCTGTGCGAAAGATTGCTGAAACTGTTCTAAGTCGATGTCGGGAGCAGCGTAGATGACACTGTCGAACTGACCTGGGAAAGGAACAGGCGTCGCTTCCTGGAACTCACAGTCGGTAAGCGCGCTGTGCAGCAGCTTGGCGCCGTGACTGTGAGCAACCAGAACAACATTGTCCGCGCCTACCTCTTTAGCAAATCTGAGCAAGAATTCGCGGAAGGCAAGGCAGGAGTTGCTGGCCATTTGAACATCACGGCTATAGCCGCTGTATAGTGGTCGCGACAGATTCCCCCAATTGACCCGGAGAAGGTCTTTTCCCGCTGCCCAACTGTAGATCACTGGAATGCCGGGTAGACCACCTCTTTGCTTCATCCTCGCCATGGTAATGAGGGCGTCCTCCACGGAATTGTTGAAGCCGTGGATGTAAAGCAGGAAGCGTTGGTCATCGATCAACGACTGCTGTCTCTTCAACCCGTCCAAGAACGTCTCCTCGTCGATAAACTTATCTAGGAAGAACGTGGACTCCCTAAACTGATCGGGACGGCGGGTACCAAAGAACTTCCCGAAGAAGCCTTCTTCCGGAACTGCATCCAGAAGGAGGTCATTCGAAAGAAACGGAACCATGGTGGTGACGAAGGAAAAGTTGGCGACGTAGTCGTCGCTATGTGAATCCTTCCACGGATCGGACAGATCATCGGAAGTGGCTCTGCTGCTTGCAACGGCCACCGTCATCGGAATGCAAGCTACATTTTGTCTTGCGCAAGTCGCAAGCAAGCGATGGCGAGCCAGGTGTGGCCTCAGTCCTGTTCCATAACCGATGACCGTCGCGTCAAGATCGACGCCTCTATAGAAGTCCCCTGACTCATAAGCTACGTCGGCAAGTGCGAAGGCTGCGTTCCCATCTCCTTTGGATAGAGCTTGCTGAAGCATTTTCAGCGAGTCGGCGCGACTCATAAGCGACGGATTGTCCAAGCCGAACTCACCGAGGTCGGTCAGCGCCCGAAGCACCCCTTGCTCGGCGGCGTTCTCCAAAAGGGTCAAGCCGCGAGTTTGATCTTGTTCAGTACCTCGGCCGGCTAGCAGTGCTTCGCCATAGATCGCCGTGGCCAACGGGTTCCCCGCGTCGTGGGCCCTAGCAATGTTTTGTACGTTGTCACGCCACTCAATAGAATTGGGATCGAAAATGAACTCGCGGACGCTTTCCAGAGCTTCCGTTTGTATCACCGCTGCCCAATCAGTGTTCGCCTTGAGAAGCGGCGATATTTCAGACTTCAGCTCGTAGTAGGACTCGACTGAATTCTGTCTTGCCAGAAGCTCTTCCAGCTGCTCGGTACTGAAATTCTCAGCGTCAACGATACCAGTGTAAACGTCGGGAGTGTTCTTGCGCAGAATTGACTCAACGTCCAGATCATAGCTCAGTGGCGGCTTATAGACGTTACTGTTCTGGCCTTGAAGAATTTCGTTGTAGTCGATCGCTTGTTCGAGCGTCGGAATGGATGTGCTGGGATTCTCAACATAGCCGCCAAAGTCGAAAGCACGCTCAGTCTGATATCCCGGCTGGACGTAGATATAGTTCGTCGCCGGACCGTTCAACTGCAAACGAAACGATTCTAGGTCTGGTTGGGTTTGATTGATCACAAACCCTGGGGGCATATTGAGAGAAGGTTCTGACTCCACGCCAGGCAAGAGCGGCACCGACGGGCTCTGGGCGATCGCTTGGACGACAAGCAATCCAAACGAGGCTAACATAAAAAGAACGCGCTTCATTTTCACCTCTTTGAGGACTACCAAGAAATTCGTGAGACACTGCTCGACCTGAGTCACAACTAGGCCCTCGACAATCTTCCGAAATCACCGGGTCGATTGGCGCAGCAGCTGACACGAACACTAGCCGAGCTGCCCTGGTGCCTAGCTGTACGACGCAGGGAGGGAAGCCGCAGCGGTACCACAGTGATTATGGTTGGCGTGATGGCAGCTCCTGACCAACTCCCCCACCCGTTGCCGCAGCATGAACTCTATGCAACTAATCTGCTAACAGACGATTACAGTATTACGTCACAAATATCACTGACAGCTTCTGATCTTGCAGATTTCAGTGGAATGAATTGAGCATAATAACAGCAATTTCGGTTTCTTCCAATGCCCGAGAATGGCTGGAAAGGGCGCGTAGCTGCCACAGATCTGCCTACGAACAGTAGACGCTTTGGGATAACCAAACATATACTGGATTGATCGCCACAAGCGGCAATAGGTTCGGTAGCAGTCGCTGCCGGAGAGACTGATCGAGCGGCAGGTAGCGCGTGTATCCACCACCGCAAATAGGCCGGGCGCATCACCCGGTTCCAGCCCGCGCTGCGGCGCCGCGCATGCCCCAGCTAGCGGCTATGGCCCTCAGATCCGAATATCCGGGGCTGCGGCGGGTCTTGCGCCTTCCGCCGTGCCGATAGCTTTGCTTCGAGCGCCCACCACCCCCGTTCCCATTCCGTTCTTCCCATGTTAAACCTGCGGAACCGTCACCCCACTGACACTTTCTGACACAGTGCCTATCTATGCTGAGTGCTGCCGCCTTGTGGCGGTGCGTCTGCCGTTTCCGTCCGAGAGATCGCTATGCCGCCGAAAAAGCCCGCCAGCAAAACCGCAAAAGCCGACCGCGCGGCCAGTGAGTTTTCCATCGACGACTTCATCGGCGAGATCGAAAAGGCCGAGGCGGAAGAGCTGTCAAAGCCCCTGCCCCAGGAACGGCTGCGCAACAAGCGCGCCCTCGACAACGCCGCCCGCCGCGCCGCCGAGGCCAATGGCACCGGCATCCAGCCGCTGAAGGCGCAACCGCTCGAGAAGCCCAAAAAAGAGAAAAAGGCCACCCGCTCGACCGCCACCGGCATGTCGCTCAAGGCGCCGAAATCCAAGGCCAACTCGGTCGATCGCCCGACCAACCTGCCCGGTTTCGAAGAGGGCGGCCAAGCCGGCTTCGGCCACGTTGCTTCGGGCCATTCCGCCGTCGACCCCGCCACCCTGCGTCAGCTCGACGACACGGTCAAATCGGCGAAAAAGAAGGCCAACATGCCCGGCCAGAGCCTCGCCGGTGCGCAGACCGTGGGCATTTCCGCCACCGTGAAGGCGCTCGAGGACATCATCCTGCACGGGCGCAAGGAGGTCGAGGGCAATACCGAATGGAAGCCGCATCGCCCGGCCCCGCGTCAGAAATCCGAGGGCGGCATCCCCTTCCGCCTCGTCACCCCCTACGAGCCCAAGGGCGATCAGCCGACGGCCATCGGCGAGCTGGTCGAGGGCGTCGGCAATGGCGAGACCGACCAGGTGCTGCTCGGCGTCACCGGCTCGGGCAAGACCTACACCATGGCGCAGACCATCATGCGCACCCAGCGCCCGGCCCTGGTCCTCGCCCCCAACAAGACCCTCGCCGCCCAGCTCTATGGCGAGATGAAGAGCTTTTTCCCAGACAACGCAGTCGAGTATTTCGTCTCCTACTACGATTACTACCAGCCCGAGGCCTACGTCCCGCGCACCGACACCTATATCGAGAAGGAATCGACCATCAACGAGCAGATCGACCGCATGCGCCACTCGGCGACGCGCGCCCTGCTCGAACGCGACGACGTCGTCATCGTCGCCTCGGTGAGCTGCATCTACGGCATCGGCTCGGTCGAGGACTACACGGCCATGACCTTCGACCTGAGAAAGGGCCAGAAGGTCGACCAGCGCGAGCTGCTCCGCGCCCTCGCCCAGCTGCAATATAAGCGCGGCGAGGCGAGCTTCACCCGCGGCACCTTCCGCGTCCGCGGCGACACCATCGAACTCTTCCCCGCCCACTATGAGGATGCCGCCTGGCGCATCTCGCTGTGGGGCAACGAGATCGAATCCATCGCCGAATTCGACCCGCTGACCGGCAAGAAAGCTTCCGACCTGCTCTCGGTCCGCATCTTCGCCAACTCCCACTACGTCACGCCCCGCGCCACCCTCTCGGGCGCCATCAAGCTGATCCGCCAGGAGCTCGCGGCGCGCCTGCAGGAACTCAACGGCGCCGGCCGCTTCCTCGAGGCCCAGCGCCTCGAACAGCGCACCCTGTTCGATCTCGAAATGATGGAAGCCACCGGCTCCTGCGCCGGCATCGAGAACTATTCGCGCTACTTCTCCGGCCGCAAGCCCGGCGAGCCGCCCCCGACCCTCTTCGAATACCTGCCCAACGAGGCGCTGGTCTTCATCGACGAGAGCCACGTCACCGTCGGCCAGCTCGGCGCCATGTATCGCGGCGACCTCCGCCGCAAAGCCACGCTGGCGGAATACGGCTTCCGCCTGCCCTCGGCCATGGACAACCGCCCCCTCCGCTTCGAGGAGTGGAACGCCATGCGCCCGCAGACCGTCTATGTCTCGGCCACCCCCGGCGCCTGGGAAATGGAGCAGTCCGGCGGCGTCTTCGCCGAACAGGTCATCCGCCCCACCGGCCTCATCGACCCCCCGGTCGAAATCCGCCCGGCCAAGAACCAGGTCGATGACGTCGTCGACGAAATCCGCAAGGTCACCGCGGCCGGCTATCGCACCCTCGTCACCGTGCTCACCAAGCGCATGGCCGAGGATCTCACCGAATATCTGCACGAACAGGGCATCCGCGTGCGCTACATGCATTCGGATATCGACACCATCGAGCGCATCGAGATCATCCGCGATCTCCGCCTCGGCGGCTTCGACGTGCTGGTCGGCATCAACCTGCTGCGCGAGGGCCTCGACATCCCCGAATGCGGCTTCGTCGCCATTCTCGATGCCGACAAGGAAGGGTTCCTCCGCTCCGAAACCTCGCTGATCCAGACCATCGGCCGCGCCGCGCGCAACGTCGACGGCAAGGTCATCCTCTATGCCGACAAGGTCACCGGCTCCATGGACCGCGCCATGGCCGAAACCAGCCGCCGCCGCGAAAAGCAGGTCGCCTATAACGAGGCCAACGGCATCACCCCGCAATCGGTGAAGTCCAACATCCAGAACATCGTCGAAAGCGTCTACGAGCAGGACCACGTCACGGTCTCGATCGGCAAGGACAAGACCGGCAAGGAAAAGGTCCAGGCCGGCGCCAACCTCGCTGCGGTGATCAAGGATCTCGAACGCGAAATGCGCGAAGCCGCGACCAACCTCGAGTTCGAACGCGCCGCCCGCGTGAGGGATGAGATCAAACGACTGCGCGAGATGGAATTGGATGTCCTTGAAGCGCCGGCAGACTGAGCGCGTTCGAACTCACGAAGTAGAGTTCGAGACTTCGAACCGGCCGTAGGCAAAATCGCTCCAGTGGAGCGATTTTAGGTGAGAAGGCCATGAGAGCTATGCTCGAATGGCGGCCGCCCGCCTGCGCGACGAGATCAAGCGGCTCAAGGACATGGAACTCGACGTGCTGGAAGCCAACCCGGCGGACTGAGGCCACAGCGCCCCCATGGTGCGCCCCTCATCGTGAGCCTGTCGAACGACGCAGCAAGAGCGCCACCCACCGGCCCCTCCGTGATCCTCCCCTGCGAAGCGGGGGCGGCGACCAGGCAAGGCTTGGTGGAGGGGGCGCCCCCTACCGGTCCCATCCCCGGGCCCTGTCCCAGGGATTCATACCGCGCCCCGCCGAGCTTTCATTGTGAGCTCGTCGAACCACGGGGGCGACCCGCCCAAGGTCCGCCCCAAAAGCAGTCATCCCACCGCGCAGTCGTCATCCCCGAGCTAGAACCGGGAGCAAATTGGAAACCCTGATGCTGGCCGTGTCGCTCCAATGGAGAGGGTTTTGCTAGCCAAGGAAAGAGTGATCGCAGCACATAGAAAGGGCGCGCTGGAAGGACCAGAGGGACTCGTCTATTGTCCGAACTCCTCTGATACGACAAGCTCAACGAGCCTATCTTCTGCGAAGATCCTCACGCAGATTCGCGCTCAGACCACTGAAGAACTAGTGTACTCTACACGTCTTGGAGTCGATACAAATGGGCACCTCGATAAGAAAGCCCACCACCAGTTCTCCACGAGCTGCTCGGTTCATCATGAAGGTGCGTCATAAATCTCTGAGAACTGAGCCTTGGTACGTTGGGCTTGAGGATGCAGCACTTTCGGAACATCGGGCAGACGCTGCGACCCTCTCAGCGCTTGGTCGACTGACCGCAAACCTCTCTCAGCGCAGACAGTTGGCAGCCGATATGTATGGAATGCTTGCCGAAGCTGTGGCGCGCAATGGGCTCATCACGTTTGCCGATTTTGCCAACGTTTCTGCACTTCCTGCTCAGGGATTATATGTGATCTTTGACCCAAGCGAACCGAGCAAATACTCGGATTCGCTTTCAAGGATAGTTAGGATTGGCACCCATGGCGTTGCCCTTGGTTCCAAGTCCATTCTTCGAACCAGACTTCGCGCTCATTTCGGCCAACGAGATGGTAGCGGCAATCACCGCGCCTCGATATTCCGTCTTCACGTCGGTAACGCGTTAATTGCACGCGACGGGCTGGCCGATGCTTATCCGCACTGGGGAATAGGCATGTCTGCAGACCCTACTATTAAAAGGGCTGAGAATGACTTGGAGCAGTTAGTCTCACGCGAGATCGGGAGACTCTCTTTCACCTTTCTTGAGATCCGGGATCCCTCCTCCCCCAAGAGCCAGCGCGCTATCCTAGAACATTCGTTCATAAACTATCTCGCTGCTGACGGGATTCCGATAGAAATTCCCACTAAGCATTGGCTTGGACAACACTCTCCCGTTGAAGCTATTCGCAATAGTGGGCTATGGAATATTCAACATGTAGGGGGGAGATACGACACTCGAGCGTTTTGTAGGGTTCGGCAGTATCTCACAACCCCCCGTCTCTCGGGGATATGATGCCTTCGAAGCTCAGCTTAGCTATCAAACGCCAACCGCAAATAACGCGTTGGATCTGCCATCTCCGACAGAGGCTCCTTCAACGGCGAGTGTCTCTTTTGACCGGCGCCGGGGTCACAATAGACGCAGGGGCTCCGCTTTGGGCTGGCTTAGTGACCGATTTAGCGGGCAAGGTCCCAGGCTTCTCGGACACGTTCAATCGGCACCGTTCTGCGGGCATCGCCGACACCACAGTTACTAGCTTTATTCATAGCCGTTTCGTCGACGATTATGTTCGCGCCAGAAACGATGTCCCCGAACGATACGTCCGGCTTACCGCGGAGGTCGCATGGTTTCAGGCCATTCGCGACACAATATACGCCAACATTCCAGAAGAGGTGGCAGAGGTTAGGAAAAAACACCCGTACATCGAGACGCTAGCCAGATTCTGCCTTAGGTGTGAAAGTACAATTACCTTTAATTTTGACGACATTTTGGATCAGGTAGCGACAGATGTAACTGCTCAATATGGGCAACCACCAAAAACCATGTGGTCTCTCCCAGCGATCGAAAAAGTGAACTTTCCCTACATATATCACATTAACGGCCTACTTCCTCAGAATAAGAACAAGAAGGCCAGTGAGAAGCTCATATTCACCGAGGACTCATTTCTTCAGGTTTTATATGGCGGGGGAACAATAAACAGAACTGTTCTACATAATTTTACAAATAACACATTCCTATTGACCGGCGTAAGCCTAACAGATCATTCGTTAAAAAGCATCCTAGCTACAAACGCGACTCAATCACCCGGCAGCATCCATTACATAATTCATTGGATTCAGACCGAAGATTCGCTAACCGAAATGCAGATGCACGACATCTCTCACGCTAATTTTGAACTGTTTAATCTAGTTACTATATTCTTAACATCAGAACAAATAAAAGAGTTTTTGGATCTTGTGCAGACAGGCGTTCAAGAGGACGGAAATCAAGATCTATTGGATGAGAATTTCAAATCAGAGATAAGGCGGCACGCTGGTCCAGCTGCTGTTCTCAGCTATAAATACTACATTGCCGGTCCAGTCGCGTCAGGCAAGAGCACTCTTCTTGAGAATCTCCGCTGCTTCGAGACTCTTGAAGAGTGGCCCGAACGGACTCCGGCAGAGCTCTATATGGACCACAAGAGGCTTGAGCCGGAGCAACGTCTGGACGTGGATCGATGGGTGTATCGTCAACTAAAGGTAAAAAATAAGCACTTCGTACGTGGTGATCCAGGCATCCATGTCATGGATCGCGCCCCCCTAGACCTGTTTGCCTTCTCCATCGACGAGAAAGAGAACAGAAAGAAGGCCGGCGAGATCAAGGAACAAGTAGAAAACGACGAGAAACTGTCCGATGGAGCCGTGATGTTAGTCGTGGCGAGCCCGGATGAGTTAGTTGAACGGCAACTTCGTAGAGGTCGACTGCCAACAAGTAAGGGGGGCGTGTCGTACGACGGCGAGAGCTTGAAGATACAGACTGAACAACTAAAGAAGACCTACCCTGATGCGATCGTCTACAATACCGACAGCTGCGATTCCGGCATCTTAGCTAAGCGAGCATTGTACGAAATACTTTACTCTGAGTATGCTCCGCTACGAATTTCTGAGCTGAACGATGCTCGGCATAAGAGACCTTTGGAGGCGGCGGACGATAGTGCTACGACATAAGGCAGTCTCGTCCCTACCTCAGCACCGCCGCTACTAGTCATACCCGACTGACACTCTCGAAGCGCTGAGGCTAATAGTTCGTGCGGAGTTGCTTTCTCTGGTTGGGGACGCTGGAGCCTGTCGTCGTGTCATTCCATCAGCATCGCTGCGACACACTGGCCCTACCCCATCACCCACCCCAATCCCACGCATAAAACCAATTTGTTGGACACCCGCCCCTGTCCCGGCGCAGCATCCGGCGCATGCGCCACGATCCCCTCGCCCCTGACGACACCCTGCCCGCCGCGCCGCCGGAACCCGCCCTGCCCGCCGGTCACAATGGCGGCCCGCCGCTCGATGACGATCCGCGGCCCTGGGGCGCCAATGGCATCGGCCACTACTTCGCCTGGACGGCCGCCAAGAAAAAAGCCCTCGACGCGCCGCGCGAGGTCGTCCTGATGCGCGCCCGCCGCGCCGCGGCGCTCGGACTGACTTACGACGAATACACATTCGAGCTCCTCGAGCGCGGCCGCTGGCTCGGCCCCGCCGATACCGACCGCATCGCCGCCATCAAGCGCCGCCGCCCGCTCTAGCCCGCCGCGCACGCTTGAGCCGACCACCACCCCGACGCCGGCCGTCTTCACCTCCCTCCCCCTCGTGGGGAGGGAATGAGGGTGGGGGGCGACGCGCCCGTCCGGCTTCTCCGGCACATACCGGGCCCCGCCCCACCCGCGATGTCACCCTTCGATCCGGCCCACAGGGCAATATCGCTCCAGTGGAGCGATATTAGGTGACTTCGAGGGAACAGCGATTGCTCCAGTGGAGCAATCGCCCCGAGAAGGCCATGAGCGCTACACGCGAATGGCGCATGGCCCGCAGGCCGGGGCCCATCCTGAGGTCTCTCCCCCGCCCGGATTGCGCTGCTGCATCTCAAGCTGGATACCGGCTCGTGGGCCGGGAGGACACCGTGGAAAAACGCCGACGCCCGCCCTAGAAACACCCCTTCCGCCGCCAGCCGCAAAGCCTGCCATCTCCGCCTCCCTCCCCCGCGTGGGGCGGGTTTGAGGGTGGAGGCGACACGCGCGTCCCGCTTCTCCGCTCCCACCAGCCCCGATCAGTGCGCCCTTCGCCCTACTCTCTCCCGCACCTGCCTCACCCTTCGCGCCTCTCGCTTCCCCCCTCACGCACCCACTCTGCCTCACCCACGCCCCTCACCCCTCGCCCGCTCGCGCTCCTCTCTCCCCCACCCCTCGCACCCCTCGCACCCCACTATTCCCCCCCGCACCTATCGCCCCATCACCCGCCCCCGCTTTCTCACCCACACTGCCTCTTCCCCACGCTGCCCCTCGCACTCTCATCCTCGCTGCTCCTCGCATTGCAAATCAGTCCTATTTGCATCTGAACCCCCGCGCCGCCCGCGCCTTCGCGCGCACCACCCCCGACTTATCCCCGCCCCAAAAACCCGCGGTAGACTTCTCCCGCCTCGCCGCAACGGGCGGATCGATACGAACGGTCGCGGTGGAGGGATCGGGTGGGCGGGGAGTCGTCCCTGTCCGGGTTGAAAGCGTGTCGGGACGGGCCGGTTCGCCGGTCAAGCCGCTATCGACGCGGGGGAGGATGCCTGGGGCGCCTCCCAAGGGTTGCACGCCGCTCCCCAAGAGCGGCCGGGCGGGCCCGGCAACGACGGGGTAATCCCGGTTGCCGCGCTCCCCAGCAGCCTCGCGATGCGGCAGGGGATGCACCCCGCCTTATGCGCCATAGGCCGAAAATCCCGGTCGTGCCGGCGAGGCCTGGCCTCGTTTCTTGCGGACCAACCGCGTGGGGCAAGGCCTCGCCGGCGCCGCCTGACCTGGTCCACCCCGACGGGCTCAGTCCGCCGGGCCCTTTCGGTCGCGCGGGTGCCGGACGAAGTTTTTTGTGTGCGTGGCGCGCGGCGCCTGCCACCTTTTCGCCACAGGCGCGTTGGGTTCGCAACTGCATTTCCGCAGCGTCACGGAGTCCCCCGCTATGAGCGTCCTCGTCAGTATCCTCATCACCTTCCTGGTGGTCGTGCTTGTGCTTTATCTGGTGCAGCGCCTGCCCGTCGAAGCCCGCATCAAGCAGATCATCCAGATCGTCGTGATCATCATCGGCGTCCTGGCGCTGCTCCCCTTCCTCGGCGTCTTCTAGTTTACGCACCGGCAGGGGCGCCCCGGCGTCCCTGCCCCTCAGCCCAGGAACTGCCCGTCGCCCCGCAGGGCGGCGCGGACATTGTCCACAAAGCACTCGAGCGGTTCGCTCATTTCGGTCGCCATGACCTTGATCGCCAGACCGTCCTCGCCCAGCGGGCACACCCGATCCATATCCTTGAGGATCGTCAGCCCCTCCGCCAGATACCATTTCGGCCCGATCGTCACCGCCAGCCCCTCGCGCACGAAGGCGCGCAGCAGCGGTGCGTTCGACGTGGTGTGGACGATCCGGTAGTCCCGCCCCTCCCGCGCCAGCGCCGTCAGCCCCATCCCACGCCAGCTGCAACCCTCCGACCACAGCGCCAGCGGCACCCGCGCCTCCAGATGCACCCGCGAGTCCTCGGGCCCAATCCAGTGCAACCGGTCACGCCGCAGCACCTCCAGCCCGTCCATGCCCGAGTTCGCCGAAACGATCAGCACGTCAAAACTGTCGAGATCCGGCCGGTCGCGCAGGGAGCGCGTATCCGCCGTCAGCACCTCGATCTCGACCTGCGGAAAGCGCTGGGTGAACCGGGCCAGCACCGGCATCAGAAAGGCCTGGGCATAGTCGTCGCACATGCCGACCTTGATCGTCCCCGCCGGTGCCGCTGGCCGGAAGGCGTTCACCGTCTCCTCGTTCAGCCACACGATCGAGCGCGCATACTCGCGCAACCGCAGCCCTTCCGGCGTCAGCAGGTTGCGCCGCCCCGACTTTTCGAACAGCGCCACCGCCAGCAGCTCTTCCAACCGCTTCATCTGCGCCGAAACGGTCGATTGGGTCTTGTTCACCCGCTCAGCCGCAGCGCCATAGCTGCCGGTATCCGAGATAGCGAGGAAACTGCGCAGGTAGTCCGGGTCAAGTGCGATCATGTCCGGTTTGATACATCGTCAAACCCGATACGTTAAGCCAAAAACATTCGTTTGTTTGATATTTCGTCTCTTGCGACCCTGTGGCATCCAATCCAACAGGAGCCACCCATGCGCAGCTTCGCCCTTTCCAGTGCCACCCCGTCCAGCCTGCAGCACCTCTGGCAACACCTGCGCACCACCATTAGACCCGCGCCTCTCCCTGCGCCAAAGCCCCCGAAGTCGAACGCGCTGCCGGAAGAGCTCCGCGACGCCGAGGACTGGTTGCTCGATGACCTCGGCCTGCTGGACCGCAACAAGCAGCTATAGGCCTGCGGCACGCACTGCTGCACCAAGACCGAACGCGTCGCACGCGTCACGGCTTGCCGGATCCCTCCGGCAGGCCTATTGCGGCTGTGCGGTGGCAATCAGCGCATTTGTGCAACCCGGCATGCACACCCCAAGGACCCGACCGGCACGCACGTCACACTGAACGACACCTTCGGGCTACCCGGTCAGCCGACCGGACAGCGTTCCGCAACTCTTGCCTCTCGACAGGCGGTCATCTGCCATTCACGATTGTCCTGTCATTGTCGCCCAGAGCCAAGCCAGCCAGCACACAACCGCATGCTACCGTTCACATCCAAATTTCTGAAAAACGTCCGCGAAACCGTCTGGCCGCGCATGGGATACCGGCGCTATGCGGTCTATCTGACACGCCGCACCCAGCGCCTCGCCGCAACCCCCCACGCCATCGCGGCCGGGGTTGCCTCGGGCGCCGCCGTATCGGTCTTCCCCTTCATCGGCTTCCACTTTATTCTTGGCTTCGTGCTGGCCTTTATCACCCGCGGTAACATGCTTGCCGCCGCCATTGGGACGGCACTGGGCAATCCAATCACCTTTCCGATCTTCTTTGCCGCGACCTATCAGATCGGCAATTTCATCCTGCCCGGCGACAACCGCCAGGCCGAGGCGGCGCTTGCCGGCCAGCAGATGACCGACATCATGAGCCGCCTGTTCACCGAGGGCGCCACCGAACTGTGGCCGGTCATCCGCTCAATGATCATCGGTGCCGTACCGCTCAGCATCATCACTTGGTTGGGCCTCTATTTCGCAGTGCGCACCTTCGTGATCCGCAACCGCGCCCGCCGTGCTGCCCGCCGCGCCGCCCGTGCCGCAGCAGAAGCCGCCAACAAACCCGGTCCAACTGCCATCGCCGAATGATCACTTCACCATGACGCCGGGCAACCGCCCGCCTCCCTGCTCGTTGTCCTGTCTTAACAAGGAGCAATTTCATGGCCCACGACGAGCAGCACACCGACAAGACCCCTGCCGAGATCGCAGACAGAATCTGGGAACTCGCTGACGATCTCGATTTCTGCATGTTCTCGACCTGGGATGGTGAACATCTGCAGAGTCGCCCGCTGTCCTCGCGCGTCTTCCGCGACCAGCATGCGATCTACTTTCTCGTCTCCGCCGGCGGCGACAAGAACAGCCAGATCGAGTCCTACCCGGAAGTGAACCTGTCCTACGCCGACCTCAAGGGCATGGATTTTGTCTCGATCGCCGGCAAGGCCGAAGTGTCCAATGACCGCGCCAAGATCGCCGAACTGTGGAGCGATTTCGACAAGGCCTGGTGGGACGACGCAAACGATCCGGACATCCGGGTGATCACTGTCACGCCAGAACGCGGCGAGCTGTGGGATTCACCCGGTCGCCTCGTCGCCTTTGCGACCATGCTGACGGCAGCCATCACTGGTGGCGAGGCCGACTTTGGCGACAACGGCACCGCTGTGCTCTGATTCATATGGCGGGGTGCCCAGGCACTCCGCCCTTATGCCGTCGCACTTCCGGGGCAGGATGCCCGGCTCATCAATCGATGGAGCCTCCAATGCGCAAACGCTCTGCCATCGCCTTGACCGCCGTGCTAATCGCGACTGCCCTCGCATCGCCCGTCGTGGCCGCCAGCCAGAACACCGTCCGCGCCTCGACCAATCTTAGGATCTACGATGCCCCCGGCACGCGCTACGGCGTCATCGGCGTCCTGCCAGCCGATCAGCCGGTGCGCCTCAAAGACTGCACCTATCGCCAGCGCTGGTGTTTGATCCTCGATTCCGCGGGACGCGAGACCGGCTGGGTGCGGGGAAGCTATCTCGTCGGCTCAGCTGCAAAACTCGAAGTCACACGCGATACAGATTTCATGCGCCACTTCCTCAATCCGATTCCATTCAGCAAATAGGGCGCTAAAACTGACGGCGAATGCCCGGCGCCCGGTGCTTTCGGCGAAATACCTAAAATTGCTTTCCTAAACGGCGGTTTCAGCTGCGGTTCAGCCAGGCGGGCATACCTTCAGTGTCAAGGCAGCGATGCCACTCAACACAGGAAGGAACCACTCAAATGTTTGCTCGCACTCTTAAGACGATCGTTCTCGCCACCGCAGTTGTCGCAGTTACCGGATCGGCGTCCATGGCCGCCAGCTGGGGCTGGATGAAGAAGGACAGCTACGTCAACCCGCACCACAACAATTCGGGCGCACCCGTGAACACTGTCGAAGAAGGCCAGAAGGTCAAGGTCGTTGCGGCCCACGGCAAATGGTACAAGCTGAATATCCCCGGCCCCAATGGCTGGGTCAGGAAGCACAAGGTCAGCCCGACGCCGATCGCCTCCGACCCCGTCTTCCCCGGTTGGGGCAGCGACGCCCCTGGTGGCTCGTTCTGCATCAACGGCGAAAAGGCTAGCTTCTGCATCGGCAGCAGCTACTGATCTAAAACAGATACAGCGCAAGAACGCCTCCGGTTTGACCGGGGGCGTTTGTCGTTCATTCACCGTTCAGTTGGGCTCATGCAGCTTTCCGGGACCAATAGCGTTCTCTCTAGTGAGAACCGACAAATGGATTAACGCACACGAAGGAGCGTCAAATGTCTATCATGCGAAAACTTGCCCCGCTCGCCGGCGCCGTGACCGCCCTGTGCATTGGTACAGTCGCCGCCAGCGCAGCACCCGCCTATTCCACCACCTCGCTGAACGTACGCTCCGGTCCCGGCACGGGATATCGGGTCGTTGACACCCTGCGCCCGGGTGAGCCGGTCAATATCGAATATTGCCGTGGCAGCTGGTGCTTCGTGAACAAGGCCGGCCCCGACGGCTGGGCTTCCGCGTCCTACCTGAGCCGGGGCCCCGTCGCAGATCGTTACGATCACTACGACCGGTACGATCGATATGATCGCTACGACCGTGACTATCCGCGCTACAACCGCTACCGCGGACCGCGACTGCCCTTTACCGGCTATCGCTATAGCGATCCATCGGTCTGCTTCGGCTCCAACAACGCGCGTCTGTGTTTCGAGTAACGATGCCAGACTAGCCCCGGCACTCTTGCCCAGCATGAATGGCGTGCGTATCTAGGCTGCGCACGCCATTCGGATCCTACGTAATGAAGCCCAGACCCAACGCCAGATCGACCAAGATTGCAGGCACGCTCGTGACGTTTGGCCTGGGCGCGATTTTTCTTGAGCGGTTCGGGCTCAGCGAGTGGCAGGGTAGCTCCGGCAGCGGCCATATCGACCCCACCCTGCTGTCCATTCTGGTGATTGTGCCACTCGTGCTGATCGGCGTCGGCTGCGTCGTCTTCGTTGTCGGCCGGATCTTCCGCTTCTAGCGCTACTCGACCCGCAACCGCTCTGTATCGATCCCCCGCGCAATCAGCGGCTCGCGGATTCTCCGACCAGCGAACTCATTGATCCCGTAGAGCACCACTGCCCCGGCAAGCAGGGCCAGTCCGAAACCACGTGTCCCCTCGGCGGTCGCCACCATGATGGCAGCGAAAAAACACGCCATGCCGCCGGCCATCAGCAGCAGCCATTTGCGGTCTGACTGAACCTTGAGGTTGCGGGCGCTCGACATTAGCAGGTCCCGCAGTTCCAGATCGCTCATCGCGACCAGGTCAGCATTTGTGCCTTCTCGACGGATCGTCTGCATATA
>NZ_JBLXGA010000003.1:63929-321485 GCF_048261455.1 Devosia sp.
ATGTCTATCATGCGAAAACTTGCCCCGCTCGCCGGCGCCGTGACCGCCCTGTGCATTGGTACAGTCGCCGCCAGCGCCGCACCTGCCTATTCCACCACCTCGCTGAACGTACGCTCCGGTCCCGGCACGGGATATCGGGTCGTTGATACCCTGCGCCCGGGTGAACCGGTCAATATCGAATATTGCCGTGGCAGCTGGTGCTTCGTGAACAAGGCCGGCCCCGACGGCTGGGCGTCCGCGACCTACCTGAGCCGGGGCCCCGTGGCAGATCGTTACGATCACTATGACCGGTACGATCGATATGATCGCTATGAACGCGACTACCCCCGCTACAACCGCTACCGCGGACCGCGACTGCCCTTCACCGGCTATCGCTACAGCGATCCGTCGGTCTGCTTCGGCTCCAACAACGCGCGTCTGTGTTTCGAGTAACGATGCCAGACTAACCCCGGCGCTCTTGCCCAGCATGAATGGCGTGCGTATCTAGGCGGCGCACGCCATTCGGATCCGACGTCATGAAGCCCAGACCCAACGCCAGATCGACCAAGATTGCAGGCACGCTCGTGACGCTTGGCTTGGGAACGATTTTTCTTGAGCGGTTCGGGCTCAGCGAGTGGCAGGGCAGCTCCGGCAGCGGCCATATCGACCCCACCCTGCTGTCCATTCTTGTGATTGTGCCGCTTATGCTGATCGGCGTCGGCTGCGTCATCTTCGTTGCGGGCCGGATCTTCCGCTTTTAGCGCTACTCGACCCGCAAACGCTCTGTATCGATCCCGCGCGCAATCAGCGGCTCGCGGATTCTCCGGCCAGCGAACTCATTGATGCCGTATAGCACCACTGCACCGGCAAGTAGCGCCAGTCCGAAACCACGCGTCCCCTCTGCAGTCGCCACCATGATGGCAGCGAAAAAACACGCCATACCGCCGGCCATCAGCAGCAGCCATTTGCGGTCGGACTGAACCTTGAGGTTGCGGGCGCTCGACATCAGCAGGTCCCGCAGTTCCAGATCGCTCATCGCGACCAGGTCAGCATTTGTGCCTTCTCGACGGATCGTCTGCATATAGGCCTCGACCCGGCGCGCCAGCACATCCTCGCGCTCGGCTTCGCGCCGTCCGCGCAGCAGAAAATTGCCCACCAGCGCCACCAGACCGATGACAAGCGCAATCTCGAGCAGGATGATCATGTGCCACGTCCCTTCCGAGAAACAATTGTGATCAGGAAATGTGTCCGCACGCTTGCCATTTCAAGGCATGCTGCGTTGTAGGGGAAGCCGGGCATTCGCAGCGGCACTTGGGGACACAGCATATGACCAGATATCTCATTCTTTACGTCGCAGGCGCGGTGATCTTTTTTGCCATCGACTTTTTGTGGCTGACTCTTTCGGTGAAGAGCATCTACCGCAGAGAAATCGGCGATCTGCTTCTGGATCAGCCAAACCTTGCCGTCGCTGCAGGGTTCTACCTTGTATATCTGGTAGGCGTCGTCGCCCTCGTTACCGCCCCGGCCGAAGGCGATGTTCTCAAGGCTCTGTGGATGGGGGCACTTTTCGGTCTCGTCGCCTACGGCACTTATGACCTCACCAACCTGTCGACGATGAAGGGGTTCACCCCCACCATCGCCATGATCGACATGGCCTGGGGCACTTTCCTCACCGCCATCACCTCGGCCGGCGCGGTATGGATCGCGGCACGCTTCGCCTGAGGTCAGTGCGGCGGAACATCGGTCTTTGACAGGCTGGGACCGGCGCTGCGCCCCTTGCGGGCCAGCCGCCGCTCCCGTGCCATCACGATCAGCCCCGCACTGACGACGATCAGCGCACCCAGCAGCGACACCGGGTCGATCAGATGACCGAACAGCGTATAGCTGAGCAGCACGGCCCAGGGCAGCGTCATGTAGTTGAACGGCTGCAGGACGCTGGCCGGTGCCTTGCCGAGCGCCACCATCATCAGGCCGTGCGCCGCCACCGAGGTCACACCAACGGTACCGATCAGCCACCAGTCCTCCACCCGCACCGGCGCCCAGAAGAACACGCCCACGGCGCTGGTCAGCACCAGCCCGACCATGCCGACATAGAGCATGCTCGTCGCGGTCGAATCCTCCGCCGATACCTTGCGCGTCAGCACCGTGTAGAGCGCATACAGCGCCGCCGACAGCATTGCATACAGCACCCCCGCGTCGAGTGGCAGCCCGCCCGGCCGCACGATCACCAGCGCACCGGCAAAGCCCAGTGCCACTGCACCGAGCCGGAACACCCCGACTTTCTCGCCGAGAATCGGGATCGCCAGCAGTGTCGTCAGCAGCGGATAGACCAGCGTGATGCCCTGCAGCTCGGCCAGCGGCACGCTCACCAGCGCATTAGCGAAAAACCAGATGTCGCCAACCAGGAGCACGCCACGCAAAATCTGCAGCCGCGGATGTGCCGAGCGAAAACCTGCCAAGAGCGGCCCTTGCCGCGCCGCCAGGACAATTGCGAACGCCGCGAACGCCCAGTAGCGGATCATCGCCAGCTGAAACGGCGAGTAGTCCTGCACGATCAGTTTCGCCAGCGCGTCCTGCACGCCAAAGATGACGGTCGCGACCAGCGCCAGCCCGATCCCCATCGCCACATTGTCGGCATTGCGACGCGGTTTGAGCAGTTCATTCATGGCGATGCGGTCTTTCGATACCGACGCCAATCCCCGCTGACGTCGCAACGCGTATAATCGTGATCCACCGAGACCGATAGACAGCGAGTTGCCAAATTGAAGACCGCGCCGGAAAACCCTATCTTTCACGCCGACTCATGACAGACACACACCCCCATACCAGCGGCCGGTCGGACAACTCCCCCGGTGTCGCCCTCGTCACCGGCGCCGCCGATCGTATCGGCGCGGCCATCGCACGGCGCCTCGCGGCTGAAGGCTGGGCCGTGCTGATCCACTACCGCAGTTCCGGCGACAAGGCCGATGCGCTGGCTGACGAAATCCGCGCTGCAGGTGGCAGGGCCGACAGCGTACAGGCCGATCTCGCCGATCGCGATCAGCGGCGTGGGCTGATCGCCGCCGCCGCCAGTCCTTTCGGGCCGCTGACGCTGCTGGTCAACAACGCCTCGATGTTTTCAAAGGACGCCGCGACCGATCTCGACGAAGCCCTGTGGGACGCGCATTTCGCCGTTCATGCCGAAGCTCCGGCTTTTCTGGCACGTGACTTTGCCGCGCAACTGCCCGATGGCAGTGCCGGCAATATCGTCAACATCATCGATGAACGCGTGCTCGACCTGTCGCCGGCCCATTTCAGCTACACTCTGTCGAAATCCGTGCTCTGGACCATGACACGCACCCTGGCGCAATCGATGGCGCCCCGCATTCGCGTCAATGCCATCGGCCCCGGCCCCGCCGTCGCGCCGCCAGGGGTGTCGCAGGCGGCGCACGACAAGCGCAATGCCGAACTGCCGCTCGGCGGCGCAGCTGGTGCCGAAGGCCTCGCCGATGGCGTCATGGCTATTCTGGGCCTCAACACCATGACCGGCCAGATGATCGCCCTCGATGGCGGCGAGCATCTCGAATGGCCGGAACGCCGTGGCCCGACCCCGAGGCAGCAATGACCGCTTCGCCTCCGGATGGCGCCGAAGTCATCCGCAATTTTGTGAAAACCCTGCCGACTGCACCGGGCGTCTATCGCATGTTCGATGAAGCGGGCGAGGTCATCTATGTCGGCAAGGCGCGCAACCTGAAGGCGCGCGTTACCAATTACACGCGCCCCGACGGGCTCGACATCCGCATCCGGCGGATGATCGCGGCCACCCGCAACATGGAGTTCGTCCGTACCGAGACCGAATCCGAAGCGCTGCTGCTCGAAGCCAATCTGATCAAGCGTCTGCGCCCGCGCTACAACGTGCTGCTGCGCGACGACAAGAGCTTTCCCTATATCCTCATCGCCACAGAACATGAGGCGCCCGAGCTCAAGAAGCATCGTGGCTCGCGCCGGGCCAAGGGCCACTACTTCGGTCCTTTCGCCTCTGCAGTCGCGGTCAAACGCACCATCAACTCGCTGCAGAAGGCCTTCCTGCTCCGCACCTGCTCGGACAGTTTTTATCGCGGCCGCACCCGGCCGTGCATGCTGCACCAGATCAAGCGCTGCGCCGGTCCCTGCACCGGCGAAATCTCGCTGACCGACTATGCTGAACTGGTGGAAGAGGCCCGCCAGTTCCTCTCCGGCAAATCGAAATCCGTGCAGGACCACCTCGCCACCGACATGAACTCGGCTGCCGAGGCACTTGATTTCGAGCGCGCCGCCCTGCTCCGCGACCGCCTGTCCGCGTTGGCGCTGATCCAGTCGGCAGGCGATGTCGCAGCAAAGACCGTGGAAGAAGCCGACGTCTTCGCCATCCATCAGGAAGCGGGCCAGTTCTGCGTGCAGGTCTTCTTTTTCCGGGCCTTCCAGAACTGGGGCAACCATGCCTTCCGGCCACGCGCCGACGCCAACCTGACCGAAGCCGAAGTGCTCGAGGCCTTCCTGTCGCAGTTTTACGAGGATCGCCAGCCGCCTCGCCTGGTGCTGCTGTCGCACGAGCTGTCGGAACCGGAGGTCATGGCGGAGTTTCTGGCCGGTCGTGCCGGCCACAAGGTGCGGGTGCAGACCCCGCAGCGCGGCGAGAAACGGGACCTCGTGGTCCATGCCCACAACAACGCCCGCGAGGCATTGGGCCGCCAGCTCGCCGAGGGCGCCACGCAGAAGACCCTGCTCGAGGGCGTCGCGAAGCTGTTCCAGCTCGACAAGCCGCCGCGCCGCATCGAAGTCTATGACAACTCCCATATTTCGGGCACCAACGCGGTCGGCGCCATGATCGTCGCGGGCGAGGAAGGGCTGTCGAAAAAGCACTACCGCACGTTCAACATCAAGAATTCCGAACTCACCCCGGGCGACGACTTTGGCATGATGCGCGAAGTGCTGACGCGCCGCTTCACCCGGCTGGCCAATGAGTCGCCGCTCGAGGCAGAGGACGAGCAAACCGGCATGCCGGACTGGCCCGATGTGGTCTTCATCGATGGTGGCGCCGGCCAGCTCAGCGCCGTGCGCGAGGTCATCGACGCACTCGACCTGCCGCGGCCGGTGACCTTCATCGGCATTGCCAAGGGCGAGGAACGCGATGCCGGGCGGGAAAAGTTCTTCATGGCCGGGCGCGAGGCCTTCATGCTGCCCCACCGCGATCCGGTGCTCTATTACGTGCAGCGTCTGCGCGACGAGTCCCACCGCTTCGCCATCGGCACGCACCGGGCCAAGCGCAAGAAGGACATGGTCAGCAATCCGCTCGACGAGATCGAGGGCATCGGCCCCACCCGCAAGCGCAACCTGCTGCAGCGCTTCGGGTCGGCCAAGGCGGTCAGCCGCGCGGCCCTCGCCGATCTATCCGCCGTGCCCGGCGTCTCAGACGCCTTGGCCCAGCAGATCTACGATCATTTCAACGGAAAATAAGCGGCCGCGCCGACTCGCAGACAAACAAAAGGCGCCTCACGGGCGCCTTCGTTCATCTCAGTCACTATGGGGTTCGATCAGAGGATCGAGCCACCGCGTGCAACCGTCTTGATCTGGTCGCGGGTGATGCCGAGATCGCGCAGCTGGATGCTATCGAGCTGCTGCAGCTCGCGCACGGTGCGCTGGTAGTTCACGTACTGGGTGATTTTCTGACGAATGTTCATTTGTAACTCCTCTAGGGCTTGGTTGAGCGTGTTATAACCACCCATACCCTACAGAGCTAGTAGTCTATGTTTGTAGCAGCCATGCGCCAGACGCATTCCGCATTAACTGACATTAGGTTCTCGTTAATCAATTTGCCGAATCGATGGGCAAACAGTCATGCGCGATTCGCACTTCTCGAGTCGCAAAGCCGAGAGAGAACGCCGATCTCTTAGGGCCTTTTGGGTAGGTGATCGGGCGGTCGTCACCACATGCAGATCGGCTGGCTGGCCAAGATTTTCCCGTCAATTGAAATCGTCGGACGTGACTCCGTTCTCGTCTTGGCGTAAAGAAATGCCCATGAACCTTCGCGCCGCCACCTTCTATTGGTACTTTAGCAACGGAAGCCGCTGGCAGCCGGAGGGACCCGTTTGATCTGAACGAACAAGCGAAACGACCCGAAAAGCCGCCAGACCACCTGGCGGCTTTTTCGTCGCCGGTGACCCAGATGAGGACCGACGACCATGCTCAAATCCACCGACGACCTGCGCATCACCGAACTGCGCGAATTGCGGACTCCCGAAGAGGTCATCCGCGAATACCCGCGCACCGACCCGGCGACCCACACCGTGCTCAGCGCCCGGCACGAGTTGCACAATATCATGTCCGGCCAGGACGATCGCCTCGCCGTCGTCGTGGGCCCCTGCTCCATCCACGATCCACAGGCCGCCCTCGAATATGCCCGCCGCCTCGCGGCAGAGCGCACCCGCCTGACCGACGACCTGCTGATCATCATGCGCGTTTATTTCGAGAAGCCGCGCACCACTGTCGGCTGGAAGGGCCTGATCAACGACCCCAATCTCGATGGCACCTTCGACATCGACAACGGCCTGCGCCTCGCGCGGTCCCTGCTTCTCGAGGTCAACAACATGGACCTCCCGGCGGGCTGCGAATTCCTCGACATGACGACGCCGCAGTATTTCGCCGATCTCGTCGCCTGGGGCGCCATCGGCGCGCGCACCACCGAGAGTCAGGTGCACCGGGAGTTGGCGAGCGGCCTGTCCTCCCCCGTCGGCTTCAAGAACGGCACCGATGGCAATGTGAAAATCGCCCTCGACGCGGTGAAGTCGGCCAGCCAGCCGCATCATTTCCTCGCCGTCACCAAGTCGGGCCGCTCGGCCATCGCCAAGACCACCGGCAACGCCGATTGCCACATCATTCTGCGTGGCGGGAGCCAGGCCACCAATTACGACGCCGAGAGCGTCGACACTGCCTGCAAAGCCGCCGAGAAAGCCGGCATCCGCCCGGCCATCATGGTTGACGCCAGCCATGCCAACTCGTCCAAACGCCCCGAAAACCAGCCGCTGGTGCTCCGCGATGTCGCCGGTCAGATCGCCGCCGGCGATCGCCGCATCTTCGGCGTCATGGCCGAGTCCAATCTTGTGGCCGGGCGGCAGGATCTCGTCGCGGGCCATGACCTCGTCTATGGCCAGTCGATCACCGACGGCTGCATCGACTGGGAGACCACCGTCACCGTTCTCGACGAACTGGCGCAAGCCGTTCGCGATCGCCGTGTCGCGACAGGTCAGCTCGTCGCCTGATCACTGCGCCCGGCAGCTTACCTGCCGGGCGCCCGAGCGTTGCAAAATTTCACCTGTCGCGGCTCCGAGCGAGATTTTCGCTTGCTATTGGCGGCACATCTTCCATGGATCGCAGCAACACGTCGCGGTCCTACGCCGACCGCGCCTTGACCCTACCGCCATCATAGGATTGGCTCGAACCATGCAAGTGCCTCCGCCATTTCTGATGCTCCCGAACCAGCTCACCATCGGTCGCATTGTGGCCATCCCGGTGATCTGCCTGCTTGTCGTCATCGACTGGGACTGGCTGCGCTGGCTCGCCCTGCTGCTCTACATCGCGGCGGCAATTACCGACTGGCTCGATGGCTTTCTCGCCCGCCGCATGCATCTCAACTCCGCCCTCGGCAAGATGCTCGACCCGATTGCCGACAAGCTGCTCGTCGGCGCTCTGCTGGTCACGCTGGCCTGGACACATGACCTCAACGGCTGGGACCTGATTCCGGCCATCGCCATCCTTATGCGCGAAATCTTCATCCCCGGTCTCCGCGAGTATCTGGGGGGCCGCGCAATCGATGTGCCGGTGACCCGTCTCGCCAAATGGAAGACCACCGTGCAGCTCGTCGCACTGGCACTGGTGATGGCCGCCCCCATGCTGCTCGGCCTGGCCTTCATCAGCCACGTTGCGCTCTGGCTCGCGGCGATCCTGACCGTCTGGACCGGCTGGGAATATCTGCGTTCGACCTGGCCGCACCTTGCAGGCCCCGAGCTATGAAGATCAAATACTTCGCCTGGCTGCGCGAGCGGCTGAATCGCGACGAGGAAGATGTCGACCTGCCCGCGGAGGTCGTCACCATCGGCGACCTGATTCACTGGCTCAAGTCTCGCGACGAAGCCGCTGACCTCGCAATGCAAAAGCCGGAATTAATCAAGGCTGCGCTTGATACCACGATCGTGCCGCACAGCGCCGAGATCGGCAGTGCGAAGGTCGTCGCCCTCTTCCCCCCGATGACCGGCGGCTAGCATGTCCGTTCGTCTCGGCACCGCGCTGTTCGATCCAGGACTCGAAACCAACCGCTTCATCGCGGAGAATGCCGGTGCCGGCGCAGCGGTAACTTTTACCGGCTTGGTGCGCTCGCACCCCGATGATCCCATCACCGGCCTCTTCCTCGAGACCTATCCCCTGCTGGCAGAGACCCAGATTGACGCCGCCATTGCCGAGGCCGTTGTTCGCTTCGGGCTGATCAAGGCCAGCGTCATTCACCGGCACGGCACACTCGCGCCCGGCGAGCCCATCGTGCAGGTCATGACTCTCGCGCCACACCGTCGCGCCGCCTTCGAGGGGGCAGAATTCCTGATGGATTATCTTAAGACCGATGCCCCCTTCTGGAAGAAGGAGCAGACCGCCACCGGTGCGCGCTGGGTCGACGCCAAGCGCAGCGACGACGACGCCCGGGACCGCTGGAACAAGGAACACCCATGAACGCCACCGATCACACACACCTGGTCCGCGCCGTCGACCTCGCCGAGACGGGGCTTGAGCTCGGCCATGACCCGTTCGGCTCTGTACTTGTCTCTGCCGACGGCGACGTCCTGTTCGAGGATCACAACCGCATCGGCAGCGGCGACAGCACCCGCCATCCCGAATTCGCCATTGCGCAGTGGGCCGCGGCCAATCTGACCCCGGAACAGCGCGCCAAGGCCACCGTCTATACCTCGGGAGAACACTGCCCAATGTGCGCCGCCGCCCACGGCTGGGTCGGGCTTGGTCGCATCGTCTATGCCAGCTCTTCTGAACAGTTTGGTCAATGGCTCGGCGAATTCGGCGCCGGTCCGCAATCGGTCCGCCGCCTCGCCATAACCGACGTCCTCGTCAATCCCGATGCCGACGGCCCCGACCTTACGCTCGCCGATCGCATCCGCGAGTTGCACGCGCGCCGCGCCAAAGATGGCGGCTACGGCCTCACCAAAGACTGAGCGCGAAGACGAAAACGCCCCGCCGGTCGGGCGAGGCGTTGCAGGTTTTTCTTAGCCGCGAAACTTACTCGGCTGCGACCTTCTTGGGCGTCACCGCTTCGGTATAGGCATTGATCAAGGCCGTGCAGGCAGCTGCCGGCTTGAAGCGATACTCGCCGATCTCGCTCACCGGTGTCACTTCGGCGGCTGTGCCAGTCAGGAAGCACTCGTCGAAATCCGACAGCTCTTCCGGCTTGATGTAGCGTTCGATCACCTTGTAGCCGCGCTCCTTGGCGAGCCCGATCAGCGTCTGACGGGTGATACCATTGAGGATGCAGTCCGGGATCGGCGTGTGGATTTCGTCGCCCTTGACGAAGAACACATTGGCGCCCGTCGCCTCGGCAACCAAGCCGCGGTAATCCAGCATCAGCGCATCGGAATAGCCGTTCGCCATGGCCGCGTCCTTGGAGAGCGTGCAGATCATGTAAAGACCCGCGGCCTTGGCCGAGCACGGAATGGTCTCCGGGCTGGGACGCTTCCACTTGCTCCATTCCAGCCGGATGCCCTTGAGCTTTTCCTCGACCGAGAAGTAGCTCGGCCAGACCCAGGCTGCGATGGCGAGGTGAACGGTATTGTTGCGCGCCGGCACCGAAAGCTCTTCCGAACCGCGCCACGCAACAGGACGCATATATGCGTCGACGAGATCGTTCTTTGCCAGCACCTGCCGGCAGGCTTCATCGATCTCGTCCGCGCTGAAGGGAATGGTGAAATCCAGCGTCTTGCCGCTGCGGATCAACCGATCCGTATGCTCGCGCAACTTGAACACTTCGCCGCCATAGGCCCGCTGACCCTCGAACACACTGGTTGCATAGTGCAGTCCGTGCGTCAGCACGTGCAGCTTGGCGTCCTTCCACGGGACCATTTCGCCATCGAACCAGATCCAGCCGTCGCGCTGGTCCATCGGCAGTGCCATCGGAATATCTCCCACTCGTCGCATGCGGCCTGTACCGGTCGCGTTATTCGCCATGTTATTCTTGAGCGCAATCCTGCCTCAGCCGGTAGCCCTTGGCAAACCGGAATGGCTCTGGGATAAGGCGGAAAGGCATTCTTCGATTGGATGATGATGGCACCGACCCAGATAAATGTCAACAAGGCTGACATAAATTTGGCTGCCGTCGAATCCGGACTGCCGCTCGACGTGATGGGGCTGTTCTTTTTCGCCTATCGCGACTTCGTCGGCGACGCGGATTCCCTGCTCGAACGCCAGGGCTTTGGCCGCGCGCATCACCGAGTGCTCTATTTCGTCAATCTCAAGCCGGGCATGCCGGTGGCAGATCTGCTGGATATTCTGAAGATCACCAAGCAGAGCCTCGCTCGCGTGCTGCGCCAGCTCATCGACAGCGGCTATGTCGAGCAGCGCACCGGCAAGTCCGACCGACGCCAGCGTCTGCTGTACGCCACGCACAAGGGACGCGAGCTCTTCCAGGTGCTTTCGGCGACACAGACGAGCCGCATCGATGCCGCTTTCGCCGCCCTGCCGGCAAATGCGCGCCAGACCGTGCTGCAGTTCTTCGTGGGAATGATCGAGCCGGAAGATCGCCCTCTGCTCGATCGGTTGAAACTCACCGAGCGCGTCTGAACTGGCTCAGACCTTGCCGAGTTCTTCTGAGCGGCGCCGCGCCGCTTCAACGGCCTTGTCGAGCAGCGGCTCCAGCCCGCCCGGCCCCATCAACACAGCCAGAGCTGCCGCTGTCGTCCCATTGGGCGAGGTGACGTTTTCGCGCAATTGCGCCGCAGGGCTCGAATCTGCCTCCAGCAAGGCCGCAGCACCGATGATGGTCCCCCGGGCGAGCCGCATGGCTTCGTCGGCACCCAAACCTTGCCGCGCTCCGGCCGCCGCCAAGGCCTCGACGAAATGGAAAATATAGGCAGGGCCCGATCCGGACACCGCCGTGACGGCGTCGAGTGCTGCTTCGTCCTCGAACCACATGACATCGCCGCCGGTCTTCAGCAGCGCATCGGCAACCGCACGATCATCCTCGCCGATATCGAGACCAACCGCCCCGATCATGCCCTTGCCGAGCTGCGCCGGCGTATTCGGCATGGTCCGTACGACGCGATCGGTCATCAGGCCTTCAGACAAACCCACCAGCGGAATGCCGGCCGCAACCGACAGCACCAGCGTATGCGGCCCTACGGCGGGCTTGATATCGACCATGACGTCGTAGATTACCTGCGGTTTGACCGCGAGCACCAGCACATGGGTCAGGACGCCCAGCGGCGAATCGAGCAGTTGCACACCATGCTTAACGGCAAACTGAAGCGCTGGCTCGCCGGGGTTCGGATCGCATAGCACCAGACGCTCGGGCGGCAGCCCGCCGGCGATCCAGCCCTTGGCCAGCGCCAGACCCATCTTGCCGGCGCCGACCAGAACAACGGGCCCAATATCTGAGAGTTTCAAGCTTCGCCTACTGTCTCGAACATCACCTGACCGAGCGCTTCCCCAGCGCTCTTGCCGGCCCATATCACGAACTGGAACGCCTGATAGTAGGAATCGCAGCTGTCCGTAGCCGAGCGCAGCAGCGCCTCGCACTGTTGCGGCGACACTTCCGCACCACCGGTCAGCAGATGCGAATTGCGGAACAGCACCACCCCTTCATGCGTCCACATGTCGAAATGGCCGATCCACAACTGCTCGTTGATCATGCTGATCAGCAGCTTGATCTCGTTGCGCCGCGCATCGGGCACTTTTAGGTCGAAAGCGGCTGCGATGTGCAAGGATTCGAGATCTTCCATCCAGTTGAACGAGACATGATAGTCCGACCAGTGCCCCCGAACCGAAATTGAAATTTCGTCGGCGTCTTGCCGCTCAAAGTTCCAGTCGTTGATAGATGCAATATGCTCGATGATATCCACCGGATGGATCGTGCGATCCGGTTCATATTCGAGAAGCTGTGCCATTGGCTGCGTGTCCCACTGGGCGATACGAATGAAAAGGGCCAGGCCGTCAAATGCGACCAATACGCGGTACTCGAAAGAACTGCCGCATGCGAAGCGCCTACGAATCGTCCTGTTGGATCAACCTATCCGGGCGGCACGATTCTCGGCACCACACTGCCGAGCGCATCCAAGGCTTTCTTTTGTGGATGATTTGGCCGGAAGGGTTAACAGCTTCTTAAGTTCGCGAGTCTGTCCCCAGTCTTGGCTGCGCAATATTGGGACAACTGCAGCTGAGCACCCTGACCGCGACATATTGGTCACGCGGGATGAGTCAGCGGGAATTGTGAAGCAGATGAGGGCGCTCAGAGCGCCCAGGGCAAGGACCAGCCGCTACGCACTGAGTCGGCCCAGGTCGGATAGCCGTGATCGAGCGCCTGGTGCGCAGCCGCTTCGTTGTCATAAGGCACCGCGATCAGGCTGGACCGCCAGCCATGTGTCATTTTCTCGATGATCGCGTAGTGAGCCGCCGGAGAACCGATGGCCAATGGCATGCCGACACTGCCGGGATTGACCACAAGCCGGCCATCACCGAGCCGCAGGCTGCGCGCAATATGCGTGTGGCCGCACAGCAGCACCTCTGCCTCGACTCCCTCGGCTTCACGCGTGATGCTTTCCTGCGAGCGATAAAAGGCTTTGCCGTCGTCATCGATGCCGGTGAGCCACAGCACCATGTCGCTTGAGGGGGTGCCGTGACAGAGAAAGACGTCGCCGACACGCCCCGTCGCCGGGATGCCGGCCAGCCAGTCCTTCTGCGCCGCACTGAGCGCGTTCCGCGCCAACACGTCGATCTCCCAATCGTCCTTGCGGCCGTTGACGATGAACCGATCGTGATTGCCACGCACGGACTGCAGATCCAGCGCCATGAGCCGATCGGCAACACCGGCCGGATCATAGGGTCCGCTCAGGAAGTCGCCGAGCGCGACAGTCTGATCGACGCCCTGCCCGGCAATATCCTCGAGCACGGCATCGAGCGCATGCAGATTGCCGTGGACGTCGGAAAGGACGGCCAGCTTCACTCGGCAGCCTTGCCAGACTTCGGCTTGAGATCGGCCATTTCGTCCTGAAGTGCCTTGATCTCGAGGCTCTGTGCCTGGACCAGCTCGCGCAGCGCGTCGTAATCCTCGCGCTTGACGAGGTCCATATCGGCGATCAACCGCTCGAGCTGCGACTTCACCACCGTCTCAATTTCCCGCCGCACGCCGTCCGCAACGCCCGCCGCGTTGTTCATCAGCTTGCCCAGCTCATCGAACATTCTGTTGCCCTGGCTCATCGCAAATCCTCTCTCGCGTCCGCTGCCGCATCGCTCGTTTCGCCGATACTTAGGCCCACCAGTCCGCCTTGACCAGAGCCAGCCGATGCCTAAAACGTCACGCACCCAGCCGGAGCAAGCGACTTGCCCTTTCCCGATATCGACCCGATCGCTTTCGCCATCGGTCCATTTGCCGTTCGTTGGTATGCTCTGGCCTATCTCGCGGGGGTCGGGCTCGGGGCCGCCTATGGCCATCTGCTGCTCAGCCGGCCGAAGCTGTGGCACGACGACCGCCCACCCTTCGCCCCCGGTGCAATCTGGGATTTCGCCTTCTGGGCAGTGATCGGCATCGTCCTTGGCGGCCGCATTGGCTACGTGCTGTTCTACAACCTACCCTACTACGCTGCGCATCCGCTGGAGATATTTGCCCTGTGGGATGGCGGCATGAGCTATCACGGCGGCATGCTCGGCATCATGCTGGCGATGGCGCTGTTTACCCGGCACTTGGGAGGCAATGTCCTGTCGTCTTTCGACCTGCTCGGCGCCATCGGCACCATCGGGCTGTTTCTCGGCCGCATCTCCAATTTCGTGAACGGCGAACTCTATGGCGCGCCCACCGACCTGCCCTGGGGGGTCGTGTTCCCGACCGCTGGCGATGGCATTCCGCGCCATCCGACCCAGCTCTATGAGGCAGCACTCGAAGGCATCGCCCTCTTCGTCCTGATCGCTGTCGCCACCCATGTCTTCAAAGCCCTGCGCCGTCCTGGACTCGTCGCCGGCCTGTTCGGGATCGGCTATGCGCTCAGCCGCATTTTTGTCGAGTTCTACCGCCTCCCTGACGTGCAGATCGGCTATCTCTACGGTGGTTGGCTGACCATGGGCATGGTGCTGAGCCTGCCGATCCTCATCGCCGGCATAGGCCTTGTTTTCTACTCTCTCCGCCGGAGCCAACTTGCATGACCGAGGACCGCTCGCTCGACGAGATCATCCGCTCTGAAATTCGCCAGTCGGGCCCGATGCCTGTCTGGCAATACATGACCCTGGCGCTCGGCCATCGCCGCCACGGCTATTACACCTCCGGCGATCCGCTCGGCGCCCGCGGCGATTTCACCACCGCGCCCGAGATCAGCCAGATGTTCGGCGAGCTGCTGGGGTTCTTCATCGTCAACCTGTGGCAGCAGGCGGGCGAGCCACAAAGCTTCACCCTGTTAGAGTTGGGACCTGGCCGCGGCACGCTGATGTCCGACATGCTCCGGGTCACGGCGCGCGCCGAAGGCTTTCACGATGCACTGCACCTGCACCTGTTCGAGTCGAACCCGGACCTGCGCGCGCAGCAGGCCGAACGCCTCGGCACATACCATCCGTACTGGAACGAGAGCATCACCGAGGTCTCCGAGGATGACCCGCTGTTCGTCGTCGCCAACGAGTTCTTCGACGCTTTGCCGATCAACCAGTATGTCCGCAGGGACGACGGCTGGCACGAGCGCCAGATCGGCATCGACCCCGACAATGCGCTGACCTGGGGCCTGTCGCCGACACCGATCCCTTTCGAGAACATGCCCCCCGAGGTGCACTCGGCACAGACCGGCGAGGTCTTCGAGGACAACCGCCAGTCGGCCCTCATCGTCGCCCAGCTCTCGCAGCGGATCGCCAACCAGGGCGGCGCCCTGCTGGCCGTCGACTATGGCTATGAGACGAGCCAGACTGGCGAGACGCTGCAGGCCGTGCGCAAGCACGGCTTCGCCGACCCACTCGTCGATCCTGGCGCTGCAGACCTGTCGGCCCATGTCGACTTCGGTGCTCTGCGCAAGGCCGCTGAGGCGGGCGGTCTGAGCGTTGCGCCACTGGCGACACAGCGTGATTTTCTGGGAGATCTCGGCATTGTCGAGCGCGCCTCGGCGCTCGCCCGCGCCAATCCCGACCAGCTCGACTCGATTGCCGCCGCGTTGAAGCGCCTGACAGATCCTGCGGAAATGGGTACGCTGTTCAAGGTCTTCTGCGCACACCCGGACAGCCTTGAACCGATCGGATTTGGCTCATGAGCATCGAATTCGCGACAAGCCGGCCGCTGGACCGGCTGGACGGCATCCGCCACGGCTTCTTCGGCCGGCGCGGCGGTAGTTCGACCGGTGACTACGCCTCGCTTAACATCTCGGAACTGTCCGACGACAAGCCGATTCATGTTGCGAACAATCGCGAGCAAATCGCTGGTGTGCTTGGCTTTTCGCTCGATAACCTCGCAGCCATTCATCAGGTTCACTCGGCCGACGTGCTGCACATCACTGGGCCGCTGGGCGCCCATCGGCCGCAAGCAGATGGCATGGTCTCCAATACGCCCGGCATCGCCCTCGCTATCTCGACGGCAGACTGCACGCCGGTCCTTCTGGCCGATGCCGAGGCACGAGTCATCGGCGCCTGCCACGCGGGCTGGAAGGGCGCCATAGATGGCATCGCCACTGCTACGGTCGATGCCATGGTGGCCCTCGGCGCCAGGCCGGAGCGGATCATCGCTGCCATCGGCCCGACCATTTCTGGCGCCAACTACGAGGTCGGCCCCGAGTTCGCCCGCAACCTGCTCAAACTTCACCCCGACGCCGCGAACCGGCTCTGGATCCCAGAGGGCTCGGATCGCGAGCATTTCGATCTTCCCGGCTTCGTCTTCGACCAATTGATGGCTGCGGATGTCGGCCTCGTCGATGATCTCGATATCTGCACCTATGCCGCGCCCAAGGCCTATTTCTCGCACCGTTTCGCGACGCATCGCGGCACTTTGACGGGACGGCAGTTCAGCGTCATCGGCCTCGCCTGACAGAATTCCTTCACCTGATCGTCATGTGGCGCATTGCGCGGCCGGTGATGGCAAGTTAAGACCCGCCCATACACGCCAGCCCCATGTCCCCGGCCCACTCGGATAACGCTCGTGAAACTCGTCACCGGTAATTCAAACCCCGCGCTGGCCGAGGCCGTCGCGAGCTACCTTGAGATTCCCCTGACCGACTGCACGGTCAAGCGGTTCAACGACAAGGAAATCTTCGTCGAGATCCATGAGAACGTTCGCGGCGAGGACGTCTTCATCCTTCAGTCGACCTCCTATCCGGCCAATGACAACCTGATGGAGCTGCTCATCCTGTCGGATGCGCTGCGCCGCTCGTCGGCCCGTCGCATCACGGCCGTTGTTCCATATTTCGGCTACGCTCGGCAGGATCGCAAATCCGCATCCCGCACACCCATATCGGCCAAGCTTGTTGCCAACCTGATCACCGAGGCCGGCGTCAACCGTGTCGTGACACTCGACCTGCACGCCGCCCAGATCCAGGGGTTCTTCGACATCCCCACGGACAATCTCTATGGCGCGCCCGTCATGGTGCGTGACATTCGCAAGAACTATTCCAACGGCAACCTGATGATCGTTTCGCCCGACGTGGGCGGTGTGGCGCGGGCGCGGGCCACGGCCCAGCGCATCGGCGCCGATCTTGCGATCGTCGATAAGCGCCGTCCGCGCGCCGGTGTGTCCGAAGTGATGAACATCATCGGCGACGTGGCTGGGCATGCCTGCATCCTCATCGACGATATCGTCGATTCCGGTGGCACCTTGGTGAACGCGGCCGAAGCGCTTCTCGCCGCGGGTGCCACCGAGGTCAGCGCCTACATCACCCACGGGGTGTTGTCCGAGGGCGCTGCAGAACGCATCGCCTCCAGCAAGCTCAAGGAACTGGTGATCACCGACTCGATCGTCGAGACCGAGGCAACCAAGGCTGCCGGCAACATTCGCACGGTGTCCATCGCCCCGCTGCTGGGCGAAGCCATCGCCCGCACCGCCAGCGAACAGAGCGTCTCCAGCCTGCTCAGCTGATCGAGGGGGTGCAGAACCCGGCGCTTTGGGCTATCTCAGGCTCAACGCAACCAAGTTGGTCCCCATGAGCGAAGCCGTCGTTATCCTGCCGCCCCCCGCCGACCTGCCCGATTTTGCCCGGCACAGCGTCAACCTCGCCTCTGCCGGTCTCGGCGCTGAAGCCATCTTCGCTTCCGACGATTTCTTCGCCGAAGTCGGCCGCATGCTGGCCGACAAGACGCCCGAGTTCTTCCCTGACCGCTATGACGACCACGGCAAGTGGATGGACGGCTGGGAAAGCCGGCGCAAGCGCGAAGCCGGCCACGACTATGCCGTCGTGCGGCTGGCGACGTCCGGCGTCATCAAGGGCTTCGATCTCGACACCTCGCATTTCACCGGCAATTACCCCCCGGCGGCGCGCATCGAAGCCTGCAACGTCAAGGGGGAGCCAGGCGACGGCACGCATTGGACGGAGATTCTGCCGCTGACGCCGCTCGGGCCGTCGCAGCACCACTTCTTCGCCTCGACTTCCGAGAGCGTTTTTACCCACGTGCGGCTCCACATCTATCCGGATGGCGGCATCGCCCGGCTGCGGGTCTATGGCGAACCCCACATCGACGAACTGGCGATCGGCGACCAGACCATCGATCTGGCCTCCGGCCTAAACGGGGGTCGCGTCGTTGCCTATTCCGATGCGCACTATGGCGCCTTCCACCGTCTGCTGGCGCCCGGCCGTGGTGTCGACATGGGCGATGGCTGGGAAACCCGCCGCCGTCGCGTCCCCGGCAATGACTGGATCATCATCGCGCTCGGTGCCCGCGGCATCGTCGAGCGGATCGAGCTCGACACGGCGCATTACAAGGGCAATTACCCCGACAAGGCATCAATTGTTGCGTCCGACCTCGGCCGTGGCCTCAATGCCCTCACCGATGCCGTGGTCACCTCGGCGATGTTCTGGCCGGAACTGCTTTCGCAGCAAAAGCTGAGCGCCGACGCGATCCATACCTTCGAGACCGTCACTGCGCTGGGCCCGGTGACCCATATCCGGCTCAACATCTTTCCCGATGGGGGCATCTCGCGGGTCCGGATCTGGGGCAAGCTGGCGCCGTGAACGCCAAACATCAACAAGCGCCGGTAGTGGCTTGAGATGACTCGCACGATCGTAACGCAGCCGCTGACGCCAGAGGCCTTCGCACCCTACGGGCAGGTCATCACGACGACAGGCGCCGAACTGCGCCTCATCAATCAGGGCATGACCCAACGCTTCCACGATCTGGCGAAGATCGAGCTCGGCGGGAATAATTTTCGGCCGCTCATCTCACTGTTTCGCGGCAAGCCCTATACGCTGCCCCTGAGCCTCACCATGGTCGAGCGGCACCCTCTCGGCAGCCAGGCCTTCTTTCCGCTTTCGGATCGTCCTTACCTCTCGATCGTCGCACCGGATGATGACGGCATACCAGGTGAACCGCTTAGCTTCCTCGTGCCCCCTGGCACTGGCGTCAACATCGCCATGAATACCTGGCACGGCGTCCTCACCCCACTCGGCGACAGCGAAGCCGACTTCCTCGTCGTCGACCGCGGCGGCGACGGCGACAATCTTGAAGAACACCACTTCACGACGCCGTGGACGGTTGTCGCAGGGAACTGACTCACCGCGCCCCTGCACCTGCCAGAGTTGACGGGACTGCCGGCTAAGGTCACCGTCCGACTCGCAACCGGAGGGGGCCGATGGACACGCCAGAACTGCTATCTCGATTGCTCGAGGTCATTGAGCAAGATCTCGTGCCGTTGACGCAGAACGGCGTCGCCGGCGGAAATAAGCTGTTCGGCGCCGCGATCCTGCGCAAATCCGATCTATCGACCATTATCGCCGAAACCAACAACGAGACCGAGAACCCGCTGTGGCATGGGGAAATCCACGCCATAAAGCGCTTCTACGAACTGCCCGCCGATGCACGCCCGGCCCCAGCCGACTGCATTTTTCTCGCCACCCACGAGCCGTGCTCGCTCTGCCTTTCCGGCATCACCTGGGGCGGCTTCGACAATTTCTATTACCTGTTCAGCTACGAGGACACGCGCGACAGCTTCGACATCCCGCACGACATCCGCATTCTGCGCGAAGTCTATGCGGTGCCGGACCCGGATCGCACTGTAGCCGCGGAGACGCGTCCGCTCTACAATAGACATAACGCATTCTTCGACGCGCACAGCGTCCAGGCGATGATTGCCGGCCTCGATCGTACCAGCAAGGAAAGCCTCGTCGGTCGTGTCGACGCGCTAGCTGCCGTCTATGGCGGACTTTCCGCCAACTACCAGCGGACAAAAGGTAACAGGGGTATACCGCTTAGCTAGTCCGATCGTGAACCAAGCTCCCCACCGAGCGTTCTGACTCGGGGAGACCATCAGGAGCATTTGATGTCAGACTTCATGAATCCACAGTCCGGGGACCCTGTTCCGCCTCTGGCACTGTTTCTGGATTTCGACGGCACACTTGTCGACCTTGCGCCGACACCGGATGGCATTACCGTGCCACCCGAACTCATCAGTGAAATTCGATCCGCTCGCGAAGCCTTTGGTGGCGCGGTAGCGGTCGTGAGCGGCAGGGCCATTGCCGATCTCGACCGCTACCTGCCCGACCGCCTGGCAATCGCCGGCGGGCATGGCACCGAGCGTCGCGGCGCCGATGGCAGCCTCGAGGCCTCCTCAGACGACATCGGGTCTGCGGCCGTTACCATCGCCGACCAGGTCGCCGACTTCGTCGACGCTCACGAGGGGCTGATGATGGAGCGCAAGAGTGCCGCTGTTGCCCTGCACTATCGCCATGCGCCGGATTTGCGGGAAGAGTGCATCGCGCGCCTGACCGAGGCTGCTACGAGCGTCGGCTTCGGCATCGTCGACGGCAAGATGGTCGTCGAGGCGCGCCCGAGTACCATCAGCAAGGGCTCGGCTGTCAGAGCATTCATGCAGGAAACACCGTTCAAGGGCCGACTGCCCGTCTTCATCGGCGATGACACGACGGATGAAGACGGCTTCGCAGCCGCTCAGGAGCTGAACGGAATCGGCATGAAGGTAGGCGAAGGGGAGACAGTGGCCAAGCTACGAACTCCGGATGTCGAGTCTGTCAGAGCAATCATTCGCGGTCTTGTGGACCGATACGGCGCGGGCGCCGCTGCCCCGGAGGTAATGTAACACCCCATGTCCAAGCTCATCGTCGTTTCAAACCGTACACCCTCAAAGACCGCAGCCGCCGGCGGACTTGCGGTTGCGCTTCAAGCGGCTCTCGCCGACCGAGAAGGGTTCTGGTTCGGCTGGTCGGGTGAGTTCGTCACCAAGCCGACCACGGAGATCACCTTCCGCGATGTCGGAGATATCAAGGTTGGTGGCATTGGCCTGACCAAGCAGGATTTCAATGCCTACTACGCGGGCTACTCCAATCGCATCCTGTGGCCTTCCTTCCATCTGCGGCTGGATCTCGCCCATTTCGACAACTCTTGGTACGAAGGTTATCGCAGCGTCAACGCGCAGTTCGCAGCAGCGCTGATGCCGCACCTCGAGCCCGAAGATACGATCTGGGTGCACGATTATCATCTGATCCCATTGGCAGAAGAGCTGCGCCGACTGGGGGCGGAAAATCGTATCGGCTATTATCTGCACATCCCCTTCCCGACCCCGGATGCGCTGTTCGCCGTGCCGCATCATGAAGAACTCCTGCACGACCTGTCTCGTTACGACCTGATTGGGGTACAGGCCCATCGTGATGTCGCTGCGCTGCGAGAAGCCATCGACCACGCGGTGCCGCCTGCCTTCGGAGGGGCGACCCGCCGCCCGGCGGATTTCTCGAATACGCAGATCGCTGCGTTCCCCATAGGCTCGGACCCCGAGGCATTCGCAAAACTGGCAACGGGCGCCGCGGCCAACAAGATGGCGAACCGGCTACGCACCAGCCTGCGCGGCAACGATCTGATCATGGGTGTCGACCGGCTCGACTATTCGAAGGGTCTGCCGCAGCGTCTCGAAGCGTATGAGAAGTTGCTCGTCTACAACGCCAACCTGCGTCGCAAGGTCCACATGCTGCAGGTCGCGCCGCCGTCGCGAGATATGATCAGCGAATATCGCGATACGTCCGATACGGTCGACGCGATCTGCGGTCGAGTCATGGGCAGGTTCTCCGAACCCGACTGGCAGCCACTGACCTATGTGAAGCGCCCCTATGGCCAGGCGAGCCTTGCCGGCATCTACCGGCTCGCCAAGGTCGGCCTCGTCACCCCGCTACGCGACGGCATGAATCTTGTCGGGCACGAATACGTGGCAGCGCAGGATCCGGAGAACCCGGGCGTATTGGTGCTGTCCCGCTTCGCAGGTGCAGCCGAGATCTTCGCCGACGCGATTCAGGTGAACCCGTTCGATACGGATGAAACCGCCGAGGCGATGCGTGTCGCACTGGAAATGTCCCTGGATGAGCGCAAGGCGCGCTGGCAGACGCTGTTCGCCGCCGCCACCAAGCACAATATCCACAGCTGGGGGACGGACTACCTCAAGGCGCTCATGGCTCGGGAAGAGCGCGAGACGTCCAAGGACGAAAGCCCGCACAAGGACCGCAAGATCGCCTCCTGAGACGCCCTGCGGATCGTCTCAGGCGATAAGAACGAGACTGGCGGCGACGAAGGCCAACACGGCCAGCGCCGCTGCCATTAATACAAAGAGCGCGATCTGGTAGCCGATAGCCGGCGATGAGTTGCGCGCTGCATCTGTCGACCTGGACGACATTACTCAGCCAGTTCTGAAACTACCACAATGGCCTCGGCTTCGACTGGCATGCTGGCAGCCGCGAGGGTGAGCGTGCCCATGGCAGTCATAAACAGTGCGAACAGCGAAACTTTCAGCATTTTTCTAGCCCCTGATCGGCCGACGGCCGTTTGTTTTTACTGGGGCAAGAATGCGGCAACCCGCTTGAACGTTCCCGGACTCAAGCATTTAGCTGCCGTTCATAATCCGAAACTGTCGAGCTGTGCCCGGGCGACAACGTAAGGCGCGCGGGCCCTGAACCCGCAATGCGAAAGGGCGGCTCCGTGAGCCGCCCCTTGCAATGACAGTCTATGATCTCAGCAGATCACGCGGAAGCCGACGACGACTCGCGCTTGCTCCGTGACGCATCCCGCTGCTTCTTGTTCCAGCGCTGTTTCGGCGGGCGGGCTCCGCTCGGGCCGACTTCACCGGTCTTGCGCTCCCACCATGCGGGGCCTTCGGCTCCAGCGGGACGGGCTGCAGCGGGCTTCCCACCATTGCCATTGCCACGACGGCCATCGACGATTGCCGCCTTCTTGGCGCCGGAGAAATGCTTGCCGGCGCGGGCCTGCTTGCGCTGCGGATTGGGCCGATCCGACTCGGGCTTCGGCGGCCGGCGCGACGAGCGCGGGTCGGCAGTCTCGACCTCACCGCCATTGCCCTTCAGCTCGCCGGAGACCGGCAAGGTCCGCCGGATCAGGCGCTCGACATCGCGCAACTTGCTGCGCTCGGTGCCGTCACACAGGGTAATGGCAACACCGGAAGCGCCGTTTCGCGCGGTTCGGCCGATACGGTGCACGTAGTTCTCGGGATCATCCGGCAATTCGTAATTTATGACATGGGTGACGTCCGTCACGTCGATGCCGCGCGCCGCAATGTCGGTGGCGACGAGAATGCGGACCTTGCCGCTGGCAAAGCCCTTGAGGGCAGCCTGGCGCGCATTGTTGGACTTGTTGCCGTGAATCGCCGCGGCGTCGAACCCGTCGATGCCGAGGTTCTTGGTCACCCGATCGGCGCCATGCTTGGTACGTGCAAACAGAATGACGCGGCTCAGCGCCGGATCCTTGAGCAGACCGTTGAGAACGGAACGCTTTTCCTTTGATCCGGAGAGGATCACTCGCTGTTCGATCGTCCCGACGGTCTGCGCCGCAGGATTGGCCTCGACACGGACCGGATCATTCAGCAGGCCCTTGGCCAGCGATGCGATCTCCGGGGCCATCGTGGCCGAGAACATCACGGTCTGACGCCGCGGGCCGATCGCGGCAGCAATGGCCTTCACCGCGCCGACAAAGCCCATGTCTAGCATGCGGTCGGCCTCGTCGAGCACCAGCCAGCGCGTTTCGTTCAGACGCAGCTTGCGGTCATCGACGATGTCCTTCAGGCGGCCGGGCGTGGCGACAACGACATCGACGCCGCGCGCGATCTTCTGGATCTGGCCGCTGCGCGAAGCGCCGCCCAGCACCAGCACCGTGCTCAGGCGATTGCCGGACAGCTTGCGCAGGACTTCGTCGATCTGCACCGCGAGCTCACGGGTCGGCGCGAGGATCAGAGCCCGGGTGGTCATCGGGGTGGGACGCCCCTGCAACTGGGCAATGCCGGCAATGATCGGTAGTCCGAATGCAGCGGTCTTGCCCGAGCCTGTCTGGGCGATGCCGATGACATCGCGACGTTCGAGCTGGGGCGGGATTGCCTTTGCCTGGATGGGCGTAGGCGTGGTGAAGCCGGCGGCATCAAGCGCGCTGACGAGCTGCGCATTCAGGCCGAGTTCGGCAAACGTGTTGGTCAAATTCATAACTTTCCATGGCTGCGCCGGGCCAATCGGCGCGCATTATCCGCGTGGCGCAAAGCGCGCCGACAAGCGGATATGGTTTCTCTGCAATGGCGACAGGGATTGCCGCGCGGTTGCGATACATCCCGAGCACATGCTCAGGGCACTTCGCCGCTCACCGCTTGTGGCCGATAAGAAGGAAGTCCATCACCATATTTGCGCGCAGGTGCCTCACTGAGGTCAGCTCGCGCTGGCGAATACCGGACATATGGACTGTTCGGACCTAATTAGCAAGGTACCGCCACGCAGGTGAGCCATGCGCCGAGGCTGGCGGGTGTTCAGATCCCGCCATACCAGTCATAGCCGCGGTCTTCCCAATAACCGCCCTGCCCCAGGCCGTATTGCGAAAATCCGTCCACCAGTTCGATCGTGTGGACGTATTTCGGCTGCTTGTAGCCCAGCGCCCGCTCGATGCGAACGCGAACCGGCGCACCATTGGAGACCGGCAGGGTCTCGTCGTTGAGGCCGTAGGCGGCGATGGTCTGCGGATGGAAGGCGTCGATCAGGTCACAGCTCTCGTAATAGGGCTGCGCTCCGGAAAGGCCGCCTCCCAGCTTGTCATAGCAATGATAGACGACGAACTTTGCAGCGGGCTTCACGCGGGCCTCATCGAGCAGCCGCGACAACGGCACCCCAGTCCATTTGGCGATACAGCTCCAGCCTTCGACGCAGTCGTGCCGCGTGATCTGGGTCCGCGCCGGCATGTTGCGCAGCTCGGCGAGCGAGTAGCTCTGCTCCTGCTCAACGAGACCGGTGATCTTTAGCCGGTAGTTGGTAAAACCGGTCGCCTCCAACTGCTGATATTCCTCGACATTGCGTCGTGGATCGGTCGATCCGTTGGGACGCTGCCCCTGACGGATCTCGCTTTCCGCAAATTCCCGCGCCAGCGCCTGATCGCCGACCAGCGCACGCTGTGCCGCGTAGGTCAGTTCATTGGCGCGCTCGAGAAAATTGCGGACCGGATCATCCCGGCGGGCCAGAAAATCGAACTGGTCGCAGCCGGCAAGTACCAGCGACGAGGCGGATGCCGCACCAAGGCCCAGCAGCCGGCGACGGTTCATGATGAGTTTAGTCATGACGTGTTTCCTCCGTCTCGGCACCGGGACTGGTGCGATACCAGCCCGTGATCATCGAGCGCAGTTCATTGATCGGGCCGGCCAGCACCACCATCGCGATGTGCACGACGAAGAACAGCACCAACAAGACCATGACGATGAAATGGATGGTGCGCGCGGTCTGCCTGCCGCCGAAGATATCGAGTAGCCACGGCCAGGCGGCGTTCATCCCCGGCGACATCGTCAGACCGGTCAGAATGATCAGCGGGAACAGCACAAAGAAGACGCCGAAATAGCTCAGCCGCTGCAGTGGTGAATAGGTACGGCCATGGTGAAAGCGAAAGCGCGCGTGATCCCATATGTCTTTCGGCAACTGCCTGAGGTCCCGTGGCTTCAGGATGACATCGCGCCACAAGTGCCCGTTGGCGAGGCTGGCGATCAGCCAGACCGCGAGCGCGCCCACAAAAATCCAGCCGAAAAAGAAATGCACGACGCGCCCTGTCGCCAGATCGCGTGTAGATGGAATGGTCGCCCATCCCGGAAAGCCGATAAAACTCGGCTGCGCCTCAGGGCCGCTCATTCCCAGCACGCCGGTTGTATCGAACTTGTTGCCGAAGATCGTGGTGAACCCGCGCGGACCATCTGGCGTGTTCTCAGCCCCGATGCGCAGAATCTCATTGTCGAATTCGAACCCGGATTGCTGCCCGATATAGAGCGCCGGATGGGCATTCCATATCTGCAGCCCGGACAGCAGCAGAAAGAACAGGCAGATCACCCAGGTCCAGTGGGTCAGCCGCGTGAAGATCGACTGCCGGTAGACCAGCGCGCCCTTCTGGCGTCTGCCGGTTGCCGGCGTCTCGGACGCCTCCGTCATCTGGGCCATCGATCTAACCTCCCTCGTCCGTGCCGTTGAGAGCAGCAACGATGCTTCGGACCTCAACTGCCACCCTATCACGCAATAGTCATCCTCAAGCGCGACCCGTGTAACAGAGTTCGGGCCAGTCGGCCGATCGGTTTCATCGCTTACGAAGTCGTGATGCGACGCGGCACGAGACAAATTTGCCGGTCCATGTAACTATCTGCCGTTCTCGCACGAATTGAGTGGCAATGAGCATGACGGCGGACATGGAGTCGCGGCTGCAGCCGATGATGATTGCCGCACTTGCAGGCGACGCGGTTGCTTACCGGCGACTGCTGGATGAACTGCGCCGCCATTTGACCCGTTACTACGCCAGACGGCTCAGCAGCGAATTGTCGACCCAGGCCGAAGACCTCGTGCAGGAAACATTGATGGCTATCCACACACGGCGCATGACTTACGATACGACCCAGCGCTTCACCGTGTGGGTGCATGCCATCGCGCGCTACAAGCTCATCGACCTGCTGCGCCGCCGCCGCGTACGTCAGGATGTACCTCTTGAGGACGATGCCGCCCTGTTCGCGCGCGACGAAGCTTTCGACGCCACCGCAAAAATGGACGTTGATACGGTGCTCTCAAGCATCGCAGACAAGCCGGCCGACCTGATACGTCACGTCAAACTGGAAGGCGCGTCCATCGCGGAGGCGGCCAAACGCAGCGGCATGAGCGAGTCGGCAGTAAAGGTATCAATTCATCGAGGCCTTAAGTCCCTCACAGCGCGCTTTGCGTCCGGAGCCCGAGATGAGTGACGCGCTGCTCGATAGTCTGACCGCGGATCTTCGTCCTGTGCGCCAGGGCGCGATGACGCGCCGCATCGTGACATGGCTCGTTCCAGCCATGGCACTCAGCGCGATCATCATGGTGCTTTGGCTGGATTGGCGCTGGGACTTTCCATACGCCCTCACCGACCCGATCTTCTGGCTGAAATTCGGCTACACGTCGATCTTCACGATCCTCGCCCTGTGGGCCACGCAGCGTCTCGGCCGTCCGGGCGGCAGCATGAGAAAACCGCTGATTGGTATCGGCGTGCTGATCGGCGCCTTGGCTCTGACCGCAATTGTGCAGCTCGCGATGGCCGAGCCGGACCGCGTGCGCCCGCTGGTTATGGGATATACGGCGATCGTATGCCCGCTTTATATCCTCAGCCTGTCGGTGCCCATCCTCGGCGCCACCATGCTGTTAATGCGCCGCCTGGCCCCGACAAACCTGCCGCAGGCCGGCCTAGCCGCGGGGCTGCTCGCCGGCGCGGCTTCTGCTTGGGTTTACGCCTTCCATTGCGGCGAGACCGGCCTCGCCTTCACGACGATCTTTTACACCGCAGGCATCAGCGCCGTGGCCCTCGTAGGCTGGCTCACCGGACCGTTTCTTCTGCGCTGGCGCTAGCGGCACTTGTCGCTGCCCCGCGGCTCACACGCCTTCCGCACCGAATGGCCGGACCAAGCCCGGCCATTCGAGGGAAATATCAGGACAAGGAAGTGAGACGGTAGAGGCGGCGCTATGGCCTGCCCGCAGATCGCCGGGAACCCCGGCGATCCGTGTCCGAACAGGAGCCTATCAGTCTTCGTCGCGGGCGGCCCAGTTCAACCCGCGGCGCATGATGGTCGCCATTTCAGACACTTCGAACTCGCCCGAGCGGTGTCCCAGCGTCGAGTGGAACACCTTGCCCTTGCCGTACATGCGCTTCCACACGACAGGCATCACCACGCCCTCGGTCCAGGGTGCGTACTGACCGGAAAAGGTCGTGGTTGCGAGAACCTCAACCGACGGGTCCATGTGCATGTAATACTGCTCGGACGTGTACGGGAACGAGGACGGGATGCCCTGCATGATCGGGTCTTCGGGCTTGGCCACATCGACCGTGTAGTCGATGATATTGCCCGGATGAGCGACCCACTGGCCACCGACCATGAACTGATACTCCACCGCGTCGCGGAAGGCGTCGCTCATGCCGCCATGATGACCGGCGAGACCAACGCCGCCTTCGACGGCCTTGACCAGATTCTCCAGCGGTTCCTTTTCGATCTTGCTCATCGTGTAGATGGGCACGATCAGGTTGAGATCGTGAATGTCGGAATCGGCCAGAACGTTCAGATCGGTCTCTACACGGACGGAAAACCCGTCCTCGTGCAGCCAGCGGCGATAGATGGCGGCGCACTCCTCCGGATCATGTCCGTTCCAACCACCCCAAATAATCAAAGCACTGCGCATAAGCCTCTCCTTGAAAAGCGGGCGGAGAGTACCCTATCGAGCCTGAGGTGCCAGAAAAAACTTGGCCCTTTAACAGAGGAGCTGAAACGCCCGCTCAGCGGGCATTCGGGCGCAATGTGGCAACGAAATGCAGCCGCCCGTCGAAAATAAATGTGAAGGGCACAGGGTAGATTCCGAGCTTTTCGACCCGTGCTTCTTGCTTGAGTCCGGCGTGATCGAATGCGGCCTGCCAACGCGTTTCGCTCAGATAGTTATAGGGCAGCACCACATCGTGGCCGCGATTTCCGACCCAATCCATGAACCGTAGTGTGGCGTGCGAAACAGGCCCGCGCATCAGGTGATCCTTGATGACGACGGAGACACGTGCCACGCGCGCCGCCTCGGCCAGCACTGCGGCTGGGTCATCGGTGTGATGCAGCACATCGACGATCGTGACGTGATCAAAGCTGTCGTCGGCAAACGGCAGCTTATTGCCGTCATATAGCGTCACCGGGATCTGGGTGACGGGGCGCAGCATCACATCTACCCCTTCAACCGCAAGGTCCGGCCGTTGCCGCATCAGGCTGGCGGCGATGGAGCCATCGCCACTACCGAGATCCAGCACCCGCCCACCGGAAGGGATTGCCGCGGCAAGATGGGATGACAAGACCTCGACCCGACGCTGGAAGACCGCGGCGTCATGGACAGAATTCAAAAGTTGCTTGCCGCCTGCCCCGCCCCGAGGCGCACTCGAGAACGCCCAGAACTGCAGCAGCACGAAGCTGGCACCGGCCGCGAGGCCCGCAACGATCAGCGCCCCCAGCGGCGGCGCGATCCCCAGAATGGAATAAAAGACGAAAGACAGTACGGCGACGAGCACCAGCGAAACCGCCTGCACCGCCGCATAGCGCGGAAAGGCGACCTGGTGGCGCGCATCCGACCGAAACGACAGCCGGCGCTGCGCCAGATAGGTCGGCACGATGAACAGTGCATAGCACACGGCGCCCAACAGCCAGTCCGGCACCCCGGTCTTGAGACCGATGACCGCGCTGGTCAGAATGACATAGAGCAATGTCGCGGTGCCGCCGACCGCGAGGAAGGCGAGCAATCGCCGGCGCAGGGAGCGGGCGGTCGAGGATGAGGCCACGGGGTCTTGGGTCTCCAGCGTCAGGCTCACGTCGCAATCCTTGCTCCCGGGGACCGGGCTGAAACAGGGCAAAGGGGGACCGCCAGCAAGACAGTCAGCGCATCATCGAGTCTGCATGGTTGAAAATGGGTGAAAGTGAGCGACTTTACGCGCCCGCCAACCCTTTCGCTTCGCAACGAAACTGCTAACATCCGCATTCAACTGGCATTGCGGCCAACCGGTAGTGGAGGGATTCCGCGTCGTTACATCGGCGTCGCAATACAGTGCCACAACGCTCCGGACCAACCGGTTCATGCGAAAGGACAGGGAAATGAAACGACTCTTGCTAGGCGCCTCGGCGCTCGCTCTGACTGCTGGCTTCTCGGGAGCCGCCCAAGCCGAATTCACCCTCAACATCCTGCACTTCAACGATTTCCATTCCCGCTTTCAGCCGATCACCGGCTCCGGTTCGGACTGTAGCGCCGAGGACGACGCAGCGGGCGAGTGCTTCGGCGGCATCGCCCGGCTGAAGACCGGCATCGACACGGCGCGCGCCGATGCGGGCGACGACGCCAACATCGTGCTGCTCTCGGCCGGCGATGAGTTCCAGGGCTCGCTGTTCTACACCCAGTACAAGTCCGAGATCATTGCCGACTTCCTCAACGACCTCGACATCGATGTGGCGGCCACCGGCAACCACGAGTTCGACGACGGCCCTGAGGAGTTCGCCAAATATATCGATGCCGCAGAGCATCCGATCATCGGCGGCAATTTCGATGTCAGCGCCGAGCCGCTGCTCGCGGGCAAGATCAACGGCGTCATCGTCCTCAATGTTGGTGGTGAGAAGATCGGCATCATCGGCGCCCTGGCCGAAGACACCGTCGACACCTCCTCCCCCGGCGATAATGTGAAATTCCAGTCCGCCATCGACTATATCCAGGGCGCCTCCGACGCGCTGGCCGAGGGCGGCGTCAACAAGGTCATCCTGCTCAGCCATGTCGGGTACGCCAAGGACCAGGAAATCGCCGCGGCCACCACCGGCATCGACCTGATCGTCGGCGGCCACAGCCACACGCTGCTGTCCAACACCGACGAGGACGCGGAAGGCGCCTATCCGACCATGGTCGCCAACAGCGCCGGAACCGAAGTTCCGATCGTCCAGGCTGGTGCCTATGCCAAATATCTCGGTGACCTGACCGTCACCTGGGATGATGATGGCAACGTGATTTCCGCCGAAGGCGACCCGATGCTGCTCGACGCCTCGGTGACGCCGGACGAAGACTTCACCACCCGGCTCGCCGAAATGGCCGGCCCCCTCGAGGAACTTCGTGCAGAAGTCATCGGCACCGCGACCGCGATGATCGAAGGCGACCGCAACGTCTGCCGCGTGCAGGAATGCGAGATGGGCAATCTCGTCGCCGATGCACAGCTCGACCGCGTTGCAGACCAGGGCGTGACGATTTCGATCGCCAACTCGGGTGGTCTGCGCGCCTCGATCGACGAGGGTGAGATCACGATGGGCGAAGTGCTCACCGTGCTGCCCTTCTCCAACACGCTTGCCACTTTCGAACTGTCGGGTGACGACATCGTAGCTTCGCTCGAGAACGGCTTGAGCCAGATCGAGGACATCGCCGGTCGCTTCCCGCAGGTTGCGGGCCTCAAGTACACCTTCGACAAGACCCAGCCGGCGGGTTCGCGTCTGGTCGGCGACGTGATGGTCAATGAGGGCGGCGAATGGGTCGCCATCGATCCGGACAAGACCTATGGCGTCGTGACCAACAACTATGTCCGCAACGGCGGTGACGGCTACACGCTGTTCGAGACCGACGCGGTCAACCCCTACGACTTTGGCCCGCCGCTTGAGCGCGTCGTTGCCGACTATATTGCCGAACTCGGTGGTGAGTACACGCCTTACACCGATGGCCGCATCACCGATGCCTCTCCTGAGGCGGCGATGGACGAAGAGATGGCCGCAGAGGAAGACGCCGCGATGGCCGCAGAGGACGTAGCAACCGAGGGCGTTTCGCCTGAGGATAGCGCGACCGAAGCGCCCGTCGAAGGCGATGCGATGGCGACCGAGGAAGACGCCGCCATGGCTGCCGAGGACATGGCGACAGAAGGCGTTTCGCCGGACGACACCGCGACCGAAGCGCCTGCCATGGACGCACCCGCAATGGATGCGCCTGCCATGGAAGCGCCCGCGATGGACGCCCCGGCCGAGGCACCTGCCTCCAACTGATCGCTTCGACCTGAAACGCGAAGGGCGCCCGATCGGGCGCCCTTTTTTTGTGAGCAAGCGAAGTCATGTTCGCCAGTCGTAGGTGTCAGCAAGCTCCGCGACTTGGATGCGAACTCGGGCTGCCGTCCCGCTGAGCTTTTCGGTTTCAGATCGGCGTTCCGGACAGCAGATCGCGACCCCGCCCCGCCCTTTCTGGGCTCAGCCGCGCGACTTTGCCAGCTGCCGCCAGGCCAAGAGCACGATGATCGCACCGACAAGCGCGCCGAAGAATCCGGCTGACTCGCCAGGACCGTACAGATTGATGGCCTGCCCCAGGAAAGTCGCCAGGACCGCGCCGACGATACCCAGCACCGTGGTCAGAATGAAGCCACGGGGCTTCTTGTCGCCGGGTGTGATGAATTTGGCGATGATGCCAACGATGAAACCAATGATGATGGCGCCGAGGATTTGCATGTGAGCCTCCAGTTGTGACCGTCAAGATGGTCACAGCGCCCCAATGTTGCAATCCTCGGGACTAAATTGCGGGCAGCTCATGCCGCTCGCGATCTGTGACCCAGGCGAGATCGAGAATGCGCTGAAGGTTCGCAGCGTGGCGAAACGAGGGTTCATTCATGACGCCACTATGCACAGCGTCGGTAAATCGCTGATAGTTGGTCACCACCGGCTCGACCGGCACCTCTTCCCACACGCCGGTTTCGATATTGGCCCCGACACACAGCCTCAGCTCGGAGCCGTTGTAGCGGTGGTCAAGTTCCAGGCCGCCTTTGTCGCCGAAGATGCGCAAACGCAACGCGTTGAAATAACCGGTCGCCCAGCGGCTCGCATGGATCACGCCCAGCGCACCATTGTCGAAGTCGACCGACATGGTGAAACTGTCATTGGCATCGAGATCATACTCGCCAATCCGATTGTCCGGCGCCTTGTCGAAGGTCTGCAAGCGGGCAAAGACATTGTTGATCTCAAGCCCCGCCCCGTAGGACGCGAAGTCGAGGATGTGGATGCCGATATCGCCGAGCACACCGTTGGATCCGTGCTTGCTGCTGAGCCGCCACAGCCACTGGCTTTCGGTCCGCCAGTCGCCCCAGGCCTTCGACACCAGCCAGCTTTGCAGATAGCTCGCCTCGACATGCTTCACCGCGCCGATCATGCCGGACTGGACGATCTCGCGGGCCTTCTGCAGCTGCGGGACGTTCCGGTATGTCAGGTTGACCATGTTGATCATCCCGGACTGCTCGGCCACATCAACCATCTGGAACGCCTTGTAGGCATCGGTCGACAGCGGCTTTTCGCAAAAGACGTGCTTGCCGGCCTGCAGCGCGGTAATGGAGGTCGGGTGATGCACGCCATCCGGCGTCACATTGGCGACCGCATCAAACTCGCCCCAGTGCAGGGCCGCCGCCAGCGAATTGAACCCCATGGGAATGCCATGCTCGGCGTTGAAGCGATCGAGCCGACCGGGATCGACGTCGACGCCGCCAACCACGTCGACGCCTTCAATTTCGGAAAAGGCCTTGGCGTGGGTCGCGGCCATGCCGCCGGTACCGAGAATTACCAGACGCATATCTAAGTCCCTGCTGCGGAGAGTCCGGTGGGTGCCGGGGCAAGGCCCCGGCAACGTCACTCACTTCGGGTGGTTGGCCAGCTTGGCACCACGCTCTTCGATCTTTTCTAGCGCCTTTTCCACACCGCGGTTGGGCGCGCTCATCAGCAGCTCGTGGCGATCGGCATTGAACGCCCAGTGCACGGCGTTGCGCAGAACCTTGCCGACGGTCTTGTCGTGATAGGTCGGGTAGGTCTCGTGGCCGGGACGGAAGTAGAAGATATTGCCGGCGCCCCGGCGGTAGGTCAGGCCCGAACGGAAGATCTCGCCGCCCTGGAACCAGGAAACGAAAACGGTCTCCAGCGGCTCGGGCACCGAGAAGGGCTCGCCATACATTTCCTCGAACTCGAGCTCGAAATACGGCGGCAGACCCTTGGCGATCGGATGGCCGGGATTGACCACCCAAAGCCGCTCGCGCTCGCCGGCCTCGCGCCAGTGCAAGTTTGCGGGCGTTCCCATCAGCTTTCTGAAGATTTTCGAGTGGTGCCCCGAGTGCAGCACGATAAGTCCCATGCCCTGCCAGACCCGCTCGGCAATGCGATCGACGATGGCGTCGTCGACATCGTTGTGAGCGGCATGGCCCCACCACAGCAGAACATCGGTCTGGTCGAGCTTTTCCACCGTCATGCCATGCTCGGGATCCTGCAGCGTCACGGTCGACGCGCTGATACCGCTGTCCTCGTTCAGCAGCGCGGCAATCTGGCCGTGCATGCCTTCGGGATAGTTCTGGGCAACGAATTCGTTTTCTTTTTCGTGGACGTTCTCGCCCCAGACAGTGGCTCTGATCGGCATCAAAAAACTCCTTGATCGCACAAAGGGCCGGCAGAGCCGGCCCTGGTTCGAAGTGTCATCACTTGCAGCATGCGTGCACGTTCATCAAGCCCCAGCCTGTCCGATCAACGACTGCAAGGCAACGCGCAAATGGATGGATGGCCGGATCAGCCCCGGCCGATCGGCTGCCCGGACTTGTCGAAACGGTAGATCATTCCCGGCTGCGGCACGACCGAGATGGCTTCATCGGGCTTGTAGCTCTGCATGCCGCTCTGGCGGACCACCAGCGGCTCTTCCTTGCCCGTATCGACATAGATGTAGCTGTCGGAACCGAGGTTCTCGGTATGGATCACCTTGCCTGAGATCGCCTTGTCGCCGGTGCCCACGCCGATGTGCTCGGCACGCAGCCCGACGGTTTCGGCGCCAAACTTCGCGGCATATTCGCCATCGAGGATATTCATCTTCGGCGAACCGATGAAGCCTGCGACAAATAGTGAATTGGGTGACTCGTAGAGTTCGCCCGGTGTGCCGACCTGCTCGATCATGCCGTCGCGCAGCACGCAGATACGGTCGGCCAGTGTCATCGCCTCGACCTGATCATGCGTCACATAGATCATCGTCGAGCGCTCCATCGACTGGTGGAGCTTGGCGATCTGCAGACGCGTCGCGACGCGCAGCGCCGCATCGAGGTTACTCAACGGTTCGTCGAACAGGAACACCTTGGGATCGCGCACGATGGCGCGTCCGATGGCAACGCGCTGGCGCTGCCCGCCGGAAAGCTGACCCGGAAGGCGCTTGAGGTAGGGGGTCAGCTGCAGCTGCTCGCCAGCAGCCTCGACCTTGGTCTGGATTTCGGACTTGCTCAGTCCCTGCAGCTTGAGCGCATAGGCCATGTTGTCGAACACGCTCATGTGCGGATAGAGCGCGTAGGACTGAAACACCATGGCGATGCCGCGCTTCGAAGGCGCGCGGTCGTTGACCACCTCGCCATCGATCTCCAGCGTTCCGTCAGTGATGGTTTCCAGCCCCGCAATGGTGCGCAGCAGTGTGGACTTGCCACAACCGGACGGACCGACAAAAACCATGAACTCGCCCGAGCGGATATCGAGGTTGATGTGCTTGAGCACACGCACTTGGCCGTAGTCCTTGAAGACTTCAGTGAGCTTGAGGTGTGACACGATCCACTCTCTGCCTTTTGCCGCATCGTCTCCCGCGATGCGAATGTTGTTCGGACCGCCGTGATCCGGCGGTTTTGATGCCTACTTCACCGACCCGGCCAGCAGGCCGCGGACGAAATAGCGCTGTAGTGCAAAGAACACGATCAGCGGCACGACGATGGTGATGAAGGCACCTGCCGTGAGGATTTCCCAGTTGTTGCCGCGCGAGCCGAGCAGACTGACCAGCTTGCCGGTCAGCACCAGTTTGCTGTCCTGCGCGCCAAGGAACACCATGGCCACCAGCAGATCATTCCACACCCACAGGAACTGGAAGATCGAGAACGAGGCGAGCGCCGGAAAGCTCAGCGGCAGCACCATGGTGGTAAAGATCTTGAAGTGCGACGCACCATCCATGCGCGCCGATTCCATGATTTCCTTGGGCAGGCCGGCCATGTAATTGCGCAGCAGGTAGATGGCGAGCGGCAGGCCGAATGCCGTATGCGCCAGCCAGATGCCCAGATAGGTCTTGCCGTCGGCCGCGCCGAAGGCGTTGGCGATCTGGTTGTAAAGCGTCAACAGCGGGATCAGAGACATCTGCAGCGGCACGACGAGCAACCCCACCACCAGGGCGACCAGCACCCCGCGGAACGGAAACCGCATCCAGGCCAGTGCATAGGCCGCAAAGGCCGCGATCAGGATCGGGATCACCGTTGCCGGAATGGTGACGGTGAATGAGTTGATGAAACTGCGCCCCACCCCATTTGAGGTCAGCACCTCGATATAATTGTCGATGGTGAAGCGTGGCGGAATTTTCGCCAGATAGAAAACGCGAGGTCCGCGCGTATGGGTGAACTCTGTCGGAGAAACCCAGCGGAAATCGCCGTTCCCCGACACTGTAATGACACCGCCGTCGCGCATCTCCATGCTGTCGCCGGCGGGCGTCGCTGCAGGCTCGCCATTGGAGAGGCCAAAGGCGCTCAGCGTCTTGTTGGTGTCACCCTCGAAAAGATTGCCCGAGATCACATACTCGCCACCCTCCAGCTCCTGGTCGGATGCGGTGCCGATGCGGCTGACGCCGAGCGTTTCCGAAGTGGTCAGCGCCGTCCACCAACCCGACACGGCCAGTTGGTCCTTGTCGCGCAACGAGGAGATCAGCAACCCGGCCGTAGGCAGCGTCCAGATCAGAACGAGGAACAGCAGCGCCACATGGGTGATGATCTTGCCCATGTCGAGCCGGGACATGAAGCCGGAGCGCCGCGTGGTCTGGGTCGTGGCGGCGGTGTCGACACTGGTGCTCATCAGCGCGTCCCCTGCTCTGCGTTGGCCCGGCGGATGTTCCACACCATGATGGGCAGCACGGCGATCATGATGACCACGGCGACGGCCGAGCCGCGTCCGTAGTCGAAGTTCACGAACATCCACTTGAACATGAAGTTCGCCAGCACCTCGGTGTCCCACTGTCCGTTCGTCATGGCGAAGATGATATCGAAGACCTTCAGCACGACGATGGTGATGGTGGTCCACACAACGACGACGGTGCCCCAGATCTGCGGGATCATGATGTCGAAAAAGATCCGCACGCCACTGGCGCCGTCGAGACGCGCCGCTTCAAGGGTTTCCTCGGGAATGCCGCGCAGTGCAGCGGAGAGGATCACCATGGCGAAACCTGTCTGAATCCAGATCAGGATGACCATCAGGAACAGCGAATTCCAGAATGGAATGGTGATCCATGCCTGCGGCGGAAGGCCGAACCCGGTGACGATGGCATTGAGGATGCCAATCTGGTTTTCACCTGCCGCGCGATAGTCATAGACGAATTTCCAGATGACAGAGGCGCCGACAAACGAAATCGCCATCGGCATGAAGACCAGAGACTTGGCGATATTGCCCCACCACAACCGGTCGGCCAGCACCGCGATCACCAGGCCAAAAGCCGTGGAAGCCGACGGCACGATGATCAGCCACATAACATTGTTGAAGACCGCGCGCTGGAAGCTGGGATCGCTGACCGCCCACAGATAATTGGCGAAACCCACGAAGTTCCGCCCATTGTTGTCGAACAGGCTCAGCCGGAATGTCTCGACAACGGGGTAGATGAGATAGACGGCCAGAAACAGCAGGGCGGGAAACAGAAAGATCCACGGGCGAATAGCGCTGCGCAACTGGTCAATGCCGGTCGCTGCCTCGGAAGCAGCGGTATCGGAATTGAGAACTCTGTCCAGTAGCCAGTTGGAGCCCCAGAAGTAGGCGAAGCACGCCGCAAGCGCGATGACGACGGCGATGCCGGCTCCGGCAATCTGCTGCACGATCTCGCTCATGGTTATCGCCTATCCCCCTTGCGGCAATCTTTGCGATCACCGTCTGACGGGCCCTGCCGGCCTCGTTATTCTAGTTGAGACTAGGTGGGACCGGCACAAAGGCGCCAGTCCCGAAGTTGAATTGTGAACGCTTTACTGGATGGCGTCCCAGCTGGTCTGGATCTGGTCAGCCACTTCCTGAGCGGACTCGCCGCCCACAAAGTCGACCATGCCCGTCCAGAAGCTGCCCGCGCCGACTGCCGCCGGCATCAGATCGGAACCATCGAAGCGGAAGGTCGTGGCGTTGAGCAGAATCTCGCCTTCGCCCTTCAGCGTGTCGTTCGCATAGGTGTCGGTGCTGGCGGCCTTCATGGTCGACAGGAAGCCCGACTGCGACATCCAGATCTCGTTCGAGATCGGGTTCATCAGGAAGTCGATGAAGGCACGGGCCGTGTCACTGTCATTGGTGATCGTCGCCAGCGTGCCGGCGCCGAGCACCGGATTGCCCAGATCCTTTTCCGAGGATGACGGGAAGTAGAAGAAGTCCGCATCGACGCCCAGTTCGGTCCCTTCAGGGAAGAAGGACGGGATGAACGAAGCCTGATGGTGCATGAAGCACTGCGGCGGCACCGAGAAGAGACCCAGAGGGCTCTCGCGGAAATCGGTGGTGCCGACAGCAGCGGTACCACCCGCAACCTTGTCATCGTCCTTGGCGAACCAGCCGAACTCCTCGATCGCGGCCACGACCTTGGGGTCATTGAACTTCAGCTCGTTCGAGACCCACGCATCGTAGTCTTCAGCCGGATACATGCGCAGCATGATGTCTTCGACCCAGTCCGTCGCCGGCCAGCCCGTCGCACCGCCGGAACCAAGCCCGATGCACCACGGCGTATTGCCATCAGCGACCATCTGCTCGGTTAGCGCCTTGAGGTCTTCGTAGGTCTCCGGGACATCATAGCCAGCGTCGGCGAAGTTGTCGGGCGAGTACCAGACCAGAGACTTCAGGTCGGACTTGTAGGGAATGGCGTAGAACGTTTCGTTCCCGTCCTCATCGGCATAGGTGCCGAGGCTGACAAAGGACGAACCGGCTGCATGCTCGGACTCGACCCGCGCCTGCATGTCCTCACCCAGCGGCACCAGGTAGCCCTTGGACGCCATGTCGGCGAGCAGGCCCGGCTGCGGCAGGATGGTGACATTGGCGGAGGACCCTGCAGCAGCGTCGATCTGCGCCTGCTGCTCGTAGTTCTCGGACGAACCATATTCGACGTCGATACCGGTGGCGTCCTCGAAATAAGCGAGCACGGACTCGAACATCTCCTGGTCGCCGCCCTCACGCCACGGGCCCCAGATGGTCAGCTTCTGACCTTCGAGACCGGAGTGGTTGGCAGCGAATTCCTCGAGAGCATCCCAGCTATAGGGGCCCTCGCCCTTGGGATACATGAGCTCCTGTGCATTAGCGGAAATCGCCGTGAGCGCAGCACCCGCGAACAATGCGCCGGCGAGATACTTCAGCTTCATAAAATTACCCTCCCTGGGGACTGTGTGAACGGGAGGTGTGCACGAGATCGTCGCGGAAGCGATGACCCGTCCATATCCTCCCTGTCAAAAAACGCCGTTTGCAGGAATTGAGGCCCTGCAACTCTTCCAAAGCGCTTTGGCCAAGTTGTAGCGGCGGGACGTGAAAACTGTCAAGGGCCGTACCTTTGCCGAAAACAGCAAACTCGGCACAACCCATCAAATTTGCTGTGTTTTTTCATTCTCATACCAGTAATTCCACCAGACGACGACCAACACCGTCTGCGCGGTCTGAGGTACGCACAGCAGAAAATTCCGGCTCTTGCCTTACCTGTTCAAATCGCTTTGAATAGCCTTCTCAGAGGAGGACGGCTCGCGGTGCGTCCGGATCGAAGGAGGTCGAATGGCCCCGCCGAATCCGGAACCAACGCGCCTGCCGACAAGCAAAGTATGAAACTGAAAGACCTGGCTTCAGAGCTCGGGCTATCACCGACAACGGTAAGCCGTGCGCTGAACGGTTTCCCGGAGGTCAGCGAGATCACCCGTCGCAGGGTGAGCGAGGCAGCGCTGCGCCTGGGGTATCGCGCCAATTCCAATGCCCGGCGTCTGGCGACGGGGCAGTCCGGTGCGATTGGTATCGTTCTGCCGCTCGGCCCCGCGCAGAACTTTGGCCCCCATACCTCCGAATTCCTTTCGGGCCTGGGCGAGCGCCTGGCACAGTTCGAGCTCGATATCGTCGTCGCGCCGCTCGATGACGACGACGAGATGCCTGTCTATACCCGGCTCGCCGCCAGCAAACGCGTCGATGGTGTCGTCCTGCTCTCACCATCTGTGAAAGATCCGCGCATCGCGGGGCTCAATGCGCTGCGGCTGCCGTTCGTGCTGCATGGACGCACCGAAACCGATCTGCCACATGCCTGGCTCGACATCGACAACATCGGGGCTTTCCATCGCGCCACAAGCCATCTGATAGATCTCGGGCACCGCCATATCGCCCTGGTCAATGGTCCGCCCCACCAGACCTTCGCGGCCCATCGCGAGCGCGGCTATCGCGAGGCCATGCTCGAGCGCGGGCTAGTGTCGAACCCTGCGCTGATCGGGGGCGGCCGGCTGACCGACGAAAGCGGCTTCCGCCTCGCCCAGCGCTTCCTCGACCAGACGCCCCGCCCCACCGCTTTTCTCGCCAGTTCGATGATGACGGCGCTCGGCGTATTCCGGGCGATCCGCTCAGCCGGGCTCGAACTGGGCCGCGACATCTCGATGATCGCCCATGACGACGTCTTTCCCTATCTCAATGCCGACAACATGGTGCCGACCATGTCGACAACCCGCTCGTCGATCCGGGCGGCGGGTGCCCGCAGCGCCGATCTGCTGCTGCAGATGATCGCAGGCAAACCTCCCGAGGAAATTGGGGAACTGTGGCCGGTGGAACTGGTGCTGCGCGAGTCGACCGCCGCAATGCGGCACACGGCCTAGCCGCGATAGAGCCGCAGATGATTGTCGAAGCCGAGATCGAACCGGTGCTCGGCGACATCAGCGCCGGCGAAGCCATCTAGCGCCCCCTGCCCGCTCGACACCAGCAGACCCGCATGACCCGGGGCGACACCGCAGCCATTCTCGAGCACCAGTCGATCGACGACGGTCGCGCGGTCCGGGTCGATGGCGAGGATCGTATTGCCCTCAGGCGATGAGATGCCGATCAGCTTGCCGTCCTGCGAGGCCGCGACCGATCCAACATAATTGCGCAGGTCGCCGAGATCCCCTGGCGGCAGCTCGATGAGCCGGATTTCACCCTCTCTGGTCGCATAGCCGACAAGCTGTGGCTGGTCGACCGGGGCGCCCTTGTACTGACAGCCGAACCAGGCCCGGCCGCTGGCATCGAGCGCCATATGACGGATCGACAGTTGCGCCAGTCCCGCTTCCAGCCGCAACTGCCCGATGAGACTACCGTCCCGGCGCGAAATGAAGGCAATGGACGGATCCATGCTGTCGATATTGAGTTCGGCCCGCCCGTAGTCCGGATGCGTTTCGATCCCGCCATTGGCGACGACGAACGCCTCGCCGTCCCGTGTCAGCAGCATTTCGTGCGGGCCGATGCCGAATGTGTCGAATTCACCCAGCCGCGCGAAATCTGCGCTCACGTCGTAAATGCCGATGACGCCGCGGGCGTTGTCGAAATCGTTCTCGGTCGCATAGAGCAGGCGGCCATCCGGCGAAAACACACCGTGACCGAAGAAATGGCGGCCCGCGATGCTGCTGAGCACCTTCGGTTCGGCGCCGCCCCTGGGGTCGAAGACGACCGCAAAGGTGCCCGGCTGACGGGCGAAGGCAACGGCCAGACCGCTCGTCGGCGAAAAGCTGATGTCGTGACCGCGGTCGGGCAGGTCGACCGTCGAGATCAACGCACCTGCATCACTGACCAGTGCAGCGGCAAACCCGCCGGAGGGTTTCTGGACGGCCGAAGCGAGGACCAGTTCAGCACGCTCAAGCGCCTCGGCCCGCCGCGGCAGCAGAGCGGCCGCGAAGGCAGCGCCGGCGGCCTTGATGAAGGTGCGCCGCTGCCACATGCTCAGTCTCCGTCGAGCGAGGAAAATCCGACCGACAGCCCGCGCGCCGCAGCAAGGTTCTCGCCCAGCAGCGTGTCGAGCGATTGCGTGACGATCACCAGATAGTCGAGCGCCTGCTTCTGCTCGGGATCGTCGAGCGCTTCAGCCACCGGATCCGTGACAAGCGCACCAGCGCGCACCGCATTTTCGAGTTCGAATGTGATGCCATTGCTGACCCATTCGTTTTCTTCATCGACCGCCCCGATACCCGAGCGGGTGAAAAGGTCATCGAGCCCCTCGAAATTGGCGAGGGCCGAGGGGACGGACATGTTCGAGCGCCAGAACAGCGCCGACCTAGGCCTCGAACGCTCGCCCTCGCGCCCGAGAAATGGCAGTAGCCGCTGGTCACGGATGATCTCGGAGCCGTGGGCGAGCAGCCCCGTGACGTCCTCCATCACCTCACGTTGATTGCGGTATTCCGGATCACCCTCGGTCGGTTGCAGCAAACGCTTCGCGATGCCATCCGGTGCCTGCCAGGCCGCATCGAGTTCACCGGCCACCTGATGCAGGGCACCAGCGATCGCCAGACCGAAACGGCAGCGATAATCCGCGCCGTCATCGAGCGCCTCGCTGCCTGTGCCGAACAGCACGAATTCCAGCGCCCCGAGCCCTTGCAACGCGACACTTTTCTGCGTCAGGGACTCGACGCTGGTCGCGGTTTCATCCTGCTCCGCCAGCGCCGCCTGCACCTGACGCAGCGCAACGCCCTTGCGGTCGGGCCAGAAGAGAATCCGCTCGCTGCGATTGTCTTCGAGCAGCGGCCCCAGCCGGTAGAGTTCGGCCCGCGACCACGACAGCACTGTCTCGCGAAACTGCGCCCGCGCCGCCGTGGCACGCTGCACCGACGGCGCCTCGCACAGGAATTCCATGTCGCTCTCGAGCGCCCCGGTCGCGGCATTGAAGTCAGCGAAAGCCGGGCGGAACACATCGTCGATGGCAGCACGCACAATGTCACTATCGCTTTGCGCCATGGCCGGAACCGCGAGAAAGGGCAGGACCAGTAGCGAAAGCACGATACGCATCACAGCGACTCCAGGAAGGCCAGCAGATCATCGCGCGTCGACTGCGGCAGATTTGCGAAACTGTCGCGCGCCGCCTGCGCCTCGCCTCCATGCCACAGGATGGCTTCGGTGAGGTTACGGGCCCGGCCATCATGCAGGAACAGCGTGTGCCCGGAAACGGTTTCGGTCAGCCCGATCCCCCACAGCGGCGGCGTACGCCATTCGTAGCCATCGGCGCTGCCCTCGGGACGATGATCCGCCAGGCCCTCGCCCATGTCGTGCAGCAGCAGATCGGAATAGGGCCAGATCAGCTGGAACTGATGCGCCTTGGTGGGCGCGTCGCGCGAGGTAACGAACTTCGGCGTGTGGCAGGAAATGCAGCCGGCTTCGTAAAAGGCCTGCTTGCCGCGCAGAACCTGCGGGTCGTCGACGTCGCGCCGCTGCGGCACACCGAGATTCTGCGAATAGAAGGTGACGAGATCGAGCACCGGATCGGGGGCCTCCGAAATGCCGAGCCGTTCCTGCTCGCCGGTCGGCGCTTCGAGGCATGCCGCCTCATTGGCGGTGCAATCGCCATGCGGCAGGTTCACCAGAGGGGTCGAAATGCCGATGTCACCGGCAAAGGCATTGGCCGATTGTACCCGGATCGACGGCGCGCCGGCCTTCCAGCCGAACCGCCCCAGCATGACGGCGCCGCTGACAGGATCGAGAACCGTGTTCGGCTTGCCCGAAATGCCGTCACCGTCGACGTCGTCCGGGTCGGCCTGTGCCAGAATATCCTCGGCCGGGATCTGTTCGAGCAGGCCAAGGCCGATCATCTGCGGCGTGACCCGTGGCGACAGCATGACACCATCGGCCATCGGGCCATAGGCGAGATCGGCCACAGAATAGCTGGGCGCGCGCAGCGTCACGACCGTGTCGTCGCCCAAGGTCACCGGGACATCCGCATAGTCGATAACCATGCGCCCTTCGGCCGGGACACCGGGAACCGCCTTGTCCTGCAACTGCGTGCCATATGTCGGATCGCCGATCACCGATGCGGCGCCTTCGGCAAGCAGCGCCCGATCGTCGTCGGTCACCGGCGGCGCGGAAATCCTCAGGAACATGGAGGTCGCATCGTCGGCGGCCGTCAGCGGCGGATGCCCACGACCGTCCTTGAGGTGGCAATTCTGGCAGCCCCGCGCATTGAACAGCGGGCCCAGCCCATCCGACGCCTCGGTCGAAGCGGGCGACGACACCCACAGCTTGCGGAACAGCGCATTGCCGAGCTTAAAATCCCTCTCCTGCTCGAAGCTGAGATTGGCCGACGAAAAAGAAAAGGCATCCTGGTTGATGCGCTTTTTCACCGTGGCCGCGCCAGCCGGCAGCTGCTCGAAATTTTCGGGATGCGCGAACTCTGTCGTCGGAGCAGTGACGCGGGCCACCCGATCCAGATCTTCGGGCGTCAGGTCGGGCCGCGACTTCTGATCACCGGCAATCGCCATGCCGCCTATAAGAGTCATGACCAGGAACGCAGTGAAGTGCATGTGCATGTCAGGCACTAGGCGCCCCCGGTCACGGTTGGAAGAAAAGGACGACGGAACGGATTCGCACAACCCGCACCGTCCACTATTTTGGGGGAAACCCTTATTGGAAAACAGCTTCCGGGTCTGTGAGGCTGTCACTCTGCTCGATGCTCACACTTTTGCCGAGATCGAGAAGGGCGACGGCGCGTTCGACGCCGCGCGTCTGCGCGATCAACCCGTCGATTGCGGCCTGCACCACCGCATTGCCCTCGTCATTGCCTTCGCCGATCATCTGGTCATAGGCCTCAACAGTTTCGGCCCGGTCGGCCATCACCTGCATCTTGCTGACGGTGTCGGCGAGCAGCGCCTTGATCTCGGTGTCGAGTTCCGGATCGCGCGCCGCAATCAGATCGGAGATCGAGGGACCTTCGACGACGGAGCCGTCGACGCGCACATACCGCCCCAGATAGACATTCTCAACCCCGATCGCGTCGTTCAGATGCGACACATGCGTGTTGTCGGAAAAGCAGTCATGCTCCTCTTCCGGATCATGCAGCAGCAGGCCCAGCTTCATCCGCTCGCCAGCCAGTTCGCCGAAGGACAGCGAGCCCATGCCGGTGAGAATGGTCGGCAGACCACTCTCTTCGAGCGCCACGCGAGCTTCGCCGCCAGCCTGCCAATAGCCGACCATCTCCTCGAGGTCCGAGACCAACAGGTCGGTCGCGGCGTCGAGATACTGCGCGCGCCGGTCCGCGTGGTCGGCACTCGAATAGTCGGTGAAAGGACGCTCGCCGGCGCCGGCATCGGTACCGTGCAGGTCCTGCCCCCAGAGCAGGAACTCGATGGCGTGATAGCCGGTCGCCACATTGGCTTCGATCCCGCCCGCTTCCTGCAGCGTCTCGGCAAGGAACTCCGGCGTGATCTCCGTGGCGTCGACTTCGGCACCATCGATCATGATCGACGGATTGGCGATGACATTGGCGGTGTAGAGGCCGTTTTCGTCGCTCTCGGTGCCATAGCCGGCATCGACATAGTCGATCAGCCCCTCATCGAGCGGCCAGGCATTCACCTTGCCTTCCCACTCGTCGACGATGGCATTGCCGAAGCGGAAGGCTTCGGTCTGCTGGTACGACGGACGCGCGGCTTTCCACGCGGCGCGGGCGGCATCCAGGGTCTCTTCGCTGGGGTCGGCGATCAGCGCATCGGTGGCGGCATCAAGCGCACGGGCCGTGCTCAGCGCGTCTTCATAGCCCGCCAGCGCGATGTCGGCGTAATTGCCGAGGATCGCTTCGGCAGCGGGCTCTGCGGCCTGCGCAAACCCCGCACCTGTGGCCACCATCGCGGCGGTCAGGCCGATCGTGCTGATCGTCATTCTCATCGTTATCTCTCCCGGTAAAATCTCGGTCTTGAGGGGCGACTAACAAAGTGGATTACGACGATCAACTATTTTCGACCTTCTCTGGAATGGCTCTAAAAGATAGTTGCGCTCGGCGGTGTTGACCGGACGGCGAAGGCGCTTGCCTTTAAGGATGACACGGGCATTCCGAGCGAATTTCCTGCGCCATACGCGCGCCGGCAGGTGACGGGCAGCGCGGCGCACACTAATGTCCGGCCCATGAGCACAATCGATACCCAAGATCCCTTCGTCACCACCGAATGGCTTGCCACGAAGCTCGGCGACCCATCTATCGCAATCGTCGATGCCAGTTGGTATCTGCCGAACGCCGGGCGTGACCCGCGCGCCGAATTTGCCGAAGCGCATGTCCCGGGCGCCGTGTTCTTCGATCTCGACGCCATTGCCGATACGACGAGTGGCCTGCCGCATATGCTGCCGACGCCAGAGGCGTTCGCGGCTGCCGTCGGCGCGATGGGAATTTCGGAAACACAGCGCATCGTCGTTTATGACGGTGCGGGGCTCTTTTCTGCACCGCGGGTGCGCTGGACCTTCCGCACCATGGGCGCCAAGGACGTCTGGCTGCTGGCAGGCGGCCTGCCAAAATGGCGGAGCGAGAACCGGCCCGTGGAAAGCGGAGCGGCAACCCCTGCGCCGGCGACGTTCACCGCCAGCTTCGATCCCGAGGCCGTCGTCGACATCGCGACCATGCGCACGCTAGTCGAGACCGGCGACCGCCAGATCGTCGATGCACGGCCAGCGGCCCGCTTTCATGCCCAGGCGCCGGAACCGCGCGCCGGCATGCGCTCGGGCCATATGCCCGGCGCGAAGAGTGCGCCCGCCGACACGCTGATCGCAGAAGGTAAGCTGAAGGATCGCGAAACTCTGCGGGACCAGTTCACCGCCGCCGGGATCGACCTCGACAAGCCGATTGTCACGAGTTGCGGCTCCGGCGTCACCGCGGCGACGCTGCTGACCGCTCTGAAGCGGGCCGGCGCCCGGGATGTGACGCTTTATGATGGCTCCTGGTCGGAATGGGGCAGTCTGCCCGATACGCCCATCGTCGCCGACTGATCGAGACTGAAAGCCAAAAATGAACAGCAGAGCCAACACCAAGACCGCCCTCGAACGCCGCGTGCGCCGCCTCGGACGCCCGTTCCGCGTCAGCCTGCTGGTAGCGCAGAAATTGACACCGAGAATCCAGGAACACGGCGGCTACATGCTGCGAGACGACGACACCAAGCAGATCGTCTTCGGTAATGACGGCTACGAGTTTTCCGCCGATCTCGACGAGGTCGAGGCCTTTTTGACGGAGTCGCGTGACGCGGCGCGCCGCAACCGCAAATAAGCATGGCTGCCCAGCGGTATAGTCCTATCGCAGGGTAACAACTGTGCTAGGCTGGATCGGGTAAGTCCCTTGCCAGTCAGTGAGCGCCCGACCGCATGTCGATCAAAGCTGCCGTCTACCATCTCACCCACTACAAGTATGATCGCCCGGTGTACCTGCAGCCCCAGATCATTCGCTTGCAGCCGGCGCCGCACTCCAAGACGAAAGTGCTCAGCCATTCGCTGCGGGTCAGCCCGGCGAACCATTTCGTCAATGTGCAGCAAGACCCTTACGGCAATTACCTCAGCCGCCACGTCTTCCCCGAGCCGGTGACCGAACTCAAGATCGAAGTCGATCTCGTCGCCGACATGACGGTCTACAACCCGTTCGATTTCTTCGTTGAAGAGAGCGCCGAGACCTGGCCTTTTGAATATCCCGAAACCCTGCGCGACGATCTGTCGATCTACATGACGGCAGAGCCCGCCGGCCCGCTGCTGACCGAGTTCCTCAACGGCATCGACCGCACGCCGACGAACACCGTGACCTTCGTCACCGGTCTCAATGCCCGCATCCAGCAGCACATCGGCTATATCGTGCGCCTGGAAACCGGCGTGTTCGAGCCGGAAGAAACTCTGCGCCGGGCCCAGGGCTCGTGTCGGGATTCCAGCTGGCTGCTGGTCCAAGTGCTGCGCCATCTCGGCTTTGCCGCGCGCTTTGTCTCCGGCTATCTCATCCAGCTCAAGCCCGATCTGCAGGCCCTCGACGGCCCGTCGGGCACCCAGCACGATTTCACCGATCTGCACGCCTGGTGCGAGGTGTACCTGCCGGGCGCCGGCTGGGTCGGCCTCGACCCGACCTCGGGCCTGTTGGCCGGTGAGAGCCACGTGCCGCTGGCCGCCACGCCGCATTATCGTAATGCCGCGCCGATTTCCGGCTTTGCCAGCTTCGCCAATGTCGAATTCAATTTCGACATGACGGTCAGCCGCGTGGCCGAGCATCCGCGGATCACCAAGCCCTTCTCCGACGAGAGCTGGGAACGGCTGAACACCCTCGGCCGCCAGGTCGACGACGAGCTCAAGGCCAATGACGTGCGGCTCACTATGGGTGGCGAGCCGACCTTCGTTTCGATCGATGACTTCGAAGCCGGCGAGTGGAATGCCGATGCGGTCGGCCCCACCAAGCGCGGGCTGGCCGACAAGCTGATCCGCCGGCTGCGCGAACGCTTCGCCCCCGGCGGTCTGCTGCATTACGGCCAGGGCAAGTGGTACCCCGGCGAAACGCTGCCGCGCTGGACCTTCTCGCTCTACTGGCGCCGCGACAACCAGCCGGTGTGGCGCGATGAAGAGCTGGTCGCCAGAGAAGGCGAAACGACCGACGCCAAGCCCGGCGATGACCAGCGCCTGCTGACCGAGATCGCCACAAATCTCGGGCTCGGCACCGAGACTATCGATCCCGCCTATGAGGACCCGGGCGACTGGCTCGTCAAGGAAGCCCGGCTGCCCGAGAACGTCGACCCCAACAATCCCGAACTCGCCGACCCCGAGGCGCGGGCGCGCATGGCGCGGGTGTTCAACCATGGGCTGAACAACCCGACCGGCTATGTGCTGCCGGTGCAGCGCTGGAACGCCCAACCAACAAAAAACAGCTGGATCACCGAGAAGTGGCGTACCCGTCGCGGCAAGCTGTTCCTCGCTGCAGGCGATTCCCCGGTGGGCTACCGCTTGCCCCTCAGCGCTCTCAAACACGTCGAACCCACGGCCTACCCGCATGTCGTTCCGCGCGATCCGCTGGTCGCCGTCGGCGACCTTCCGGCGGTCGACGAACTGCTGAAAAGCCCGGTCGAAGTACGTGTCGGCCACCATGCCCAGCCCTCGACCTTTACCGCCGATCCGACGATCGGGCAGGACATCCAGGAGCAGGTGCTCGACGAAATCGATTCCACCGTGCGCACTGCGATCACCGTGGAACTGCGCGAGGGGCGGCTCTGCGTCTTCCTGCCGCCGGTTTCGACGGTGGAGGACTATCTCGAGCTGATCGCCGCGGCGGAAAAGGCCGCTGAAAAGATCGATCTGCCGATCCATGTCGAGGGCTATGCCCCGCCCTATGATCCGCGGCTCAACGTCATCCGCGTGGCGCCCGATCCCGGCGTCATCGAGGTCAACATTCATCCCGCGGCCAATTGGGAAGAATGCGTGGCGACGACAACCGCCGTTTACGAGGAGGCCCGACAGGTCCGCCTCGGCGCCGACAAGTTCATGATCGACGGCAAGCACACCGGCACCGGCGGCGGCAACCACGTCGTCGTTGGCGGCTCGACGCCCGGCGACAGCCCCTTTCTGCGCCGGCCGGATCTGCTGAAGAGCCTTGTGCTGCACTGGCAGCATCACCCGGCGATGAGCTATCTGTTCTCGGGCCTGTTCATAGGCCCGACCTCGCAGGCCCCACGCTTCGACGAAGCCCGGCACGACAGCCTTTACGAGCTGGAAATTGCCCTGAAACAGGTCCCGCTGCCCGGCGAAGGTGAGGCCCCCGTTCCGTGGCTCGTGGACCGGCTGTTCCGCAATCTGCTGGTCGACGTGACCGGCAATACCCACCGCTCCGAAATCTGCATCGACAAGCTCTATTCGCCCGATGGGCCGACCGGCCGGCTGGGTCTGGTCGAGTTCCGCGGCTTCGAGATGCCTCCCAATGCGCGCATGAACCTTGCCCAGCAATTGCTGGTGCGCGCGCTGATCGCCCGATATTGGAAAGAGCCGATCGACGGCAAGTTCGTCCGCTGGGGCACCAGCCTGCACGACCGCTTCATGCTGCCGCATTTCGTCTGGACCGACTTCCTCGACGTGCTGAGTGACCTCAAGGCCAATGGCTTCGATCTCGAACCGGAATGGTTCGAGGCGCAGCACGAATTCCGCTTCCCCTTCTGCGGCGAAGTGGAAGTGGATGGCATGAAGCTGACGCTCAACCAGGCGCTGGAGCCCTGGCACGTGATGGGCGAAATGGGCGCCATAGGCGGCACGGTGCGTTTTGTGGATTCGTCGGTCGAACGACTTCAGGTCAAGCTCGAAGGCACCAACCCCGACCGCTACCAGGTGACCTGCAACGGCCGCGCTGTGCCGCTGACAGGCACCGGCGTGTCCGGCGTCTCGGTGGCCGGGGTGCGCTACAAGGCATGGCAGCCGGCCTCCGGCATGCACCCTGCCCTGCCGGCTGATGCCCCGCTGCGGTTCGACATCTACGACACCTGGTCGGGTCGGGCGATCGGCGGCTGCACCTATCACACCGCGCATCCGGGTGGCCGCAACTACGAGACCTTCCCTGTCAACGGCAACGAGGCCGAAGCCCGGCGCCTGGCGCGCTTCGTGCCGCACGGCCACACCCCCGGCCCCTACACGCCGCCGATCGAAACCCGTTCGGCGGAATTCCCGATGACCCTCGATCTGCGCATGCCGGCCTAGAACGCGCTGACAAGGTTGGTGTGATTGTTAAAGCTGATGCCGACGCGCATTAGTCGGTAGGCAATCGACGGCGGATTTTGACCAAACAGTCGAATATCGCTTGCGATTCCTGGCGCCTGAGATAGCGCTATTGCCGTTATGGAAACGTGGAATCAGCGACAGCAGGCAAACGCGCGAGGGGCCGACAGCCTCCTTGCGGGCTATCGGCTGATTCCTGGAGTGCCTGACGAGATGATCGGCCCGGACGGCACGATCCGTCCGGCCTGGGCCGGACTCATCGCATCGCTGGAAGACCTCGGGGCCGAAGAGCTCGCGATCCGCTTCGAGCGCGCCGACCAGTACATGCGCGATGCGGGCGTCTTTTACCGCACTTACGACGGCATGGACGGCAATGAGCGGGCCTGGCCCCTGGCCCATGTTCCGCTGATTATCGAGGACTCCGAATGGGCCAGCATTTCGAGCGGGCTCACCCAGCGCGCCGACCTGCTGGAGCGAATCGTTGCCGACATCTATGGCGACAACGAACTGGTGAAGCGTGGTCTGCTGCCGCCCGAACTGATTGCCCGCAATGAGGAATTCCTACGCCCACTCGTCGGCATCAAGCCAGCTGGCGGTCATTTCCTGCAATTCTGCGCCTTCGAGCTTGGCCGCGCCCCCGACGGGGGTTGGTGGGTTTTGGGTGACCGCACACAGGCTCCCTCCGGCGCCGGCTTTGCGCTGGAAAACCGGGTGGCAACCAGCCGCGCGCTACCCGAGATCTATGGTAGCCAGCACATTCACCGGCTGGCCGGCTTCTTTCGTGATTTTCGCGACGCGCTGAATGCGCATGCGCGCGCAAAGGGGGGTGGCGTCGCCATCCTCACGCCGGGCCAGCACAACGAAACCTATTTCGAGCACGCCTATATCGCCCGCTATCTGGGCTTCCTGCTGCTCGAAGGCCAGGATCTGACAGTCGACAACGGCCAGGTCATGGTGCGGACGATCGATGGGCTGAAGCCCATTTCGGTACTCTGGCGCCGCATGGACGCAGCCTTTGCCGACCCGCTGGAACTGCGCACCGACAGCCATATCGGCACGGCCGGCCTGACCGAAGCGCTGCGCCAGGGTTCGATCTCGATGGTCAATGCTCTGGGCTCGGGCATTCTGGAAACCCGCGCCCTCCTCGCTTTCCTGCCCAACCTGTCGAAAGCGCTGCTGGGCGAAAGCCTGCAATTGCCGTCCCTTGCGACCTGGTGGTGCGGACAGGAGTCCGAGCGCCAGCACGTGATCGACAACCTGCACAAGATGCTGGTCGGCCAGGCCTTCGCCACCAATCTGGCGATCGATGATCCGCAGAACACCGTGCATGGCGGCGAGATCAGCGATGATGCGCGCGCCAGCCTGCTGATGCGCATGCGCGCCGCGCCAGCGGATTTCGTCGGTCAGGAGCCGGTCAGGCTGTCGACGGCCCCGGTCTATGTCGATGGCCGGCTGGAGCCGCGTCCCATCACCCTGCGTGTCTATGCGGCCCGCAGCCGCGACGGCTGGACCATCATGCCCGGCGGATTCGCCCGGGTCGGTCTGACCTCCGATGCGGCTGCGATGTCGATGCAGCGCGGCGGTCAGGCGGCGGACGTCTGGGTCGTGAGCCCGCGCCCGGTGGAGAACGTAACGCTGCTGCCGCGCGATGGCGAAAAGCTGGAGCGTATTTCGTCGCGCAGCCTGCCGAGCCGCGCCGCCGACAATCTGATCTGGCTGGGCCGCTATGCCGAGCGCTGCGAGAGCATCGTGCGCGTGCTGCGCGCCTACAATGTGCGCCTTGCCGAAACCTCGACGCCCGACCAGCCGCTGTTGAACGATACCCGCGAATATCTCGAAGGCATTGATATCGACGCCGATCTGGCCATGCCGCCGGGGCTGCTGGCCGCCATCGACAGCGCCGTCTATAGCGCCAGCCAGATCCGCGACCGCTTCTCGCCCGATGGCTGGCTGGCTCTGACGGATCTGCGCAAGACGGCCCGCAGCTTTGCGAGCCGCGTGCGGCCGGGCGCGGATGCCGCCGGCGCACTGACCGTGCTGCTGCGCAAGCTGGCCGGCTTTTCCGGCCTCGTGCATGAGAACATGTATCGCTTCGCCGGCTGGCGCTTCCTCGAGATCGGACGCCGGCTCGAACGCGGTATCCAGATTGCTGGCCACGTCGCCTGGTTCCTCCGCGAGGAGGCTCCCGAAGGCTCGGAAGACATGTTGCTGGAGATCGGCGACAGCGTGATGACCCACCGGCGCCGCTATGCACATAGCGCCAGCATTCTGTCCTATGTCGACCTGCTGGTGCTCGATCCGCTCAACCCGCGTTCGGTGCGTTTCCAAATCGCCGAATTGCGCGAGCAGATCGAATGCCTGCCCGGCGGCAATGACGATGGCCACCTGTCAGGCGCAGCCAAGGCGGCACTGTCGCTCTATACCGAGCTGCGCGTCACCGAGGCCGAGCAGATGACCACCGAGAGGCTGCAGGAACTGGGCGCCGAAATCGGTGCGCTCGGAGCGCTCGTCGCCGAAGCAAACTTTGTCTGAGGAGTCAGGCCGTGCTGTACGACGTTCGGCTTGAGCTGCATTACGACTACGAAGCATCCGTGCATGGCGACCGGCATCTGGTGCGCGTCGTTCCGGCATCCCTACCCGCTTCGCAGCGGGTCATCGCCGCAGGCCTGACCTTCGATCCGCGGCCCGAGCTGGAGACCAGCTTCACCGACTTTTTCGGCAATACGGTCACAACGATTTCCTACGAGGGTTATCACGACCATCTCGACGTGCGGCTCACGGCGCGCGTCCAGGTGGATGAAAGGGATCAGACAGCGGACCTGTCGCCCACGCTAGACGGCATGCGCCAGGAACTCGCCCGCATCTGGTCGGTCGACGCCGACTCCCCGCACCACTTCCTCGCCGCATCGCCACGCGTGGCGCTCGACCCGAAAATCACCGAATATGCCCGCCAAAGCGCTGCCCGCACCTTGTCAGTGCAGGCAACGGCAATGGACCTCTGCCTCGCGATCAACCGCGACTTCGCCTATGACACCGACGCCACCAAGGTCGACACCACACCGTCGGAAGCCTTTGAGCTGAAAGGCGGAGTCTGCCAGGACTTCGCGCATGTGATGATTGCCGGGCTGCGCGGCATCGGCATTCCCGCGGGCTATGTCTCGGGGTTCCTCCGCACCATTCCGCCCAAGGGCAAGGAGCGCCTCGCGGGCGCAGATGCCATGCACGCCTGGGTGCGCGTGTGGTGCGGCAAGCATGCCGGCTGGCTCGAATTCGATCCGACCAACGCCATGGTCGCCGGCGCCGACCACATCGTCATCGGCCATGGCCGCGACTATTCCGACATTTCACCAATTGTCGGCGTGCTGCGCACCTCTGGCCAGCATCATACCAAGCAGTCCGTAGACGTCATCAGCGTCGATTAAACAACCGGCACCCCAGCGCCAGTCAGCTTTCTTCGAACCACTGCGGAACCAATCCGTCGCACCCGCCGTTCTTTTCGCCAGACACGCCAAGAGACCAGCGTGTTGGCCGGCCCAGACCGGTTAGCGTCGAGAAGGATTGAGCGCGATGACACAGGTTGAAATCTCCAATCTTGAACATGCGAGCCGCACGGCTGTTGCCTGGTCCCCGCAAGGGTACGATGGCCGCACGCACTACCTTGCTGTTGTTGCAGCGATCGTTCCCGCCGTCGGCATTCTAGCCATCGCAGCTTCGCTGCTGCTCGCCATCGCATAAGGAGCGTCACGCATGACCCTCGGTACAATCCTCATCATCCTCCTCATTCTCGCGCTGATCGGCGTGATTCCGGCCTGGCCGCATTCGCGGTCCTGGGGCGTTGCGCCCTCCGGTATTCTTGGGGTCGTTCTCGTCATCATCATCATCCTTGTGCTAATGGGAATGATCTAGAGCTTCCCCCACGCGAGCCGAAGTCGCCCCACTTGCGGCTCGCCTAACCCCCGGTTCTCGCCCGAACCGGGGGTTTTTCTTTGTCTGGCACTGGTGCGCCCGCAGATTTGATGGAACTGAAGCGCGTGTGCCACGTTTCATGGACAACATCCAAAGGAGCGTCACCATGGCTGCCACAACCGATATGGCCCCTTCCCGTTCGACCAAGAGCAGCGCTGCGGGCGCACGCCGGTCCTCTTCCCGCACCAAGGAAGTCAGCCGCGAAGACGAGCTGTCCGCTCAGATCGAGCAGCTGCAAAACGACCTGAAGTCGATCGCCGGCACCCTCGCGGGTCTGGCCGAGGACAAGGTGCAGGATGCCAAATCCATCGCGACGCGTGAGACCGACAATCTCAAAAAGCAGGGCCAGAACACCCTGGACGATGTTCAGGACGAGTTCGGTCAGATCGAAAAGCAGCTGAAAGACACCATCCGGGAAAAGCCCCTGACGGCGGTGGCCGGCGCCGTGGCGCTTGGCTTCGTTCTCGCCGTCGTAAGCCGCTAAAACCCATGGGTGTGCTCGGACCGATCGCCTCGCTTCTTGGAATCGAGGTGGACGAGCTGGTGACCCGCATGAAGGCCCAGGCTTTGGCTTGGGCGGTTATTGCGGGTTTCGCACTCGTCGGCGTCGTCTTCCTGCTCGTCGCGCTCAATGGCTGGTTCAGCGTCATGTGGGGGCCGGTCGTTGGTCCCCTGGTGCTTGGCGGCGGCGCGCTGGCGATCGCCCTGACGGTCTGGGCGGTGATGACCATCACAGCCAACATCAGCAAGCGCCGTGAACTCGAACGCCGCCATGCTGCGGAAAAGACCGCACTTGTGACGACAGCGGCGGTGACCGCCCTGCCCCTCGTGCTGCAGTCGGGCCTGATGCGCAAACTCGGCCTACCGGTAGGCGGCGCACTTGCTGCGGCCTACCTGCTGACCCGCTCCGGCGGACACAAAGCCGACGAATAATCCGATCCGGCCCGATCTCGACTTGAGTTCGGGCCGGTCGACTTTTTGCCTTCTCGCGCATCCCGGTTTCCCCGACTGCAATATGGCAAGTATGGCACGTTGCGTCGCGGCGGGGATAATCGCGGCTAACGCACTGACGATCATCCAATTTTCGATATCAGCCCGCCTCGGCACCAGACGAAGGCAGTCGCGCTTGCTGCAATTCCGCCGCGGCAAAGCCGCACTGATGAACGCAGCCTGAACCGCTAGACCGACATCAGCAAGATGGAGGGCGTACCGGTATCGGCGGTGTCTTCTGCGGCCTGTGAGCGCTCTCGCGCCGTCTGCCCGGGCAGCACAACCTTCAAGCCGCGCGGATGTATGCGCAGATCGACGAGCTTTTCCAACGGCACCAGCTCGCCATCGATCACCGCCTGGGCCGAAGACTTGCGATGCGGAAAGCGCAGCGTCACCTGGGTCACCTCGCGCTCGGAAACGCCACGATGATGCTTCCAGCTGCCAAACATCAGTGTGAACAACAGACGTGCCAGCTCGAGTGGCGGCAGCGGCTTGACCACATAGACACCAAGGATGCCCTGATCGATCTTTTCGGCATAGGGCGCGTGGCCCTCGCTGAGCAGATTGTTGGAAACAGAAATGGCGCTCGCCTTGCGCAGCTCCTTGCCCCGGGACGTGCGGATTTCGGCATCGAAGCGCAGCGGCTGCATGAGCGCACGGAAGACGGCACGGGTGCTGGCGAAAACCTTGCCGATCCGACCGTTGTAGGTGATCCCCTCGCGTCTGCGGATCAGCCGCGCATGCAGCCCTACCGCGAACTGATGGATGAATGGCGCACCATTGGCCGTGGCAATATCGACGGCGTCGACACTGCCTGCGGCAACTGCCTCAAGCGCCTCTTCGAGATCGAGCGGCATCTTCAACGAATGCGCGAACAGATTCATCGTGCCGGCGGGAAGCACGGCCAGCGGCACCTGGCTCTCAAAGCATGCCGTGGCGGCAGCCGAAATCGTCCCGTCGCCGCCGGCAGCGAGGATGGCGTCAGCCTTGGGGTCGCGGGAGGCACGGCGCAGCGTATCAACCAGTTCGCCGCCGGCGCAGACCCGGCACTCGAAACTGTGACCCGCCGCAGCAAAGATCGCATCCGCCTGCTGGCAGAATTCGGCCAGGTCAAGCGTGCGCAAAGTTCCGCCGTCGCGATTAAACACGCCGATAAAGTGCATGGTTTGAGGCGCTCTCCTGAATAGGGCCCGAACGCGACCGGGCCAGCTAAGTTCCTTAATCGGCGGCGGGCGCCAGCTTTGGCAGCGGCACCGTTGCCTGCGTGCCACCACCCTCGCGCGGCGCATAGGTCGGCACGCCGCCGAACGGCCGCGCCAGCTGCACGATCACCACGCTTCCGAGCCCATTGGAGCCGGCGGGCGGACTATCACCACTGAAACCGACACCGTCATCCTCGACCACGAGTTGGGGCCCGCCCTCGCCCTCGACCAGCAGCCGGATCCAGATCTGGCCGGGACGATCGGCGGTAAAGGCGTGCTTGAGAGCATTCGTCACGAGCTCGCTGACGATGATCCCCAGCGTCGTCGCGTCGCGGGCGGGAACCACCATATGCGCGATCTCGTGGTGAAAGCTGATCTGCCGCGATGCCGGCACAGAGTTAGCCAGATCACCGATAACCGCTTCCAGAAACTCGTCAATTCGTGCCGTGTCGTAATCGCCGCCAAGGCGCAAACGCCGATGGCTCGAGGCGATAGCATGTACACGGCTCTGGGCCGAATCGAGAGCCGTTCGCACCTCGTCGGAGCTCGCACGCGCCATCTGCAGCGAAAGCAGCGACGAGACGGTGGCCAGAGAGTTTCCGATGCGGTGATTGGTATCCTGCAACAGGGCTTCGACCCGCTCCCGCTCGCGTTCGGCACTCTGGCGCGCCATTTCCACTTCCGCCGTACGTTCCGCGACATGCGCTTCCAGCTCGGCCTTGCGCTCGATCAGTGCCGCTTGGCGCTCGGCCATGGTCGCCACTTGCCGCTGGCTGCGGGTGAGCAGCATGAAGGCCAGCGCGGCACAGCCGGCCAACGAGGCGAGGATGGCACCAACCAGCCAGACGCGGGCTGCGCGCATCTGAGCGTTGCGATCCGCCAGCCTGACTTCGAGCTCGGTGGCGAACAGACGCAGCGACAGCCGCAAGGCCTCCATCATCCCCTGGCCGGCGTCGGAGCGGACCATGTCGCGCGCCGCGTCCCACTCCCCGCCAGAAACCAGTTCGATGGTACGCGCCATCTCTGCCCGTTTGGCATCGATGTCGTCGGCCAGTGCCTCGACCGTGGCACGTTGGCGCGCGTCATCGGCAACGAGATCGCGCAGCCGCTGGTAGGTCTCGTCGAGATTGGCGATGGCCCGATTGTAGGGTCTGAGATAGCCGGCATCGCCGGTGATGATGTAGCCGCGCTGTCCAGTTTCGGCGTCGACCAGCGCCTGCAGCAAAGTGTTGGACTGCTGGCGCAGTTCATAGGTCTCGGTGATATCGGCGAGATGGTTGTCGACCAGACGCACGAGTACCAGCGAACTCCCCGCCGCCAGCAGGATCAATATCACCGAAACAATGATCGCAAATCGCCGCCGGACGCGGCTTCCCGCGGTCCTGGTCGTCGGTGAATGCGCTGCGACGTCAATCATCGGAATGCCCAAGGCAGGAACGCGATCGGCGAAGGCATCCACCATAACCCCGAGTCCCTCAGCCGAGCGAATCGTATCGCACAGCTGAATGTCGAGATTTGGACCTAAACGAACGGTCGGCGTTCTTCCTCGAGCCCGGTCCAGCCGGACAGTTCGAGCAGCCCGGTCTCGTCGAGCACTTCGCAAGACCGGTCATGCCATTTGATCAGGTTGCGCTCGGCGAGCTTGCGCAACGTCTTGTTGGTATGAACGATGGACAGACCCAGCGTATCGGCAACGTGCTGCTGGGTGATCGGGATCAGCAGGCGCTGGCCCACGGTGAGGCCGATCCGCGCCGCTCGCTGATAGATGAAAACCAGCAGATAGGCGGCCCGCTCGACCGCGCTGCGTCGCCCGACGCTGAGCAGCGTTTCGTCCAGCATGCGCTCCTCGCGCGAGGCAAGCCAGGTGATGTCGAAGGCGAGGCCCGGATGGTTGCGGAACAGCGACTGCAGATTGTCGCGCTCGAAAACGCAGAACACCACCGGCGACAGCGCCTCGACGGAATGCTGCATCTCCCCGATCACTGACCCCTGCAAACCCGCCAGATCACCGGGCAGGAGATAGTTCAGAATCTGCCGACGGCCATCCTCCAGTGTCTTGTAACGGAAAGCCCAGCCGGACAGCAGGGTGAACAGCTGCGCACTGTGCGCACCCTCGGACAGGATCATCGAGCCGGGTTCGGCAGCCAGTTCGCCGCGCTTGAAGCCGGAAACGAACTTCAGCTCGTCGGGAGTGAAAGCCCGGAAATATGGATTGGTCCGCAACGGACAGGCTTCACACGGGACGCGTCTGGCGGAACTGGTCAGGATCGTTACTCGCGCAGGTGGGGGGTACCCAAATAATGCCATCGGCGGCGCCTCACGCCAAGGCGGAAGATGCCCTATCCCCGCCCCGCAGTATGTCATTGTTTAATGCGAGATGCCGTCCCGCTACGCATTCTGACGCTCCTGCCTCCTCAAGCGTCACGAGAATCATGTCTGTTGCTGCCCGAATCCTCGTCGTCGAGGCTGAGTTTCTTATTGGCTTGGAGATACAGCAGATTCTCGAAGAGGGCGGCGCTCAGCAGGTCCAGCTATTCCAAAATGTCCTCGACGCAACCGAGGATGCCGACCTCGATGTCGACGTGGTCCTGCTGGAGGCGCGCCTGGGCGCCGAAGAGGTTCTGGCGTTCGGCAAGATGATCGACGAACGCGGCATTCCCGTCGTCATGATGACGGCGGATCGCGCCACGGCTGCAGCATTTGCTGGGGAAGGTGTGCTGGAAAAGCCCTTCACCGCGGAGCGGCTGCTGGCCGTTTGCCAGCAGCCCCAACCGCGCTAGGGCTTGGTCGTCTAGTTCAAGTGCGGCATGGTCGTGACCTGCGAGGACACGGCATCGGGGCCATAGTCGGACTCGCCGGTAACCTTGAGCACTTCCTGCAGCTTGGTCCGCGCACGGCTGACACGGCTCTTCATCGTGCCGATTGCGCAATGACAGATCTCTGCGGCCTCTTCATACGAAAAGCCCGACGCGCCGATGAGGATGATCGCTTCACGCTGATCGTCCGGCAAACCGTCGAGCGCCTTCTTGAAGTCGCCCATGTCCATGATGCCGTACTGAGACGGATGCACCGACATGCGTTCGGTGAACGCGCCATCGCTGTCCTGGATCTCCCGGCCGCGCTTGCGCATCTGGCTGTAGAACTCGTTACGCAGGATCGTGAACAGCCACGCCTTGATGTTGGTGCCCATTTCGAAGCTCTCCTGCTTCGCCCAGGCCTTCATCACGGTATCTTGTACCAGATCGTCTGCCTTGTCGTGACGCCCGCTCAGGGAGACGGCAAACGCCCGCAGGCTCGGCAAAGTCGCAAGCAGCTCTCGCTTGAAACTCGGCGTTTCGGAACTCGCAGTCTTACTCACTCTTGCTACCCGGCTTGGAGGCAGTTGCACCTTCGGCCTGCTGTTCCGCCTGATCGAGCTTGTCGAGCAGATCGAGCAGATTGGACGGAATCCCTTCGTCTTGCACAGCGCCGTACAGCGCGCGCAACTTATTGCCGATATCCGAGTTCGTACCCAATCCGTCGTCCTCAGCGCGACGCCTCAATCCTGTCGGATCGTTCATGTCTGCTTTATCTTTCATAAAAATTCGACCTGCACTGAATTTGCCCCCAATTTCGGTGCTATGTTACATTGAAATGCATGAGGCGACAAAAAGTTCCGGATAGCCGGAACCTTTTGCCGGGACCGAAAGTTATCGCCCCGGTATCTCGAGAAGCGTCACGGAGTGGAATACCAATGTCATTGTCTACGCGGATTGCGCCGCACCTTCCCTATCTGCGGCGGTTCTCGCGCGCTGTCACTGGCTCGCAGACGTCCGGCGACGCCTATGTCGCCGCTACCCTCGAGGCTTTGATCGCCGATCTGTCGATCTTCCCCGAAGCATCGAGCGACCGCATCGCGCTGTACAAGCTGTTTTCCGCCCTGTTTTCGAGCTCGGCGATTGCCATCCCAGAGCCGACGTCCAGCGTGCCGTGGGAAACCCGAGCAGCGGCAAACCTCGCCAATCTCTCGCCGCGCTCGCGTCAGGCTTTCCTGCTCGTCGCAGTCGAGGGCTTTGCGCATGAGGACGCTGCCGAGATTCTCGATGTCAGCGACGCCGACTTTTCCACCCTGCTTGACGAGGCCTCCTCGGAGATCTCCCGCCAGGTCGCGACCGACATCATGATCATCGAAGACGAACCGCTGATTGCGATGGATATCGAGCAGATGGTGGAAGGCCTCGGCCATCGCGTAGTCGGCATCGCCCGCACCCATAAGGAAGCGCTGGCGCTGTATCAAAAGACCAATCCGCGCATGATCCTCGCCGATATCCAGCTCGCCGATGGCTCATCCGGCATCGATGCGGTCAACGACATCCTGCACACGCACCCGGTCCCGGTGATCTTCATCACGGCCTTCCCCGAGCGGTTGCTGACCGGCGAGCGGCCGGAGCCGACCTTCCTCGTCACCAAGCCGTTCAACCCGGACATGGTGAAGGCGCTGATCAGCCAGGCGCTGTTCTTCGACGAAGGCTCGCGCGCCGCAGCGTAAACCCGTCAGATCGTCGAGTGAATTCAGGGGAGCCGGTCCGCCGGCTCCCCTTTTTCGTGCCGTCGCGGTGCCGGGCCGGACATCACTCAGCGCTCACGCGAACCGCAAAAACATCCGCGCCTAAAGTGTCTGTCACCGGGAACCAAGAGCGCAGCTCAGAGTTTTCCAATCAATGCAAGCAACATCATGGAGAAGTGAAATGCTGCAATATGCTTTGATTTTTCTCGTCGTCGCCGTGATTGCCGGTGTGCTTGGTTTCGGCGGCATTGCGGGCGCCGCTTCGGGCATCGCGCAGATCCTGTTCTTCCTGTTCCTGGCGTTTCTCGTCATCTCGCTGCTGGTCGGGCTTTTCCGCCGCAGCGCCTCGTGACCTGAGCTAACGCAACACAGTTACCCGAACCGTCCCTGCCGGGTCCGCGGTTCGGGGATTGCGCGGCCCCGCCCTCACGGGCGGGGTCGTTGCTTTGTGGGCAGCTGCTTACTGGGCGGGGAGCGTGCTGCTACCCATTTCCGCTCGGCAGCACACAAAAAAGGCCCCGCAGAAGCGGGGCCCTGATCTAGTAGGTCAGGCAGATCAATCGAACTGCTTCGACCACTCGTCGATTTCGCGCTCGGCCTCTTCCTGAGTCTTGCCGTAGCGCTCCTGGATCTTGCCGGCGAGCTCTTTGCGCTTGCCTTCGACAACGTCCATGTCGTCATTGGTGAGCTTGCCCCACTGGGCCTGAGCCTTACCCTTGAACTGTTCCCAATTACCTTCGACCTGATTCCAATTCATCGGAACCTCCTTGGTTTTGGTGCCGGCGCGCTTGCCGGCTTCGTGTAATCAACGCAAAGACCGGAGGCGGGTTCCGAATTCTGCTTGCCAGCCTTGCCGAACTTGGGTGTTCTGGCGCGATGAACAGCACGCCCCCCGTCATCGAGCTCGCCGACATCCACAAATCCTATGGCGATATCGCCGTACTCAAGGGCGTCTCGCTGACCGCCCGCCAAGGCGAGGTTGTCGCGCTGATCGGCTCGTCGGGGTCCGGCAAATCCACCCTGCTGCGCTGCATCAACATGCTGGAAGTGCCTGAAGAGGGCACCGTGAAGATCGGCGGCGAGACGGTGGAGCTGTCGGGCAAACCGCGCAAACCGTCGAACGAGCGCCAGATCCGCCGCATCCGCTCCGAACTCGGCATGGTGTTTCAATCCTTCAACCTGTGGAGCCACATGAGCGTGCTCGACAATGTCATGGAGGCACCGCTGCACGTGCAGAAGCGCCAGCGTGACGAGGTGGAGGCCGAGGCGCTGGAAATGCTCGACAAGGTCGGCATTCGCGACAAAGCGCACAGTTACCCCAGCCAGCTTTCCGGCGGGCAGCAACAGCGCGCCGCAATTGCCCGGGCCCTATGCATCAACCCGCGCGTCATGCTGTTCGACGAGCCTACTTCGGCCCTCGACCCGGAGCTTGAAGCCGAAGTGCTGCGGGTGATCAAGCTGCTGGCCGATGAGGGCCGGACCATGCTGCTGGTGACCCATGACATGCAGTTCGCCCGGACCATCGCCGACCGCATCATCTTCCTGCATCAGGGGCTGATCGAGGAAGAAGGGACCGCTGAAGAGGTGTTTCAATCCACCCGCTCGCCGCGCCTCAGGCAGTTTCTCAGTGCCGCCGGACACTAGGCTGAAACCTGGCATCGGGTCGCCGGCCGCAAGAATCCACGCGCTTCGGCCACCTGGATTATTGACCAAACGGTAAAAACCTCTAGCGTCATGGGTCTGTCGCGAACCTTTCGCGACCAACGAGGTTTTTTCGTTGTCCGTATTTTGTCCCGCAGGGAGAGTTTTGATGAACAAACTACTTGCCGCGTCAGCGGCTATCGCCGTCGCCATGATGGCGACCTCTGCCAGCGCCGAGACCGTCCGTCTCGGCACCGAGGGGGCTTATGCCCCGTGGAATTTCCTCGATGACAACGGCGATGTCGCCGGCTTCGAGATCGATCTGGGCAACGAGATCTGCGCGCGCGCCGAACTCGACTGCACCTGGGTCGTGAACGACTGGGATTCAATGATCCCCAATCTCGTCGCCGGCAACTACGATGCCATCATGGCCGGCATGTCGATCACCGACGAGCGCAAGGAAAGCATCGACTTCTCGGACAACTACTTCCCGCCCGATCCGTCGATGTACATGGTCCGCGCCGGCACCGAGCTCGATTTCGATGCCCTGTCGGGCGCCAATATCGGCGTGCAGGGCTCGACCATCCAGGCCGGCTATGTCGAAGACAATTTCGGCGCCGACAACACGGTCAAGGCCTTCGAGACCGCTGACCAGGCGCTCGCCGACCTCAATGCCGGCAATGTCGACGTGATCCTCGCCGACGGCAGCTATATCCAGGAAATCATCGCCGGCTCCGAAGGCATGCTCGAGGTCATCGGCCCCGAGGTCGCCATCGGCGGTGGTGTCGGCGTTGGACTGCGCAAGGCCGACGATGAACTGGAAGGCACCATCAACGAAGTCATCGGCGAGATGAAATCCGATGGCTCGCTGGATGAGCTGATCCTCAAGTGGTTCCCGGACAAGACCGGCCCGATCTTCGCCGGTAGCTGATCCTTTTCGAGGGCGGGCCTGATGGTCCGCCCTTACTTTTGCCGGGTCGCACATGCTCGAACACTTCCCTGAATGGCTGCGCAACGGCATCGGTGAGGATGCCGCCTTCTGGCTCGGCTATCTGACCAACGGCAAGCACCTCACCTGGTATGCCTCAGTGCAATATACGCTGGCCGCCGCGTTTTTCGGTGCGCTGGTGGCGCTGGCCTTCGGCCTGGCGGGCGCCACGCTGAAGAACGCGCGATTCGCCCCGGCGCGCCTCGTCGGCAATCTTTATATCAACATGGTCCGCGGCATTCCGGACGTGCTGTTTTTCCTGTTTTTCCCCCTCGCCTTCGAGCAGCTGATCGAACTGATCCGCGCTCAGGCGGTGTGCACGCCGGAAACCCTCGCCGCCAACGTCGGCCAATGGCCGCCGTGTGACGCGGCAAACCTTTATTTCGGCACCACGGGCTATCTGGTGCTCGCTTGCGTCTCGCTGGGGATCGTATACGGCGCCTTCGCCGCTAACGTCATCTCGGGCGCCATGAGCGCGGTGCCGCGGGGCCAGCTCGAGGCGGCGCGCGCCTACGGCTTTACCGCCCGTCAGGTGCTGTGGCGCTTTCACATCCGCCAGATGTGGATCTACGCCCTGCCCGGCCTGTCGAACGTCTGGATGCTGCTGATCAAGGCGACCTCGCTGCTGTCGCTGCTGCAGATATCCGACATCGTGCTGTGGGCCGACCGGCTAGGCGCGCCGAATTTCACCCGCTCGGCCGGGCTGGTGCACCCCGACTGGCGCTGGGCCTATTATCTGGTGCTGCTAATTTTTTATCTCATCCTGACCTATCTGTCGGAAAAGGCCTTCAATGCGCTGAGCCGCTGGGCCGGGCGCGGCATGCTGGCCAGCGCGGGGGCGCGCAGCTGATGGGTCTGCTCGAAGCCATCGGCACCGACCTGCGGCTGCTGGCCAAGCCGGCGCTGTTCAACATCTATTTTGCCCTCGCCGCGATCCCTCTCGGCTTCGTGCTGGCGATCTTTCTGGCGCTGGGCAAGGGCTCGCACAACAGGCTGATCTCGGCGATGTCGCGCGGCTATATCTATGCCTTCCGCGGTACGCCGTTCTTCATTCAGCTGTTCATGTTCTACTCGCTGGCGCTGGCCTTCAATTTGAGCGTCTGGCGGCCGCTGGGGATCGACTGGCTCGTGCTCAACCCGCTGGTGCTGGGCCCCTTCATCCTGACGCTCAACACCACGGCCTATACCGCTGAAATCTTTCACGGCGCCCTGGTGACCGTGCCCTCTGGCGAGCTGGAAGCGGCCCGCGCCTATGGCATGACGAAAACCCAGCAGTTCCGGCGCATCACCTGGCCGCACCTGATCCGCATCGCCTGGCCCGCCTATACCAATGAGGTGGTGTTCCTGTTCCACGCCACGGCGCTGATCTATTTCACCCTGCCGGTGATCAACGACCAGAAGGACCTGATGAACAAGGCCGGCGAGCTGTTCGAGCGCGACTACAACGCGCTGCTGCACTATTCGGTGGCGGCCATGTATTTCCTCGCCGTGTCACTGGCGGTTTTCTTTGTCTTCGGTTTCGTGTACCGCCGAATGACGCGGCACATGCCGGGAGCCGCGCCGCTGCGGCTCGGGTTCAGCCGCCTGATGAGGTAGCCGGGTGAGCTTTCAACGCCGATCCGTACCGCTGCGTGGCGACACGCCAGGCCAAGTGACCGAATTCGTCTACTATGCGATCGGCGAGCCGGATGCGCCGGAAAAGGTGCATCTGCAGGCGGCATTGCACGCCGACGAACACCCCGGCACCATGGTGCTGCACCATCTGTTGCCCATGCTGCGAGAAGCTGACGAACAGGGCCTGCTGCGCGCCCGCTTCACGGTGATCCCGCTGGCCAATCCGCTGGGCATGGCCAATTTCAGCCTGCACCACCATATCGGCCGCTACGACGTGAACAGCGGCATCAACTACAACCGGCGCTGGCCGGACCTGTTCGCCCAAATCCGAACGCAACTCGCCGGCCGGCTGAGCGACGACGAGCTGTTCAACGTCAATCTGATCCGCAAAACCGTCGCCAACTGGATCGACAGCCAGGAGCCGCAATCGGCCGCCGACCAGCTGCGGCTGATCCTGCTGCGCGAGTGCCACGACGCCGAGTTCATTCTCGACCTGCACTGCGACGACGACGCGCTGACCCATATCTACACCTCACCCGAACTGATGCCGGAACTGCAGGACCTCGCCGACTGGATGGGCGCGGCCGCGACCCTGACCGCCGCGGATTCCGGTGGCGGCTCGTTCGACGAGATGCTGCCGCAGCTCTATCGCAAGCTGGCACAGGCCAACCCCGGCAAGCCGGTTCCGATGGCAAGCGCCACTGCGACGCTGGAATATCGCGGCCAGGCCGATACGTTCGATGAACTGGGCGCCGATGACGCGCGGCGGCTGTGGGGGTTTCTGTGCGGCCGCGGACTGATCGACGCCGACCCCGGCGCCGCGCCCCCGGCAGCATCCGGCGGCACACCCTTCGAGGCAACCGAAGTGCTGCGCGCCAAGGCCCCCGGCCTTGTCGCCTATCGGGTGGGACTGGGCGAGATGGTGCGCAAGGGCCAGCCGGTGGCCGACCTGATTGCGCTCGACGGGCCCGAGGCCTTCATCAAGCGCACCGGCCTGCTGGCCGGCACCGACGGCATGGTGCTGAGCCGGCGCAGCGCCAAGTATGTCGCCCGCGGCGGCAGCGTGATGAAGATCGTCGGCACCGAGGTGCTGCCGTCACGCAAAGGCGGATATCTGCTCGAGGATTGAGGCGTCAGACGCGCCACGCTAGGCCGTCCCTCCCCATCATGGGGAGGGAGAGCAGAGCGAACCGATCAGGTCAGAGCGAGAAGTCGAGATCGGGGCCGACGGGCACGATGCCGGTCGGATTGATCTGCGTGTGGCTCGCATAATAGTGCGACTTGATGTGGGTGAAATCGACCGTCTCGGCGAAGCCCGGCGTGTTGTAGAGCAGACGCGTGTAGCGCCACAGATTCGGGTAATCGACGATGCGGCGGATGTTGCACTTGAAGTGCCCATGATAGACCGCGTCGAACCGCACCAGCGTGGTGAAAAGCCGGATATCGGCCTCGGTCAGCTGGTTGCCGACGAGATAGTCGACGCCTTCGAGGCGGTTTTCCAGCCAGTCCAGCGACTCGAACAGCGGCGTGACGGCCTCTTCGTAGGCGTCCTGCTTGGTGGCGAAGCCGGCCTTGTACACCCCGTTGTTGACCGTGTGATAGACCCGGTCGTTGACCTCGTCGATCTCGGCGCGCAGCGCTTCGGGGTAGTAGTCGCCCGGCGTCGCGCCGATACCGTCGAAAGCGGTGTTGAGCATCCGGATGATTTCGGAGGACTCGTTGTTGACGATGGTCTCGCGCTTTTTGTCCCACAAGACCGGCACGGTGACTCGGCCATCGAAGCCCGGCACGGCCTTCTGGTAGATGTCGCGAATGATGCGCGAGCCATAGAGCTTGTCGCCCGTCGCGCCTTCGGTCTTGTCGAAGGTCCAGCTTTCCTTGCCCATGAACCAGTGAACGACCGAGACGTCGATCATCTCTTCGAGCCCCTTGAGGTGCCGCATGATCAACGTGCGGTTGGCCCAGGGACAGGCGAGGCTGACATAGAGATGGTAGCGATCGGGTTCGGCGACGAAGCCATCTTCGCCCGTGGGTCCGGCACTGCCGTCGGCGGTGATCCAGTTGCGGAACTTGCTCTCGCCGCGGTTGAACCGGCCGGTCTGGTCGGTCACGTCGAGCTTGAGGCCTTCGCGGGCTTTGGTGTCAGTCATGGATCCTGCCTTGCTGAATGAAGAAAGCGGAACCGGACAGCATACCGCCCGGTTCCAGCACCCCGTCGCAGTGGCAGCAACTGCCGCCTATTGCGCCCAGGGTTGGCGCGAACTGTGGAGCGTTTCGCCCGAACGGGCAGCCTGCTCCATCAGCAGTGCCAGATACTGGTCCTGCGCCGCTTCGGCGAAGCTGTAGGGCCCGGCATCCTTCCCCTTGAGGTAGGCATCCATGCGCTGCATCGCAACAGCAATCGCAATCTCGTCATCCATCAGCCGCGCGCCAGGAAACGGCATCTGCCAGACCACGTCATCGCCGCAGGAGATGGTCTCGAGCGCGTGGCCGCCAAGGTTGCCGTATTGACCCGACTGCTGCCGGGTGAAGGTGCGGATGACCGGCTGCCCATAGGTGGGCATGGCGCGCAGCTCGAGATCGGCGATCTCGCCGCGCTCGCCGCGGATCACCACCCGGTGCGAATGAACCGGCGAGCGATATTGCACGTCGGTGAAATCGAACAGGCCCAGGCGATCGCCGAAATCGAACTCGCCGAGCAGTTGCACGGTCTCGGCGAAGCTTTCTTCGGCGGGCCAGCTGTAGCGATCCGGACCGGCCAGCGCCCGGCTTTCGAAACGTTTGCCGCGGATGGTGGCGTCCTCGAAGCCGAGGCCGAGGAACTGCCGCATCAGGCTGACGCCGTGATAGCCGTGGGCGGTGGAGACGCGGGCGAAACTCACCCGGCCCAGCGCCCCGTCGCCGATCAGCTTCAGACGTGCCGCATGGAGCGGCTGGAACAGGTATTGCTCGGCGACCTGCAACCGGAACCCGGCCTCAACCAGGTGCCAGATTGCGATCATCTCCTCGAGCGTCAGCGCCGCCGGGGTTTCGCAGAGGACCGCCAGACCGTGCTGATGCAGCTCGGTCAGGAGCGGCACATGCGCCGCCGCCTTGACCGACAGGACGACGAAATCCGGCTTCGCCGCAGCGAGCGCGGCAATGTCCGGGTAGGCCGGCGCCCCCCAGGCCGCAGCGAAGGCCTCGGCCTTGGCCGGGTCGCGCTGCACCACGCCCGCGAGCTGGAACTGCGCGGGCAGTTCGCGCGCGATGCGGGTGAAGAACTCGGCGCGCCAGCCGCCGCCGACGAGGCCGAAACGGATCGGCGCCATCAGTTGAGCCCGAACTGGGCGTGCTCGAGCGCCGCGATCACGCCACGCAGCTCGGCGAGGCCCTTGAGCCGGCCGATGGTCGGATAGCCCGGCTGGGCGCGGCGGCCGAGATCGTCGACGATGTCCTGCCCATGGTCGGGCCGCATCGGGATCTGCGCATCCGCCCTGCCCTCGGCGGCGCGACGGCGCTCTTCACGCAGGATCGCCGCGATCAGCGCCACCATGTCGGTATCGCCGGCGAGATGCTCATCCTCATGGAAGGAACCGGCAAGCGCATCAGTGTCGCGCTTGACGTTGCGCAGATGCAGGAAATGCACCTTGGGCCCGAAGGCGTCCATGATGGCCGGCAGATCGTTGTCGGGCCGCGCGCCGAGCGAGCCGGAGCACAGCGTCATGCCATTAGCCGGGCTGTCGACGGCGTCGAGCACCTGGCGATAGTCATCGGCCGTCGACATGATGCGCGGCAGGCCGAGCAGCGCAAACGGCGGATCGTCCGGATGACAGCACAGCCGCACGCCGACCTCTTCAGCCACCGGAACAACTTCGCTGAGGAAGTCGATGAAATGATTCCGCAATCGGTCCGGCGAGATGTCGCCATAGGCGCTCAGATGCGTCCGCACGTCATCGAGCGTCATGCTCTCGGTCGAGCCGGGCAGCCCCATAGTTACATTGCGCGCCAGCTGCTTTTTCGCGTCGTCGTCGAGGGCCGCGAAACGGCGGCCGGCTTCGTCGACGACCGCTTCCGAGAAATCCTCGGCGGCGCCGGGGCGCTCCAGGATGTGGATGTCGAAGGCCGCGAAATCATTGATGTCGAAGCGCATGCAGGTGCCGCCATGGGCGAGCTGGTAGCGCAGGTCGGTGCGGGTCCAGTCGAGCACCGGCATGAAATTGTAGCACACGACCTCGAGCCCGGCCGCGGCGACATTGCGCAGCGAAGTCTTGTAGGTCTCGGTATGCGCGCGCCAGTCGCCCTTCTGCTTCTTGATGTCCTCGGAAACCGGCAGGCTTTCGATGACATCCCACGCGATGCCGGAGGGCGCGCCATCCTTGCGGTGGCGGATCAGTTCCTGGCGCTTGCTGATCTCCTCCGGCGTCCATTCGGTGCCATTGGGCACGTGATGGAGGGCCGTGACGATGCCCTCGGCGCCCGCCTGTACGACATCGTCAATGCTTGCCAGATCAGCCGGGCCAAACCAGCGCCAGGTCTGCTTCATACGTCTTCTCCCGAATTCCTCAGGCTCTGTTTAGCCGAGGTGTCTCCTGCCAGCCAGAGCGGATAAGGGCGTCAGCCCATGACGCTTTCAAGCAGCGCGCGATAATCTTCGGCGCTGGGCGGCCGCGGATTGGTGGCATGGCTGTGGTCGGCCTGGGCGCGCTCGATCAGCCAGTCGAAATGCGCGGTTTTGACCCCGAGCGTGCCGAGTCCGAGCGGGATGTCGAGGCGCCGGTTGAGCGCGTCGAGCGCGTCGGGCAGATCCTCGTCCGGGCCGAGCCCCATCGCCGCCTTGAGCCGCGGCAGCAGCTCTCCGATGGCCGGCGTGTTAAAGCGCAGCACCGGCGGCATCAGGATGGCGTTGAGCGTGCCGTGGTGCAGATGCACATCCTTGAGCCCGCCGAGCGCATGGCTGAGCGAATGGACGGCGCCGAGACCCTTCTGCAAAGCCAGCCCGCCCATCAGCGCACCCATCAGCATTTCGCTGCGCGCGTCGAGATCGGAGCCGGTCTTGGTCGCCGTTTCGATATTGCGCCAGATGCGTCCCGCGCCGTCGAGCGCAATGGCGTCGGCGACCGGGTTGAAGCGCGGCGAGCAGAAGGTTTCGATGCAATGGCTGAGCGCATCGAGACCGGTGGCGGCCGTCAGCATGGGCGGCAGGCCGAGCGTCAGCTCCGGGTCGGAAATCGTGCGCTTGGGGATGAGATGTGGCGACAGAACGCCGAGCTTGCGCCCGTCGGTGAGGGTCAGGAGCGCCGCGCGCCCGACTTCGGCACCGGTGCCGGCGGTCGTCGGGATGGCGATGATCGGCGCAACGGACGCGGTGATCCGCTCCATGCCGCCATAGATCACCGCATATTGCTCGAGCGGCCCGGCATGCGTCGCGAGCAGCGCCACGCCCTTGCTGAGATCGATCGGCGAGCCGCCGCCCAGCGCCACCATGCCGTCGCAGGCATTCGCCTTGTAGAGCGCCAGCGCGGCGTCCACCGCCTCTTCCGTCGGGTTCGACGGGGTGTCTGAAAACACCGGCGTGCCGGCGGGCATATGCGCCAGCGCCTTGTCGGCGAGGCCGGCGGCGATGACGCCCTTGTCGGCAACCAGCAGCGGGCGCTTGAGGTTCAGCCCGGCCAGCGCGTCGCCCAAAGTGTCAACGGCGCCAGGCCCGAACTCGATTCCGGTGATGTAGTTGATGAGCGCCATGTGGATCCCCCCAGCGGCTGACGATGTCTGCGAACTTCCGCCAGATGCCGGCGCCCGCTCGTGATTTATTGCGACGTTGATTGCAGTGCGATGATCTTCACGTCAACTGTGCTGCAGCTGGCGTCGACACAGCTGCCGCCGAGCCAGACTTCGCCATCGCCGAACATGATACCATCCTGATTGACGAACAGGTCCTCATACTTCTGTTCAGTGATCCTCGTGACGATCTCGGGCGTGAACAGGCTGTCGTAGATCTCATAGAGGTCGAACTCGCTGTCGAGGGCGACCTCCTCGCCGTTCACCCGCAGTGGCGTCTCATAGGAGAAATACGGCGCCAGCGCCTCTTCGTCGCGCTCCGTGACGGCCGCCTGAATGGCCGTGAAGGCCGACTGCCAGGGCGCGGGATTGCCCAGCACGCTTTCGATCCGGGCCGTGACGGCGGGATCATACGACGGCACGGGCGGGGTTTCGGTCTGCGCCGTGGCAGCAGACGCCATCAGCACGGCGGCAGCAAGGGAGAGGATCAGGCGCTGCATGGGGGCTCCGGAAAGATGAGAATGCGGTGACGCGCCTTCTAGCGCACAATCCGCGGCCAAAACATGGAGAGATTTCAGGACCAAACGCACGAAAGCACGGCAAGCTCCGCTGTCGCAGCCTTTTCAAGGCGGGCCCGAGCGGCTACGCATTTTTGGCAGAGGGGACCACACACCATGACCACACATCGCTTCGCGCCAACCACCTGGTACAACGTGCTGGGCACCGTGCCGCCGGCGCTCACCATCGCATCCGGTGACACCGTCATCACCGAAACGCTCGATGCCAATGGCTTCGACAAGGACGGCGTGCACCGCATGTCGGGCCCCAACCCGATGAACGGGCCGATCTTCGTCGAGGGCGCCGAACCCGGCGACGCGCTGAAGCTCGAAATCATCCGCATGACGCCGAACCGCGCGACGGGCTGGACCCGCGCCTCTCTCGCCGGCAATGTCGTCGACCCCGAAGTGGTGCGCGAGCTACCGGCACGCGACAAGGTCAACTGGGCGATCGACCGACAGGCGCTGACCGTCACGCTCGACCCGCCGGTAAAGGGGCTGGAGCATCTGGTGCTGCCGGTGGAGCCGATGATCGGCTGCTTCGGAGTGGCGCCGGCGCTCGGCCAGGCCTTTTCGACCGCGACCAGCGCCGAGAACGGCGGCAACATGGATTATCGCGGCTTTGGCCCCGGGGCGACCGTGTGGTTTCCGGTGGCGACCGAAGGTGCGCTGTTCTTCATCGGCGACTGCCATGCGACGCAGGGCGACGGCGAGATCGTCGGTACCGGCATCGAAACCAGCTACGAGGTCGAGTTCCGCCTGACGGTGGAGAAGGGGCGCAAGCTCGTCTGGCCGCGCGGCGAGAGCGAGGATTTCATCTATTCGGTCGGCAATGCCCGCCCACTCGATCAGGCGCTGCAGCACGCAACGACCGACATGATGAACTGGCTGATGAGCGACTACGGCCTGTCGAACGTGGCGGCGAGCCACCTGCTGGGACAGGTGGTGCGCTACGAGGTCGGCAATGTCTATGACCCGGCCTATACGATGGTGTGCAAGGTCGAAAAGAAATGGCTGCCGGCGCGAGTGAGCAAATGAACGACGCTTTGCACCCTCGCCCGCGGCTGACCCGCGCGCGCTGGACCGATCTTTGCGGCACCTGGGACTTTGCCTATGACGATGCCGACGCGGGGCTGGATGGCCGCTGGCATGACGCCGGCGACGCCTTCGACCGCGAGATCGTGGTCCCCTACCCGCCGGAGAGCGCGCTGTCGGGCATAGCCGACACGGGGTTTCATCCGGTGGTCTGGTACCGCCGGACGTTCACGCCCGAACACGAGACCGACGAGCGGCTGCTGCTGCATTTCGGTGCGGTGGACTATGCCGCCATGGTCTGGGTCAATGGCGAACTGGTCGCGACCCACGAGGGCGGGCACACGCCGTTTTCCGCCGACATCACCGCGGCGCTGAAGGGTGACGGGGAGCAGGTTGTCGTGGTGCGGGCAGAAGACCGTCCGGACGACGCGACCATGCCGCGCGGCAAGCAAGACTGGCAGGCGACGCCGCATGGCATCTGGTATGACCGCACGACCGGCATCTGGCAGCCGGTGTGGCTGGAGCCCGTGCCGCAGACCGCGATCACCACGCTGCATTTCACCCCTGACCTGCCGAGCGGCAGTGTGAAGATCGAGGCCGGGCTGAGCCGCGCGCACCGAGGCTGGCTAGCGCTCCGCCTCACCAAGGGCGACGAGGTGCTGGCGATGCAGCAGGTGCATGTGGCGGGCCAAAAGCTCGAAACCACGGTCAGCATCCCCCTGCTCCAGCATGCCCAGCGCCGCAACGAGCTGACCTGGTCGCCGGAACGGCCCAACCTCATCACAGTCACGGCGACACTGGTGGATGAACAGGGCGGGCCGATCGATACGGTCGACAGCTATTTCGGCATGCGCAGCTGCGGCATCGGCAATGGCCGCTTTCTGCTCAACGGCAATCCCTATTTCGTGCGCTCGGTGCTCGAACAGGGTTTTTGGCCCGAGTCGCACCTCGCCGCGCCGGACGCCGACGCGCTGCGCGCCGAGGTGGAAGCGATCAAGGCACTGGGCTTCAACGCCTGCCGCATCCACCAAAAGGTCGAGGACCCACGGTTCCTCTATTGGGCCGACCGGCTGGGCCTGTTGGTCTGGGGGGAAATGGCCAATGCCTATGCCTTTACGCCCGGCGCGGTGGACCGTTTCACCCGCGAGTGGCTGAGCGTCGTCGAGCGCGACCGCTCGAACCCCTGTGTCGTCACCTGGACCCCGCTGAACGAGAGCTGGGGCGTGCACGACATCGCCACCGAGCCGGCGCAGCAGGCCTATGCCAGCGCGCTCTATTTCCTCACCAAAGCGATCGATCCGATGCGCCCGGTGATCTCCAACGAGGGCTGGGAGCACACCCATTCCGACATTCTGGGCATCCACGACTACACCCAGCATGGCAGCCAGCTGATCGACCGCTTCGGCTCCGCGGAAGCGATCGCGGCGACGCTCGGGAGCCACAAGCCCAATCGCAAGCTGCAATTGCTGCGCCCCGAGGATCAGCGCGGCCAGCCGGTGATGCTGACCGAGTTCGGCGGCATTTCCTTCCACCCGGCCGAGGGCGAAAACTGGATGGGATATGCGACGGTCGAGACCGAGGAGGAGTATCTCGGAATCCTCGCCGACCTGTTCGCCGGCATCTATCGCAGCACTGAACTGGCCGGGTTCTGCTACACGCAGATCACCGACACGCAGCAGGAAAAGAACGGGCTCTACGATGAGCATCGCAAGCCCAAACTGCCGGTGGAACGGCTACGCGAGATCATCTGGCAGCCGAGCGACGCCGTGCCGACAGAATATCTCGATATCGCCCGGCGAAAGGCGTTGAAGACCAGCGGCGCGTCGTAGCACTTGCTCTTGGGCGGGAGACCCTGATGACCGAACGCATCGCCATCATCTCGGACATTCACGGCAATCTGCCGGCCTTCGAGACGGTGCTGGCCGACATCGCGGCGCGCGGCATCGAGACGATCTATTGCCTCGGTGACGTCATCGGCAAGGGTCCGGACGGCGCGGCGGCGGTAGACCTCTGCCGCGCACATTGCATCGCGACGGTGCAGGGCAACTGGGATGCAAACGCAGCCGAAGGCTACGATCACCCGTCGTATCATTGGAATCGCCCCCGGCTGGGACGCGAACGTCTCGACTGGCTGGGCGCACTGCCCGGTACGGTCGAGTTCGTGCTGAGCGGCCAGCGCGTGCGGCTATTTCATGCCTCGCAGCAAAGTCCCTTCCACCGGGTGCACCAGTACGACGCGTTCGAAAACCATGCGGCGATGTTCGAGAACACCGATTTCACCGGCCATGGACCGACACCGGACTATGTCGGCTATGGCGACATCCACATCGCCTATGTGAAGTCGTTCCGGCACAAGTGCCTGTTCAACGTCGGCAGTGTGGGCAATGCGCTGGACATTCCGCTTGCCACCTATGCGGTGCTGGAAGGCGACACAGGGCCGGCGCCACTGAGCCTGAGCATCATCCGCCTGCCCTACGACATCGAACTGGCCACCCGCCAGGCCGAGGCCTCGGGCATGCCCGATCTCGAGGACTATGCCGACGAGCTCAGGACAGCGCGATATCGGGGACTCAAGAGGAAATAGCCGACACCGCGTGGCGAGCAGGCACCACCCCACCCCGTCCCTCCCCATCAAGGGGAGGGAGCGCCGACTGAAACCTCTTGTGCGGGAAGGTTACCCGCCGATCTTGCCGTCGAGTTCGTCCTCGATATGGATGCGGATGATCTCGTCCATGCTAGATTCTGCCCTAAAGCCGAGCGCCGCGGCACGCTGCGTGTCGAAATTGCGCGGCCAACCATCGACGATGCCGATAATCGTGGGATCGGGCACCTCCTTGATCAGCGCCACGATCTCGTCGCCCGCGACCCGGCGCAGCGCCTCGATCTCTTCACCGACAGTGGCCGACAGACCCGGTGCGGAAATCGTACGGCGCCAGCCGAGCTTGCTGCTGTCCATTTCTGCGGCATGCAACAGGAAACCGATGGCGGCGCGGGGGCTGGCGAACCAGTGGCGGACATCCTTCGAAACCGGCAGCACGGCTTCCTTGCCGCTTAGCGGCTCGCGCAGGATGTTGGAGAAGAACCCCGAGGCGGCGAGGTTTGGCTTGCCGGGGCGCACAGTGATGGTCGGCAGGCGGATGCCGATGCCGTCGACGAAGCCCTTGCGCGAATAATCGTTGAGCAGCAGCTCGCAGATGGCCTTCTGCGTGCCATAGCTGGTGAGCGGGGTGTTGAAGAACTCGTCGCCGATCGCCTCGGGGAACGGCGCACCGAAGACCGCGATCGACGAAGTGAAGATCAGCCGCGGCACATAGGCTTCGCCAGCGCCGGCCTGCCGAATGGCTTCGAGCAGATAGCGCGTGCCGTCGAAATTGATCCGATAGCCCTTTTCGAAATCCGCCTCCGCCTCGCCCGACACGATGGCGGCGAGGTGAAAGATCAGATCGGGCCGGCCGGCGATCAACTGCTCGGCGGTGCCGGGAGATGACAGATCGGCGGCAACCGTATCAACACTGCCCGCAAAGCCTTCGGGCGCGTCGGGCGCGACGACATCGGCCAGCGTGAGTTTGTCGATGGATTTGCCACCGACCTGCCCGGCCGAGATCAGCGCGGACGTGAGCTTGCGGCCGACCATGCCGGCCGCACCGATGATGAGAATGTGCATGAAGTCCCCTCGAATGTATCCGAGGGGACTGTAATCAGCCAGCGATCCGCTGCAAGGGTTGCGCGCGGGACCGCGGTACGGTGGGCGCTTTACTGCGAGACGTAACCGCCATCGGCGAGGTGATAGCTGCCGGTGATGAAGCCGGCCTCGTCGGACAGCAGGAACGCGGTCAGGTTCGCGATTTCTTCGGGCTGGCCCAGCCGGTTCATGGCGTGCTTGGAGGCGATGAACTTCAGCGTCTCTTCATCCATGTGCTTGGTCAGCAGCGGGGTTTCGATGAAGCCCGGGCCGATCGCATTGATGCGCACGCCCTTCTCGCCATATTCGAGCGCCGCCGATTTGGTCAGCCCGACCACACCATGCTTGGCCGCCACATAGGCCGGTGACATGGCAATGCCGACGGAGCCGAGAATGGAGGCCATATTGACGATGGAGCCGCCACCGGAGGCCTCAATCGCCGGAATTTCGTAGCGCATGCCGTAAAAGACACCATTGAGGTTGATGTCGATCACCTTGTCCCAGGATTCGATCGGATATTCGCCCGTCAGCGCTGCAGCACCACCGATACCGGCATTGTTGACCGCCAAATGGAGGCCGCCATAGGTTTCCTTGGCGAACGCAACCATGGCTTCGTTCTGGGCGGCATCCGCCACATCGACGGCAAAGCCGGCGGCAGTGCCCCCTGCCTTCTCGATCTCGGCTGCCGTCGCCTTGGCGGCAGACTCATCGAGATCGGCAACCACGACCTTCGCGCCACTGGCTGCGAGCAGCTTCGACACCGCCTCGCCAATACCGGACGCGCCACCGGTCACGAGCGCAACCTTGCCTGAAAAATCATATGTCATTTCAAAAATCTCCGTCTGTTGCGTCCACGTTTTGGATATGGGGACGGTAGGACGGGATCGGCAGAGGCAAATTGACGCCGGTCAAACGAACAGTCAGTTGCGGATCAGCAGACGGTGGCGAAGCGCTCAACGCAGGTGCGGACCACGTCGTCGCCCGGCCGCTTCCACCAATTGTCGCGCGAGAAGATCTCGACCTCCTGCGGACCATGATAGCCGGCCGCCTCGATCATCGCGCGGATGGCTTTGAGGTCGATAACGCCGTCTCCCATCATGCCGCGATCGAGCAGCATGTCGTTGGTCGGCACCAGCCAGTCGCAGATGTGATGGGCCATGATGCGCTTCTCGCGACCCGCGCGCGCGATGGCCGCGGCGAGATTCGGATCCCACCACACGTGATAGACATCGATGGCGACACCGACGCCCTCGCCCAGCTGCCCGGCGATATCCAGCGCTTGGTCGATGGTGTTCACGCAGGCCCGGTCGGCGGCATACATCGGGTGCAGCGGCTCGATGGCGAGCGGCACCCCCGACGCTTGGGCGTGCGGCAGCATGGCCGCGATCCCGTCGGTGACCATCTGCCGCGCGCCGGCGATATCCTTGCTCTCCCCCGGCAGGCCGCCGACGACCAGGACGAGACAATCGGCACCGAGCGCCGCCGCTTCGTCGATGGCGCGCAGATTATCGTCATTCGCCGTCTGGCGCCCCTCGGCCGTCTCGGCCGGAAACATGCCGCCCCGGCAAAGACCAGTGACGCGGATGCCGTTGCCCTTGATGATCCGCGCGGCTTCATCGAGGCCGACGGACTCGACCTGATCGCGCCAGGGCGCGATGGCGGTAACGCCGTGCTTCAGGCAGCCTTCGACCATCTGCGCAAAGGACCAGCCATTGCGCAGCGTCGCCAGGTTCATGGAGAGCTCTCCCTTGGCCATCAGTCCTCTCCTCCCAATGGGATCATCTGCGTCCAGTCCGGCGCGACGGCGGCGCCGAGCCCGACACTCTGTCCGACCGTTCTGAGCGAAATCTCGCCGTCCGCGATGCGCAGCCGCGCCCGGCCATCGGCTTCGACATAAAGATCGCCGTGGTGATCGAGGAACGCCTGCTGCTCTGCCTCGGGTGCGCCCGCCATGCCGTCCACATAGTGGTGGCCATTGCGCTCGATATGCGTGGCGCCCGCCATTGCCGCAAGCGCCAGATCCTGTTGCAGCCCGATACCCGCCTGCGTCGTCAGATCCTCGGCGGAAAGAAACGCATCGACGCCCCCGGCCCTCGCCTGTTCGACGCGCGCCATATTGAGCAGCGAACGATAGAACCCCTTGCAGGACTTGGACGAGATGCCCCTGTAGCCAAGCTTGAGCGCCGCCGGGAAGGCGCCGATGTCGGCGTCCGACTCGTCGATCTCGAGCCCGATACGCCAAGCCACCTGGCTCATATCGGTTTCGAGTGCCCTCGCCCGAGCGATCGGTTGTTCGAGGAAAAGCACGCGGCTGCGCAACGTTGCGAGGGCCGGCTCGCGCGCCATCCGGTCGAGAAGTTCGAGCACCGCTTCGGGTCCGGCATATTGCTCATTGCCGTCGAGCGTCGCCTGATACTCGGGCACCATGCGGTCGAGGACCTCGGCGATCTGGACGAGCCGGGCCACGTCCGCTTCCGGGTCGCCGCCGAGCTTGAGCTTGAACCAGCGATGGCCGTAGCGGTTGATCACCTCCTCCAAAGTGTCGGGCAGACCATCATCGAGGGTCGCTGCACCGGTGAGGACGTCTCCGAGCCCGACGGTATGTCGCGCGGCGATCGTCTCAGGCATCGGCCGGGCCGCAAGGAAAGCGTCGAGATCGAAGCCCTCGAGCTCGGGCGCCGTACGCGCATCGATGCCCAAAAGGTTGGACCGCACCGCCTCGACGACCGGAAGCTCCGCCAGCCGGCAGAGCCCGTCGATCACCGCCCGGTCGAGCAGCGCCAGGCCGAACGAGGCAATGAGACCGTTGAGACCCGCGTCTGCCGCCGCCTGATGGTGCTTGGGCTCGATCTCGGCATGACGGGCAAAGGCCGTGCCCGGTTTCGCCGCAAGGGTGCCATCGGCGGCCAGCCGCAGCGACTGACGCAACTGCGCGACATTGTCCTCAGGCGTCAGCTCCGGCGACTTGTCGAACCACTTGGGCATCATCATTTCAGCAGACCAGCCGACAGCGCTCCGCCCATCGGCATCGGTGACGCGCAGTCGGACGAAGGCCTGCGCCGTCTGCTCGACCCGGGCCACGCCAAAGCGGAACGGCATGCGAAAACGAACCGGCCGCTCGAACAGGGCGACCTCGTCGACACGGATGATCGGCGCCATCACGCGATACCGTGCACGGCCAGCACGCGCCGCATCCGATCGACGGCAAGCTCTGGATCGGCGAGGACACGCGCCTTGTCGGCGAGACGGAAGAGTTCCGCGAGATGCTGCAGCGAGCGCGTGGACTGCTGCCCGCCGATCATCGTAAAATGCTCCTGCAGCCCATTTAGATAGGCGAGGAACACCACGCCGGTCTTGTAGAACCGGGTCGGCGACGCAAAGATGTGCCGGCTCAGCGGTACGGTCGGTTCGAGCAGCTCGAAGAACTCGTTCTCGCTGCCACGGCCGAGCGCCGCGAGCCCCGCCGAAGCGGCCGGCGCGATGGCGTCGAAAATGCCGAGCAGCGCGTCCGAATGCCCCTCGTCGTCGCCCGCGATCAGTTCGGCATAGTTGAAATCGTCGCCGGTGTACATTCGCACGCTGTCCGGCAGGCGGCGCCGCATCGCCACTTCCTTTTCCTTGCTCAAAAGCGAGATCTTGATGCCGTCGACCTTGTCGGCATGCGCACGGATCACCTCGAGGCAGACATCCATTGCCGCTTCGTGGGTGGGCTTGCCCCAATAGCCTTCGAGCGCGGGATCGAACATCTCGCCGAGCCAGTGCAGCACCACGGGCTGCTTCACCTGCGACAGGATGCGCCCATAGACCTCGGCGTAGTCCTCCGGGGTCCGGGCCGCCTTGGCCAACGCCCGCGAGGCCATGAGGATCACCCTACCGCCCTCGCCTTCGACGAACCCGACCTGCTCTTCATAGGCCGAGATGATGTCCGCAATCGTCACGTCCGGGCCGGGCTGCAGATGGTCGGTGCCGGCGCCATAGGCGATGAGCGAGTCGTCACGCGTGCGCGCTTCCGCCTGCGCCCGCCGGATCAGCTCCTGCGCCTCGGCCCAGCCAAGCCCCATGCCGCGCTGCGCCGTGTCCATGGCTTCGGCGACGCCGAGCCCGAGGTCCCAAAGGCGATGCCGGAATTTCAGCGTCGTCTCCCAATCGATCGCCGGCGTCAGCCAGGGATCGTTCACGGCCAGCGGATCGGCAACCACATGCGCTGCGGCGTAGGCGATGCGCGGGAAATCGCTGGCCTGATGTTTGACGAACGGAATCGGATCGCCGGTGAGGCGATATGCGGTCATCGACCGGTCGGCATTTGGCAGGTTGATTTCAGTCATTCAGAACCCCCTCATCCGCCCTTCGGGCACCTTCTCCCACGAGGGGAGAAGGCGATCGGGGCACGATCGAGTCACAGGGCCTTCTCCCTTGATGGGAGAAGGTGGGCGAAGCCCGGATGAGGGTGGAGCCAAGCCCACCCCCGTTTCATCAGATGCCCAGCTTCGGAACGTCGAGCCAGCGACGTTCTTTCCAGCTTTCGAGGCCGAGCATTGCGAGTTGCACACCCTTGGCACCGGCTTCGAGGCCATAGGGCCACGGCGCATCCTCGGCGACGTGCTTGAGGAACATCTCCCACTGCGCCTTGAACCCATTCTCGGCCGGCACATTGTCCGGAACCTCTTCCCAGTCGTCGAAGAAGTTCATGGTCTGCGGCTGATCAGGGTTCCAAACCGGCTTGGGTGTGTTGACCCGATGCTGGGTGAAGCATTTGTGGAGACCTGCAACGGCCGAGCCATGCGTGCCATCGACCTGGAAGGTCACGAGATCGTCGCGGCGGACGCGTACATCCCAGCTCGAATTGATGTGGGCGATGACCCCACCTTCGAGTTCGAAGGTCGCATAGGCCGCATCATCGGCATCGGCGGTGTAGGTATTGCCCTTTTCGTCGACGCGCTCGGGGATGTGGGTGGCGCCGAGGCAGCTGACCGCCTGGACCTCGCCGAACAGATTGTCGAGCACATAGCGCCAGTGGCACAGCATATCGAGGATGATGCCGCCGCCGTCGTCCTTGCGGTAGTTCCAGCTCGGGCGCTGCGCAGGCTGGCCCCAGTCGCCCTCGAACACCCAGTAGCCGAACTCGCCGCGCACCGACAGGATGCGGCCGAAAAAGCCGCTGTCGCGCAGCATTTTCAGCTTCAGCAGGCCCGGCAGGAACAGCTTGTCCTGCACCACGCCGTGCTTGATGCCCGACGCCTTGGCCTTCTTGGCGAGCGCCACCGCGACCTCGAGATCGTCCGAGATCGGCTTTTCGCAATAGACATGCTTGCCGGCATCGATGGCCTTCGACAGCAGGTCGGCCCGCATCTGCGTGGTGCCGGCATCAAAAAACACCGTGTCGTCAGGGTTTGCCAGCGCCGCATCGAGATCCGTGGTCCAGCGCGCAATGTCGTGCTTTTCGGCAAGACGGCGGATCTTGTCCGCGTCACGCCCGACGATGATAGGGTCGACGATCAGCCGGTCCCCGTTCGACAGCACGACGCCGCCCTGCGCCCGGATGGCGAGGATCGACCTTACCAGGTGCTGATTGTACCCCATCCGCCCGGTAACACCGTGCATGATCAGCCCAAGCCGACGCTCGGCCATGATCTTTCCTCCCCGTTATCTTTGTAACCGCTTGGTTACATAGTCTGCCAAGTGACGCGACGCGCGTCAAGCGCGACCGAAGTTCTAGAGTCCGAGCACCAGCTTGAGCCCGATGACACCAAGAAAAATCAGGATCAACCGGTCGAAGGCCTTGGCGCTGAGCTTGCCGGCGAGCCACTGCCCCACCGGCATGAAGACGATGATCGGAATCAGCGCCAGCACCCCCTGGATCAGCCAGTCCGTCTGCATGACGCCCGAAACGATGAGCGAGACGAACTGCACCACGCCGAACCCGAGGAACATCGCCGACACGGCAAACACATGCGCATCTCGATCGAGCTTCATGGCATGGATGAAGGTGACCCCGAGCGGCGCCGAGATGCCCGTGGCGCCCTGCAGCATGCCCGCGCCGAGACCGACCGGCAGCGCTGCCTTGCGACCGAGGTCCTGGCTGACGACAAAATTCGGGTTGGTCAAACGCAAAACGATATAGACGATCAACAGCACACCTAGGCTGAACAACAATTGTCGTTCCGGCAGACTGACGAGCAGCCAGGTGCCGAGGACCACACCAACCAGCCCTCCTGCAACGATGGCCGGCAGGAACCGGACCCGCGCCTCGCCCCGCACGGAGCGAAACCGCCAGACCTGCGCGACATTGGTGACAAGGATCGGGATGGTAAGAATGGAGATGGCGTGCTGCAGGCCGAAAAACGCCGTCAGCGCCGGCAGCGCCACGAGCGGCAGCCCCATGCCCGTCGCGCCCTTGACCAGCGCGCCGCCCGCCAGCGCGGCCGCCATGATGAGATAAATTGTAATGTCCACGATGCCCTCCGGCACCGGTGGTAGCCAGTTCGGCCGCCCCCGTCACTGAGTTTTTCGCCAGTTAACAGCCCAGTTCTAACCGGCGGCTCAATTGCCATGACAACGCGCATCATTTGGACTTACAGGCGAACCAACTGGTTACAAACTTGACAGTCGCAACGCCGTAACCTCACTCTGCTGGATGGCGGATGCCAACGAGCATGTCGCCAAACAGGAGGAGACAGAATGACTCGTGTGCTTTGCACGGCGCTAGCCGTATCTGCCTCGGTCGTGGCGATGACCGCGTCCGCAGCCTTTGCCCAGGACTGGCAGCCCGACCGTCCGATCAACATCATCGTGCCTTGGGGCGCCGGCGGATCGACCGATCAGGTGACCCGCGTCACCGCACCGATCCTGTCCGAAGCGCTTGGCGTCGAGGTGATCGTCGTCAACCAGCCAGGCGCCTCCGGCGCCATCGGCACACAGGAAGTGCTCAACGCCCCGCGCGATGGTTACACCTGGACAGCCAACGCCATCGCCAACAATGCGACCTATTCGGTGACGGGCCTGCTCGAGGACACCAATATCGACGACTGGAACATCTACCTGTCGGTCGCGAACGTGCCGGTGGTCAGCGTGCCAGCCGACAGTGAATTCGAGGATTTCGGTCAGTTGCTCGAGGCGCTGAAGAGCCGCGGGCAGGACATCACCATTGCCACGGCAGGCGTCACGTCGTCCGGTGGCACGGCGATCGCCGCGCTCAGTGACGAAGCCGGCTTCGACTACAACATGATCACCTATGATGGTGGCGGGCCGGCCGCGATTGCCACCGCATCCGGTGAAGCGATGGTGACGACCCAGCTCGCGGTGGAACAGACCGAACTGATCCGCGGCAACCGGCTGCGCGCGCTTGCCGTGCTGTCCGACCAGCCGTTGAGCCTTGAAGGCGTCGATCCGATCCCGCCGATCACGAATTGGCTGCCCGATATGGATCTGGCACCGGATTATTTCGGCATCTTCATTCCGGCCGGCGTGCCCGATGAAGTGATCGCCACGATGGACAAGATCTGGGCTGATCAGGTGCAGAACTCGGACGCGATCAAGACCTACGCCGAAACCTTTGGTGCCGTCTTTGCGCCGTCATATGGCGACGAAGCACGGGCTCTGGCCATGCCGGTCGTCATTCTCGAGGCCTGTTCTTCGGTCGAGCGTGGCGAAGCGGTCAATGACCCCTCGACCATCGGCATCGACTGCGAAACCCGCACCGAGACCAAATAGTCGCAGCAATTCCTGCTCCGGGCCGGCGACACTTCCGCCGGCCCGGCCACTGACATTTGTTCCCTGGCCGGTACCCCATGACCAATCCCGACGCAGACGACGGTGCTGCCGTCGCAACGCCGCCTGAATCCATCTCGGATCCAATTGCCGACGCGCGCATGAACCGCGCCGACCTTGTCGCCGCCCTGTTTCTGTTGGCGCTTGGCGGTGCCATGCTGTTCGGCGCCTGGACCATGGACCGGCTCGAAATCCGGCGCATCAACCCGCTGACCGCGCCGGGGCTCGTGCCCGGCCTGCTGAGCCTGGCGCTTATCCTATGCGCCGCCATTCTGGCCATTCGCTCGATCCGACGCGCCGCCCCGGGCGGCTGGGCAGCTCTCCGCGCGGCACTTGTGTCCCGCAGCGCGCAGCGCGCCGGAATCGTCATCGGGCTGGTGCTGATCTACACGCTGGGTCTCGTCGGCAGGATCCCCTTCTGGGCCGCCACCGGTCTGTTCGTCTTCACCTTCGTCATGGTGTTCGAGGTGTGGATCGCCGACCCCAAGCGCCCCATCCGGGTCTCGCTTCCCTGGGCTGCCGGGCTGGCGATTGTCACGGCCGCCGTCGTGACCCTCGTCTTCCAGTACGGCTTCCTCGTCCGTCTGCCATAGAGAGCCCGCAGCATGTTTGACGGCCTAGGATTTCTCGCTACTGCACTTGCCGGCTTCCTGACCCCGGTTTCGCTATTCAACATCGCCTGGGCGACCCTGCTCGGCATCGTGGTCGGTGCCCTGCCCGGGTTGACGGCCACCATGGCGGTCGCGCTACTGGTGACGCTGACCTACAAGATGGATCCCAGCCAGGCGATCCTGAGCCTGATGTGCGTCTATTCCGGCGCCATCTATGGCGGCAGCCGCACAGCGATCCTTCTTGCCATTCCTGGCACACCGGCCAGCGCCGCAACAACGCTGGACGGCCATCCGCTGGCGCTGCAGGGCAAGGCCGGCCGAGCCATGGGCATCGCCACCGCCTCGTCGGCGATGGGCACCGTGATCGGCATCGTCTTTCTCGCGCTGATCGCCCCGCTGCTGGCAGAAGCCGCGCTGAAGTTCCAATCCTACGAATTCTTCTGGCTGGCCCTGTTCGGCGTCGTGATCTCGGGTCAGATGACCGCCGTCGATGACCCGCTGAAAGGCTACATCGCCGGCATATTGGGCCTGATGGTCGCCATGGTCGGAATGGAGGGGCTGCACGCCTATACACGCTTCAGCTTCGGCATCACCGCGCTGAGCGGCGGCGTCGACCTGATCCCGGCGATGGTCGGCGCCTTCGGCCTGGCGGAGATCCTCGGCGTCATGAAGCGCCGGGCCAGCGCCCAGGTCGTCACCTCGACGGACCGCGTGATACCGCGACTTCGTGACCTCACCCCGCACTGGGTGACCACGCTGCGCTCGGGCCTGATCGGCACCTTCGTCGGTATCGTTCCCGGCGTGGGCGAAGACGTCGGCGCCTGGGCGTCCTATGCGGCCGCCAAACGATCCTCGAAGCATCCTGAAAAATACGGCCGTGGCAGCCTCGAGGGCCTCATCGCGGCGGAAACCGGCAATTCCGCAGTGGTGCCCGGCGCGATGATTCCAACACTGACGCTGGCCCTGCCCGGCTCTGCTGCAGCTGCGGTGCTGATCGCAGCGATGTTCATCCACGGGATCCGGCCTGGCCCACTGCTGATGACCGAGAACCCGAGCTTCCTTTACGAGATCGTCGCCATCCTGCTGTTGTCGACTCTCGCCTTCACCATTTTCGGCCTGTCGCTGACACGCCCGCTGGTCAAGGTGCTGCAGGTCCCGCGCGAACGCTTGATGGCCGTGGTTTACGTGCTGTGCGTGGTCGGTAGTTTCGCCATCACCCAGCGCATGTTCGACGTCTATGTGATGCTGTTCTTCGGCGTCGTCGGCTTCATCCTGCGCGAAATGAAATACCCCATGGCACCTTTGGTGTTGGGCATCATTCTGGGACCGCTGCTCGACGACAATCTTCGGCGTGGCCTGAAGATCACCAACGGCGATCCAAGCCCGTTCTTTACGCGGCCAATCAGTCTCGTCATCATGCTGGTGATCATCGCCACTGTGCTGATGTCGATCCCTGCGGTAAAGCGGGGGTTCTCAACCCTTTTAAGACCGAAAGCACATGGACGCCAAAGCCCCTGACGCAACAGTTCAGACCCGACGTCCGCGCGATTCGGCGCGAACCAAGGCCGCCATTCTGAAGGCAGCCCGGGACGAGTTCTGCGAACAGGGATTCAATGGCGCGCGGGTCGACGCGATCGCCGCGCGGGCCAAGGCAAACAAGCGGCTGCTTTATCACTACTACGGCAACAAGGAAGCGCTGTACCAAACGGTTCTTCTGGATGCTTACAAGGAAATCCGCAACGGCGAGCGCGAGCTGTCGCTGCGCCAGCACCACCCGGTGGAGGCCATCGACAGGATGGTCCGCTTCACCTTCCGGCACTTTCTGGCCAACCCCTGGTTCCCCCGGCTTCTCGCTGTGGAAAACCTGCAGAACGCACGGTTCTTGAAGCAGATTACCGATCTGCCGGCGCTGCATTCACCACTGGTGACCGAACTGCAGGACATCATTCGCCGCGGTGGCGAGATGGGCGTATTTCGTCCGGATGTCGACCCCATGCAGCTGTATATTTCGATCGCTGGACTTGGCTATTTCTACGTATCCAACATCAAGACTTTGTCGGTCATCTTCGATCGCGACCTCAACGATTTCGCCGCCATCCAGGAGCGCGAGGCCCAGGCCGTACAGATGGTGATCGACTATCTGCGCGCCGGCCATCGTCAAGGCGAATAAGTTTTCCCTTCGGCTGCAACTCCCGCTTGACACCGATGGGTCGACGCGCACTAAATGTAACCAACCAGTTATATAGCGCCATCAAGAGCGCATCAGATTTCAGGCGGCGACCGCCGCCCGCACCAGCAGAACGGGAGGACTGCAATGACCATCAGACTCAATCGCCGCCATTTCCTGGCGGGAACCTCGGCACTCGCCGCGGCGTCGGCTTTCGGGCCGGCTTTCGCGCAGAGTTCCGACCTGCGCCAGCTGTTTTGGGGCGGCCAGAACCGCGCCGAGCGCACCTATGGCGTGAACGACCTGTTCGCCGCCTCCGCTGATGGCGTGCCGGTGGAAGGCAGCGTCCTCAGCTGGGGTGACTACTGGACCAAGCTGGCGACCGAAACCGCGGGCGGCAACGCCCCCGACATCGTCCAGATGGACTACCGCTACATCGTCGAATACGCCAAGCGGAACGCCATTGCGCCGCTCGACGACTATGTCGGCTCGCAGCTCAACCTCGATGACTTCGACCAGGACCAGCTCGAGGGCGGCAAGGTCGACGGCAAGCTTTACGGCATCAGCCTCGGCGCCAACTCCGTGGCCCAGCTGGTGAATCTGGCGGCCTTCGAGGAAGCCGGCGTGGAGCCGCCGAATCGCGACACGACCTATGACGACATCTTCGCCATGGGCGAGGCGTTCAATGCCGCCAACATCCGAGACGGCATGAAGGTGATCTCCGACGGTTCCGGCGTCGAGCCGATGCTCGACAACTGGCTGCGCCAGAAGGGCCTTGCGCTCTATACGGCCGACGGCAAGCTCGGCTTCGGTGAAGACGAGGCAGTCGCCTGGTTCCAGCTGTGGGACAAGATGCGTCAAGCCGGCGTTTGCGTCGACGCTGAAACCCAGGCGCTCGACCAGAACGGCCCGATGGAGACCACGATGGTGGTGTCCGGCTACGCGGCCATGATGCCGTCGAACTCCAACCAGCTCGTCGCCTATCAGTCGCTGATGACCGACCCGCTGACCATCACCAGCTACCCGCGCATCGCGCCGGGCGCCGGTGGCGGCCATTACCGCAAGCCCTCGATGTTCTTCTCGATGGGTGGCGGCATCGCCGACGAGGCACTGGCCGCGGCCTATATCAGCTTCTTCGTCAACGACGTTGAGGCGGGCAAGATCCTGGGTGTCGAGCGTGGCATTCCCTGCGCCGCGCACGTGCGTGAAGCAGTGGCCCCGACGCTGGACGAACAGAGCCAGATCGCGCTCAACTTCGTGTCGAACCTTGGCGACCTGCTCGGGCCGCTGCCCCCGCCGCCGCCGCCGGCTGCCGGTGAAATCGACTCGTCGCTGCTGCGTCCCGTCAGCCAGGAAGTCGCCTTTGGTGCCCGCTCGCCAGAAGATGCCGGCAAGTACTTCGTGAAAGAAGCCGCCGCCATTCTCGAGCGCGCAAGCTAATACGGGTTAGACGATGGCCGCTACCTCTATGACGTCAGACACCTCAAGGGGTGCGGACACTTCATCAAGCTGGTCGAGGGCGTGGGAAAACCACGCCCCCGGCTACATGTTCCTGATCCCATGGTTCATCGGCTTTTTCGGCCTGACCCTGGGCCCCATCATCTATTCGTTCTATCTCAGCTTCACCAATTTCGACCTGCTGACAGCGCCGGAATGGACGGGGCTGGACAACTACATCCGCATGTTCACGGCCGACCCGAAGTTCCTGACTTCCATGCGGGTCACCCTGTTCTTCGTGGTCTTCTCGGTGCCGCTGAAACTGGCTTTCGCGCTGGGCGTCGCGCTGCTGCTCAACCGTGGCATGCGCGGTCTGCCGGTCTATCGCGCGGTGTTTTACCTGCCCAGCCTGCTCGGCGCCTCGGTGGCGATCGCCATTCTGTGGCGGCAGATCTTCGCCCGCGACGGGTTGGTCAACCAGCTGCTGGCGCTGGTCAATATTGACGGGCCGAGCTGGATTTCGAACCCCAAGCACTCGCTGTGGACCCTGGTCATCCTCGCCGTTTGGCAGTTCGGCTCACCGATGATCATCTTCCTCGCCGGCCTGCGGCAGATCCCGCAGGATCTGTATGAGGTCGCAAGCCTCGACGGCGCGTCCAAGTGGCGGCAGTTCTGGAAGATCACCCTGCCGATGCTGACCCCGGTGGTGTTCTTCAACGCCATCATCCAGACCATCGACGCCTTCAAGAGCTTTACCCCCGCCTACATCATTTCCGGCGGCACGGGCGGGCCCATCAACTCGACCCTGTTCTACACGCTCTACCTCTACCAGGAGGCGTTCCTGTTCTTCCGCATGGGCTATGCCTCGGCACTGGCCTGGGCGCTGCTGGCGATCGTTGCGCTGTTCACCGCCTTCTCCTTCCTGACCTCGAAATACTGGGTGCACTACGATGACTGACGTGCACAAGCTCACCGTCGTCGGCGAAGACGACCCGGCTCTCCGCGCCCGCCGCCGCTTCATGTCGGTTGCCGCCCATGTGCTGCTGATCGGCGTGTCGATCATGATGCTGTATCCGCTGTTGTGGTTGCTGGCGTCATCGTTCAGGCCGGAAAACGAAATTTTCGGCTCTGGCATCTCGCTGCTGCCTTCGTTCAGCTGGAGCCTTGATTCCTACTTCCGCGGCTGGAACGGCCTGCGTGTCAGTTTCACGACCTTCTTCGCCAACTCGCTGACCATCTCGATCCTGTGCGTGATCGGCAATGTGCTGGCCTGTTCGCTGGCAGCCTATGCCTTCGCCCGGCTCGAATTCGCCGGCCGGCGTTTCTGGTTCGCCATGATGCTGATGACTCTCATGCTGCCCTATCAGGTGACCCTGATCCCGCAGTATGTGCTGTTCCTCAATCTCGGCTGGGTGAACACCTTCCTGCCGCTGATCGTGCCGAAGTACCTGGCCTCCGACGCCTTCTTCATCTTCCTGATGGTGCAGTTCTTCCGCGGCATCCCCAAGGAGCTGGATGAGGCGGCGCGCATGGATGGCGCCAGCCCGTGGCGGATCTACTACAAGATCATGCTGCCGCTCTCGATGCCGGTGCTGGCGACCGCAGCGATCTTCACCTTCATCTGGACCTGGGACGACTTCTTCGGGCCGCTGATCTATCTGAGCGAGCTCAAGGACTACACCGTCATGCTCGGCCTCAGGACGTTCACCGACTCGACCGGCGAGTCCGACTATGGCGGGCTGTTCGCGATGAGCGTGCTGAGCCTGGTGCCGATCTTCGTGTTCTTCCTCGCGTTCCAGCGCCTTCTGATCGAAGGCATTGCGACGACAGGCATGAAGCGCTGAGCGGCCTCCCCTCACTCTCAATTTGTTAGCAAGTACCCCAAGATGAGCATCAAATTTGCCGCCATCGGCCTCAACCACAACCATATCTACGGTCAGGTTGCGTGCCTTCTGAATGCCGGCGCCGAACTGGTCGCCTTCCACTCGCCCGAAGAGGATCTCGCCAAGGAATTCGGTGAGAAATTCCCCCAGGCCAAGCGCGTCGCCGACCGGCGCGAAATTCTTGACGATCCGTCGATCCTCATGGTGCTGACGGCCGCCATCCCGGCCGAACGCGCCGGCATTGCCATCGAGGCCATGCAGCACGGCAAGGACGTGATGAGCGACAAGCCGGGGATGACGACCTTCGAGCAGCTCGACGAGGTCAAGCGCGTCCAGGCCGAAACCGGGCGCATCTATTCGGTGTGCTATTCCGAGCATTTCGAGACCCGCTCGACCGTCAAGGCGGGCGAACTGGTCGCTGCCGGCGCCATCGGCAAGGTGGTGCACACGCTCGGCCTCGGACCACACCAGATCCGTAACAACTCCCGCCCCGACTGGTTCTATCAGCGCGAGCGCTACGGTGGCATCCTGTGCGATATTGGCGCCCACCAGTGCGAGCAGTTCCTGTTCTTTTCGGGCACCGAGACCGAGGCCGAAGTCATTTCGGCCACCGTCGCCAACCGCGGCAATCCCGACCGGCCCGGCCTGCAGGATGTCGGCGACATGCACCTCAAAACGCCCAACACCACGGGCTATGTGCGGCTCGACTGGTTCACCCCGGATGGCCTCGGCACCTGGGGTGACGGGCGGCTGACCCTGCTCGGCACCGAAGGTTATATCGAACTGAGGAAATACATCGATATCGCTGGTCGCCCCGGCAAGGACCACCTGTTCCTCGTCGACAAATACGGCGCCCAGCACATCGACTGCACGAATGTCGAGCTGCCCTATGGCCCCGCACTGATCTCCGATGTGCTGAACCGCACCGAGACGGCGATGCCGCAGGCGCGCTGCTTCAAGGCAATGGAACTGGCGCTGAGCGCCCAAAAACTGGCTGAAACCGGCACGGAGTGGCAGCAATGAGCAAGATCTACAACGTTGCTGTCGTCGGTGGCGGTATCGGACGCAGCCATATCAGCGAGGGCTATGTGCCCAACGCCGACCGCTTCAAGGTCCTGGCGATCTGCGACCTCGACGAAGAACGCCGCAGCAAGCTAGTCGACGAATTCGACATCGAACGCAGCATCGAGAATTTCGATGACCTGCTGACCATGGATGACATCGACATCATCGATATCTGCACGCCACCGATGGTGCATCTGCCGATGATCCTCGCGGCGCTGAAGGCCGGCAAGCACGTCGTGTGCGAAAAGCCCCTGGTGGGCTCGCTGGCCGACATCGACGAAGTGATCGAGGCGGAAAAGGCCAGCAGCGGCCGCCTGATGCCGGTGTTCCAGTATCGCTTCGGCAACGGCATCCAGCAGGCCAAGGCGATCATCGACGCCGGCATTGCCGGAAAGCCCTATGTCGGCACGGTCGAGACGCTGTGGAAGCGTGGCGCCGACTACTACTCGGTGCCGTGGCGCGGCAAGTGGAAGACCGAACTCGGCGGTGTGCTGATGGGCCATGCCATCCACCCGCACGACATCTTCACTTATCTGATGGGCCGGCCGAAATCGCTGTTCGGGCGCACGGCGACCCGAGTGAACCCGATCGAAGTCGAGGATTGCGTTTCCGCCTCTCTGGAAATGGAATCCGGTGCGCTGGCAAGCTTCACAGCCACGCTGGGCTCCGCCGACGAGATCAGCCGCATCCGGCTGGCCTTCGAGAACGTCACCATCGAAAGCGACCACGCGCCCTACAATCCCGGCGCGGCGCTGTGGAAGATCCTGCCGCGCAATGACAAGGCCAAGGCAGAAATCGACGCGCTGCTCGCTGACTGGCAGGACGTGCCGGCGCGCTTCGGCACCCAGATGTACCGCTTCTGGGATGCACTGGAGACCGGCGGCAAGCTGCCGGTGACCAGCGCGGATTCCCGCCTGGCGCTCGAAATCGTCACCGCAATCTATCACTCGAACGAGACCCATGAAGAGGTTCAGTTCCCCGTGGGCGCGGCGCATCCGAAATATCAAAGCTGGCTGCCCGAGGCGTTTCGATGATGGGGACATACAGCAGCCTCATGGTCCGTCAGGACTTGCATGAGGATGTCGGAGGGTCTGCGCAGACCCTCATCCCGGGCCCCGCAGAGGACGGGTTTCGGGCAACACGGACCGGAGGAAACAGCTGATGGCAACAAGCGTCGAACTGCGCAAGGTCGTAAAACGCTACGGTGACGTGGAGGTGATCCACGGCGTCGACCTGACCATCGATCCGGGCGAATTCGCTGTCTTTGTCGGCCCTTCGGGCTGCGGCAAGTCCACCCTGCTGCGCATGATCGCCGGGCTGGAGCCGATCAGCGGCGGCGACATGATGATCGACGGCCAGCGCATGAACGAAGTGCCGGCTGCCAAGCGCGGCATCGCCATGGTGTTCCAGTCCTATGCGCTCTACCCGCATATGAGCGTCTACCAGAACCTGGCCTTCGGCCTCGAAACGGCAAAGCTGCCCAAGACTGAAATCACCCAGCGGGTGAACCAGGCGGCAGCCATTCTGCAGATCGAGCCGCTGCTGAAGCGCAAGCCCAAGCAACTGTCGGGCGGGCAGCGTCAGCGCGTGGCCATCGGCCGTGCCATCGTGCGCGAGCCCAATATCTTTCTGTTCGACGAACCGCTGAGCAATCTCGACGCCGAATTGCGTGTGCAGATGCGCGTCGAGATCGCCAAGCTGCACAACGACCTCGGCAACACCATGATCTATGTGACCCATGATCAGGTGGAGGCCATGACCATGGCCGACAAGATCGTCGTGCTGCAGGCCGGGATCATCGAGCAGGTCGGCGCCCCGCTGGACCTCTACAACAACCCACGCAACCGCTTTGTCGCCGGCTTTATCGGCTCGCCGAAGATGAACTTCCTCGAAGCCAAGATTGATGGCAGCGACGCAGCCGGCACCAAGCTGATCACCGGCGGCAGCAGCGTGGTGGTCAACCGCAAGCTCGATGCCACTGGCGATGTAACCTTTGGCGTGCGGCCAGAGCATATCGGCATCACTGAAGGTTCGGGCGTGCCGCTGGCCGATGTGACTGTCGACCTGGTGGAGCACCTTGGCGGCCAGACCATGGTCTATGCCCGCACCGCGGACGGACAGAGCCTGACCATCGTCGTCGACGGGCAGGTGCAGGTCGCTCCGGGCGGCAAGCTGGCGACCTATGTGGACCCCGCCCGCTGCCATGTCTTCGCAGCGGACGGGCGCACGCTCTAGCGGCTAGTCCTGCCCCGCCAGCAATTCCGCATTGCCGCCACTGGCGGTGGTGTCGATGCACACATGCCGCTCGAGGATCAGCAGTTCTGCGTCCTCGGGCCGCGTGATCAGCGGAATGATAGCGCCGTCGCGGCGGCTGAGGGCCTGCCGCCAGGGCTTGAGCTGATCGTCCTCGCCGAAATGCATGATAGCGTCGACGCCGAGTCCGGCTTCGATGGCGGCGGGGGATAGCTTCTTGTCCATGCCGCCGATCGGCTCGCCGTTCTTGCCCAGTCGATCCGCCACATCCTGAGCGCCCTTGCACACGACCAGGACGCCATTGCCCTGCTGTAGCGCCAGCGTGGCCTGCATCTCGGCGGCTTCGGTGTCCGGCCCGAGACATAAGACGATACCGCGCGGCCAGGTGTAGAGCGTGTTGCTCTCGCCCGTCGGCCCCGGCATCTGCCGGGCCTTCGGCGTGATCTGCAGTTTGTCGAGCGCGATGCGCACCTGATCCACCGCCGCGATGGCGAACCCGATGGAGAGGCCCGACAGCGGATTGGGCGTCGAAGACGGCGCGTAGCGCGTCGGCGCGCGCCACATGCGGCGCAGGTAGTTTGGCCCGCCGGCCTTGGGCCCGGTACCGCTCATCCCCTCGCCGCCAAACGGCTGTGATCCGACGACGGCGCCGATCTGGTTGCGGTTGACGTAGATATTGCCGGCCCGAACGGTTTCCGCCACCTCGTCGACCCGCCCGTCGATGCGGGTATGCAGCCCGAACGTCAGGCCATAGTGCGACGCATTGATCGCATCGATCACCGCGTCGAACGCCTCGGCCTTGAAGGTCGCGACATGCAGCACCGGCCCGAAGGTCTCTTCTTCGAGATCGCCAATGCCATCGACCTTCAGCGCCACGGGGGCAACGAAATGCCCGCTCTCCGGCGCCGAAACGCGATGCAGCAGGGCGCCGCGTTCAGCGAAGCCAGCGATATAATCCTCGAAGCGCTGCTGCGCCTTGGCGTCGATCACCGGGCCGATATCGGTTTCGAGCGCCCAGGGGTCGCCGAGCTGCAACTCGTCCATCGCGCCATAGAGCATTTCCAGCACGCGATCGGCGGCGTCTTCCTGCACATAAAGGATGCGCAGGGCCGAGCAGCGCTGCCCCGCCGACTGGAACGCCGAAGCCAGGATGTCGCGCACCGCCTGCTCGGGCAGTGCGGTTGAATCGACGATCATCGCATTGAGCCCGCCGGTCTCGGCGATCAGTGGTGCGCCGGGCGCCAGATGGTCGGACATGGCCTGGTCGATACGCTGCGCAGTCGGATGCGAGCCGGTGAACACGACGCCATCGATCCGCGGATCGGAGACCAGCGCGGTGCCGACCACAGCGCCGGCACCCGGCAGCAATTGCAGCACCTCTTCTGGCACTCCGGCCTGATGCATCAGCCGTACCGCTTCTGCCGCGATCAGCGGCGTCGCTTCGGCGGGCTTTGCCAGCACGGCGTTGCCGGTGACCAGCGCTGCAGCGATCTGGCCAGTGAAAATCGCGAGCGGGAAGTTCCAAGGCGAGATGCAGGTGACGACACCGAGCGGCGCGCGCGTGTCGCTGATCGATTCCGCTTCGTCCGCATAGTAACGCAGAAAGTCGACCGCCTCGCGGATTTCGCCCACGGCGTCCGCGATGGTCTTGCCGGCCTCGCGGGCGCACAGCGCCAGAAACAGCGGCGTGTTGCGCTCGAACAGATCTGCCGCATGGCGCAGCATGATGGCGCGTTCGCTGACCGGGCGCGCGGCCCATTCGGGCGCCGCATCCTTGGCGCTGGCAATGGCCAGTTCGACCGCCTGGGGCCCTGCCCCGATGGCTTCGCCGACGGGCGTACCGGTGGCCGGGTTGGCGATCTCGAACCGGGTCAGCATCTCCGCATCGGCATGCTGATCGGCCGGCAGTGGTGGCACGGTGAATTGCCTGTCAGCAAAGGCATCGCGCGCGGCCAGCAGCTCGGTGACGGCGATCGGATCGGTCAGATCATGGCCCTGCGAATTGCGCCTTGCCGGCGCGAACAGTTCGGCTGGCGGCTTCACCCGCGATTGGGCCTTGGCGACCTCGACAAAGGGATCGGCGACGACATCGGCCGCCGGCACGTCACGATCGGCGATCATGTTGACGAAGCTGCCATTGGCCCCGTTCTCGAGCAGGCGGCGGACGAGATAGGCCAGCAAATCGGCATGACGGCCGACCGGCGCATAGATCCGCGTGCGCGTCTTGTGGGTCTTGGACAGCACTTCGTGTAGCCGCTCGCCCATGCCATGCAGGCGCTGGAACTCCCAGGCGTCGTCAGGCACTTCCATCGCCTTGGCGAGATGCATGACGGCAGCGACGGTATGCGCGTTGTGCGTGGCGAATTGCGGATAGAGGCGGTCGCGACGCTCGAAAAGGCGGCGGGCGTTGGCGATATAGCTGACATCGGTGGCGGCTTTGGTGGTGAAGACGGGGAAGCCATCGAGCCCCATCACCTGGGCGCGCTTGATCTCATTGTCCCAATAGGCGCCCTTCACCAGGCGTACCATCACCCGGCGATCATACTTTTCTGCAAGCGTGTGCAGCCAGTCGATGACATGGCTGGCGCGCTGGCCATAGGCCTGCACCACGACGCCGAACCCATCCCATCCGGCAAGACGATCATCGGACAGAACCGCGGCGATCACGTCGAGCGACAGATCGAGCCGGTCGGCCTCCTCGGCATCGATATTGAGACCGATGTTGGCGCCGCGCGCCATGAGCGCCAGCGCCAGAACGCGCTCGACCAGTTCGTCCATCACCCGCTCGCGCTGGGTGAACTCATAGCGCGGATGCAGCGCCGACAGTTTGACCGAGACGCCCGGGTTGTCGCGCACCGAACCATCGGTGGAGCGGGCAGCGAGCACGGCCAGCGCCTCGGCATAGGCCGCGCGATAGCGTCTGGCGTCCTCGGCGGTGCGGGCCGCTTCGCCCAGCATGTCGTAGGAGTAGGTGTAGCCCTTGCGCTCCGCCTTGCGCGCCAGATCGGTCGCCTCGTCGATATCGCGCCCGAGGACGAACTGGCCTCCGAGGATCTTCATCGCCTGGATGACCGACGAGCGGATCACCGGCTCGCCGATGCGCTGGACGAAGCCACGGATCAACCCGGCGATGCCGGCGCCGGAATCGCGCAGCACTTCACCGGAAAGGGTGAGCGCCAAGGTGGAGACATTGACCAGCGGACTGTTGGCGCGGTCGAGATGCTCGTGCCAGCGGCTGGTGGCGATCTTGTCTTCGATCAGCTCGTCGATGGTGGCGTTGTCGGGCACGCGCAACAGCGCCTCGGCGAGGCACATCAGCGCGATGCCCTCCTGGGTCGACAGCGAGTATTCCGCGAGAAAGGACTCAAGCATGCCAGCGGAGGAGGCATTGCGAACGGTTTCAACGAGCTTTGTGGCCTCGGTGCCGATGGCATCACGTGCCGTGTCGTCGAGGTCGGCATCGGCAATCAGCCGCGCCACCGTATCGTTCTCATCGGCAAGTAGGGCCGCGCGCATGCGGCCGCGGAGCTCATCGAGCTGCTGCATAAACATCTCCTGGACCGAATTTTGCCAACAGGTCTGATTTGTGTGTGGAAAATGTGATGCTCAAGCCTCATCGGCCATAAGAGCGAAATCTACGGCGAATGGCGGCAACCTATCGTCCCGAACGCGATGAATTGCCAGCGAAAACGGCACGGGGCGGGTGCGGCCTGATGGCTCGCCCCCGCCCCGTGGCATGAGGTCGATCGCGCGTGGCTTCAGGTCGCCTTGCCGACTTCGGCAGCGACTTCGCCCTGCCCCGGCAGATCGTCAAAGCTGGAGTAGTTCATCGTGTAGAGGCGCGAATAGAGCCCCTGCTTGGCGATCAGTTCGTCATGGTTGCCGCTTTCGAGCAACTCGCCATTCTGCAGCACGATGATCCGGTCGGCGCCGCGGATGGTCGCGAGCCGATGCGCGATGACGAGGCCCGTACGTCCTTCCAGCAGCCGCTTCAGCGCCTTCTGGATCAGCATCTCGGTATAGCTGTCGATATTGGCCGTCGCCTCGTCGAGCACGAGGATCTTTGCGTCCGCGACCAGCGCCCGCGCGAAGCTGATCAACTGGCGCTGACCGAGCGACAGGTTGCCGCCGCGCTCTTCGACCACGGTGTCATAGCCATCGGCCAGCGACATGATGAACTCATGCGCACCCACGGCCTCGGCGGCCCGGATCACGTCCTGCCTCGTCGCGTCGGTCATGCGGTAGCGGATGTTCTCGAACACAGTGCCGGTGAACAGGAACGGCTCCTGCAGCACCATCGCAACCTCGTGGCCGAGCGAATCCTGAGTGACATCGCGCACGTCATGCCCGCCAACCGTCACCGAGCCGTCCCAGACCTCGTAGAAGCGATGGACAAGCGACATGCAGCTCGACTTGCCGGAGCCTGTCGGGCCGACGATCGCGACGGTCTCGCCCGGATTGACCCGGAAGCTGACATTGCGCAGCACCGGCTGGCCCTTGCGGTAGCCGAAGGTCACGTTCTTGAACTCGACCGAGCCGTCCATGTCGCTGGTCAGCTCCACCGCGTCAGGCTTGTCGGTGATGTCGACCGGCACATCGAGCACCTCGATGATGCGCTGCCCCGAGCTCATGGCGCGCTGGAACACCGAATACTGCATGGTGAGCGAGCGGATCGGGTCGAAGAAGCGCTGGATGTAGAACAGGAACGCCACCATTACACCGACGTCGAGTTCGCCGCCCAGCACCATCTGGCCGCCGAAGACGACGACCGTGGCCATGGAGATGCCGGTGAGCGTGTCGACGATCGGCACCATGACCTGGGCGAACTTGGCTGCCCGCAGATGGGTCAGCAGGTTGGCGTGGGCCTTTTCCTCATAGAGGTCGAAGTTGACCTTCTGCCGGTCGAGGCTCTGCACCGTACGCACGCCGCTGATGCCCTCGGCCAGCGCGCCATTGGCGGACGAGTTGGTGTGGTGCGCGTCCATGAAGCTTTTCTTGGCAGGCGGCAGCCAGAACAGCCGCACGACGAACAGGATCGGCATGGTCGCCATGGTGAGCAGGCCCAGCCGAACATCCATCCACAGCATCACGCCGATAATGCCGAACAGCAGCACGATGTCGCCGACCGACAGCACCGAGGTCTCGAGAAACTCCTGCATGGAGTTCACGTCGCCCATCAGCCGGCTCATCATCCGGCCGACTTCGGTCTTGTCCATGAAGCTGAGCGACACCTTCTGCAGCCGGGTGAACATCGCCCGGCGCAGATCGAACAGCACATGCTCGGCCGCCTTGCCGACCACGGTTTCCTGCACCCAGCTGGCGGCGTAGTTGATCACCACGGTCGCAAAGAAGCCGACCAGCACCCAGTAGAGCACCACCCGGCCGCTGTTTTCGGCATCGACGGTCATGCCGTGGTCGATGGCAAAGCGGATCAGCAGCGGGATCGCCAGCTGGGTCAGCGTGAAGATGAGGACGGCGGCGACCGACAGATAGATCTGGCTGCGGTAGGGGCCGACGAATTCCCAGATGCGGCTTACAACCTTGGGGTCGTAGGCCTTGCCGAAAATCTCTTCTTCCTTATCGAGGCTGGAGCCAACCTCGGCGCGCGGCGGACGACGGCCGCGATCTTCGCTCTCGTCGTCCTCGGTATTGAGAAGGGTGGCGGGGGTCATTGGGCGATCTCCAGCTGCTCGTCACCGGGTTTCACCTGCAGGTCGTAAAGCGCCCTGTAGCGACCGCCGAGTGCCAGCAGTTCTTCGTGTGTCCCGCGCTCGACGACGGTGCCGTCCTCGACGAACAGGATCTGGTCTGCATGCATCAGCGAACTCAGCCGATGCGAGATGACGATGGTGATGCGATCCTTCGAGAAGCGCTTCATCGCGGTGCGGATACGCTGCTCGGTGCCGGCATCGACCGCTGCGGTGGAATCGTCGAACACCATGATGGCCGGCCGCAGCATGAGCGAACGAGCGATGTTGAGCCGCTGGCGCTGACCGCCCGACAGCGACACGCCGCGCTCGCCGACGACGGTGTCATAGCCGGTCGGCAGACCGATGATATAGTTGTGCAGCTGCGCGAACTCGGCCGACTTGGCGATGCGCGGCTCCTTGGCCCACGGATCGCCATAGGCGATGTTGTTCTCGATATTGGTGGTGAACAGGAACGAGTCCTGCTGCACCACGGCCGTCGCGCGGCGCAGCGAACCGACCGTGACGTCCCGGATGTCCTGGCCATCGATCTTCACGCTGCCGGCGGTAACGTCATAAAAGCGCGGAATGAGATGGGCGATGGTCGACTTGCCGCTGCCCGGCGGGCCGACGATGCCGACCGTCTCGCCGCGCTTCGCCTCGAAACTGACCTGACGCAGCACCGGGCGGCCCGGGGCGCTGGGATAGGCGAAGTCGACATTTTCGAAACTCAGCACGCCATCGGTGACCTCGAGGTCCTTGGCGCCCGGCTTATCGCGGATCTCGATCTCCAGATCGAGCAAGTCGAACAGCCGGTTGCCGCAGGTCGAGGCACGGGCGAAGGCATTGACCATCAGTCCGAGCTGCCGCACCGGCATCTGCAGGATGGTCATGAAGGTCAGAAAGCTCGCCAGCGTGCCGACGGTCATCTCGCCGGCCATCACTTTTTCGCCGCCGAATAGCAGCACGAGGCCCATGGCCAGGAAGAATGAGAAGTTCATGATCGACGTGTTGCCGACGCGGATAGAGATGCGCTGGTGCTGCAGCTTCAGCGCGGCTGCGGAGGCCTCGTCGAACTTCTTCATCTCGTAGTCGTGCCCGGCGAAGGCCCGCACCACGCGGATGCCGCCGAGGTTCTCCTCCATCACGCGCGATACGCCCTGCAGCATTTCCTGCAGCTTGAGCCAGGTGGCGCGGAGGCGCAGCTGCGTCACCGACGATCGCCAGGCGACGAAGGGCACGAAGCACAGCGCCAGAAGGCCCAGTCCCAGATCGGTGCTGAGCAGCATGTAGGCGCCGACGCCGATGAGGATGCCCAGAAGAAACACCCGCACCACGGCCGTCGCAAAGAACATGCGCACGCCTTCGAGATCGAGCATGCCCACAGTGATCAGATCGCCGGTGTGAACCTTGTCGTGGTAGGAAAAGCTGAGCCGCTGGATCTTCTCGTAAATCGCCAACCGCAGCGCATAGGCAGTGCGATGGCCGACGGCCTCACCCCAGTAGTTCTGCACCATGGTGAAGACGCCGCGCCCGATCGAGGCACCGAGCAGCAGGAGCGCAGTCACCATCAGCGCGCTCTGCGCGTCGGCCGCACCATCGAGGATACCCGCGGCTTCGTCCACCGCCCGGCCGAGCAGGCGGGGAATCGACAGAGTCATCGAAGTGGCAATAAAGGTTGCGGCCAGCGTGAGCGCTACCTGCCACGGATGCCGTAGCGCCAGCACCAGAATGCGCCACAGCGTGGGCAGACCCTTGCCGCTCTCCGCCGCCGCCACATGAGCAAATGCGTTGTCGCGCGGCGCAGCACCGCGCTGACCAGAAGAACCAGCCAATTTCCAATTCCAAACGTGTATGAAGGCCGGCGACCGCACTACGGCGATCGGACTCGGCCTGATATCAGTGGGAGAGCGCTTTTTTGACCCTGTTTTGCGTTATCCGCAAGGCAGGCATGCAAAAAACTTTCTGACTTCCCGCCTGACGGAAAGGAGGCGAGCCCCTCGGATGGCTGTCGCTCAGACGGCGTTCTGGCGGGTCTTGGGCGAGAAGACCGTCAGCACGATGATCCAGAAGTCAAAGAAGATCGACCAGTTGTCGACATAGAACAGGTCATGGGAGGTGCGCCCGTTGATCTGCTCGATCGTCGAGGTCTCGCCGCGGTAGCCGTTAACCTGTGCCCAGCCGGTGATTCCCGGCTTGATGCGCTGGCGGTGCGCATAAGTGGCGACCTGGGTGCCGAGTTCGTCGTCATGCACCAGCGCATGCGGGCGCGGGCCGACGAGGCTCATCTCGCCGCTCAGCACGTTGAACAGCTGCGGCAGTTCGTCGATCGAGGTGCGGCGGATGAAGGCGCCGATGCGGGTGATGCGCGGATCGCCCACCTGCGCCTGGGTCATCTTGTGGCCGCTCTCGGTGACGCGCATCGAACGGAACTTCCAGATACGGAAAGTCTCGCCGTTAAAGCCACGGCGCTCCTGGCGGTAGAACACGGCGCCGGGACCCTCGAGCTTGATCAGGATCGCGATGACGGCGAACAGCGGCGACAGGACCAGCACGCCAAGCCCGGCCAGGACCAGGTCGAAGCTGCGCTTCAGCGCTACCGCACCGTCGCTCATCGGCTTGCGCAGGAAGCGCACGGCATTGTTGGGGCCAAGCGGCACGACATCGAGGAACTTGAAGGTGTCATTGTCCGTCGCCGGCACGCAGACGGCATTAACCGAAAAGCGCTTCAGCTTGTTGGCGATGGCATTCAGACCGTCGACATCGCCCATGTCACCGACCAGCACCACGTACTGCGCGCCCTGCGCGACATTGCGGGCGGCGAATTCGAGGATTTCGTCGGCGGAGTTCCGGGCATGATCGACATTGAGTGTGCCGGCCAGCTGATAGCCGGCGCGCCACAGCGACCCGGCCCGCAGGAACCGCTGCACATCATCCTTGCTGCCGATGACGGCGACCCGCTGATACTGGAGGCGACCCGTGCGGATGCGCAGGCCCAGCGCCGAGTAGGCAAAGCCCCGGCCCATGAGCAGCACCGGCACGCCGATGACGAAGGCGGTGAGCATCGACACACGCGACAGGTCGCCGGAAATGCCCAGCAGGAAGGCGGCGAACAGCGCAATCGAGAAGGCACCGGTCCAGCTCAGCAGACTTTCGGAAAACGGCACGTCGACCTTGTCGGCCTTGGCCTGGCCCAGATAGCGCTTGGCGCTGATGCCGGAAAAGCTGCCATAAAGGAGGCTCGTCACCAGGGCGTAGCTGCCATAGAGCACCAGGTTGACCTGCGACAGCGGCACATCGAGCAGGACAACGTGGTAGGCGAGTGCGGGCAGCAGCATGGTCAGGCCGGCCAGCAGACCTTCGCCGACACCCAGCATGGTGCTGAGCGTCTGCAGGTTCGAGTTGACCCGACGCGCGCTGCGTCGCTCAACCTGTACCCGCTGTCCGATGTTTTCCTGAGCCATTTGTCTTGCCGCTTTTGTGGGACGTTACGTCCGAACTCCGAACTAACACGTGCTCCTCTCACATCCCAAGCATTGGGTTAAGTCGGGGTTAATGATGCAATTTGAATAGATTAACGCTGTCGGACGTTCACCGGAGCTATCGGAATCGGGCGTGATAGAAGGACACTCTGCCTCGTCCGGACCGACCGTCATGCCGACTGCCAAGCCCATCGTCGCCCTGCTGGCCGCCAACGCGGCCTTTGCCGCCATTCTGGGCCGCACGCTTCGTGAAGAAGGCGGATTTCGCGTCGAGGTTTTCGCTACGGTCATGGCGATGACGCGCTTCATCGCATCGCACGGCACCGCGATCGCGGTGATCGATTGCGATCTGCCGCGGCTCGATGTCCGCGAGCTGTCTCACAGCCTGCGCACGGTGGCCAGAACCTCTTTACGGCAGATCGCCGTCACCCGGGCGGCACCGGCCTTCCATGCGCCACTGCGCGCCGCAGGAATTGATGTGGTGCTGCAAAAGCCGGTGACACCGGACCAGATGCTGACCTGCGTGCGTACGCTTCATCCCACGGGCCTTGCAGGCGGCGGGACGCAGGACGGCACGGAGCATCGCTTTGACGCCGATGAGCGACACCCGGACGGCCAGCGCGACAATGTCATTGAGCTGTTTCGCCGGACCGCAGGTTAGTCTCCATCAGGCATCGAGCAGGGCCTCGTAGCGATCCCCGATCCGCTGCGGTGTGAAATCGGCGGCACGCTGCTGCAACAGGTCCACCCCCGTCGGCGCGTCGAGCATTTTTGCCATTGCGACGGCCAGTGCCTCGGCATCCCCCACTGGCACCAGACCACCATAGCGGCCATCTGCCAGGATTTCGCGCGGGCCATGCTCGCAGTCGGTCGAGACCACGGGAACACCCGCTGCCATGGCTTCGACCAGCACATTGCCGAAGCCCTCGGAGGTAGAGGTCAGAACAAAGAGATCCGCCGCGGCATAGATCGCCTCGGGATCGTTCACATAGCCGGCAAACAGCACGCTGGTCGCGATGCCGAGATCATTGGCCTGCTGCTTCAGCGACGCCTCCAGCGGCCCTGCCCCGAAGATCACCAGCCGTGCCGGTCGTTCGGCCCTCAGCGTTGCGAACCCGCGCAGCAAGGTCGCCTGATCCTTGACGCCGACCAGCCGGCCGGCCGTTGCAACCACCGGCCCTGACCCCATTTCGGCAAGCGCATCCTGCCACGGGTAGGGCGTCGTCTCACCGCTGCGCGCAGGCGGCAAAGGATTGTGGATGACGGCAACCTTGCGGCTTGGAATACCGCGCGCCTCGAGATCGCGCCCCACACCGGCCGAGACGGCAATGGCCCGGGTTGCGCGCAACGTCACAAGCCGCGCCAGAAACGATGCGATCTGCGAGCCGATCCGCTCAGTCGGGATCGAGGCCGCGGCATGAAAGCTCGGGAAGAACTTCGCCCGGCTGAAACTGGCGATCAGCGCCAATGCCATCATCAGGTTCGCGAATTCCGGCGCGCTGTAGAGCGCTGCAGGCCGGTGCTCGATGATGAAGGCAATGGAACTCAGAAGGCCCCGCAGCGTGCCGGTCTTGCCGAAACCATCGCCCTTCACCTCAAGTCCGAGATCGACGAGCCGCACCCCGTCAGACCGCAGGGCTGCGTTGGGCCCTTCGCCGTTCCAGGTGAAGAGCGTCACATCGTGCCCGCGCGCGGCCAGCTCGTTGGCCATCAGCACCCAGACGCGCTCCGCCCCGCCGCCTCTCAGGGTCGGGACATGGAAGACAATCGTTTCGCGAGAAGCCAAGTGCGGCCTCAGGCTGCGGCAGTTCGCGCGGGACGACGCGGCTTGGCCCGGCGCATATCGCCGAAGATGCCGAGCAGGACAGCGAGACCCACGCCGAGCATCATCCCGGCTGCGCCACCAAGCCCAAGCAGAATGACCGTACGCGGCGGATAGGACCGGGCCTTGGGCGGTACGGCGCTGGAAATAACCCGCACATTGGTGGTGTCGATCCGCTCGCGCTGGGTCACTTCGCGGGCCCGCGTCAGGAAGGCTTCGTAGATCGTGCTCTTCGATGTCGCGTCGCGCTCGAGTTCGCGCAGCGTCACCAGCGCATCATTGTCGGTGAACACATCGGCTTCCATCGTCGCAGCGCGGTTGGTGAGCGCCACCAGCGACGCCTTGGCCTCGTCGAGCGAGGTTTTCGCAGCCGCCACGATCCGGCCCATTTCCGTGCGGATCTGGGCGTTGACGGCACCGAGCTCGGTGTTGAGCCGCACGATGGTCGGGTGACGTGGGCCATAAATGCGCGACTGCGCGTCGAGCTGCTGCTGCAACGCGCCGGCGCTGGCGCGCAGGGTGGCAAGCGTCGTCGAGGCCTGGGTGCCGGCCGAGCTGGCATTCGCACCCGCAGCTACCAGTTCGTCATAAGCCGATTGCGCAGCGATCACATTGGCTTCGGCCTCGACCATCTGCTGGTTGAGCTGGGTCATTGTCTGCGACGACATCAACTCGCCCGCGCTGGAGGACAGGCCTTTCTCGCGCTTGAAGGTCTCGACCGCTTCCTCAGCCGTTTTAACATCGGCCTTGAGCTCGGCGAGGCGCCCATTGAGCGCCGCCGCAGTGCGGGCTGCGCTGTCGGTCTCGGCATTGGCGAGCTCGAGCTGGAAGGACTTGAAGATCGCATCCGCCAGTGCGATCGACTTTGCCACGGATTCACTGGTCACGCGCAGAGTGGCCACATAGCTGGTCTCATCGGCCACGGTGCCGACGTTCTTGCTCAGATGGTCCAGCGCAGTGAGGCGCGGGTCGACGTCCGGGCCATCGTCCTTGCTGCCGAACAGCCCGTCGAACAGCGACGGCTTTGGCGGCTCGACGAATTCCGGGTCGTTGACGAGATCGAGCTGGTCCACGACGCGCATCAGCACGTTGCCCGAGGTCAGAACACGCAGCATGCTGCCCGCATTCATCATCTGGCCGTCCACCTGCCCCGGCGGCGAGAAGATATCGTCGCTGACGACCTGAAGATTGGTCGGATCGATCAGGATATCGGTCGAAACCGTGTATTTCGGCGTCGCCAGCACGGCAAAGGCGCCACCCGCGACCACGCCGAGGATGGCAAAAATGACGATCAGCGGGATGCCCGCGCGCAGCCAGGCGAACAGGCGCCGAAAATCTAGCTCGAGGAAATCGCCGACCTTGGCGAGGGTGACCGTTTCCACTGGCGTCGCCTCGGCCCGCGGTGCCTCATAGCTGCCGGCAGACGGCGCAGGGCGCTGCGATGGCGTCGTGGCCCGTGCCCGGCTCTGCCCGACGTCGAGCCGGGCGAAGGCACGCGCGCCAGAGGCGGTCCGTGCGGCCTGCGGCCGATCCGTAATGTCGGACATGACGTTAACGCCTCATTCTCAGAACTGAACTAGTTTTAGTGCTTATACACCAGCGCATACCGGCCCGAGCCGGAATGGCGTAACTTGGTAAACCGTATGCAAGCCCTGCGAAGAAAGGGTAAACTGGTGAGCTATTCGGCGGCGGAACCGCAGCTTGTGGGAGGCGACGACGCCCGGCGCCAGAACGCGCTGTCGCTCGTCTTCTTCCTGCTCACGGCCGTCGCTCTGTTGATGCGCTTCAGCATCACGCCCGAGATCATGAACTCGATGGTCGAATATTCGACCCTCGAAGGCGCGACCTGGGAAAAGGTCCACTTCGGCAGCTACGCCCTGTTTGCCCTGCTGCCGTTCGCCCTCTTCAGCCGGCCCATTGTACTGCGCGGACATGAGATCACCCTGTTCCGCACCTTCGTGCGCTACAGCGCGCTGCTGATCGGCTTGATCGGCTTCATGGTGGTAACCGGTCGGGCAGGATCCTCGGGCTTCGTGCTCGACACCTATCTCGTGGCCGGCGCCGCAGGGCTGATCATGCTGTCGCAGAACGCCGAGGCGCGCCGGGCACTGGGGGACGTGACGCTGATCATGCTGCTGGTCAGCGCGCTGATCGGCATTTTCGAGGCTGTTACTCAAACCCGCGTGCTGCCCTACCCGCTGACCGAAGATGTTTTTCGCCCCACCGGGCTGACCGAGCACCCGCTGGCTTTCGGCGCCATGTGCGCCACCGGCATCGGCTTTGCCACGCTGGCGCGCTGGCCATTGTGGCTGCGGCTTATGGCGGCGTTCGTGCTGTTCATCGGCTGCGCCGCATCGGGTGCGCGACTGGCGCTGCTGATTGCCGGTATGCAGATCGTCCTGCTGCTGCTCTTCGTGCCGTGGACCCAGTTGAGTGCGCGGCATGAGCGCCAGGCCAAGACGATCGTGCTGGTGATGACGCTGGTGGCCGGGGCGGCCTTGATCAGCCTGATGTTCGCCGCCGGGCTGCTGAGCCGTTTCGGCGATACGCTGTTCGACGAGAACTTCATGGCGCGCATCACTGTCTATGAAGTCTTCGGCTATGCAACGCCGCGCGAACTGCTGATGGGCAAGGACCTGTCGGCGGTGCTGGAGATCGTCAACACCAAGCTCAACCTGCCCTATATCGAATCCTCGGTTGTGGTCGTGGTGTTCCTGTTCGGCATCCCACTGGCGCTGTTCTTCGTCTGGGTCGTGGGCCGGATGATGTACCAGCTGCTGCGGAACGCCCCGGTCGCCGGAAAACTGGCGACACTGACCTTCATGCTTGCCGTATTGTCCAACAATGCCCTGTCATCGAAGACCGCGATGTTCTGTATCGTCGTGGTGCTGCTGATCGCCTACCAGCGATCTCCGCCCGCACCGGCGCGCCTAGGCTGACCAGTCGACCGCTTCGAACCCGGCTGCGGCATTGAGCGTGTGGATGGGCCGCGGGCAGGCCGATCCGGGTTCAATGGGTCGCACCGGCCCGAACCGCACATGGGCTTCATCCAGTTCAACCAGTTCGACCAGTCCTAGCCCGCCGCCATAGGACTCAGTGCCATCCTGCACCGGCAGATACGTGCGGCCGTCGATTGCGATGAAGGCGCCGCCCGGTCGCGCCGCGGCTCTGTCGACGACAATCGGGTTCAGCGGATGCGGTTGATAGGGCCCGCGCAGCGAGTCGGACGAATAGATCACCATGGTGTCGCTGATACTGCCGACGCCGAACCGCTCCGTCGCAAACAGCCAGTAGCGCCCATCGCGAACCAGCAGCGTGGCGTCGCCGATTTCGTGATTGTCGAGCAGGACCGTGTCGCGCACCCAGGCGTCGGGAAAGGCCGTCGCGCGATAGAGGACCAGTTCGCGCCCGGCGCCGCCCTCGGGCAGCATGAACATCTCGCCATCATGCGCGAACACCTGCGGATAGCTCAGATGATAGCTCTCCTCGAGCACCACGCGGGGCGTTTGAAACTGACCTTCGCTACCTTGCTCGGCGACAGCCACGACGCCACGGCCGGTCGCATAGGGAAACGCCTCGACGAACAGATAGGGGCGCCCGCCGTGCGCGACGAGGAAAGGATCGGCGTAAAACACCGAACCGTCGTCACGCAGGGTTGCAAATGCGGCGCCCTCCATCCGGCCGCTGTGCGCCACGTCACCGGCCTCGGGCAGTGGACGGATGCCGGTCTGCCAATAGAACGGCCGGGTCGCCGCGAGCTTGGAGCGCAGACGACCAGCCACCTGAGGCACCAGGTTGGAAAGATAGGGGAGGACGAATCCGCGGTTCTCTGCCTTCGGTGTCGAAGGCGCATCGTCAAGTGGGGTCAACTGGCCGAGGGTGAAACGGGCAACGCAATGTTCGACGAGGCTGATGGCGCCCGCCAGAAGTTCTGTGCTGGCCCGGCTGAGCCACAGCCGGTCCGAGATCATCGGCCGAGCCCGCGCGACGGCAACACCATCGAGCCGGGCGATGAGTTCGGGCAAGTCCCGGGTGGCCAGCATCCGGGTCACACCCGCGGCGTAGCTGGGCTGGCCCGAAAAACTGAGCGTAAGGACAGGTGTGTTTGCAGCTGACGCGGAGCCGGTCAGATCCACGGCGAGATCCACGGGTCCTGTTTCCGGAACGGGATCGAGCGCTGCCCCAGGCGTTGCCAGCCCGTCGCCGAAACGCCGCGCTTCGAGCGCCAGTATGGCGTCGAGCGATGCTGACGCCTGCGCGGGCTCTCCATGCGCGACCGCCACATGCCAGCGGCGTTCTTCGAGCCGGCTGACCAATGCCCGCTCCCAGGCCCGGGCGCGATCCCGATGCACGATAAGCAGAATTTTATTCAATTTCGTGCAGACCTCAAATCCATTTTAAAGCTTCGGCGGGTAAGCACCTACACGAACCAATCCCGCAGCTGGCATCCGAGTAAGAACGGCTACCGACGTTAAGCATACGTAAACTCTTGGCTTTGGGCAGCACCAACACAGCGTAGAAGGAACGACGCATAGTTTCTTCCGGTCGCGAACATATCACCACCTCAGGTCTTTATGGACGAAAACGGATCACCAGAAACGCAGGCGACCAAGCGGTTGCTCATCGTCTTCGGGACACGCCCCGAGGCGCTGAAGTGCTTTCCCGTGGCCCGGGCTGCGCTGGACCATGCTGACTTTGACGTGCGCATCTGCGTCACCGCCCAGCACCGCGAGATGGTCGACGCCATCATCGCCCTGACCGGCCTGCCCGTCGACTATGATCTCGACATCATGCAGCCCGGCCAATCCCTCTTCGATGTCACCAGCCGCGTTCTGACCAGCATGGCAGACGTGCTGGCTGACGCGAGGCCGGACATCGTGATGGTTCAGGGCGATACGACGACCGCGATGACAGCGGCCCTTGCGGCCTTCTATAAACGCATCCCCGTCGCCCATATCGAGGCCGGACTGCGCAGCCACGACATCAATTCGCCCTTCCCCGAAGAGCTGAACCGCAAGATCGTCGGCGACATAGCCCATTGGCACTTTGCCCCGACCGACGAGGCACGCGACAACCTTGTGGCCGAAGCCAAGGATCCGGACAGGATTTTCGTCACCGGCAACACGGTGATCGATACGCTGCTACATTTTTCGGGCACGCTGGAGACCGACAGCCAGCGCGATGCCGACCTGGCAGCCCGTTTTCCATTCCTTGATGCCGACAAGCGCCTGATCCTTGTCACCGGGCATCGCCGCGAAAATTTCGACGGCGGCATCGGCCGGATCTGCGAGGCCCTCAAGCAACTGGCCGCCCGTGGCGACGTGCAGATCGTCTATCCGGTCCATCCCAATCCCAATGTACGGGGTGTGGTCGACGCCGAACTGGGGGACGTCGCGGGCATCCACCTGATCGACCCGCAGGATTATCTGCCGTTCCTGTACCTACTCAAGCGCAGCTATCTGGTGCTGACCGATTCCGGCGGCGTGCAGGAAGAGGCACCGTCGCTGGGCAAGCCGGTGCTGGTGATGCGCGAGAACACCGAACGCCCCGAAGGCGTCGCCGCCGGCACAGCGATCCTCGTCGGCACCGACATCGAGAAAATTCTGAACACCACGACGCGCCTGCTCGACGACGCGACCGCCTATCGCGCCATGACCGAGCGACACAATCCGTATGGCGATGGCAGGGCGAGCGCCCGTATCCTGGAGGGACTGCTTCATGGCTGAGATCAACACCGTATCCGTGATCGGCATGGGCTATATCGGCCTGCCGACCTGCGCCATTCTCGCCAGCCGCGGGCTCGATGTGATCGGCATCGACGTCAATCCGACGGTGGTCGAAAAAGTCGGCCGCGGCGAGATCCACATCGTCGAACCCGATCTCGACGGGCTGATCCAGAAGGTCGTCGCCAACGGCAAGCTGAAGGCCTTCACTGAACCGCAGCCGGCTGATGCTTTCATCATCGCCGTGCCGACGCCCATCGACGAGGATCACAAGCCCGACCTCAGCTACATTTTCGCGGCAGGCCGCTCGATCGCGCCCGTGCTGAAGCAGGGTGATCTGGTTGTGCTGGAATCGACGTCTCCGGTCGGCACAACCCGCCAGCTCGAAAAGCAGCTCGCCGGCCTGCGGCCTGACCTCAAGTTTCCGAGCGCCTTCGGCGAGGATGCCGAGGTCATGGTGGCCTATAGCCCCGAGCGCGTTTTGCCCGGCAAGGTGCTGGCCGAGTTGATCAACAATGACCGGTCCGTAGGCGGGCTTTCGGTCGCCTCCTCGCACCGCGCGGTGGAACTTTATTCGCGCTTCGTCGGCGGCGACCTGTTCATGACCAGCGCCGAAAGCGCCGAGCTCGTGAAGCTGACCGAAAACGCCTTCCGCGACGTCAACATCGCCTTCGCCAATGAACTGGCGGCAGTATGCCAGCATCTGGGGCTGAATGTGTGGGAGGTGATCGAACTCGCCAACAAGCACCCGCGGGTCAACATCCTGCAGCCGGGCCCCGGCGTCGGCGGCCACTGCATTGCGGTCGACCCCTATTTCATCATCGACGCGGCGCCGGAACACACCCGCCTGATGCGCTCGTCGCGGCGCATCAACTCGGACCGCCCCTTCACCGTGGTGCGGGACATCGAGGCGCTGCTGGAGCCGGGCAAGACGCAGACGATCGCCTGCCTCGGACTGAGCTTCAAACCCAATATCGACGACCTACGCGAAAGCCCCGCCGTTGAGGTGGTGAAGCTTCTGACCGAACTGCCTGATGCCCGAATCCTTGCTTGCGAGCCGAACACCCGCGCGCTGCCGGCAGAACTGACCGATCTTGGCGTGGAACTCAGGGATGCCCTGACGGCTATCGACGAAGCCGATATCGTCGTGCTGCTGGTCGACCACCGGCAGTTTGCCCTGATCGATCCCGAGGCCCTAGGCGACAAGAAACTGGTCGACACCCGCGGCCTGTGGACCTGGGCCAAGGCCAAACGGCCCGACGCGCGGATCGAGGGCCGCAAGGCCCGCGAGGAACGCGAACGCGGTCATCCGCTGCGCCGCGCCTCCGACCGGGACGCCGCGTGATCCATGGCTGACTGGTCTGCACATCCCCTGCTCGGGAAACGGCGCACGCACTTTCTCGGCGCGCCGGTGCATCTGCTGACGATGGACGAAACACTGTCGCTGGCAACCGAGGCCATGCGCACAAAGAGCCAGATGCACCACACCGTGGTGAACGTCTCCAAGCTCGTGAACATGCAGAAAAGCGCCGAGCTGATGGAGGATGTCGCCGGTGCCGACCTGATCAATATCGACGGTGCGGGCGTGGTGATCGGCGCGCGGCTGTTCGGTATTGACGTGCCCGAACGCGTCGCCGGCGTGGACATCATGCAGCGCCTGTTCGAGATCTGCGCCCGTGAGGGCTTCCGCCCCTATCTGCTGGGCGCCGAACCGGACGTGCTCGACAAGGTGCGCGCACGACTCGCCAGTGAATATCCGGCGCTGCAAATTGCTGGCATGCAGGATGGCTATTTCAAGCCCGAGGACGAGGACGACGTGGTCGCGGCGATCCGCGCGTCAGGCGCCGATTGCCTGTTCGTTGCCATGCCGACCCCGCGCAAGGAGCGCTTCTTGAAGCGCCATCGCAACGATCTGGGCGCCAGCTTCATCATGGGTGTAGGCGGCAGTTTCGATGTCTATGGCGGCAAGGTGCGCCGCGCCCCGGCGCTCTGGCAGAAATTGGGGATCGAGTGGCTCTATCGCGTGCTGCAGGAGCCCGGTCGGCTGTGGCGCCGCTACTACGAAACCAACACCGCCTATGCAGGGCTCTTGTGGCGGGAGTGGCGCAAGCACAAAAAGTCCGCAGCTGCGGCAAAGACCACACGGTCCCTGCCCCACTGAACCACTAGCTCCGGCTGAAACGCAGCCTCAGCCTGCGGGCGAAATCCGCCGTTTCACGCGGAAACAGCATGGCGTTCAGCGCCAGAAACACACTGCCGCCTGCCGCGCCCGCAAAGCCCAGCCGGAAGATCACCCACAGATCGGCCAACAACGTACTGGCGATATAGGCCGTGCCACCGCTCAGCACAGCGATGCCCGCCGAAAGCATGATATCGCGCCACGGCACGGGAATATGGGTGAGCCGCTCGCTGACGATGATGCAGGCGATGAGACTGGTGAGCATGCCGCCTGCAAGCGCGAAGGCCGCACCAACGACCGAGAACATCGGGATCAGCAGCACCGACAGGCCGATGGTCACCACCGAACCCGGCGCATTGACCATGACCATCAGGATCGGCCGCTTGTGCGCCAGGATCACCACTTCGTAGACGAAGGCGGTGAGGTTGGCGCAGATCACGCTGAAGGCGATGATCGGGAACAGTTGGGCCGCCGCGCCGTGATACTCGGGCGGCAGGACGAGCTGGACGATGTCGGAACTGAGCGCCACCAGCAGCGCTGCGATCGGCAGCGTCAGGCGCAGCATTAGCGCCATGGTGTGTGACAGAAAACTGGCCGCCGCCTCGGGACCATCGGCATCAAAGCGCGCCACGACCTCGGGGAAGCCACCCATGTTGATGGCGTTGGAGACGAGATCGATGGGCTGGCGCGCCAGCGCATATGCAGCGGCAAAGATCGCCACGGCGCCGGCGTCATAGTACACCTTGAGCAGCACACGCTCGGCGCTGTTGAGCCCGAAGCCCATGACCGCGATGACGATCAGCGGAATCCCCAGAGCGAAGAGCTCGCGGTAGCTGAAGCGCGACGGGCCGGGCACCGTCTTTGGCAGCGCCAGCGCCAGCGCCACCAGCCCGGCGATCAGCCACCCGAGGCTGGACGCCAGTGACACGGTGAGAAACTGGTCCTTGAACACCAGCATCGCCGTCACCGGCAGCACCAGCTGCAGGAAGGCGCGAAGGAATTCCATCATCGAATAGACGCTATGCCGCTGCTGCATCTGCAGCACGCTGAGCGCATAGCGCCCGACCGCGCCGACGACGAGATAGCCGGAAACCGCGAGGCTGAATTCCCATGCCCGCTCCGGCGCGATGAACCCGGCAGCGGCCACCGAGAGCGCGATGGCCACAACCGTGGTGATCACCAGCACCCGCGCCGCCAGCGCCAGGCTCCCTCGGCTGATGGTGCCCTTGCCGCCTAGCCGAACCAGCGCGATGCGCAGCCAGTTGGTGACCGCCACGTCCGTCATCTCACCGACTGAAACGACCAGTGTCAGTAACCCGTATTCATCCTGATCGATCAGCCGTGTGGCGATGATCAGCAGCAGCAGCGCCGAGATCCGGGTGAGGAAAATGGCCGGCGCATAAATGAGGGTTGAGCGGAGCAGCACGCGGTTGCGACTTTCGAACGGTAGCGGCGCCATATCGCCCGCCGAAACCCAACATAACCAGCCAAATACTGCGCTTAGGTGAATCGGTTCGGGCACGCAGACAAGTCTGTAAACCTTGCGACGCGGCTTTGCTTGGTCCGGGGTCTCCACCGGAGTATCGAGAATGCTCACGGAGACTGGGAATGCTCCACAAAGTGGACATCGACAAAGTGGACATCGACACCAAGCTCGACGTGCTTGTCACGATGCCGACGGGTGCCAACGGTCAGGGCGGTATCGACCGCATCATGGCGACGCTCGGCAATGCGGTGAAGACCGAGGATCGTCCGGGCCTGACCGTGCGGTTTTCCGCGACACGCGGCCCCGGCCATATCATCACGTCGCCCTTCTATCTTGCCCGCTTCATGTTGCTGATGGTCTGGCTGCGGCTGACCGGTCGGCTCGATTTGCTGCACATCAACCTGTCGAGCCACGGCAGCACCTATCGCAAGCTGATCATCGCCGCCTTCGCACGAGTGCTGCGCGTGCCCTATGTGCTGCACCTGCATGGCGGCAACTATCGTGAGTTCTGGGCCGACAGTGCCCCCCTCATGTCGCGCGCCATCCTGTCGATGTTCAACCACGCAGCCGGGATCGTCGTCCTCGGTTCGGTCTGGCGCGGTTTCGTCGCGAACCGCGCGCCGGCCGCCGCCGACCGCATCACCGTCGTCCCCAATGCCGCGCCGCAACCGAGTTTGCAGCCGGACCGTGGCGACGCGGTCCACATCCTCTATCTGGGCCGGCTGTCCGACATGAAGGGCGTGCCCCAGTTGGGCGAGGCCCTCGCCGCACTGAAAGATGTGCCGGGTTGGCGTGCAACGCTCGCTGGCGACGGCGGCGTCGAGGAGGCGCGCCATGCCGCGCAGAACTATGACATCGCGGACCGGGTCGCCATTCCGGGCTGGGTGGATAGCGATACCGTCGCCCAGCTCGTGGCGTCGGCCGACATCCTCGTCCTGCCCAGCTTCGTCGAGAACCTGCCTGTGTCGATCATCGAGGGCATGGCCGCTGGTCTGGCGGTCGTCGCCACGCCGGTTGGCGCTGTCGAGGACATCGTCATCAACAACGAGACCGGCCTTCTGGTGGAGACCGGCAACGTCAAAGAACTCACTCAGGCATTGCACCGGCTGATTGGCGACAGCGCATTACGCCAGCGGCTTGGAACAGCTGCGCGATCGTTTCATCGGGCGCATCTGGACGTCAAACCATTTGCCGATGCGATGATCAATACTTGGAAACAGGCCCGCGACGTTAAGACTAACTAAGGCCTTCCGTGGCACCGAAGCGTATTAGCCGGTATCACGGACGTGTGAGGTAGCGACGTCGCCAGCCAAGGTCAGGGACACGATGACACTGGAGCTCAAAGCAACGACTGATCACCACGCTGATGTTGGCGCAACGGTGCGTCCTGCGACGATCGAGATTGCCGAAGTCTCCGACCGCGAGACCTGGGACGGCCTGATGGCCGCCGCGCCTGCCCCCCACCTGCCCCAGAGCCTCGCCTATGGCGAAGGCAAGCGCGCCAAGGGCTGGACCGTTCGCCGCGTCACCTTTTCGCAGAACAGCAAGATCCTCGCCTTTGCCACGGTGCTCGAACTGCGCCGCTTCGGTATCCGCCTGTTGAGCCGCGTCAACCGCGGCCCGGTGTTCATGAGCACGGCGCCCGACGCAGCGACGATTACCGCGGTCCATGGCGCACTGCGTCGACGCTGGGGCCGCCTGCCATTCGGCGTCCTGCTGATTGCACCGGCGATCATTGCCGCGCCTGAGCATGACACGGCGCTGCGCGCCGCCGGCTATCGGCTGCGCCAGCGCCAGAGCTGGATGTCGGGCAGGATCGCCCTCGACACCGATGAAGAGGCACTGTGGAAGGGCTTTTCCTCGACCTTCCGCAATCGCGTGCGCAACTCCGAAAAATCCGGCGCCACACTCGCGGTGCGCCAGGACGACGAAGCGTTCGAGTGGATGCTCGAGCGACACGCCGAGAATATGCAGGACAAGGGCTTCCACGCCGTGGATGCGACCTTCCTCACGGCCATGCGCGCCGCCGCCCCGGATGCGGTGAGAATTTTTCAGATGCTGGATGACGGCAAGCCGGTCGCCGGCATGTCGGTGGTCCGCTTCGGCACCTATTGCGAATATCACATTGGCTGGTTCGGCCCCGAGGGCCGCAAGCTCAACGCCGGCAATTTTCTGATGTGGCAGATCGTGCGGGAAATGAGCCGCCTGGGATGCACCCATTTCGACGTCGGCGGACTGAAGCCCGGTGACGGCTACACACGATTCAAGCGCACCATGAAACCACAGGAATACGCTTTGGACGGTGAGTGGCTGAGCATTTGAGCGATTGAGGAGGGAACGATGAGCCTGATGGACGTGGCGCGCGGCGCCTATGCCCGGAGCCCGGATTTTGTTCGGCGTGCGCTGGCACCCGCCATGACCCTGGTGCCGACGCACCTCAAATATGGTGCGACCTACCGGCGCTGGCGCGACAAGATCGCCAAGGCCAGTTCGGACCCCACCTATGCCGACCGCGAGCATCTGGCCGCACTGCGGCGTGTGCTGCAGCAGGCCCATGACGGCAGCCCCTTCTATCGGGACCTGCTGGACAAGCATCTCGGCCACAGCTTCGACTATGCGGGTGCAATGCCCGAAGACCTCAGGCACTTGCCCGTGCTGCGAAAGGGCGAACTGCGCAAAGCCGGTGACGCCCAGTTGACGGTTCCGGTCGGGTCCTTGGAAAAAGGCTACACCGCCGGATCGAACGGCGAACCGCCTTTCGGTTTTTACCTCGAACGCGGCCGAAGCAGCCGCGAGATGGCCTTCGTCAATTACGCCTGGGGCCGCACCGGCCTGACCGAAGACGACGCCAAGATCGTGCTGCGCGGCTTCGGCCTGGAGCCCAACGGCCGCAGGATCACCGAGTGGGAGCCGGCCCTGCGCGAGTTGCGCCTGTCGGTTTTTCCGATGACGCGCAAGGACATCGCGCTCTATCTCGACCTGATCGACAAATATGAGGTGCAGTACCTTTACGGCTACCCGTCGGCCATCGACCTGCTGTGCCGCCACATGTGCGTAATGGGCCGCATCCCGCGCCTGCCGATCAAGGGCATCCTGCCGATTTCAGAGCCGATGTTCGAGCACCAGCGCAAGACAATCAAGGCCACGCTGGGCAATGTGCCGATCTCCAACTTTTACGGCATGAGCGAGAAGGTGCTGTTCGCCACCGAGGACATGGAAGCGCCGCACCACTATCGCTTCAACCCGCTCTATGGCCTCGCCGAACTGGTCGACGATGACGGCCAGACGATCACCGAACCGGGCGTCGAGGGCCGGATCATCGGCACGGGCCTGCTGACCGCGGCCCAGCCCTTCATCCGCTACGACACCGAAGACCGTGCCGAACTGGTTGAACTGCCGAGCGCCGAAAACGGCCGCCAGTTGGTGCTGTCGCGCATCGTGCCGCGACGCAAGCCCGACTACCTCGTGGCAGCCAATGGCAACCGGATCGTGACCATCGACTTCACCCCGGAAAACCCGAAGTTTTACACCGGGATCGAAGAATACCAGTTCTACCAGGACACGCCCGGCAAGGCCGTGATCCGCTATATTCCCGATGCCAATGGCACCGTCGAGGACGCCCAGCGCGTGGCCGACGATCTCGCCCGGCGCACGCTCGGCGAAATGCAGTTTACCGTCGAGGAAGCCAAGCAATTGGCAACGGGCCGCGCCGGCAAGCGCGCCTTCATCGACCAGCGGCTCGACGTCTCGATCTACTGAGACAGACCGAGCGCCTTGAGCAGGGGCCGGTCCGGCAGGGCTGGCCCGGTGGGGAAGATGACGCTCATGCCGTAGGGGCTTGAGTATTCCCAGATGCCCCAGGGGATATCATGGGCCTCCGCCGTCTGCCGTACCGCCGCGATGTAGCGCAGCCGATCGGCATCGAAGGCGCCCATGCGACCATCGGGGCTCATCAGGATGACCCCGAACTCGCCCATGAACAGCCGGCTGGTCGGGATGTCGTGCTGGTTGGCCCAGGTGACGGCCTCGCCGATCCGTGCCGTGACGTCCTCGGGGCCCCAGTCGCGGGCGAAATAGGCGTCGATCTCACCGCCCACCAGCGCCAGATTGCGCGCCTGCGCCGCCTCTCCCAGCCCCGCAGCGCTCATATGGGCGCGCAGGTTGGCGACCACCGTCTCGGGTGAGCCGGAACTGGCCGGCCATGGCAGGCCGGAGGCGAAATCATCGGTGCCATCGAGCCGCTGATGGGTAAAAACATGCGGCTCGTACATGTGAAAGCTGTAGAGCAGATTGGGATCGTCGAACGCCGGATCGATATCGGTGAGCCCGGTGATGCTGCCGCCGCAGGCCCCGGTGACGACCACCGTCAGCTCCGGCGCCACGGCGCGCACGGCGGCTACCTGGCCGCTCATGATCTGCTGCCAGTCCTCGGTGCCGGTGCTGTCGCACGGGTAGTGCGCCGGCTCGTTGAACGGCTCGAACGCCACCCTGTCGAGCCCCAGCGGCGCCAGCATGGCGGCCACATCGGCCCCCATCCGGTGATAATTGGCGATGCCCGGATCACTGGCCGGCGCATTGACCACGGCCATCGAGTAGGCCGGCACCTGCGAATTGCCATGCAGGTTCAGCACGACCCGCAGCCCGGCCGTCAGCGCGAGGCTGACCCGGTCCTTCAGCACCGCCAGCGCTGCATCGCGCTGCACCCCGCCATCGGCAAGGAGCGGCCCCGGATCGACGGTCATACGCACAAAATCGAAACCCAGCGCCCGGATGCGCACGAACTCGTCGCCGCCGGGCCAGTCGGACAACGGGCGATATTCGCTCAGCCACTCATCGACCGTGCGATAGGGCGGCTGGCGATAGCTGCCATCGGCATTGAGCGGCGACCAGTTGAGCAGGTCGTGCACGTTCACCCCGCGGTGCAGCTGCAGCGGCGCCGACAGCGCCGCGCTCGTCCCGAGGACGAGCAGGCTGGCAGCAAGCGTGATCCGACCCGGCATTGGCAACCTCCTGTTTGCTTCGGCATGCTAGGACGCGAGTGTTGAAATTGCCCCGATCCCGCCCTCGAACTGCCGTCATGATGAACGAAGTCTGAACCGACTTCGCCGCGGCCGGAGATGCCCGATGCGCCTTGCCTGGTACGTCAATCGCCTGCGCAGCATGAGCCCGGCCGAAGTGGTGCACCGCCTCGCCGAACGGCTGAAACGCCGGCAATCGCGGGGGCGCCACGAAGGCTGGGCCCGCTATGCCGACGGGCCGGCGCCCCGCCCCCTGCCCGGCCTTACTGACCGCATCCTGAACGCCAGCGCCGCCGAACGTTCACTCATCGCCGATGCCGCGGCAAAGACGCTGGCGGGCGAGTTTTCCGCGCTCGGCCAGACCTGGCCCCGGCGTGATCCCCATGATCTCTTCCCTCCTGACTTGTGGTCCCGCGACCCGGTGACCGGCACCCAATGGCCCGGCGCCGACACCTGGTGTTTCGACATCGAGTATCGCCATGCGCCGGGGCGCGGGGATATCAAATATGCCTGGGAGCTGAACCGGCTACAGTTCCTCGTGCCGCTCGCCGCCCATGCGCGGCTGACCGGCAGCGGGGAGGCGGCCGACGCCGTCGCTGCGGCGATCGACAGCTGGCATGCCGCCAACCCGCCGTTTCGCGGCATTGGCTGGAGTTCGGGCATCGAGGTGGCGCTGCGTGCTATCTCGCTGATGCTGGTGCTGACCCTGCTGGACGACGCCCTGCCCGCCCCGACCAGGGCCCGCATCGGCGAAATCCTCAACGCCTCGGCCTTCTGGCTGCCGCGCTTTCCCTCCCGCTTTTCCTCGGCCAACAACCATCTCGTCGCCGAACTGGCCGGCGAAGTGCTGCTCGGCATCGCGCTGGGCCAGCCGCAGCGACGCGCCCGCGCCGCACTCGAGGCGGAAGTGCTGCGCCAGATCCTGCCCGATGGCATCGGTGCCGAGCAGACCCCGACCTATGCCGCCTTCACCGCCGAACTGGCGCTGCTGGTCGCAACGGTCGCCGCAGCCGACGGCACCCCGCTGGCGCCCGAAGCGCTGGAACGGTTGGTCGGCTTTGCCGAATTCGTGCGCTGGCTCGGCACCCCCGTGCCGGCGCTCGGCGACGACGACGAGGGCCGCGTCGTGACGACGGGCGACGAGCCCGACTATGTGTGCTCGGTCGCTGCCGCCATTGCCGCCGTCACCGGCACGGCAGGGCCCGAGCTGGCGCCGGACCTCCGCGGCCTGATCTTCGGGCATCCGGGAAAGATCGCGACGCCGCCCAAGGGCACGAAGACCTTCGCCGATGGCGGGCTGACGATCGTATCGCGCCGCTTCGGCCCCCGGCAGGCGCAACTCACCTTCGATCACGGCCCGCTGGGCTATCTGTCGATCGCCGCCCATGGCCATGCCGACGCGCTGGCGGTGACGCTGAGCCTCGATAGCCGGCCGGTGCTGGTCGACCCAGGCACTTATCTGTACGGCTCGGGCGGCATCTGGCGCGACTGGTTCCGCTCGACCCCGGCGCACAACACGCTGAACATCGACGGCCAGAGCCAGGGCGTGATGTCGGGCGCCTTCAACTGGTCGCAAAAGCCTGTGGCGCGCCTCGACGAAGCCGGCAGGCCGCCCGAGACCTGGTGGCGCGCCAGCCACGACGGCTGGCAGAGCCGTTTCGGCGTCCTCCATCAACGCACCGTGCAGATCGACGGCAACAGGATCGCGCTGACCGATCAATTGCTGCCCGAGTCGCGCGCGGCCGAACTGGTGTTCCAGCTCGCGCCCGGCCTCGAGGCGCGGCGAGACGGCACCGAGATCAGGATTTTCGATGGTGACGAGCCGCTGCTGAGGCTCGATCTGCCGGCCCAGCAGCCGGCGGAGATTGCCATCGCCGCAGGCGGCGAAGCCCCCGGCGACGGCGGCTGGGTCGCCCCCGGTTTCGGCCGCAGACAGCCTGCCCAGCGCATCACCTGGCGCGGCGAAATCGGGCCCGGCGCCGTCACCACCTGGCTGACCCCATTTTCCAACGCATCACAGGCGTCGCGACCGCTTGACACCGCATCCCGCCAAACCTAAGAAGGCGCGCGCTCCCGAGCGCAGCGTCGGCCCCGCGCCACGCCACCCCGGGGCGGAGTAGCTCAGTTGGTTAGAGCAGCGGAATCATAATCCGCGTGTCGGGGGTTCAAGTCCCTCCTCCGCTACCATTTTTCCCAGCTTGATCGCCGAGACCTGCTGATGTGTTCGCCGGGCGTGATCGGTTACGAAGCAACCTGACGCGGCACCACCTCGCCCAGTGTCATCATGCGCTGTTCTTCCTCGTGTGGTGCCTTCTCAACATAGCGGCCAAGTTCGATTGAGCGCAGGAGGCTCCGTGCCTTTTCGCGCGCGTCGTGCAGCGTCAGGATGGGCCAAGTGCCAATCGTGATGCGTTTCATGCGCCCGTTGATACGCTTGGAGACGCAAAACACCTTCCCACCTGTGGCCGACACACGCAGGTGCAGGCCGGGCAGCAATTGGCCGTGCACCTCGTACCGCTTGTTGACGGCAGGCGGCAGCGCATCAATCGTTTCGGGCATCAGCTTCTTTCTCATGCCATCCAAAATAAGATGGCATTGTCCGCGTGTCAGGGTATGGTTTAGGGTGACTTGCTGAAGATGTTGCTTGAAGGAGGCTGTAATGCACAAGTTATTCAAAATAGCTGCACTACATTTCGCCTTATTATCTTGGCTGGTTCCAGATGGGGCGATGGCTCAGTCCGTCAGAGACACAGCGTTCTGTCGCAACGTTGTAGATCACGAATGTGTTGGCGTTATCCCTGACGGCGCGACGGTCTCCATTAGTTATCTTTCTACGATTGAGGGTAGAAAAGCCATACATTTTTGGGGCAATTTGCGAAATCCCTCCGCAAGTGCGGTAGCGTTTTTTTTCACTCGTGAAGGCAAATGTTATGACAACGAGCCTGTTTCACCATCATCAAAAGCATTACGCGAGCTTTCTGGTGCGGAGCAGATATTTGGTGTTCTAGGCTCTTTGACCTTCAGGGAAATCTGGCAAGCGCTCGGCATCTCGAGTGCAGAAGTAGGCGCTAAAGACATAAAGGTTAATGTAGTCTTCATTCCGCAAACAAATGAATATCGAATTCATGACTATCGTTTTGCGCTTTGCCCCGGAAAATTCTCTGCGCGGTTAATCAATAGCGCGGGAAATCCTATACCGGGGAACAACGAGATAGATATCGTTCTAGTTGATTAGAATTATGATTGAAGTCAGATATCCTTAAATGAAAGAGATGTTGTTGGTTATATTTTCACTAACCTCCGAACAAAACTGCGGTCGTTTAGATTGAAATTTCAGTTTTTTTGCAAAAAACTTATATGAAACGAATGTCACAAGCATAAAATATATGTAAATTCAATTTATACAGGGGCGATTGCAGCAAAAGACATGATACCCAAGGCCCAAATGTAAGGCGCGATACAGACAACAGAGAAAGAAGCAAAACTTACAGGGACCAAGACGGTATATGCGCGAGCGGCAATAGGACCAGGACTCCGGATTTTGATGAAACAAAAATTCGAGCCGGTCCATCCCAACGCAATTGGTGTAGACAACTTCTATTTCAAATGCCTTCAGTGAATAGCCCTTCGAGGCACTCGCTAGATGGGTTGCAATGGGGGTGTGTTTGCCGGTGGGCTTGAATGCAACGCTTTGAATTCTTTTGAGAAAGTTTGGAGACCCTTTTCTGAACGTGATCAAATGGTCCATGAAACGGTTTGGGTCGAATTGTAGTTAAGTGATTGATAAATACAGCTTTATCACAATCCGCGTGTCGGGTGTTCAAGTCCCTCCTCCGCTACCACCTCCCCCCCGACGAAGTTTCAGACGGCGCGAGGAAACGCGCAAGAGCCAGCGTAGCCTTCCCTTGCTGGACCTTCTCGACAAGCGCTGAGTGCGACGGGATGCCAACTCAGAGGAAGTTGCGTCAGCGCTGGCGGAGGTCTGCTCACGAATACGCAGGTCGCCGGGCCCTCTTTCTGGATCTTGGTGTCGCTGCACGCAAACGATCAGCCACACCCCGTCTAGCCGCTCGCCGTGCGTGCTGCGAGGGCGGCGAGTTCGACGGCGTTGCGAACGCCGAGTTTTTTGAGGATTCGGCCGCGGTGCACCTCGACGGTGCGCATGGCGATGCCGAGGGTATCGGCGATCTGCTTGTTGAGCTGCCCGTCGAGCATGAGCTTCATCACTTCCGCCTCGCGGCTGGAGAGCGTTGCCAGACGGTCATCGAGATCGCGCCGCGCGGCGGCTTCGAGACTGCGCGCCTCATGGTCGGCGATGGCCTCGAGGGCGCGATCGACGAGCTGGTTGTCGTTGAAGGGTTTTTCGACGAAATCGAAGGCGCCGGATTTCAGCGACTCGACCGCGATGGGCACATCGGCATGGCCCGTCAGAAAGATCACCGGCGCGGTGCAGCCGTCGGCGCGCAGGCGCGCAAACACCTCGGGGCCGGTGAGCCCGGTCATGCGCACATCGAGGATGATGCAGGCGCAGTCCGCGAGCGGCTGGGCGGCGAGAAAATCCTCGCCCGAGGGCCAGGTCTCGGCTTGAAGCCCGCGCGACGCAAACAGGAAGGCGAGCGCGTCGCGGATCGTTTCCTCGTCATCGACGATGTGGATCGTGCCGCTCATTCGGCCGCTGCCGCGTTTGCCGCCTGCTCGGGCAGGACGATGCGGAACACCGTGCCGCCGCCCTCGCGCGGCGCATGGCTGAGCCGGCCGCGATGCAGTTCGATGATGGAGCGGCAGATATTGAGCCCCATGCCCATCCCCTGCGACTTGGTCGACGTGAACGCGTCGTAGAGGTGGCCGGCGACGGCCGCATCGATGCCGGAACCGCGATCGGCGACCTCGATCACCACGCCCTCGCGCGGCTGGGCACGGACACTGACGGACAGCTCCTGCCCCGGCCGATCGGCCATGGCTTCCATGCCATTGCGCATGAGGTTGATCAGCACCTGTTCGATCAGGATGCGATCGGCCAGAACGAGCGGCGCCGGCGACAGGTCGGTGACGATACGCACGCGGTTTTCGCGCGCGTCGGCTGCCAAAAAGCCGACCGTTTCGGTGACGACATCGGCAACCGAAATGGCCGTCAGCCGCGGCTCGCGCTTGCGCACGAAGTCCTGGATACGCCGGATGATCTCGCCGGCCCGGCTGGCCTGCAGAGACAGTTTTTCAAGCGCCGGCGCCAGATCACCGGGCGCGCTGCGGCCGGAATCGAGCAGGTTCTTGGCGCCCGCGGCATAGCTCGCAATGGCGGACAGCGGCTGATTCAGTTCGTGCGCCAGGGTCGAAGCCATTTCACCGAGCGTCACGAGCCGGCCGGTGCGGGTCAGATTTTCCTCCTGTGCGCGGGCCAACCGCGCAGCCTTGCGCGCCTCGGTGATGTCGATGACCGAGCCCATCCAGCCGCGATGCGTGCCGGAAGCATCGATCAGCGGCGCTTCATAGACCTGGACATCGATCTCGCTGCCATCGGCATGGCGGAAGCGGGTTTCGAACGACTGCGCCACGGCGCCGCCCGAAGCCAGCGCCTGCTGCCGCGCCAGGGTTTCGTCAAGCCGGTCGGGCGCCCAATAGGGCATGGGCGCCGCATGACCGATCAGTTGGTCGGCGGGGAAACCCACGAGCTGACAGAAGGCCGAGTTCACATACAGAATCCGGCCTTCATGATCCTTGGCGCGCAGCCCGACGGTGAGGCTTTCTTCCATTGATCGGCGGAAGGCCATTTCCGCGAGAAGCTGGCTCTCGGCCCGGCGGCGCTGGGCTGCATTTCGCGCTAGAACGAGCAGCGCCACGATGGCAAAGACGGCGAGCGCGGCAATGGCCGCAAGCAGCAGCAAGTTGCCCGACCCCGCCGGCGCATCATAGGCGGCGATGCGCAGGACGACACCATGCAGCGGTGGATCGAAGCTGATGGTGTGGCTCGGCGCTCCGGCGGGCGCCCCCCGTCGCGCGCGCGCTGCCACGACATCGTCACCGGCAGTGCGCAGTTCGATCGAATATTGTTCGGCGATCCACCACGGAATGTGCCGCTCGAGCAGCAACGGCAGCGACAACAGGAAATTGAGCCGTCCGCCGCCTTCCGCGGCCCGCACCGACATGGTGACCGTGCCGTCCGCACGCACCGGCCCGTAGGTCGAGCGACTTGCGATGGTCAGCGGGCCGGCTTCATCTGCGATGGAAGGTTCGGTCATGCCCTGCGGCGGCACGGCCAGCAGCAGCTCGCCCGCCTTGTCGCGCCACTCGATCGCAAGGACTTCCGGATTGTTCGCCAGATGCAGCCGCGCCCGCGCGGCGAGGGTATCCAGCGGGACGCCGGAGGCGCTGTCGAAACCGAAGCGAACCAGCATGTCCTCGTCGATCGCCATCTGGAAGCGCAGCGTCTGTTCGACCCACAGCGCATCGGTGGCGAGCTTGGTGCGCAAGCGGTCCGTCTCGCCCTGCATGACGACCTGCACCAGCGTGGCGACGAGACCAACCAGCGCGACAATCGAAGCGAGCGGCACGAGCGACAGCAGATCGATGCGGCGGCGCGTCCCCGCGGCGTCGATCGACCATGTCGCCTCGCTGCTTGCGCTGCGTTTCAGCTGCTCGTCCTCCCAGGCGCCATTGTGCGCCGATGCCGGCTATCTGCCGATTGTGGAAAGCCACAATAGCGGCGCCTGACATGCGGTGGCAAGAAATGGGCAATCCGCCGAGGAGGGCGGAGCTGGAGGAGAAAACAATGATCAATCGTCGTACATTCGCCCGCCTGGGCGCAGCCGCCATTTTCGCGCTCGGCACCGCCCTGCCGGCGGTGGCCCAGCCGGTCGTCATCAAGTTCAGCCACGTGGTTGCGCCCAATACGCCCAAGGGCAAGGGCGCCGACAAGTTCAAGGAACTGGCGGAAAAATACACCGACGGCGCCGTCACCGTCGAAGTCTACCCCAACAGCCAGCTCTACAAGGACAAGGAAGAGCTGGAGGCGCTGCAGCTGGGCGCCGTACAGATGCTGGCCCCCTCGCTGGCCAAGTTCGGCCCGCTCGGCGTGCAGCAGTTCGAACTGTTCGACCTGCCCTTCCTGATGGGCAGCTACGACGACCTGCGCAAGATCACCGATGGCGACATCGGCCAGAAGCTCTTCGGCATGCTGGAAGACAAGGGCATCAAGGGCCTGGCCTTCTGGGACAACGGCTTCAAGATCATGTCGGCCAACTCGCCGCTGCATGAGCCGGACGACTTCCTCGGCCTCAAAATGCGCATCCAGTCCTCGAAGATCCTCGAGGCCGAGATGCAGGCGCTGGGCGCCGTGCCGCAGGTGATGGCCTTCTCGGAGGTCTACCAGGCGCTGCAGACCGGCGTCGTCGACGGCACCGAGAACCCGCCCTCGAACATGTACACCCAGAAGATGAACGAGGTGCAGAAGCACGCCACGCTCTCCAACCACGGCTACCTGGGCTACGCGCTCATCGTGAACAAGGACTTCTGGGACGGCCTCGATCCGCAGGTCCGCGAGCAGCTGGACCGTGCCGTCGCTGAAGCGACCGAATACGCCAACTCGATCGCCAAGGAAGAGAACGACAAGGCGCTGGCGGCCATGCAGGCAGCCGGCACCACCGAGTTCTACGAACTGACGGACGAAGAGCGCCAGGCCTGGGTGGACGCCCTGATGCCGGTGCATGAGGAGATGTCCGGTCGTATCGGCGCCGATCTGATCGAAGAAGCGCACGCCGCGCTCGGGCGCTAAGCCCCGCAACCGGACGGAACTGCCGTTCCGTCCGGTCTCCACCATTCCCATGCACGTCGGACAGGGGGCCGGCCATGGCTTTGCGCATTCTCGACCGCCTCGAGGAGATCCTGATCTCCGTGCTGATGGCGACAGCTGTGATCCTGATCTTTGTTGCGGTCGTCCACCGCTTTGCCATCAGCGGCGCGGCCGATCTGGTCGGCTTCGCCCGCGGCCAGGACAATCCCGAACTGATGGATTTCGCCCGCTCGACCTTCAAGGCGATAAACGCGGTCAAACTGACCTGGGCGCAGGAAGCCTGCATCTATCTGTTCGTGTGGATGGCCAAGTTCGGCGCGGCCTACGGCGTGCGCATCGGCATCCATGTGGGTGTCGACATCCTGGTCGAACGGCTGAAACCCGGCCCGCGGCGGATTTTCACGATCATCGCCATGTCGGGCGGCGTGCTCTTCACGGCCATCGTTGCCTGGATCGGCGCCGATTTCGTCTGGCACGTCTACAAGAACGGGCAGATCACACCGGACCTCGAGATCCCCTCGTGGATCGTGTACCTCGCCGTCCCGCTCGGCTCGGCACTGATGTGCTTCCGCTTCATCCAGGCGCTTTGGATCTACATCCGCACCGGACACATCGAGCATCATGACCATGGCTCGGTGGACGGCATGGATGACGAGGCGGACGACCTCGCCAAGGGTGGCCACGCATGAGCGCGATCCTCATCTTCATCATCCTGGCGGTGCTGCTGATTACCGGCATGCCGGTATCCATCGCGCTCGGACTAACGGTTTTCTCTTTCGTCGTCGGTTTCACCACCATCCCGATGGACTCGATCGCCCTGAAGCTCTTCACCGGCATCGAGAAGTTCGAGATCATGGCGATCCCGTTCTTCATCCTCGCGGGCAATTTCCTGACGCATGGCGGCGTGGCCCGCCGGATGATCCGCTTCGCCACCTCGATGGTCGGCCACTGGTATGGCGGCATGGGGCTGGCGGCGGTCGTCGCCTGTGCGCTGTTCGCCGCAATCTCCGGCTCGTCGCCAGCCACGGTGATGGCCGTGGGCTCGATCCTCATCCCGGCGATGACCAAGCAGGGCTATCCGGTGCAGTTCGGCACGGGCGTCGTCGCCACCTCGGGCGGCCTCGGCATCCTCATCCCGCCTTCGATCGTCATGGTGATGTATGCCGTCGCCACCTCCGGCATGGTGGTGACCGGACCGGAAGGCGAGGTCGTGACCTCGGCCTCGATCGGGACGCTGTTCATCGCGGGCGTCGTGCCGGGACTGATGCTCGCCACCATGCTCGGCGTAACGACAACCTGGCGCGCCTGGCGCAACAACTATCCCCGCATGAAGCGTGCCAGCTGGCCTGAACGGTTCGCTGCGTTTCGCGGCAGCGTCTGGGGTCTGTTGCTGATCGTCATCATCATGGGTGGCATCTATGGTGGCATCTTCACGCCGACCGAAGCCGCCGCGGTGAGCGCCGTCTATGCCTTCGTCATCGCCGTCTTCGTCTACAAGGATATCGGACTGAAGGACGTGCCGCGCGTGCTGCTCACGTCGGCGGCGATGTCGGCGATGCTGCTCTACATCATCACCAATGCGGCGATGTTCGCCTTCATCCTGACCTCCGAGCAGATCCCGCAGTCGCTGACCAGCTGGATCATCGGGCTGGGCCTGGGGCAGATCGAGTTCCTGATGGTCGTCAATGTCCTGCTGCTCATCGTCGGCATGGTGATGGAGCCTTCGGCGATCGTGCTCATCATGGCGCCGATCCTGTTCCCGGTGGCGGTCGCGCTCGGCGTCGATCCCGTGCACTTCGGCATCATGATGGTGGTCAACATGGAGGTGGGACTGGCGACTCCGCCGGTGGGTCTCAACCTCTATGTCGCGTCGTCCATATCCAAGCTCGGGCTGACAGACGTGACGAAGGCAACCTGGCCCTGGCTGCTGACGGCCCTGATCTTCCTCGGGCTCGTGACCTATATCCCGGCCATCAGCATGGCCCTGCCCCACGCGCTGGGGATGAGATAGCCGGGACCATGTCGCAAAGCGCACCGCTATCTGACCATGGACGGTCAGATAGCGGTGCCGCGTTCGGCTGAAGACTTCGGCAGGCATGCCGGCCAGCTCAAGAATGCGGCCCAGCACGACACCCACCTGCACTGCAAGAGGTGCGGGACGCCAAGCGAGGTAACGGCATGCCGGGTATCCTCGCGGGCTGCCCTGCCTCGGCAGCAACCCCCACGTTCAAGGCTGAAGTCATCCCTGCCGGTGCTACGACTTTGGCTCGAGTGCCGCCTGGCGCGCACGCGCTTCCCCATGGAAATTTTGCCTGCATTCCTTCGCCGGGGTCCGCCCAGATGCGCAGTGTCGCGATTTCTGCTACGCAACTGAGGTACGCGCCTCAGAGCGTCAGCGCTGACGAAAGCATTGCGAAGCCCGTCGCGTGTCGTATCAATCGCGCGCCTCTGGCTGGCCAGCAGGCCAGCACAGTATCTGGGAGGAGACTGGAATGAGTGAGTTCAGAATTGATCGGGACGCCGTGGTCACCGACGAGATTGCGTTGCGGCGGATGTTTCCGGAGCAATCGGCACTGGCCAAAGACAAGTGCATCGATCACCTTGATCGCCATGCGAGGGACTTCATCGCGCGATCGCCTTTCCTGTGTCTCGGTACACAGGGTGCCGATGGCAAGGCCGATGTGAGCCCGCGCGGCGACCCGCCGGGCTTTGTTCAGGTACTGGACGACAACACGCTGGCCATCCCCGATCGGCCCGGCAACAACCGGCTCGACAGCCTTGTGAACATTCTGGCCAATCCCAGCGTCGGCCTGCTGTTCATCATTCCAGGCTTCGATGACACGCTGCGGGTCAACGGCGAGGCGATGCTGCTCACCGATCCGAACCTGCTCGCCACCATGCAAGTCAATGACCGGGTGCCCAGGCTGGCGATCGTCGTTACGGTCCGCGAGACCTTCATGCACTGCGCCAAGGCCTTTCGGCGGGCGCAGCTGTGGAACCCGGACGCGTTTCAGGAGCGCAGCGAAATGCCCTCGCTGTCCAAGATCATTCTGGATCAGACAACCGGCGCCCCGCCCGACGACGACGCAATGCGCCGGATAGATGCCGACCTCGAAGCCAGGTACAAGAAGTCGATGTACTGACTTCGCGCTTTGCGCGTTAGCCTGAAGACAAATGGCACCATGCAACCAGCGGAGCGTCCGTTGGTTTGCTAAGGGCGCAGGGCGTACTGCCCCTCGGCTCGACGTCAAAGGAATGTCCCGATCGCCCAGCCCGATGAAAAAGTCCGCGTTTCTGGAGCACCACTTCGTAGCACCCTGCTCTACGGCATTCTTCTCGTCGCGGGCCTGATCCTCGCGTGGTGGATTTCACAGGTCCTGCTGCTGGCTTTTGCCTCGATGATCGTGGCGTCGCTGATCGGCGCCATCGCCGACCTGCTGACCCGCTTCACGCCATTGAAGAAGGTCTGGGCCCTGTGGGCGTCGATCATCCTGCTTGCCGTGATCGTGATCGGCGCGCCCTGGCTGTTCGGCATGCAGATCGTCGCCGAGTTCCAGAACCTGATCGATCGGCTACCCGACCTGCTCGACACAGCCGGCCAGCGCTTCGGCGTTTCGAACCTGAGCGACCAGGCTGACGAACTGTGGAAGGGCATCTGGGACACCGGCATGTTCGGGTCCATCTTCGGCTACACGTCGAACGTGATCGGTATCGTGACCAGTGTGTCGGTGGTGCTGGTCGGCGGGGTGTTCATCGCCCTCGACGCGCAGCGCTATCGCGAGGGTTTCCTGCAGCTGGTGCCGCGCCAGCACCGGGAGCGCGCCCGCACCGCCATGCAGGAGATGGCCCGTGCCCTGCGACTCTGGCTGCTGGGCCAGTTGGCCGCCATGGTTGTGCTCGGCGGGGTGACGACGATCGGGTTGCTGCTGCTGCAGGCACCCTCGGCAATCGCGCTCGGGCTGCTGGCCGGACTGTTGGAGTTCATTCCGTTTCTCGGCCCGATCCTCGCCTATCTCGCCGCCGTCATCGTGGCGCTGACCGTCGATCTCAACCTGGTGATCTGGGTGTCCGTCCTCTATCTCGGGCTGCAACAGCTCGAGAGCAACATCCTCGTGCCGGTTATCCAGAAGCGCACCGTGGAATTACCACCCGCGCTGGGCATCTTCGCCCTGCTGGCCATCAGCACCCTGTTTGGCCCGCCCGGTCTGTTGCTCGGCGTGCCGCTGACGGTGGTCATCCTCGTCGGAATAAAGCAGATCTACATCCGGGACATACTGCACGAAGAAACGAAAATGCCCGGTGACGATGAAGCCCAGCACGAGTCGACTGCACCTGACAGGGATTGAGGCGTAGCGCGCCATTGACGCCAGTTAACCCCGCTTCAGCACCTGCCGCGCACAATGCCGCGGCTTGGAAGTGCGGGAGAGGTTCATGACCGGCGTTGCCGAGGCTCGCGACCGACAGCGAGTATTCCGTGTGCCGGTGCTGCCGCTACTGGTCGTTGCATATGCCGGGATGGCAGCACTGCTGCGGCCCGACATCTACTGGCGCATGGCTTTCAGCTATACGGCGCAGGCTATGCAACTGGCCCCGGCACTGCTGATTCTGGGGATTGGCGTCGCGGGCGCCATAGGTGGACGGCGGGCCCCTCTTCGTTACATAGCGACATTGGTCACCGAACGCGCGCCGCGCCTTCTGGTCGTCATTTGCCTCGCGGTGATCGGCATCGCGGCCTTCACGACGCTCAAACTGTCGATCACCCAGTTCGTGCCATTCTGGGCAGACCCACCGCTCAAGACATTAGACACAGCGCTGCATTTCGGCGATCCCGGACTGGCTCTGCACGCAGTCTTGCCAAGCTGGTTTGGCGGCGTTCTCGGTGTGGTTTATGGCCCGGTGTGGTTCACCTGCTGGTTCGGTTTCATCGGGGCAATGGCCATGCATCCAGATGCTGCGCTGCGCCAGCGATACTTCCTGACGATGGCTCTGGTGTTCGCGCTGCTGGGGTCCCTCGCCGCGACGCTCTTCGCCTCAGTCGGTCCCCTGTTCTACGAGCACTTCTATGGCGCTACCGCCTATTCCACCCTCGTCGCTCATATCGCCAGCACCCCGGTGGGCAACTACATGGAACAGGCGCGCGACCTGCTGATCGCAAACTATGATGTGGACCGCCCTGCCATGGGTACGGGCATTTCGGCCATGCCAAGCATGCATTTGGCAGTCACCACGCTGAACGTGCTGCTGCTCTTTCGATTGAACCGCATCGCTGGATACGTCGGCTGCGTCTTTCTGCTGCTGATCCAGATCGGTTCGGTCTATCTCGGCTGGCACTACGCCGTGGACGGTTATGCGTCGATCCTCGTGGTGGCCGGGATCTGGTGGCTGGTGGGTCGCTTGGTGACGATGCGCGCCGGGCCCGGTTTGCGCGGCGGCGCCGGGACGGCCTAGCCGTTCGTGCCGTCGCGCAGCACTGGCAGTTCCGGCTGACGATGGAGCCGCCGCGGTTGGAACAGATCGCGCGGCAGCTGCTCGGCCGGCATCGGTCTGCCAAACAGATAGCCCTGCAGCTGGTCGCAGGCGAGTTCGGACAGGATGCGCGCTTGTGCGGGGGTCTCGATGCCTTCGGCCGTGACGACCATGTTCAGCCGGTGGCCAAGCGCGATGATGGTATCGAGAATGTTCCGCGCCCTGTCGCCTCCACTTTCGAGGCTGACGACAAACGAGCGGTCGATCTTCAGCTTGTCGAAACCGAAGCGCCACAGGGTGCCCAGACCGGAATGCCCGGTGCCGAAATCATCCATGGCGACCGACACGCCCAGGGCCCGCAGCTCCGCCAGTTGCTGCCCGACCCGCTCGGTATTGTCGAGCAGCAGGCTCTCGGTGACCTCGAGTTCCAGCCGTGAGGCGGTGAGGCCGGTGCGTTCGAGCGCGCCACGGACGATTCCCGTGAGATCGCCGCCATCGAACTGACGCGGCGACAGGTTCACCGCGACAAACAGCGGCGCCGGCCAGGACGCGGCGGTTTCCACCGCCCGTTCCAGCACCCAGGCGCCGAGTTGCCCGATGACCCCGATCGATTCTGCGATCGGGACGAACTCCGCAGGCGCCACCGGTTCGCCATCCTTGCCGGTGAGCCGCAGCAGCGCTTCGAAGCCCACGCAAGCCAGCGATGCGCCGTCGATCAGCGGCTGGAAATAGACATCGAACAGACCCGCCTCGAGGCCCGAAACGAGACTGCTTTCGACGCAGCGGCGCCTCTGGATCCGGCGCTCGAGCTCGTCGGTGAAGACGCAGTGCGTGCTCCGACCGTCCAGTTTGGCCTGATAGAGGGCGAGGTCGGCCCGGTGCGCGCGTTCGTCGAACGTCATCTCGGCGCTGCCACCATAGGCAATTCCGATGCTCACCGATGTGCTGATCATTTTGCCTTCGCTATGGATCGGCTGGGCCACCCGCGCCTGCACTTCATCCGCGAGCGCGACGGCGGCGGCCACATCGGTGCATCTGACGATGGCGATGAACTCGTCCCCGCCAAGCCGGCCGATAATGCTGTCGCGCGCGCAAGATGCCCTCAGAACCGCACCGACATGGCGGACAAAGGCGTCGCCCGCCTTGTGACCATGGGTGTCGTTGATATTCTTGAAGTGATCGATATCGACATAAAGAATGGCCGCATCGGCAAGCTCGAACGGGGCATTTTCGAGCTGATCCGACACGCCCGTGCGGTTCAGAACGCCGGACAGCTGATCGTATTTCGCTAGATATTCTGCGCGCTCGCGCACGCGTCGTTCCGCCCGCCGTTTCCGGACGAAGGCGGCATAGAGTCCGGTCATGACCAATGTAAACGTGACAGACAGCGTCACGCCCAGCGCGATCGCTGCGCCATACAAGCTTTTCAGAATCAGCGTGCGATCGAGCTGAACCTTGAGCACCGCTTCGATCTCGCCATTGGCGGCACGCGCCGGGATGTAGACATCCGCCAGCCTTGAACGTGCGCCGCTGCCTTCGGCCCCATCCACCAGTTCGGTACGTGTCTGACCGGTTCTCGCGACCTCGAGGACAAGGGGATCCGCAACGGGGAGCTCTATGGGCGCCGAACCCGTCTGACCGATGCCGAACCGATTGACGGGGGTGCCGGCCAGATCGAACACCGTCACGCTTTGAGGCATATCCGGACGCAGCAGGTCCGATAACGCACTGCCGAGGCTCTCGTCCCCGGATTCAAGCAGCCGGTCCACGGTCGCTGGCGGCATGCCGACGACCCAGTTCGCCACCTCGCGCTCAGACGCATCGCGCACTGCGGAATCGATCATCGTTACCATGCCAAGATTGGCAAAGATCACGAGGAGCAGCATGCCGACCGGAGCCGCCAGGGCGGGAAGTGGGAATTTTCGCATCTGCCGTCGATCGCGGAATTAAGTTCCATTCCGTGATAAACGCGTGACGCTTAGGCCGCGTTAATCCGATGCTATGCTTTTGCGGCATTTTGAGCCGCCCCGCCTGCCCTGTCGCGAGCCAGCAGCCGAACCACTCTAGGCGGCTGTCGGCAAGCCCTCGACGCGGCTGCCCGAACTGGCATCGAAATAATGCGCCTGGGCCAGGTCGAGCCCGATCCACAGATTGGTCTGGTGCCGCGGCACGTCGGCGCGCGGCGCCGTCATGGTGATGCGGCCCACGCTGCTGTCGCAATGCAGGATCATCTCGGAACCGGTCATTTCCGACAGCATGAGGCGGCCGGCGACGGCGGGACCCTGCGGTTGCTCGGAAAAGAGCCTGAGATGCTCGGGGCGGAGGCCGGCGACAAGGCCCTGCGGCCCGTGCCAGCTGTCGAGTTGGTCGACCGGGATGAAGTTCATGGCCGGCACGCCGAGAAAGCTGGCGACGAACTGATTGACCGGCCGGTCGTAGATCTGCTGCGGCGTATCGAACTGCAGCAGATCGCCATCCTTCAGGACCGCGATGCGGTCGGCCAGCGACAGGGCCTCGGTCTGGTCGTGCGTCACATAGACGATGGTGGCGCCGAGCTGACGATGCAGCTCCTTGATCTCGGTGCGCATGGCGACGCGCAACGCGTTGTCGAGATTGGACAGCGGCTCGTCCATGAGGAAAGTCGCGGTATTGCGGGCCAGCGCCCGCCCCATGGCGACGCGCTGGCGCTGGCCCCCGGAGAGCGCCGCAGGCTTGCGATCGAGATAGGGTTCGAGACCCAGCGTGCGGGCGACTTCGGCGGCGCGGGCGTGGCGTTCGGCTTTGGGAACGCGGCGCAGTTCGAGCCCGAAAGCGATGTTGTCGCGGACACTCATATGCGGATAGAGCGCGTAATTCTGAAAGATCATCGCGATGTCGCGGTCCTGCGGCGGCAGGTCGTTGGCGCGTGTACCACCGATGATGATGTCCCCTGTCGCTGTCTGTTCGAGCCCGGCGATCAGCCGCAGCAGCGTGGACTTGCCGCAGCCGGAGGGGCCGACGATGACGACAAACTCGCCCGGCGTGATGTCCATGGAAATGCCATGCAGGATTTCCGGCCCGTCGGGATAGGATTTGCGGACATTCTTGAGGGTGATGCCGCTCATTTTCCAGCCTCCAGATGCGCGGTGCGGCGGGCGATGGCGAGGCTCGGCCGGTCGGTGGTGAACACCTTGACGCCGAGCGCCAGCGCCTTGTCGATCTGCGGCGTGGTGTGCGCCGCCCAGCAGCCAAAATCGAGCCCGGCATCCGTGACACCGGCCTGGAGGTCATGGCTCGCGGTGTCGATGTTGACGCCGATTTCCGGGATGGCGTGCGCCCTGGCCAGCTCGATCATCGCAGCAGCCCCGAGCTGATGCAGCACCGGCGGGCTGACCAGCCACAGCATCGGACGGTCGCTCGCTGCCCGCAGGTCATCCAGTGTCGCGATGAGAAAGGAGGAAAAGCCGGTGCGGGCCAGCATGCCGCCCTGCCCCAGCGTTTCGACAACCCGCGGCACGAAATCGGCATAGGGCCGGCCGTCGGCACCCGGCTTGATCTCGCAGCGAAAGCTCACGGAGCTCGTGGCGTAAATTGCGCAGAGCTGTTCTAGGGTCAGTGGACTGGCGCCGGCACCATAGTTGATGCGGGCGGCCTGCACCTCGGCCAGCGTCAGATCGGCGATGGCACCGGTGCGATCAGTGGTGCGATCGAGCGTCGCGTCGTGGTGGACGACGATGGCGCCGTCGGACGTCGGGTGGACGTCGAACTCGACCTCCTCGAGCGCCATGGTGGCGGTGGCAGCGAAGCCCGCCGGAGTGCTGTCGCCGAATTCGAGCGTGCCGCCGCGGTGCGATGCGATGCGTGTCATTTGAGTATCCATGTTATTTCACGGCGCCCATGGTGATGCCGCGCACGAGGTGGCGTTCGACCAGGATGAAGCCGAGCAGGATGGGCAGAATGGTGAGGGTGGAGGCGGCCATGACCAGCGGCCAGTCGATCAGCCCCTCACCGGGGTTGATGTCGTAGAGCCGGGCGAGGCCGACCTGCAGCGTGTACATGTCGCTGTCGCCGACGGCGACGAGCGGCCAGATGTAATTGTTCCACTCGCCGACAAAGATGAACAATGCCATCGACAGGATTGCCGGCCGGGAAATCGGCACGATCACGCGCCACAGCACCTTGAGCGGCGTGGCGCCATCCATATAGGCCGCCTCGTCCAGCGCCCGCGGAATGCCGCGAATGTACTGGCGAAGGAAAAAGGCGGCAAAGCCCGACGAGATCGAGGGCAGGATCAGCCCCGCATAGCTGTCGAGCAGGCCGACCTTGGCGAGCGTCAGGTAGTTCGGGATGAGGCTGATGTGGCTGGGGATCATCAGCGTCGCGACGGTGGCGCCGAACAGCAGGTTGCCGCCGCGAAAGCGGAACCGCGCAAAGGCAAAGGCCGCCATGGTGGCAAAGGTGATGCCGATCAGCGTCACCAGCCCGGAGACGATGACGCTGTTCACCAGGTACCGGGCGAAATTGTACTCGCCGACCGCCAGCGCGAAATTGCCCAGCGTGAACTCAAACGTCCCCGTGTAATAGGCATTGGCCGTCTGGAAGGCCATCCACACCGAATAGAGCACGGGCGACAGGAACAGCAGTCCACCGGCCAGCGCCAGCGTGGTCAGCAGGATCGACTTAGGCTTCATAGTGCACCTTCTTGCCGATCACCTGCGACTTGATGAGCGACAGCACGACGAGGAAGATGAACAGCAGCACGGCAAGCGCCGAGCCCGTGCCGATGTCGAACAGCACGAAGCCGACGCGGTAGAGCATGTTGACCAGCATGTCGGTGCCGCCCGCCGGGCCGCCCTTGGTCATGACATTGACGAGGGTGAAGACCTGGAACGCCTCGATGACCGAGACGACCAGCAGGAAGTAGGTCGTCGGCATGACGAGCGGCAGCGTCACGCGGCGAAAGACATGCAACGGCCGGCCGCCGTCGACGGCGGCGGCATCATAAAGCTCGCGCGGCACGGCCTGAAGGCCGGCGATATAGATGACGACGTCGTAACCGAGCTGCTTCCAGGTGTTGACGAACATCAACACGCCGAGCGCCAGCGCCGGCTCCTGCATCCAGTGCACCTTGCCGATGCCGACAAGACCAAGGATGCCGTTCATCATGCCATAGTCGGTTGAGAACACCCACGAAAACACCACCGCAATGGACACAGTGGAGGTGACCGCCGGCAGGAACAGCGCCCCGCGCAGCAGCCGCGATGGCAGGGTTTCACGCGTCAGGTAATTGGCAATGATCAGCGCTAGTCCGAGCCGCAGCGGCACGGAGACGGCAGCGAAAATTGCGGTGACCCTGGCGGCGTTCCAGAACTCGCGCGAGCCGAGCAGCAGCGCGTAGTTCTCGAAGCCGACGAAGGGCATGTCCGGCGACAGGAAATCCCACTCGCGGAAACTGAGATTGAGGCTGGTGAGCACCGGAATATAGGTGAAGACCAGAATGAAGGCGCCCAGCGGCAGCACGAGCAGATAGGGCGTGAGTTTGCGTAGCATCGAGGCCTGTCCGGAAGGCGCGATGACGGGCCCCGCAGGGCCCGCCACGCAGGAAGGTGGATGTGGGAGCGATCAGCGCGCGATGCGCTCGGCTTCCTGACGGGTGCTGGCGGCGAACTCGGTCAGCGTCTCGGTGACGTCGCGCTGGCCCAGCGCCATGGCCTGCCACATGTCGTATTCGGTGGCACGCATCCAGGTGACGACCGGCGGGCGCGGGCGGCCCTTGGCGAAATCGAGCTGGCCGATGGCGACATCGATGCCGGGCTTGTTGGCCAGTGCATCGATGGCCAGCGGCTGCTCGGCGGTCTGCTTGTTGATCGGCATATAACCGGTCGCGGCAAACCAGATGGCGTTGGATTCCGCCGAGGCGGCAAAGCTCATGAACTTGTAGGCCGCGTCCTGCACGTCCTTTTCGGCGGTCGACAGCACGCCGATACCGGCGCCGCCGATCGGCACGCGGCACACGACATTGCACGGCATGGGGAGAACGGCGAGATTGTCGCCCATGGCAGACTTCAGGCCGCCATAGCTGCCGGTGGAGTCGAACATCAGCGCGGCCTTGCCCTGGGTGAAGAGCTCCTTGCCCTTGGACTCGTCGGCAACGCTGTCGGGCGAGGCGAGCTTCTTGTCGTGAACGAGGCTGGCCATCCACTGATAGGCTTCGATGGTGCGCGGCGCATCGATCAGGATCTCGCCGGAGACCGAGTCGATCAGGTCGCTGTCATTGTCCATGATCAGGCCCCAGCGGGTGAACTGGCCGGGTGCGACCATGCCGTAGGTGCCGTCGCCACCGAGGGCGTCGGTGACGGTCTGGGCAACCTCTTCGACCTGCGCCCAGCTCTTCATCTCCGGCACATCGTCATAGCCGGCCTGCTTGAGCAGGTCGGTGTTGACGTAGAACACCGGCGTCGACGAGTTGAACGGCACGATGTAGTTCTTGCCCTCATAGACGCCGACTTCGCGGGCAAAGTCGAACAGGTCGTCCTTGAGCGGGTCGGCATCGAGATAGGTCGTGAGGTCGAGCAGCACGCCACGATCGGCGAACAGCCCGTAGCGCGTAACTTCCATGATGACGGCATCGGGCGCGCGATTGGCCGGGATGGCGGCCTGCAGCTTGGCGACGATATCGTTGTAATTGCCGATATACTCGCCCTCGATGTCGATATCGGGGTTGGCGGCTTCGAAATTGGCGATGATCTCGTCGATCGCCTCGCCGGAGGCCTTGCTGAAGCTGTGCCAGAAGGTGACCTTGGTTTCGGCCTGCGCCATGCCGGCGCTGGCGCTGAACGCGAGCAGGCACGTCGCGAGAATCGATTTGTAACGGGTGTTCATGGGGAGCAGTCCTCATCAGGGGATAGAGTGCGCCTCACCTAGAACAGCTCGAAAACAGCCCGGTGACAGCCAGATGACTGACTGTGACAATTGAATTACGCTTGTATGACAGGCGCTTGCCGGAGGGAGCTGTGGCTCCTGTCGGATGCGCAAGCTGCGTCGCCCGGAGAGACGGCGCGGCAAACTGAAGGCCTTGGGGGAGAACAAGATGACAGATCATGTGCTTGCGGACCGCTATGCCATCGCCGGCAAGGTAGCGCTGGTGACCGGTGGCGGCGCCGGCATCGGGCGTGCCACGGCGCGTCTGCTGGGCGCTCTTGGCGCGACCGTCGTGGTTATGGATCGTGACCATGCTCTCGCTGACGAAACCGTGGCCATGCTGACCGAGGCCGGAGGACAAGGTCTCGCGCTCGCTGTCGACGTCGGCGACGGCACGGGGCTCGAAGCGGCGTTCGAAACCATTGCCGCCGAGGTGGGACCGCCGCAAATCGTCGTCAACAATGCCGGCATGGCGATCCGCGCCAAGGCGACCGAAATCTCGGAGGCAGACTGGAACCAGGTGCTTTCGGTCAATCTGACTGGCATGTTCACGGTGGCGCGGCTGGCGGCACGAATGATGACGCCCAATGGTGGCGGCGTCATCGTCAACACCGCCTCGATCATGGGCCTGTCGGGCGGGCTCTACCCCAACGTCGCCTACCAAACGACCAAGGGGGGCGTCGTGAACATGACGCGGGCTCTGGCGCTCGAGTGGGCTGCCGACGGCATTCGCGTCAATGCCATCGCCCCGACCTATGTGAACACCGGCTTCATCACGGCGCTGACCAGCAACCCCGAGACGCTGAAGACGATCACCGATGCCACCCCGCTCGGCCGGCTGGCCGAACCCGAGGAGATCGCCGACGCCATCGTCTTTCTCGCCTCCGGCGCCGCGGCGATGATTACCGGCACCATCCTGCCGATCGATGGGGGGTATCTGGCGCGATAGCGCCGCCCTGCCGCAAACTCAGTCGGCAGGAACCGGCGCCTCGGGATCGATCAGCCCAGCGGCGCGCAGATCCGACCAGAGCCCCGCCGGCACGGTTTCGGCGAAATGGCCGATATTGGAGGTCACCTCCTCGGGCTTGGCACCGCCCGGAATGATGGCGACGACGGCGGGATGCGCCAGAGGAAACTTCAGCGCGGCGGCCGCGAGCGACACGCCATGGCTGCGACAGATCTCCTGAATCTTGCCGGCCTTTTCCTGAATGTCGGCCGGGGCCGCGGCGTAGCGATAGCGGGCGTTGGGGCCCGGCCCCGTGACCAGAATGCCCGAGGCATAGGGCGCGCCGATGATCACCGACATGTCGTTGTCGACGCAGTACTTGAGACCGGAGGCGAGCGCCGACTGGTCGAGCAGCGTGTAGGGCATGGCGACGATGAGGAAGTCGAGCGGCACACGGCGGGCGTAGGTATCAAGCGACTCCGTCGCATTGAGCCCCATGCCATATGCCTTGATCTGGCCCGAGCTCTTTAGCTCTTCGAGCGCCTTGATGCCGCTGTCGGCAAGATCATCGAGGCTCGGTCCGCCGGGCTCGGTGGATTGCTCCGGGTCGTGCACCAGCAGCGCATCCACGGTGTCGAGCCCTAGGCGCTGCAGGCTCTGCTCATAGGCGCGCATGATGCCATCGTAGGAATAGTCCCACATCACCTCCATATTGAGCCCGCCGCCCCAGGGGGCGCGATCGAAGTTTTTGGGATTGGCCGGGCGGCGCAGTGAACGGCCGACCTTGGTGGTAATGATGAACTCGTCGCGCGGCTTGTCGATCAGAAACCCGCCAACCCGCAGTTCACTCAGCCCGCGCCCATACCACGGCGCCGTATCGTAAAACCGGATGCCGCTCTCCCAGGCCGCATCGAGCGTGGCATGCGCTACCTCTCCCGGCACGCGCCCGAACATGCCGCCCAGATGCGCGGCGCCGAACCCGAAGGTCGGAAGCTGGAGACTGGTCTTGCCGACCTGGCGGCGGGTGTTGAGATCGAACGTCATTTCTATGCCCTGTCGAAAAAGAAGGTGGAATCAGCTCGCGGTGCCCGAGGGCGCCAGTTCTGGTGGCCGGAAGACGTCGGACACATCGGTGCCGGGGGCGATGGGTGCCTGATCATAGAGGAAACAGGTCGCGAGACGCTGGCTGTCCGGCACAAATTGCGGCGGACGATTGTCCCAGCACCGGTCCATCACATGCGGGCAGCGTGGCGCGAAGGCACAACCCGGGTTGGACCGGGCAGCATTGGCTTCAGTGACCGGGATCTCATCGACACCCCAGGTTTTGTCCAGATCCGGCAGCGGGATAGAGGCGACCAGCAATTGCGAATAGGGGTGCTTGGGATCACCGATCACCCGCTCCACCGCCCCTGCCTCGGCGACATTACCGCGATAAAGCACCACGATGTTGTCGCAGATCTGGAAGGCGGTGGTGAGATCGTGCGTGATGTAGAGGATTGAGATGCCGAGATCGCGGTTGAGCGTGCGCAACTCGTCGAGAATGGTGGCGCGCAGCGAGGCATCGACCATCGACACGGGCTCGTCGGCAACGATCATCCGCGGCCTGAGCAACACGGCCCGCGCCACCATGATGCGCTGGCGCTGGCCACCCGACAGCTCATGCGGAAACCGGCCCAGCGTATCCTGTGGCCTGAGCCCGACGCGCTCCAGCGCATCGATGATCAACGCATGCGCCTTGGCATCGGTGTCGGCCAGATTGTAGCGTTTGACCGGCGTCGTCAGCACATGGTCGATCCGGTAGAACGGATTGAACACCTCAAAGGGGTCCTGGAAGATCGGCTGGACCTCGCGCCGGAACTGCCGCTTTTCCTCACCGCTCATCGTCGCGACATCCTTGCCGCGATAGAGCACCCTGCCCTCGGTCGGATCGATGAAGCCGAGCATCATCCGCGCCAGCGTGGTCTTGCCGCTGCCGCTTTCGCCGGCGACCGCGGTCATCGACGGCGCCGCATCGGACAGTGTCATGGTGACGTCGTTGAGGGCGGTGAACCCGCCATAGCGCTTGGTGACGCCTTCCACCTGCATCAGGCTCATTGTGGCGCTCTCCCGCTTGAACTGGGTGCCGGCATCGGCGGCAGCACCGCATGCTCGGGATAGAGATGACAGGCCGCCAACTGGTTGGGTCCGACCGTTTGCGGCTCCGGCGTTTCCGATCGGCAGCGGTCGAAGACATAGGGACAGCGCGGATTGAACGGACAGCCTGGCGGCAGATCGACCAGCGGTGGCGGCAGGCCGGGGATGCCGATCAGCGCCTGCTTGACCTTGATACCCGGCAGGCTGTCGACCAGCAGCTTGGTATAGGGGTGCTTCGGCGCCTCGATCATCGCGCGCACCGGGCCGATCTCGACCAGCTTGCCGGCATACATGACCCCGACGATGTCAGCGAACTGCGCGACGAGGCCCATGTCGTGGCCGATCAACACCACCGCCGCCCCGAGCCCACCCTGCAGCCGGCCGAGCGTCTGAATGACCTGTCGCTGCACGACAACGTCCAGCGCACTGGTCGGCTCGTCGGCGACGATGACCTTGGGCGTCAGCGCCGTGGCGATCGCCATCACGGCGCGCTGCTTCATGCCGCCCGACAGCTCGTGCGGAAAGCGCCGCGCCACCTCCGGGGTAAGCCCGACACTTTTGAGCAATTCCTCGATCCGTGCGTCGACGGCTTCCTTTTTCATTTCGGGCCGGTGCGCCAGAATGGCATCCGCCATCTGCACTTCGAGCCGCATGACCGGATTGAGCGAACTCATCGCACCCTGCGGGATGAGCGCAATGTCCCGCAGCCGGGCAGCGCGGAGCTCGCGCGGCGACATCGTGAGGATATCCTCGCCATCGAGCAGGACGCTGCCCGAAGCGATCCGACCCGGCGCCTTGGTGAGCCGCATCAGGGCCATGGCCATCGTGGTCTTGCCCGACCCCGACTCGCCGATCAGCCCCAGCCGCTCGCCCGGCCGCAGCGAGAACGACACGTCGTTGACCGCCTTGGCCGGCCCCTTGCCGGTATCATAGTGCACATGGAGGTTCTTCACCTCGAGGATGGGCTTGGTGTCGTTGGGTTCCATCAGCGGCGGGCCAGTCTTGGGTTGGCAAAGCGGTCGAACCCGACAGAGGTGAGGAACAAACCGATGAAGATGAGGGCGATCATTACGATGGGCGGACCCCACCACCACCAGTAGCCGCGCAGCACCGCGGCCGACTGCTGTGACCAGTAAATGGTATTGCCCAGCGTCATCTCTTCGAGCGCGCCAAGGCCGAGGGCCTCAAGGCCGATTACCGCCAGAATGGCGCCCGACACGGTGCCGACGAAGCTCGCGACGATATAGGGCATGATGTTGGGCATGATCTCGCCGAACAGCACCTCCCACGGGCCTTCGCCGTTGACGCGCGCGACCTCGACATAAGCCTTCTCGCGCACCGAAAGCACCTGAGCCCGCACCGTGCGGGCGGTGAACATCCAGCCCAGCGAAGCGACGACCAGCGCCATGACCAACGTCGACATGCGGTCGATATTGCCCGCGATGATGACGAGGATGGCAATGGCCGGGACGGTCAGCAGCGCGTCGGAGATGATGCGGATCACCGCGTCGATCAGGCCGCCGAAATGGCCGGCGATCAGCCCCAGCACCGTGCCGACGCCGACACCGACGAAGCCCGCGATGAGCCCCATTTTGAGCGTATTTGGCGTCGCGAAGATCAGCAGGGTCCACATGTCGCGGCCCTGGGAGTCCGTGCCGAGGAAATATTCCCCGCCCGGTGCACGGCGCGGACGGACGGCACCCACCTGCGCCAGCGTGGGATCGGACAGCAGCGAGCCGATGAGGCCGAAGAGGACAACGGAGACGAGGATTGCGAGCCCGAGCAGCAGCAGCGGACTGATCCGGCCCTGCTCGTAATTGCGCCGAAGCGACACAAAGAAACGATTCATCTGCGGATCCTCGGATCGAGCAGTGGATAGAGCAGGTCGACCAGAAACAGCAGGAAGGCCAGCGTGACGATGAGCATCAGAACGACGCCCTGGATGACGAAATAGTCCTGCCCGCGAATGGCGACATAGAGCAGGTTCCCCAGCCCCGGATAGTTGAAGATGACTTCGACAAGCACCGCACCGGAGACCACCGAGCCGAGCTGCAGGGCGAGCGCCGTGACCTGGGCGAGGAGCGCATTGCGCATGCCGTACCAGACGAAGATGCGCCGCGGATGCAGGCCCTTGGCCTCGGCAAAAGTGATGTAGTCCTCACCCAGAACGTTGATCATCTGACTGCGCATGCCGAGTGCCCAGAACCCGATATTGCCCAGTATGATCGACATGCACGGCAGGAAGGCGTGGTTGAGCACATCCTGTGTGGTGGCCCAGTCGAACCGCATGATGCGGGTCGTGTCGACGCCGCCGGCCGGTGGGAACCACCTGAGCACCACGGCGAAGAAATAGATAAGGATGATTGCCAGCAGATAGAACGGGATCGAGGTGAGGATCATCATCATCGGGACGAGCGTCTTGATGCCGCGCCCTGCTCCCGGCCAGGCCAGTTGCGCGCCGAGCAGCGAACCGGTGACGAAGGCAATGAGCGTCGCCGTGGCGAGTAGCGCCACCGACCACGGCAGCGCCGAAGCGATCATGTTGGTGACCTGCTCGGGGAAGTTGGCGAAAGACACGCCAAGGTCGAGCCGGAAAAGGTCGAGCCAGTAGTTGAAATATTGCTCAAGCAGCGGCGCATCGAGGCCGTACTTGGCCCGATAGGCCGCAGAGACCGCCTGAATGTCGACGCTCTGGTTGCCGCCGCTGACCTGCAGCCGCGCCAGGGCCGTCTGCACCGGATCGCCCGGCAAGAGCCGCGGAATGATGAAATTGATGCTCACCGCGATGAACACGATCAGCAGGAGCTGACCGATACGCGTCAGCAAATAGCGCTGAAGTTCCTTCGACATGATGCCTCACTGCCGGACTGCAAGGGGAGCAGGCAGGCGAACCTGCCTGCTCCTGGGGCACGGGAGAGAAGCCGCGCCTATTCGGCGCCGGTGGCCTCGAGATTGTGGACCACCAGGTTGAACGCCTCCCACGGGGTGTAGGGGGCGACATAGGGATCCTCGGCGGAGGGCCAGCCGGTCCAGTAGGTGTTGTTGAAGGTGACCACGTGGAATTCCTCGAGCAGGTCGATCTGCGGCAGATCGCGCAGCGCGATGTCGAGGGCCGCCACAGCGTCCTTCATGTACTGGGAGTCCGGATCGGTATCGGCCGGCATCGAATCCATGCGATCGATGATGGCGTCATACTCCGGGTTGGCGTAACGCGAGGCCGCGATCGACAGCGGCACGTTCTCGCCTTCCGGCCGCGAGAACTTCGAGTGGTAGTGCTGCAGCGTCTCCAGCGGCTCGCTGAGGCTGCCGCAATGCACGAACACCATGGTGTCGAAATTGCCCGACTGGATGTCCGGCAGCCAGGTGTCGTCGACCGGGGCCTGGACCGCGTCGAAGCCCGCGTTCTTGAGCTGCTGGGTCAGCGGCGCGAGGATCGGCTGGATGAAGGCCGGCGTGCGGACGGTGAACTCGATCACCTCGCCGTCCTTCGACCACAACCCGTCCGCGTTCTTTTCATAGCCACCCTTGGCCATGTGCTCTTCGACGAGAGCCGGATCCGGATTGTCGAGGTCGTACTTGTCGAGCACCTCCTGCAGCGGGCTGCCCTCGCCGAGCCACGTGCCGGCCATATAGCCCGAGAAGGCATAGGTGACCGGCTTCTGCGAGCCCTCGTAGCCGATGTCGTTCAGCATCTCGCGGTCGATGGCGTAGTTGACCGCCCGGCGCAGATTGACGTCGTTCCACGGCGCCCGCTGCTGGTTGAAGACCAGCGAGTAGTCGCATCCGTCCGGTGCACCCCAGTTGGGCCCAGACGTGTTCCACGAGCTCAGCTTGGGGTTCTGGAACTGCGCCGCCTCAAACGTGCCGATCAGCAGCTGCCGGCCACCGTCGACCTGATTGGCGATGTGCAACTGCCCCATGGCGTCGTCGCTGGAAACCGGCACCAAAGTGATGCGCTTGGGGGCCGGCAGATCCTCAAAGCCGGTCTTTGCTCCCCACCAGTCGTCACGCCGGTCGAAGATTTCCTGCTGGGTCGAGCTGAGCACCAGCTTGTAGGCGCCTGTGCCGACCGGCCAGCCCTTTTCCGGGTCGTAATTGGTGAAGGTCGCAAAGTCCTGCCCCTCCCAGATATGCTTGGGCAGGATCGGATGGTGGTTCTCGTGACCGAGCGCCAGATAGTCGCGAATGAAGCGCGGCGCCGGCTTGTTGAAGTTGATGGTGACGCTGAGCGGATCGTTGATCGTGACGTCCTTGACCCACTCGGCATAGGCCGCGGCACCGCGCGATTCCGGCGGCGCATCGCGCACCGCCTCGATGGTGAACTTTACGTCCTCGGCGGTGAAAGGTTCGCCATCCGACCATTCCACACCATCGCGCAGCTTGATCGTCGCCGACATGAAGTCGTCGGCATACTCGTAGGACTCCGCCTGCCACGGGATCAGCTCACCGGTGTTGAGATTGGTGTAGAACATCATCTCGTTGATGGTGATCTGCATCACGTCGCGCTGATGGGTCACCGAGGTGAGATAGGGATGCCAGTTCTCGGTATTGGCGAACTGGGCCGGCTGATCACCCCAGGGGGTGAGCACCAGCGTTTCGTTGCGCGGCATGTCCTGCACCTGCGCCAGGGCCGTCGAGCCCATCAGCAGCGCGACCGCGCCCCCAAGCATCACTGTGCGTATCATTCGTTTCTCCTCCTCTTGGTCGTTCCCTCGACCGTTACTCGCTCACAGCGCCATCCCCTCGATGGCATCGAGCGATAGTCCGTGGCCGAAACCAGGCGCGTCGCTGACGACGACCTGCCCGTTTTCCGGCACGGCCATTCCCGGATAATTGTTGGTCTGCTTGAGCGGCTGACCCGGCGCGCCGCCCACGAAGAATTCGCCCCAGCGGCTGCTGGTCGACGAGTAGGTGAAGTGCTGGCCATAGGGCGTGTTCATGCCCGCATGGCAGATCAGTTCGAGCCCCGAGGCCTCGGCGATAGAGGCAATCTTTTGGCAGGCGGTGAACCCGCCGACCCAGTGAATGTCGGCCTGGAAGATGTCGACGACACGATCCTTGGCCGCCTCGAAGAAGGTATAGGGCGTGTACCAGTGCTCGCCCGTCGCCAGCGTCATCCACGGCAGCCGTTCGCGCAGCGCGCGGTGTGAACTGTGATCCTCGGGGATCAGGCAGTCCTCGATCCACTTGAGGTTGTAGGGCCGCAGCCGGTGGGCAAGCCGCACCGCAAACTCGACATCGAAGGCCATCCAGCAATCGAGCATGAGTTCGACGTTGGGCCCGATCATCTCGCGGCGGCCGGCGACAAATTCCTCGTTCTTGTCGAGCGCCTCGAGCCCGTCGGCGGTCCCGTAGGGACAGGCCAGCTTGGTGGCCTTGAAACCAAGCTCCATGTGCCAGTCGGTATCGTTGCCAGTGGCGTAGCAGAACTGGCTGTCACGCGCCGCGCCGCCCGCGAGCTCATAGACCGGCAGCTTGAGCACATTGCCCTTGAGGTCCCACAGCGCCAGATCGATGCCGCTGATCGCGTAGGATGCGAGACCCGACGCCGAATAGGGCGAGGTGATGCGGCTCATCATGTCGTAGAGCTTCTCGGTCGCGAGCGCATTCTCGCCCTCGAGCAGCGGCCCGATATGGTCATTGATCAGGCTGATCGTCGGGTCGCCATAGCCGGTGGTGCCGAACCCCCAAGAGCCGTCATCGGCAGTGACCAAGACGCCGACGGCCGGAAATTTCGACTGCCAGCTGGCTCGCAGCGCCTTGTAGCGCGGATAGCGCGACATGGGGTTGGCGACCTCGGCATCCTTGGTCCATGGCGGCCGGCGCGCCGTGCCCTGCTGCTTGGCCTCTTCATAGGTGCCCCCCGCGATCGGGTTGGTGATCGCAAAGGCGCGGATCGACTTGATTTTCACGACTGGTCTCCTCCGTCGTCGTTTCCTGCCGCATGCCGGGGCGCGGCAGCGATATGCGGTGCCCGGCTCAGTCGAGCCGGAACATCAGTTCGACCGGCTCCACCACCGGCCGGCTGTCTGCGTGCGTTTCCATGTGCGGCTGCATCCAGGCCTGCCAGCGCTGGACAACCTCGTTGACCGCCTCGGTCTGCTCCGGCGCGCCGTCGGGCTTTTCCAGATAGGCGAACAGCAGCAGCCCATGCCGATAGATCGAGTAGTTGTGGACGCCCTGGCTTTTGAGCAGCGCCACCATCTCGGGCCAGATCTCGTCGTGCTTGCGCTTGTATTCAGCCTCCTGACCAGGCTTGAGTTTCATCACCCATGCTGAGCGCATGCCAGATCTCCCTCTGTGTGGTCCGCCTGTGGATCGAGCGGCGGCCAGGCACCGGCATAGCCGAGGCTTTGGCTGACATGGCCGCAGACCTCGTTGAGCCGCGCCACGAGCGGCATCACCTCCCCGCCCGGCGCCTTGGTCGATGGACCGGATATGCTGACCGCGCCGACCGGCCGGCCGTCACGGTTCAGCACCGGCACGGCGACGCAGAAGACGCCCATGACGATCTCCTGATTGTCGATGGAATAGCCCCGCGCCCTGATGCGCCCGAGTTCGTCCAGCAGTCCCTCGGACGTGGTGATCGTGTGCGGCGTGAAGCCAGGCATCGGCTGGCTGGCGATGCGCCTCCGCTCCGCTGGCGACAGATAGGCGAGCACCGCCTTGCCGGAGCCGCCGCAATAGAGTGGCCCGCGTGAACCGACCCGCCAGTCGAGCTGCATGCGATCATTGCTGCGCACCTTGTCGATGACGACGCAGCCATCGCCCGACAGCACATTGACGTTCACCGTTTCGCCGACCTCGGCCGCAATCACCTCGCAGAAGGGATGCGCCAGACGGTGAAAACCCACGCTTTCGAGCTGCCGGTCGACGATGCCGAGCAGGCGGTGCGCCAGCTTCCAGGCACCGTCAGCGTCGCGCTCGACGACCTGCTCTTCGGCAAGATCATTGAGCAGCCGATGCACCGAACCCACCGGCAAACCGAGCCCGTTCGCCACCGCCCGCACCCCAAGGGCGCCGCGGCGCGACAGCAGGTCGAGAACCTGAATGGTGCGGTGAACCGTCGACACTAGAGCAGGCTCCGCCCCGAGCGCGCGAAATCGCAGGCAATAAAATGCTGATTGCTGCGCGGCAAATCACCGCCGCAGCCTCGCAGACCGATCATGCGGTCTTCCTCCCTCGAATGCTGTGTCCGTGCTGTTCCACATTTGAAACACAGCGTTCCAATACTGCGAGTGCTGGCGAGGGGAGTCAATCGAGAGCATCCTAGACTTTAGATGCAGCACGACATTTTGCCGGGAACGAGCTGATCGGCTTGCGGCGCCGAAGCGCGTCGTCGCAAGCCATCTGCAAAACGCGCTAAACTCTTCAGATTTCTGTCGAACGGGTCGGCGGCATCCGACATAGTGGCGGCGCAAACACCAACCCACCAGATTGCCTGGCCGAGGGCGGCGACGAGACGTTCGCCGCCTGTGGCACGGGCCGAGGACTAGACCTGATGCCTGAGTTTCCCTTCAAGATCGAAATCTGCGTCGAGAACACCGATGGACTCGTCGCCGCCCAGAACGCCGGCGCCGACCGCGCCGAACTCTGCGCATCGCTCCTCGAGGGTGGCCTGACGCCGAGCTGGGGCATGATCCTCGAGGCAAGGCGGGTCGCCACCATCCCCTTCCACGTGATCGTGCGGCCGCGCGGCGGCGATTTCCTTTATACCGACATCGAGTACGCCGCGATGCTGGCCGATGTCGCGGCCATCCGCGACCTTGGAGACGTCGCCGGCGTGGTGATCGGCTGCCTGACGGCGGACGGCAAGATCGACGAGACCCGCACGCGGGCGCTGGTCGAAGCGGCGGGCGCGATGGCCGTCACCTGCCATCGTGCCTTCGACATGACCGACGATTATGCCGAGGCGATCGAGGCTCTCGTGCGCTGCGGCGTCACCCGCGTGTTGACCAGCGGCCAGCACGACACGGCGGTCGCCGGCAAGGATGTACTGGCCGATACGGTCAGACTGGCGGCCGACCGCATTGCCGTGATGGCTTGCGGCGAACTCGACGCCGATAACATCGCCGAGGTACGCCGCGCCGCCCGCCCCCACGAGATGCACTTTGCGGCCGGCAAGCTCGTGCCGAGCGGCATGACTTACCGCAACCCGCGCGTGGGTATGGGCGGTGACGATCTCGACCGCGAATACACCCACACCCTGACCGACGAAGCCGCCGTCCGCGCTACCTGCGAAGCCGCCCGCGCCGCGCTCTGACATCCTGACCACCCCCGCGGGCCACCAAGCTGGCCCGCGGGGGCACGATTGCGCGATCTCAAATAAACGTTAGTATAACCCCTAAGTGCAGAGTAATCGCTTGGGGGCTGACGTGGCCGAGTTACCCAGCACCAATATTCGGAATCCGCCTACCGCCGCCCTAGACGCGGATGGACTTGTCAGCGCTGCGGACACGCTGGAGATATCATCTTCGCGAGAAAGAGAACTGCGGCTCAAACGGTTCGCCGATATCCTGGTGTCTGCAGTCGCGCTGGTAGCTTTCGCGCCCCTTTTGCTCGGTGTTGCACTGCTCATCAGAGCCGAAAGCCACGGCCCCATACTATTTCGTCAGCCGCGCGAGGGTCTGAAAGGTCGCGTATTTCAAATCTGGAAGTTCCGCACGATGTTTGTCGACCAGAGCGACCCGAGCGGCACCCGCCAGACGGTACCGGATGATGGCCGCGTGACAGGACTTGGCAGGTGGTTGCGCCGAACCGATATCGACGAACTGCCGCAACTCATCAATGTGCTGCGCGGCGACATGTCCCTGATCGGGCCCCGACCACACCCTCTGGGCATGCTAGCCGGCGGGCGGCCCTATCCTGACCTCGTGCCACGCTACGCCGACAGGCATGCGATGCGTCCAGGCATGACCGGCTGGGCGCAATGCCATGGCCTGCGAGGCCCAACCGACGACCCGGATAGAGCCGTCGCCCGCATCGACCATGACCTCTTCTATGTTCAGAATTTCTCGCTACTGCTCGACCTCAGAATTGTGGGCAGAACGATTATGCAGGAGATGCGCGGCGGCACAGGAACCTGATAGCGCCGGAACTCCGTCAATTTGCTTGCACGCTGTTTACTCCGTCTCATCGACACTGGTGGCATGAGAGGGCTGGAGGAGCGTCTTGTGTCTGCATTGTCGATTGCCACCGCCGGGATGACTGCTGCGTCGGATCGGTTCGAGCGGAGCGCCAGCGCTGTAGCGCGACTTGGCACGCCGGCTGGCGCGGAGGTCGATATTGCGGCCGAGACCGTCGCCGTGATCGACGCCCAGGCTCAGTTCGAGATCCTCGCGGCTGGGGCGCGGCGTGCCAGCGAAATGAGCAAGTCGGCGATCGATATCATCGCCTGACCGCATCGAGGCGCGGACACTGGCGAGCGAACAGGCGTGCGCGCTGAAGGATCGCTGCCGCTGAACAGATCCGGCTTTCGGGGTCGGTTACTGGGGTCCTATTTTGGGCGCCGCCTTGCCCAAAACCGCCGGCGCCGCAGTGCCCACCGTCGCAGCAGAGCTGATCAGATACACCACCATCGGTGCATCCTGAGGCGAATATGCGTTTGTGCCGAGGCAACCAACCTCGTGCTTCAGGGTTATGCGTGAACCAATTGCGCCGGAACCGGCACTTGGGGTTTCTTGGAGGATACCCATGCCGGCAAGATCCAAAGCTCAGCAAAAGGCCGCAGGCGCGGCACTTTCTGCCAAGCGCGGTGACACGAAGGTCTCGGACCTCAAAGGCGCGTCCAAGTCGATGTACAAATCGATGACCGAAGACCAACTCGCGGACCTCGCCGAGACCAAACGCGGCGGCAAGCCCGAGCATGTATAGAACTGAGCCGTTCCATTCCTGTTAAACGAGTACATCAAATGCCACACCGTAACATATTTCGAGGACAACGTATTTTGGTTGTCGAAGACGACTATCTCGTGGTGATCGATCTGATCGATCAGCTCTTCGCCAGCGGCGCCGAAGTGATCGGACCGCTCACCACCGTCGAGGAAGCGCTGGCTCAGCTGCAGTCCGGCCTGCCGATTTCTGCAGCTGTACTGGACGTCAACCTGAACGGTGAAGAAGCCTGGCCGGTCGCCGACAAGATGCTCGGCATGGCAGTGCCCTTCGTGTTCGCGACCGCCTATGATGGCGCGGACATTCCGTCACGCTTTGACGGTGTCGCCCGTTACACCAAGCCGGCCACGCCGACGGCGCTGGTCGCCGATCTCGCTGCACATCTATCGGTTCAGACAGCCGCCTGAACCGAGCAGCTAACTGTCTGATACTAAAAAGGCCGGGACACATGTCCCGGCCTTTTCGTTTCGTATCTTGTCAGAGGCGGTCAGTGCAGCGGGTTGCTCCGCGTTGCATCTTCGACCTTGCTGTTGGCCTCGTCATAGACCTTCGCCACGCCGTCCTTGCCCTTTTCATAGAGCTCTCCGGCCTTCTCCTTGCCGTCCTCATAGGCGTCGGCCGCAAGTGCACCGGCCTTGGCCTTGGTCTTGTCTGACAGCTTGCCGATGGCCTGATCTTCTTCCTCGGTCGAGGGGAGAACCGCGCCGAGCGCTGCGCCGGCGGCAAAGGCGAGTGCGCCAGCAACCAGTGGCTGCTGCTTGAACATGTCGACGACCATCTGGCTGGTCTTGTCGGCCTGATGCTGCGCCTGATCACCCAGTTTCTGCGCCTGGTGAGTCAGATGATCGACAGTGTCGGACACGCCATCCTGCACATCACGCCACGTATGAGACGCCCAGCCCGCTGCATCGTCGAGACGGTTGCCAGCCTCGTCGCGGAAATCCCGGACGCGGTGACCTGTCTCATCGATAAAGCCACCGATCTTGCGGCCGGTGTCATCGACGAAGTGACCGGCGCGGTGGCCGACTTCGTCGGCAGCGGCCTTGTAGCGCTTGCCGGCGGCATCCTCGAATTCGGACAGCCAGTTGCCGGTTTCGTCAGCAGCATGGCTGACGCGGCGCATGGTGCCGTTGATCGTCGCGTAGGGATAGTCCGGTTCCGGGCGATAGACGGGACGCGGGGCTGGCGTTGCAAGCTTCTGGCTTTGACCGGAGACCAGCCAGGCGAGGCCGACGCCGATGAGTGCCACAGGCAGCGGATTGTTGGTGACGCTCTTGCCCAGATTGTCGGCAAATTCCTTGCCGCCGTTACCCGTATAGGACAGCGCTTCGTCGATCAGCTGGCCGGGGCTCAGCCGGTCGCGGATTTCGCCGATGCGGCCTTCGATCTGCGTGCGCTGTGCTTCGAGCTCGCGCTCGAGTTGGGCAGAATTCTTGTTGGTGCTATCCATTTTAGATGCTCTCCTTCGCCACTTCGGCGTCACGCGCCAGGGAGTGAGCGGTACGATTGAGGTTGAGACGGCTGGCCTTGAGGGCGCTGAGGCTACGCTGGATGAATGCCCAGGCGATGCCACCGACGACCACGGCGACAACGAGCGAGGCAATGAAGTTCGCCGTCGCGTCTGTCATCCCGAGACCGACAACCAGAAGGGCCGAGAGGCCGGTGACCAGCGCGGCGAGGAAGACGCCGACGGCACCGATCGCGAGGACGCCACCGACCGCGAGGCCCTGCGAAGCATCAACGACCTGCTCGACTTTTTCGCTCGCTTCGGTCTTGGCCAGCTGCACTTCCTTGCGGAACAGGCTGGTGATGTCATTGGCCAGATCGCCGATCAGATCGGCAATCGAACCCTTGTTGTGATCAATATCCGACATCGTCACTCTCCATCGGCTGCGAATAGGGGCGGGCCGGCGCCGGGGCGGCGGCTGCCGGGACAGCTGCAGGGCGCGCCGGGCTCGGCGGGGCGGTGCGACGCGAAGCGCTGGCCGTCACGAAGCGGCTGGCGGCAAAGCCGAGAAGTGCGGCCGCGCCCAGGAACGCTGCCGGCTGCTTGCGACCGAAGTCCTGCGCTTTGGCGACGAGATCATCGACGTCATTGTCGCGCAGAGCGCCGGTCAGCTGGTGCGCCCGGTCGGCTGCCATGCGCAGATAGGGGGCAGCGGCCTGGCCTTCGCCCTCAAGCTCGTCGGCGGCTTTGGAAAGACCACCGGCGACGCCGTCGATCTGACCAGCAAAGCGGTTCTTCTGGTCGCCGGCAAAGCCCTTGGCTTCATTTATGGCGTTGTCGGCCTGGGCCTTCGCCTCGTCGCCGATGGCTTCTGCCTGATGCTTCACTTCTTCGCCGACGTCCTTGAAGTCACGACGCGCAGTGGCCGCCACATCGGCAGCATCCTGCTTCACGCGGGTCTCAAGATCCTTGTCGGCAGTTTCGTTAGTCGGGGGATAAACTGGGGTGCTCATTTCGCGACTCCTTGCTTGGCTGACTTCGACAAATCGCTGATTGCGAAGAGTCTGGCCGTTGCAAATTCAATGAGCCGCAGGCGCTTATGTTCCGACTTATTTCTAAAACAGCGCCAAAGATCCTGATGGCTAGAAGGTTTCAGGACTTTCGGTGTCCATGGACACCTTCAGATGGACCGGGCCATCCGCCCCGTCGCGAATAAGAATCTGGATGCGGTCGTGACCCGGTTCGGTCATCTGTTCGCGCGTCATCTCTGCCAGGGCCCGGCGGGCCTCGACGATTGCAGTATCCATGTTGGGGAGTTCGATACCTGTCTCATCCTCCGTCAGGCCCGAACTGTCCCGAATATCGAAATAGTAGCGCGGCATTTTGCATTCCTTTCCCGCGTCAGCGGCGCAGGTGTTCCAGGTGCAGGTACGTGGGATCGAATTCGGCGATATCCGTCAGGCGCTGCCAGTCGAGTATTTTTAAAGTCTGGTTCTGCCAACTCACAAGATCGTCCGCACGCAATTGCTGGACCACTCGGTTCATGTGCACCAGCGAAAGGCCGAGCATGTCGGCAAAGTGCGTCTGCGTAAGCGGCAATTGAAACGTGTTGTTCTGTGACAGCCCGACCACTTCGAGGCGTGTGTTCAACTCGCACAGCAGATGCGCCATCCGGTCCTGAGCCGACCGCCGCCCCATGGCGACAATCCACTCGCGCGAGATCGCGCCGTCGAGCAGCGTCATCAGCCACAGCAGGCGGGTCATGTGCGGGAACTGACGGGTGATCCGGTCAAGCCCTTCGTGTGGGAAGCGCACGATACGGCACGTGGTCAGCACCCCAACCGAATGATCCATGACCTTCATTGGAAAGCTGTGCAGGTCGACAAAGTCGCCTGGCACATGGATAGCGGTGATCTGTCGTTCGCCGTCGCGCAACATGCGATAGCGGCAGGAAAAGCCATCGACGATCAGCGTCGAATGAGAAGGCCTGTCTCCCTCGGTGACCAGGTCGGTGCCCGCATCGCGCACTTCCACATCCCCGGCTTCTGCCGCCAGGGCGTGCCTTTCGGACGGGGACATGTCGTCGCGGAGCGCCAGTTTGCGCATCAATGTGTCGAGTGGATCGGTCGCTATCATGGGTCTCGATTTTGCTTCGTCTTTTCCAACGCGCGGGCCCCGGCAGCGTTCCTAGCCGATGCTTTCAGACTTTTCTGTATTGACCCAATTATTCGCGCAAGACCCATCATTGGTTAATGCGTACTGCGCGCCGGACGTACATGGTCTCGCAATGGAAGAAGACCAGATCAAGCGCCGCACCCCCTCGCGGGGCGTGCTGCAGGCGCGTGCAGCACGCGAAATCGCACGGCCCTTCAGCCTTCGGCTGGGAGACTGGCAATCCCTGTCGATCAAGCTGCAGGAGATGGCCAAACGACAACCGGGCACTGACGAAGCGGCAACCATGCGGACGCAGATCCACGGCTTGCTCGAAGAGGTCGATGGGACGGCAAGCGAATACGAACAAAAGGTCGTGACCCTGCCCGAGGAAAGCCGGGAGCACAGTGTCATCCGCGACACGCGGCACGGCTTCGCGCTGATCCGCTCGCGGCTGGAAACCGCCTTGGCGGCGCTCGACGGGTCCAGGGCCTAGGCGAACCGGGCGTTGAACGGCTTCAGCGCCGTATAGAGCGCCTGATAGTCGGCGAACCTGTCGTCGTAGTAGCCGCGCACCGACGCGTCCGGCACGAAGCTGCGGTCAAATCCGATCAGGCCAGCGACCGCGGCGCCCAGCGATACGAACAGGCCACTGCCCAGCCCGGCCAGCATGGCGGCGCCCAGAGCCGCGGGATCGGGCGCCGACGCGCGGCGCAGCTCAATCCCGAGGGCATCGGCACGAATCTGGCACCAAACATCTGATTGCGCGCCGCCGCCGCCGATATTGGCGCTGGCGAGCGAGACCCCGGCCGAGCATTGCAGCGCGTCGAACGCCAGCCGCACGGAGAGCGCCACCCCCTCCATGACGCTGCGGGCCATTTCCGGCGCCCCCGCCCGGCTGTCCATCCGGGCGAAGACGCCGCGCGTCTCGGCATCCCACAGCGGCGCCCGCTCGCCCTGAAGATGCGGCAGGAACAGCGGCACGGCGTCAGAACAAGCTGCGCCCGCCGCCAGCTCCGAAAGGGCCTCGGGCGTCTGCGACAGCATTCGGCCCAGCCAGGCCAGCGACGCCCCGCCCGACTGCGTCGGCGCAGCATGCATGGTGATGCCGTCATAGGGCGGGAACAGGATGACGCCGGGCGTTGGGTTGACCGTGGTGGAAACGATGCCGGGGATTTCGCTGGTGCCGCATTGATACATGGCATCACCTTCGGCGACGGTGCCGACCCCGAACATGCCGCCCCAGGCATCCATGGCGCCAACGACGACCGGCGCCCCCGCCCCTGGCCGTCCCGGACGCACCTTGCCGACGACATGGCTGAAGGCCCGCAGCGGCGGCAGCTTGCCCAGCGCATCGGGCACGAGATCGCACAGCGGCGCCACATAGCCATCGCGATTCACCAGACCCACCGCGGCGATAGCATCGCTCGCCACCTCGCCGGTCAGCTGCAGCACGCAATAGTCTTTGGGCAGCAGCACATGCCGGGTCTGGGCATAAAGCTCGGGATCAACGCGCCGCACATGCGCCATGCGCGACAGGGCATGGCTGGCGTCGATCGGCACCGGCCCGCCGAACCACTCGGTCTTTTGCGCGATGGTGACCTGCGCCTCGAGTGCAGCGGCATCCGGGGCCGCCCGGCTGTCCTGCCAGGTGATGGCCGGAAGCAACGCCTGGCCGGCCGCATCGGTGAAGACATGGGTATTGACCTGCGAGCAGATCCCGATGCCGGCCAGCCCACCGAGCCCCTGTACCGCCTCGAAATGCACGAGCGCTGCTTCGATGGCCGCCATCCACTCGGCCGGGTCCTGCTCGGCCAGTCCCGGCGCCGGCCGCGCCATAGGATAGGGGCGCGAAAAGCTCGCCAGACGCTGTCCACCCGCGTCGATCAGCACCGCCTTCAGCGCCGTCGTTCCCACATCGATGCCGATCAGGCTTTGCACCCATTCCCCCCGGATTCGAGTTTGCCGTGGCCGAGACCCGCAGGCTCCCGTATAAGTGCCGACCGGCATGAGGAAATCAACCATCCGTCGGGATGGGCCGAAAAAGCGGGGCTCTGGGACCCCCGATGAAAAAATGGAGGTAAACGATGTTCAATAAAGTGAAATCCGCGCTGGCCGTGACTGCGCTGGCGACCACTGCCGCACTCGTTGGCGGCTCGGCCGCCCTGGCGCAGAAAGTCGCCGTGATCACCCCCTATCTGGCCCAGCCGGGCACGCAGTTCTATGTCGAGGCGTTCGAGGGTGTCGCCGCAGAAAAAGACTGGGATGTCAATGTCATCGACACCGCCGGCGACGTCGCTGCCGTGATCAGCCGCATGGAAGACATGGTGGTGCAGAACGTCGACGCCATCGTGCTGAACGTCGATCCGGCACAGGTCACTGCCGGCCTGCAGGCCGCCAAGGACGCTGGCATTCCCGTGTTCGGCATGGACGCCGGCGCCGATCCGCTGCTCGTCACCAATGTGACCTCGAACGGCTATGCCATGGCCGCCGAAACCTCGACCTATGTCGCCGACCGGATCGGCGGCGAGGGCAAGGTCGTCATGTTCGTCTTCGACGCCTTCCCGCCCGTGCAGGTGCGTGGCGTGGTGGCCGATGCCGTGTTCGGCAATTTCCCCGACATCGAAGTGCTCGACCGCGTGACGCCGGATGTCTCCGATGGCGGCATTGCCGACAGCCGCGCCAAGATGGAGGCGATCCTCGCCGCCAATCCTGAAGAAGGTTCGATTGCAGCTGTCTGGGCCGCCTGGGATCAGCCGGCCCTTGGTGCGCTGCAGGCCATCGAAGCCGCCGGCCGCGACGGCGAAGGCATCGTCATCACCGGCATCGACGCCAACCCGCAGGCTCGCGAAGCCATTGCCGAGGGTGGCAATTTCGAAGCCTCGGTTGCGCAGGACTTTTCCGGCATCGGCGCAGCGACGGCTGATGCTGTTGCCCGTGTCCTCGACGGCGAAGAGCTGAAGCAGCGCGTCATCTACGTGCCGACCAAGCTGGTGACCGTCGCCAACGCCGCGGAATAATCCGCTTTACGCACACGGCTTCGGGGTGCGCCCCGGAGCCGCATCGGCCATATAGTCCCGTCCATGACTCTCATCTCGCTCCTCGGCGTCAAGAAGGCCTATGCCGGCACCCCTGCCCTGCGCGGGGTTGATCTCAATATCGCGCCCGGTGAGATCCACGCGCTGATGGGCGAGAACGGCGCGGGCAAATCCACACTGATCAAGATCCTCGCCGGCGTCGTCGCGCCCGACAGCGCCAGGATCACCATCGACGATACGCCGGTGACGATCGACAGCCCGGCGACTGCACACCGGCTGGGGCTGCGCTTCATCCACCAGGAATTCAATGTCGTGCCGGCGCTTTCGGTCGCCGAGAACCTCTTTATCGGGCGCCGCTACCCGACCGTCGGCCCCTTTGTGAACTGGAAGGCGCTGCGCGCCAGTGCGCTCACGGCCCTCGAGACGCTGGGCATCACCCATATCGATCCGTCGCATCAAATCGCCAGGCTGTCACTGGGCGACCAGATGCTGGTGCGCATCTCCTCGGCTTTCCTCGGCACCGATGGCGCCCCCGCGCGGCTCTATGTGATGGATGAGCCCACTGCCGCGCTGACCGCCGAAGAGTCCGAGCGGCTGTTCAAGGTGCTGCGCCAGATCCGCAGTTCGGGCAATTCGGTGCTCTATGTCTCGCACCGGCTCGACGAGGTGATGGCGCTGTGCGATCGCGCCACGGTGTTGCGCGACGGCAAGCACATCGATTCCGGCGAACTGAGCAACATCACCCATGACGATCTGGTGGCGCTGATGATTGGCCGTCGCGTCGAGGAAGCTTATCCGGCTCGGACGAGCGCCCCCACCGCCGACCCGGCACTGGTTGCCGAGGGTCTCAGGGCGTCACGGCTGGGGCCGGTGTCGCTGACGGTCAATCGCGGCGAAATTCTCGGCATTGCCGGGCTCTCGGGGGCGGGGCAGCGGGAAGTGCTGCGCGTCATTTTCGGTGATCTGAAAAAATCCGGCGGCACGATGCAACTCGCTGGCGCCCCCTACGCGCCACGCAGCCCGGCCGATGCCTGGCGCAACCGGGTCGCCTATGTGCCGCGGGAGCGCCGCTCGGAAGGACTCGTCACTTCGCGCCCGATCTTCGAGAACGTCACCCTGCCCCATCTCACCACACACAGCCGCGCCGGTACCTGGTTGACGCCGCGGCGCGAGCGACAGTTCGCCGAGGCGCGCGGCAGCGACGTGCGACTGAAGGCGGCAGGTCCGCGCCAGATCGCGGCGCAGCTTTCGGGCGGCAATCAGCAAAAGGTGGTCTTTGCCAAGGCGCTGGCTGGTGGCCCCGTGCTGCTGCTGCTGGACGAACCGACCCGCGGCGTCGATATCGGCGCCAAGTTCGACATCTATTCGATCATCCGCGACATGACGGCGAAAGGCATGGCGGTGATCCTCGTGTCATCCGACCTGCCCGAACTGATCGGCATGTGCGACCGGATCGCGGTCATGCGCGACGGAAAGATCAGCGCCACCGTGGATGCACCGGGCCTCGCCGAGGACGAACTGCTGAACCTGTGCTATGGCCGCGCGACGGCCGATCTGGAGACCAACTGATGCCCGACCTGCTGCGCCGCTATGGCACCCTGATCGGGTTTGCGCTGATCCTCGTGGTGTTCTGGGTCAACCTGCCTGACACCTTCATGACCGCCCGCAACTGGCTCAACATCACCCAGCAGCTGTCGATGCTGATGGTCGTCGCCGCCGGCATGACCATCGTCATGGTGATGGGCGATTTCGACCTGAGCGTCGGCTCGATGGCCAGCCTTGCCGGCATTGTTGCGGCGCTGCTGATGGCCTCCGGCATGCCGGTCTGGGCCGCTGTCGGCATCACCCTGCTGGTCGGTCTGGTCGGCGGTGCCTTCAATGGCGTTCTGGTCAGCCTGATCGGCATCCTGCCTTTTGTCGCGACACTGGCGACACTGACGATCTTTTCGGGCCTGGCCTTCGTCGTCTCGGGCGGCAAGACCATCTCGGGCCGCGCCATCCCCGAGGAGTTCTCGAGTTTCGCCCGCGCCGGCCTGCCACTCGGCGAAGTCGGGGGCGTGGCGCTCACCCTGCCCAACCTCACGATCCTGGCCGTCATTGCCGTGCTGCTCGTCTGGCTGCTGCTCGAACAGACGACCTTCGGCCGCCGGCTCTACGCCATCGGCGGTAATATCGAAGCGGCGCATCTGAGCGGGGTTGCGGTGCGCCGGCTGCGGCTGATCGCCTTTTCGCTGACCGGTTTCGGCGCGGCTGCGGGCGGTCTGATGTATGCCGCGCGCGTCGCCTCGGCAAACCCGACGCAGGGCTCGGGGCTGATGCTCAATGCCATCGCAGCGGTGTTTCTGGGCATGACCATGTCCGAACAGGGCGAGCCGCGCATTCTGGGCACCGTGATCGGCGTGCTCATTCTTGGCGTCCTCGACAACGGGCTGACCCAGATGAGCGTCGACAGCTATGTTCGTCAGGTGCTGGTGGGCCTGATCATCGTGCTGGCCGTCGCCGCCAGTTCGATCACCAAGGGCCGTCGCCGCGCCTAGGCCGTCGCCCGCCGCACGCGCGCCGCATCGCGGGTCATCTCCGCGGTCCGCGTCAGTGACCAGGCAAGCGCCAGAAGGACAGCTAGCCCGGCGGCGAGCATCAGCCCGTCGCGCAGCGGATCGGGCGGCACCGCCGTCTTCACCGCCTGGAGAAACAGGCTGAGCACCGTGCCCGTCGCAAAGACCGCCAGGCCTTGCCGCCCCATGATCCGGAGCGGCGCGGCGGGGCCGGAACTGGCTATGGGCCGGAAGATCGACAGCGACCCCAGCAGGTAGAACAGCGCCAGCGCGTGCAGCAGCCGCGGCAGGGCAAGGAAGCTCTTGTCGAACGAGACGAGATAGAAGGGCACACCGGCTTCGCGCAGGCTGCCGAGCAGGCTGCGGCCGGCCGCGCCCACGGCAGGCACCTTCATCCACACCAGCACATAGACGACGAAGGCGGCGCTGAGGGCCAGGAGGACCGGATGGTAAGGCACGAAACGGGCGCCGCGCTTCATCGCCATGCCGCTGAGCAAGCCGATGACGAAGACGATCTGCCAGGACACCGGATTGAAGAACCAGCCGCCGGCATTGGGATAGTTCGGCAGGTTGATCCGGAACTGACCGGCCAGCACCCAGACCAGAACCGATGCGAGCGCCAGCGGCACCGGCCAGCGCAGCCCGATCGGGATCAGCAGCGGTGTCACCAGCAACAGCACCGCATAGAGCGGCAGAATGTTGAGGTAGCCCAGCTGGTGGGTGAGCAGCGGTATGCCGATCATCGTTTCCAGCGGCTGCGTGAACAGTGGCGCAATATTATTCTTGCTCAACACCTCGTAGAGCCCGAACCACTTGGCAGCCGCCGCGAAAATGCCGAGCGCCAGGACGGTGATGGCGATATGGACGAAATAGAGCGTCCGCGCCCGCGCCCAGATCCGCGCCACCGCCGGCCACAGTGGTCCGTTGGCGAAGCCCGCGGAATAGGCAAGGCCCGCCGCCATGCCGGACATGAAGACGAAGGCCTCGGCCGCGTCGGAGAAGCCGAAATTGCGGTTGGTGTAGTTCTCGTAGACCGTGCCCGGCACGTGGTTGATGAAGATCATCACCAGCGCAAGGCCGCGGAACATGTCGAGCCGCGCATCGCGCCCCCCGGCCACGGCAGTGCCCGCGGACACGGCTGGGCCTGGCACGCCGGACGGCCCAAATCCCCAACCGGCGAGGCGTTCACGCAGATACATGGTCACTCACCGGCATTGGGTCTAGAGGCAACTCGGGGCCGTGCCGGGTCCATGCCTGCAGGATTGCCTGCTGCGCGCGCACGATGGGCGGCGGATCGCGCTCGACAGCAGTCTGGAACAGGCCGCGGCGATTGATCGTCATTGACGTGACGACGATCAGCAGCGGCGCGCCGATGGCGGGCAGCAGCACCGGTAGCAGCCAGGCGACCGCGGCGGGCGCAAAGACCAGAGCCAGCGCCAGGACAAGACTGCCGCTCGCGACGATCCACCAGCTGGCGCGCCAGGCTTCATGAAAGCTGAGCCGGGTCGCGTCGCGTTGGGTCGCCGGCCAGCCCCCATCAAGGCCGGAATAAAACTCGAAGACGGCGCGGGTCTGAAAGCACATCAGCACCGGTGCCAGGATGGTGGAGAGGAGGATTTCGGCGACCACCGAGGCGCCGACCCGCAAGCCGCCGCCAAAGCGTCGGCTGTGCCCGTCGAGGATGGAGCGCAGGAAGATCACCAGCTTGGGGAGCAGCAGCACGGAAATGACCGCCACCGCCAGGAGGTGAAACCGTGCGTCGACCGGACCGGGCCTTGCGTCCGGCAGGGCCGCGGCGAGCAGGCTTGCGGCAAGCAGCGCCAGCCACAGCGGTGACGCCAGATAGGCCATCATGCCCTGCAAGAAGGTGAAACGGCTCCAACAGTGGAGGCCCGGTGCGCCGATCAGCCGGCGGTGCTGCAGATTGCCCTGGCACCAGCGCCGGTCGCGCTTGGCATATTCGATGAGATTCTCCGGACCGTTCTCGAAGGAACCGCCGAGGTTGGGATCGAGCATGACCTGCCAGCCCGCGCGCGCAAGGAGCGCTGCTTCGACATAGTCATGGCTAAGGATCTGGCCGCCGCCGGGTGGCTTGCCGCCGAGTTCCGGCAGGCCGCAGGAGGCAGCGAAAGCCGTAAGCCGCACGATGGCGTTGTGCCCCCAGTATGGCCCCTGCTCGCCCTGAATGCGGGCGGCACCCAGCGAAAAGTAGGGCGACAGATAGGCCGAGGCATAGGCCATGACACGGCCGAACAGCGTCTTGGCGCCGATCACCACGGGCACCGACTGCAACAGGCCCAACCGGGGCTCCGCATCCATGCGAAGTGCCATCTGCACAATCGTGTCACCATCCATCAGACTGTCGGCGTCGAGGATCAGCGCGTAGTCATAGGCGGCACCGGAGCGGACGACGAAATCCTCGATATTTCCGGCCTTGCGCCCCGTGTTTCTTTCACGCCGACGATAGAAGATGCGCCCCTCGCTAAGGGGCTCATGCACGAGCCGCTCGAACCACATGGCCTCGTCGGCCGCGGCTTTAAGCGCCTGGGAGTCCGACAGCACGATGAAATGGAACTTCGCCGCCATGTCGGCGGCCACGAGACTGCGGTTCATCGCGGCGATGCGCGAGAAGGTTTCCGCCGGGTCTTCGTGATAGATCGGCACCAGAATGGCGGTTCGGCCCACAGGCTCTCCGGTGAGTCGCTTGGATTTCGGCCGCGGCAGCAGTGCGCCAAGGAGGCCCGTCATCCCGCCCCAGATCAGCCAGAACAGGGTGACGGTGAACAGGCCCGCCCGCAAGCCGTCGAACAGATCGGGCGCATCGCGGCCGATGAGATCGAAGTAGAGCCAGCCCCCACCGACGCTTCCGCCGGCTGCAACGGTGAGAAGAACAGGCCGGAGAGGAACGCGGTACACCAAGTCGCCCCTGGTCAGGTGCGGTGGGGCGCGAGGCCCACCAGGGCCCTGATGGTCAGGAACAGCGAGCTGCGTCGCTCGAGCATCTGCTTGGGCATGGCCAGCGGTGCATCCGGAAGGCCCTGCGGGAAAAGCTGCGCGTCATGCTTCATGCTGGCGTTCCTCTCCACTGATAGATCCAGGTTTCTGTGGCCGGGACACCGTCGGCGAAGACCCGGGCGCGCAGCTCGATCAACGGCGCGCCATCGGTTTCGACATCGAGGACCAGACGCCACAAGCCGTTGGCAGGCACCTGGGAGAACGTGGTGTTGACGATGTGACCGGCCGTTGCTTCGGCGGCGATTTCGTAGAGTGCGCCAGAGGCGGGATCGGCCAGCGGACCGCCGGCGAAGTCGATGACGAATTTGCGCAGGCTCGGAGCGTTTTCGACCGCGGCGATGCCGCCCTGCCCGGCACGCGTTTCGACGACATGTGCAAGGGCCCCGGCCTCATCCGGATCGAGATCGCCCCAGCGCAGGCGGTAGCTGTATTCGCGCTCCTCGCCGGCAACCGGTGCCTGTTCGGGAATCCAGAAGGCGACGATGTTGTCGTCAGCTTCCGAGCGGGCCGGGATTTCGATCAACCGGACATGGCCCGGACCCCAGTCGCCGGGCTCGACCCGGAGCGATGGACGGCGCTCGTAATGCGCGCCGGCATCCTGGTAGCGGTCGAAATCTCGTCCCCGCTGGTACAGTCCGAAGGCACGGACATTCGGATCGTACAGATAGCTGTTGCCGAGGTCGGCGCCATTGTTCAGAGGCCGCCAGCGCACCTCGCCCTTTGCGGTCTCGAAAAGCAGCCCGTTGCTGTCGTGCACCCGCGGCCGGTAGTCGTCGAAGGCATTGCGATTGGTCTCGGCGAACAGGAACATCGAGGTCAGCGGCGCTATGCCGAGTTCGGCGACATCCTTGCGAAAGAACAGCCGTGCGGTGACATCGACGACAGTCTCCTGCGTGCTGTCGCTCGCCGGGGTAATCTCGAAGCGGTAGGCGCCGGTGACACTGTCGCTGTCGAGCGCAGCATAGGCGGCGAGCGGTTTGCCGGGACTTGGCCGCTCCAGCCAGAATTCGGTAAAGCGCGGGAATTCCTCGGCGCCATCGCGCCACGAATTGATCACAAGCCCTCGGGCACTCAGGCCATAGATATTGCCCCGGCCGAGCGCGCGGAAATAGCTGGCGCCGAGGAAAGAGATCAGTTCGTCCGCGCCGTGGGGATGGTTGACCGGATAGTTCAGCCGGAAGCCGGCGACCCCGGGAAACGGCGCCGACGCCGCGGCTTCGGCCATCTCTGCGTCGAAGAATCGAAAATCGGCCGCCGAAAACGCCATTGGGGTAGTGACGCCGTCAGTTACCTCGTTGATCGAAACGGTCTCCGGGTAGAGCCAGCCCGGCGGGAAGGCATGCACCTCATACCCGGGGTCTGCGCCGCGCCAGCGCGCCTGATCGGTATCGAACTGGATCATCCGATACCCGTCATAGTCGAGCCCGGCGTAGGGCGGCGACAGATCGGACGGTGCCGGGGTGAATGGCGCCTGCGCCCGCGCCTGCATCAACATCGTCAACGCCTCGAAATCAAACCCCGTCGTCTGCCCCCAGGCGGTGCCGGAAAATGCGGTGCTGGAAAGCAGCGCTGCAGACCCAAGCGCACCCTTGAGCACGGTACGGCGGCTGAATTTGGAGGCGGAAGATGGAATCATATGGTGACGCTCGGCAATGGACGCATGAAATCATCGATCTTCCCGAACTCCGGGAAGGGGCAAAAGTTGATGCAGGTCACCCATGCAGAATGCGCATAGGTTGATGCGGGCGCTTACGTACGTCCGCAGGGGCACCTGGCGGGTGAGTCGGTGGCGAAATCAGGTCGCGGAGGGTGAGGCACGGTGGCGCAGGCCACGAAAAAACCCGCCGGCAGCTGCCGGCGGGTTTTTGGTCATATCAGCAGCGTGACAAAAGTCACGCTGATATCGTGGTAACTTAGCCGCAGCTAGTTCAGGCGCCGGCCATCGGCGCGCGAGAACATGTGGACGGCGGCGGGGTCGACCGTGAGGTTGAAGCGCTCGGCAAAAGGCATCTCGGCCGGCAGCGACAGGGCCACCATGCCCTCGCCGACCGCGCCATGCACCAGACGCTGGGCGCCGAGTTCCTCGACATAGCGCACATCGAACCGCAGACCTTCGTCCTGGGTCATCCGCAGGTCTTCGGCCCTGAGGCCGATGGTGATCTCGGAGGCGTCGACAGCTGCCGCGAGCGGCAGGCTGCCCTCGCCCACCCGAATCTGCCCGCCTTCGATCACGGCGGGGACGAGGTTCATTGCTGGCGAGCCGATGAACGCCGCGACAAACGTGCTGGCCGGGCGCCGGTAGACATCGAGCGGCGTACCGACCTGTTCGATCCTGCCGCCGTTGAGCACCACCAGCCGGTCGGCCAGCGTCATCGCCTCGAGCTGGTCGTGCGTCACATATAGGCTGGTCGTGCCGAGCCGGCGTTGCAACTGCTTGATCTCGGCCCGCATCTGGACACGCAGCTTAGCGTCGAGATTGGAAAGCGGCTCGTCGAACAGGAAGGCCTTGGGCTGGCGCACGATGGCGCGGCCCATGGCAACGCGTTGGCGCTGTCCGCCACTGAGCTGGCGCGGGCGCCGGTCGAGATAGGGCGTGAGTTCGAGAATGCGCGCAGCTTCGGCCACCCGCGAAGCGATCTCAGGCTTCGGCGTACCGCGGTTCTTCAGCCCGTATTCGAGATTCTGCTGCACGCTCATGTGCGGGTAGAGCGCATAGTTCTGGAAAACCATGGCGATGTCGCGCTCGGCCGGGTCGAGATCGTTGACCACCTGGTCGCCGATACGCACCTCGCCCTCGGTGATCGTCTCCAGCCCCGCCACCATGCGCAGCAGCGTAGACTTGCCGCAGCCGGAGGGACCAACCAGCACGATGAACTCGCCATCGGCGATCTCGAGATCGACATTGGACACGGCTTTAGCGGCACCGTCATAGCTTTTGCCGACGTTTGAGAGAGTGAGCGTAGCCATCACTTGTCGCTTTCTGTCAGGCCCTTGACGAACCAGTTCTGGAAAAAGATCACGATTGCCACCGGCGGCAGGATCGCCAGGATCGCGAGGAGGTTGGAGCGGCCGTATTCGGGCACCTGCTGGCTGCCTTCGAGGCCCTGGGTGATCTGCTTGATCCCCTGCACCAGCGTGTATTTGCCCTCTTCGGTGATCACCATCGTCGGCCACAGGTACTGGTTCCAGCCGTAGACGAACATGATGATGAAGATCGCCGCGATCATGGTGCGCGACAGCGGCACGAGAATATCGATGAAGAACTTCACCGGCCCGGCCCCGTCGATGCGCGCCGCCTCGACCAGTTCATCGGGCACCGACATAAAGAACTGGCGAAAAAAGAAGGTGGCGGTGGCAGACGCGATCAGCGGCACGATCAACCCGGTGTAGCTGTTGAGCAGCCCCAGCTTCTGCGTCACCTCGTAGGACGGCACGATCCTGACCTCGAGCGGCAGCAGCAACGTGGTGAAGATCAGCCAGAAGGCCAGCATGGCGAATTTCAGCCGGAAGTAGACGATGGCATAGGCCGCCATCATCGAGATCACCACTTTGCCGATGGCGAAGCCGAGGCCGAGGATGAGCGAATTGCCGAACATGCTCAGCCCGGTATTGGCGCCGGAAAAGCTCATCGATTCAAACAGCGCCTTCTGCAGGTTCGACCAGAACTGGTCGCCGATCTCCAGCGATGGGCCGGATTTGAGGATGTCGACATCGGGCACGGAGGTCATCTGCAACAGCATCAGCAGCGGCGCCACCATCACCAGCACCCCGATGATCAGGATGGCGTGGTCGCCGATCAGGCCGAGGCGCTTGCGGCCGCGGCGAAAGCTGGATGCCTTGGAGGTGACGACGGCCACGGAAGGCGTTTGCGCAAGTTCGGTCATCGCAGGACCCTCAATTGTAGTGAACCCGCCGCTCGACCATGCGGAACTGGAAGATGGTCAGCAGCAGCACCAGCACCATCAGCACCACGGACTGCGCCGAGGAGCCGCCGATGTCCTGACCACGGAAGCCGTCGAGATAGACCTTGTAGACCAGCGTCACCGGGCTATCGCCGGGATTGCTGGCGAGGATCGTATCGAGCGTGCCGAACGTATCGAACAGCGAATAGGTGATGTTGGTGATCAAGAGGAAAAAGCCGGTCGGCGCCAACAGCGGGAAGGTGACGGTCCAGAACCGGCCGATCGCCGAGCGATTGTCGATCATCGCGGCTTCGACGACATTGCGCGGAATGGACTGCAGACCGGAGAGGAAAAAGATGAAATTGACGGGGATCTGCTTCCACACCGAGGCGACCACCATCGCGATGGCCGTATCGGTGTAGTTCATCCGCACCCGGAAATCCCAGCCGAACCAGCCGAAGAACTCGGTCAGCGGACCCCAGCGCTGGTTGAACATGATGAGGGTGATGAAGCCGGCGACGGGCGGCGCCACGGCATAGACCCACATCAGCAGGGTCCGGTAGGTGCGCGCGCCGCGGATGACCTTGTCGGCCTTCACCGCGAGCAGCAGCGCGATGGCGAGAGAAAAAAAGGTCACCGAGACCGAGAATATGACCGTGAAACCGGCGTTCTTCAGATATTCGGCGCTGCGGAACAACCGCAGGTAGTTTTCGAACCCGACGAAGCTGGCACCGAAGCCGAACGGGTCTTCGAGATAAAAGGACGAGCGCAGCGCCTGCACGGTCGGCCAGTAGAAAAAGACGGCGATGATCGCCAGCTGCGGCAAGAGCAGCAGGATCGGCAACCAGCGGTGGTCAAAAAAGGCGCGTTTCAAATGCGGATCCTCGGCAAAGGGTACCGGCGACCGCGGGAGCGGCCGCCGGCACAGGCGTCACAAGGACTTACTGCTGCTGCGTCTGAGCGAAACGGCCCAGCAACTCGTTGCCTTCGGTTTCGATCGTCGACAGCGCGTCCTCGATCGAGGTTTCGCCATTCAGGAAGCGGGCCAGCTCGCGGTTTTCAACGTCGCGGATCTGGACGTAAAAGCCCATGCGGTAGCCACGGGTGTTCTCGCCCGACTGCAGCGACAGCTGCTTGATGGCCGTTTCGGCTGCCGGGGAACGCTCGTAGTGGCCGTCCTGCTTTGCCAGCTCATAGGCGGCCTGGGTGATCGGCACATAGCCGGTCTCGCGGTGCCACATGTACTGGACTTCCGGGGAGGTCAGGTACTTGAAGAAGGCGGCCGTGGCGGCGTTTTCTTCATCGGAATGACCGGACATGGCGAACAGCGAGGCGCCGCCGATGAAGGTCTGGTAGCCCTCTTCGGTGATCTCGGACCAGTACGGCAGGAAGGTCGAGGCCCACTTGAACGGCAGGTTGGCGGCGGTCAGACCACCGAAGTCACCCGACGAACCGATGTACATGGCGGCTTCGCCATCGTTGAAATGAGCCTGGTTGTCGTCCCAGCCGGTGCCATAGAAACCGAACAGGCCGTTGTCGAGCCAGTTCTTCACATGGGTGAAGTGCATGGCCATTTCGGGCGAGTTGATCAGGATCTCGGTGCCGTCGGCGCCTTCATAGCCATTGTCATTGCTGGCGAACGGCAGGTTGTGGCGCGAATGGAAGTTCTCGACGAATTCCCAGGGCAGATGCGTCTGCAGCAGCGGGATATAGCCGGCATCCTTGAGCGCGGGCGCGATGGCTTCGAACTCTTCGTAGGTCTTCGGCACGTCGACGCCAGCTTTGTCGAAGGCATCGGCATTGTAATAGAGCACCGGCGAGGACGAGTTGAACGGCATGCCGATCATCTTGCCGTCGCTGTCGGCATAGAAGTAGCGCACGCCCGGGATGTAGTCCTCGATGTCGAAGGCGATGCCGTTCTGCTCGAGCAGATCCTGAACGGGGATGGTGGCGCCCTTGGCACCGATCACGGTGGCGGCACCGGCGTCGAACACCTGCACGATGTTGGGCTGCTCGCCGGCACGGAAGGCGGCGATGGCAGCCGTCAGGGTCTCTTCATACGAGCCCTTGTTGATCGGCGTGATCTGGTACTCGTCCTGGCTGGCGTTAAAATCGGTGGCGATCTGATTGACGACATCACCGAGGTGACCGCCCATGCCGTGCCACCAGGAAATCTCGGTGGCGGCAAGGGTGGCACTGGTACCCATCAGCACGACGGCGCTGACGGCGGAGAAAAGCTTGAACATGGCGGAGGCCCCTGTTGTCTCGAATTGAGCACGGGGAGCCCTACCGGGGCGGTGCGAAACTTCCGCAACATCTGGATGTCGGTTTGGTGACGGTGGAAAACCGCGCGTCACCAAATCGCAATCTGTGACACTCAGTCTTTCGCCATGAATTCGGCCATGCGCAGCAGGCCCTGCATGTAGCCGATGGCGTGCGAACGGCCGCGATGGTTCCAGTCGCTGTCGCCATCCATCTTCGGCACGTGATCGTCGAGCAGGAAGCCGTCGAAACCGGTCTTGATAAGCAGCGCCACCACTTCGGCCGGATCGAAATTGCCATCGCCGATGAAGCACTCGGTGAAGTTCGGCACCGAACCTTTGACATCGCGGAAATGGATGTAGGAGATCCGGCCCTTGGGCGCGAAATACTCGATCATCTCGGTGACATTGGCCTTGCCGCCGACCATTTCGGAGCAGCAGCCGAGGCAGAGGTCGAGCGCCCAGGCGTCGGACCGCCCGACGAGGTCGTAGGCCTTCCTGAAATTCTCCGGCTTGTAAAAGAGCCGCGCCACGCCGCCGAGCATCGGCACCGGCGGATCGTCGGGATGGAGGGCGAGCTTGAGTCCCTCCTCTTCCGCGACCGGCAGAACGGCCTTCATGAAGTAGGTGTAGTTGTCCCACATCTGATCTTCGGTGACATGCGGCCCATCCTTGCCGAACAGCGGCATGGACGAGGCACGGCCGAGCGTCGTCGGCATGAAGCCACGCAGCATCTCCAGATCATCGGCATGCGCTTCGACCACGCTCATGTCGAACTGACGCGCCACGGCCCCGCCGCGCGTCGGCGCGCTGCGGTCGGTGCTCCACACCGAATTGGGCATGAAGTGCAGGCCCAGCACCGGAATGCCCGCCCGCGCGACAGCCCGGATCGTCGCCTGGTAGTTCTCAATCTGCGCGTCCCGCCCGTCGAGCCCGAGCATCGCCTTGTGATAAAAATGCGTGGGAACATTTTCGATGGCTTCGAAGGTGAGGCCCGCCGCGCGCACCTGATCGGCCAGCCCCTTGACGTCGGCTTCCTCCCAGCGCGCGTCGCCCGGCAGCGTCGGATTGTTCATCTGCAATCCCGTCGCGCCGATCTGCGCGGCAAAGCGCAGCCGCTCTTCGCTCAATTCGTGAAACTGCCCGACGGCAACCCTGATACCCATATCTCTGTCTTTCGTTGATAAACCGCGTTTCGCCGTGCCTCAGCCCTTCACCGAACCGGCCGTCATGCCGGCCACCATGAACCGCTGCGCCACGAAATAGAGAACCATCAGCGGCACCGAGGAAATGACGGCGCCTGCCATCAGCGGTCCCCACGGCAACACGTCGCTGGTGATGAGATAGTTGAGCGCCAGCGGCGCAGTACGCTGGCTTTCCGACGTGATGAGCACCAGCGCCAGCAGCAACTCGTTCCACGCCCCAGTGAAGGTGAAGATGGCAACCGCCGCGATGCCCGGCGCCGACAGCGGCAAAACGATGCGGATCAGCGCACCCAGCCGACTGAGCCCGTCGATCATCCCCTGCTCTTCGAGTTCGCGCGGCACGCCGCGGAAATAGCCCTGCAGCAGCCAGGTCGAGAGCGGCAGCGAGAAGGTGAGGTAAACGAGGATCAGCCCCACCAGCGAATTGCCGAGATTGAGCTGCGCCATGACGATCGACAGCGGAATGAACAGCAGCGAGCTGGGCGTCAGGTAGGCAAACAGGATCAATCGTCCGATCAGGCCGCGGAACCGGTAGCGGAACCGCACCATGGAATAGGCGGCAAAGGACGAGATCAGCACCGAGATTACGGTGACGGTCGTGGCGACGATCAGGCTGTTGCGGATGGCGGTGACGAAACTGCCATCGGCGAGGAGCTTATCGAAATTGGCCAGCGTGAAATTGCTCGGCCAAAGCGATGGCGCCCGATAGATATCCTTAGGCGTCTTCAGCGACGTGACGATCATCCAGTAGACCGGAAACAACACCAGCGCGACGGCGATGAGCAGCGTCGCATAGGTGAGGATCCGTCCGATCAGATAGCGCCGGCGCATCGAGGCGACGCTGTTGGTTTCGGCGGCGGCGGGAATGGAAGCCAGTGTGCTCATCAATCCTCGTCCCGCAACATGAGCGAGGTGGCGAACACCACGAGGATCGCCAGCACCGGCAGCATGTAGACCGAAACCGCCGCCGCCTCGCCGATGCGTTGCGTCTGCATGCCGAAATAGGCCAGTACCGGAAACACCATGGTGGCGTCGGACGGACCGCCCTGAGTCAGCAGCCAGACGTGCTCGAACCCATTGGCCGTCCAGATCGAACTGAGCAGCACGGTGACGATGACCACTTGCCGGATGCCCGGGGCGGTGACCGCCCAGAACTTCTGCCAGGCATTGGCGCCGTCGATGGTCGCCGCTTCGTAAAGGTCCTTTGGCACCGCCTGCAGCGCTGCAAGGATCGAGATGAACCAGAAGGGAAAGCCGCGCCACACGGTGGCGATGATCACCGAGGCCATGGCGGTATTCTTGGTGCCCAGCCAGTCGATGATGCCGGAGTAGATACCCGTCTGCGTCAGCACCAGATTGATGCCGCCGCCGATCGGTTGATAGAGCACGCGCCAGGTGAGGAAGGCGACGAAGGCCGGCATGGCCCAGGGGAGCAGCAGCAGCGATCGGAAAATGCCGCGGCCCGGCAGGTTCTGGTGGACGAGGAGCGCCAGCCCCAGCCCGATCAGCAGCTTCAGCGTATCGGTGACCACGACGATGAAGATCGTGTTCCAGATCGCGCTCCAGAACGTCGCCCGCTGTGCCAGATACTCGAAATTCGCAAAGCCGATGAACTGGCCGACACTGCCGATCACCTGATCGGTGAACGACACCCAGATGGCAAAGCCGAACGGATAGGCGACAAGCCCGAGGATCAGCAGCGTCACCGGCGCCACCAGCGCATAGGCGAACATGCGAATGCGCATGCCGCCGCGCAACCAGCGTCGCGGTTGCTCCTGTTTTGGTGATGCGATGGTCATGGTGCCCCTGACGTCAGCAAAGCCGGGCTCTCCCATCCACGATGTGACGGGAGAGCCTGGTCCCGGGAGGGAACTCAGTACTTGTCGTAGATCGCCTGGGCCTGGGTCTGAGCCTCATCCATCGCCCGCTCGAAGTCCCAGCCGTCGACCACGACGCGCTGCGCCATCTTGGGGATGATGAAGTTGGACGACAGGTCCGCCCAGGCGGCGTTGTAGACATCGGGATAGGCTGGCGCCGTGCCGGTCTTGGCAAGCCCGAGCAGGCCGACGAGGATCGAGTTCGAGCCGTCGAATGCCGGCAGTTTCTCTTGGTCCTTCAACACCGGCCCATAGATCGCGACGTCGAAATACGCGTTCATGAACTCGGGGTTGGCGAGATGCTCGATCAGCGCCTTGGCCTCGTCCTGCATTTCGCTCGCCGCGGTGATCGCCCGGCACTGTGGCGTGATCGGCGAAATGGTGCCGATCGGACCAGCCGGCAGCGGCGAGAACGCGCTGTCGTCGAACAGCTCCGGATCGTCAGCCTTGGCGGCGATGCCCACCGAGCCGGTATTGGCGATAAAGGCGGCCTGCCCGCTCAGATAGGCCTGGTTGTCGCCCGCACCGTCCCATGTGGTGTTGCCGGGCGAGAAGAGGCCTTTGTCCCAAGCGTTCTTCAGCCAGGCGAGATAGGTCCGGGTCTCGTCAGACTTGATGGTGACGGTCTTGCCCGCATCATCGGCAATCCGGCCGCCGAACGACTGCAGGATATTCACCTGCACATTGGCGTCGCCGACATTGGAGAGCGCCAGCCCCAACCCGGAAACCGGCATCTTGTTCACCGCCTCGGCCTGGGTCACCAACTCGTCCCAGGTGCCAGGCGGCTCGTTGAAACCGGCAGGCTCCAGCAGATCGGTCCGGCGCAGCAACAGGTTGCCGTTGACACCAAAGGGAATGCCAGTGCGACCGCCGGCGACGTCGGTGGTATCGGTCGCCCGGTCGACACCCTCGAACCAGCCGCCCTGCGCCGCGCCAATCTTTGCGTAAAGCTCGTCCAGCGTGATGAAGACGCCCTGCCGCGACAGCAGCAGCAACAGATCGAGCCCGACATCCAGCGCATCGGGCATGGTGTTGGACGAGACGGCGGCAGACACTTTCTGCACGGTCTCGTTCTGGTTGATCATTACCACTTCGGTCTCGACGCCGTTGTCGGCGCCCCAGGCGTTGATCGTATCGACGAGCAGCTTGTTGGCTTCGTCAGAGAAGATCAGCCCACCCCAATAGGTCAGCTTCTTGCCCTGAGCGAGGGCCGGAGTGAACAGGCTGGAGCCGGCGGCGAGCGCCAAACCGCCAGCGGCGGCCCCGAGCACCTTACGGCGGCTCCAGGGTGTACCGGAAACAGCAGACGCACCGGTGATGTTGTCAGACTTGGTCATGGTTCCTCCTCCCAATGACGCCGCCTGCGGTCCCTCCACCGGCGGTCGCAAACCCTCCGGCAGCGCCCCGCCCGAACCTTTCTCCCGAAGGCCCGAACGGTGCGCATACCGTGGCTAATCGCCTGACCGGCACGCCGGCCAAACGAAAGACTGCCTCAACCCGATTGCAAAATGGGCTGTTTAAATATATTTATTTGACTTATTAATAGATTATCTGCGGGTTTTACCGCTTGTCAACGCGCCTTGGCCGCCACCCTTCGAAAGGATGAGACCGCTGCACGCCGGTATCGACAACACGGGCTATCACGCCTTCTTCGAGGCCATGATTGCGGGTCGTCTGCACTTCGGCCAAGTGCTGAAGCAGGAAGAACTGGGCGAGATCCTCGGCCTGTCCCTGTCTCCCATGCGTGAAGCCACGACCCTGCTCGAAGCCGAAGGGCTGATCTCGGTGCGCCGCCGCATCGGCATCACCATCTTCACACCGGACGTGAAATTTGTCGGCAATACCTTCCAGTTGCGCGGCCTGCTGGAACGCGAAGGGCTGCGCAAGCTGTGCCGCCAGGTGACGCCAGACTGGATTGCCCAAATGCGCGCCGAGCACGCCCGAGTCATCGCCTTCGTGCGCGAGGTCAACGACATGGTGGCCTACCGCATGCCGATGAAGCAGCTGGAACGCGATTTCCACGAGAGCTTCATCACCGTGTACGAAAACGAGCAGATCACCCGCATCTACGCCCGTCTGTCGCAAAAGATGTACCTGTTGCGCCTGCACAATCCCGAGGCCGTCGGCACGGCCAACACTGTCCAGTCCCTGAACGAGCATCTCGCCATCATTGATGCCATGGAGCAGCGCGACCCCGACGCGGCGATCGAGGCTCTGGACCGGCACCTCAAAGGCGTCCTGCACCGGGTGCTCACGACATAGTGCCTAGCGCGCATGAGGATCGCGAGCGGGGCGAGCCTTCAAGCTGGTTTCGGCAATCTGTTTTCGGGCTTGGGCTTCGATCTCGCTATCGCTATCGAGGCCCGCTGGACCGACGCAATCGCACCGCACGCTGGTTGCGGGGCTCAGCTCACGACGCTCAAACCGGCGATGTACCGCCGACCGTTAGCCACATAGTGCTCGGCTGAGCGCTTGAGCCCGGCAATCTCGTCGTCCGTCAGCGTGCGCACCACGCGCGCCGGCATGCCGACGACGAGCGAATTGTCCGGGATCTGCTTGCCCTCGGTCACGAGTGCTCCGGCGCCGATCAGGCAATTGGAACCGATCACGGCACCGTTGAGCACCGTGGCGGACATCCCGACGAGGCTGTTCTCGCCGATGGTGCAACCGTGCAGCATGGCCTTGTGCCCAATCGTGCAACCGGGCCCGATGGTCAACGGATAGCCGATGTCGGTGTGCAGCATGCACTGGTCCTGGATATTGGTCCCTTCGCCGACCGTAATGCGCTCATTGTCGCCCCTGAGCATCGCCCCGAACCAGATACTGGCGTCGCGCGCCAGCGTCACGGCGCCGATCACCACCGCATCCGGTGCAATGAAGTTCGCGTCCGCCGCCAGCTGGGGCGCAACGCCATCGAGAGCGTATATCGGCATCCTGTCTCACCGCGTGCATCGAGGAGAGCCCACTGGCTCAAGCTAACGGGAGAGTCCTAGCCGCCAAAGCCTCGCTTTGGAATGGCATGAACTGGCAAGGGCGCAGAACAAGCGACCGCTCCAACCCGCTGCCATTTTCAGACCTGCGAAAGCTAAGCGCATCGATCCGGTCATTTACGTAGATAACGGCCAGATCACGGGCCCCGGAATATGGTGCAAGATGCAGGGACCCCACGCTCCTGTGCGCGTCGTTTCCGCCCCAGCGGAGCGACCGGTACGTGCAATGACCTCCGCGCGTGCAACGTCGGTGCGACTTCCCAGGGCCGCCGACGAACTTAGGGCCGGCATCGTCTCCTGACGGTGTCGGCCCTTGATCCAAGTCATCATAAACGACATACCCATCAAAGACTTATTAGGTAAATGTCGCTATCCAGCCAGACAGGCGTCCGGCGGAAACGGTCTGCAATGTTACGCGCACGCTCCGCGCCCACTCGAAGGTGCGTGCGCAATCATCATTGCCAGCCCGCCTGTCAGCAATCAGGCGACGTTGGCCGCACGGCGAGAACGCCCAGGGGAGGTTGCCTTCGGCTTCTGACCAAGTCCGATGTCCTTAGCAAGACGCGACCGCGCTTCCGAATAGCTCGGGGCCACCATGGGATAGTCTGCCGGCAGACCCCACTTGGCCCGGTATTCGTCGGGAGACATATTGTACTGGGTCCGAAGATGACGCTTCAGCGACTTGAATTTCTTACCATCTTCGAGACAAATCAAGTATTCCGGCGTGATGGACTTGCGCACGGAAATCGCTGGCTTGCGCTCGACCTGCACGTCCTCTTTCTCGCCGCCTATACGCAGCAGCGTCTGATGCACGTCGGTAATCAAGCGAGGCAGGTCGGCAGCGCTGATTGCATTGTGGCTAACATATGCCTCGACGATCGAGGCTGCGATTTCCACCGAGACGAAGTCATTCGACACGCCGGAAGCCTTATCCTGATCATCTGTATTTGCTTGTATAGCGGGCATTGTTTCCTCTACTTTGTTTACGTGGGCGATGCGCGAGACACTGCGCTTGCAAACCCGATGTCAAACCCAGTCGACGACGCCCTACTGTGCTGTAAAGCAGCCGAGCCGGACAGAAACATACTTGCCAGCGTTATGTCAGCGTTATGTCGGTACGCTGATCGCTTTACTTCGTCAAGAGAAGTCTCTTCACATCATAACCACCGCTGAGGACGGATTAACCTTACGTGCGAGAAACAGTCACACTCCAACTGCTCGGAACGCCGGCACTGAAGCTTGCCGATGGCACAACCGTTGAGCTGCGCCAGAAGGCCTATGCTCTGGCGGCGCTGCTCTATCTTGAATTTCACGGCCATGCCCGCCGTGCGATTGTTGCAGAACGACTTTGGAACCGTGAGGGCGGCCTGCAAAAGCAGGCCAGCAACAATCTTCGTCAGATGTTGATGCACACGCGCGGCATCGAGTCGAAATTCGACTTCGAACTGTTCGCGGCCAACGGCACCCAGATCCAGCTGAGCCAGTCCATTCTGCTTGATCTGCGTGAGATCGGCCGCATCAGGTCCGTCACCGAACCGACCGAGCTGGAACGCCTCATGGGCTTCTGGCGCGGCGAACTGCTGGCCGGAATAACAGACCTCGAAGACGAATTCTCAAAGTGGTTGCTGACGGAACGCGCGCGACTTGAAGATCAGTTCGCCAGCCATGTTATTATTGCGGCGCAACGACTTGGCGGACCGGCTGCCCATGCGGCGCTGAACCGCCTCGCCGAAATACGCCACTATTCGGACGACGTTTGTCGGGCCCATGTGCAGCTCTATCTGGCGGAGGGAAATGTTCCCGCCGCACGACGGCTGATCAGCACCTATGTGACGCGGGGCGGCGCGGTCGACCCCGAAACCAGCGCGCTCGTCGACCCACCGACCACGGCGCGTCCGAGCGTCGCTGCAGCCCCGCGTGTCGAGGCGCGTGAAACGCCATACCGTCGCGCCATCGTGCCGCGCGTCGTGCTGCTACCCCCGCTGCTGGAAGCACGCGCTTCGGCGCTGCCCAAGCACCTCGCGCCGGCGCTGATCGAAGACGTGACGATGGGGCTGTCGCGCCTCAAGTCCATTGCCCCCATCGCTCCGCATTCGGCCTGGCACTTCGACCCCTTCGGCGCGCTTGATGAGGTACGTGCCCACGCCATTGATTATGCTGTGGAAAGTCGGATTGCACCGGACTTCGCGACCGGTGAACTGCAGCTTGCCATTCGTCTGGTGCGCAGCTCCGGACGCGAAATCGTGTGGATGAACAAGTTCGCCTTCGGCAGCGAGCTGGCTGCCGACCGTTATTGGGACATGATCAACGGCATTGCGGTAGCGCTGGCCGATTCCATCGAGACCGCCGAACTTCAGCGGGCCCGCACCGCCCGCGACGCTGACGCCTATGGCTATTACCTGGCCGGCCGGCACAACATGCGCAGCTTCGAACTGCCCAAGATCCGCCGTGCCCGCCAGTCTTTCAAGCACGCGCGACAGATCGAGCCGGAAGTTGCCAGCCTCGAAAGCGCGATGGCCCGCAGCTACGTCGTCGAATGGGTGCTTCGCTCGGGTTCGGACAACGCACTGCTCGACAAGGCCAAGCTGCATGCCGAGCGCGCCGTGGCGATCGACCCAACGGATGGTACGGCCTATCGCGAGCTCGGGCGGGTCGCCCTGTTCGAGGGGGACCTCGATCTCAGTCTCGAGCATCTGGACCGGGCCGCGCATCTCGCCCCGAACCACGCCGATGTGCTCGCCGACTATGCGGACACCCTGGTGCACAATTCCGACTTCGTCGCAGCCCGGCAGAAGATCGACGCCGCGCTGCGACTCAATCCGATGCCACCCGACGAGTACATCTGGACGCTGGGCGGCATCAGTTTCTTCCTCGGCCAGTGGGAGGAGGCGCTGAGCCACCTCACCCAAATGCAGAATCAGGATCCTGCGCTGCGGCTCATGGCAGCTTCGGCTGCGATGGCAGGGCAGATGGACCTGGCGAGGAAGTACCGGCTGCTTGCTCTTGAGGAACAGCCGGATTTCGTGACGTCGGACTGGATTTCCCGCATGCCGCAACGCGATCCGGCAGACGTCGATCTCTACCTGGAGGCCTTGCGAAAGGCCGGGTTCAAATGACACCCCAAAAAGGAGAATTACGATGCGCTATGTGATCATTGGTCAAAAAGGTTCCTCTGAACTGCTGGTCGTCGACACCCAGATGATGACCGTCACGCCGCTGGATCAGGCGTCGGTCGTGCCCGAAACCGTGCAGTCTGCGCTCGCCGATGGCGGCACCATGTATGAAGGTATCGACATTGCCGTGGCCGCTGGCCAGCGCGACGATGCCAGCGCTGTCTGGCACTATCAGACCCGGTGAGTCTCGCCCGCATTGACCACGACCCCGCGGCGGTTTCGACCGACCGCGGGGCCGCGGGTCACGCGGAGCAACTGCTCGATGAGTTGTACAAGCATCTGCCGGCGCTCGGCATCACCAGATTGGCGCGGCAGACCCATCTCGACCGCATCGGCATCCCCTGCTTTGCGGCCATCCGGCCGAATTCGGCAACGATTGCCAGCCATCAGGGCAAGGGCCTGACCGACACCACTGCTCGCGTCTCGGCTATTATGGAAGCGGCCGAATACGCACTGGCGGAAGCACCCACAGTCCCAATCCACCGCATGAGTGGCGCAGATCTGGAGGCGGCCGGTCGCGATGGGCTCGATGTTGCCAGCCTGCTGCCGCGCAACCACGTCCTTGATGACGCGCAGCCGATCCGTTGGCTCGGCGGAAACGACATGGTGAGTGGCCGAGAAATGTTCGTGCCCTTCGACGCGGTCGCCCTTGGTCCTCCGCCTGACGATCTGCCCGATATCGTCCAATCCACCAATGGCATCGCCGCCGGTCGCACCCATGACGGCGCCCTGCTGCATGCCCTGTGCGAGCTGATAGAACGCGACGCTGTCTGTCTTTGGGGCTTCAAATCGGATACCCAGGCGCGGGCCACCGCCATTTCTCCGGCCGCCTTCGCCGATCCCGAGATCGACGAGCTTACCGCACGAATTGCCGCGGCAGGGTTTGCCATTCACCTCTTCGACCAGACCACCGACCTGGGCATCCCGACCGTCTACGCGGCGCTCTTTCCTGATGGCGGCACGCAATATCATCATGACGTCACCACTGGCGCGAGCAGTCACCCGGTGGCAACCATCGCGGCGCGGCGCGCCATTGTCGAGGCCGCCCAGACCCGCGTCACCAATATCGCCGGCGCTAGGGACGATTTCGAAGCCGTAGATTACGGGCGCGCCCTCACCCGCTCCATCGCAGTCCTTACCGAACCGCTGGACCCGACCAGACCCGTCCCGCATCTATTGGGACCTGAGACCTGCGAGGCGGATTGGCTGGCGGCGACGGTTGGGGCACTCAAGGCCCGAAAACTCGACCGGATCATCTCGGTCCCGTTGGGCGGCGAAGCGCTGGGGATCTTCGTGCTGAAAGCCTTCGTGCCGGGGCTCGAGGACCGCCTGACCAATCGCCACTGGCGCGCCGGCCGTCGCGCCGCGTCCGCCATGCTGGGGTTCCTGTGAAAACGCTGTTCGCCGGGCCCTCGCTCTATGGGCAGACGCTCGATCCGGCCGGCCTCGACCTGCGCCCGCCGGCACGTCAGGGCGACCTCTATCGCGCCGTGATGGATGGCGCGACCGGCATCGGGCTTGTCGATGGCGTATTCGGCTTCATCCCCTCGGTCTGGCACAAGGAAATCCTGTTTGCCCTGTCGCAAGGCGTAACCGTGCTGGGCGCCGCCTCGATCGGCGCATTGCGCGTCGCAGAATGCCACGCCTTCGGAATGATCCCGGTCGGCGAAATCGCCGCCGACTATGTGACCGGCCGGCGCGACGATGATGCCGACGTCTGCCTCGCGCATGGCCCGGCTGAATTGGGCTATGTGCCGCTGAGCGAGCCCCTGGTGGATATCGAAGCGACGCTCAGGGCCATGGCCGCAGCCGGCCACATCAGCCCAGCCGAAGCACTGAACCTCGCGGCAGCGGCCCGACGCCTCTATTTCACGGATCGTGAGCTGGGCGCTGTGCTGGAACACGCCGGTTGGCCCGAGACGGACCGCAATCGCGTCCTTGAGGGCTACGAGAGCTGCCGCGTCCGCCTCAAGCAGCGGGACACACTGGAACTGGTCGCCCGGCTACGCGCCCTGCCCGATCGCCGTGGCCCAAGGCCCGGCTGGCAGTTCGTCGCCTCAGAACCCTGGCGCAATTTTCTCGCGGCCTCGACACCGGCCTGAGCGCATCTGCACTGGAACTCGGCGTCCAAGTGCGGCATATCGGACCCAGGGGAAACACCGGGCGGTTCGTTCTGACACCGCCACGAGGGAGACTATCATGACGACGACGACCAAACTGCGTTGGGGAATCATCGGCCCCGGCGCCATCGCCCGCGACTTCCGGCGCGGTGTACTGGATTCCGAACACTGCGAGCTGGTGGCCATCGCCACCCGCAATCCCGAAAAGCCTGGTCTGGCCGAACAGTTTCCCGAATGCCGTGTCTTCAATGGCTATGAAGCGCTTCTGACCGACCCAGAGGTCGATGCGATCTACATCGCCACTCCGCACCCGAGCCACGCCGAATGGGCCATCCGTGCCGCCGAGGCCGGCAAGCACGTGCTGATCGAAAAGCCGATGGCGCTCTCCGCCTTCGAAGCCGACGCCGTGTTCCATACCCATCGCAAGGCCGGCACCTTCGCCGGCGAAGCCTTCATGTATCGGCTCTTCCCGCACACCAAACTGCTGTGGGATCTTGTGCACTCCGGCGCCATCGGTGAAGTGCGTGCCATCAAGTCCAGCTTCGGCTTCCAGATGGGATCGTTCGATCCGGCGCACCGCATTTTCGCCAGCGAGATGGCCGGCGGCGGCATTCTCGACGTGGGCGGCTATACCGTCTCCATCGCCCGCTTTGTTGCCGGTGCCGCATCCGGCAAGCCCTTCCTCGACCCCGTGAAGGTCTCCGGCATGGCGACCCTCAACGCCGAGGGCACCGACAACTGGGCCGCCGCGCTACTGCAGTTCGACAACGGTATCATCGCCGAGGTCAGCTGCTCGGTTCTGGTCAATCAGGACAACATGCTACGCATTCTCGGCAGCAAGGGCCGCATCGAAGTGCCGGATTTCTGGTTCGCCAATGGCGACCGCACCGGCGGTGACGGCCGTATCGACGTCATCATGAACGACGGCGAGACCACCACCCACACGGTCGACAAGCAAAAGCACCTTTATGCCTTCGAGGCCGACGCCGTCGCCGAAGCCGTGGCTGCCGGACGTCAGGAATTCGAGAGCCCCGGCATGAGCTGGGCCGACAGTCTCGGCAATGCCCGGACCCTCGACCAGTGGCGCGCCGACGCCGGCATCGTCTATGCGGTCGAAACCCCGAAGCACCGGGTCAACACCCTGTCGGGGCGTCCGCTGGCTTCCGGCGGCACGACCATTCCCAAGCGCGCAATTCCGGGCCTCGACAAAGAGGCTTCGGCCGTGGCGCTGGGTTTTGAGGATTTCCGCAGCTTCGCATCGGGCGCCATTCTACTCGATGCCTTCTGGGAACAAGGCGGCAATCTCTATGACACCGCCTTCGTCTACGGCGGCGGCACCACCGAAAAGCTGTTCGGCGACTGGCACACCAGCCGTGGCACCCGCGACGAGGCCGTGCTGATCGGCAAGGGCGCCCACTCGCCGCTCTGCTATCCCGATGTCATCTCCAAGCAGCTCGACGTCAGCCTCGACCGGCTGCAGACCGACTATGTCGACATCTACTTCATGCACCGCGACAATCTGGACGTGCCGGTGGGCGAGTTCGTCGACGCGATGGATGCCGAGGTCAAAAAGGGCCGGATTCGCGGCCCCTATGGCGGCTCGAACTGGACCCGCGAGCGCTTCGACGAGGCCATCGCCTATGCCGACCGCACCGGCAAGCAGCGCCCCGGCGCTCTGAGCAACAATTACGCGCTGGCCGAAATGCTCGACCCCGTCTGGGCCGGCTGCGTCACCGCCTCGACCGATGAGTGGAAGAGCTGGCTGAAGGACCGCCAGATCCCCAACTTCTCCTGGTCGAGCCAGGCGCGCGGCTTTTTCACGAACAGCGCCGGACGCGACAAGACCGGCAATCCCGAACTCGTCCGCTGCTGGTACAACGAGCGCAACTTCGCCCGCCGCGATCGCGCCGTGGAACTGGCCGAAAAGCTCGGCAAGAGCCCGATCCATGTGGCGCTCGCCTGGGCCCTGACGCAGGAGTTCCCCTCAATCCCGCTGATCGGCCCCCGCCGCCTCGTCGAACTCGAAGACAGCCTCAAAGCCTTCGACATCAAGCTGACCCCCGAACAGGTCACCTGGCTCGATAGCGGCGCCTGATCCCGCGCCCCTCTCCCACGTCGGAGGGGGGAGCCCAGCACTTCAGGATGGCAGGCGCTGAAACCAATGCCTGCCATCTCACGACGATTGGGGCCACCCACAGTCGTCGCGTCGACGTCGAGGATCTTGAAGAGAGATTGGTGTGTCCTCGCCCCGCCCGCACACGGCCATTCGGCGGCGGCACGGCAATCAACACTGCTTGATCATCCCGGCCAGGTGGTGACCATGCGCCAGGTTATGTTGCCCTGCGCAATCGCCGGGGCGGCAAGACCTGCGGCAGCGGCGCCAGCCGTTGCAGCCGTGGCCGATTTGAAAAAGTCACGTCTCTTCATAAGCATCCTCCCGTTTCGGGCGACGTGACGGACGTTTTTGCCTCTGCACACGTGCACCTGGGGAGTATTGAGCAAATCAATGTGGCAGATGTCTACTGCATTTGCTGTAGCACCGGGAAAGCTCAACGGCCCGGAGGATAGGTGTGCGTCTGTCCGCGCCAGTCGGTGACGGCGTAGCAGCCTGTGCCCGTCTCGGTGACCATGCCGGCGGCCACTGGCGCCTTGCCGTGGCCGCCGGGAATGTCGAGCACATAGGTGGGTTGGCACAGCCCGGAGATGCGCCCGCGCAGCGCCGCGACCAGCGCCTGACCCTCATCGAGCCCGACCCGGAAATGCGCGGTGCCGGGCGCGAGATCGGGGTGATGCAGGTAATAGGGTTGCACCCTGAGCTCAACGAAGCCGCGCATCAGTTCGGCCAGCACCGCGACATCGTCATTGACGCCTTTGAGCAGCACCGACTGGCTGATGAGCGCAATGCCGGCGTCGGCGATTTGCCCGATCGCCGCGCGCGCCTCAGGAGTGAATTCGCGCGGGTGATTGGCGTGAACTGCGAGATAAGTGGACTTGCCGCTTGCCTTCAACGCCGCGATCAGCGCGGCGTCGACGCGCTCGGGCGCCACCACCGGCACACGCGTGTGAAACCTGACGATTTTTACATGGGCGATCGGCTGCAACCGCGCCATCAGGTCCGCGAGCCGGCGGGCCGACAGCACCAGCGGATCGCCGCCGGTGAGGATCACCTCCCAGATCTCCTCATGCGCCGCGATATAGGCGATGGCGGCGTCGAGCGCCTCCGGGCTCAGGGTGCCCAGCCCCTCGGGGCCCACCATTTCGCGGCGGAAACAGAAGCGGCAATAGACCGGACAGACATGCACCGCCTTCAAGAGCACGCGGTCTGGATAGCGGTGAACGATCCCTTCGACGGGCGAATGGCTCAGATCGCCGATCGGATCGGCCCGCTCCTCGGGTGTCGTGTCGCGTTCCCGCGCGTCGGGAATGAACTGCCGCGCGATCGGATCGTCGGCATCGCCCCGCGCCATCAGCCCGGCCATCACCGGCGTCACGGCAATGGCATAGCGCTCAGCGACCGCGGAGGCCTCGGCCTGCAGCTCGGGCGCCAGCAACCCGGCATCGACGAGGTCGCCTGCGGTTCTCAGCGTACGATCCGGTTTCATCTGTTGCCTCCCGCCACCGGCACCCACAGCACATCCTCGATCCGCCGCGCGCCGACCGCCAGCATGACCAGCCGGTCGAACCCCAGCGCCACACCGGCCGTCTCCGGCATCAGCGGCAGGGCCGCCAGCAGGTCCTCGTCCAGCGGATAGCTTTCGCCATAGAGCCGCTGCTTTTCGTCCATTTCCGCTTCAAAGCGGGTCCGCTGCTCCACCGGGTCGGTCAATTCGCCGAAGCCGTTCGCGAGTTCGACGCCCGCGGCATAGAGCTCGAAACGCTCGGACACGCGCCGATCCTCCGGCAGGCGCCGCGCCAGAGCGGCCTCGCAAGCCGGATAGTGATCGAGCAGCGTCATCCGCCCCTGCCCGAGATGCGGTTCGACCCTGTCGACCAATATCAGGCTGAACAGGTAGCTCCATGTATATGCGGGCGGCACTGCGATCTCCGCGGCCCGCATCGCTTCGGCCAACGCATCGGCATCAGCCACACCATCCGCATCCATCGTCGCCATGAGGTCGATCCCGGCATAGCGCGAAAAGGCCTCGGCGACGCTAAGACGTTCGGGCGTGGCGAGCGGATCGCAGACGGCGTCCCGCCAGCGTAGTTCCGCAACGCCACTGGTTGCTGCCGCAAGGCGCACCAGCCGCACGCAATCGTCCATCACGGCGCTATACGGCTCCTCTGCGCGGTACCATTCGAGCATGGTGAATTCGGGATGGTGCAGCGCGCTGCGCTCGCGGTTGCGCCAAACGTGCCCGAAACTGGCGATCCGCCGCTCGCCCGCCGCCAGCAGCTTCTTCATCGAGAATTCGGGCGATGTGTGCAGGTACAGCTGCTCCCCCGCGCCGTCATTGCCGATGGCCGTCGTCGCAAAGGCATGCAGATGCGTCTCATTGCCCGGCGAGCGCTGCAGGCCGGGTGGATCGACGAACAGGAACCCCGCCTCCATCAGGTCGCCGCGCACCGCGTGTTCGATGCGATTGCGCGCCATCAGCGCCGGGCGCCGGTCGGCATGGACCGATGGCGTCCACCACGGAGAAGCTTCAGGTATTGGGGACGTTGACGACAATGTCTGCTCTTTAGCGGGGGTTGGGGACTGGCAGTTTGCGCGAATTTGCGGTATCGGGCGACACCACAACAGCACTATCGCGCGTCCGGCCCGGCCTATCGCCGCTCCAATTAGGCCGACGAACCCGCTCGAACAAGGAAGAACTCATGGTCAAGGTCATTGCCTCGTCGCTCCGCAAGGGCAACGTCGTCGAGCACGACGATGGCAAGCTCTACGTCATTCTCACCGCCGAGAACATCCACCCCGGCAAGGGCAACTCGGTGACGCAGATCGACATGCGCCGCATTTCGGACGGCACCAAGGTGACCAACCGCTGGCGTACCGTAGAAATGGTGGAAAAGGCCGACGTCGACGATCGCAACTACCAGTTCCTCTACAGCGATGGTGAGGGCCACCACTTCATGGAGCCCAACACCTATGAGCAGATCGCCGTCTCCGACGACGTGATCGGCGATCAGGCCGCCTATCTGGTCGACGGCATGGTTGTCAGCCTAAAGACCTTCGAAGGCGCCGCGCTGGCGGTCGAACTGCCGCAGCGCGTCACCCTCGAGATTGTCGAGACCGAGCCCGTGGTGAAGGGCCAGACGGCGTCCTCCTCGTTCAAACCGGCCGTTCTCAACAATGGCATCAAGACCACCGTGCCGCCGCACATCGGCGTTGGCACCCGCGTCGTGGTGATGACCGCCGACGGCAGCTATGTCGAGCGCGCCAAAGACTGATGACGATGGCCGCAGCCCATCCCTGAGGCTGCGCGCGATTTGAGATCTTTCGGCCGGCTGACCTGGTAGCTGGCCGTTCCGTTTTTGGTGGTTGCCCCTGTCGGTTCGCCGTGCTGCAGTCGGCCTGTATGAAGCAGGGCAGAGGTCGATGAGCAGCACAGACGACGCCTTCGATGGGGCCGACATGCGGAACCGGCACTTCGCCCACGCCGATATGCGGGAGTGCCATTTCGATGGCGTCAATCTCGCCAACGCGCGATTCTACGCTGTGTTGAGCAAGGCGCGTTTTGCCGATTGCGATATGGCCGCAGCCAGCTTCGACGACATCAATCTCGCGGGTGCCAGCTTCGACAATATCAACATGTCGGACGGCAGCATCAGCAATGCCAATCTTTCCAGGCTGACGGTCGACGGCGCAAATCTGCGAGGCGCCAGCTTCACCAATGTGGATCTGTCTGGCGCGACCATCGATGGCATTCTGGTGACCGATCTGCTGGCCGCCTATCGCCGATCTCAGGGCTGAGCCAGCGCCGCCGGCGCCTCCGGCATCAGATCCTGCGCCAGGCGCCAGATGGCCGTCATGTCCGCCTCGAACTGCGCCTGTTCCTCGGCCGCCCGCACGCGATCCGGAATGCGCAACAGATAGGACGGATGCACTGTCGCGTAGAGCCGATTGCCATCGGGCAGAATGGTGACGCGGCTCCGCACCGAGGCCAGCGTATGGCCTGACCCGAGCACGCCCGTCACCGCCGTTGCGCCCATGGTGACGATCAGCTTTGGCCGTACGAGTTCGCGCTCGAGATCCAGCCAGAAACGGCAGGCTGAGATTTCGCCCGCATTCGGTTTCTGGTGCAGGCGCCGCTTGCCGCGCGGCACGAATTTGAAGTGCTTGACCGCATTGGTGACATAGACCCGCTCGCGCGGAATGCCGGCTTTTGCGATGGCCCTGTCGAACACCTGGCCCGCCGGCCCGATAAAGGGCTTGCCCGCCAGATCTTCCTGATCGCCGGGCTGCTCGCCGACGAACATGATGTCGGCCGTCTCAGGGCCCTCCCCGAACACCGGCTGCGTCGCCATCTCCGCCAGCGGACACCGCCGGCACCCGCCGATCGCGGCGCGCGCATCCGGCAGCGTGGCGATCTCTGCGTCCTGCGCTGCGGGCAGTTCCGCTTGCCGGGCGCTTCGCCGCAGGTGCTTGGCCGAAGGCTGGTTGGCCTGCCGCGCCACCATTTCGGCCTCGGCGTCCCGGGCGCCGCGGATCAGCTCGGGGATCAGTTCGGCCTCCGGCAGATTGCGCCAGTATTTGACCGGCATCTCCGATTTCATCATCGACACCTTCAGCCGCGCCGGGTTGAAGATCGACGCATAATAGGTCCGCCAGACGTCCTCCATCGCATCCTCAGAAGGCACGTCCGCCTTGCTGCCGCCCGGCCCGAAGGCCAGCGCCTCCCCGTCCCAGAAAGCTGAGCGATAGGGCGTCACCACACCCCAGCGCATCCCCGCGAAGCGCCGCGCGAAAAACGGCGCCACGCGCTCGACGACAAAATGCTCGGGCTCGAACCAGGCGACATAGCGCTCGGCCTCACCGCTCCCGACCGTGCGGAAACGCACGAAGGCCTTCATCTTATGCGCATCGCGCCGCACGGCCGAAACCCGGCGGTCGAGCCGCCCGACATCGGGGTCCGAACGCACCTGCATCAGCCCGGGATCGCGCTGTAGCCGCCACAGCAGCCGATAGAGCAGCGCGAACCGCTCGGGATCGCTGTGGCAGATCCCCGCCTCGGCCCACTCGATGAAGCGTTGCGGCACGGTGCCCACCTTGCGGGTGCTGACCTGCTCCGGCCCTTCGCCATCGCCGAACAGATCCTCTGCCGCGCCCGGCCCCTGCCAGAAGACCTCTTCTGGCGGCACCGCGTCGAGCAGCAATTTGCGCGCCGCGCCGCGCCACTCGGCAAAGTCATTTGGCGCAGTCAGGCGCACCAGCCGCATTAGAAAAGCTCCATCTGCTGCGGCGGCGGCACCAGCTTGGCGCGCAACCGCGCATCGTCGGTCAGCCCGCCCGGCGTCCAGTCCGCCGCTTCGACGAAGGCCCTGACCTTGTCGATCGCCCCGCTCATCCGCGCCAGATCGGCCAGCGTCAGCCGATGCTCGCGCCGTGTCGTCAGGATGCGGTCGATGACACGCACCCCGAGCCCCGGGACCCGCAGCAGGAGTTCCCGCGGCGCCCGGTTGACGTCGACCGGAAACCGTCCGCGGTTCTTCAAGGCCCAGGCGAGCTTTGGATCGACGGCCAGATCGAGCTGTCCATCCGTGCCGCCCGACACCACTTCATCGACATTGAAGCCGTAAAACCGCAGCAGCCAGTCGGCCTGGTACAAGCGATGCTCGCGCAGCAAGGGTGGCGCGGCGGGCGGCAGGCGCGAACTGGCATCGGGGATGGGCGAGAAGGCCGAGTAGTAGACCCGCTTCAGCCCGTACCCGGCGTAAAGCGACGCGCTGCGCTGCAGCACCATGGCGTCATTGCTGCCGTCGGCACCGACAATCATCTGCGTCGACTGCCCGGCCGGGGCCAGCCGCGTCGGCTTGCGCCGTCCCGCCACCTTGCCATCCGGACGGCTTTCGGTGCGGGCGTGGTTGATCTTCGCCATCGCGGTGCGGATTTCGCCGGGACGCTTTTCCGGTGCCAGCAGGTCAAGGCTGGCATCGGTCGGCAGCTCGATATTGGTGGACAGGCGATCGGCCCACTTTCCCGCCTCGATCAACAGGTCCGCCGAGGCATTGGGGATGACCTTGAGATGGATATAGCCGGCAAAACGATGCGTCTCGCGCAGCGTGCGCACCACCCGCACCATTTCCTCCATCGTGTAGTCCGCGGACTGAATGATGCCGGAGCTGAGAAACAGGCCTTCGATGTAGTTGCGCCGATAGAAATCGAGCGTCAGGCCGACGACCTCCTCGACCGAAAACCGCGCCCGCTGCACGTTGGACGAGGAGCGGTTGATGCAATAGGCGCAGTCGTAGCTGCAGTAATTGGTCAGCAGGATCTTCAGCAGGCTGATGCAGCGCCCGTCCGGCGCATAGGAATGGCAGATGCCGCTCCCCTCGGTCGACCCGATGCCGCCCGTCTTCGAACTATTGCGCTTCGTGGTGCCGCTCGAGGCACAGGACGCATCATATTTCGCCGCGTCGCTGAGGATCGCGAGCTTGCGCTGCAGGCTGAGCTGAACCACGGCATGTTCCTTGTTTGTTCCTGCCGCACCCTACCCTGTCGCAAAATCTCGCGCCTACACAAAAAGACATGATTTGCTGTAACTGTTGCGCGAGTTGATGACATCCGACCGCGCTGATGGGAATTGCCGCATGTTGACCAGACATTCGATCGCCTGGCTCGTACCGTTTTTCACCCTCGCCCTGCTGCCGGGCAGCGCTGCGCGCGCCGCAAGCCCGGTGCTGGAGCTGGAGATCACCCAGGCTCTGGCGGGCGACCGCCCAGGCGACGCGGTGGCCAGTCTTGAAACCGCGATTGCCGCTGAAACCGACGGCGAAACCACCGAGGACCTGCTGCGCCGCCTCGCCGGCCTCTACCTGCAGCTTGACCGGCCCGTGGACGCCGCCACAACGCTCGAGAAGCTGGCCTCGGCGCAAGCGCAGCGGCTCGGTCCGCGCGCCACAGACGTCGCGGCCACGTGGCAGCAAAGCGCCGAGATCTGGCAGCAGCTGGGGGAGCGCAGCCGCGCGCTCGAGGCCTATGTCAATGCCATCCGGATCGACGCAGCCAATGGCCTTGCACCGGAGACCAACCCGCTGGATGCCACGACCGACGCGCTGATTGCCGAAGAGCCCTCGGCCCGCATGCGCCAGCAACTGCAGGCACAAAAAAGGTCACAGATCGATCTGTCCGCCGCCGTCGGCGAGCGTGAGGTCGGCGCGGCGCACGCACTGGTCCGCATCTACTATGCGACGAACCGCGCGCTGACCGACAGCCCGCGGCTGGCCGATGTCTATACTGGCGACCGCGGGCCCGTGACCTATGGCACAGCCGAGGTTTCGATCCCCGATATTCACGTCGCCGGAGCACTCGAAGCGCCGGACATTTTCAGCTTCGACGTCGTCGAAGACCCCGACAAGCACGTCATGCTGCGGGCCATCACCCCTGCCGACAAGGCAGCGACCTTCGCCGCCATGCGCGAGCATCTCGCCGAGAAACAGACCAACGAAGCCTTCGTGTTCGTACATGGCTTCAACACCAGCTTTGTCGATGCCGTGCGCCGCACCGCGCAGATCGCCTACGACATGGATTTCGACGGCCTGCCGATCCTCTATTCCTGGCCGTCACAGGGCTCGATCCTTGGGTATCTCGCCGATGGCGCCGTGGTGCAGCTGTCGGGCCGCTACCTGACGCGCTTTCTTGATGACGTGGTCGCCGACACCGGCGCCACGCGTATCCATCTCATCGCCCACTCCATGGGCAACCGGGCGCTGACCGAAGCGCTGGAGCTCTTTGCGCTGCGCCACGCCGGCGAGCCGCCGGCCTTCGACCAGGTGCTGTTCACGGCGCCAGATCTCGATGCGGGCCTCTTCGCCAACATGGTGCAGACCATCCGCCCGGCGGTCGGCCGAATGACGCTCTACACCTCGAAGAACGACTGGGCGCTGCGGGCCTCCCACCAGCTCAACGGTGGCGCCCCGCGCGCTGGCGAGGGTACGGCCGGCATCCCCATGCCGCAGGACATCGACAGCATCGACATGTCGGTGCTGGGCGCGGACATGCTGGCCCATTCCTATTTCGCCAACGACACCTCAGCGCTGACCGATATCCTGTCGCTGTTCTGGCGCGACGCGCCGCCGGACCGGCGCTGCGGCATGACGGCAAGCCCAGTCGATACGACCTCGGCCGAGTGGAGCCTCGAGCCGACGCTATGCGATGGCAACGCCATGCTCAGTGCCCTGCGCCTGTTGCGCGGCCAGAAGATCGGCAACCTGTCCGACGCGCTGGCGACCATCGAGAGCGCCTTTCCCGAGGCCGAGCCGGAACAGCGCATGGCGATTGAGGCCGCTCTGGAGCGTCTGTTTCGCTCGTGACCGTTCGCGATTGACGAACGATCCATCAGCCGAGGGGCACTACCGTCAAGCGCTTGCCTACCCTACCTATCGGGCAACAGGATTTATGAGGAGGCAAGCATGACTCTCGAACTCAAGGGCATTCACCACCTGACCGCCATCACCGCGCAGGCCCCGCGCAATGCCGATTTCTACACTCGCGTCATGGGCATGCGGATGATCAAGAAAACCGTGAACCAAGACGACGTCAGCGCCTATCACCTGTTCTATGGTGATGGCATTGCTTCCCCCGGCGCCGATCTGACCTTCTTCGATTTTCCCACCGGTCCGGAGCGGCGCGGCACCCACTCGATCAACCGGACGGGCCTGCGCGTCCGCACAGCCGACGATCTCGACTGGTGGAAAGCCCATCTGTCGGAGAACGGCGTCATGTCGTCCAACATTAAGGACCGCGCCGGCCACCTGTCTCTCGATTTCGAGGATTTCGAGGGCCAGCGCTTCCGCCTCGTTGTCGATCCGGCGGCGGGCGAAAGCCATCCGTGGGAAAAAAGCCCGGTGCCGACCGAGCGCCAGATCCTGGGGCTCGGACCGATCACCATTTCCGTGCCCGATCTTGGCCGGACCGAGCCGGTGCTGACCAAGGTGATGAACATGCGCGAGGTGCGTACCTACCCCGCCCGCGAAAAAAACGGCGCCATCCACGTGTTCGAAATGGGTGAAGGCGGCGCTGCGGCCGAGCTGCATGTCGAAGTCAACCCGGGCATGTCCATGGGCCGTCAGGGCGCCGGGGGCGTGCACCACGTCGCGTTCCGCACGCCCGACAAGGCCGAGTTCGACCAGTGGGTTCGCCGCGCCACCAGCTTCGGCCTGCGCAGCTCTGGCGAGGTCGAGCGCTATTACTTCACCTCGCTCTACTTCCGCGAGCCCAACGGCATCCTGTTCGAAATCGCCACCGACGGCCCCGGCTTTACCGCCGACGAGCCGCTGGAAACCCTCGGCGAAAGCCTGGCCCTGCCGCCCTTCCTCGAACCCCGCCGCGCCGAAATCGAAGCCGGCCTCCAGCCGCTCTGACGGGACGCAATAGTGCGAGCGCGGCTCCGTCAGCAGCGGAACCGCGCTCTCAACGCCGAGGGGGGCTGACGGCGCTGTTCTTGCGCCGTCAGTCGCGGATGTTCGGATCGGGCTCCAAGGCTCTCGCCAGATCGATCAGCTGCACGAACTCGGCCCGGTAGCCAGCCTCGTCCTCGCCGCGCGCGCCCTGGGCCAGCGCCCGGATCTCGTTCCAGCGCATCGTGCCACCGTAAACCGATCCCTTGAGCTTTTGCCCGAAGGCCGCGACGGCCGCGGCAAAGCGCGAGTCGTCGGAGGCCGCCGCCAGCGATGCCGCGGCGATATCCTCGGCAATCGGCATTTCGATCAGCTGGCTCTCGCTCGCCTCGGGCTGCTTGTAGCGCAGCTTGAGATAGCCAATCTCGCCATTGTCGTCGGCCTCGGGAGCCACCTCAGTGCCATAGCGCAAAGGCGCATTGAGCTGGGCACTAGAGCCGACCGGCGTGATTTCATAGAGCGCCGTCACCGTATGCCCCGCCCCGATGTCGCCTGCGTCGACCTTGTCGTTGTTGAAGTCTTCGCGGTTAAGCGCCCGGGTCTCGTAGCCGATCAGCCGATACTCCGAGACGACGCCCGGATTGAACTCGACCTGCATCTTCACGTCCTTGGCGATGGTTTCGAGCGTGCCGCCGATCTCGCTGACCAGCACCTTCTGCGCTTCCTTGAAGCTGTCGATATAGCTGGCATTGCCGTTCCCGTTCTGGGCCAGCGCCTGCATCGTATCGTCGCCCAGATTGCCGGAGCCGAAGCCCAGGACAGACAGGAACACGCCATCGTCACGCTTGGTCTTGATGAAATCGACAAGCTGGTCGGGATCGTCGATCCCGACATTGAAGTCACCATCGGTCGCAAGGATCACCCGGTTGATACCGCCTTCGACAAAGCTCTGTTCGGCCAGATCATAGGCGAGCTCGATGCCTGCCGCACCCGCGGTTGAGCCACCTGCGTAGAGCCGGTCGAGCGCCCCGAGAATGGCCGCCTTGTCACTGGCCGCCGTCGGCGGCAACACGACGCCGGCCGAACCGGCATAGGCGACCAGCGATACCGTGTCGGTATCCCCCAACTGGTCGACCAGCAGCGCAAAGGCGCGCTTCAACAGTGGCAGCTTGTCGGCATCGTCCATCGAGCCCGACGTATCGATCAGGAATGTCAGGTTCTTCGGCTTGCTCTCGTCCAGCGGCGGCACATAGCCCTTGATGCCGATCCGTACGAGCTGCGTTTCCGGGTTCCACGGCGTCGGGAACACCGCGACCGAAGGCTGGAACGGCGTCTCGGCGCTGTCGGGCCCGGGATAGGCATAGTCGAAATAGTTGATCAGCTCTTCTATCCGCACGGCATCGGCCGGCGGCAGGTAACCATCACCCAGGGCGCGCCGCACATAGGCATAGCTCGCGGTATCGACGTCTATCGAGAACGTCGACACCGGCTGTTCCGCCGTCACCTTGACCGGCGACTCGTCGAAATCGGTGAACATGTCGCCATTGACCTCGGGCGGCGGCATCATGGTCTCGTCTGAAAAAGCGATAGCCGGTGCCGGCTTGCGGACCATGGCGCCCGCCGGAGCTGATGCCGGCGGCGCCATCATTCTCGGTGCAACCGCAGACGACGTCTCTTCCCGCGCCCGCAATTGCGGCGCCGGCGCAACAGAGGGCACGGCTTCTGCCAGACCGTCGCTTTGGCTTTCCAGGTCATCAGCAGGTGCTGCAGACTCTGCTTCCACCTTAGGAGCGACATCTGTTGTCGCCATCGGCACATCTGCCACCACTTCGGGCGTCTCGGTGGCCTTGATCGGGGCCGGCGCCTTGACCGTGGCCTGGGGTGCCAGCGGCGACATCGCCGTCGACGAATAGAGCTGATAGCCGAGCGGCAGCAGCAGCAGTGCCACCGCCGCAGTGCCGAGCCCATAGCTCAGCCGTGTGTTCATGGTGCCCATCGCGAATGTCCTTCTCAAGCTCGCAAACATGGAGCTGAGACGGCCGCTTGCAGCGGAACCTTGGGCAGAAACCTGCGGAGCCGATGCCTTCGCCTGCTCGGCGTCGAACGCCAGCATGGCAGCATCGAGCGCGCGCTGGCGCGCCGCATCCGAAGCGGTGGGTGGGGTCATCCGGGCCAGTTTGGCCAGTTCATCATCGTGCATTTCGTTGCTCATAAAAGCCCCCTTAGGGTCTTTTTGGCCTCGTGGACATGCCAGGAGACGGTTGCTTCCTTGCACCCCATGATCACGCCGGCCTCGGCGTGGCTCAGTCCCTCCGAATAGATCAGCAGCACCGCATCCCGTTGCTGTCCGGGCAATTTGCGCACTGCCTCCCACAATTGACGGGACGCCGCTGCATCTTCCTGGTCGGGCAGATAGGCATCCGGCGTCACCTCCGCATAGCGGTCGGTATGACGGCTGCGACGCGACCGCGACCGCTGCATGTCGCGCACCGCGTTCAGCGTGACGCGATAGAGCCAGCTGGTGAAGGCGCTGCGGCGGTCGAAACTTTTCAGAACGCTCGCCAGCTTCACGCAGACCTCCTGCGCGATATCCTCGGCATCGGACACCTTGCCGCTCCACTTGCAGGCGGTGCGGAAGATGAAATCATAGTGCCGCGCCACCAGCTGCGAAAACGCCTGCCGATCGCCGCCGACCGCCAGGGCGATCAGCGCTTCATCAGTTTGTTGCGGCGCTGCCGCTCCGGCATCGACGAGGTTCGGCATCAGGGCTGAAGACCGTCTCACTGTTGGCTCTCAAGCGTTATTGTAGACCTGAGACGGGCGCTGCAACGTGATGCTTGGGGTGCAAACAGAAGTTTTTGCGATTCAGCGCCGGGCGGGGCCAGCGGGCGCCGGACGCAAATGGCTTGCGCAGCGCCCGTCCCGGCGCTACCTCAGCCAAATGTCCGAAGATCCCAAAAAGCCAGACAGCCCGTTCAAGCTCAATTCGGGCCGTATCGTCATGCTCGTTCTCGGCGTCCTTCTGGTGCTCTACACCCTTTCGGCGCTATTCGGCGGCCTCAACAACTACCAGCAGCTGCGCGAAGCCGCGAGCGGCGCCCAGCAGCAGGACGCCCGCGAGTAGGCTCGGATCTTATTTTCCTCAAGGCACCGGCGCCTTGGACTATGGCCTTTGCTGTGCCGTTTCGAGCCGAACAAGGGCCGCAGCGGCCACCACAAAGACCAGCCCAAAAATCTTCACACCTCAAAGAAGTATCCTGCTAATCTGCACTTGATCGCGAGCCAGATTATAGTGCAACAGGTGGGGATAGAGTGGGCAAGATACGTGTAACTCTGCTTGGCGCGCTGGCCGGCCTAGCCTTCGGTAGCGCGACTGCACAGGAGTCCGGTACCGAGCTTTGCGCAGATTTCGCCGGTGCCAATGCATCCTACAACTCGCCGTTCATATGGCAAGGTTTCGGCTTTGAGCCTTTGCCCGGCAGAAATATCGATATTGACCAGGGCATCGCAATTGTCTCCGGGCGCCTCACCATACTCCCACCGATACCGGTGAACGGGATAACTGTAGACCTTAGGTCGCCCGGCGACTCGACTACGCACGATTTCAGGCTGACGGCCATCGACGGATCCGGCGCCAATGTCGATCAGGTAACCGCCAACTTGGCCACATCGACCACTGTGCAGGCGACACTCTCGGGGGTTGGCATTGTTGCCCTTGAGGTCACCGACACTATCGGCGGTATGGCGTACGAGTCCGGCGTCACCAAGGTATGCATTCCTGTAACGATTATCGCGCGTTGATGCCCTCGATCAGCTTTGCTTCGGCGCAGAGACCGGCCGCGGCGATTTAGGCCACCAGCGCCGTTGGCACCGCTTCGGCAATGAAGCCGCCGCCCAGCACTTCGCTGGTGTCGCTCTCATCGGCGTAGAACACGCAGGCCTGTCCGGGCGAAATACCGTATTCGCCGGCAAACAGCGTCACGAACACCGCGCCGTCCTCCATATGCACGGCGCCCGCCTGCGGCGGACGCGTCGAGCGCACCTTCACCTCGATCGGCATGCCATTGCCCGCGGCGAGCGTATCGAGCGCTTCGGCGCCGAGCCAGTTCACATCACGCAGCCGCACCGTCTTGGTCATCAGCGCCTCGCGCGGCCCGACGACCACCTGCGCCGTGTTGGGATCGAGCTTGACCACATAGAGTGGTTCGGCGGCTGCTATCCCCAGGCCCCTGCGCTGACCGACGGTATAATTGACGATCCCCGCATGCCGCCCCAGCACCCGGCCATCGAGATGCACGATCTCGCCGCTCGCGTGCACCTCAGGATGCATCTTGCGGATCACGTCCGCGTACTTGCCCTGCGGCACGAAACAGATGTCCTGGCTGTCATGCTTGTCAGCGATCTCCAGCCCGAACTCGCGCGCCAGCTCGCGCACCGCAGGCTTGCTCATGCCGCCGAGCGGAAAGCGCAGGAAATCGAGCTGCTCCTGCGTGGTCGCGAACAGGAAATAGCTCTGGTCACGGCTGTCGTCGATCGGCCGGTAGAGCCGCCGCCGGCCATCCTCGAGCCGGCTCTGCACATAGTGGCCGGTCGCCAGCACGTCCGCGCCGAGATCGCGCGCCACTTCCATCAGGTCTACGAACTTGACGCTCTGGTTGCATGCGATGCACGGCACAGGCGTTTCGCCCTGCTGATAGGCATTGGCGAACGGCTCCATCACCGCATCGCGAAAGCGCTGCTCATAGTCGAGCACATAGTGCGGAATGCCGAGCTGCGCGGCGACCCGCCGCGCATCGTGAATATCCTGCCCCGCGCAGCAGGCACCCTTGCGGTGCGTGGCTTCGCCATGGTCGTAGAGCTGCAGGGTGACGCCCAGCACATCATAGCTCTGACGGGCGAGAAGGCCGGCAACGACGGAGGAATCGACGCCCCCAGACATCGCGACGACGACGCGCGTGTCTTCGGGGCGCTTGGGCAGATCAAGCGAGTTCATCATCTCTATGGTCATCCGGTTGGGGTCAAGGGCCAGCGGCTGAGCATCACCCGTCTCCGGGCAACGGCCGGGCTATAATCCCCAATCGGCGTTTCGGCAACTGGCCCGACCCGGCAGCTTTTGCCGGTTGCGGTCCGATCCTGCCGGGCCGGCGCGGCATACCTTCCCGCTAAACCATTGAAATTACGACAATCGCAAACCGGCACGGCGCTTGCATCAGAGGCAGTGCATACCTGTGCCAAGAGGTCTGACGTGACGATTACCGTTGGTTTTTCACCAGCATCCGCCCAACCGGCATCCGCCGTCACCGCCAAAACTGCGGCTGGCGCCCAGGGTGGCGAGGGCATGCAGTCGCTGTTTGCCATGCTGCTCGGCCTGCTCGGTGGCAATACCGGTGAGGCGGCAGCGCAATTGCCGGATACGATCGCGGATCTGTTTACAGGCGCAGCGTCATCGGCACCCCTGACACTCGATGCCGCTGCACCGGACCCGGCGACCGACGGCAACGCACTATTATCCGATCTCGGCAGTCTGCTGGGTGAACTGGCCAATGCGCTCGAGACCGGCGAGCCGATCGATCCGGCGCTGAAGGAAAAGCTGAGCGAGACGCTCGATGCCGTCGCCGCGGCCTTCAACCTGCCGCAGACGCCCCCGCCACCGCCCGGCGCAGGCGAAGCTGCGCTCGCCGCCGCACTCGACGGCGACGCGCTATTGCCGACGCCCGACGCCGCATCGCCGGCCGATGCTGAAGACACGGCAGAACTCGCGCGTATTGCTGAGCAATTCGCCCGCCGTTTGGGCCAGGAAGCGCCGGAACTCGGTCGACGTATCGAAGCAACCTTGCGTGAACTGGGTGGCCACAACCTACCAAAGGAACTGCTGCAGGCCCTGGGCATCGATCCCGACCTGAAGTTGACGCCCTCAGCGCCGGGCAGCCTCACCGGCGCCAAGCAGACAGCTGGGGCCGCTACGAATCCCTTTGCCGCGCCGACGCTCGACACCCCTGAGACACTCGCAACGCCGATGGGCGACGGCGCCACCGACAAGGCGGGCACCGACCCGGCGGAAAAGCGCCAGCCGGGCAGCATGGCGCCGCGTGACCTGCGCATCGATCAGGCGGATGCAAAACCGACCGGCCCGGCCCAACCCGCGACGACCGATCCCGCCGCGACGGCAACAGCGCAGCCAGCAAGTGCCAGCACCGCGGCGATGACACCGGCGGGTGCCCGCGTCATTCACGCCGCCTACCAGGCGCCGGTGCAGCAATTGAACCTGCCGGCCATCGCCTTCGATATCGTGCGCCATGTGGAAGCCGGTAACAGCCGGTTCCAGATCCGCCTCGATCCGCCGGAGCTGGGTCGCATCGACGTCCGGCTCGATGTGGACAAATCGGGCGCAGTTCACGCCCGCCTCACCGTCGATCGCGCCGAAACGCTCGACCTCATGCAGCGTGACCAGCGCGCATTGCAGCAGGCGCTGCAGCAGGCCGGCCTCGACGGCAACAAGACCAATCTTGAATTTTCGCTGCGCCAGAACCCGTTCTCCGCCGGTGGCGACACGGGCAATGGCGGCGGCCAGCAATCCGCACCCGGTTTCGCCGGGGATCGGCTGGCCGCAGATCTCGACGCCTCGGACCAACCCGCCGCCGTGCACTATCGTGGCACGACCGGGCCCGACGGCGTAAACCTGTTCGTCTAGGAGGCTTTCATGGCCGTTTCTGCTGTATCTGCGGGCTCAACCAGTGCCCTGTCCGGCACCCGTCAGTCCATCGCGCAGAATTTCGACACCTTCCTGTCGCTGCTGACCACGCAGCTTAAGCATCAGAATCCGCTCGATCCGCTCGACACCAACCAGTTCACCCAGCAACTGGTGCAGTTCACCGGGGTGGAACAGCAGCTCAAGACCAATGAGTTTCTGGAAGCCATGATGCTGTCGACCCAAAATGCCAACAACTCCGAGGCGGTTGGCTATGTCGGCAAGGTCGTCACCGCGTCCGGCGCAAAATCCGAGCTGATCGACGGCGAAGCGGTATGGCATTTCGGTGTCGACAAGGCCGCAAACATCACCGCGACGGTCCGCGATGCCGACGGAAATACGGTTTTTGTCAAACAGGGCAACGTCGAGCAGGGCGAAAGCGTCTTCAAATGGGACGGTATCGGCTCCGACGGGCGTCAGAAACCCGATGGATCCTATTCCATCTCCATCGAAGCGCGCGATGGGGACGGACGCTTCGTCAATGTCGCGACCGAAATGACTGGCGAAGTCACCGGCGTCGACTTTACCGGATCCGAGCCGGTCCTGCTGATCGGCGGCGCCCGGGTGAACCTGTCGAGCGTTCTCACCGTGCGCAAGAATACCGAGAGCTGATCCGGACCCCGGTCAGGGCTTGAAGCCCGTCGGCAGTCCATCCTGGCTGACCATGTTCTTGTCCGCCCAATAATCGCGAATGCCCTCCGGACCCTTGGCCTCGGCCCAGCGGTCCATCTGGTCGCGCTCGCCGTCATAGCCCATGAGCGGCACGCCATAGCCGCATGAGGTCTTGACGAGATCGAAGTCGATCCGCGTGATCTGCCGCGCACCCAGCGGTTCCGTATCGTCGAACTCGACCGACAGCAGCGAGGCGTATTCGTCGCTGCCGCGCGCAATCACCCTGCCCTGCCCATAGAGCCGCAGGATCAGCGGCGGCCCCGCCACGGCACAGAACATGATGGTCATCCGCCCATCGGCTTTGAGATGCGCCGCGGTCTCGTTGCCGCTGCCCGTGCGATCCAGATAGCATGCCGCATTGTCGTTCAGCACCCGGAACAGGTCGGTCGAGCGCGGCGACAGATTGATCCGCGCGCCTGCTGCCGACGTGGCGGTGAAGAAGATGTGCTGTTCGCCGATGAAGCGCGTCAGTCGTTCATTCAGTGCTGGATAGTCTTTGGCCATTGTCAGTCCCGGGCCGGCATCGATCTGGCCATCAATTTGAATGGAATACGTGTCGATTGCGACAGATTTATTGTCCAGATGCGGCTGCGCACCTACCTCAAACTCGTTACCGGTTGCCCACGATCCCGAACGCGCGTTTTAACGCCTTGTAAGCAATGTCTTAGGCGAATTTTAAGCGCGATGTCCTAGGCTTTGGGCGTGGTCAGGTGAGTAAGTGAGTAGAATGACCGTCCAAATGCGTCCCCGCGTAAAGTACGTGATCGGCCCGGATGGAAGTCCGTTGACGATCGCCGATTTACCCCCGAAGAACACCCGCCGCTGGGTGATCCGCCGCAAAGCGGAAGTGGTTGCTGCCGTACGCGGCGGCCTGCTCAGCCTCGAGGAAGCCTGTCAGCGCTACACGCTGTCGGTTGACGAATTCCTCAATTGGCAGGCGGCGATTGACAAGCACGGCCTTGCCGGGCTGCGAACGACCTGGATACAGCACTACCGCGAAGGCTGATTGATCCTATACTGGAGCTTGAAATCTATCAGGGAAATCCCTGTTAGAAATAGTTCTTTTGATTATCAGATTTCTCGGCAGCTCTGCACTCAGGTCTTCCGACCCTGCGATTTTCGCGCATATGTCACGCTTCTGGCGTTAGCCGCCTATGCGGTCGCCTCTCGGCGCGTCACAAGTCACACAATCAGATCGCGGCGCGAGACGCATCAAGCGCCTTGCGCCGCGACCACTTAGCCTCCCTTTCGAGGCGAGCCAGGCCGCGAAGTCTTACCGCGCCATCCATACCTTCCAGTTCGCACCACGCACGCGCCGCTAGCCGGCCCGGATGCCATCCGCACCCGAGCAGGCCGAAACCTGCGCACTTTCCGGGAACCGGTCATTGAGTTCGGATTCACCGCACCCGGCAATTCCTGCCGGAAATTCGCGTTTTGGCACGGTCGGTTAATCTCTTGTTTACCATCCACCCGGTAATTTTTGCCTAGGGCCAGTGCACCACTGCGCCGAAAGTGAAGTCGGGTTCGGCGCGTGGACGGATTACTGCAGCTTTTCAACCGGTTGGGACTTGCGCGGGTCGCCGCAATGGCCACCATCGCGGTGCTCATGCTCGGGTTCTTCGCCTTCCTCATCATGCGGGCGTCCACCCCGCCGATGGCGCCGCTATATACCGGCCTGACGTTCGAGGATTCGGGCGCCATCGTTTCCGAACTGCAGACCCAGAACATTCCCTTCGAGCTGCGCGGCGACGGCGCCACCATTCTCGTGCCCCGCGACACCATCACCCAGTTGCGCATGCAGCTCGCACAGGACGGACTGCCCACCCGTGGCCAGGTCGGCTACGAGATCTTCGACGAGCAATCGACGCTCGGCGCCACCAGCTTCGTACAGAACATCAACAATGTCCGCGCCCTCGAAGGCGAACTGGCTCGCACCATCACCTCACTGGCGCGCATCCGGTCAGCCCGCGTCCATCTCGTCCTGCCCGAACGCGCCCTGTTCAGCCGCGAGCAGAAGGAGCCGTCGGCCTCCATTGTCCTGTCAGTCCGCGGTGAGCTGTCCGCCGGCGAGATTCGCGCCGTCCAGCACCTGGTGGCCTCGGCGGTCGAGAGCCTGACGCCCACGGGGGTCTCGGTTGTCGACGATACCGGACGCCTTCTCGCCTCGGGCGGCGGCAACGGAACGGCCGACGTGCTGGCCAGCGAGACCGAAGAACGCACGCTCAATACAGAGAACCGCCTGCGCAATCGCGTCGAGGACCTGCTGGCCAATATCGTCGGCGCCGGAAGGGCCCGCGTCCAGGTTAGTGCCGAACTCGACCTGAACCGTCTGACCCGCACCTCGGAGACGTATGACCCAGACGGACAGGTTGTGCGTTCCACCCAGACCCGCGAGACCGAAACAACGGCGACCGGCGGCGGAGCTGGACAGGTTTCGGTCGCCACCGAATTGCCCGGAACCACCGTTGGCGGCCTCAATGGCGGCACGGCGGAAGCTGAAACGGCCACCGAAGAAGTCACCAATTACGAAATTTCCAAGGTCACCCAGACTGAAATGACCGAAGCCGGCGGCATCAAGCGCCTGTCGGTCGCCGTTGTCGTCGACGGCATTTACACCACCGCTGAGGACGGCAGCTCCACCTATACGCCGCGCCCGCAGGAAGAGCTCGACCAGATCACCGCCCTCGTCCGCTCCGCTGTCGGCTTCGATGAGAGCCGCGGTGATCAGGTCGAAGTTGCCAACCTGCAGTTTGCTGATCGGCCGGAACTGGCCACTGGCGGCACCGCCGAAGCCGGCTTGTTCGATTTCACCCGCGACGACCTGATGGGCGCCGCCGAAATGGCGGTCACCCTGCTCATCGCGCTGGCCCTCGTCTTCTTCGTCCTTCGCCCGCTGCTCAAGCGCGTGCTGACGCCGGAAGCGCCCCCGCTGGCGCTGCCCCCCAGCGCCGAGATCGCGCCCAGCCAGTCCTATAATGGCCAAGACCAGTTCGATGGCGACGCCGAGCCCAGTGAGCCACGGGTACCGTCCTGGATAAACAACGCCCGCAACGCTGGCGAAGCCCAGACCAAGACGCTGGAGAACGTCGGAACACTGGTCGAAGACAACCCCAAGCAAGCCGCGCTCATCGTGCGCGACTGGCTTTCGAACCCAAGTTGAGGACCTGAAGCATGGCTGCCGCCGCGCAGGAAGATTCCCAGGCCGCCCTCCCCTCCGGCCAGTTGGTCGTGGGTGACGACGCCAATCATCGCGCGCTGAACGGTACCGAGAAGGCCGCCGTGCTGCTGCTGGCGCTCGGCCCCGATTACGGCAAGCCCATCCTCGAGGAACTCGACGAGATGGAAATCCGCGAGTTGTCCCGCGCCATGGTGCGGCTCGGGCCGATCACACAGGACATGCTCGACTCCCTGCTGGTCGAGTTTGTCACTAATGTTTCGTCGAACGGCAGCATCTCGGGCAATTCCGAAACCACCCAGCGCCTACTGCTGAGCTTTTTGCCCACCGATCGCGTCGACGCGATCATGGAGGAGATCCGCGGTCCGGCCGGTCGCAACATGTGGGAAAAGCTCTCCAACGTGCAGGAGGACGTGCTCGCCAACTATCTCAAGAACGAGTACCCCCAGACCATCGCCGTCGTGCTGTCCAAAATCTCCACCGATCATGCGAGCAAGGTGCTGGGCTCGCTGCCGGAGGAACTGGCCATGGACGTCGTCCAGCGCATGCTGGCGCTCGACCCGGTGCAAAAGGAGATTCTCGAAAAGATCGAATCCACCCTGCGCACCGAGTTCATGTCGACCCTTTCGACCACCAAACGGCGCGATAGCCACGAGCAGATGGCCGAGATCTTCAACGCGTTCGACCGCCAGACCGAGGCGCGCTTCATCACCACGCTTGAAGAGCGCGACCGCGAGGCATCCGAACGCATCAAGGCGCTGATGTTTACCTTCGACGACCTGGGTAAGCTCGAATCCGCAGCCATCCAGACCCTGCTGCAGGCCATCGAGAAGCGCGAACTGGCGCTGGCGCTCAAGGGCGCCAACGACACGCTCAAGGAGCTGTTCTTCGCCAACATGTCGGCGCGCGCCGGCAAGATGCTCAGCGACGACATGGAATCCATGGGGCCGGTGCGGCTCAAGGATGTCGACGAGGCGCAGGGCCACATGGTCGCCGCCGCCAAGGATCTGGCCGCGCGTGGCGAGATTGTCATCGCCAAGGGTAACTCCGATGAGGAGATGATCACCTGATGGCGGCCACACTCAACAAGTTCACCTTCGATCTCGATCTCGGCGAAAAGGCCGAGCGCAGTGCGGTCCTGACCGAATCCGACCTGGCCAAGCGCGTCGAGGAAGCACGCCAGGAAGGCTACCAGCGCGGCTTGGCCGAGGGTGAGGCAACTGCGACAGCCCGTTCTGCCCAACAACTGGTCATGGCTGGCGAGGATCTGGCTCGCCAGGTGACCAGCATGGCGGCGGCGCTCGATGATCAGCGCAGGGCCGACATGGCGGACGCGATCGATCTGGCCGTCGCCGTCGGGCGCAAGCTCGCCGGCACCCTGATTGCCGCCCAACCGCAGGCCGAGATCGCAGCTCTCGTGGGCGAATGCATGGGCTCGCTCGACGGCGTTCCCCATCTCGCCATCCGCTGCGCGCCGGACCTCGCCGAAGCGGTGCGCGATGCCGCAACGTCGACCATGGACGCGAGCGGCTTCTCCGGGCGCCTGGTGGTTCTGGGCGATCCCGAAATTGCCGCCGGCGACGCCCGCATCGAGTGGGTCGATGGGGGAGTGGTGCGCGACCATACCAAGCTGCAGACACGGATCGACGCCTGCATCGACAGTTTTTGTGAGGCGCGCGGCATCAGCCCGCGGCCGACAGAGGAGGCCTCGGAATGACGCCAGACGCACCGGACGAACTGGGTCTTGAGGAAATGGCCGCGCCCGGTCGCGATGGACCGACGCCGACCGGCGACCGCTCCGCCGCCGATCTGGAAGCCGTTTTTGATGTGCCCGTGCGCATCTCGGTCGTACTGGGCCGCGCCAAGGTGCCCGTCGCCAGCCTGCTCAAGATGGATGTCGGCACGGTGGTCGAACTCGACCGCCAGGTCGGCGAAGCCGTCGAGATCTACGTGAACGACCGATTGGTCGCCCGTGGCGAGATTGTCCTCGTCGATAGTCGGTTGGGGGTCACCATGACCGAGATCATCAAGGCCACCTGATCATGCGATTTTCAAACCAAGAGCGCTTCAGCCAAACCGTGTTCATCACCTTCGCAATCTACTGCACCCGGAGCCAGCCATGCGCCTGTTGATCGTCGGCCCGCTTGAAGGGCAACTCACCGAAGCCACGAAGCTCGCCATGGACGGTGGCGCCAAGGTTGCGCACGCCCCCTCCGTCGAGATCGGGCTCGCTTCGCTCCGCGCGGGTCGCGGCGCCGATCTGCTGCTGGTCGATGTGATGATGGATATCGGCGCGCTGATCGCCGGTCTGGAAGCCGAGCGCATCGTGGTACCGGTCGTCGCCTGCGGCACCGAAAGCAATGCCGCCGCCGCGGTCAACGCCATCCGCGCCGGCGCCAAGGAGTACATCCCGCTTCCGCCCGATGCCGAGCTGATCGCGGCCGTCATCGCCGCCGTGGCACGGGAGTCCAGCGACTTTCTCTATCGTGACCCGGCTATGTCGCGGGTCGTCGGCCTCGCCGACCAAGTCGCCCGCTCCGACGCCTCGGTGCTGATCACCGGCGAAAGCGGCACCGGCAAGGAGGTCATGGCCAAATACCTGCATGCGCACTCGAAGCGCGCCAGCAAGGCCTTCATCTCCGTCAACTGCGCGGCCATCCCCGAGCAACTGCTCGAGTCCGAGCTTTTCGGACACGAGAAGGGCGCCTTTACCGGCGCTGTCGGCCGCCGCATCGGCAAGTTCGAGGAAGCATCGGGCGGCACACTGTTGCTCGACGAAATTTCCGAAATGGACGTGCGCCTGCAGGCCAAGCTGCTGCGCGCCCTGCAGGAGCGGCTGATCGACCGCGTCGGCGGCTCGAAGCCGGTGCCGGTAGATATCCGGGTCATCGCAACCTCGAACCGCGACCTGAGCGGCGCCGTCCGGGCCGGGCTGTTCCGTGAAGATCTGCTGTTCCGCCTCAACGTCGTCAATCTCAAGCTGCCGCCGCTGCGCGAACGCCCTGGCGATATCGCCGCCCTGGCCGAACACTTCATCGACAAATACAGCCGCGCCAATGGCATCGAGCGACGCAGTCTGTCGACCGAGGCCCGCGAAGCCCTGCTCCGCGCGCCCTGGCCGGGCAACGTGCGCGAACTCGAGAACACGCTGCACCGCGCCGTGCTGCTCTCGAGCGGCGAGGTCATCGGCCCCGACGCCATTCTGATGCCCGATGGCACCGGCCTGAGCGACGTCGTCGCCGCGGCGAACATTGCCACCCAGGCGGCCCAGACAGCGCAGACCCTCTCCAACGCCATGGTCGGCCGCACCGTCGCCGATGTCGAACGCGACCTGATCCTAGATACGCTCGATCATGTGCTCGGCAATCGCACCCATGCCGCGACCATTCTTGGCATCTCGATCCGCACCCTGCGCAACAAGCTCAACCAGTATGCCGATGAAGGCGTGGCGGTCCCCGGGCCGGGCGCCCAGCGCAACTCGGCTGCCTGAATGCACAATCCCCGCACACAGCCTGAGCGACTGCCTCAGTCAGTTGGCCGTGTGCACCACTCTATGAACGAGACCGGACCGATAAATGGCTGACGTTTCTGCACCCGGCCCCGGCGGCTCATCCGGTTTCCGCCTCCCCACGCTGGCCGAACTGCGCAGTTCGCTCGGCTCGTCGGATATCGCCCTCGCCATTGGCGTCATGGCGATCATCGTCATTCTCATCGTGCCGCTGCCGCCGCTGCTGCTCGATGGTCTGCTCGCCATCTCGATCGTCTTTTCGGTGCTGATCCTGATGACGGCCCTGTTCATCAAGACGCCCCTCGAGTTCTCCAGCTTTCCGACCGTGCTGCTGATCGCCGCCATGCTGCGGCTGGCGTTGAACCTCGCCACCACGCGGCTGATCCTCGCTGACGGTCACACGGGCACAGGGGCGGCCGGTAACGTCATCGAGGCCTTCGGCAACTTCGTCATGCGGGGCAATTTCGTCATCGGTGTCGTGGTTTTCTCGATCCTGATCCTCGTCAATTTCATCGTCATCACCAAGGGTTCGGGCCGCATCGCCGAAGTCGCAGCCCGCTTCAATCTCGACGCCATGCCCGGCAAGCAGATGGCGATCGACGCCGATCTCAGCGCCGGCCTGATCGACGAGACCACCGCCAAGGCACGCCGCGAAACGCTTGAGGCGGAAAGCGCCTTCTTCGGCAACATGGATGGTGCCTCGAAGTTCGTCCGCGGCGACGCCATCGCCGGCCTGCTGATCACCTTCATCAACATCATCGCCGGCATGATCATCGGCATGCTGCAAGAGGGCATGAGCTTTGACGAGGCGGGCAGCGTCTACACTCTGCTGACCGTCGGAGACGGCCTGGTCAGCCAGATTCCTTCGCTCATTGTCTCCACCGCCGCAGGCCTGCTGGTGTCGAAGGCCGGTGTCGTCGGCTCGGCCGACAAGGCACTGCTCAAGCAGTTCACCGGCTATCCCAAGGCACTGGGCATGTCGTCGGCAGTCATGGCCGCCCTCGCCTTCCTGCCGGGCATGCCCGTCGTTCCCTTCCTGATGCTGTCGGCCGGTGCCGGATATCTCGCCTATCGCAACGCCAGAACCCAACGGGCCGAACTGGAGCGCGAAACCAGCACAGCCGCCATCGAGGAAGCCAAGGCGGCCCAGCCGCCGGCGGAAGCCCCTATCACCGACAGCCTAAAGATCGACGATCTCAAGCTCGAACTGGGCTACGGATTGCTGTCGCTGGTCAAGGAAGACGAGAACGGGACCGATCGACTCACCGAGCAGATCAAGGCCCTGCGCCGTCAGTTGGCGACCGAACTCGGCTTCATCATGCCGCCGGTTCGCATTCTCGACAACATGCAGCTCGAGCCCAACGACTACAAGATCCGCATCAAGGAGGTCGAAGCCGGCGGCGGCCAGATTTTCGCCCATCAGTTGATGGTCATGGACCCCATGGGACACGAGATCGATCTGCCCGGCGTCCACACCACCGAGCCGACATTCGGCCTGCCGGCCACCTGGATCGAACCGGGCCTGCGCGACGAGGCCGAACTGCACGGCTACTCGATCATCGACCCGTCGACGGTCATTTCCACGCACCTGACAGAGGTGTTGAAAGCCAACGTCTCGGATCTGCTCAGCTACGCCAATGTCCAGTCGCTGCTGAACGGGCTCGACAAGAACCAGCAAAAGCTCGTCGAGGATATCGTCCCCGGCCAGATTTCGGTCTCGGGCATCCAGCGCGTGCTGCAGGCGCTTCTTTCCGAGCGCATCTCTATCCGCGACCTGCCGACCATTCTCGAAGGCATCGCCGAGGTCGCCGGCCCAAGCCGCAGCGCCCAGATGATCGCCGAACACGTCCGCTCGCGCCTCGCCCGGCAACTGTGCGCCTCGAACCTCGGTCCCGACGGCAATCTGCCGCTACTGACGCTCTCGCCGCAATGGGAGCGCGACTTCGCCGAGTCGATGGCTGGCGAAGGCCCGGAGCGCCATCTGGCGATGGCCCCCTCACGCCTGCAGCAGTTCATTGTCGCGATCCAGAAGGCGTTCGAGTCCGCCGCCCAGCAGGGCGAAATTCCGGTCCTCATCACCTCGCCCGGCATTCGCCCGCACGTCCGCGCCATCATCGAGCGCTTCCGTCCGCAGACGGTGGTCATGAGCCAGAACGAGGTCCATCCCCGCATCCGGTTGAAGACAATCGGCAGCGTCTGAGGTCGCCCGCCGCTGGCTAGGCCGGGATAGTTTTCCCCGCGAACGCCTCACGCAGCGCAAGCCAGGCCCATCCGAACCCGAGCATCATCACCGGCGTATAGAGCGCGCCCCAATAGCTGTTGAAGGGTTTGCCGACGAGCGCGAACAGCGTCAGATATGCCGCGACAACAGCAAGCGCCCGTCCACCGCCGCGCCAGGCCCAGAGCCCGAACAGCGCCACCGGCAGGATCAGCGCCGTCACCCAGACGGGCGCCAGGCTCCATAGACCGTTGAAGCCCGATGTTTTCAGCAGGAACGCCATGCCGCCGAACTGCAGCCAGCTGTCGGGATAGGCGCGATCCTCAGCACCCAGCCGCCGCGCCACCTCCCACCAGTGCCAGCCAAAATAGAGCGCATAGACAGCCATCCCCGCGGCCCAGCCGGCCGCCTCGCGCCAACGGCGCTGCCAAAGCGCGATGACGAGGCAGACCAGCACATATGGCGCGGCAAGCTCACGCACGAATAGCGCGATTAGTCCGGCAAGCAGACCGATCCAGCGCCACCCCGCGCCATAAGCGGCGACGGACAGCAAGATCAGCGTGCCCGCCGCGATCTCGGTGAAATAGACCGCTTCAGGCGCCGCGATGCCGAACAGGCTGCTGCCGACCGCCAATGTTGCAATCGCGGCGACCGCCAGCCCGTCAGGCCGGGCCATCCGGTAGGTGAGGGCTAGCGCAAAAAGGGCGAGTGCGCCGAGAAAAGCCTGTGCCAGCGCGGGCCCCAGCCCCGCAACCAGGATCGGCCAGGCCGGAGTGCGCCAGTTGAACACCGATCGCGTGCCATAGCCCTCGGCTCGCAGCACGTTCTGCGCGGAATCGTGATAGCCCCCACCCGACTGCATCTCGGCAATGATCCTGGCATAGGCCGCGGCATCACCCGCGCCAACGGCTTCGGCAGACGGCGCGGGCGGGGCCGAACCTTCAGAAACCACTGCCACTGCGACCAGCACGGCCACTAACGCGGCTATGGCGACTAGTACCAGCGCCCGGCCTCTCGCCGACAATCCGCTCATTCGTGACCGCACAACACGTGTCCCACCCCTGTCGTCCCTGAGATTAGGGCCGATGGGGCGCAAATTCGGTTAAGAGACGATCCTTACAAAACCGCGTCGGCGCGGAACTTGCCGGCAGACCGGGCATTGGGACGGAGCAACACTCCGGGGCATATTCAGATGAAACTCTTCCGCTGCGACAATTGCAGCCACATGCTGTATTTCGAAAATACCAAATGCGGTCATTGCGGACGCAAGCTCGGCTACGAGCCTAATACGAACCGTCTCGTTTCGCTACTGGATGGCCCCACGGTCTATACCGCCCCTGCCCTGGACGGCGCGAAGTTCGTCTATTGCGCCAATGCTGCTCATGGCGCCTGCAACTGGCTGGTGCCGTCCGAGCCCGGCGCCGATCCGTTCTGCCGCGCCTGCCGCCACAACGATACCGTACCCAATATCGATGATCCGACCGACCGCAGCCGCTGGCAGGTGATCGAGCGCGCCAAAAAGCGCCTGTTCTACTCGTTGTTGCGCCTTGGTCTGCCGCTCGCGACGCGAAACGAAGACCCCGAGCATGGCCTGAGCTTCCGCTTTCTGAGCGACGACGCCAGCACCGATCCGGTGATGACCGGGCATGAAGACGGCGTGATCACCATTGCGCTGGAGGAAGCCGACGATGCGGCGCGCGAATATCGCCGCACGCAATTCAATGAGCCCTACCGCACGCTGCTTGGTCACTTCCGGCACGAGATCGCCCACCACTATTGGGACATCCTGGTCGGCGGCAAACCGACGCTCGGTGAGTTCCGCCAGCTGTTCGGCGACGAACGGGCCGATTATGGTGAGGCGCTCAAGGCGCATTACCAGTCGCCGCCCGAGAACTGGAACCAGACCTATATCTCGGCCTATGCCACGTCGCATCCGTGGGAGGATTTCGCCGAAACCTTCGCGCATTACCTGCACATCGTCGACACCACCGAGATGGCCACCGCCTTTGGTCTGAGGGTGCACCCTGACGTCGACAGCACCGGCGAGATGTCCGGCCGGCTCGATTTCGACCCCTACGGGCCGGTCAACACGAACGAGTTGATCCACAACTGGATTCCGCTGACCTCACTGATCAACAATCTCAACCGCGCCGTCGGCCAGAGCGACGCCTATCCCTTCGTCCTGACACCGGCGATCATCGAAAAACTCGATTTCATTGCGCGGCTGATCCACGACGCCGGCGCCATGCAATGGACCGTCCCGGGTCCTGACGGTCCGATTGCGATCAGTTCGCCCAACGAGGCAGAGGACTGAGGCGGCAACCCGCCACGCTCAACACTCGGGAAACGCCAGGCTGAGCCCGCCGAGACTGGTCTCCTTGTAGCGTGCATCCATGTCGCGGCCGGTCTGGCGCATGGTCTCGATGCACGCATCGAGCGACACCATGTGCGTGCCATCGCCCACGAGGGCCAGTGACGCCGCGGCCACCGCTTTCACCGCGCCCATGCCATTGCGTTCGATGCACGGGATCTGCACCAGCCCGCGCACCGGATCGCATGTCATCCCTAGGTGATGCTCCAGCGCGATCTCCGCGGCATTCTCGATCTGTTTATTGGTGCCACCGAGCGCAGCGCAGAGCGCTGCCGCAGCCATCGCCGATGCCGAGCCGACTTCGCCCTGGCACCCGACCTCTGCGCCGGAAATCGAGGCGTTGAACTTGATCAGCCCGCCCACAGCCGCCGCAACCAGCAGCATGTCCGGCACCTTTTCGCGCTGCGCCCCGGGGACCAGGTCCAGATAATAGCGGATCACGGCGGGTAGCACGCCTGCGGCCCCGTTTGTCGGCGCCGTCACCACCTGCCCGCCGGCGGCGTTTTCTTCGTTCACCGCCATGGCATAGGCCGAGAGCCAGTCGACGGCCGAGTGCAACGGTACCGAATTGCGCCCGGCCATGCCGTCGAGATGCCCCTTCAATCCGCCGGCGCGCCGCTTGACCTGCAGCCCACCCGGAAGCTCACCTGCGCCGGCCAGACCCCGGTCGATGCACCGCTCCATCACCCCCCAGATCTGCAGAATGTCATTATCAAGCGACGTCGCGGGTCGGAGGGTCAGTTCATTCCGCCGCTTCATTTCCGCGATGCTGAGCCCGGACGCCGCGCCCATCTCCAGCATTTCCGCCGCTGTTCCGAAGGCATAGGGCACGTCTTGCTGCGGCGCCCCTGCCCCGCGGCGATCGGCCTCCAGCTCCGCCTCGCTCAACACGAAGCCCCCGCCAACTGAATAGTAGACTTCCGACAGCAGGTCCGGCGCGCCTTTTAGCAACCGAAACTGCAGGCCATTCGGATGACCCGGCAATTGGCTGCCCTTTTCAGCAATGATCGCCGTTTTCGGATCGAGCCGCACGCGATGGCCGCCGATTTCCACGGTGCCGCTTACCGCCAACGCAGCGAGCGCGGCATCGGCCGCCTCACGATCATAACTGTCCGGTGTCATGCCCAGCAGCCCGCAAAGCACCGCGCGTTGCGTCCCGTGCCCGACGCCGGTGTAAGCCAGTGACCCATAGAGACGGCATTCGATCGCTGCGCCGCTTGCCGGCAGGCCCGCAACCTTGTCGCGAAACCGCCCGGCCGCCAGCATCGGCCCCATCGTATGCGACGAGGACGGCCCCACGCTGACCTTGAACAGATCGAAGACCGAGACAAACATTGTGCCGGCACTGTGTGAGCACGCTCGGGCGCGGTCAAGCCGCTGCGCCACGGTGCAGAACACCCTGACGAGACCGATACAACTTTACCTTTTGCTAACCCGTTAACCCGGCTGCGCGCCGTTTGCGCCGCGTTTCCGCTATTGTGACGAAACTGGGGCAACGCTGCTCGGCCGAGCTGGCTGCCGCCCCAACAAGTCGCTGGGAGGCGATGAGGGTCGGACTCCGATAACGGAGCCGGCCCTTTTTAATTCCAAATCCCAACCAATCGCACTGCGACGCGGGAACGAGTGTGCGGGAAGCTCGTTGTCACTGCAACGGGCCGTGCGGCACGCCACAGCCAAGCGATGTGCCGCACAGCCCTGTTCATGAGACACACGAACGAGAGGAACATACGATGCTCCGCACCCTTTTGACTACTACCGCAGTTGCCACCCTTCTGGTCGGCGGCGCGGTCGCCCAGGATGCCCCCGCCAACGCGATGGATTCTGAGACCACGACCATGGATACAGAAGTGGTCGTCGATCCGGCGATGAGCACCTCGATCCTCGCCACGGGCTATACCGTTGTCGATACCGACAACCTGGCCTCCGAAATCATGGGCATGCCGGTTTATGGCGCTGCCACTAATGATGCCGAGCAGGTTGGCGATATCAACAACCTCGTCATTGCCGAAGACGGCACTGTCGCTGCCGTGGTCCTCGGCGTCGGCGGCTTCCTGGGTCTTGGCGAAAAGAACGTCGCCGTGAACTATGACGAGCTGCAGTGGACGACTGACGAAGACGGCGAACTCCGCCTCGTCCTGCCGACCACCAAGGAAGCTCTTGAGTCCGCTCCGGACTTCGAGACGGTCGACCGCGATGACATGGCCATGGACAACAACATGGCCACGGACAACAACATGGCAGCCGACGACAACATGGCGGCTGACGACAACGCCATGGCGACCGACAACACCATGATGGATCCGGCCAACGATACGGCGATGGCTCCGGCCACCGACACTACCGGTGACGTCGCTGCGACCGACCGTATGCAGCAGCCGGTGGCTGGCCCGATCGATCGCACGACGCTGACCGACCAGGCGATGACCGCTGAAGAGCTCATCGGCACCAATGCTTATGGCCCGAACGACGAGCATCTCGGTGCTATCGGCGACGTGGTCTTCGGTGAAGATGGCACGACTGTCGAAGCCGTGATCATCGACTTCGGCGGCTTCCTCGGCATCGGCACCAAGCCGGTCGCTGTCTCGGTCGACAACCTGAGCTTTGCTCTGGACGAGTCGAACAACCGCTACCTGTTCGTGAACGTCACCCGCGAGCAGCTGGATAACGCCGTTGCCTTCGACGCGGACACCTTCAATACCGATCGTGACCAGCAGCTTCTGACCACCGACGCTGCGATGTAATCGGGTCCCCACCCGAACGACGAAAGGCCCGCTTCGGCGGGCCTTTTTTATGTCACGACGCTGGTGTGGGGAGTAGGGAGCGGACTGTTTACCCCGGACTATTTCCGAATGTGCCGGATCCGCCCCATTTCGTCATATTCGGCCTGTTCGGCCTTGGCATCGGCAGCGGCTTCCCGTCCGGTTTCGCGCTGGTCGAGCAATTCCACCTTCTTGAGTTCTTCCACGGCCTCAGCCAGCGCATCCTGCGCGGCTTCCAGTTTGCCCTTCATATCGCCCGCCGAGGCCAGCAGGTTGTCCCTGCGCCCCATCGCGGCCTTGGCAAAGGTAGAATAGGCGAAATGCGCCACATCTGAAATGCCGGTTTTCTGGTGTTCGATCTCGATCTGCTGGTCCAACTCGTGCGCCATGCGCTCGAAGTCGGCGACCATCATCTCGATCTGCGCCAACTGACGGCGCTTTTCGTCGACCTGGAACTTCTTGAGCCGGATCAGGCTCTCGCTCCGCGATTTCATGACTTGTACTCCTTACACCCTCAAGCCACCGTCACTTTTGTTCGGCGCTCACCTTGTCGAGAATCGCTTCCAACATCGTATAGCTGTCGGCGATCGACGTCCGCTCCTCCCGCTGCTGGCTCAAGAAAGCCTCTAGCGCCGGTTGGATGGCGATGGCGCGGTCCACGCCAGGATCTGATCCCTTGCGGTATGCCCCCAGGCGGATCAGTTCCTCCATGTCGGCAAAAGTCGACATGAACTCTCTTGCCTTTTGCAGGTGCGGCCGGACATTTTCCGGCACACATCCTGGCATCGTGCGCGATATGGACCTCAGAACATTCACCGCCGGATAACGACCTCGTTCGGCGATGGAACGCTCCATCACAATGTGCCCGTCGAGAATGCCGCGCACGGCGTCCGCAATCGGCTCATTGTGGTCATCACCTTCCACCAAAACGGTAAACAACCCGGTAATGGAGCCTGAATGGGCAAGGCCCGGGCCGGCCCGCTCCAGCAAGCCCGGCAGTTCGGTGAATACGGTGGGCGGATATCCCTTGGCCGTCGGCGGCTCGCCGATGGCAAGGCCGATCTCGCGCTGCGCCTGGGCAAATCGCGTCAGGCTGTCCATCATGCACAACACCTGCTGGCCCTGATCGCGGAAGAACTCTGACAGGGTCAACGTCAGATAGGCGGCCTGGCGCCGCATCAACGCGGCCTCGTCCGAGGTCGCCACCACCACGACGGCGCGGCTGATACCGACCTCGCCGAGATAGTCGGTGATGAACTCCTGCACTTCTCGTCCGCGCTCGCCGATCAGCCCGATGACCGCGACATCGACCTGGGCATTACGCGCCAGCATGCTCATCAGCACCGATTTGCCGACGCCGGAGCCGGCGAAGATGCCCATGCGCTGGCCGTCGCACATGGTGGTGAATGTATTGAGAGCGCGCACGCCCATATCCAGCGGTTCCCCAACGCGCATACGCTCATGGGCAGGCAGCGGCGTCTGGCGCAATGGATAGGCGGTTGATCCCTGTGGCAGGGGCCCCTTGCCATCGATCGGCTCGCCATTGGCATTGACCACCCGCCCCAGCCACTCTGGCGACGGGCGGACCGCGCCGCTGTTTGCGCTGAACACGGCCCGGCAGCCCAGCCGGACACCGGTTAGCGGCCCGAACGGCAGGCACATCGCGTGCCCCTCACTGAACCCGATGATCTCGGCCTGCAGGACCCCGCCCCCGGTGGTCTCGATCGCCACGCGTCCGCCCACCTTGAGCTCGAGGACCGGCCCGACGATTTCCACAAGCAGGCCCTGGACGGTACGTACTCGCCCGAAGACCTCGTAATCATCGATGGAATCGATGGCAGCAGTCAGCGATTTCACGATATGTCCTCTGCCCGGCGGCTACCCGCCTCTACCTGCGATTCGGCCATAGGATAACGGTAACCGATCCTTAACGCGATTTCGTTAACCATTGTGGTTCACCTTACCTGTCAACGGGCCGGTAAGGCTTGCTCTCGCGGCGGCTCCATCGGGGAACCGTCACCCCCTGAAACCACGAGTCGCCAGAGTCGATTGCAGGGGTTTCTTAACCTAGTTTCTTAAGTCGAGAATTTCTTTTTTCGCTAGGGTTTTCAGGGGCTTGGATAAAAGTTAGCAAGACGTGGATTGAAGCTTGCGGATCGGAATTAAACTTTGTTAACTAATTGCGCTTAGCTTTGAGTCATATCCAGTAGGGTTCGGTTAGGGCTGAGAGCCAAATGGGCTTTTCCGCCCGGTTCCAGCAAGGAACGGTTAAAGGGGATAGACGGCATGCGTGTGCTCCTGATCGAGGACGACAGCGCCACGGCGCAGAGCATCGAACTGATGCTCAAATCTGAGAGCTTCAATGTATATACGACCGACCTCGGTGAGGAAGGCGTGGATCTGGGCAAGCTCTACGACTACGACATTATATTGCTGGATCTGAACCTTCCCGACATGTCGGGCTACGAGGTGCTTCGCACCTTGCGTGTCGCAAAGGTGCAGACCCCCATCCTCATCCTGTCCGGCCTGGCCGGCATCGAGGACAAGGTGCGCGGCCTCGGCTTCGGCGCCGACGACTATATGACCAAGCCGTTCCACAAGGACGAACTGGTCGCCCGCATCCATGCCATTGTCCGCCGGTCCAAGGGCCACGCGCAGTCGGTCATCAACACCGGCGACCTCTCGGTCAATCTCGACACCAAGACCGTCGAGGTTCAGTCCCAGCGCGTCCATCTGACCGGCAAGGAATATCAGATGCTGGAGCTGCTCTCGCTGCGCAAAGGCACCACGCTCACCAAGGAAATGTTCCTCAACCATCTCTATGGCGGGATGGACGAGCCAGAGCTGAAGATCATCGACGTCTTCATCTGCAAGCTGCGCAAAAAGCTCTCGGTTGCAACCGGTGGTCGCAACTACATCGAGACGGTCTGGGGCCGCGGCTACGTGTTGCGTGAACCCGATGATGTCGAAACACTGGAATCCAGCGTCGCCTGATCAGGCCGGAACTGCTGCATTGTCAAAAAACCTCGCGCCTTTCGACGCGGGGTTTTTTGTTGCGCCTGCAGCCTGAAGATAGCGCAAAACACCTATACAGTAGCGCCCCGAGCCATCGCAGGGGAAAGCTTCGCGACTGCGGCTTGACGGGCCAAATTAATATTATACTATAAATGAACGTGCCACGCCTTTTGGCGTGCCAAAACAAAGCCTGACCGACCAAAATATTGGCGGCAGATTTGAGGTACGTGCATCACCGCCACTAGGGCGGCAGGGAGGAAAATTATGAAGTCTGTCATCAGCCTGGCGGCCGTGCTGGCCGCAGGACTCGTGCTCACGTCCGGCGCCATTGCTCAGGACAAGCCCAAGCTTGCTTTCGTCGTGAACGCGGCGTCCGATTTCTGGAAGCTGGCCGAAGCCGGCGTGAAAAAGGCCCAGGGCGAGCTGCCCGACTACGAACTCGAGTTCAAGTACCCGGCCCAAGGCACTGCTGCGCTGCAGAATGCGCTGATGGATGATCTGGTCGCCGCCGGCACCGACGCCATCATGATCTCGTCGGCCGATCCGAAGAACTCGATCGATGCCTTCAACCGCATCGCCGCTCAGGTGCCGCTGTTCACCACCGACTCCGATGCGCCGGATTCCGATCGTATCGCCTATCTCGGCTCCTCCAACACCCTTGCCGGTGTTCAGGCGGGCGAGGAAATGGTCAAGGCCATGGACGGCGAAGAAGGCAAGTGCATGGGCTTCGTCGGCTTCCTCGGCGCCGATAACGCCATCGAACGCATCGCCGGCTTCCGCCAGGCCATCGAAGGCAGCAATATCGAGCTGGTCGACGTGCGCGGCGACGATGTCGACTTCACGCGCGCTCGCACCAATGTCGATGACGTGCTGGTCGCCAATCCCGAGATCAACTGCATGGTCGGCTTCTATTCGTACAATCCGCCCAAGATCTACGAAGCGCTGCAGGCCGCCGGCAAGCTCGGCTCCATCACCGTCGTCGGTTTCGACGAGGACCCGGTGACCCTGGGTGCCGTGCGTGAGGGCTCCTTTGCCTCGACCGTCGTGCAGCAGCCCTTCGAGTGGGGCTATCAGGGCATGAAGCTGATGGCCTCCTATCTCGAGGATGCCGACAGCGTCGACCTGCCGGATGACGGTTTAATCATCGTGCCGACCAAGGTCATCGACCAGTCCAACGTGGATGAGTTCGAGGCCGACCTGAAGGCCAAGATCAACGGCTGACGTTCGCGCTCTGGTCCTGGCGCGACGCCCGGCGGCGGCAGGCTCTCCCCTGCCGCCGCTGTCTGCGTCATCGGCCGCCAGACGCCTGACTTTGCCTTGACCACAGTGAATTGCCCATGCCCGACCCAGTTGCCGAGTTGAGTGCGCCGCCGCGCTCCGTTGCTCAGCCTTTCCTGCGCCTCACCAGCGTGCGCAAGACCTATCCCGGCGTGGTCGCACTGGCGGGCGTCGACATGTCGGTGGCGCCAGGCGAGGTCATCGGCCTCGTGGGCGAAAACGGCGCCGGCAAATCGACACTGATGAAAATCCTCGGCGGCGTCATTCAGCCCGATAGCGGCACGATCGAGATAGACGGCACGGCCCTGCCCGGCCTTACGGTTTCAGGGTCGATGCGCGCCGGCATTGCGTTCGTCCATCAGGAACTGAACCTGTTCGACAATCTCGATGTCGCCTCCAATGTCTTCATCGGCCGTGAACCCCTGACCGGCGGCCCGTTGAAACTGGTCGATACGCGCAAGATGCGCGCCGATGTTGCGCCCTATCTTGAAAAGCTCGGCGCCAGCTTCACCCCGAGCACACCAACGGCGCGCCTGTCGCTGGCGCAGCAGCAACTGGTTGAGATCGCCAAGGCGCTCTCGGTCAACGCCCGCCTCGTCATTCTGGATGAACCGACGTCATCGCTTCCGGTGGCGGAAACCGACCGGCTGATCGAGGTGATCGCGGGCTTGAAGGCTGCCGGCATTGCCGTGATCTTCATCACCCACCGCCTCGGCGAGATCACCCGCAGTTGCGATCGTGTGCTGGTGCTGCGTGACGGCGTGCAGGTCGGCACACTCGACAAGGCCGAAATCACCCACGACAACATGGTTCGCCTGATGATCGGCCGGGCCCTGCGGGTCGAGTACGACCCGCCCAAGGCCGCGCGCGGCGGCGCCCTGCTCTCCGCCCGCGGCATCCGCACTACCGCCCATCCCGGGCGCGACGTCGATCTCGACCTGCATGCCGGCGAAATCCTCGGCCTTGCCGGCCTAGTCGGCTCGGGCCGCACCGAGTTCGCGCGCGTGCTGTTCGGCATCGACCGGGCCAACGCCGGCACATTGCAGTTCGACGGCGCGCCGCTGACGCTCCACTCCGCCAGCGATGCGGTCAAACACGGCATTTACCTCGTTCCCGAGGACCGAAAGGGTGCGGGCATCCTGCTCGACCTGCCGATCGCCGAGAACATCTCGCTGCCCAACCTGCCATCGCTGTCGCCGGGCGGCCTCGTCTCCGCCAGCCGCGAACGCCAGCAGGCCGAACAGAGCCGCACCGAGCTCAGCATCAAGGCGCCCACTGTGCAAACGCGCACCGGCAGCCTTTCCGGCGGCAATCAGCAGAAGGTCGTTCTGGCAAAATGGCTTGCAATGCGGCCGCGCGCCTTGATCTTCGACGAGCCGACCCGGGGCATCGACGTCGGCGCCAAGGCCGAAATCTACCGCCTCATGCGCGGCCTCGCCGACTCCGGCGTCGCTGTGCTGATGATTTCCTCGGACATGGAAGAGGTGATCGGCGTCTCGGACCGTATCGCCGTCATGCATGAGGGCCACATCTCAGGCCAGCTCGAGCGCGCCGACTTCTCCGAGGAAAACGTCCTCTCCCTCGCCATTGGCAAACCTCTGGCCAGCGCCGGCCGCCCGCAACAGGACATGACGCGATGAACAAGAAAGATCTCGGACTGCTGGTCCTCATTCTCGCGGTGGGCTTCATCGTCTTCCTGCGCAATCCGCTGTTCCTGAGCCCCAACAACATTGCCAACACCGCCAATCTGATCGGCCTGTTTGGCCTTTTCGCCATTGGCCAGGGCTTCGTCATCATGACCGGCGGTATCGAGCTCAGCGCCGGGTCGATGATCGCGCTGCTCGGTACGCTGTTCGTCGACCTCGTCGGCAACAAGGGCGTACCCTGGCCCATTGCCTTCGCCATCGTGCTGGTTCTCGGCCTGCTGCTGGGCCTCGCCCATGGCCTGCTCATCACCAAACTGAAGATGCAGCCCTTCGTCGTAACCCTGTGCGGCCTCTTGATCTATCGCGGCGTCGCGCGCGGTTACACGGCCGACGCCACCGCCGGCTTTCCCTTCGGCTCCGAATATCCCGGCCTCGATTTCTTCGTCGCGCGCATCGGCGGCGTGCCGGTTTCGGTCTATGTGCTGGCGGTCGTCGGCATCATTGCCTGGATCGTGCTGCACCGTTCGGTCTTCGGCCGCTACCTTTTCGCCATCGGCAAGAACGAGGAAGCGGCACGCTTTTCGGGCATCCGCACCGATCTCGTCATCACCTCGGCCTATGTCATCTGCGCCGGTCTGACCGCGCTCGCAGCCGTGTTCTTCGCCATGTACACACGGTCCGTGCAGCCCTCCTCGCAGGGCAATTTCTACGAGCTCTACGCCATTGCCGCGGCCGTGCTCGGCGGCTTCTCGCTGCGCGGCGGCGAAGGCTCGATCGTCGGGGTCATCCTCGGCACCATCCTGCTGCAGGAATTGCAGAACCTTGTGAACCTGCTCGGCATTCCGTCGTCGCTGAATTTTGCCGTGATGGGCGGGGTCATCCTTATCGGCGTCATCGTCGACCAGCAGTTCAACCGCTACCGTGCCCGGCGCCAGCAGGCCGAAGCGGCGCGGGCGAGCCCGACCACGGAGACCCCGGCGCCCGCCGAATAATCCACGCGCGACTGGTCGGTCGGGCTAAACCCCGGCCTTCCATCTGTGCCGCCAACCGCTAAACTGGGGGCTCCACTCGACGAGGCCCCGATGCACGAACGCGACTACATCAGCCCCGGCCGCTCTGCCGCGATCGGCGAAAACGGCATGGCTGCCACCTCCCATCCCATGGCGACCCTCGCCGCGCTCGATACGTTGCGCAGCGGCGGCAATGCCATGGATGCGGCACTGGCCGCGGTCGCGGTCCAATGCGTCGTCGAACCCGGAATGACCGGCATCGGCGGCGACTGCTTTGCCATTGTCGCACCCGCCGGCGGCGAGGTGGCGGCCTTCAATGGCTCGGGCTGGGCCCCGGCCGGCGCCTCTGCCGACGCCCTGCGCGCCGAGGGCCTTACCGCCATTCCCGAGACCTCGCCGCACGCCGTCACCATCCCCGGCGCCGTCGACGCCTGGTGCCAGCTCAACCAGCGCTTTGGCACCATGGGGCTCGATCGCCTGCTGCTGCCTGCGATCACCCTCGCCGAATCCGGTCACCGCGTGACGGGCCGCGTCGCCTACGACTGGGCCCGATCCGGCGACCGCCTGAGCACCTACCCCGCAACCGCGGCCCAATATCTGCCCGCGCCGCGCACCGGCGACATCCACGCCAATCCCGCCCTCGGCGCCACCCTGCGCGCCATCGCGCTCAATGGACGGGACGCCTTCTACACTGGTCCGGTCGCCGACGAACTCGTCACGACACTAACCAGCCTCGGCGGCACCCACTCAGCCGACGACTTCGCCGCGTTCGAGGGCTTTTTCACCAGCCCCATCGCCGGAAGTTTCCGTGATCGCACCCTGCTCGAATGCCCACCGAACGGCCAGGGCCTCGCCGCACTGGTGATCGCGCGCATTCTCGATGGTTTCGATCTTGGCGACGTCTCGGAGGCGAAACGCATCCATCTTCTCGCCGAGGCAACCAAGGCCGCCTATCGCCTCCGCGACCTGCTAATTGCCGACCCGGCCCATCTGCCGATGCCCGTCGAGGACATCCTGTCCGACAGCTTCATCGCCAGTCTGCGCGACCCGATCCGGCCCGACCGCGCCTCCGATCCGGCGATGTGGGATGGGCCGCTGCATCGCGACACCGTCTATCTCACCGTCGTCGATCGCGATCGCAACGCGGTCTCGCTGATCAACTCAATCTTCGCCACCTTCGGCTCCGGCATCTATGCGCCAAACGCGGGTGTGCTGCTGCAGAACCGTGGCTCCGGCTTCACCCTGGCTGAGGGCCACCCCAATGCGCTTGGTCCTCGCAAGCGCCCGCTCCACACCATCATTCCGGCGATGCTGATGGACGGCAATCGCCCCCTCATGCCGTTCGGGGTCATGGGTGGCCAGTTCCAGGCCGCCGGCCACGCGCATTTCCTCACTCATGTGCTCGATCGCGGCTACGACCCGCAACTGGCCAACGAAGCGCCGCGCAGCTTCGCCTTCAATGGCAAGCTGACGCTCGAACCCGGCTTCGGCGAAACGGTTCGTGCCGAACTCGAGGCCATGGGCCACGCCACAGAATGGACCGACGGTCCGATCGGCGGCTGCCAGGCCATCTGGATCGACCACCAGCGCGGCGTACTGATCGGCGGCTCCGACCACCGCAAGGACGGCCTGGCGCTGGGCTACTAGCTAACCGACCCTCTCCGCAATCCTGCGCCCCTGACGCTGCGCGACAGTGCCGTGCGGCCTGGCTCAAATCTGCGTCTTGACAAAACCGTACATAACTATACGGTTTTGTCATCGGGAGAGATGAGATGCCGACACCAAAGCAAATCGCACGGCGCGAGAGGATCGAAGCGGCGGCTTATGCCGTGCTCAAGGAGTCCGGCTACAAGAGCGCGTCCCTGCTGGCGATCGCCCGGCGCGCCTCCGCCTCCAATGAGACGCTCTACACCTGGTACGGCAGCAAGCAGGCCCTGTTCCGGTCACTGGTCGAAGCCAATGTCGCCGAGGCTCGGGATCTGCTTCAGGACACCCTCGAGGCGGGTGGCGATCCGATCGCAACCTTGCGGACTCTCGGGCCGGTCCTGCTCGCCATGGTCACCGGCGACAAGGCCATCACCCTCAATCGCGCTGCCGCCGGTGACGTCAGCGACACGCACACCCTAGGTCCGGCCATCGCAAACTTCGGGCGCGGCACCATGGCGCCGCTGCTCCGCGATCTGCTCGCCGCCGCCCACCGCGACGGCGCCCTCTCCTGTGACGACCCTGCCGAAGCCGCCGACATCTACTTCCGTCTGTTGATCGGCGACCTTCAGGTGCGCCGTGTCATCGGCGTCCTCGATGAACTCACGCCCGAGCAGATCGCGGAGCGCGCCGCCGGTGCGACGACCGCCTTCCTCCGCCTCTACGCCGTCCCCACCGCTGCCGACAGGACCGAACAGCCATGACCCGCACCCTGAAAATCTTCGCCCTCCTGTCGCTGCTTTTCAGCGGCGCCATCTTCGGCTTCTTTTATGCGTGGGTGTGCTCGACCATGTGGGGGCTCGACGCGGCCGAACCTCAGGTCGCCATCGCCGCGATGCAGGCCATGAACGCCTCAGTGCGCAACGCGGTGTTCGCGCCGGCCTTTTTCGGAACGCCCTTTGTCTTGTTGGCCACCGCGCTAATCGCGCGCAGCGCCGGGCAGACCCGTGCAGCGCTGCTGTTTGCAGCCGGCGGCCTCGTCTATTTATTCGGTGGACTCGTGCTGACCATGGTCGTGAATGTGTCGATGAACGAAGCCCTGGCCGTGACCGCCATTCCGCAGGACACAAGCGCGGCCCAAGCGATCTGGCAGGCCTATTCATGTCCCTGGCAAATGTGGAACATCCTGCGCACGATCGCATCCGGTGGGGCACTGGCGCTGACCGGAGTGGCGATCCTTGCGATCAAGCCTCGGCAGTGAGTTTAGAGCGCACCGCGCTCGATTGGCGGCAAGCAAGCGGTCAGACGGCCGCTTCTTCCGGCGCCACGAACTTGGCTTCCAGCTGAAAGCGGTCGAAGGGCTTCATCATATAGTCCGAAGCGCCGGCCTTCAGCGCCATCGCCACGGCGCCCACGTCGTTCTCGGTGACCATATAGATCACCCGCGGAGCCTGTCCGCCATTGTAGCCGCGCAGCATTTTCAGGAATTCGAGCCCGCCCAGCACGGGCATCTCCCGGTCCAGCAGCACCACATCAGGCATCTCCTGCCGGCACTTGTCGAACGCTTCCTGTCCGTCTTCGGCCTCGTCGACAATGTAGTCGAGATCCTCAAGAATTCGGCGCGCCACTTTACGCACCACACTTGAGTCATCGACGATCAGACAGGATTTCATGAAAAGCGTGCTCCCGCGGTCCGTTCATTCGGGCACTTAGGGTCTATAGCCCGTATTTGTGCCCGCGAATGGTTAGCACGGGGTATATTTGCCGCCCAAAGGTCCCGATTTTGCTTGGATGCAACCGACCATGGGCGTATCCAGCGGCAAGATTTGGTCAGGGCGGACCCCGCGGCAACGCGCGGGCCCGACAGCGTCACCCGATGATCTCCATCTCGAACCTCAGCTTCACCTGGCCCGGTGGCACACAGCCCACCCTCGACGGGCTCGACCTAAAAGTCGAGAATGGCGAGGTTTATGGCCTGCTCGGTCCGTCCGGCGCGGGAAAATCCACGACCCAGCGCATCCTGATGGGGCTCGAGCGCCACTTTTCCGGCACAGCCACCGTGTTCGGGCAGCCGGCCGGCAGCCTTGGGCGTGCACTCTACGAGCGCATCGGTGTCTGTTTCGAACTCCCGGCGCTCTATCTGCGGCTGACAGCCCGCGAAAACCTAACCCTGTTCGCCAGCTTCTATTCCACGCCCAAACGTGACCCGATGGAGCTTCTCGGCTGGGTGGATCTCGCCGACGCTGCCGATCAGCGCGTCGAGCGCTTTTCCAAGGGCATGAAGATGCGGCTCAACCTGGCCCGCGCGCTGATCAATGACCCCGAACTGCTGTTTCTCGATGAACCGACTGCCGGACAGGACCCTTCCCGTGCGCGCATGGTGCGCGATCTCGTGCGCCGGCTGAAGTCCGAAGGCCGCACCATCTTCATCACCACCCACAACATGGCCGAAGCCGCCGAGATCTGTGATCGGGTGGGCTTTCTGGTGGATGGCAAGGTGCCGGTCACCGGCGCTCCGGACGAGCTGATGCGCCGCTACGGCCGCCGCGAGCTGGACGTCACCCTCAGCGCCGAACCCGAGCTCGAACGTCACAGCTTCCCGATGGAGACGATCGGCAGCAATTCAGAATTTCTCGCCATGCTGCAAACGGGCCGCATCGTCTCGCTCCATACTCGCGAAGCCAGCCTCGACGATGTCTTCATCACGGCGACGGGTGGCGCCCGATGACAGCCCTCGTTCCCATCCTTGCCCACGATACGCGTCTGCAGTTCCGCTACGGCATTTATGCTGCATATGCCGTCGTCACCGCGTTCTACGTGACGTTTTTCCTGCTGGCCGGCTCACTGGTGCCCACCTGGGTACCCGCGGTGATCGTCTATACCGACCCGGCCGTCGTTGGCTTTTTCTTCCTCGGCGCTCTCATGCTGCTCGAGCGCGGCGAAAACACCCGCATGGCGCTGGCCGCCACGCCGATCGGCGCCGCGGACTATATCGCCGGCAAGGCGATCACCCTGACGGGGCTCGGTCTCGTGGCAACCTTCATCCTCGTGCCCTTTGCCCATGCCGATGCCAACCTGATCTTGCTCGGCGTCACTGTAGTGCTCACCTCGCTTGCCTATATCGGGATCGGCGTTGCGTTTGCCCGACGTTGCCGCACCGTTAACGCCTATCTGATCGGCTCCGGCGCCCTGCTCACACCGTTGATCGCCCCCGGCTTTCTGGCATTGCTGCCGGAAATGCCGCTGCCCATCGTGCTGATCCCCACCGCAGCGCAATTGCGCCTCACCCTCGCAGCGCTCGGTGCCGTACCGGCCGATCCGCTAGAGGTCGGCATCGGGCTTGCGATTGCGGCGATGACAGCCATCGCCTGCCTTGCCTTCGCCATCCGCGATCTCAAGACGGAGTTCGGCAAGTGAGCGCCCCACTGCTGACGCAGTCCGGCCGCTGGCGCCGCATCGTTCAGTACGATCTGCGCAATATTGTCCGCGACCCCATGCTGCTCATCGTCATGGTGATGAGCGCCCTTCCGGCTTTGGGTCTCGCCATCTGGCGCAGCGACATCGACGCGGCCGCCCTCGGTGCCTTCGATGCGGCCGGTTTCACGCGCTACCTGATCCCGACGTTCCTCGTGCTGCCGGCGCTGCTGATCGGCTGGGTCGTCGGCTTCCTCACCCTTGAGGATCGCGACGAAGGCGCCCTCATGGCGGTTGCCATCACCCCACTCGGGGCGCGGGCCTATCTGGGCTATCGCGCAGCGCTGGCGGCCGGGCTCACAATGGGTCTCACCATCTATGGCATCCTCCTGCTGCTGCCCGGTATCAGCTTCCCCCTCGCGACACTGATATCTGTTCTGGTCGCCATTGAAGCCGTGCTTTCAGCCGCCATCCTGCCGGCCATGGCCCGCAACAAGGTCGAAGGTCTGGCGCTGACCAAACTCACCAATATCCTCGCCATGGCGCCCTTGGCGGCGCTGCTGCCATTCCCTTGGCGCTACGCTTTCGGCATCGTGCCGCATTATTGGCTGGGCGAGCTGCTGCTGGTGCCCCCTGCCGAGGCAATGCCGCTCTGGATCACCGCAGCGCTTGCCCTCGCCGTACACGCAATCGTCGTCGCAGGACTGCTGCGGCGGATCAGGCGCTGAACGAAAAAGGGCGGCGTCGCAGACACCGCCCCGCTTAACACCAATGCGAAAGAGTCAGGCCGCCTGCTCGGCGGGCTTCGGTGTCGCCGAAAAGGTGAACACCCCGTCTTCAACGCCGATCTTGAGCTCCATGTCGGTCATCCGCGCCAGAATGCCGGTATAGAACGGCTGGATGCCGCGGGCGTCCACACCGCCCTCAGGATTGCCGAACAGCAGCTCCTCGACCCCTGACGGCATCAGCGTCTTCTGCCGCTTTTCGGGGTCCGAGGTGGACACCAGCGTGAATACTTCTTCACCCGCTGCCCCATCTATCTTCGCCGTCACCAGCCCGCCCCGCGGCACCGCCATGGTGGCGATCAGCAGCATGTTCATGAACAGCTTTGCCTTGTGCTTGGGCAGAAGGATCAGCGGCACCTGCCAGTCGAGGTCGGATTTCTCGATCTCGAACAGCAGCCGCGCCACACGTTCGCATTCACGGGTATCGAAATCGGTGCCGGCCGTAGAAGAGGCGCCATAGGCCAGCCGGGCAAACTCGAGCTTGTTCCGCGCCTGCTTGGCCGAATTCGCGATGAGTTCCTGCGCGCCCTCGGCCATCGCCGTTTGCGTCGGGTCGCCAAGTACTTCGAGACCATTGCCGATCGCCCCGACCGGGTTGATCAGGTCGTGACACACGCGCGAGCACAGCATCGCCGCGAGATCGGTCGCCTTCAGCTCGATGATATCCGCCATAGCCCGTCGCCTTGTCCAAGAGAATCACTTCGGCGAAACAATAGTGGATTTCCGCCACCGGCCAAGCCGCCTTGCCTGTCCACTACTGTTCGGCAGCGCTCTCAAGCGCTTCCGCTGTGCTCGCTTCCTCACCGACCAACTGGTCGGACAGCTCTTCCCAGTTTTCAGCCGCGCGCCTACGGGCGGAGGCGCGAGCCACGAGAAAAGCTTCGCGGTTGGCGACAGAGTAGAACAGATAGAGTTTGGCCTGGTCGATCAGATAGAGCCGGGCCTTGCCGTCGGACAGGAAACCGCGGCTCAGGCTCATCGCGCAGTGACCGCCAAACTGCGGAGCGTAGATTTCTGGGTGCCGCGTAAAGACGTCGCGATTGGCGGCCGATGAAAAAAACCACGGCACACCGCCCCAGTCGACGCTGAAGGCCGGGTCCCCGAGGCGCGGATCGGCTTCGACGAAATAGCTGACCGGATCATAGCCTTCCAGCGCCACGCCGGTGAGCGGATCGGTGACAATTGCGGTCACCAGAGGTTGGGCGCGTGCAAAAAGAGGCGCCAGCAGCCCCCCGAGCAGCATCACCGCAGCCGTCCGACGGCTTATGGTTAAGATTTGTTTACGCTTTTGCCGCATGATCGCCGCCTTGAGGGCCTAGCCTGATTGTTCAGGTTGGACCGGATACGGCACAGCTTGCCCACACCGGGGTAAGCACGACGTAAATGGCTGCACCAACCACCAGTTTAGCCCGCGGAGTCTCCGAATGATCGATCGTATGGTCTTCATCATCCTCGCCACCTTCCTGGTGCTCAGCGCCGCGACGCTCGCGATCGCGCCGACCCTGGCCTACGCGCAGTCCAGCAACGGCTCGGTGTCCGACACCTATTCGGGCGACGAATTGGTCGCCAAGGGCGGCGCCTTTTTCGGCTCCGTCGCCCAGGGCCTCGCGTCGCTGGTCGAACGTGCCGTCAGCCAGTTCGGTCTGCCCAATGCATATATCCTCGGCGAGGAAGCCGGCGGCGCCATTTTCGCGGGGGCCCGCTACGGCGAAGGCACGATGTTCACCCGCAATCAGGGCGAGCACCCCGTCTACTGGCAGGGCCCGACGATCGGCCTCGACTTTGGTGGCGATGGCTCCAAAGTGATGATGCTGGTCTACAACCTCAACAGCATAAGCGACGTCTATGGCCGCTACCCCGGCGTCGACGGTTCTGCCTATGCGCTCGGCGGGCTCGGCATGACCGTCATTAAATATGGCGACGTCGTCATGGTGCCCATTCGCTCGGGTGTCGGCGCCCGCCTCGGCGTCAATGTCGGCTACCTCAAGTTCACCCAGCAGCCGACCTGGAACCCCTTCTGATCGACCATATCGGGCAAGGTCCGGGCAAGGTGTCACAGCCATTCAGCGAGCATTCACGTGTGTAGCGTTGAGATGGCAATTCGGTAGTAACGCCGTCGCAAAGCTGGATCGTGACGGCGCCTGCGTGATCCGGTAAGGTTACTGACTGGCAAACATGGCCCGGTTCGGCCCTGCCTGCCATTCTGGTGGCCCGTCGCCTCCGGCCTTGGTGCGCGCGTACTCGCGGAACAGTGCTATGCTCGTTGAAAACATTATGTATTTCGTGCTTGGCCTGCTCGTTTCGGGGCTATTAGCACTTATCATCATGCCTGCCGTGTGGAAGCGCGCTGTCCGCCTCACCAAGAAACGGATCGAGGCTGCGACCCCGATTACCATGGCAGAATTTCGCGCCGACAAGGATCAGCTGCGCGCCGAGTTCGCGCTGTCGACCCGGCGCCTCGAGATGAATGTCGAGGCGCTGCGCCGCCGCCTCGCCGATCAGCTGCGCGACATCAACCGCAAGAAATCCGAGCTTGGCGGCATACAGGGCGAGCGCGACAGCCACCTGCAGATCGTTCGCGAGCTCGAAGAACGCGAGGGCGACTTGCGCCGCCGCGTGCTGGAGCTCGAAAAGGAAAGCGCCGATCTCAACCAGAAACTGCGTATGCGCGACCGCGAACTGGGCGAAAAGACCAGCCAGTTGGAAGATGCCCGCGAAACCATCCGCGGCAACACGCCCCGCGCCTTCGCGCTCGACGGGAAGTCGATCAGCGGCGACTACAATGCAGCCGTCGACAGCCTGCTCCAGCACATCGAGACCGAACGCAAGCGCCTGAAGTTCGTGGAGGAGCAGAACCGCTCGCTCATCGCCCAGTTGGAAACGACCACCGACCGAAATGCCGAGGTCAATACCGACGCGGCAGAGCTGCGAGAAAAGCTAGCCGAAAGTGCCGATGCCGCGGCTGCAGCCGGTTCGGAACTGGTGGCTGCAGAGGCGCGCATCGCCGATGCCGAGGACCGTGTCAGCCACCTGCTCTCCGAGACCACCAGGATCGTCGACGAGGGTGAAGAAAAGCGTGACATGCTGCTGGCAGAGAAGCTGTCGATCGAGGAGGAGATGGAAAAACTGCGCACCCAGATCGCCGATGTGGAACACACGGTCATGGCGGACTGGAACAGCGAGCGCCTGGAGCAGGCCCATCTGCGCGAGCGCCTGAACGACATCGCATCAGATGTCAGCCGAATTGTTTTTGCGCTCGAGGGCAATGGCTTCCAGGACAACGAGGAGAGCCTGTTCGACCGGGTACAAAAGTTCGCCACCGAAGCCGAACTGGAACCGGCGGAGACGGCCGATTTCCGCGGCCCCAATCCGCGCCAGGCCGACGAGCATGCCGTGTCGGACCGGCTGAAAGCCCTCCGCCAGCTACATCAGGGCGAATAGCCTATTCGCTGACCACCGGGATTTCGCGCACCATTTCGCCCGTCTTGCCGTCGAAGATCCGCACACTGGTCAAGGTACCCATCTGATAGGTCACCGTGACTTTTCCATCGGCCGCCACGGCTGATACCACCTGCCCACCGTCGGGAATTTTCAGGGCCGCGATAACATAGTCGCCGCCGGCCTCGGCACCGCTATTCTGCGAGCTGCGGTAGACAAGGGCGCCACCGATGGCCATAAGCCCGACGACGAGCAGACCGACCGACACCATGAAGGACCGGCGCGCACGGGTCAGAACCCGATGTGCCTCCGGCGTGATCTCGGGTTCAGGTCCTAAATCTTGAGGATCGCTCATGCAGGTGTCATCCGACGAGGACATGGAATGGGAAGTTGCCATTGAGGCCGCTGACGCCGGTGGCCGGCTCGATGCCGTCCTTGCCCGCGCCCTGCCCGCCTTTTCGCGCAACCGGATCAAGGACCTGATACTGGCCGGAGCCGTCACGATCAATGGCGCAGCGGCAACGACACCGAACTATCGCGTGAAAACCGGCGAGATCCTCGTTCTGACTGCCCCCGAGCCGGTTGATGCCGAGCCCGAACCCGAGAACATCCCGCTCGCGATCTTGTATGAGGATGAGCAGTTGCTCGTCATCGACAAGCCGGTCGGCATGGTCGTTCATCCCGCGCCGGGCAATACCTCCGGCACGCTGGTCAATGCCGTGCTCTATCACTGCGGCAACAGCCTGAGCGGCATCGGTGGCGTGCGCCGGCCCGGAATTGTCCATAGGCTCGACAAGGACACTTCGGGCGTCATGGTCGTTGCCAAAACCGAGCACGCACACGCCCACCTGTCGGATCAGTTCGCCGATCATGGCCGCACCGGCCCGCTGCACCGCGCCTATCTCGCCTGGGTCTGGGGCCGCACAGAGCAGGCCAGCGGCAGCGTCGACGAACCCTTGGGGCGCGACCCGGCCAACCGGCTCAAGCAGGCCATCCGGTCCGACGGTCGCGTCGCAATAACCCACTACGCCGTCGAAGCGCGCTTCGGTGATGACGGCTGGGATGTCACTCGCATCCGCTGCATGCTCGAAACCGGCCGCACCCACCAGATTCGCGTTCACCTCGCCTCGCTCGGGCATCCTCTGGTCGCCGATCAGGTTTATGGTTCTGGTTACGCAACCAAGTCCCGTCGCCTGCCGGATGCCGCGCGACTTGCGGTCGACGGATTGGGGCGACAGGCGCTGCACGCGGCAGAACTCGAATTCGAGCATCCGATCACCGGCGAGACCATGTCATTCACCTCGCCCCTGCCACCGGATTTGCAGCTTTTGCAAGACGAACTGCAACCTTACGACCGCGCTGCAACCAGTTAGTCACCATGCCGGAACTTGAGCGGCCAAAAACCGTTCAACTTGCGGTGTCGGGGGGTCTTAAAATGGCCCAAACGCATCCTATATATAACGTCCGGCAGCCGTGTGCCGCGACATGGACACGACCTGCCTTATCTGCCCGCAAGGGGGAAAGCTGAGAGGGTGCACTATGGCCCAAACAAATCTGCCTGTCCTATCCGCTGAAGGCGGCCTTAGCCGCTATCTGCAGGAAATCCGCAAGTTTCCCATGCTGGAGCCGGACGAGGAATTCATGCTCGCCAAGCGCTACAAGGAGCATGAGGATCCTGGCGCTGCCCAGCGCCTGATCACGTCACACCTGCGGCTCGTGGCCAAGATCGCCATGGGCTATCGCGGCTATGGTCTGCCGATTTCGGAAGTCATTTCCGAAGGCAATGTCGGCCTCATGCATGCGGTGAAGCGTTTTGAGCCCGATAAAGGGTTCCGCCTCGCCACATATGCGATGTGGTGGATCCGCGCTGCAATTCAGGAATACGTTCTGCGCTCGTGGAGCCTCGTCAAGATCGGCACCACGGCGGCACAAAAGCGCCTGTTCTTCAACCTGCGCCGGATCAAGGGCCAGATCGCTGCGCTGGAAGACGGCAATCTGCATCCCGATCAGATCAAGCAGATCGCGACGACGCTGAAGGTCACCGAAGACGACGTCGTTTCGATGAACCAGCGCCTCTCCGGCGATACCTCACTCAACGCGCCGATGCGTGCTGACGAAGGCACATCCGAGTGGCAGGACTGGCTGGTCGATGACACACCGGATCAGGAAACCACGCTCGGCAATTCTGAGGAATACAACGAGCGCATGGGCCTGCTGACCGATGCGATGGGCGACCTCAACGAGCGCGAAAAGGCCATCTTCCAGGCCCGGCGCCTGAAGGAAGATCCCTCGACGCTCGAAGAGCTGGCGCAGGTCTATAACGTCAGCCGCGAGCGCATCCGCCAGATCGAGGTGCGGGCGTTCGAAAAGGTGCAGGAGGCCGTGCAGTCTGCGGCCCGAGAAAAATCGGGCGAAGCCGCCTGAGGTAAAAGTTATGCCGGCCCGGTGCAAAGCCGGGCCGATTTGCTGTCAGGATGACGACAGTGCCGCAATCAGTGCGGACAGGCTTTCGCGTTGCAGGATCAGTAGCCACGGGGCATCCGTTTCCGGCACAATGCGGAACGGCCCATCGATCGCCGTGTTCGAGCTGCCCAGCCGCCCGCCTGGAGCCAGTGTCAGCCCGTCCAACGCATGCACGAGACCCTCCGAGTGCGAGAAGTGGATCGGCACCACCGGGTGCACCGAGACGCGCTGACCCGCGCCGACCGCGAAGTCGAACGGCCCACGCAACGCCACGATCACATCCTGTTCGGCAACGAGAATGATCTTGCGCTCGCCCGCCTGCCGCGTCACCGCGTCGAGCGCCGCCAGCGTGTGATCGAAGCGCCCGCCGGTCATGCCGACCGCCACGGTGACAGGCGCCTGCGTCGAATAAAGCGACTTGTCGAAGTCGGTGGTTTCCTGCTCGGCGATGCGCAGCAGTCGCGTCGTTTCCGGCCAGTCTGATGCACCGACAGAATCGAAATCGCCGATGATCATCTCGGGCATCAACCCGGCCGCTACGATCGTATCGGCCCCGCCGTCGGCACCGACCAGATGCCCGCCATTTGCCGCAAGTTGTTGTAAACTCTCAAGATCGACGTTCCCGCCGCCGACGATGATCAGCAGCCCATCAAATATCGTGACGGAAGCTTTGCTCAAGTCATCTTGCGTCACAGGGGAACTCTGTCTATCTGTCAGGTGTCTCGCTGGGGTGTTCCGGGGTTCCGGAGCTGAGAGTTACCCATTGAACCTGAACCAGGTCATGCTGGCGGAGGAAGTTCGAGATGGCAAGGGCGCATCCATGCGCCCAAACCATGCGTTCCCCCTTCAATACATGGCCATCAACCGAAGGAGAACGTCATGCGTTCTGTTATGCACTTCGCGTTGGCGGCATTACTCGGCGCGTCCGCGCTGCCCGCCATTGCCCAGGACAAACCGGTCCTGAACGTCTACGCCTATGAGAGCTTTGCGACCGAGTGGGGCCCCGGCCCGGCCATTGCAGAAGGCTTTGAAGCAGCCTGCGACTGCACCTTGGAGTTCACAACTTCAGCAGATGCCATCTCGACCCTCCGCAAGTTGCAGCTCGAAGGCAAAACAACCACTGCCGATGTCGTTATCGGTCTCGACACGGCGACGGCCGGCGAGGCGCGCGCCACCGGCCTTTTCGCCCCGCACGGGCTCGACTTCCCCGATCTCGCCCTGCCGGAAACCTGGGACGACCCCGAGTTCGTGCCCTTCGACTATGGCTTCTTCGCCTTTGTCTACGACAAGGACCGGCTGGAAACCCCGCCGACATCCTTCGAGGCGCTGATTGCCGAACCGGATGATTTCAAGATCGTCATTCAGGACCCGCGCTCCTCGACGCCCGGACTTGGGCTGGTCATGTGGATCGCCGCGGCTTACGGCGACCGTGCCCCGGAGATATGGGAAGGTCTGAAGCCCCACGTGCTGACCGTCACCCGCGGCTGGTCGGAATCCTACAGCCTGTTCCTCGACGGTCAGGCCGACATGGTGCTCAGCTACACGACCTCCCCCGCCTACCACGCGGTAGACGAGGACGATGACAGCTACGCCTATGCACCCTTCGAGGAGGGCTTTGTGCCTCAGATCGAGGTGGCCGGTCTTGTGGCCAGCTCCGACCAGCAGGAGCTGGGCAAGCAGTTCCTTGCCTATCTCATGACCCCTGAGGCTCAGAGCGTCATCCCGACCACCAACTGGATGTATCCGGTCATCGATCTTGGGGATGCCCTGCCCGACGCATTCGCCGGCGCTCCGGACAATGTCATCGCCATCGATGAGGACACCATCGCCAGCGAGAGCCGCGGCTGGGTTGATGATGCCATCACCGCACTTCAATAGCGCAGTGCTGCCGCCACGACCGTTCCGGCTTCTCGCCGGGGCGGTCGTGGCCGCTAGCGTCGGTGTGTTGATCGCCGTCGTCATCGGCGCCATTCTGCGCGCCGCTGCCGACCACCCGGCGGCATACGCCAGCCGCATCGACCTTTGGCATCTGTTGCGGATGACCACTATCCAAGCGGGGCTGACGACAGTGCTCTCGCTGGTCGTCGGGATCGCGCTCGCCTGGGCGTTGAACCGCCTGCGCTTTCCCGGGCGCGACATGATCGTGGGCCTCTTCGCCTCGGCCATCGTCACGCCCGGCATCGTCGTCGCATTCGGCCTGCTTGCCGTCTGGGGACGTGCCGGCTGGGCGAGCGAGATCTGGCAGGCCCTGACTGGCGAGGCGCTGAACGTGCCGATATTTGGCCTCGCCGGTATCGTCGCCGCGCATGTCATCCTCGATGGCACATTTGCCGCCAGGGTGCTGCTCGCCCGGCTCGACAACGTGCCGGAACGGCGCCTCAAGACCGGTCAGTCGCTCGACCTGAATGCCTGGCAGCGCTTCACCATCATCGATTGGCCGATGCTGCGCGGCGCCTTGCCCGGCCTTGGCGCCATCGTCTTCATGCTGGCCTTCACCAGTTTCCCCATCGTGCTGCTGCTCGGCGGCGGCCCCGCCAACCAGACGCTGGAAGTGGCGATCTACACCGCCGCCAGTCTCGATTTCGACCTGACCGGCGCAGTGCGGCTGGCCATGACACAGATCGCCGTGTGCTCGGTCATCATCCTTGCCAGCGCAGCGTTTTCGCCTGTGTCTGCCACCATCGGCCGTTCCCCGCCGACACGTTGGCGGGACGGCACAGCGGCGCGCAGCCTGCAGTGGCTGGTGCTCATCGCCTCTACCATCGGGTTTGTCGCTCCGCTGCTGGCGGTGCTCGCCGATGGCCTCGGGCCCCATGTTCTGGAGCTTGTGACCCGCGAGAGCTTCCGCCTGTCGCTGCTGACCAGCCTGGCGATCGGCACTGCCTCGGCCTGCCTGACCCTGCTGCTCGCATTGATCGTCGGGCTCGGCCGGGCAGCAGCCCCCGGGCGCCTCACCCGCATCATCTTCGGCGCGCCAGCCTATGCCTATCTCGCAGTGCCGGCGGTGGTGCTGGCGCTCGGCTTTTTCCTCTTCGTGCGCGAACTCGGCATCGCCCCTGCACTGGCGGCGCCGGTGATCGTGGTGATCGCCAATGCGCTGCTGTCACTCCCTTTCGCCCTGGCCACCCTGGGTCCGCCGCTCGATGCCATCGTGCGCAGCCGCGGTCGTCTGGTCCGAGCGCTCGGCCTCAGCAGCTGGCGCCAGTTCACCGATGTCGAATATCCGCTCATCGGCCGTGACATCGGCCTAGTCATCGCGCTCGGCTTCTGCTTTTCGCTCGGCGACCTTGGCGTCATCGCCCTGTTCGGCACGCAGGACTTCCAGACTCTCCCCTTGCTGATGTACCGCGCGCTCGGCGGCTACCGCAGCAATGACGCCGCAACGATTGCTGCGCTGTTGCTGATCCTCACCATTGCCGCCTTCATCCTGCTGCCACGCCTGTTCACGAGGTCCACCAATGCTCCGGCTTGATCACCTGACCTATGCCCATCCGGGGCAGGCCTCCGGCTATAGTTTTACGCTCGAAGCGGCGCCAGGCGAGGTCACCGCAGTGTCGGGCCCCAGCGGCTCGGGCAAGTCGACCCTGCTCGATCTCATCGCCGGCTTTCTTGCGCCGACGGGTGGAACGCTGACGCTCGACGGAACCAGCCTGATCCCCCAGCCCCCCGAACACCGTCCGGTGTCGATCCTGTTCCAGTCAGACGCCCTGTTCGAGCATCTGACGGCTGGTCGCAACATCGCGCTGGGTCTGCCGCCGGGAACACCGAAGGCGACGCGCCAGGACCGCGTTACCGCCGCGCTCGCCGAAGTCGGCCTGCCCGATGTCGCAAGACAACGGGCGGAAACTCTCTCCGGTGGTGAAAAGCAGCGTGTGGCGCTCGCCCGCACCCTGCTGCGCGATCGTCCGATATTGTTGCTCGACGAACCCTTTTCGGCACTGGACGATGCCACACGCAGCTCGGCGCGCGATCTGGTGCGCGGTCTCACCACACAACACGGCTGGATTACCATTCTCGTTAGCCACTACGCCGATGACATCGAGGCCCTGGCCACAAAGCGCTATGCCATCGTCGACCGCCAGCTGGTGCATGAAGCCCAATAGCAAAACGGCCCCGACAAAGCGGGGCCGTTCGCCAGATCAGATGGGCCAGCTGAAATCAGTTGCTGGCTTCGGCATTCCAGGAGCCGACGACATCCTTGAACATCGCCTCGGCAGTGTCGTCCTTTTCGAGCGTGATGATCGCCCGCTTGCCGGTAGCGTAGATGAGCGCCAGATCGATCCACTTGCGATCGGCCAGAAGCGAGGTGTTGGCCGAAATGTCGTCAGGCGACGCGCTGAGCGCGAACAGGAACGAGTTGCCGACGACACGGGCTGAGGCGCCAACCAGCGGCACGCCCTGAACGAGCTCCTCGTTCTTCAGCAGCACACCAGGCAGGCCCGCGATCGAACCGCCGATAAAGGCGTCCGACACCCGGAAATTGACTTCCATCAGGTGGCTCGCCGGCAGGCTCGGATCCGAATTCTTGCGGATCAGGATATCGACACCGAGGTTGCGCGCCGGGATCGAGGCCTTGCCCACGATAGTCGGCAGGCCGCGCTCGTCCGTCCCCTTGGACCAGTCGACAGTGCCCGAAAAGGGAACCGTAACGCCGGTATCGGCGCGTTCGAGCAGCAGCGACTGGCTGCCTGCAGCGGTGGCCGGGTCAAGCGAGGCAACAGCCTGCTCTGCCGTCGCATCTTCACCGTCATCGGCGGCACCAAGCCGTTCCTCGGTCTTGCCCGGGTCGACAAGCGCCAGCGGCTCTGTGGTGCTCGCCGTCTGCTCTTCGGTCGGAGCAGGCTCGGGGCTCAGTCGCTCGGTCTGCTTCAACTCGGGCGCAGTCACATCGCGCACCGGCGGCGTATCCGTATTGCCCGGACCAGTAGCGGGTGCCTCAGCGGTGCCCTCAGGCGCAGTGGTCGGCGCGACCGCTGCAGACTGCGTCACCGGCGCGGAACTGCGTCCGAACAGTGCGTCGAGATCGACATAACCTTCGCGCCATGCCCAGAAACCGGCGCCACCGGCACCAATCAGCAGTACGGCAAAAACGATGAGGAACACCGTGACGGCGCCCATTCCCCCGCGGGTCCGCTCTGGGCGGGCAGCCGGGAAGGCGGCGGCGACGTCTTCGTCCTCGCTGCCTTTGCCGCGCTTGAACATGCCTTTCGCTGGCTTTTCAGCCTTTGGAGGCTTAGCAGCTTTGGGCGGCTTGGCAGTCTTCGGCGCACGAGCCGGTTTTTCAGCCTTGGGAGGCTTGGCAGGCTTACCGCGACGCTGATCCACGAAGCCGCCGAGCAGCGGCGCACTCGCACCGACATCGCCATCGTCGACATCGTCCTCGTCAACTTCACCCGTTTCGTAGGTCTCGTCGTCGTCCAGATCCTCGTCGTCATCATTGACGGCATGGAAATTGTGGTTGACCGCGTCACGCTCTTCCGGCTCGACTTGCGCCTCGCGATCAAGCGTTGCGATGGCCCGATCGATTGCACCCTGCGGATCGACCGCACCGTCATCCAACTCCGGGTCGAGATCGACTTCACGAACGGCCGACATGGCGGCGGGCACCGGCTCGTCGGCGAACAGCGCAATGGAGGCCGTCGCGGTACGGGCAGCGCCCTGCTGGCCCCCGCGGGCTGCGGGCTGCAGCCGCGGGCCCTGTTCGCGACGCGGCTCGATCGTCGGCCCGCGACGCGGCCCTTCGAACGGAGATGCGCCAAAGGCGGCCGTGCTGTTACGGGATTTGGCGGCTTCGGCGCGCGCTACGATGGACGGCAGTGGCCGACCACCGGATGGCCGCGGCGTGAACTGCGGGGCCTCAGCCTCTTCCGCTGCCTCGACCTCGTCCTCTATGCCCTCGGGCTCATCGAACGTCTCGGGCTCAGGATCCGGCTCCGCATGGCGCGACCGGTTGGTCGGCACCAGCTTAGGCACAGGCTTGCCCATTGGCTTGGCGTCTGATCGTCCGCCGCTGCGCGGTTTCGACTCAGGAGCCTCATCGGCGCTGGCATTGGCCGCGGCAATGATTTCCTCGATGCTGCCGCCGGCAGGCAGGGGGCGCCGGCTCTCTTTGCCCGAGGACGACTTCGCGGCTGCAGCAACCGGTGCACGCGCCACTGGCCGACCAGCGACTGGCGGCGGCGTAGCGGACTTGGGCTGTTCGAAATAGACCGGCGGCGGCGGGACATTGTCATCGCGATTGCCGAGACCGGCAATCACGGCTTCGCTCGCCTCCTGCTCGACCTGCCGAATGCAGTCCTCGAGCTGGAGGCGATGCGCAGTTATATCCCGCGCCGCAAGGGGCGGGTTAATTGCACGCAACTGGCCTACGAGAGCGGCACGGGCCTTCTCGTAGACGGCACGGCGAGCGGCGCCGTTGTTTTCGGGCAGTGCTTCGACCGCCCGCCGTAACAGCTCTTTGTAGTCAGCCATTCGTTACACGACACCCGTTATTTAGGGCTATTTCTAGCAAAAAAACTCAGTCTTGAAATGGGTCCTGCACCAGTATGGTGTCTTGCCGTTCGGGACTGGTGGACAACATGGCCACCGGCGCGCCGATCAACTCCTCGATATAGCGGACATATTTGACGGCCTGTGCCGGCAACTCTGCCCAACTCCTCGCACCCGCTGTCGTCTCGGACCACCCCTCAAGAGATTCGTAGATAGGCTTAGCAGCCGCTTGTGCCCCCATTGAGGCAGGCAAGTAGTCAATTTTTTGACCGTTCAGTTCGTATCCAACACAAACTTTGATCTCTTTGAGCCCATCGAGAACATCCAGTTTCGTCAGTGCGATGCCGTTTATCCCCGAGGTTTTGACGGTTTGGCGCACCAAAACGGCATCAAACCACCCGCAACGGCGCGGCCGGCCCGTATTGACACCTACCTCGCGGCCCACACTGGCAAGATGTTTGCCGATCTCGTCGTCGAGTTCACAGGGAAACGGGCCCTCGCCGACGCGAGTCGTATAGGCCTTGGTGATTCCCAGCACATAGCCGATGGCCGTCGGCCCCAGACCGGACCCGGCAGCGGCCTGACCGGCCACGGTGTTCGACGAGGTGACGAAGGGATAGGTGCCGTGATCATTGTCGAGCAGAGCGCCCTGGGCGCCCTCGAACAGGATCCGCGCGCCCGTCCGGCGCTGCTCGTCGAGCACCCGCCAGACCTGGTCGACAAACGGCAGGATCATCTCTGCAACGTCGAGCAGCTCTTTTTCCTGCGCCTCGGCACTGAGCTCGGGCAGCCCCATGCCACGGCGCAGCGCATTGTGGTGCGACAGCAGCCGCTCGATCTTGGGCATCAGCGTGTCTGGCTCGGCCAGATCGCAAACGCGAATGGCGCGCCGGCCGACCTTGTCTTCATAGGCCGGGCCGATGCCGCGTTTCGTGGTACCGATCTTGAGACCTGAATTGGCGTTCTCGCGCACTGCGTCGAGCTCGCGATGCAGGCTCAATATCAGCGGTGCATTGTCCGCGATCTTGAGATTTTCCGGGGTGATTTCCAGCCCCTGGCCGCGCAGCTTGGCGAGTTCCTCGACAAAGTGGTGCGGATCGACCACCACGCCATTGCCGATCACCGACAACTTGCCGCCGCGCACCACGCCCGACGGAATGAGCGCCGTCTTGTAGCTGACGCCATCCACCACCAGCGTATGGCCGGCATTGTGGCCGCCCTGATAGCGCACCACCACGTCGGCCCGCTCACTGAGCCAGTCGACGATCTTGCCCTTGCCCTCGTCACCCCATTGGCTGCCGACGACGATAACGTTTGCCATTGCGCTGAATGCCCCTCGCGTGCGAAGCCCCGACGGTAGACTGCGCTATCCGAGGGCCCAAGAAACCTGTCATGTCTGGCACCCGCCGGCTGGCTGAATCGCTTGAGTGATCGACCGGCAGTTGCGGAAGACCCATAAACCAGACCGTTCCTAATGACAAATGCTCCCGGTGCGCCATCTGACCGCGCCAGCTCCGGCCTCTTTTCTCAGCCCTATCTGATCCTTACGCTGACCAGCATGTTCTGGGGCGGCAATGTGGTCGCCTCTAAACTTGCCGTCGGTCATATCGATCCTTATGCGCTGATGCTGCTGCGCTGGGTCGGCGCGGTGCTGCTGATTTTGCCCTTCGCGCTGAAGCCGCTGCGCCGGGACTGGCCGGCGATGCGCCCCCGCTGGTGGCTCTATCTGTTCTATGGCGTCGTCGGGTTCGCGACCTTCAATGCCCTGCTCTATTTCGCCGCGCACCATACTTCGGGCGTCAATATGGCGCTCGAGCAGGTGGCGGTGAACATCTTCGTGCTGGCGATCAGCTTTGTGCTGTTCCGGACGCGCGTGAAGCCGCTGCAACTGTTCGGCATAGCGCTCACCATCCTGGGCGTGGCGCTGATTGCCAGCGCCGGCGACCTGACGCGGCTTGCCGCGCTGAAGATCAATATCGGCGACGGCATGGTCGTTCTGGCGTCCCTTGCCTATGCCATCTACACCGTCGCCACCCGCTGGAAGCCGCCCGCGCACTGGCTCAGCTTCTTTGTCGCCGCCGGCACAGGCGGCATCATCGGTTCGCTGTTCTATATCGCGATCTCGGCCCACGGCCTGACGGCCTTGCCCGCGCTCGTCACCAGCATTGATCAGCAGGGCTGGCTCATCGTGCTTTATACCGTGCTGTTCCCCTCGATCGGCTCGCAGATCCTGTTTGTGCGCGGGATCGAACTGATCGGCGCCAACCGCGCCAGCCTGTTCGTCAACCTGATCCCGCTGTTCGGCGCCGTGTTCTCCGTGCTGATCCTCGGCGAGCAGCCCCAGGGCTATCACCTCGTCGCCGCCGCGCTGATCGCCATCGGCATCGTGCTGGCCGAATGGGTGGCCCGGCGGGTGTGACAGCGCTCAGCGGCGCGCGATGCCGCCGCGCGCGATCAGCTTCAGCAGTACTGGCAGGCGCATGGCGAATGTCCCTTCCCTCTGTCACCGAAACGTCGTCGCATCGCTGGCGACACAGCAGCCGAAGCGCCACAGTGCGTCTCCGTGACGACCGCTGCCAGACCACTTTGTGTCTGCGTCCGGTTTTTCTATGTCCGCGCCACAATTCCTGCAGGACAGTCTAGCGCAGACTTCGATGGCGGGGATAACCCGACAGGCGCGCGTAGATGTCGGACGAGAAAAAGGCGGCCGGCAACGCTGCTGCCGACCGCCTCGAGTTGATGACGGCGCCGAAGCGCCGTGATGGCGCTTGCGCCTTAGAACATCACCGCTTTGGCCTGCTTCACGCCCTCGAGCTTGGCGATCTCTTCGAGCTGCTCCGCAGTGATGGTGCCATCGATCGACAGCAGCGCAATCGCGTCGCCGCCGACGTCGGACCGGCCAAGGTTGAAGTTGGCAATATTGACGCCGAGATTGCCGAGCAGCGTGCCGAGACGACCGATATGGCCGGGCCGGTCTTCGTTGGTGACATAGAGCATCGCCGGGGTGATCTCGGCATCCATGTTGATGCCCTTCACCTGGATGAAGCGCGGCTTGCCATTGGCGAACACAGTGCCGGCAACGCCCCGTTCCTGGCGCTCGGTAGTAACCGTCAGGCGGATATAGCCCTCATAGGCGCCCTGCTGATCCCGGGTCGTCGTTTCGACGGTGATGCCGCGGTCCTTGGCGATCTGCGGCGCCGACACGGTGTTGACGTCACCCAGCGACGGCTTCAGCACGCCATTGATCGCCGCAGCGACCATCGGCTTGGTGTTGAGCTGCGCCACGGTTCCTTCGAACTCGATCTTGATGCCCTTGATCGCCGTCTCGGTGAGCTGGCCGGCAAACGAGCCGAGCTGTTCCGCCAGCTTGACCCACGGCGTCAGGATCGGCGCCTCTTCGGCCGAAATCGACGGGAAGTTCAAGGCGTTGGTGATCTCGCCGCTGTTGAGATAGGCCGAAATCTGCTCGGCCACCTGCAGCGCCACGTTTTCCTGCGCTTCGGAGGTCGAGGCACCCAGATGCGGGGTGCAAATGACGTTGGGCAGCTCAAACAGCGGGTTTTCCTTGGCCGGTTCCTCGAGGAACACGTCCAGCGCCGCGCCGGCAACCTTGCCGGACTTCAGCGCATCGAAAAGCGCCGCCTCGTCGATGAGACCGCCGCGGGCGCAGTTGATGATCCGCACGCCGTCCTTGGCCTTGGCCAGCGCCTCGGCATTGATGATGTTGCGCGTCGCATCGATCAGCGGGGTGTGCAGGGTGATGAAATCGGCCCGGGCCAACAGCGTGTCGAGATCGACCTTCTCGACGCCGATGGCAACGGCGCGCTCGGGCGTCAGGAAGGGATCATAGGCGATCACCTTCATCTTCAGCCCCTGCGCGCGATCGGCGACGATCGAGCCGATGTTGCCCGCGCCAATCAGGCCGAGCGTCTTGTTGGTCACCTCGACGCCCATGAAGCGGTTTTTCTCCCACTTCGAGGCGCGGGTGGAGGCATCGGCCTCCGGGATCTGCCGGGCCAGCGACAGCATCAGCGAAATCGCGTGCTCGGCCGTCGTGATCGAATTGCCGAACGGGGTATTCATCACAATGATACCCTTCTTGGTCGCCGCGGGGATATCGACATTGTCGACACCGATGCCGGCGCGGCCAACGACCTTCAAATTCTTGGCCGCGCTGATGATTTTCTCGGTGACCTTGGTCGCCGAGCGGATCGCGAGGCCATCATACTGACCGATGACCTCGAACAGCTTGTCCTTGTCCTTGCCGAGGTCCGGCAGGTAGTCGACCTCGACATTATTGTCCTTGAAGATCTGCACAGCGGTGGGGCTGAGCTTGTCCGAAACGAGTACCTTGGGCATGTTTGCCACCTTTCTGCCGCGCAAAAACCGCGCGCATGAATGAAAACTGAAGGGAATGGAGCGCCGGCGGGCCGGCGGTCACCCCGCCCCGGGCACCCCGGGGCGAAAATGACCAGAACCTGAACCTAGGCTGCGGCCTGCGCCAGCGCGGCCTTCTCGGCAGCGAAGGCATGGTCGAGCCATGGGGTCAGTGCTTCGAGATCGGCGGTCTCGATGGTGCAACCGGCCCAGATGCGCAGACCCGTCGGTGCATCGCGATACCCGCCGATGTCATAGGCGGCGCCCGCCTTGTCGAGCCGGGAGACGATGGCCTTGGCGAAGGCGGCCTGGGCCGCATCGTCGAGCGCCGCGATCTCGGGATCGGAGATGACGAGGCAGACCGAGGTGTTGGAGCGCTCTTCAGGCACCTTGGCGAGAAAATCGACCCATGGCGTCGCGGCCACCCAATCGGCCAGCACCTTGAAATTGGCGTCGGCCCGCGCCTGCATGGCCTGAAGGCCACCGACGGACTTGCCCCACTGCATGGCGTCCACCGCATCCTCGATGCACAGCATCGAGACGGTGTTGATGGTCGCGCCTTCGAACACATCGGCCATCAGCTTGCCGCCCTTGGTGAGGCGGAAGATTTTCGGCAGCGGCCGATCCGGGGTGAAGGTTTCGAGCCGCTCGACGGCGCGGGGGCTGAGGATCAGGATGCCGTGCGCGGCCTCGCCGCCCAGCGCCTTCTGCCACGAGAAGGTGACGACATCGAGCTTTTGGAAATCGAGCTTCTGCGCAAAGGCGGCCGAGGTCGCGTCGCAGATGGTCAGACCCTGACGATCGGCCGGGATCCACTCGGCATCCGGCACGCGCACACCCGAGGTGGTGCCGTTCCAGGTGAAGACCACGTCATTGTTGAAATCGACCGTCGTCAGGTCCGGCAGTTCGCCATAGGGCGCCTTGAGGGTGCGGACACTGTCGAGCTTGAGCTGCTTGACCACATCGGTGACCCAGCCCTGCCCGAACGATTCCCAGGTCAGCATGTCGACGCCGCGCGCGCCCAGCATGCCCCATAGCGCCATTTCGACGGCGCCGGTATCGGAGGCCGGCACGATGCCGATCAGGTAGTCGTCGGGGACTTCGAGCAGCTCGCGCGTCAGGTCGATTGCCTGCTTGATGCGCGCCTTGGCGGGCTTGGCGCGGTGCGACCGGCCGACCAGCGCATCGGCAAGCGCATTCACCGTCCATCCGGGACGTTTGGCGCAAGGGCCCGACGAAAAATTGGGATTGGCCGGTTTTACCGCCGGCGCGGTCAGGGGCAGATCTGCCATCATCAACGGCCCTCCCAGGCCTATAGTCTCGCGTTAGGGCGAGATGTCCTGAGGCGGGAGATATGCCTATGGCCGAAGGGCGTCAAGGGGGATTTGGGGGATGGCCATGCTCTGCGTCGAAGGGAGGTTACCGACGGCCCTCCGGACATTGATGCTCGCTTAGACAATGGCTAAGAGCGGACATGGCAACAAGATTCAACGCTCAAGACGCCAGCGCATATGAAGCATTGGACCGGCTCCTCTTTCGCGAGTGGGATCCTATCGGCGTTTCCGCGATCAACGGGCCTGAGGCTGAGTACCGGGCCTATCTGCCCGCGTTTTGGAAACTGGTGTCATCGGGAGCCGACATGACATTAGTCGCTGACTATCTCGCCCGAATTGAGAGAGATCTCATAACAGTGGAAACGTCCCACGAGCATCGGCTCGACATAAGCCGGAAGGCCGAAGCCTTGGTGGCGGCGTGGCGAATTCAGGTTCGAAGCTAGAAGGCTTGCGTTGTCTGAGCGGTCCGCCTTGACCGCGCACAATATTCAACGAGACCGATCGTGCCCGGAAGGGCTCTTGGGCATCGACAGTGGCTCGCCGAAGACACCCTCAGTCTACAAGACATATGGCTGCTACCTTCCCTCTCCTCTGGGCGGGCGCTATGCATCGGCTCATGGACATCCGCCGGGCAACATTGGCCGATCACGACGCCATCTGGGCACTGCTCGAACCCGTGATCCGGGCCGGGGACACATATGCGCTCGACCGGGACATGGATCGAACGGCGGCCCTCGCCTACTGGACCGGCACCGACCGGGAGGTGTTCGTCGCCGAGGACGCCTCGGGACTCGTCGGCACCTATTACCTCAGGCCGAACCAGGCCGGCGGCGGGCGTCACGTGGCCAATTGCGGCTATGTCACCGCCGCTGCGGCGACCGGACGGGGCGTCGGCACGGCGATGGCCGCGCACTCGCTCGAGGCGGCCCGCCAGCGCGGCTATCGCGCCATGCAGTTCAACTTCGTCGTCTCCAGCAACCGGCGGGCCGTGGCGCTTTGGCAAAGGCTGGGATTCGAGATTATCGGCACCCTGCCCAAGGCCTTCAGCCACCCCACGGCCGGCGCGGTCGACGCCTATGTGATGTTCCGGGCGCTCTAGCGACGGGGCCTTACCGCGCCAGCCAGGCGGCGAGACCGTCCATTGTCTGCAAGCCATATTCGACCGCGCCGAAGACGATGACCGCCTGGCGGCGTTCGCGGCTGGGGTGCAGCTGGCGCAGGGTCAGCACCGTCTTGCCGTCGGCCTGTTCGTCGAAGGTCACCACCATGTGGAAGCGATCCGGATCGTCGGGTTCGGGCGTGCCGTAGTCGATGACGATCCGCTCGTTCTCGACGATCTCGATGAAGCGCATGAGGTTGGCAAAACGCTGCGGCTGGCCTTCGAATTCCCCCACCATGTCGAAGTGCCACAGCCCGCCGGTGCGAATATCCGCCTCGTGCGTCTCGATGGAGAGCCCGCTGGGGCCATACCATTCGGCCAGCGCCTCAGGATCCATCCATGCGGCAAAGACCTTGGCACGCGGGTGATCGAGCAGTTTCGTGAGCACGATTTCGCGTTCGATCGACCAGCTGTCGAAGAGCTTTCCCGTTGTCGTCGTCATCTGTCGTCCGTCCTCTCCAGATAGGTTTCGAGTCGATCGAGCCGCTCGGCCCAGCGCCGGCGCTCCATGGTCATCCAGTCCGCCGCCGCATCGAACCGGTCCGGCACCAGCCGGCACCAGCGGCTGCGGCCGCGTTTCTCGCTGACGATCAGCCCCGATGCCTCCAGCACCTTGAGATGCTGCGCAAAGGAGGGAAGCGCCATGTCGAAGGGTTCTGCGAGCGCGGTGACCGACAGTTCCCCATCGGCCAGCCGCGACACCACCGCGCGGCGGGTGGGGTCGCTGAGGGCGTGGAAGGCGAGATCGAGCGGGGTCGAATGATAAGGCATGTGCCTTAGTAAAGCGACGGAGGGCAGCCGTCAACGAAATTAAGGTAATTGCCTTAGCTTTAACAAAGTGGGGACGGTGCCGGGTCTCAGCCCGGCTGCAGACGGTAGTCGAGCGCCGGCCAATGGCGCCGTGCCGGGCGGAACGGCTAACCGACCCGCTGGGGCAAAGCTATCGCTTGGCTGACAGGCGATCTCGCTCGAGGGCGTCGAGGATCAGATCGAGGCCGTAGATGAAATCGTCAGCGGGGTCATAGCCAGCTTGCATGAGTTCCGTGGCGCTTTCGGTCAGATAGGGATACGCCTCCGGGGACAGTTGCGGCAGGAAGACCTCATGGGTCATGTCCGCGAGTTCGTCGGCATTCGAGAATGGCAGGTTCGCCTCCTGCAGGGCGAAACCGTAGATGTAGCTGTCGAGCAACCAGTTTGCATGCGTGGCCATCCGGACAGAAAAGCCAGCTTTACGCAGGCAGGCCGCCACGGCCTCCCGATGCCGCAGGTTAGCCGGGCCCGGTGTGGTCCGCGACTCCATCAGGGCGATGGCCCAGGGGTGCCGGGCGAGCACGTCTCTGGCAGAGACCGCCCGCGCGCGCATCGCCGCCTGCCAGTCGGTTTGGCTTTCAGGCGAGTGAATCTCGGCGAAGACGAGGTCCACCATACCGTCGAGCAGCTCCTCCTTGTCGCCAACGTGATGGTACAGCGACATCGCCCCGGCACCGAGCTCGCGGCCGAGCCGGCGCATGCTGAGCGCATCGAGGCCCTCGCCGTCGGCGAGGGCGAGCGCCTTACGCAGCACCCGCTCCCTGCTGAGCGGGGTGGAGGCTCCTGAGCCTGGAGCATCTGTGCCCACACGGGCCTCCTTTCAATCCCTACCTTGACTTGTCGTACAGTGTACGGCTACTCAATGCACCGGTTCGTACACCGTACGAATGTAGCTTGGCCTATGTCGATTCACGCCCAAGCAGCCCGTCCGCAACACCCCGGACCGGCCCTCGAAAGGACACGACGATGAGTGCGCAAACCCAACCCTCTCGCACGCTCGAAAACCCGCCGATCCCGGTGCAAATCAAGCTCGCCGGTGCATGGACCAGCTTCATGTTCCTGTACATCTATGTCGACTATTTGAGCCTGTACAAGCCCGGCACCGTCGACGATCTGCTTGCCGGCATTGTCTGGGAATTCGAGGTCAGCCAGACTTTTGTGACGACTTCGATGGTGCTGATGGCGATCCCGATCCTGATGATCGTGCTGTCGATGGCGCTGCCCGCCCGTCTCAACCGCGCCACAAATCTCATCGTGGCGTCGCTGTATATCCCCTTCTCGATATTCAACGCGGTGGGAGAGTCGTGGCTCTATTTCTATGGCCTCGCCATCGGGCTCGAAGTGATGATCCTGGGGGTCATCTTGCGGACCGCCTGGACCTGGCCCCGGATGCCGTTACCCTCGAACTCAGCCCCTGTCGCGAGCGACGACCGGCTGCGTCAGCAAGCGGTCGCATAGTCCCCCATTGCTTTGCGCCCGCACTCGCGGTGCTGCGGTGCGCGGCGGCCGGTCTAGGCTGCCGAAAACCTGAGCCGTCAGCGCCTGCGAGCCCCCCGATCTGCCGGCGAGGCGCGAGCCTCGTCATGTTTCCGGCCCAACCACTGCCATCCCCTCGCCAGGCAGTCAGCCTGCCGGGAACGGAACGGTGGAGCGGAACGCGTGTTATGCCGGACGCATAACAGTGGGGGACACACCTTGGCGGATTACGAATTGCTATATTGGTCGGTGCCGTTTCGCGGGCAGTTCGTTCGCGCCGTGCTGGCCTTTGCGGAGAAGAGCTGGACCGAGGCCGGTGATGACCAGATTGCCGAGCTGATGGGCGGGGACGTAGCCGACATGCCCGTGCCCTTCATGGGGCCGCCGGTGCTGATCGACAACGGGGCCGATGTCGCAATTTCGCAGATGCCGGCGATCATCCTTTATCTCGGCGAAACGCTTGAACTGCTGCCGGCGGATCCGGCCAAGCGGGCGCTGGCGATCAAGGTCGCCAACGACGCCAATGACGTGATCGACGAGCTGACGATCGATGGCGGGCGCGAGATGTGGACCGAGGCGAGCTGGGAGGAGTTTGTGCCGCGGCTCAAGAAGTGGATGTCGCTGTGGGAGGACCTCGGCCGGCGCCACGGATTGACGGCAGAGGCCGGCACGCTGCTGGGCGAGACGCAACCGGGCCTCGCCGATGTGGTCACGGCAACGCTGTGGACGACGATGTGCGAGCGCTTCAGCAAGGTGAAGGCGCTGTTCGAGCAAAGCGCACCGGCGACCGCCGGGCTCGCGGCACGTGTCTCCGCCCTGCCCGCCTTGGCCCAACTGGCCGAGCGCACGCGCGCCGAGTACGGCGATGCCTATTGCGGCGGCGACATCGGCGCGTCGATGGCGAAGGTCCTCGACGCCTGATCGCGCCGCGGCGCGTGGCGCCTGGAACGATGCCGCGCCGCACCCGTTGGTTACCTAACAGCAAAAAATCCAGGAGGGGCGCAGAATGCGACTGATCAGACCCGCACTACTCATCTCGATAGCTCTGCCACTGGCGATGCACGCCGCGCCGAGCGTGGCTCAGACCATGACGGACGGCCCGCTGACCGCCTGCCCGAGCCAGGGCGAGCTGGAGCAGACGCTGAACAGCGACGGCACGATCGTGCCCGATGCCTGCACCACGCTGGAAGTCAATTCGCTGCGCTCGGACAATGGCGAGCTGTGCCTGATCGACTTCAGCATGGACGAAGGCGTCATCGGCACGCTGCGCGACGCGGCTTTCCCCAGCCAGTGGTGGGTGAAGTGTGACGAGCTCGCCGCGCGTTTGCCGATGCAGACGAACTGACACCCTGCTTCCAGAAATTCGGGCCGGCAGCGTAAGGCCGTCGGCTCAAATCAACCTTCAGCCCGGATTGCGACACGCATTCCGGGCTGTGCTTGATGACCGCGCTTGTGGACCAGAGCGCCACCATCACAGCGAAAAACGCCCATAGAACCTGAAGGACTAGCTTTGATGCGAATTGCCACCTCAGCCTCCACCCGGACCATTGCCAGGCGCACTGCCGCCCATCTGCTGACCGGCTGCGTGCTCGCAGCGGCAGCCGTTGCCCCCGCGAGCGTCGCGCTTGCCCAGGTCACGCCTGTCGAGATCGAAAGCGGGCAAAACGACCTGTTTGGCGCGCGCGTGTTGAGCACCGGGCTCGACAACCCATGGGCCATGCGCTGGGGTCCGGACGGCAAGATCTGGGTAACCGAACGCACCGGCGGCGAGGTGACCCGCGTCGACCCTGAGTCCGGTATCCAGGAAGTGGTGCTGGAGATCCCCGACGTGTACACCGGGCCGCAGCACGAGGGCCTGCTGGGTCTGGCGCTGCACCCCGAACTGGGTCAGGGCACCGGCAATGACTTCGTCTATCTGGGCTATACCGTGAACGACGGCACCGCCGAGGCGCCCGACCCGCACGCGCAGATTGTACGCTACAGCTGGAACGCCAGCACGCTGCAGCTCGAGGATCCGATGATCCTGATCGAGGGTCTGCCGGCCGGTAACGACCATAACGCCGGCCGCGTCGTCTTCGGGCCGGATGGCAAGATCTATTATTCGATCGGCGAGCAGGGCCACAACTTCGGCCGCAACCTGCGCAAGCCCAACCTGGCGCAGGCGCTGCCGACTGCCGACGAAGTGTCGGCCGAGGATTACCACACCTATTCGGGCAAGATCCTTCGGCTTAACGTCGACGGCACCATCCCCGAGGACAATCCGGAAATCGACGGTGTACGCAGCCATATCTTCAGCTACGGCCACCGCAACCCGCAGGGCCTGGCGTTCGGGCCGAATGGCATTCTGTATGAAACCGAGCACGGCCCGGCGAGCGGCGACGAGCTGAACATCATTGAAGCGGGCGGCAATTACGGCTGGCCGAACGTGTCGGGCTATATCGACGACAAGGCCTATACCTATATCAACTGGAGCGAGGCGCCCGAGGACGTGGACCGCAACACGAGCCCGCTGCCGGACAGCGTGCCGCAGTTTGCCGAAAGCGAGTTCGAGGGCGAGATGGTCGACCCGCTGGCCGCCTATTGGGTCGTCGACAATGATTATCCGATCGGCAACATCTGCGGCTATATCTGCGACCCGACCATCGCCCCCTCTTCGGTGCTCTACTATGCCGCCGGCGAAGACGGCATTCCCGAGTGGGACAACACGGTGCTGATCCCGACGCTGAAGCACGGCACGCTGTATGTGCAGCATCTCAGCGCCGACGGCATGAGCGCCGACGGCCTGCCCGAAGCCTGGTTCAGCACCCAGAACCGTTATCGCGACGTGCTGGTGGCGCCGGACGGCAAGACCGTGTTCATCGCGACGGACGCCTTCGGTTCGGCAGCGCAGAAGTTCGGCGACGGGCTGAGCACCTCGGTGCTGCACAATCCCGGGGCGATCCTGAAGTTCACCTATGGTGAAACGGGCGGTGCATTGGGCATTGTCTCCGAGAACGACTTCGGCGCCTCCCCCGCCGGCTCGGAAGCGACGAACGTTCAGGAGTTCGAAGATCCCAACACCGGCAAGCCGGCGGCGGATGACACAGCCGCAGCAGATGCCGTAACCAGCGAGAGCGACGTGCAGGCCGTGTCCGATCTGGGCCTGCCCAAGTACACCGCGAGCTGCGCGGCCTGTCATGGCGCGCAGGGCCAGGGGGTTTCGGCCCCTGCCCTTGCTGGCGCCGCGAAGCTGTCGAATGCGGACTACGTTGCCGATACGCTGGTCCATGGCTTTGGCTATATGCCGGCATTCGGCAACAAGCTGAGCGACACCGACATCGCCGAGATCGGCACCTATATCCGTAATGCCTGGGGCAACGAGTTTGGCATCGTGACCACGGACGACGTTGCTGCCACGCGCTGATCCAAGGCGAACGCACACCAATACTGGCCCGGACCATCGTCCGGGCCTTTTTCTTGAGCGCTATATGCTTGTTCGCGACCTCATCAGAGCGTCCACCATCACGCATCGCAAGCTTTGGCTGTGGCATAGCCAACTTCGCGCAAGCTTTGCCCAAGCGCGTAAGCTTTTCTTCACGCCTGCAACACTAGGGTTTACATGGACGCAGAGCAGTAAAGAACGGGAACTGAAGCCTTTGGGAAGGTGACAATGTGCAATATCGCAACGAGCGGAACATTGGATGCCATTCAACTCGCCAACAGTGGTCGCCCTGCAGCGGACTCTCCATGCTGTCCGCACCCATCTGCGAATGGATATCGCCTATATTTCCGAGATTTCCGAGCATGACGGTTTGCTGTGGGCACTCGATAGTGACAGGCCCATAAGCTACGCCGCCGGCGACAGGCTCGACCTCGAGGCCGTCTACTGCCGCCGCATTCTCAGAGGCGAGATGCCCGCGATGATCCTCGACACGGCGCAGCACCCGGTGGCGCGCGCCTTGCCGATCACGTCCGAACTCCCTGTTGGCAGCCTCATCAGCGTGCCCATCACGCTGAGCAACGGCACCGTGTTCGGGCTCATCTGCTGCCTGAAGACGAAACGCGACCCCAACCTCAACAGCCGCGACCTCGGAACGCTTCAGGCGTTCGCCGAAGTCGCCGCAATCCAGATCGAGGCCGAGGTGGACAAGACCGCAGAGCTGACCGCGGCTGTGGCCCGGGTTGACAACGTTATCGAGCAGGACGCCTTCCATATCGCCTATCAGCCGATCGTGTGCACCATCACGAATGGCATCCTCGGTTTCGAGTGTCTGTCGCGCTTCGATGTCACGCCCTATCGCAGCCCTGACGAGTGGTTTCTCGACGCCGGCAGTGTCGGCCTTGGTGCCGAGCTGGAGGTCGCGGCAATCCGCAAGGCGCTGGCGGCGATCGACCGCTTTCCCGACGAAATGTTCCTCTCGGTCAATGCGTCGCCCGATACAATCGTCAGTGGGCGGTTGCACGAAGCCTTTGGCGATACACCGCTCGAACGGATCGTGCTGGAGATCACCGAACAGACTCCTGTCCGCGACTACGCCAGGCTGACCGAGGTGCTGTCGGACTTCCGGGCGCACGGACTGCGGGTCGCCATCGACGACGCGGGGGCCGGTTTTGCCGGGCTGCGGCACATCGTCAATATCGCGCCGGATATCATCAAGCTCGATCTCAGCATCACCCGGGATATCGACAGCGACGCCTCACGACGCGCCATGGCCACCGCGCTGCTCGCCTTTGGCCGGGAGACCGGCTGCCGGCTTCTGGCCGAAGGGGTGGAAACGCAAGCGGAACTGGATACGCTGCGGGCGCTTCAGGTGCACTGCGTGCAGGGGTATCTGCTGCAAGAGCCGCTGGTTCTGGAAGAGGCGCTGCGCTTTGCCGAACAGGCCATCTGCAGTCCCAGGGCGGCATGAGCGGGGGGCCAGCCGGGAGCCAGAACGCCTTTACGGCTAGCCTCTGACGCTCGGCACGACAGCCCGCTCCACCGCGATCCCCGCCGCCATCTCCTTTTGGAACCAGCGGGTGAGAACGTGCATGCTGCGGCTCGTCCGGTCATCTCGCCAGGCGAGGAACCAGTGTCCCGCGCGCGTCGTCATGCCCAGCGGCGCGACGAGCCGGCGCTGCTGCAAGGCGTCCCACACCGCAGGGCCCGGCCCGATGGCAACGCCCAAACCGGCTTCGGCGGCCTGCACCGAAAAGCTCAGGGCGTCGTACCAGATGGTTTCGCGGGCCGGCAGGTCGACCCCGGCCTCGCGCGCCCAGTTGGTCCACATGTCCGGCGGCCAGCGGATATCGAGCCGCGGCTGCTGCCAGAGGCGCTCCGTCGTGAAGCTGCGTCCCTGCGTCAGCATCGGGCTGACGACCGGGCCGAAGGTTTCAGGCGCGACCGGAACAACGTGCATGCCCGCGATTTCGAGCAACGGCCCGACGCCGACATAAACATCGATCGAGCGGTCGGCCGGATTGATGTCGCGCGACCAGGTGGTGAGGCGTACCGAAACGCCGCCCAGCGCCGTTTCGAGGCTGTGCAGCCGCGGCACCAGCCAGCGCAGCAGGAAGGTGTCGGGCGCGGTGAGCATCAGCGTCGCGCCGCCCGCCGCTTTCGGCAGGTGATCCACCCCGCGAATGATCGAGGCAAAGGCCTCGCTGACCGTTGCCGCAAAGGGCACGGCAGCCGGCGTCAGCCGCATGGTGCGATTGCCGCGCTCGAACAGGGCGATGCCGAGTTCGGTTTCGAGGTTCTTGATATGGCGGCTGACCGCGCCGCTCGAAACGCGCAGTTCCTCGGCGGCCTTGCGCACGCTCCCGAGCCGCGCCGCGACCTCGAATGCCCGCAGTGAATTGAGCAGATGCAGCATTGATCGTTGATCTCAAGTCAACCGAAGAGTCGAATTCTACGCTGTCACACCGCCGTCGTCTATCCTAGGCTTCGCCAGTCAGGACGGGCTTTTGCGTAGATCTTGCCGCAGCCCATCCGCCGACAGAACGTGCAGTTTTTTGGATCGACGACAGGCAGGCTCTTTTGACCACGACTACCCACCGGATCATCATCGATTGCGACCCCGGCCATGACGACATGGCTGCAATCCTGCTGGCTGCTGCCAACCCCGCGATCAAGATCGAAGCGATCACTGCCGTTTGCGGCAACGCCTCGGTGGACAATACCACCAACAATGCCCTGCGCATTGTCGACACCTTCGGACTCGACATTCCGGTCTATCGCGGCGCCACCCAGCCGCTGCTGCACCGCTACGAATTTCCGGCCCAGTTCCACGGCCCGACCGGTCTGGACAGCGCCGGCGCCGAACTGCCCGCCGCAACCAGCACCGTGGCCGAGGGCCATGCCGTCGACGCGATCATCAGGCTGGTGGACGCCAACCCTGGCGAGATCAGCCTCGTCGTCGTCGGGCCGATGACCAATGTCGCGCTGGTGCTGGCGCTGCGACCGGACCTCGCCCCCAAGATCAAGCAGATCGTCTTCATGGGTGGCTCGTCGGGCGAAGGCAATGTCACGCCAGCCGCCGAGTTCAACATCTGGGCCGATGCCGAAGCCGCGCGCATGGTGTTCAAAGCCGGTGTGCCGCTGGTGATGTTCGGGCTCAACGTCACCCACCAGACGCTGCTGCGGCGCGCCGATGTCGCCGCGGTCCGCGATGCGGTGCCGGGCGACAACATGGTGGCCGACATCCTCGAATACTACTGCGGCACCTATTACCGCTTCGCCGGTGCCGACAAGCCGGGCGCCCCGCTGCACGACCCGTGCTGCATCGCCTGGCTGATCGACCCCAGCCTGTTCGAAATCTCGGCACATGCCGGCGAGGTCATCGTCGACAATGGCGGCGCCTATGGGCAGACGCTGATCGACCTGCGGCCTCAGGACCCGGCGCATGACCAGCGCGAAAAGAATGTCGGCCTCGCCGTCGCGGCCGACCCCGAGCGCTTCGCCACGCTGGTGACCCAGGCGATGATCTGGGCCGCCGAACGAGTTTCCACCCGCACCCAGGATGTCGCCTCATGAAAACCCTGAAGCTTTCTCTGCTCGCCGGCCTCGCCGCCGGCCTTCTGACCGGTACCGCCTTTGCCCAGGAAACGACGCTCAACATGATCGTCATCGAGGGTGGTGACACCACGGCAATGCAGGCCGTGGTCGACGCCTATAAGGCCGAGCATCCGGACGTGACAATCAACCTTCAGCCCTATCCCTTCGCCCAGTTCTTCCAGGTGGCCGAACTGCGGCTGCGCTCGGGTGACGATACCGCCGACCTGATCTATGTCGATGCGCCGCTGCTCGCCAGCTACGCTTCGCGCGGTTTCCTGTCGCCGATCGATCCGGCCATCGATACGTCCGAACTGGTCGAGACGGCACTTGCCGCCGGCCAGTATGACGGCACGCAATATGCCCTGCCGATCAACAATTCGGCGCAGGTGCTGTTCTACAACAAGGCGCTGTTCGAAGCCGCCGGCATCACCCCGCCGGCCGGCCTGACCGCCGGCGAGACCGCGACCCAGGCTGAGGTCGACACCCTCGCCTCCACCGAACGCTGGACCTGGGAACAGGTCGCCGATGCAGCACAGAAGCTCACCGTCAAGGACGGCGGCCGCACCACCACCTATGGCTTCACCGTCGAACAGTATGGCGAGCTCTATCAGCTGCAGCCGTTCGGCGAGTCGCTGGGCTCGCCGGTGATCGGCGAGGACGGGTATACTGCAAAGGACTATCTCGACAGCGATGCCTGGACCAAGGCCGCGACTTACTGGTCGAACCTCTACAACGACTGGGGCGTCAGCCCGCGCGACCTCGGCTACGGCCAGGCGGCGCAGCTGTTCGGCAACGGCCAGCTGGCGATGCTGGCCGGCGGCACCTGGAACCTGCCGATCCTTGCGGGCACCGATGTCGATTTCGGCGTTGCCCCCTACCCCTATTTCGAGGGTGGTTCGGTCGTGACCCCGACCGGCTCGTGGTATGTCGGCGTCAATGCCGCTTCGGGCCATCAGTCGGAATCGATGGACTTCGCCAAGTTCCTGACGACCAGCGACGAAGGCACCAAGGTGTGGTTCGACTCGCTGCAGCAGCTGCCGACCTACAAGCCGCTGCTCGAGGAAATCAGCACCTCTGAAAGCTACGACAGCTTCCCCAATGACGTGTTCCGGCTCGGCGTCTACGACTCGCTGAATACCGCCGTTGCGCGCCCGGTGACCGCCGCCTATGGCCAGCTTCAGGATGCCTTCCGCACCGCCTTCGTGGACATCGCCAATGGCGTGGCCGTCGAAGATGCTCTCAAGAGTGCCGTGCAGAAGTTCGAGAGCGCTGCGTCCCGCGTGGCGCAGTAACACAGCAATACGCGTCCCGGGCTCCTGACCGCCAGGGACGCGAATGACGGAAAACGGCGTGACAAGATCCAGATCACCCCTCCCTCTGATCGTGGCGCTCCTTGCACCAGCGCTGATCGGTCTCGTCGTTTTCCGTCTCTACCCGATCGCCATCGCGGTCTCGGACAGCTTCTTCAACATGGTGCGCGGCACCCAGGTCTTCGTCGGCCTCGACAATTACCTGTCGCTCGTCACCGACTCGATCTTCTGGAATTCGCTGCAGGTGACCTTCTGGTTCAACCTGCTGATCAACCCGATCCAGATCGCCCTCGCGCTGGGCCTGGCGCTGCTCTATGTGCAGAAGTTCCGTGGCATTACGCTTTATCGGATCCTCTTCCTCATCCCCATCGGCGTGTCGCTGCCGGTCGCGGTGATCATCTGGCGCATCATGCTGAGCCAGGACGGGCTGGTGAACGGACTTATCGGCGCCGCTGGGATTCCGGCACAGCAATGGC
>NZ_JBLXGA010000004.1:0-111110 GCF_048261455.1 Devosia sp.
GGAAATGTCGGTCGTGATCGGCAGGCCGAAGCGGATCTGACCACCGGTGGTCGTCGTGCCGTAGATGTTGCTGTCGGTCTCGTCGACGACGCGATGATAGATATCGAAGCCCGACGAAATCCGCAGACCCATGAAGCGCGGCTCGGTGAAGGACAGGCTGTAGCTCTGGCCCGAACCCGAGGCACCGATCGAGGCACGGACATACTGGCCGCGACCAAGGAAGTTGCGCTCGGTGATGGACAGTTCGCCCAGCACACCGTCTTCGGACGAATAGCCGGCAGACACGCCATAATCACCGGTCGACTGCTCGACCACCGCGATGTTCAGCACAACCTTGTCGGCAGCGCTGCCCTGCTCGAGATCAACGTTGACCACCTTGAAGAACCCGAGAGCTTCGATGTTCTTCTTGCCGCGCTGAACCATCGAACGGTTGAAGGCATCGCCCTCACCAAAGTCGAGTTCACGGCGGATCACCGCGTCGCGGGTCTTCTCGTTGCCGGTGATGTTGATGCGCTCGACGTAAACGCGGGCACCCTCATCGATCAGATAGGTGACGTTGAACGTGCCCGAAGCGATGTCGCGGTCGACACGGGGACGCACGTCGGCAAAGGCATAACCCTGGGCCGTCGCCTCGAAGGCCAGGGCTTCCTGGCTCTTTTCGAGATCGGCGATCGAGTAGCGCTCACCCTTGTCCGTCCGCACCAGTCCGCGCAGGGAATCGGTGTTGAGGCCGCCAATCGAGGTCTCGATGCCGACATTGCCGAACGTGTAGCGCTCGCCTTCGGAAATCGTGAAGTTCACGAAATAGGCGTTCCGCGAGCTGTCGTACTCGGCAACGGCCGAGGTGACATAGGCGTCGGGGAAGCCATGGTTCATGTAATAGAGCTGGATCAGCTGCTTATCGATCTCGAGCTGCGTCTGGCTGTACGCGTCGTCGCGGAACAGCCAGCTCAGCAGATGAGTCTCGCGAGTCCGGATGACGGACTTCAGCGTGCCAGCGTCGTAGGTGTTGTTGCCCGTGAAATTGATGGCAGCGATGCCGGTCCGGCCACCCTCATCAACCACGAAGGTCACGCGGGTCCGCCCTCCGTCCACGGCTTCAAGCCGCGGCGTCACGGTGACGTCCACATAACCCTTGTCGACATAGGCCAGACGAATGTTCTCGGCATCGGCAGCGATGCTGCCCTGCGTGAAGCTGCCCCGGCTTCCGACGTCCACCATTGCCAGCAGTTCTTTGTCAGAAAAGCCGGAATTGCCCTCGAAAAGCACCGAGGAGACGAGGCGCGCCTCCTGAGCCTGGGCCACTCCAACCCCGATAAGACCGCTGGCTGTCGAGAGCGGCACGGCCGCCACAAGGGCGAACGCCAGTAGGGCTCCACGCATCAGCTTCTTGGGATTGATCATATTTTATTGCCTCGTGCGACACCCGCCGAGAATCGCCATGCACAGCGCCCTCAGCAAACTCCAGTGCTAGCTTTTACCTGTATTTTAACCACGGGCAAGCCGTTGGACCGCTTCGGGTTCGTAAAAGATTGGTCCGGGTGCATTCCTGCAACACATGGAAAAGTTAGATTATCCAACGGTTAACGCCAAATGACCGCAGCAATGCGAGAACGCCGCACAGTGTGCGCTCGATACTCTTACCGAGTTCTGAACGCCGTGCAGAAGCCCCCTGCCCGGCCCGTCCGACAGAATCGATCAGAAGATATCGTTGACCAGCGTGAACACCATCAGCGTGAAAACGATCGCCAGGCCGAACCGGTAGCCGATCTCCTGGATCCGCTGCGGCAGAGGCCGACCGCGCGCCGCTTCGATGAGGTAGTAGGCCAGATGGCCGCCATCGAGCATGGGAATCGGCAGCAGGTTGAAGATGCCGATGTTGAGCGACAGCAGCGCCATCAGGTTGATCAGCGCCACAAAGCCAAGGCTGGCCACCTGATTGGAGACCTGGGCCACCTTCACCGGCCCGCCAAGCTGCTCGACATCGCCGCGACCGACGAAGAAATCGCCCAGGAAGGCTGCGGTCCGGTCGATAATGAAGCGCACTTCCTCGAAGGTCATGCCGACGGCTTCGATCGGGCCGGGGCGATAAAGCACCACGTCGTTGGGATCGACCGTGCGAGTCACCCCGATGCGGCCAACGCGTTGTGTGTTCCCAAAACGGTCTGTGGTTGTCGCCGATTCCGGCACCATGGAAAGCGTCTGTTCGGTGCCGTTGCGATCCACGACCACGGTCACCTGGCGTTCGGGTGCCGTGGCGACGAGCCGCTGGAAGTCCGAAAACCCGCGCACTTCGTAGCCGTCGACGGCGACGATGACATCGCCTGACTGCATGCCGGCGGCTTCGGCAACCGACCCGGACGTCACCTCATCGATGACGGCTGGCACAGTGTAGCGGCCATAGCCGAGCAGCAGTGCGTAAAGCACCAGAAAAGTAAAAATCACATTGGCGGCAGGCCCTGCGACAACGACGGAAATGCGCTGCCAGACGTTCTTGTTGACGAACAGCTGGCGCTGCAGTTCCGGCGAAGCATTGGCGATCACTTCGTCATCGGGCACGCTGGCCGCATTCATGTCGCCGACGAAGCGCACATAGCCGCCCAACGGAATCGCCGACAGTTTCCAGCGCGTCCCGCGCCGGTCGTTGAAGCCTATGAGCTCAGGACCGAAACCGATGGAAAACGCCTGGATGGCGATGCCATTCCACCGTGCCACCAGATAGTGCCCCATCTCGTGTACGAACACGATGATGGTGAGCACCAAGAGGAACGGCACGATGTAGCCGAGTGGCCCGAAGATGAAATCCATTATGCGTGTCCCGCTGACCGATGCGGCCTATGTGAGCATGAATTGCGTTGAGATTGCGATAAGCGCCCGGGGGTCACCAGAACAGGATGCCCGCGGCCACCGTGGGCGCACCCGGGTGAAAGGTACCGACCATGAACAGGAAGATCGCGCCGAAGGTCAGGCTGTCGAGCCGGTCCATCAACCCGCCGTGCCCGGGAATGATGTCGCCCGAATCCTTGATCCGGAAGCGGCGCTTCAGCGCACTCTCGGCCAAGTCACCGATCTGGCCGAACACGCTCGTCAGAGCCGCGAGCAGCAGGCCGACCCACCACGGTGACGATTGCGCCACGAACAGCCAGACGACAAGGCCGGAGAGCGTGCCGACAGCCAGCCCGCCGATCGCGCCGGACCAGGTTTTTGACGGCGAGATATCGGGCGCCAGCTTTTCGCCGCCCACCTGCCGGCCCGCGAAATAGGCGCCGATATCGGTCATCCAGATGATGGCGGCGAGGAACAGCCCGGCCCATAGTCCGGCATCGAACACTTCGGGCAACAGCCAGGCAGAGGTGCCACGAATCTGCAAAACCATGAGGATGACGATGCCGTAAAAGGCGAGACCGCCAATGCGCCACAGCCTGGGTTCGGTGCGACCGAAGATCATGATGACGGCGATAGCCAGAGCCGCGCCGAACAGCGTAACGAGCGGCCCCAGCGCCGGATACAGCACCGCGGAAAGCGCCAGTATGCCGATCAACACCATGCCGACCTTGGTGATCGGCTTGAGCGTGACCATCCGCTCCCATTCGCGATAGCACCCGGCAAACACCGCGCCGATCAGTGCCGCAAACAGATAGCCGCCGACATAGAGCAAGATCAGCGCCACACTGACCAGAACCAGGCCGGAAATCACCCGAGGGCCCAGATCGGTCCAGGACCGGCGCGCCAGTGGCGTGAAACTCGGACGCGGCTCGGCCGGCTCGTTCACGAGGACCTCGTCTCGATCCCGCCGAAGCGCCGGTTACGCGAGGTATAGGTTTCGAGCACCTTCAAGAAGGTCCCCTCGCTGAAGTCGGGCCAGTTCTCATCGACGAAAATCAGCTCGGAATAGGCGCCCTGCCACAGCAGGAAGTTCGACACCCGCTGCTCGCCACTGGTGCGTACGATAATATCCGGATCCGGCACGCCGTCGGTATAGAGCGCGCTCTCGATGGTCGCTTCGGTGATATCCTCGGGGGCGATCTGCCCGGCAGCGACGGCCTTGGCGATGCGGCGCGTTGCTTCCACCAGCTCGCCCTTGCCGCCATAGTTGAAGGCGACGATCAGCTCCATACCGGTGTTCGCGGCTGTCTTGGCCTGCACATCGTCGATCAGCCGGATCAGCGCACTGTCCAGCCCTTCGCGCCCGCCAATAATGCGTACGCGCACATTGTTGCGGATCAGCGTCGCCAGATCGGACGCCACGAACCGATGCAGCAGCCCGAAGATGAAATTGACCTCGTCGCGCGGCCGACGCCAGTTTTCTGACGAGAAGCTGAACACGGTCAGGTGCTGCACACCGTAGCGGATCGCCAGATCCACCATACGGCGCAGCGCCTTGACGCCCTCCACATGCCCTTCGGTCCGTTGCTTGCCGCGGGCCTGCGCCCAGCGGCCATTGCCATCCATAATGACCGCGAGATGCCGCGGGATCTTCAATCCCGCAGGCGCCTCGAGCGGCTGAGCAATGGCAGCATCGGTGGACATTGCTGTCCCTCCTGGGCGAACACGCAGGAACTAGACCTGCATGATTTCCTGTTCTTTGGCGGACACGACGCTGTCGACCTCGGCAACGGCAGCGTCGGTGGCCTGCTGTACCTGATCGGCCAAGCGGCGACTGTCGTCCTGACTCATCTCGCCGTCTTTTTCGAGCTTTTTGAGCAGATCCATGCCGTCGCGTCGAACATGACGCACCGCGACGCGGGCCTGCTCGGCATAGTTGTGCGCAACTTTGGTCAAGTCACGACGGCGCTCTTCGTTGAGCTCCGGCAGCGGCACGCGGATGACCGAACCTTCGGCCGCCGGGTTGAGACCCAGACCGGAGTTGCGGATCGCCTTCTCGACGGCCGACGCCTGCGACTGATCCCAGACCTGCACGCTCAGCATGCGTGATTCCGGCACGGTGACGGTCGCCACCTGATTGAGCGGCATCTTGCTGCCATAGGCCTCGACCATGACCGGCTCCAACAGGCTGGGCGTGGCCCGTCCCGTCCGCAACCCGGCAAGTTCATCGCGCAGCGAATCAACGGACTTGTCCATCCGTTCCTTCAGCGACGGCAGTGAAAAGCTCTCGGCCATGGATATTCTCCTGATCTGTCGCGCCTTAACCGACGCGCGTACTTCTTGTCTTGCCCGACAGAACCCCCATAAGGCCCTCCGGATCATCGAGCGCATAGACCAATATGGGCAGTCCATTGTCGCGAGCAAGCGCGAAAGCTGCCGTGTCCATAACGCGAAGATCGCGCGAGATCACCTCTTCATGGGTAATCGTCTCGAATCTCTTGGCATCCGGATTGGTCTTCGGATCGGCCGAATAGACGCCATCCACCTTGGTGCCCTTGAGCAGCACGTCGCAATGCAGTTCGATCGCCTTGAGCGATGCCGCCGTGTCGGTGGTGAAGAACGGGCTGCCCGTACCGCCGGCGCAAATGACGACGCTGCCGTCGTTCAACGCCTGATTGGCATCGCGTGCCGTGAACGTGTCCGCCACAGTCGGCATGGGCACGTTGGAATAGACTTTGACCCTGAGGCCCTTCTGCTCGATCGCATCGCCAAGGGCCAGCGAGTTGATGACGGTGCCGAGCATGCCCATGACGTCGCCAGTCACCCGGTTGGCGCCACTGGCCGCGACCGCCATGCCGCGAAAGATGTTGCCGGCGCCGATGACGATGGCGATCTGGACCCCGGCCTTCGCCACTTCGGCGATCTGATCGGCCATGGAATGCAGAAACTGCGGTTCGATACCGAAGGACTGATCCCCCGCCAGGACTTCCCCGGACACCTTCAGCAAGATCCGGTCATAGGCGGAGCGATTCATCCGCAGTTCCTTAAAAAAACGCGCATCGCAGCCGATTCCGCGACGTCCGATGCGCTTATTGCACATTCGGGCGGGCTGTTGACCAGCCCGCCCGAACAAATTCCCAACCCTGTCGCGCCGCCGAAGTTGCCGGCGCGCAACAAACGGCTGAACTCAGACGCCGGCGGTCGCTGCCACCTCGGCTGCGAAGTCGGCTTCTTCCTTCTCGATGCCCTCACCCAGCGCGTAGCAGGTGAAGCCCTTGACCGTGATCGGGGCACCGACGTCCTTTTCGGCCGCCTTCACCACGTCGCCGACCTTGTTCTCGCCATCGATCACGAAGACCTGAGCCAGAAGGGTCACTTCCTCGTAGAACTTGCGCACACGACCTTCGACCATCTTGTCGATGATCTCGGCCGGCTTGCCGGACTCACGCGCCTGCTCGGCGAAGATCGCTCGCTCGCGCGCCACTACGTCCTGGTCGATGTCGTCGGGCGACACGGACAGCGGCTTGGTGTTGGCAATGTGCATCGCGAGCTGCTTGCCGAGGGCGGCGAGAGCTTCCTTGTCGCCGGTCGACTCGAGCGCCACGATGACGCCAAGACGACCCATGCCAGGCTGCACGCTGTTGTGCACATACGAGCCGATCACGCCGTCCGTGACCGACAGAGTCGCCGTGCGGCGCAGCGTCATGTTCTCGCCGATCTTGGCAATCGCTTCGCTGAGCTCGGACGACACCGAACGACCTGTACCCGGGTACGGCATCTCGCTGAGCTTGCCAGCATCGCCATCGGCATCGAGCGCCAGTGTGCTCACGGCACCGACGATGCCCTGGAACTGTTCGTTGCGCGCCACGAAATCGGTCTCGGAATTGACCTCGACGATCGCGCCGCGGGTGCCGTCGACTTTCACGCCGACGAGACCTTCGGCCGCGACGCGGCCGGCCTTCTTGGCGGCCTTGGCCAGACCACGGGTCCGCAGCCAGTCGATTGCAGCGGTCAGGTCGCCATCAGTCTCCTGAAGCGCCTTCTTGCAGTCCATCATCCCCACGCCGGTCTGGTCGCGGAGTTCTTTCACCTGCTGGGCTGTCACCATAAAAATCACCATTCCGCGGTCCCCTGGGGAGACCGCGCCTTTTGAGGACTGAGGTCGAGCCCGCCGGAGCGGGCTCAGGTCTTAGCTGGCGGCGGCGGGCGCTTCTTCAGCAGCCAGCGCCGGCTCCTCGGGCGACATCTCGGCTTCGCCGAGGTCCGCACCACTGCCAGCAGCCGAACGCGAGATGCCGTCGATCGCAGCACGTGCGACGAGGTCGCAGTAAAGCTCGAGAGCGCGCGCGGCGTCGTCATTGCCCGGGATCGCGAAGTCGACCGAATCCGGATCGCAGTTGCTGTCGACGATGGCGATCACCGGAATGCCGAGGCGGTGTGCCTCCTTGATGGCATTGGCTTCCTTGTTGGTGTCGATCACGAACAGCAGATTGGGCAGGTTGCCCATGTCCTTGATGCCGCCGAGGTCGCGCTCGAGGCGCTCCTGCTCACGGCTGAGCAGCAGCAATTCCTTCTTGGTCAGGCCGTGGCCACCTTCGGCCTCCTGCGCTTCAAGTTCACGCAGACGCGCGATCGAGTGCGAGATGGTCTGCCAGTTGGTCAGCGTGCCGCCGAGCCAGCGGGAGTTGACGAAGTACTGAGCCGAACGGCGGGCTGCATCGGCGACGACCGGAGCGGCCTGGCGCTTGGTGCCCACGAACAGCAGACGGCCGCCATCGGCGACGGTGTCCGAGATCAGCTGCAGCGCGCGCTGCAGGGCCGGAACGGTCTGGCTCAGGTCGAGAATGTGGATGTCGTTGCGCACGCCGAAGATGTGGCGTTCCATCTTCGGGTTCCACCGATGCTTCTGGTGGCCGAAGTGAACACCTGCTTCGAGCAGCTGACGCATAGAAAAATCGGGCAATGCCATAAATGGCTCCTTTTCCGGTTATTGCCGCCGCAGAGCACATGCGACGGGCTTCGCCCGCCACCGGCATGGAGCTTCTGGACCGAGGGTCCGAATTCCGCTCTGCGTGTGAATTACGTCCCAAACTCTGGACGCGCCGCGCATATAGGGTGTTTTGCGCCGTGAGGCAAGTGGCTGCGGGCGGTGGCGCCCTGCCCGCAGCCTGTTGGGTGACGCGCAGTGATGCGAGGCTCTTAAGCCGTGCGGTCTGACACTGTCGCGCGGCTTTGCATGCGCCAGGTTTTGCCCAGCAAGGTCCGCTCCCCGGTGACGGTAACGACTCCCGACAATCTGATGTCGCTGCTTGAGGCACCGATATAGACGTCGAAAGCGCCCGGCTCCACACCGCGCGCCATGTCCGAACCTGTGAAGGCCAGCATGTCGGTCGGCACGTCAAAGCTGACGGTCGTTGCTTCACCCGCCGCCAGTTCGACGCGCGCAAACGCCTTGAGCTCCTTGACCGGCCGGACAACCGAAGCCAGCTGATCGCGGACATAGAGCTGCGGCACGGCGACGCCGGCGCGGCTGCCGGTGTTGCGCACCGAAAAACGCACCCGCACGGTGCCGGTCGCCGCATCCACCTGGTCCTCGGCGATCTGCAGGTCGGAATAGGCGAACTCGGTATAGGTCAGCCCGTGCCCGAACGGGTACCGGCTGCCGAAATGGCGGGCGATCGGCGTGCCCGAACTCTTGAACTTGTGGTTGTAGAAATAGGGTGCTGCCGCGGCGCTGCGCGGCACCGACAGCGTCAGCCGGCCCGAGGGCTCGACCACGCCGCGCAGGACGTCGACCAGGGCATTGCCGCCTTCCTGACCGCCGAAGAAGGACATGACCTGCGCCGCGACCTTGCCCTCGAGCCCGCCCAGATTGTAGGGGCGGCCCGAACTGATGACCACGACGACCGGCTTGCCGGTGGCAACGACCGCGTCGAGCAGCTGCTGCTGGACGCCCGGCAGTTCGAGAGTGTCGACATCGGAGCCTTCGCCGACGGTCCCGGTCTGGAAAATGCCCGAGAGGTCGCCGACGCAGACCACCGCGACGTCAGCCGCTTCGGCTGCCGCCACTGCATCGGCAATCAGATCGGTGCGGGTCGAGAGCAGCGACTCGACATCGAGGCTGGAACTGTCATCGACATCGCCGGGAAAGACAGGTGCACCGGATTTGCGCTCTTCGAGGATATAGCAGCCCTGCGCGAACCGGACCCGATCGGCGCCAAGTGCGGCTTCGAAGGCGGCGCGCGGCGTCACGACATTCTGCGTCGCCTCCACCTCATTGGCGACAATGAGATGCACCGGGAAGGCGTAGTCGCCCAGAAGCGCCAGCGGATCGTCCGCCGTTGGCCCGATCAGCGCGATATTGGTCGCGTCCTTGAGCGGCAGCACGCCATCGTTTTCGAGGATGACGACGCTTTGCTCCGCCACCTTGCGGGCCAGCGCAACGGTATCCGGCTGCTGCAGCGCGATCGCCGTCTCATCGGCATAGGGTTTTTCGAACAGGCCGATGCGGAACTTCTCGACCAATACGCGGGTCACCGCGGCATCGATCGTTTCCATGTCGATCTCGCCACGCTCGAGCGCCTCGGGCAGATGGCTGACGCAGTCGTCGCCCGGCAGTTCGACGTCGAGACCGGCCCGCAGCGACATCGCCGCAGCCGCGCCCGCATCGGCCGCGACGCGATGGTGCTGGTAGAGCAGGCTGACGCCGATGTAGTCGGCGACGATCAGCCCATCGAAGCCCCACTCGTCGCGCAGCACCGTGGTCAGCAGGTGGCTCGAGGCATGCACCGGCTCGCCGTCGATATCGTGATAGGCCGGCATGACCGACGCGGCATTGCCGAGCTTCACCGCCATCTCGAAGGGTAACAGAAATGTATCGTTTAGCTCGCGCCAGCCGAGATCGACCGGGGCGTGGTTGCGGCCGCCCTGCGACAGCGAATGGCCGGCATAGTGCTTGAGGGTCGCCAGCAGGTCCCGCTTGTCGCCCTGCAACCCGCGCACATAGCGGGTGGCGAGCACGCCGGTGAGATAGGGATCCTCGCCGAAGGTCTCCTCCGTGCGCCCCCAGCGCGCATCGCGGGCCACATCGAGCACCGGCGCCAGCCCCTGCCGGCAGCCGACCGAACGCGCCTCGTCGCCGATGGCCTTGCCGACGGCTTCGATGAGGTCCGGATTCCAGGTCGCGCCATAGCCGAGCGAGGACGGGAACAGCGTCGCGCCGCGGATCATCAGACCGGACAGGCACTCCTCATGCGCCATCACCGGTATGCCGAGCCGCGTCTCCTCCAGCATGAATTTCTGCAAGCTGTTGAGCGCACGCACCCCGTCGACGGGATCGATCGCCTGGCTGCCCAGCGGCCGGGTGATCTGTCCAAGACCGAGTGCCAGCATGTTCTTCAGTTTGTCGGGGTCCGCCGATCCCGTGAAACTGTCCGAGCGCACACGGTGTTTGCCATCGGGCGACAGCAGCAACCAAAGCGCGTGCAACTGACCGAGCTTTTCCTCGAGGCTCATGCGCTCCAGCAGGTCTGCGGTACGTGCCTCAGCCGAACGCGTGGCGTCCTTGTAGATCGGTGTCATGAAATCCCTCGCACAGCGCGTGTGTCGCGCCTGTTGTCGTTTGAAAGCGCCCACCGAAGCTGCTGCCCTGCGCCAGCAACCCTTCCCGGGCGATCCAGGAGATAGCAAGTTTTGGCGGAACAATGAACCCGGCACGACGGGCCTCAGCCGAGTCCGGCCTGCTGAAAAATCCACTCGAGGAAGCTGCTGGTCTGTCGGGCCGAACCGCTAAAGCTCGCCGCAACGCATTGCATGGAATGCGTGGTGCAGCGTGACAGCGTGTCGGGCCAGATGAGATCGACGCCGACGATGCCCACCAGTACCGCTGAAACCAGCAGCAGGCTCTTCATGCTGCGGGCAAAGGCAAACAGCATCAGACCGCCGAAAATGACGATGACGTAACTCACCGCACCCGGCGGCGTCCGCAGGTCTCAACGAAGTTGATCGTCGCGCTGGGCACCTGTGTCATGACGCGCCACCCTCCAGTAGCGCGGCACATGTTCGGCCCAGACTACTAAAGAACACTGAATCGCCTCAGTATTCATTTCCGAAGATTGCGGGCAACCCGCACTGTAGATGCGGAAAACGGCTACGAACATTGTTGGTCAACTCGGTTCGCATTTGCGTGGTCCACAGGCAAACGCCGCGTAGGAAACGAACACGGCCCAGTCGAACAGCAGCGCATCCGGCAGCTTGCGGCCACCAATGCTCAGCCGACCGAGCATCAGGTCAGGCGCACGTCCATCACGCCATCCATGGCTTTGACCGCGCCGGCGAGCTCCGGGTTGATGCGATAGCGCCCCTTGAGTTCGACCTCATACTCCAGCGCCCCGCCGTCGCGGATGACAACGAAGCTCACCTGCCCTTCGCCGCCGGATTTCAACTGCGAGCTGATCGGGCCGAGGCAGCGCTCGGAACCGGCAAACACTGTGAGCCGCCGGCCGATGCGCTCGGCGAGGCCCTCGATCGGCTCCGCACTGATCAGCCTGAGGCTGATCCCATCGGGCCGCTCGTCGGCCTCGACATTGAGAACGACCGATCGGCCAGTCTGCAACGTGGCGCTGTACTGTTCGATCTGTTCTGAAAAGGCCACCATCTCGAAACTGCCCGAGGTGTCCGACAGCGTGATGATCGCCATCGGATTGCCCTTCTTGGTGCGCCGGTCGTTGCGCGCCCCGATCGTGCCGGCGAGCCGCCCTGCCCGTGCGCCCGCTTCCTTCACCGCCCGCTCGAAATCGCTGAAGGGTTGCACCCGCAAACGGTCGAACAGCTCGGCATACTGGTCGAGCGGATGGCCGGACAGATGAAACCCGATGGCGTCATGCTCGCGCTGCAGTCGCTCTGCCGGTAGCCAGTTCGTTACGTGTTGGTTGAGCGATATCGGCTCCGGTTGGTCGGAGGCGAACATGTCGACGATGCCGTCAGCAGCATTGGCATTGGTGCGCTGCGCCGTGGCGACGACCGCATCGATTGCGGCAAAGGCCTGTTCCCGGCGCGGCACCAGCAGATCGAAAGCGCCGGCGTTGACCAGGGCTTCGAGCGTCCGCCGGTTGATGATCCGGGAATCGACGCGCGTCGCAAAATCGGCGAGATCGGCGAAGGGGCGGTCACCGCGCCGCTCGACGATATGCTCGGCCACCGCCTGCCCCACGCCCTTGACCGCACCGATGGCGTAATGCACCCGCTTGTCGCGCGTGGTGAACACGGCCTCCGACTGGTTGACGCAGGGCGGCACCACTTCGATGGCGTGCTTTTTCGCGTCCTGGCGGAATTCCGACAGCTTGTCGGTATTGCCCATGTCGAGGGTCATCGTCGCCGCAAAGAACTCATGCGGGTAATGTGCCTTCAGATAGGCGGTCTGATAACTCACGAGCGCATAGGTCGCAGCGTGCGACTTGTTGAAGCCGTAGTTGGCGAACTTGGCCAGCAGATCGAAGATCGTGTCGGCGAGGCTCGCCTTCAGCCCGTAGCGGATCGCGCCTTCCTGGAAACGGACGCGCTGCTTGTCCATCTCGGCCTTGATCTTCTTGCCCATGGCGCGGCGCAGCAGATCGGCTTCACCGAGCGAGTAGCCGGACAGGATCTGCGCGATCTGCATCACCTGTTCCTGATAGACGATGATGCCATAGGTCTCGTCCAGCACGGTACTCAGCGCCTCGTGCGGATATTCGACCTCTTCCTCTCCGTGCTTTCGCGCATTGAACAGCGGGATATTGTCCATCGGGCCCGGCCGATAGAGCGCCACGAGCGCGATGATGTCCTCGAACCGGTCGGGCTTCATGTCGATCAGCGCGCGCCGCATGCCCGCGCCTTCCACCTGGAAGACACCGGCAGTATCGCCGAGCTGGTAGAGCTTGTAGGTCGCCTCGTCGTCGATCGGCACGTCCTCGATGCGGAAATTGCCGCCATCGCGATTGATCAGGTCGACGGCGCGCTTGGTGGTGGTCAGCGTCTTGAGGCCCAGAAAGTCGAACTTCACCAGCCCGGCCGCTTCGGCCCATTTCATGTTGTACTGGCTGACCGGCATGTCGGAGCGCGGATCGCGATAAAGCGGCGCCAGCTCCTGCAGCGGGCGGTCGCCGATGACGATGCCGGCAGCATGCGTCGAGGCATGGCGAAACAGGCCCTCGAGCTTTTGCCCGATGGCCAGCAGTTCGGAGACCTGTTCGTCCTCGTCGGCCATCATCCTGAGCTGCGGGACTTCCTTCAGCGAACGCTCCAGCGTCCACGGATCGGCCGGATTGGCCGGCACCAGCTTGGCGATGCGGTCGACCTGGCCATAAGGCATCTGCAGCACGCGCCCGACGTCGCGCAGAACGGCGCGCGCCTGCAGCGTACCGAAGGTGATGATCTGCGCCACCTGCTGGCTGCCGTACTTCACCTGCACATAGCGGATCACCTCTTCGCGGCGATCCTGGCAGAAATCGATGTCGAAGTCGGGCATCGACACGCGTTCGGGATTGAGGAAGCGTTCGAACAGCAGGTTGTAGCGCAGCGGGTCGAGATCGGTGATCGTCGTCGCATAGGCGACGAGCGAGCCGGCACCCGAGCCACGCCCCGGCCCCACCGGAATGTCCTGCTGCTTTGCGTACTGGATGAAGTCGGCCACGATCAGGAAGTAGCCCGGATACTTCATCCGCTCGATGATGCCGAGCTCGAACTCCAGCCGCTCGTGGTACTTTTCGACGCTCACACCGGGCGCCGGGCCGACGGTTTTCAGGCGATTTTCGAGCCCCGTCCACGCCATTTCCGCAAGGGCACGCGCCTCGGCGGCAACGGCCTCTTCCTCGCTGAGCTCCGGGGCAGCAGCGAACTTGGGCAGTACCGGCTTGCGCGTCACCGGCCGGTAACCGATCCGTTTCGCGATTTCGACCGTGTTGTCGAGCGCCTCGGGCAGATCGGCGAACAGCTCCGCCATTTCGGCCCGGGTCTTGAAATAGTGCTGGTCGGTGAGCTTGCGGCGCGCCGTCTGCGACAGCACCGTGCTGCCGGCGATCGCCAATAGCGCGTCATGCGCCTCGTAATCGTCCTGCGCCGGATAAAAGGGCTCGTTGGTGGCAACCAGCGGGATGCCCTTGGCATAGGCATAATCGATCAGCAGCGGCTCGTTCAGCGCTTCCTGCGTCGTGCCGTGCCGCTGGATCTCGATATAGAACCGGTCGCCGAAGACGGCGTGCAGCCGGTCGATCCGCTCATGCGCCTGCGCATCGAGCTTGTTGGTGAACCACGGGTCGATCGCCCCCTCGGGTCCACCCGAGAGACAGATGATCCCCGCCGTCGACAGTGGGTCGAGCCAATCGGTATGGGCCGCAACCGCCCCGTCGCCGCCCTCGAGATAGGCGCGGGAGACGAGGGCCGACAGATTGGCAAAGCCCTCTTCGCTGCCCGCCAGCAGCACGACACTGCCCTTGCCGAAATTCGGCCGGTTGTTGCCGCGCTCCTGCATCCGGTCGGCTGCGCTGGCATCGACACCGAAATCGAGCGCCAGTTCCACCCCGACGATCGGCTGGATACCCTTGTCGGCAGCTTTTTCGGAGAACTCCAGCGCACCGAACAGGTTGTTGGTGTCAGTGATGCCGATCGCCGGCTGGGCATCGGCCTTGGCAAGACCCAGCACCTTGGCGAGTGGCAGCGCCCCTTCCAGCAGGGAATAGGCGGAATGAACGTGCAGATGAATGAAGCCTGGACCAGCCATGGATCGTTCCTAAGCGCCGCCGGTCCGTTCGCCAACCGCGGATTGGTACAATCCACATGCGTCACACGAGTCGGGCAGCGATATCCATCCAGGTAAGCGAAGCGGCGGAAAAACCGACAATAGTCACGAGAGCGAGAAAATCTTTGACGAAACCGAGCATTACGACCTCCTGTTGCCTGTTCGTTCTTGTATGTTCTTTTTTCGTTCACGTCTAGCAACAGCGCTGTAACCGAGAACATGCAGTTAACAGAACGTGAACATGCAAGGGCTCGCCCCTGTTATCCCCGCTGACTTTCAGATAGGAAGGCGCGCATGATTGTTCTTGACCAAGCCCGACGCGTAACGGCCTGCGACTCGCCCGGTCGCCCTCATGACGCAGTTGCCGTCTTCTGCTCTGCCAAAGCCCGAGCCTGACCGGATGGCGCTCGATCCCCGCGACATGGAACGCCTCATCCGCATCCTGCGCCTGCTCGGTTCGGACCACCCGGGCGAGCGCGCCTCGGCCGGGCTCGCTGCGCACCGGTTGCTGCAGTCACTCCATACGGATTGGGAAGCGCTGCTCGCCCAGCCGGAGGCCAAGGTGGTTCTGCAGAGGGTGCGGGACTGGGATCTCGATCAGCGCAGCGCTGCCGAATCCCGTATCCGTCAGCTCAAGGCGCAGACCGAACGGCAGGACCGTCAGATCAAGTCCCTGCGCACGCGGATCAACACGCTGACGGAGCGCGAACGCCTGCGGCGGGAATTGAGCGAAAGCGACCCCGACTAGAGGGTCATGGTCTCCACCTTGCCGTCGCGCAGGGTGACGATCCGGTCGGCGCGCCGCGCCAGATCGTGATTGTGAGTGGCGATCAGCGCCGCCACGCCTTCTTCCTGGATCAGACCGGTTAGCGCCTGGAACACCATGTCGCTGGTCGCCGGGTCGAGATTGCCTGTCGGCTCGTCCGCGAGGATGATGCGCGGATGATTGGCGGCGGCTCGGGCGATGGCGACGCGCTGTTGTTCACCGCCAGACAACTCCGCCGGGCGATGCAGGGCCCGCGGCCCGACGCCCAGCAGTTCGAGCAGCTCATGACCGCGCTTTTCCGCATCGGCTTTGTCGACACCGCGGATCATCTGCGGCAAGACGACGTTTTCGAGCGCCGAGAACTCGGGCAGCAGATGGTGAAACTGGTAGACATATCCGATCGTGTCGCGCCGCAGCATGGTGCGGCCGCGTTCGTTGAGCTTGCTGGTGGGCGTACCGACGATCTCGACCTCGCCCGATTGCGGGCGCTCCAGCAGACCCGAGATATGCAGCAGCGTCGACTTGCCGGCACCCGAGGGCGCCACGATCGCCACCATCTCGCCACCGCGTACTTCGAGATCGGCGTCTTCGAGCACGCGCACGCTGGTGTCGCCCTGCCCGTACTGGCGATGCACCTTGTCGAGCTTCAGATGAATCTCACTCATAGCGCAGAGCCTCCACGGGGTCGTACTGGGCGGCGCGCCAGGCGGGATAGAGCGTCGCCAGGAAACTGAGACCGAGCGCCACCGCAGCGATGGTGATCACTTCGGACGGATTGGTCCGGCTCGGCAGGGACGAAAGATAGAACACCTCGGGCGGGAAGATGGTGATGCCGAGGAGATTGGACAGAAAGGCCCGCAGCGTTTCGGCATTGGCGGCGATCACGATGCCCAGCCCCACGCCGATGGCCGTGCCGGCGACGCCGATCGTGACCCCGGCAATACCGAAAATCCGCATCACCGCGCCGCGTGTGGCGCCCAGGGTGCGCAGCACCGCGATATCGGTGCCCTTGTCCTTCACCAGCATGATCAGGCTGGAAATGATGTTGAATGCCGCAACGACGATGATCATCGACAGGATGACGAACATCACCGTGCCCTGGCTTTGCAGCGCATCGAAGAAGTTCTGGTGCCGCTGCTGCCAGTCCGACAGCACCAGCGGGCGCTCGACCTGCTGGCTGATCCGGAATCGCATGTTTCCGATGTCATTGGCATCGGTGAGGAAAACCTCGATGGCGGTCGCACGGTAGATCCGGTCGAAGGCGGCTTCGCGTTCCTCGATACTGGCGTCTTCGGGGGGCGGCGACACGCCGGGCTTCAGCACCCGGTCGAACATGTTGAAATAGTCCTGCGCGGGCCGCAGCGGCATGAAGAGGTACAGGCTGTCGAACTCGGTCATCCCCAGATCGAAGATCACCTTGACCGGGAAACTGCGCACCTGCGGCGCCCTGCCCTCGGCCGTCATCTGACCGTTCGGGCTGACCAGCGTCACCGGATCGCCGACGACGACATTGAGCTTTTCCGCCAGACGCTTGCCGATCGCAACGCCTTCGCCGGCATCCCAGTCGTCCCAAGAGCCGAGGATCGCCCCATCACGCAGCAACCCGAGCTTGGCGACCGAACTGCCGCTGATGCCGCGCGCGATGATGCCGGTGGAACTGGAGCGCGGGCCCTTGGCCAGCGCCTGCCCCTCGACATAGGGAATGGCCGACACGACACCGTCGACGCCTTCGATATCGATTGCCGACGCCTCGTAGTCGGTAAACCGCGCCTCGATCGGATAGGCCGCGAAATGCCCGTTGAGCCCCAAGAGCTTGCTGACGATTTCGGCGTTGAAGCCATTCATCACCGAGGTGACGACGATCAGCGTCGCGACACCCAGCGCAATGCCGGTCAGCGTCAGCCCGGCGATCACCGAAACGAAGCGGTCCCGCCGCCGCGCATGCAGGTAGCGGAACGCGACGAGGAATTCGAAGCGTGAAAAGGCGCCGGTGTCCTGTGGCTCACTCACTTGTTCAGCCCCTGCACCGGGTCGAGCCGGGCAGCGCGCCAGGCGGGATAGAGCGTCGCGAGGAAGGTCAGCACCAGCGACAGGCCAACGACCGCGACCACCTCCGCCGGATCGACCCGCGACGGCAGCGAGCTGAGCTGGAACAGTTCGGGCGGAAAGATCGAAATGTTGAGCAGGTTCGAGATGCCGCTGCGCAGCGCCTCGGCATTGATCGCGACCACCAGACCCAGGATCAGCCCGATGAAGGTGCCGCTGAGCCCGATGGCAAAACCCGTCATCGAGAACACGCGGAGGATCGCGCCGCGAGTCGCACCCATGGTGCGCAGAACGGCGATATCGGGTCCCTTGTCCTTCACCAGCATCACCAGACTGGCGATGATGTTGAAGGCGGCCACCAGAATGATCATCGACAGGATGACGAACATCACCACGCGCTCGACCTGCAGTGCAGAAAAGAATGTGGCGTTGCGCTGCTGCCAGTCGGCGAGCGCCAGGGGCCGGTCGAACGTCGCCTGAATGCGGTCCCGCATCGTGCCGATCGCGTCGGGATCCTCGACGAACACCTCGACACCCGACACCTGCGGAACGCGCTCATAGGCTGCGTCGATCTCCTCATCGGTTGCCATGACGCCCGGCATCTCGACGCCCGGTTTCAACCGGTCCTCGAACAGCTTGAAATAGGCCTGGGTCTCTTCCATCGGCATATAGAGGTAGAAATTGTCAAACTCGGGCATGCCGAGGTTGAAGATGACGCTGACCGGATAGACCCGCATGGCCGCCGTCTGGCCGAAGGGCGTCATCGTGCCGTCGGGGTTCACGATGGTGACCTGATCGCCGATGGTGACGCCCAGCCGCTCGGCCAGCCGCGCCCCGATGGCCACGCCGCCGCCATCGTCCCACGAATCCCAGCCACCCAGGATGATGGAATCGTGCAGCGTCGTCAGCTTGTCGATCGAGCGGCTCTCGATGCCGCGGACCAGCACGCCGGTCGAATCCGCCTGCCCCGAAACGAGCGCCTGGCCTTCGGCGAACGGGATGGCATAGCGCACCCCGTCGACGCCCTCGATCCTGTCGACCACCGATTGATAGCCCTCGAAGGGTTCGGCGACGGTCTGGACGATGAAATGGCCGTTGATGCCGAGAATCTTGCCCAGCAGTTCGGAGCGGAAGCCGTTCATCACCGACATGACGACGATCAACGTCGCGACCCCCAGCGCCACGCCGATCAGCGTCAGGCTGGCAATGACCGAGACGAAACGCTCCTTGCGGCGGGCCCGCAGATACCGGCCCGCCAAAAGGAATTCAAAGCGTGAGAACGGCCCGGCGCCGCCTGACGCAATGGCCGCCCTGTCGCTCAAACCGTGTCCCGCCGCTGGGGCACGATCAGCCCCGTCAGCCGTTCGACGGCGGCATCGAGCGCCAGCGTCTCGCGTTCTCCGCTCGCCCGGTGCTTGATCTCCACCTGCCCGTCCTTCAACCCGCGTGGCCCGATGATCAGCTGATAGGGAATGCCAATCAGGTCGGCCGCCGCGAACTTGCCGCCGGCGCCCATGTCGCGATCGTCATAGAGCAGATCGAGGCCCGCAGCGGTCAGCTCGGCCTCGAGCTTTTCGGCAGCTTGGCTGGTCGCTTCGTCGCTTGGCTTGAGGTTGATCAGCACGACCTCGAACGGCGCCACACTGACCGGCCAGATGATTCCGGCCTCGTCATGCGACGCTTCGATGATCGCCGGCACCAGCCGGGTCGGCCCGATGCCATAGCTGCCCATATGCACCGGCACATCCTTGCCGTCCGGCCCGGTGACCACGGCCTTCATCGGCTCGGAATATTTCGTGCCGAAATAGAAGATGTGCCCGACCTCGATACCACGCGCCGCAAGCTGCTGGCCTTCCGGCACGGCAGCGCGGAACCCGGCTTCGTCGGTCATCTCGTCGGTGGCCGCGAACAGCGACGTCCAGTCCTTGAAGATCGGCGACAGATCGCCCGTGAAATCGGTGTCGATCGGCGGGATCGGCTTGTTGACCAGATCCTTGTCGAGATAGACGGCGCTCTCGCCCGTATCGGCCAGCACATGGAACTCATAGCTCATGTCGCCGCCGATCGGACCGGTGTCGGCCCGCATCGGAATGCCGACGAGGCCCATGCGGTAGAAGGTGCGCAAGTACGCAACGAACATGCGGTGGAAGGCGGCCACGGCGCCCTCTTCGTCCATGTCGAACGAATAGGCGTCCTTCATCAGGAATTCGCGGCTGCGCATGGTGCCGAAGCGCGGACGCACCTCGTCACGGAACTTCCACTGCACGTGATAAAGGTTCAGCGGCAGGTCCTTGTAGGAACGCACATAGGTGCGGAAGATGTCGGTGATCATCTCCTCGTTGGTCGGACCGTAGAGCATGTCACGCTCATGGCGATCCTGCACCCGCAGCATTTCCTTGCCATAGGCGTCATAGCGCCCGCTCTCGCGCCACAGGTCGGCCGACTGCAGCGTCGGCATCAGCAGCTGGATCGCGCCGGAGCGGTTCTGCTCTTCCTCGATGATCTTGACGACCTTGCCCAGGACCTTGAGGCCCAAAGGCAGCCAGCTGTAGCTGCCTGCAGCCTGCTGCTTGATCATGCCCGCACGCAGCATCAGCTGGTGCGAGATGATTTCCGCTTCCTTTGGCGTTTCCTTGAGCAGCGGAAGAAAATAGCGGCTGAGACGCATGACAACTCCTGACCGAGCCGGGATTCGATTGGCCACCGTATAGCGCAAAGCGGCACAAAGTGGGACGGGCAAATGCGCCCCTTTTTAGGGCATTGCAAAGAGGCTGCACACGGCGCAAGCATTGCTCAAACCTGAATGCTCTCTATTCTTGCCCCTATGTAAAATTGCGATGGCTGGCATGCAGAATCCGCGTGACAGCCCCAGAATCTATTGTTAGGGTCCGCCTGCATAAGAACACAGGCAACCCTAAGTTGCTGGACGTCGACAACGTCAAGGGAGGAGCGCTGGCCGCCACTTCATCGTGTGCCTAAGACCGGCGAATTGTCGATAACTCATACAAGCAGGGCCTTTGGCCCTGCTTTTTTTGTTTCTGCTTCAGGATTCTGCTGCAAACGCCCCTTGGCGCGAAAGATTTGCCGCGCGCCGCGATTCACACACGACACGCGACAACTTCATGAAGCGGGCGAGACGATCCTCGCGATCGACTGGCTCAGCGCCAGTATTCCTGCAGCCAGGGCGTCGTCAGGCCCAGCAGCAGCAGGCCGGTCACCACCACCGCCAGCAGCGACGTCACCAGCAGCTTGGGCCACAGCTTGACGAGACTGGGCGCGCCCCGCTCGGTGCCGCTGACCCAACTGCCTTCATCCACCTGATTGCGCACCTTGAACGGCAGCACCACGAACAGGCACAGCCACCAAACGACAAAGTAGATTGCGATAAAGGTTCCGACTTGCATGCGTTAGACCTGATGCACGAATACGGTCACATTGGGTTTGCGGCCCCAGAAGCTGCCCACCTCGTTGCGCACGGCGCGGGTCAACGCGGTCTGCACCATGCTGGGGTCGGCGCGGCGCTTGGCGGGAATCGATTTCAGCGTGCCACTGACGACACGCCGCACCAGCCGATGCATCGAATCCTCGTCGTCCTCGACCTCCGGCACGCCTTCGAGCGCCATTTCCGGTGCCCCGAGGATATGGCCCGACCGGTTCAGCACGACACTGACCATGATCGCCCCGCCGAAACTGAGACGCCGCCGGCCGCGAACGCCGCTCTCATCGGGCGTGCACAAGATATTGCCATCGAGATAGAGCTCCCCGGTTCTGACTTCGCCGGGAAAGTGCATCACATCGGGGTAGAAGCGCACCATGTCGCCATTCCGCGCATGCACGACTTCTTGAATGCCTTCCGACTTGCCAAGCGCCGCATGCGCCTCGAGATGCGCCGCCTCGCCATGGACCGGCACCAGCAGGTCGGGCTTTACCAGGCTGTAGAGCGTCTTCAGCTCTTCTCGGCGCGGGTGGCCGGTGGTGTGAACGAGCGCCGTCGCATTGGTGACGACATCGACACCGCGGTCGATCAGCATGTTCTGGATATCGATGACTTCGCGCTCATTGCCCGGGATGGCCCAGGACGAAAAGATCACGCGGTCGCCCGCGTTCAGCGAAATCTCCGGATGCTGCTCGCGTGCAATGCGTGCGATGGCGGCGCGGGATTCGCCCTGGCTGCCCGTGCACAGCAATACGACTTTGGCGCGCGGCAGGTTGCGGAACTCGTGCTGATCGAGAAACGGCGGGATGCCTTCAAGCATGCCGAGCTCGCGCGCAATGCCACTGATCCGGTGCAGCGCGCGGCCGGACATCACCACCTGCCGGCCGGCCTTGTGTGCTGCCCGCGCCACCGAGATGATCCGGCCCACATTGGAGGCAAAGGTCGTGACGGCGACCCGGTGCGGCGCCTCGGCGATCAGCTTTTCGAGATTCTCCGCCACCGACTCCTCGGAGGGGCTGGTGCCCTCCTTCAGCGCATTGGTCGAGTCGCAGACGAGCGCCAGTGGCGTCGAGCGGTCTTCGCCGATCTCACCGAGGCGCTTGATGTCGGTGGGCGCCACGCCGATCGGGTGCGGATCGAGCTTCCAGTCGCCGGTGTGCACCGCGCGGCTGGTCGGTGTGGTGATCAGCAGTGCGCAGGCCTCGGGGATCGAATGCGCCACATTGATCGGCTCGATGGTGAAGGGCCCGATGGTGAAGGGCTTGCCCGCCTGCATGCGGCGGATCTCGACATGCTCGGCAATGCCTTCGGATTCCCGCTTTGCCGTCAACATGGCGGTTGCGAAGGCCGTGGCATAGACCGGCCGGTCGAACGCCGGCCACAGGTCCATCACCGCACCATAGTGGTCTTCGTGGCTATGGGTAAGGATCAGCGCTTCGACGTCGTCGGCGTGATCTTCCAGAAAGCTCGGATCGGGCAGGATCAGATCGATGCCGGGCTCATCGGGCCCGGCAAACGTGACGCCGCAATCGACGACAATCCACTTGCGGCGATTTGCAGGACCATAGCCATAGGCAGCCATGTTCATGCCGATCTCGCCGACACCGCCGAGCGGCACGAAAACCAGTTCGTCTTGCGCCGTCTTGGCCATTTTAATTCCTCACACTGGCGGTCGCGCCGAAATGCACGTCTCCCGCGGTAATAGCGATGAGACGGTTGTCATTAGCGCGAACCATCAACCGTCCCGTTTCATCAATCGTCTCGAAAATGCCGCGCACCACGTCGCCGTCGCGCGACACCGCGACCTCGGCGCCGATGCCGGCAGCAGAACCGCGCCAGGCGCCGAGAATGTCGGCCACCCCGCGCCCATTGTCCCAAAGTGCGATGGCGTCGACCCAGCTGTCGCTGAGAACGCCGAACAGGTCGATGGCAGATGCGGACACGCCAAGCGTCTGCAGCGAGGTCGCCGGATAGGGCAGCCCCTGCGGCGCGGCGACGACGTTGACCCCGAACCCGATGACGATGGCCGTCGATCCATCCGGCCGGCGATGCGCCTCGAGCAGGATTCCGGCCAGCTTGGCGCCATCGGCGAGCACATCGTTCGGCCATTTGAGCGCAATGCGGGCGCCCTGCCCGTCCGCGCCGTCGATCCCCACGCGCACCCGCGCCTCCGGCACGGTGCGACGCAGCGCATCGTTCATCGCGACACCCGCGACAAAGCCCAGTGTCGCCGCGATCTGCGGATCGGCATCGGGGACGATAAGCAGGCTGGCGGCAAGATTGCCATGCGGCGATTCCCACACCCGGCCACGTCTGCCGCGCCCCGCAGTCTGCTGCAGGGCGGCGAACCAGACATCGCCGGCGTCGCCAGCTGCAGCCGCCTGCGCCGCCTCCGTCGAGGTGGAGCCGACGCTGTCATAACCGTGGAGGCGGTAACCTCGTGTGGCGGCCCGGGGGCCCAGCCAGAAGCCTGTCACTTAGAACAGGCTTCCCGCGGCAACGCGCGCAGCTGCCGAAAGCGGCGCACCGACGGTGAAGAAATAGGTGACCAGCAGGAAGCCGACGACCGACATCACCACGGCATGTTCCGCCGAAATGCTGCGGAAGCTCGCCACCGGGTCATCGAAATACATCACCTTGATGATCCGCAGGTAATAGTAGGCGCTCACCGCACTGGCCAGCACACCGATCACCGCGAGGATGAACAGGTTGGCTTCGATGGCAGCCAGGAACACCTGCCACTTGGCGAAGAACCCGGCGAGCGGCGGCAGGCCGATCAGCGAGAACATCAGGATCGCCATCATCGCGGCAACGAAGGGCCGCTTCTGCGACAGGCCGGACAGCTGGCCGATGGTCTCCACCGGGCCCTCTTCGGTGCGCAGTGCCAGAATGCAGGTGAAGATGCCGATGGTCATCGTCACATAGATCGCCATATAGACCGCGACGCCTTCGACACCGATCGAGGTGCCGGCGCTCAGCCCGACGAGGGCAAAGCCGACATGGCCGATCGAGGAATAGGCGAGCAGGCGCTTGATGTTCTGCTGACCGATGGCCGCAAAAGCCGCGAGCACCATCGAGGCGATCGACAAGAAGATGACGATCTGCTGCCAATCGGCTGTGATATTGCCGAAGCTCACCGTGACCACGCGGACGATCAGCGCCATCGCGGCAACCTTGGGCGCCGCCGCAAAGAAGGCGGTGACCGGCGTCGGCGCACCCTCGTAGACGTCCGGCGTCCACATGTGGAAGGGCACGGCCGAGATCTTGAAGGCGATACCGGCCATCAGGAACACCATGCCGAAAATCAACCCGATCGAGCGTTCGTCGACCGAGACTGCAGCGACGATGAGATCGAGCTGCGTCGTGCCGGTGAAGCCATAGACCATGGACGCGCCGTAGAGCAGCATGCCCGAGCTCAGCGCACCGAGAACGAAATACTTCAGGCCCGCCTCGGTCGCCTTGGCATCGTCGCGCTTCATCGCGGCAACGACGTAGAGCGCCAGGCTCTGCAGTTCGAGACCGACATAGAGCACGATCAGGTCGTTCGACGACACCATGATCATCATGCCCACGGTGGCGAGCAGCACGAGCACCGAATATTCGAACTTGTTGATCCCATGCTCTTCCGCACTGGAGAGCGAGATCAGCAGCGTGAATGCCGCGCCGCCGAGCACCAGCACCTTCATGAAGCGCGAGAAATCATCGACGATGAAGCCGCCGTTGAACAGCACGCCCTGCTCGCCCATCGTCAGCATCAGCCCGATGGCCGCAACCATCAGCACGATGGCGATGACTGCGACCGCAGCAGGCTTCAGGGCTTTGACGAACAGCGCCAGCAGCAGCACCACGACGGCACCGCAGGCCATGAGCAGTTCGGGATATGCGGGCGCCAGGGAGGCGAAGCTCGTAACGTCGGACTGCATGCCCGTCTCCTAGTGAGCCGCCGCGACGGCGGCCGGCGCGGCGCCGATGGCGTTGGCGAAGTTTTCAGCGACCAGGTTCACCGATGCGGCAGTCGCATCGAGAATTGGCGCCGGATAGAAGCCGAAGAGAATCGTGATGATGATCAGCGGCACCAGAACGATGATCTCGCGTGCGTTGAGATCGAGGATATCCTTCAGATTGTCCTTGGTCAGCGCCCCAAAGACCACGCGGCGATAGAGCCACAGGGCATAGGCTGCCGAGAAAATCACGCCGAATGCGGCAAAGAAGGCCACCCAGGTGTTCACCTGGAAGGCGGCGAACATAGTGAGGAACTCGCCGATGAAGCCCGAGGTGCCCGGCAGGCCGACATTGGCCATGGTGAACACCATGAAGGCCACGGCAAACATCGGCATGCGCGACACCAGACCGCCATAGGCCGCGATCTCACGGGTGTGCATGCGGTCGTAGACGACGCCGACGCAGAGGAAAAGCGCGGCAGAAACGAAGCCGTGCGAGATCATCTGGAACAGCGCGCCATGCACGCCATAGACGGTGCCGGTGAAGATACCCATCGTCACGAAGCCCATGTGGGCGACCGACGAATAGGCGATCAGCTTCTTCATGTCCGTCTGCACGAGCGCCACGAGCGAGGTGAAGATGATCGCCGCGATCGACAGCACGAAGACGAAATCCGCGAACTGGTGCGAGGCATCGGGGAACATCGACAGCGAAAAGCGGATGAAACCGTAACCGCCGAGCTTGAGCAGGATCGCGGCCAGGATCACCGAGCCGCCCGTCGGCGCCTCGACGTGCGCTTCAGGCAGCCAGCGATGGAAGGGCCACATCGGCATTTTCACCGCGAACGAGGCGAAGAACCCGAGCCACAGCCAGGTCTGGGCTTCCGGTGTGAAGCTGAACTCGAGCAGCCGCTGAATATCGAGCGTGCCCGCCTGCCAGAACATGTACATGATCGCCAGCAGCATCAGCACGGTGCCGGTGAAGCTGTAAAAGAAGAACTTGTACGTCGCCTGGATGCGCCGCGCCCCACCCCAGATGCCGATGATCAGGAACATCGGGATCAGCGTGCCTTCGAAGAAGACATAGAAGATCGCCAGATCGAGCGTCGCGAAGGCGCCGATCATGAAGCTCTCGAGCACGAGGAAAACGATCAGGTACTCGCGCACCCGCTTGGTGACCGAGCCGAAGCTGGTCAGCACGACCGCCGGCATCAGCACTGCGGTGAGCGGAATGAAGAGCACCGAAATGCCGTCGACGCCCATGCGGTAGCCGATCGACTCGCCAATCCAGTCGTAGTTCTCGACGAACTGGAAGGCCGTCGAATTCGGGTCGAACAAGTACCAGAGGTACAGGCTCAGCGCCGCAGTCGCGACAGTGAAGGCGAGCGCGATATTGCGCGCCAGATTGGCCGCTGCCTCGTCCTTGCTGACGAAGAGCAGCACCAGGGCGCCCAGCATCGGCAGGAAGGTAATGACCGTCAGAAGGTGGTCGCTGAAGATCATCAGAGCAGTCCCCCGGCGGCGATGGCCCAGGTGAGCAGCGCCGCAATCCCGATCAGCATGGCGAAGGCATAGTGGTAGAGGTAGCCCGACTGCAGCCGCACGACCCGGCTGGTCACGTCACGCACCCGCGCGCCAATGCCTTCGGTGATGGTGCGATCCACCAGCCAGTCGTCAAACCCGGTCCACAACGCCCGTCCGACATAGAGCGTGGGACGCACGAAGATACGGTCGTACAATTCGTCGAAATACCACTTGTTGAGCAGGAACTGGTAGAGGCCCGAATTGGCCTTTGCCAGGCGGCCCGGCATGGCCGGATCGCGAATATACATCTGCCAGGCTGCGACAAAGCCGAGGATCATGGCGATCGTCGCCGACCACTTGACCCACAGCGGCACGTGATGCGCCTCGTCGAGCAGAGCTTCGTTGACCACGAGCGATCCCTGGAAGAAGTGCTCGATGTGCTCGGCATGGCCGAAGAACAGATCGTAGAACACCACACCGGCGAACACCGCACCGATCGACAGCACGCCGAGCGGGATCAGCATGACCATCGGGCTTTCATGCGGCTCATGCGAACCGTGATCGTCATGCGCATGGTCGTCATGTGCTGCATGCGCGTGGCCCGCACCCCACCGCGGTTCGCCGTGGAAGGTCATGAACATCAGCCGCCAGGAGTAAAAGCTCGTGAAGGCTGCTGCGATGACCAGCGACCAGAAGGCGATATAGCCCGTCGACGCACCGGCCGCATACGAGACCTCGATGATGCTGTCCTTGGAGAAGAACCCGGCAAAGCCGAGCGGCGTACCCGGAATACCGACGCCGGTGAGCGCCAGCGTACCGATCATCATCGCCCAGTAGGTCAGCGGAATCTTGGTGCGCAATCCGCCCATTTTCCGCATGTCCTGCTCGTGATGCATCGAGTGGATCACCGCGCCGGCGCCCAGGAACAGCAGTGCCTTGAAGAAGGCATGCGTGAACAGGTGGAAAATGCCCGACGAATAGATGCCCGCCCCCAGCGCCACGAACATGTAGCCGAGCTGCGAACAGGTCGAATAGGCGATGACGCGCTTGATGTCGTTCTGCACCAGACCGATCGTCGCAGCAAAGAACGCGGTGATCGCCCCGATCATCATGACCGTCATCATGGCGGCCTCGGAGGCCTCGAACATCGGCGACAGCCGCGCCACCATGAAGACGCCCGCGGTCACCATGGTCGCGGCGTGGATCAGCGCCGACACGGGCGTCGGGCCTTCCATCGCGTCCGGCAGCCAGGTGTGCAACAGGAACTGCGCCGACTTGCCCATGGCGCCCATGAACAACAGCAGACACACGACGGTCATCGCATGCAGATCCCAGCTGAGGAAGCGCATGGTGTCGTCCGCATGCTCGGCAACGGCGTGGAAGGCGCCGTCGAAATCGAGGTGTCCAAGCACCACGAACGAACCGAAGATGCCGAGCGCGAAGCCGAAGTCACCGACGCGGTTGACCACAAACGCCTTCATCGCGGCGGCATTGGCGGCCGGCCGCGTGTACCAGAAGCCGATCAGCAGGTAGGACGCGAGGCCCACGCCTTCCCAGCCGAAGAACATCTGCAGGAAGTTGTCGGCGGTCACCAGCATCAGCATGGCGAAGGTGAATAGGGACAGGTAGGCAAAAAAGCGCGAGCGGTGCGGATCGTCGGCCATGTAGCCGATCGAGTAGACATGCACGACACTCGAAACGGTCGTCACAACGACCAGCATGACTGCAGTCAGCGTGTCGACCCGCAGCACCCAGTCGAGCGACAGACCGCCCGAATGAATCCAGCTCAGCACCGTCACCTTCATCGCCTCGGCATGCCCGGCAGCGCCATGCGCGCCCTCGGCCGCCTCAGGCGCAAACCAGAAGCCGGCAAACACGACCCAGCTCAGGACCGCGGCGACGATCAGCAGCCCGGTGGTGATGAATTCGCTGGTGCGATGGCCGATGATGCGACCGAGCAACCCTGCGATCAGCGCCCCGACCAGGGGGAAAAAGACAATGGCCTGGATCACGGGTCAGCCCTTCAACGAGTTGACGTCTTCGACGGCGATGGAGCCGCGGTTACGATAGTAGATGACGAGAATGGCGAGCCCGATGGCCGCCTCGGCCGCCGCGACAGTCAGGATCAACAGGGCGAACACATGCCCGGCCAGATCGCCCAGTTCGGCGGAGAAGGCCACGAAGTTGATATTGACCGCCAGCAGGATCAGCTCGATCGACATCAGGATGACGATGACGTTCTTGCGGTTGAGGAAGATGCCGAACACGCCCAGCGTGAACAGGATGGCGGCGACGGCCAGGAAATGGCCCAGCCCGATTCCGGTTTCTGCCAGCATTTACAGCCCCTGCCCCGATTTCACTTTGACCACTTCCACCGCTTCCGAGCGCTTGCGCCCGGTCTGGCGGAACACGTCCTGACGCTTGGCCCCGCTCTTGTGGCGCAGGGTCAGCACGATGGCGCCGATCATCGCGACCAGCAGCACGGCGCCCGCCGTCTCGAACACGAACACATAGCGCGTGTAAAGCAGCTCGCCGAGCGCGCGGGTGTTGTCCACACCGGCGACCATCGGCACCATGGCCGTTCCCGCCGCCTCGGGCGCCAGCACATAGCTGCCGGCGACCAGCAGCAGTTCGAGCAGCAGGATCACCCCGACGACGATGCCGATGGGCGCATATTGCAGCATGCCCGCACGTAGCGTCGCGAAGTCCACATCCAGCATCATGGTGACGAACAGGAAGAGCACCGCGACCGCGCCGACATAGACGACGATCAGGATCAGCGCCAGGAACTCCGCCCCGGCCAGCATGAACAGGCCTGCGCCATTGACGAAGGTCAGGATCAGGAACAGCACCGAGTGCACGGGATTGCGCGCGGCGATGACCATCAGCGCCGAAGCGACGGCGATGATCGAGAAGACGTAGAAAAAGAACAGCGGCAGCGTCATCTCAATCCCTTAGCGATACGGTGCATCGGCAGCGAGGTTCGCCGCGATTTCGCGTTCCCAGCGGTCGCCATTGGCAAGCAGCCTCTCCTTGGAGAAGTAGAGCTCCTCACGCGTTTCGGTGGCGAATTCGAAGTTCGGCCCCTCGACGATGGCATCCACCGGGCAGGCCTCCTGGCAAAAGCCGCAATAGATGCACTTCACCATGTCGATGTCGTAGCGCACCGTGCGGCGGGTGCCGTCGTTCTGGCGCGGGCCGGCCTCGATAGTGATGGCCTGCGCCGGGCAGATCGCCTCGCACAGCTTGCACGCAATGCAGCGCTCTTCACCATTGGGGTAACGGCGCAGCGCATGCTCGCCCCGGAACCGCGGCGAATAGGGCAACTTTTCGAACGGGTAGTTGATGGTCTTTTTCGGCGCGAAGAAATAGCGCATCGCCACAAAGAAGGCGGCAACGAACTCGCGCAGAAGCAGACCGTTCAGGAACTGGAAGAACCTCATGCTGTCTCCCCCATCTTGAACGCAGCGAATGCGAAAATGCCGATGAACATGATGGGAATCTGAACCCGATAGACGAACTTGAGCAACTTTTGCAGCGGATCGACCTGCCCATTCGCCCCGTAAAGTGCGTTGCGCTGCCGAAGAACGTAGGGAAAAACAACGAAGTTTGCGAAAATGGCGCTAAGAGCACCCACTCCGGCGCCAATCAGTGCGCGAACAATCGGGTCCATCAGGCCATACCTCCCTGCCAGCCCCAGCCCGTGAGCATCAGGACAAAGGCGACAATCACGACCATCACGAGCGAAATGGGCAGGAACACTTTCCAGCCGATCCGCATCAGCTGGTCGTAGCGATAACGGGGCACCATGGCCTTGGCCATGGCGAACATGAAGAACGCCAGGCAGACCTTGAGCGTGAACCACACGACGCCCGGGATCCAGTTGAACGGCGGCAGGTCGATCGGCGAGGCCCAGCCACCCAAGAACAGGATCGTCATCATGGCGCACATCAGCAGGATCGAGATGTACTCGCCCAGCATGAACAGCAGGTAAGGCGTCGAGGAATATTCGACCATATAGCCGGCGACGAGCTCGGATTCACCTTCCGGCAGATCGAATGGCGGCCGGTTGGTTTCCGCCAGCGCCGAGATGTAAAACACCACGAACATCGGGAACAGCGGCAGCCAGAACCAGTTGAGAAAGCTCAGCCACGGCACGCCCAGCAAATAACCAAGGCCCATCGAATTCTGCGCGATGACGATGCCGGTGAGGTTCAGCGTTCCGGCACACAGCAGCACGGTGATGATCACGAGGCCGATAGAGACCTCGTAGCTCACCATCTGCGCCGCAGAGCGCAGCGCGCCCAGGAAGGCGTATTTCGAGTTCGACGACCAGCCGCCCATGATAACGCCGTAGACGCCGAGCGAGGAGATCGCGAAAATATAGAGGATGCCCACGTTGATATCGGCCAGCGCCCAGCCGAAATCGACCGGGATCACCACCCAGGCGCTGAGCGCCAGGATTGAGGTGACGAGCGGCGCCAGAAGGAACACCACCTTGTCGGAACTCGCCGGGATCACCGTTTCCTTAAAGACGAACTTCAGCAGATCCGCGAAGGACTGCAGCAGCCCGAAGGCACCGACGACATTGGGGCCGCGACGCGCCTGCACCGCCGCCCAGATCTTGCGATCGGCCAGCAGAATGAAGGCGGTGAAGATCAGCAGCGACACCAGGAACAACAGTCCGAGGTAGACAAACCCGACATGCTCGCCCCACCCGAGGATGGGGATACCGAACAGGTAGTCCAGCGCTGAAACCACGAAATCCATACCGGGTCCTTACTCCGCTGCCTGCTTCAGGCCCGCCGCCAGGGCGGCGCACTCCCCCATCGTGGCCGAAGCCCGGGCGATGGGGTTGGTGAAATAAAAGTCGTCGATCGGCGAGGTGAGCGGCGCCGAGCTGCTCTTGGTCGTGGCGCCTGCCAGCCGGCGGACGTCCTCGACGCTACCGGGCTTGATCCGGTCGATCTGGGCCAGATGCGGGTATTCCGCATAAATTGCGGCCCTGAGCTGCGCCAGCGAGTTGAACGGCAAAGCCGAACCCAGCACGGCGCTCAGGGCGCGGAAGATCGCCCAGTCTTCCTTGGCGTCGCCCGGCGGGAACACGGCCCGCTCGGCCATCTGCACCCTGCCCTCGGTGTTGACATAGGTGCCCGACTTTTCGGTGTAGGTTGCCGCCGGCAGGATGACGTCGGCGCGGTGCGCACCGGCATCGCCATGCGTGCCGACATAAACCACGAACGCGTCGCCCATGGCGGCGGTATCATATTCGTCGGCACCCAGCAGGAAGAGCACGTCGAGTTCGCCCTTGCCGGCAAGACCGATCTGATCGGCCGAACACACGCCGCCGTCATGCGGCACGAAGCCGATATCGAGACCGCCGACGCGACCCGCCGCATTGTGCAGCAGCGCGAAGCCGTTCCAGTCTTCCGAGGCGCCCGAACCGGTCGCCAGCTTGGCGGCCATGGCAATGACGTCGCGGCCGACCTGCTTGCCGAGGCTGGCATGCGACACCGCACCCTCGCCGACAATGATCAACGGGCGCTTGGCCTTGGCGAGGATCTCGCCAAAACTGCCCTTGCGCGCCACCAGATCGCTGATCGCCGACAGGTTGTTGCCCAGATATTCGTAGTCATAGGTCAGGTCGGCATTGTCGCCGATGACCCCGATCGGCGTCGAATTGGCGCGCCAGGCCTTGCGGATCCGCGCATTCAGCACCGAGGCTTCCTTGCGCGGGTTCGAGCCGATGATCAGGATGGCATCGGCCTCTTCGATCCCGGCAATCGTCGGGTTGAACAGGTAGGCCGAACGCGGCATCGACGGATCGATCCCCGACATTGCCGGACGGCAGTCGGTCATCCCCGAGCCGAGCGACGTCATCAGCGCCTTGAGCGCATACATGTCCTCGACCGAGGCCAGGTCGCCGGCAATCGCGCCGACCTTGTTGCCGCCCCCGGAGGCCTTAATGGCGCCCGCGACCGCGGCGAAGGCCTCGTTCCAGCTGGCGGGCCGCAGCTTGCCGTTGACCCGCACATAGGGGCGGTCGAGCCGCTGGCTCTTAAGTCCGTCCCAGATGAAGCGGGTCTTGTCCGAAATCCACTCTTCGTTGATCGCGTCATTGACGCGCGGCAGGATGCGCATCACTTCGCGGCCACGCGCATCGACGCGGATGTTGGAGCCCACGGCATCCATTACGTCGATGGACTCGGTCTTGGTCAGCTCCCACGGCCGTGCGTGGAACGCATAGGGCTTGGAGGTCAGCGCGCCCACCGGGCAGAGGTCGATGACATTGCCCTGCAACTCGCTGGTCAGCGCCTTTTCCAGATAGGAGGTGATCTCGGCGTCCTCACCGCGGCCGATCAGGCCCATCTCGGTGATGCCGGCAACCTCGGTGGTGAAACGGACGCAGCGCGTGCAGTGAATGCAGCGGGTCATCTCGGTTTTCACCAGCGGCCCGAGATACTTGTCCTCGACGGCGCGCTTGTTCTCGTGAAAGCGGTTCTTGTCCACGCCATACGCCATGGCCTGGTCCTGCAGATCACACTCGCCGCCCTGATCGCAGATCGGGCAATCGAGCGGATGGTTGATCAGCAAGAATTCCATCACGCCTTCGCGGGCCTTCTTGACCATCGGCGTATTGGTGAACATCTCCGGCGCTTCACCGTTCGGGCCCGGGCGCAGGTCCTTCACCGACATGGCGCAGCTTGCCGTCGGCTTGGGCGGACCGCCCTTCACCTCGACCAGACACATGCGGCAATTGCCGGCGACCGACAGCCGCTCATGGTAGCAAAAGCGCGGAATCTCGGCACCTGCAGCCTCAGCGGCCTGCATCAGCGTGTAGTAATCGGGGACCTCGACGAGTTGGCCGTCGACTTTGATATTTGCCATTTGCCTTACTCCGCCGCGATCGACGGCACGGCGCCGTCTGAGGTGGACGAATAGGTGTACTGATCGATCCGCGCCTCGATGACGTCGCGGAAATTGCGGATCAGCCCCTGTACCGGCCATGCGGCCGCATCGCCCAGGGCGCAGATGGTGTGCCCCTCGATCTGCTTGGTCACTTCGAACAGCATGTCGATTTCGCGCTTCTGGGCGCGGCCTTCGACCATGCGCTCGAGCACGCGCATCATCCAGCCGGTGCCTTCGCGGCACGGCGTGCACTGCCCGCAGCTTTCATGCTTGAAGAACGCCGCGATGCGCCAGATGGCCTTCACGATGTCCGTCGACTTGTCCATGACGATCATGCCGCCGGTACCGAAGCTCGACTTCTTTTCCTTCAGCCCGTCAAAATCCATGATGGCGTCCATCATGTCCTCGCCGCGCACCACCGGACAGGATGCACCGCCGGGGATCACGCCCAGCAGGTTGTCCCAGCCGCCGCGGATCCCGCCGCAGTGCTTCTCGATGATGTCCTTGAAGTTCTCGCCCAAGGCTTCCTCGAACACCGCCGGTTTGTTCACATGGCCCGAGACCATGAACAGCTTGGTGCCGGTGTTGTTCGGGCGACCGATGCCGGCGAACCAGGCACCGCCACGGCGCAGGATTTCCGGCACAACGGCGATCGACTCGACATTGTTGACCGTCGTCGGGTTGCCGTAGACGCCCATGGCCGCCGGGAACGGCGGCTTCAGCCGCGGCTGGCCCTTCTTGCCCTCGAGCGATTCCATCAGCGCGGTTTCTTCGCCGCAGATATAGGCGCCAGCGCCGTGATGGACGACGATGTCGAAGTCCCAGCCGTTGACATTGTTCTTGCCGATCAGCTTGGCGTCATAAGCCTGCTGCACGGCGGTCTGGAAATTCTCGCGCTCGCGGATGAACTCGCCGCGGATATAGACATAAGCGATATGCGCGCCCATGGCCCGTCCGGCGAGCAGACACCCCTCGATCAGATGATGCGGATCATGCCGCAGGATCTCGCGATCCTTGCAGGTGCCGGGCTCGGATTCGTCAGCATTGACAAGCAGCTGGCTCGGGCGGCCGTCACCGGCGCCCTCCTTGGGCATGAACGTCCATTTGAGCGCGGTCGGGAAACCGGCGCCGCCGCGGCCACGCAGGCCCGAACCCTTGACCTCGCCGACGATCCAGTCGCGGCCGCGATCGATGAAGGTGCGGGTGTCCTGCCAGGCGCCGCGTTTCCGCGCGCCCTCGAGGCCCCAGTCGCCGGTGCCATACAGATTGGTGAAAATGCGGTCTTTATCTTCTAGCATTCCGACCTACTCCGTAACCTGGCGCGACATGACGCAATCCATGCAATCGACCATCAGCGTGGCCCCTTGCCGAAGACCCGGCGGTACTCTTCAACACCGCCGCTGGCCAGTACCTTGCCCTGCTCAATCCACCGGTCACGTGCCACGCGACCCTTGAAATTCAGCCGGCTCTCGAGTTTTTCGATATCCGCATCGTTCATCGCGGCAACCTGAGACCAGGTGGTGATGCCGAGTTCGTTGAGCTTGCGCTCCAGCACCGGACCGACGCCCGAAATCAGCTTCAGATCATCGCGGTCACCTGCCGGCGCGGTGAAGATCGGCGCGTCGGCATCAGCCTTGGCTCCGGTCTTCGCAGTGCCCTGAGCAGCCGGTCCATCTGTGGCGCCCGACTTGCTCTCGGCGGATGCATCACGGTCAGAGCCCGGCGCATCGTGCTTTTCGCCGTCGCGATCACCGTCATCGATCTTGGCAGCTTCCGACTCGCCGCCGGTCGCGCCGGGGCGCATGGCGTCGTTCGGCTCGCCATCGGCGTCGGCCTCTTCCTGGTTTTCTTCCCGCACGGCCTCGGTCTTGGCATAACTGGCCTTGGGCGCGTCACCTGGCGTCTTCAACGCCGGTGCAGCCTCATCGGGCACCTCGCCATTCTTGCGGCCCGGCTTGGTCGGCGCGTTCTCGGCATCACCGGACGGCGCGGGCTTTTCTTCAGCCGCAGGCTTGGGCGCCGGTGCAGCGGGTTTTTCGGCCGGCTTGTCTTCCGGCGGCGGGAAAGCCTTGTAGGTCCGCTCGGCCGTAGGCGTCTCGAGCAAGGTTGTTGCCCCGCCCTCGGCGGCGCCATACTTGCGCTCGATCTGTGGGCCCGGCTGGACACTGTCGCCCTGCCCGGCGGCAAACTTGTCGATGATCGCCTCGAGCTTGTCCGGCGTCAGGTCCTCATAGGTGTCCTTGCCGATCATCACCATCGGTGCGTTGACGCAGGCACCGAGGCACTCGACCTCTTCCCAGCTCATCGTGCCTTCGGAATTGGTCTCGAACGGATCGTGATTGATCTTGCGCTGGCACACCGAGCGCAGGTCTTCGGCGCCACGCAGCATGCACGGCGTCGTACCGCACACCTGGATATGCGCATTGCTGCCGACCGGCTTCAGCTGAAACTGCGTATAGAAGGTCGCGATCTCGAGCACGCGGATATAGGCCATGTCGAGCAGCCGGCCGACTTCCTCGATCGCGGCGCGGGAGACCCAGCCCTGCTGCTCCTGCGCCCGCCACAGAACGGGAATCACGGCCGACTGCTGGCGGCCCGCCGGATACTCGGCGATCTTCTTTTCGGCCCAATCCAGGTTTTCAGGCGTGAACGTGAAGCTCTCGGGCTGAACAGACGGGTCTGCGAGGCGACGGACAGACATTAGCGATCGACCTCACCGAACACGATATCGAGCGAACCCAGAATGGCGGCAACGTCCGCCAGCATGTGTCCGCGACACAGGAAATCCATGGCTTGCAGATGCGCGAACCCGGGGGCACGGATCTTGCAGCGATATGGTTTGTTGGTGCCATCGGACACCAGATAGACGCCGAACTCGCCCTTGGGTGCTTCGACCGCGGCGTAAACCTCGCCCGACGGCACCTTGAAGCCCTCGGTATAGAGTTTGAAGTGATGGATCAGGGCTTCCATCGACTGCTTCATCTCGCCACGCTTGGGCGGCACAACCTTGCCGTCCGTCGACGACACGGGCCCCTGCCCTTCAGCGGAGTTCAGCAGCTTGATCACCTGGCGCATGATCCGCACCGACTGGCGCATCTCTTCCATGCGGCACAGGTAGCGATCGTAGCAGTCGCCGTTCTTGCCGACCGGAATGTCGAATTCGAGCTGGTCGTAGCACTCGTAAGGCTGCGCCTTGCGCAGGTCCCACGCATCGCCCGCTCCGCGCACCATGACGCCCGAAAAGCCCCATTTCCATGCGTCTTCGCTCGTCACCACGCCGATGTCGACGTTGCGCTGCATGTAGATGCGGTTGCCGGTCATCAGCGACTCGATATCGTCGAGCGCCTTGAGGAACGGATCGCAGAAAGCCTCGATATCGTCGATCAGGTCCTGCGGCAGGTCCTGATGCACGCCGCCCGGCCGGAAATAGGCCGCATGCATGCGGCTGCCCGAGGCGCGCTCGTAAAAGATCATCATCTTTTCGCGCTCGTCGAAGCCCCATAGCGGCGGGGTCAGCGCGCCAACGTCGAGCGCCTGCGTCGTGCAGTTGAGAACATGGTTCAGCAGCCGGCCGATCTCGCAGAACAGCACGCGCACGAGCTGCCCGCGGAACGGCACTTCGAGGCCCAGCAGCTTTTCCACCGCGAGGCAGAAGGCGTGTTCCTGATTCATCGGCGCGACATAGTCGAGCCGATCGAAATATGGCACGGCCTGCAGATAGGTCTTGGTCTCGATCAGCTTTTCGGTGCCGCGATGCAGCAGGCCGATATGCGGATCCACGCGCTCCACCACTTCGCCGTCGAGCTCGAGAATGAGCCGCAGCACACCGTGCGCCGACGGATGGATCGGCCCGAAGTTGATGGTGAAATTGCGAACGTCGACTTCGGACATCAGGTCTTCGCTTTCTCGTCGCCGGGCAGCACGTAATCGGTGCCTTCCCAGGGCGACAAATAGTCAAACTGCCGGAATTCCTGCGCCAGCTTCACCGGCTCGTAGACGACGCGCTTGCGCTCTTCGTCATAACGCACCTCGACATAGCCGGTGGTCGGGAAATCCTTGCGCAGCGGATAGCCGTCAAAACCGTAGTCGGTGAGGATGCGCCGCAGATCCGGATGCCCGGTGAACAGGATGCCGAACAGATCGTAGGTTTCGCGCTCGAACCAGTCGGCGCCCGGCAGCAGTCCGGTAATCGACGGCACCGGCATGGCGTCGTCGGTCATCACCTTGATTCTGATGCGCATGTTCTGCCGCGGGCTGAGCAGGTGATAGACCACGTCGAAACGCAGCTCGCGCTCCGGATAGTCGACACCGCACACGTCGCAGATCGAAATGAAGCCCTCGTGCACATGCAGGAAGGTGACGATCTCCAGGATCGACTCGCGCTCGGCCAGCAAGGTGAGCTCACCAAAGCTCAGATCGAAGCCGTTCAGCGCGTCGCCAAGTGCGTTCTTGGCGCGCTCCGCCAGCGCTGCCAGCGGCGATGGGGTTTCACCCTCGGTCATTGCCGGTCCTATCGTTCGATCGTGCCGGTACGGCGAATTTTCTTTTGCAACAGCAGGATGCCGTAAAGCAGCGCCTCGGCTGTCGGCGGACAGCCCGGCACATAGATGTCGACGGGCATCACGCGGTCGCAGCCACGCACCACGGAATACGAATAATGATAATAGCCGCCGCCATTGGCGCAGCTGCCCATCGAGATCACGTAGCGCGGCTCGGGCATCTGGTCGTAGACCTTGCGCAGCGCCGGGGCCATCTTGTTGGTCAGCGTGCCGGCAACGATCAGCACGTCCGCCTGGCGCGGCGAGGCGCGCGGCGCCGTGCCGAAGCGCTCGATGTCATAGCGCGGCATCGACATCTGAATCATCTCGACGGCGCAGCAGGCAAGGCCCGTCTGCATCCACATCAGCGAACCCGTGCGGGCCCAGGTGATCAGCTGCGAGGCCGTGGTGGCGAGAAAGCCCTTGTCGGCGAGCTCGGCATTGACCTCGGTCACGAATGGATCGCCGGCGCCCACGGGCTTGTTGGTCCGCGGATCGATGACACCGCGCGGCTGCTGGGCAACCATGGTCGTCTCGTTCAATCCCATTCCAGTGCCCCTTTGCGCCACTCGTAGATGAAGCCGACGGTCAGGACGCCGAGGAAGATCATCACCGAAGTGAACCCGAACCAGCCGATGTCGTGGAACGCCAGCGCCCACGGAAACAGCAGCGCCACTTCGAGATCGAAGATGATGAACAGAATCGACACCAGGTAGAAGCGGACGTCGAACTTCATGCGGGCGTCGTCGAACGCCTCGAAACCAGCTTCGAACACCGACACCTTCTCGGGATCGGGATTCCGATAGGCAACGATGGCGGGAGCGATCATCAGGGCCAGTGCGATGATCGCGGCGAGGCCGACGAAGATCACAATCGGCAGGTAGTTGCTCAGCAACTCGGTCATAGGGCAGCCTAATTTTCGGACCGACCGGGAGGGGCCGGTTCGCACGGCCAATCAGGCAATTATGGGCCAGATTGGCGGCGCGATTGCGTTGATCCGGGCCTATTCCATTACACCCAGCGTTTCAAGGAAAACAAAACCTGACTGCATTGGTCATATAATGACTTAGCAGAGGGCACGCGCTCGGCTGGCTGCGCTCTCTTGTGCAAAGGCCCCGCCGAAGCGGGGCCTGAACAGGACCTGAGATCGGCCAACAGCTAGAAGTGCCACATGGCGCCGACGGTGGCCGACCAGTATTCCCCATTGTAGCTGACCACCTGACCTCGGATGCTCATGTCATCCGACATCATGGCCTCAACACCGAGACCGGCGAGATAGCCCCAGTCGCCATCCGTCACACTGGCACCGCCAATGCCATAGATCAGAAGCGAGTCGGCGGTGAAGCCGGCGCGACCGGCGAGATAGCCGTTCCAGCCACTGTCGTCGCCGAAATACGGACCGACCGCACCTTCGACACCGAGCAGGAACATGGGCGAAACGGAGAAGTTCGCGCCGACGACACCCTGAACGGTGCCGTAGATATCGCCCGACTCAAAAAGCCCACCGCCCTGCACGCCGAGATAGAAGCCATCCCAACCCGAGGTCGCCATGGCGACGGTTTCCATCATCGGCGGGTCGTAGATGACGAGATCGGCGGCCTGAACCGCTGAAACCATGCCCAGCGCCGCAGCCGAAGCAACGAGAGCAGAAATAGTCGTTTTCATATGTAGCCTCCTGACATGCACACCTATGTGAGGGGTCAAGTCGGGATCGCTGACAATAGTTGATCGCATCACCTTTGCATCGCACAGTGCCATATCCTGCCCGGCGGTGCATTCGTGTCACACAAGACTAAGCCGAACGCCCACGCGCACATGCAATACTCGCAGGGACGTAGCAGACTATGCGTATAGGTGGCGCGCGTCAGTTCGGCGGAGGGATTCGCGGCGCCAAATCGGCGCCCGGTGCAGAAATCCGAGCCGCCCCCGAACACCACACAAAAAAAGGGCCCCGCCGAAGCGGGGCCCAAAGCATCAAGACTCAGACGAGTCTTAGAAGTGCCAGTTCAGACCGACCTTGGCGACATGCGCATCGTCGGCGCTGCTGCTGAAGTCGTACTGGTACTGGTACTCGGCCTTGAGCGACAGCTCTTCGGTCATGGCGAATTCGACGCCAACACCGATCGGTGCGTAGGCTTCCGTGTCGGAGTTGTAGCCGAGACCGAGCAGGCCGTAGAAGGCGATGGAGTCAGCAGCGAAGCCAAGCTTGCCGTGCACCTGGCCCTGCCAGCTGTCGTCGCTCAGCCAAGCAACGTCACCCTCGACGCCGACCAGCAGGTTCTCGTCGATCATGGCGTTCACGCCGAGGTTCGCACCGAGCGAATAGATCGAGTCGGTCTGACCCGAGAAGTACAGGCCGATGTACGGACCGTCCCAGGAGTGACCCGCCGAGTAGTCCATCATGACCGGAGCGGGGGTGTCGATGATCAGGTCCGCGGCGTAGGCGGCCGAACCGACGCCGGCAAACGCCACCGTGGTGAGCAATGCAAGCTTGAGAGTACGCATAGTTGGATTCCTTTTAGTTGGTCCGCATTGAGGTATGAGCATCACGGTACGAGCATCAAGTTACGAATTGGTGGCTACGTTCCTGGGGCCCCGCCTTTCCGGGTTCATGTTGCTGCCCCGCAACAGGATGTGGCAACATTGTGGCCGCCTAACGGCCTAAGTTTGAATTGGTTCCGGCGGCATCATGATTTTTCTTTCGCCACGACCGGAGAACTCCAGACGCGCCGGGATTCGAGTCGCACGTGTGCCGGAAGGCAGCGAATACGCAGTGTTGCTTAGAAGTGGAACTTGGCGCCCAACGTGACCTGATCCTTCGGGTTACCACCCTCAAGATCGAACCCACGAAGATACTGTGCACCGACCGTCAGGTCTTCCGTGACCGCAAGCTCGACACCACCGCCGAGCAGTGCGTCTGTCTCACCCGTTCCGGACAGGTCGGCACCGAAACCGGCTGCGGCATAGACCAGCACCTGATCGGTGAGCAGCAGACCGGCCCGACCGAGCACCTGACCATAGGCCGTGTCGAACGTATCGCCGGTCAGCCCCTGGATCGCGACTTCACCACCGACGAGAAAAAAGTCGAACTGCGCGTTCACACCGACATCGAAACCGACGCCCAACTGGGTGTCGTAGTCCGGGCTGGCTTGCACGCTGCCGAACACGCCTGCGTAAAAGCCGTTCCAGTCGAACCCGCTCGGCGCATCATAGACCGGCAGCCCTGCCCCCTGCGTGCTGATCGGCACGCTATAGGCATCCGCAGCCAGAGCGACACCCGGGCAGAGAACAGCCATCAAAGCGACTGTGAACAAGGGATACGCGCGCATTTCGCTCTCCATGCCTCGGCATGTGACGCAAACCGCCATTCGTGCCGTTTGGTTGCAGCCCCCTGCACCAATTCAAGGCTATGGCTTGCATATTGCACCAATCCCGCCCGCAGGCCACGCGTGATTCGCCGTTATTATTAATTGTGATCCGTTTTTGAGGCGAATTGGCGAGAGTGCAGCCTCGTAAACTGGGGAAGCTGCGCGTGCGCCATCCACAATCGAGGCATAGGTTCAGATATGGTTTCGGCTCCAGATCCGATGTCTCATTGAGAGCTGACCGACAGGACTGGGCGAGCACCGAGTAGACCGCTGGAACGGCGCCCCACAAGAGACGCTGAACCGCGCCGCCCGCGCCCTGCCGCGCGAGGCTGGCGCATCACCTGGTCATGGATTCCGACGCGCGAACTCAAACCCGCTCGAAGCGAATTCGCGATCAAAACCAGAAACTTATGTTGGGAGGTTGGGGCACGTGGCGCGAGTGACGGGACTCGAACCCGCGACCTCCGGCGTGACAGGCCGGCGCTCTAACCAACTGAGCTACACCCGCTGTTGCGGCGTCTTCGCCGCGCAACGTGGGGTTCGTTTAGAGGCCCCCCTCGGGCAAGTCAAGCGACAAAATCCGCCTTTGTGAAACCAACTTGCATCTTCCCCAACCGCCGCCTGAAAAGCGTACCGCAAACGCGCCCGCTGCGTCGCAGGCGCTTGACGGAGTTTGGTCTAAACCCTAGGTAGGCGCAGCCGAATGGCTGCCTCGTGCAGTCCCAGGCGGGCGGTTAGCTCAGTTGGTAGAGCATCTCGTTTACACCGAGAGGGTCGGCGGTTCGAGCCCGTCACCGCCCACCAGATTTTCGGCTGCCCTTCCCCGGCTTCAGACAAAAATATGGCCCCGGCGAGAACGCGCGGGGCCACAATGATCAGATCAGCTGAACTGAATCAGTTGATCGCGTCTTTCAGACCCTTGCCGGGCTTGAACTTGGCCTGATTGGAAGCCGGAATGTTGATCTCGGCGCCAGTGGCCGGATTGCGGCCGACGCTGGCTTTGCGAGCCGAAACCGCAAACGTGCCAAAACCGACAAGACGAACTTCGTCGCCGCTCTTCAGCGACTCAGTGATGGCGTCGAACACGGCGTCCACGGCGTCCCCGGCCTGAGCCTTGGTCAGGCCCACTTTTTCGGCAACAACGCCGATGAGATCATTCTTGTTAGACATAGCGTTTCCTCACTGTGGGTTGCCCGCCCATACCGGCGAACCAAAACGCGGAAATCCTTTTGACGATTCTTGCCGCAAGGCAAGGAAATCCGGGCCTTTCAGGCCGCCGACTCCCGCATTCCTGTTAATGAAGGGCCAAATCTGGCTCAACTTTGTCCGCCACGCGGCAAACCCGTGGCGATACGGCAGTTTTCCAGGGATGCGGCGGGATACCGCCTCCGAATCGCCAACCCGGACCTTTATTGGCATAGCCGCCAGCCGTTACGTGCTGGGTTCGCTGCGGGACGAACCGACGGCAATGTCGCAACCACCTGCTCCACGCGGCGCGGACCACGACCAATTCTTCGGCGCTGAAGCACGCCATCGAAACGCATCTGGTCGATGCCGACGCGGCGGGAAAGCTGAAACGCTGCCTGCCGGACGCGCAAAGCCTCAGGGCTTGCGCCCACGGCCAGGCGGTCTTATCTCATGGTTCAACCGCAACACCGACCGGACGGTCCCGATGGAAATCACCTCGAAAGACGCACGCTTCCGCATCGCTTTCGAGGACTCACATTTCCATGCCTGTTACCATTTCCCTGCACGATATCAGCTGGTCGACGCCTGACGGCCAACCGGTTCTCTCCAATCTTTCACTGAGCTTCGGCCCCGAACGCACCGGCCTCGTCGGCCGCAATGGCGTCGGCAAGTCGACGCTGCTGCATCTGATCGCCGGACAGTTGACGCCCGCCGCAGGGCGGATCGACCGCAGCGGCAAGCTCGCCCTGCTCCGTCAACTGGCGCGCCCCGATCCGGATGAAACGCTGGCGGAACTGTTCGGCATCACCGAAGCACTGGCGCTTGTCGACCGCGCCGTCGCCGGCACGGCTTCTGTCGCCGAACTCGCCGAGGCCGACTGGACCCTTGAAGCCCGATTCGCCGAGGCGCTGGACCGGATGGGCCTGCCATCGGCAAAGCCCACCACGCGTCTGCTCACCCTTTCGGGCGGACAGACAACGCGGGCCGCGCTGGCGGCACTCACCTTTTCGTCGCCCGACATGCTGCTGCTCGACGAGCCGACCAATAATCTCGATGCCGCCGGCCGCGCATCCGTCATCGCGCTGCTGGAGAGCTGGCGCGGTGGCGCCATCGTGGTCAGCCACGATCGCGACTTGCTCGATACGATGGACGCGATCGTCGAGCTCACCAGCCTCGGCGCCACCCGCTATGGCGGCAACTGGACGGCCTATCGCGAGCGCAAGGCGATGGAACGCGCTGCGGCCGAACAGGATCTGTCGCGTGCCGAACGTGACCTGGCCGACTCCCGCCGCGCCGCGCAGCAGGCCCGCGAACGGCAGGAGCGGCGCATCGGCGCCGGCAACCGCAAGGCGGCGAAAGGTGACATGCCCAAAATCATGGCCGGTGGCCTAAAGCGCCGGGCGCAGGAAACGGCGGGGACACTGAAGACACTCGGCGACCGCCGGACCGCCGAATCCAGCGAAAAGCTCTCGGCCGCACGCGAGAAGATCGAAATCCTCACGCCATTCACCGTCGAACTTCCGCCCAGCAGACTGGCGGCGGGCCGGACTGTCGCACGGGCCGAACGGCTCAGCGCTGGCTACACGGCGGATACCCCGATCCTTTCAAATCTCGATCTGCACATCGTCGGCCCGGAGCGTATTGCGCTGACCGGTCCCAATGGCAGTGGCAAGAGCACCCTGCTCAAGGCACTGACCGGCGGGATAACGCCGCTTTCCGGTACCGCGGAGATTGCCGTCTCCTGGACCCTGCTCGACCAGCGCATGGGCCTTCTCGATCCGGCGCTGACCATCGCCCAGAACTTTTCTCGGCTCAATCAGGGCGCCGACCGCACCGCCTGCCGTGCCGCCCTCGCCCGTTTCATGTTCCGCGCCGATGCCGCGCTGCAGCAGGCCGGCACACTGAGCGGCGGGCAATTGCTACGCGTCGGTCTCGCAGCCGTACTCGGGCACCAGCCGCCGCAGCTGCTGATTCTCGATGAACCGACCAATCATCTCGATGTCGACGCGATCGAAACGCTGGAAGCCGGCCTGCGGGCCTATGACGGCGCGCTGCTGGTCGTCAGCCACGACCCGGCCTTTCTCGAGGCCATAGGCATCAGCCGAACCATCGAGCTGCCGGCGCGGGCCGCACGTTAGCGACTGCTGCTGGCGCCGCACGGCAAACCCGCCACTGACACTGATGCCGTGTGCTCCGGAAAACCGAATACAGCACGGGCAGAACCGCAATCGTCTTTCCCGAGTAGCGATGTAATGTTATTACGTAACGGCTCTAAAGGAGGCATATGTGACGAAAAAACTGCCCGTGACCGTTCTCTCCGGCTTTCTGGGTGCCGGTAAAACCACCCTGCTCAATCATGTCCTGGCCAATCGTGACGGCCTGAAAGTCGCGGTGATCGTCAACGATATGAGCGAGGTGAACATCGACGCCGCGCTAATCCGCGACGGCGGCGCCAACCTGTCGTGCACCGACGAACAGCTTGTCGAAATGAGCAATGGCTGCATCTGCTGCACGCTGCGCGGCGACCTGCTCAAGGAGGTCACCCGGCTCGCGTCCGATGGACGCTTCGACTACCTGCTGATCGAAAGCACCGGCATCTCTGAGCCGCTTCCGGTCGCAACGACCTTCGACTATCGCGACGAAATCGGTTTCTCGCTGGCCGACATCACACAGCTCGACACGATGGTAACCGTCGTGGACTGCGCCAACCTGCTGCGCGACTACGTCTCACAGGATTTCCTCTCCGACCGCGGCGAAACCCTGGGACCGGAGGATAACCGCACGCTCGTCGACCTGCTGGTCGAGCAGATCGAGTTCGCCAATGTGGTGGTGCTCAACAAGGTATCGACAGCGGCGCCGGCGGACCGCGCGGCAGCAATCAAGATCATCAAGGCGCTGAATGCCGATGCGCGCATCATCGAAGCCGACTTCGGCAAAGTCGCGCCCGCAGCGATCCTCGGTAGCGGTCTTTATGATGTCGAGACCGCACAAGAGAACCCGCTGTGGTTCAAGGAACTCAACGGCTTCACCGACCACGTGCCCGAAACGCTCGAATACGGCATCCGCTCCTTCGTCTATCGCGCACGGCGGCCATTCAACCCTATGCTGTTCCAGGATTTCGTTTCCAGGAGCTGGCCCGGCGTCCTCCGGGCTAAGGGGTTTTTCTGGCTCGCCACCCGGCCCGACAAGGTGGGCGAATTGAGTCAGGCCGGCGCAATCGTCCGCACCGAACGTCGCGGCTTGTGGTGGGGTGCCGTGCCGCAGTCGCGCTGGCCCGATCATCCGGATTGGCGCAGCGCCATGGCCCCCTATCTCGACCCCGTCTGGAGCGACCGGCGCCAGGAACTGGTGTTCATCGGCACGGATCCGATGGACGAGGCCGCGCTGCGCCACGCGCTCGACCAGTGCCTCGTTCCCGCGCGCCAGTTCACGCCGGAACGCTGGCAGGCCCTACCCGACCCCTTTCCTGCCTGGGGCTGACCCGACACGAGATCCACAAACGCAAACGGCGCCCCGAGGGGCGCCGTTCTGTTTTCAGCCCTATGGACCGATCAGTGCTGCAGACCGGCAGCGACATCGTCGCCTTCGACGCCGAGGTCCGGCACCACTTTCGGCGCGTCCTCGTCATAGGTCCACTCGATCGCCTCGGGCTGGCTGACCAGTGCGTGCTTGAGTACCTCGTCCATATGCGCCACCGGAATGATGGTCATTCCTTCGGTCACATTGTCCGGGATCTCCTTGAGATCGCGGGTGTTCTCGTCCGGGATCAGCACCGTCTTGATGCCCGAGCGGAGCGCCGCGAGCAGCTTCTCCTTCAGCCCGCCGATCGGCAGCACCCGGCCGCGCAGCGTCACCTCACCGGTCATCGCGACGTCGTTCTTGACCGGAATTCCGGTCATCAGCGACACGATGGCCGTGGCCATGCCGATGCCGGCCGACGGCCCATCCTTCGGCGTCGCACCTTCCGGCACGTGCAGATGGATGTCGCGCTTGTCGAACAGCGGCGGCTTGATGCCGAGCGCCGTGGCACGCGACCGCACGTAACCCGAAGCGGCGGTGATCGATTCCTTCATCACCTCTTTCAGGTTACCAGTGACGGTCATGCGGCCCTTGCCGTGGGTCATCACGCCTTCGATGGTCAGGATTTCGCCGCCGACCGAAGTCCAGGCGAGCCCGGTGACCGCGCCGATCTGCGGCTCCGCATCCAGCTTGTCGTTGCGGAAGAAGGCTGCACCCAGATAATCCTCGAGCTTCTCGTCGGTGATTTCCACCTTCGCCAGCTTGTGAGTCATCAGTTCGCGAACCGCCTTGCGCATCAGCTTGGAGATTTCGCGCTTGAGGTTACGCACGCCGGCTTCCCGCGTGTAATCGCGGATCACCGCCATCAGCTGCGCGTCGCCGAGCACGAATTCCTTTTCCTGCAGGCCGTTCTCTTTCAGCGTCTCGGGGATGAGATGCCGCCGGGCGATCTCGAACTTCTCCTCTTCGGTGTAACCCGACAGGCGAATGATCTCCATCCGGTCCATCAGCGGGCCCGGAATGTTGAGCGTGTTCGAGGTGGTGACGAACATCACGTCGCTCAGGTCATAGTCGACCTCGAGATAGTGATCGGCAAACGTGCTGTTCTGCTCCGGGTCGAGCACTTCGAGCAGCGCCGAGGACGGATCGCCGCGGAAGTCTTGGCCCATCTTATCGATCTCGTCGAGCAGGAACAGCGGGTTCGACTTGCCGGCTTTCTTCAGAGACTGAACGACCTTGCCCGGCATGGAGCCGATATAGGTCCGGCGATGGCCGCGGATTTCGGCCTCGTCCCGCACGCCACCCAGCGCCATGCGCACGAACTCGCGGCCGGTCGCCTTGGCGATCGACTTGCCGAGCGAGGTCTTGCCGACGCCCGGGGGGCCGACGAGGCACAGGATCGGTCCGCGCAGCTTGCCGGTCCGGCTCTGCACGGCGAGATACTCGAGGATGCGTTCCTTGACCTTTTCGAGGCCATAGTGATCGTCGTCGAGCACCTTTTCGGCGAACAGCAGGTCGCGCTTCACCTTGGACTTCTTGCCCCACGGCAGCGACAGCATCCAGTCGAGATAGTTGCGAACGACGGTCGCCTCGGCGGACATCGGGCTCATGGTCTTGAGCTTTTTCAGCTCCGCATCGGCCTTGGTCCGCGCTTCCTTCGAAAGCTTGGTTTTCTTGATTTTCTCTTCGAGCTCGGTCAGCTCGTTCGAGCCTTCCTCGCCATCGCCCAACTCACGCTGGATCGCCTTCATCTGCTCGTTGAGATAGTACTCGCGCTGCGTCTTCTCCATCTGCCGTTTGACGCGGCTGCGGATGCGCTTTTCGACCTGCAGCACACCGATCTCGCCCTCCATGAGGCCGAGGATCTTCTGCAGCCGGTCGGCGACCGCGATGGTGCCCAGCAGCTCTTCCTTCTGCTCGATCTTGATCACCAGATGGCTGGCGATGGTGTCGGCGAGCTTGGAATGGTCGGAAATCTGGCCGACCGCGCTCACGACCTCGGCAGAGATCTTCTTGTTGAGCTTCACATAGTTTTCGAACTCGGATTGGGCCGAGCGCGACAGCGCTTCCAGCTCGGTCGGGTCTTCCTCGGGCTCGGGCAGCGTCGTCGCTTCGGCCTCGAAATAGTCGACCGTCTGCAGGTACTGGTCGATCTCTGCGCGATGCAGCCCCTCGACCAGCACCTTCACGGTGCCGTCGGGCAGCTTCAGCAACTGCAGCACAGAGGCCACGGTGCCGGTCGAATAGATTTCTTCGGGCGACGGATCATCGTCCTGGGCATTCTTTTGAGTGACGACGAGAATGTGCTTGTCGTCGCGCATCACCTCTTCGAGCGCCTTGACCGATTTCTCGCGGCCGACGAACAGCGGTACGATCATGCCGGGGAACACGACGATGTCGCGCAGCGGCAGCACGGGATAAACCCGATCGCGATCGAAGCCCGAGCCGCCTTGGGTAACGTCAGACATATCTGGTCCTTTCCTGATGCGCTCCAGCCGGGAGGAGACGGAACGCACCTTTTGGCAATCGGGGTAGCCCTCGGAGTGAGCGACGATCCCGATTCTGCATATTAGATAGGGTGCCCTGCCCAAAGGGCAAGTCAACCTGCCCGATCTGGTGGCTGCGCACACGCAAAGCTGTGCGGATGTGATCGGGCGCGGTCCGAAATCCCGCTCCGCAGAACTCCCGTCGGGGCGCGACCGGACTTACGGCGCCCGCGCTTTGGCGTTTTGCTCGGCAGGCTGTAACCGGGAGGAAACCATGCCACGCATCCTGTCGCTCGCCACGGTCGATCTCTTGGTCAACCGCACCGATCCACCCAGCCTGGTAATCCGCGTGCAGGGCACCACCGGGACGCCTGGCTGGAAGAACATCCACCTCGAACCGCTCGAAAAGACCCTGTCCGCCGACGGCATCATGGACTTCGAAATCGTGGGCGATCCGCCCGATGGCATCGTCATACAGGTCCTTTCCCCTGTGATGATCGACGAGGTCTGGACCAGGGACGTCGAAAAGATCATCGGTGTCGCCGTGCACTCCCGCACGAACACCGTCACGAAACTGTTGGCCCCGCCGCCCATTCCGGACGCGCAGATCGAGGAGGCAACATTCGGCAATCGCCCGACCGTGCCGCCACCGGACTTCCAGAACCATCCCGCCTTCTCCCGCACACTGAGTGATGTCGGTGTCCGTTCCCCGACCTTGTGGGTCGGCGAGGACGTCAAGACCCTCGCAATTGGCGAGGAAGGCACCTGGCCACATCAGTGGGGCGAGACGCCGCCCCTTTCCATACCGGTCGAAATGCGCGCGGACGTCGGCAAGTTGCCGCCACATGACGTCACCAATCCGATCCTCGACCAAGTGAGACCGCCGCCCTTCGACACGACTAGCCCAAGGCTCGACACCACGGACCCAAGGCTCGACTACTTCAAGCCGCCAGTCCCGGAAAAGCCGCCGCTGACCGAGAAGCCGCCGCCGGGCGACTTTGGCCTCGGCTTTGGCAACAATGGCTTCACCGATCCGCCGCCGCCCGACTTCTTCCGCATGCACGCCCTGCCCTTCGGCCGACGCTGAGCGGTGTCTGACCTCCTCATCGCCGGCGGGCGGCGCGACACCAACCTGCCCTGGCTGGCCGACATCGCTGCCCGAATCGGCCTGCCCTGCCGGACCCTGATGATCGACGAGACGCATTCGCCGGCCTTCTCGTGGAACCTTGAGGACGGCGTCGCCCAGCTCGACGGTGCAGCACTCGACTGCCGAGCCTGCTTTATCCGCTACGACGTTTTCACCGCGCTGCAGACCGGCAGGCAGGAACTGTTGGCCGGCGCGTCGGCCTGGTATGCCGCCGTCGACGCCTGGTGCGCTGCGGCGGATGTCTTCACGCTCAACGCCGAGATCCACCCACAGACCGCAAGCAAACCCTGGATGCTGGGCCGGGCCCGTGCAGCCGGCCTTGAGGTCCCGCCAACACTCGTCAGCAATGTGGAAGCCGAGATCGCGAAGTTCAGGCCGGCCGACCGGTCCATTGCCAAGCCGGTCGCCGGCGGCAGCTATGTGGTCGACGCACCGCAGGCGATCGCCGGAACCGACTGGCTCGACGGTACGGCGCCGCATCCGGCCATCGTCCAGCCGAAACTGGCCTATCCCGAACGCCGCATCTATCGCGCCGGCCCGGCGTTCTTCGTCTTCGACATCGCGTCCGAAACACTCGACTCCCGGCTCGATCCGAAGATGCGCATCACCGAACTGCCGGCGACAACCTTGCCGGCCGGACTGCTCGACCGCCTGCGGGAAATGACCGATGACCTCTGCTGCGATTTCTGCGCCATCGACATGAAGACGGATCCGCTAGGCGGCGACCTCGTCTTTCTCGAGCTCAACACCGGACCGATGCTCCGTGCCTATGACGAGGTGGCCGGTGGGCGTATGGGCGAGGCACTTCTGCGCTACCTGATGGCGGGCGGCGGGCCGACGTAGCGCGCCCGCGGACGGATCAGGTCGCCCTTCGTCGCCTGTTCGAGCATATGCGCCAGCCAGCCGACGCTGCGCCCCAGCGCAAACAGCGTCTGCGGCGCCTCGCTCGGCAAGTCAAAAACCGTCTGCAGCGCTGCGAGCGCAAAGTCGATATTGGGCAGTTCGCCCGTCACTTCAAAGGCGGCGCGGGCGAGCGATTCGTAACTATCCGGTAACGCAATGTGGGATAGCAACGCCTGCGCCCGCACATCGCCCTGCGGATAGAGCTGGTGCCCGAATCCGGGCACGCCACGCCCCTCGCCGAGCCAATCACGGAGGCCTGCCTCGGCAGCATCGTCCCCCAGGCCGCCGATGTCTTCCGCCAGCACCCGCACTTCCGCAGCCGCGCCGCCATGCCGGGGCCCACTCAGTGTTGCGAGCCCGGCGAGCGCTCCTGCCGCCAGAGAGGCTCCGGTCGAAACCGCCACCCGCGCCGCAAAGGTCGAGGCATTGAGTTCATGGTCCGCGAGCAGCACGAGCGCGCGGCGCACGATATCGGCCGCAGCCGGACGCGCCCAGCGCGCGGCGAGGCGCGCATGGACCGGCGCCGTCTCTTCCCCCGCAAAGCCAGTGCAAATGGTCGCCAACACGGTCTCCGCATCCGAGCGCAACGCCACCGCCGGGCGGCCGGCGCACGCCGGCATGCGCCCCGCCAGCTGTGCCACCCGCTCCAGCACCGAGCCGGTCTCTTCAGGCTGCGGCGCCGGGGCATCAAGCGCACCGAGCAACAGTACCGCCAGATCCTCAAACGACATGCGTTCCGCCAGAACGGCAGCGTCCTGACCGCGGTAGTAGAGCCGCCCGCCGGCGATAGTGGTGATCGCCGTCGCCAGCACCGGCTCGCCCCAGCTGATCGTTTCGGCCGCCACCGCCGAACTGCTGCGCCGCCCCCGGGCGCGCTTCGCCAAGCGCTCGACATCCTCGGCACTGTAGAGGCTGCGGCGTTGGTCTGCCGGGTCCGGCCGCGCGCGGATACGGCCACGGCTGACACTGGCATAGAGCGACTGCGGCTTGCTGCCCAGCCGGGCCAGTGCTTCACGGGCGGTGAGCCACATTGACGTCTCACGTTGATCGATATCATCAAGATTGACGTCAATGATAACCCGCCGATATTCGCCTCGCAAACAGTGAGGTGCTGAAATGAGCAATGGATTGGAAAACGTCGTCGCCGCCGAGACGGTGCTGTCGGATGTCGATGGTCTCGCCGGCCGGCTGGTGATCCGCGGCCTGCCGCTCGATGCCATCGCCGGCAAGCTGAGCTTCGAACACGTGCTGACGCGCCTCTGGGCCGACATGTTTCCCGCTATGAAGGATCAGCTTCAGCCTGCCCTTGGGGCGTCACGCGCAGCCGTCTTCGCTGCTCTTGCCACCGAGTTCGCCTCAGCCGCAGCGCTGCCGCTGTTCGACGGCATGCGCGCCCTGCTAGCCCGTCTGACCGACGACGACAGTCTCGACTCGGCGCTGCGTCTCACGGCCGGACCCGCGGTCGTCCTGTCGGCCCTACTCCGGCTCAAGGCCGGCGATCAGCCTCTAGCACCGGATCCCGCACTTGGTCACGCCGCGGACATGCTGCGCATGACCTCGGGACGCCAACCATCGGCCGCCGAAACGGCCGGTCTCGACACCTATCTGGTGACAGTCATCGACCATGGACTCAACGCCTCCACCTTCACGGCGCGCGTTGTCGCCTCCACTGGCGCGGGGCTAGGTTCCTCCGTGCTCGCTGCGCTCGGCGCTCTGAAGGGCCCCCTGCACGGCGGCGCCCCCGGCCCGGTGCTCGACATGCTCGACGCGATCAGAACGCCCGAGGCAGCCGAGACCTGGATCCAGACTGAACTGCAGTCCGGCGCGCGCCTGATGGGCTTTGGCCATCGCATCTACCGGGCGCGCGACCCACGCGCCGATGCGCTGGCCGGCGCGCTGGCGCAGCTGAAGGCAGGTGGCGGCGTTAACGCACGGCTTGCATTGGCCGAGGCGATCGAACGTGCCGCGCTCGCCGCGCTGGTGCGGCATAAGCCGGACCGAAAGCTGGAAACCAATGTGGAGTTCTATACGGCGCTGCTCCTCGAGGCGCTGGGCTTTCCGCGCGACGTGTTCACCGCCGTCTTCGCGGCCGGCCGCATCGGCGGCTGGATCGCCCATGCCCGGGAACAGGCGCTGACCGGGCGCCTGATCCGTCCGCAGTCAGTCTACGTCGGTCCCAAGCCGCAACGCGCGGCTTGAGCCGAAAGCCTGCTGACCTGCTGAACGAACCGTGGCTGGACGACGATCAGTCGTCGTCCCCGTCATCATCATCATCATCATCGCGATCATCATCGTCGTCATCATCGTCATCCCGATCATCGTCGTCATCCCGATCATCGTCGCGATCGTCGTCATCCCGGTCGCTGCTGCGATCGCCGTGGTCATCGTCTTCATCGTCACGGTCATCATCATCATCGTCTGACCCGCGCACATCGTCCCGATCGTCGTCACCGTCGTCGTTATCATCATTGTCCGAACCCGACGTACTGGAGTAGCGCGACGAGCGGGCGATTTCGATCTTCACCAGTTCGCCGCTTTCGAGCGAATAGATCGCCTCGACCTTCTCGCCGTCCCGGAATGCCTCGATCTTGGCGTAGCCGCCCGACTCGCGCATCGAGATATTGCTGTAGCCGTCGTCGGCATATTGCTGGGCGAGCACCTCGCCAGTTGTCGCTGCAAGGGCCGGGCTTGCCGCGAACATCATTAGCGTCGCCGAAATGGCAAAAGCGCGTCTCATCGAAATCTCCATCCTTCGGCCATCGCGGCCACCCGTTCCGATGACGTATCCGCCGCATAGGCGCTGACAATAACGTCACCATTCGAACTTAATCTGAAGGTCGGGGATGAACGTCCGCTTAGGCGCGCCGCTGCAGCTTTATGGAAATTGTTCGGGCTAGGTCAGAATCAGAGGCGGTCGGGCGCGCAAGAGAACCGGCGGCATGCCTTTTTGCTCTGCTCGCGCCAACAGGCCGGGCAAGGCACCGCCGACCATGTCAGCCTGTGCCGATGCTTCGATCTATTATCAGGTCGGCCTGAGGAAGCTATTCCAGCCCCAGCTTGCTCTTCAGCAGGTCGTTCACCGCCTTCGGATTGGCCTTGCCACCCGAGGATTTCATCACCTGGCCTACGAACCAGCCGATCATCGTCGGCTTGGCCTGCACCTTGGCCACCTGGTCGGGGTTGGCGGCGATGATCTCGTCCACCACCTTCTCGATGGCACCGAGATCGGTGACCTGCTTCATGCCCCGCCGCTCGACGATCTCGGCCGGGTCGCCTTCTGGCTCCTCGGCAATGATGATCTGCAGCAGGTCCTTGGCGAGCTTTGACGAAATCACCTCCGCCGCGACCAGATCGACGATCCCCGCCACCTGGCTCGGCTGGATGCTGGATTCCCAAACGCTCAGCCCCTGCGAATTCGCATAGGCGGCGATGTCGCCATTCACGAGGTTGGCCACGGCCTTGCCGTCGCGGGTCTTGCCGCCGAAGGTCACGCAGGCCTCGTAGTAGTCGGCCGTCTCGCGCTCCAGCGTCAGCACCATCGCGTCATAGGGCGTCACGCCATAGTCGGCGATGAACCGCGCCTGCTTGTCGTCCGGCAGTTCCGGCAATTCGGCGGCCAGCGCATCGATGAAGGCCTGGTCGAACTCCAGCGGCAGCAGGTCCGGCTCCGGGAAATAGCGGTAGTCCTGGGCGTCTTCCTTGGAGCGCATCGACCGCGTCTCGCCGGTCTTGGGATCATAAAGCCGCGTTTCCTGCTCGACCGCGCCGCCATCCTCCAGAATGTCGATCTGGCGGCGCGCCTCGAATTCGATCGCCTGCCCGGCAAAGCGGATGGAATTGACGTTCTTGATCTCGCAGCGCGTGCCGAATTCACCCCCCGGCGCCCGCACCGACACATTGATGTCGGCACGCATCGAGCCCTGCTCCATGTTGCCGTCGCAGGTGCCGAGATAGCGCAGGATGGTCCGCAGCTTCGCCAGATAGACCTTGGCCTCCTCGGACGAGCGCAGATCGGGCTTGGAGACGATCTCCATCAGCGCCACGCCGGCCCGATTGAGATCGACAAAGCTCATCGACGGATGCTGATCGTGGATCAGCTTGCCCGCATCGGTTTCGAGATGCAGCCGTTCGATCCCGATCTCGACCTGTTCCCCGTCGACATCGAGCATCACCACGCCCTCGCCGACGATGGGATCCTTGTACTGCGAGATCTGATAGCCGGGCGGCTGGTCGGGATAGAAATAGTTCTTGCGATCGAAGATCGACCGCTTGTTGATCTGCGCCTTCAGCCCCAGCCCCGTTCGCACGGCCTGGCGCACGCATTCATCGTTGATCACCGGCAGCATGCCGGGCATCGCCGCGTCGACAAAGCTCACATTGGAGTTCGGCGGCGCGCCGAACGCGGTCGACGAGCCCGAGAACAGCTTGCTGTCCGACGTCACCTGCGCATGCACTTCCATGCCGATGACGATTTCCCAGTCGCCGGTTGCGCCCTTGATGAAATGCTTGGGGTTCGGGGTACGGGTGTCGATGAGGCTCATGCTGTCCCGGCAGTTCGATTTCGGTTTGGTTCTGTCTATGACAATTCCCCAGCACGGGGAAAGGCTTTCGATGCGCCGCGCGCCGCGAATCTCGTCCCAGCGAAGCGCTTTTGATCGCTCAGCGACAGAAGCTGAGCCGGGAACGGGCTAGTGGTCGTCGACCTGCCCGTAAAACGGGCTCAACCGCTTTTCCAGCCGCACATTGATCTGTGGGTCGCGGCGGCTTGTGCCCTCGCGCTTCAGCGCCAGGATGCGATAGCCCTGATGCTGATAAAAGTTCACCGTGCGCACATTATCGGACAGCGTATCGAGCTGCACCGTCTCGGCGCCCTCCAGCTCCAGCAGCGATTCCATGCGCCGCAGCAGCAGTGAGCCGATGCCCTGATTCTGCAGCACCGGCGTGACGAACAGATACGGAATATAGGCTCTGGTCCGCGCCCGGGCGCACCAGCCAACCGGCACATCATCGATCTCGGCAACAATCGTGCGCGCCAGCAATTCGTGTACCGCGATGTTTAACCGGCGCTTTTCGCCCTTTTGGCTGGCCTGTTCACCAGCCAGAAACGGGCGCAGATCGCGATCCCAGGCGAGATAGGCAATCTCGGCCAGCCGTTCGGCTTCACTGGCCTGGGCCTGACGAATGGTCACGACGGTCGACTGCATCGCTTCACTCCAGCAGCGCGGAACGACCGATCTTAGCCGTGACGCTTGCGCGCGGCGATAATGCCTTTTTCGTAGTTCACATTCCAGTCGATCAATGTGCGCCAGATCAGTTCGGCCTGATCCTCGTCGAGATCCAGCTCTTCGGCGCGCTTGCGCTGCCGCTCGATGATGGCTGCGATCCGTGCGGGATCATAGGCCTCATGCGCGTCGGTCTTGATCTCGGCCATGCGGGTGACATAGCCGTGCCGCTCGGCGAGCAGGGCCAGCAGCGCCTTGTCGATCCGGTCGATTTCAACGCGCACATCCTCCTTGGACATGCATTCGGCGGGCGGCTTGGTCACGGGGCAACTCGGCTGGCTGATTGAAATGCGCCTCTGGTGTGCACTGGCCTCGCCTCGATTTCAACCGTCGCGAGCGCTAGTCTGCTTCGGCACGAGAGGCACCAGACGCGCTCCGATGCACTGTTTCCCGAGGTATCCATGTCCCGCCAGATATCGAATCAAACCCGTCTGGGTGCCCTGTTCTGGGTGCTCACCGTCGAGTTCTTCATTGCCCAGTTCATCGCCCAGTCCGCCTTCACGGACTATTCCTTGCTGCTCGAGGACATCAGCAATCTCGGCGTCACGCGTTGCGATCGCATCAACCCGGCCAGCGGCGTTCTCACCTGTTCGCCGCTGCACCTGGTGTTCAATGCCGGCATCTTCATCAATGGAGTGCTGGTCGTTCTCGGTGTCTGGCTGACCCGGCAGTTCTGGCCGCGCAGCGGCAGGACCACCATCGCCCTGTGGATCATCGCAGTCGGCGGCGGTCTCGGTTGCATGATCGTGGGTCTTTTTCCGGTCAACGAGAATGAAGCCCCGCATGTCGTGGGCGCCATCCTCGCACTGCTGGTGTCCTGCGGTGGCATCGCCCTGCTCGGCACCGTGATGTGGCGGTCCAGCCGCGGCTTTGCGCTCTATTCGATCGCCAGCGCCCTGCTCTGCATCACGGGTTTCGTGCTCTACGCCCTCGCTGTCAGCCAGCAGATCGAGATTGGCCGTGGCCTTGCCGAACGCATCACCGCCTGGCCGCAGAACCTTTGGTACATGGTCACCGGCACCCTCATCCTCACGCACCGGATCTCCCCCCGGAAATCGCCACGCGCCTGATTTCGGCGCAAAATTTGGATGCGACGTCCTGTCGCAGGTGGTATAAGCGCCTTGGCCGGGAGGAACGGCCTTTACGCGACGGGAGGACTCACATGCTGCGCTTTGCCTTGTTTGCTGCCGCCGGCCTTATCGCTGGCACAGCCTACGCCGAAGACGTCAAACCAACGGTCGACATGGGCGCACGGATCGCCGTCGTCGGCGGCTGCCACGATTGCCACACGGTGAACTATGCCGAAACCGGCGGCGAAATCGATCCCGCTGCGGCGCTCACCGGGAGCCCGGTCGGCTATCAGGGCCCCTGGGGCACGACCTATGCCAAGAACCTCAGGATCACCGCAACGCAGTATGACGAGGACAGCTGGGTCGAGTACCTCAGCACCTTCCAGGCGGGCCCGCCCATGCCGTGGTTCAACGTCCATGCCTTCACCGAGGCCGAGATGCGCTCGCTGTATATGTACATCAAGTCGCTCGGCGAGCCCGGCGACCCGACCCCTGAATCGGTGCCGCCCGGCGAAATGCCGACGACGCCCTATATTGTGTTCGCCCCGCCACAGATGCCGGGCTGATCCATCTGAAGCTACCCTAGCCGCTTGTTACCTTCGAGCGGCTCCGCTTAGTTTTCACCGTCGCGCCAACCCCGGCGCGGCGGGTCTGACTTTGGGGGAACAGATGCTGATTGTCGTGGAGACCTTGAGGACCTAGTCGCCTTTGCGACTGGTCGGACACACCCGTCGGGCGCCGAGCGATAGCCGGTGCGCGCATGATGCTGTCTGGCGCCGGCTGCCGAGTGGCACGGGCGCCGATCCCAGGTCTCACGAAATTGGACATTTCCCGTTCCGAGCAGCGCGTGCTGCACGCTCTGGCGCAAGGTGGCGCCATTCAACCCATCCGCAACGACGCCGGCAAGCTCGACGCCGTGCAGTGCTTCACCCGCGACGGGTGGCTGATGCATGGGCTCGACCTGCGCCTGTTTCACAAACTCCGGCGTCGCAAGGCCATCGCCTCCCGCCAGGGTGGCCCCTACCTCATCACCCGCCGCGGCCTCGAACTGGTTCGCAGCGAATATGACAACCGATGAAAGACCAGAACCCAATGCCCAACCTCACCCATGCCGACATCTGGGATGCGGACGCCGCCCGGACCTACGACACCCCCGGCCGCGGCATGTTTGCTGACGACCTTCTCAAAAGCACCGTTGACCGCCTGGCGGAACTGGCCGCCGGGCGGCCGGCGCTCGAGTTCGCCATTGGCACCGGACGCGTCGCCATTCCGTTACGCGAGCGCGGCGTGCCGGTCAGCGGCATCGAGATCTCCCAAGCCATGACCGACCGGCTGCATGAAAAGATCGACGCCGACGAGCTGCCTGTTGCCATCGGGGACATGTCGAAAACGACGGTTTCCGGCCGGTTCGGTCTCGTCTTTCTGGTCTACAATGGCATTTCGAACGTGCTGAGCCAGGCCGAACAGGTCGCGACCTTCGAAAACGCGGCGCGCCACCTCGAACCGGGTGGATGTTTCGTCGTCGAGAACTGGGTGCCGGATCTGCGCAGCCTGCCGCCGGGGCAAGAGGCCACGGTCTTTGCGGCCGAGCCCGGCTACATCGGCCTCGATACCATCGACACGATGGACCAGATCGTCGTCTCGCACCACTTCCGCTTCGCCGAGGACAGCCGGACGGCAGAGCTCTTTCGCTCACCACACCGCTACGTGTGGCCATCGGAGCTGGACTTGATGGGACAATTGGCCGGTTTCGCGCTCGAAAGCCGGCACGCCGACTGGACCGGCAGCGCCTTCACTGCCGAGTCCCGGTCGCATGTGTCGGTGTACAGGCTAGAGCCCTGAGGCTCAGTGCTGGGTCACGCCGCTCAGTTCGCGGGCGATATGCTCCCACTCGGCCTTGACGTTCGGCGCCGAGCGGCGCTTGCCGGACCGGCGATACCAGTAATCGGCATTGCCCATGTCGGCTTCGATCCAGTGCAGCAGCGCGTGCACCCAGTCGAATTCTGCGACGCCTTCCATGGCCTGGCAGATGCCATGGGCTTCTTCCCATTCGGGGCCGACCCGGAACGAACCCTTGCGAATCCACCACATCGCCTGCAGCGGCTTGGACATATCGCGCGGCGGCTGTGACCAATCTTCCGAGGTGAAGATGTCGGCGGACATAGACGAAACTCCCTGTGGCCCGGACGCAGCCGTGGGACGCGTCACTATCACCTTCAATTTGTGCATTGCCGGCAAATAGAGCGGATTGCCGGATGGATCAAGGCTTGTGACACGCGCGTGCGGCTCACCACCAGGGCGTCGGCGCGAAGTCGATGCCGGCGCTGCGCTCCAGCACGCGGCCTGCCGCGAACAGCGTTTCCTCGTCGAACGGCTTGCCGATCAGCTGCAATCCGAGCGGCAGGCCGGCCGAGTCCTTGCCCGCCGGCACGGCAATTCCCGGCAACCCGGCCATGTTCACCGTCACCGTGAAGACGTCGTTGAGGTACATCTTCACCGGATCGGCTTTCATATCCTCATCACCCACGCCGAAGGCGGCCGATGGCGTCGCCGGCGTCAGGATCGCGTCGACGCCGTCGTTGAACACGGTCTCGAAGTCGCGCTTGATCAGCGTGCGAACCTTCTGAGCGCGGACGTAATAGGCATCATAATAGCCCGCCGACAGCACATAGGTGCCGATCATCACGCGCCGCTTCACCTCGCGCCCGAAGCCTTCGGCCCGGCTGAGGTTGTAGAGGTCCGTGATGTCCTTGCCGGTATCACGCAGACCGAATTTCACGCCGTCATAGCGCGCGAGGTTCGACGAGGCTTCCGCCGGCGCCACGATGTAATAGGCCGGCAGCGCGTATTTCGTATGAGGCAGCGTGATGTCGCGCACCTCGGCGCCCTCGGCCTTCAGCCAGGCGATACCCTGCTGCCAGAGCTGCTCTATCTCCTCCGGCATGCCGTCCATGCGATATTCACGCGGAATACCGATCACCAGACCTTTGACGCCCCGCTCCACGGCCGCCGCGAAATCCGGCACGGCCAGCTCGGCGCTGGTCGAATCCTTTGGGTCGAACCCGGCCATCGACCCCAGCATGATCGCCGAGTCCTCGACCGTACGGGCGATCGGCCCGGCCTGGTCGAGCGAGGAGGCGAACGCCACAATGCCCCAGCGCGAGCAGCGGCCATAGGTCGGCTTCACGCCGACCGTGCCCGTCAATGCCGCCGGCTGGCGAATCGAACCACCCGTATCGGTCGCCGTCGCCCCCGCGCACAGCCAGGCAGACACCGCCGACGCAGAGCCGCCGGACGAACCGCCCGGCACCAGCTGCGCGTTGGAATTGTCGGCCCGCCAAGGGTTGATCACCGGGCCATAATAGGACGTCTCGTTGGACGAGCCCATGGCGAACTCGTCCATGTTGAGCTTGCCCAGCATCACCGCGCCGTCGCGCCACAGCTGCGAGGTGACCGTCGACTCGTATTCCGGCTTGAAGCTGTCGAGGATATGGCTCGCCGCCTGGGTGTGGACGCCCTTGGTGGCGAACAGATCCTTGATGCCCAACGGCACGCCTTCGAGCGGACCGCCCTCGCCCGCCGCGAGCTTGGCGTCGGACTGCTTGGCCATCGCGTGCGCCTCGTCAGCACTGACGGCGACATAGGCATTGAGGCTTGGGTTGGCCGCCTCGATCGCCTTCAGATAGGCAGCGGTCAGCTCGGCCGACGAAAAGGACTTCTGCTTCAGCCCATCGCGGGCTGCGGCAAGGGTGAGGCGGGTGAGATCGGTCAAAGCGTGTGCTCGCTCAGGCTCGAGGAAATGTGCCCGTTGGTATCGCGCGGAACGATGTCCCGCAACCGGTCCGGGAGGTTCAAAGCTGCTTCTCGTAGAACGCCGACCACGCACTGTCGGGATAATCGAGAAACGGTCCGCGCGGCGTGAAGCCACCACGGCGATAGAGCCGATGCGCTTCCGGCATGATCGCTTCGCTGCCGGTTTCGAGCATCAGCACGGTGAGGCCCTTGTCCCGCGCCAGCGCCTCGATAGCCTGCAGCAGGGTCGAGCCGACGCGCTTGCCGCGCACTTCCGGCACGGTGAACATGCGTTTCACCTCGCCCATCTCGGCGTTCTCGACCTTCAGCGCACCCATGCCGATGGCCTGGCCCGTTTCGTCACGGGCCACAAACAGCGTTGTCGCGTCATCGGCCATCTGCTCGACGGTCATCTGGAACTGGAATTCCGGCGGCGACAGCGGCATCAGATGCGCGTTGAGCCGTTTCACCAGATCGCGCACATCGTCCTGCAGCGGCGTCTCGATGCCCAGCGTGACAGCCATCGGGCCTACTCCACGACCTTCGGCACCATGAAGAAATTGTCTTCGGCCAGCGGCGCATTGGCGACGATCTTGTCGGCATAGCCGCCGTCCGTCACCTTGTCTTCGCGGCGGCGCAGAGTCATCGGCGTCACCGAGGTCATCGGCTCGACATCGGTCACGTCAACCTCGTTGAGCTGTTCGACGAAGCCCAGGATGGTGTTCAGCTCACCGCTATAGCGCTCGACTTCATCGTCTTCGATGCGGATGCGCGCAAGACGGGCGATACGCTTCACCGTGGCGGCGTCGACGGACATGGGCAAAACTCCGAAAGCTGTTTCGTGCGCGTTCTACCAATGCCGCGCCACAAGGCAAAATGAAAAGCGACACTCAGAGCTCGACGGCCAATCCCGCCTCGAGCGCCACCATGCCGGTACCGCCCAGCTGCGTACCGAGCGCTGCGAAACAGGCATCGGCAACCGCTTCGGGCGCCGCGATGGCAATCAGCTTGGGCGCGAGGCTCTCCAGTGCCGCCGCGGCGAGAGCCGGCGCATCGTCACCCAGCACCACAACCACCGCATCGCGCGTCCAGCGTCCGGCCTTGGGCAGCGGATGATGCAGCAACAGCAGCGGTGGTTCGCCCGCAGCCGCAATCAGCGCCCCGCCTTCGGCCAGTCCATGCACCACCACTTCGGGCAGATCCTCCGCATCCAGCATCGCCGCCTGCCGGCGCGGCTGCCACAGCACCGGATCGACCGCCTCGCCGGCCTCGCCCAACGCGAAGGTCACATCCGCGCCGGACACCAGTTCATCGGGGTCGACGCCCGCGGGTGCCGCCGGATCCACCACCAATATCTTGCCGCCGGTATGAATGCGCAGCGTCGTGCCGCCGAACCAGGTGAGTTTCATCTTGCGCCTTGTGGTTTGCTCCCGCCACAGGTAGCCAACCATGGAATGGATGCAAGGGGCCAGCCGTGACCGATGATCTCTCCGCCCTGCCCCCGACCGGCAAATTGCTCGGGCTGGACCTCGGCACGAAAACCATCGGCGTCGCGACTTCCGATGGCATGCGCTATTCGGCGACGCCGCTCGAAACCATCAAGCGCCAGAAATTCACCCTAGATGCCGAGCGCCTGCTTGAGCTGATTGCAGAAAACGCCGCAGTCGGCATCGTCATCGGCCTGCCGCTCAATATGGATGGCAGCGAGGGCCCGCGTGTGCAGTCGACTCGCGCCTTCGCCCGCAACCTCGCGGCCAAGATCGAAATCCCCATCGTCTTCTGGGACGAGCGCCTGTCGACCTCGGCGGTCACCCGCACGCTGATCGAGGCCGACATGCGGCGCAACAAGCGCGCCGAGGTGGTCGACAAGCTCGCCGCCAGCTACATTCTGCAGGGAGCTCTCGAGCGCCTGCGCCGGGGGATAGTCGCCCCCTGACCTTGCGGTCTGCGCCCCCCTGCGATAGACCCGCCAAAATTCGGATCGGAGCAGGATGGCATTGAACACGCCAGCACTTGACGCAGGCGGCCAAAGCGCCGCGCGCCCGCCTTTTCCCCATCGCCATCTTCTCGGCATTTCCCAGCTCAGCCCCTATGATATCGTCGACTTGCTCGACCGGGCCGAAGCGATGATCCCGGTCTCGCGCCAGCAGCGGAAAATCCTGCCGACGCTGGCGGGAAAAACCCAGATCAACCTGTTCTTCGAACCTTCGACGCGCACGCAGTCGAGCTTCGAGATCGCCGGCAAGCGGCTGGGGGCCCAGGTCACCAACATGTCGGTACGCACCTCGTCGATTTCGAAGGGTGAAACGCTGATCGACACCGCCACCACGCTCAACGCCATGCAGCCCGACGTGATCGTCGTGCGCCATGCCGCCTCCGGCGCGGTGGAACTGCTGAGCCAAAAGGTCGGATGCGCTGTCATCAACGCCGGCGACGGCGCGCATGAACACCCGACCCAGGCGCTGCTCGACGCCCTCACCATCCGCCAGCACAAGGGCGACCTCGCCGGGCTGACCGTCGCCATCTGCGGTGATATCGCCAACTCGCGCGTTGCCCGCTCCAATCTGCTGCTGCTCGGCGCCCTGCAGGTCCGCACCCGCGTCGTCGCCCCCCGCACCCTGCTGCCCCGCGGTATCGAGGCGCTGGTGAGCGAGGTGCATACCGACATGCGCACCGGCCTCGAAGGCGCCGACGTGGTGATGATGCTGCGCCTGCAGCACGAGCGCGCCAGCGGCCGCATGATCCCCTCGGTGCGCGAGTACTATCGCTTCTACGGCCTCGACGAGGAAAAGCTCTCCGTCGCCAAGCCGGATGCGATCGTCATGCACCCGGGCCCGATGAACCGCGGCGTCGAAATTGACCCCGCCACCGCGGACGGTCCACGCTCGGTCATCACCGAACAGGTCGAGATGGGGGTCGCGGTGCGCATGGCAGTGCTCGATGCGCTGCTGGCGGAGGCGTCGTCATGACCGGCAACCTCGTCATTACCAATGCGCGCATCGTCGACCCGGCCAGCAGTCGCGATGCCAAGGGCTCGGTTCTGATCAAAGACGGCCGGATCACCGATGTCGTCGATGGCGCCGCGCCCGGCGCGCCCGAGAATGCCGAAACCCGCGATGCGCGAGGCATGGTCCTCGCACCGGGCCTCATCGACATGCGCGTCTTCACCGGCGAACCCGGTCATGAATATCGCGAGACCCTGACCACGGCGGGCGCCGCGGCCGCCGCCGGCGGCGTCACCAGTTTCGTCCTCATGCCCGACACCACGCCGGTGATCGACGATGGCGCGCTGGTCGACTACCTGCTGCGTCGCGGCGCCACCGAAGCGCCCGTCAACATCCTGCCCTCCGCAGCGCTGACCCGCGGCCTCAAGGGCGAGGAAATCACCGAGTTCGGCCTGCTTCGTGAAGCCGGCGCAGTCGCGCTCACCGATGGCCGCAACTCGATCCAGTCCGCCGGCATGATGCGCGCGCTGCTCACCTATGCGCGCAATTTCGATATGGTGGTCATGCACCATGTCGCCGAGCGCAGTCTGATCGCCGACGGTGTGATGAATGAAGGCACGCTCGCCACAGTCTCCGGTCTCAAGGGCATTCCGGTCGAAGCCGAGACCATCCCGTTGGCCCGCGATCTGCAACTGGCAGCCCTCACCGGCGCCCGCTATCACGCCGCGCAGGTCTCGACCGGCCTGTCAGTCGATCTGCTGACCGAAGCGCGCCAGAAGCTGCCGCACGTCTCGGCGGGGATCTCGATCAACAACCTGTCGCTCAACGAAAACGACGTTGCCCCCTACCGGACCTTCTTCCGGCTGTCGCCGCCGCTGCGCTCCGAGGATGATCGCCAGGCGGTGATCGCTGGGCTCAATTCCGGCGCCATCGACGTCATTCATTCGGCCCATGATCCGCAGGATGCGGAAGTGAAGCGCCAGCCCTTCGCCGAAGCGTCCGACGGGGCGATCGGGCTCGAAACCATGCTGGCTGCCGCGCTGCGCCTCGTGCATTCTGGCGATGTGCCGCTGATGACCCTGCTGCGCGCCATGACAAGCCGGCCCGCCGAAATCCTCGGGCTTGAGAGCGGCCGCATCGCAAAGGGCGCGCCCGCCGACCTGATCCTCATCGATCCCGACTATCCGTGGGTGGTGCAGGAAAGCAGTTTCCGGTCCCGCTCGCGCAATTCCGCCTTCGAGGGCGCACGCTTGCAGGGCGCGGTGATGCACACATTCGTTGCGGGCCGCCCGGTCTTCAGCCATGCTGATACGGTGGAGGGCGCAACCGCATGAATTTCCTGATCGCGACGGTCCTTGGATATCTGCTGGGGTCCATCCCCTTCGGCCTGCTGCTGACCCGCGCTGCCGGTATGGGCGATATCCGCGCCATCGGCTCGGGCAATATCGGCGCCACCAACGTGCTGCGCACCGGCAATCGCTGGCTGGCGCTGGCCACTGTGCTGCTCGATGTCGGCAAAGGCATCGTGCCGGTGCTGATCGCGCGCTGGTTCCTCATCTCGAGCCCCGGCGCCGAAACCCTCCTCGCCGATCAGTTCATCATCTTCGGCGCCGGCATCGGTGCCTTTTTTGGGCACATCTTCCCGGTCTGGCTCGGCTTCAAGGGCGGCAAGGGGGTCGCGACCTATATCGGCATCCTGCTTGCCTGGTCCTGGCCGGTCGGGCTGGCCTTCTGCGGCACCTGGCTGGTGATCGCCTTGGCCCGCAAATATTCCTCGCTCGCGGCGCTTACCGCCGCAGCTACCGCCCCGATCTTCGCCTATGGCCTCAACGGCCTGGTGTTCGATCGCGATGGCCTGCCGATGGCGGCGGCCTGCGGGCTGATCACGCTATTCGTCTACTACAAGCACTGGGCCAATATCAGGCGCCTGTGGGATGGAACGGAGCCGAAAATCGGCTCGGAAAAACCCAAGGCCGGCTGACATGGGCAAAGGGGCAATCCTGCTCACACCCACCCAACGGATCGCCTGGCTCCGCCTGATCCGCACCCCCAATGTCGGCCCCCAGACCTTCCGGCAGCTGCTCAATCGCGAGGGCTCGGCCGAGGCCGCCATCGCCGCGCTGCCCGAGCTTGCCCGCAAGGCCGGCCGCAGCCCCCGCATCCCCTCGATCGCCCAAGCCGAGGACGAGCTGGCCGGCATCGAAAAGCTGGGGGGCCGTCTCGTTGCCATGGGCGAAGCCGACTACCCACCCTTGCTGCAATATATCGGGGGCGCGCCACCGCTGGTCTCGGTCATCGGCAGCGGCACCCGACTCAGTCTCGAACGCACCGTTTCGATCGTCGGCGCCCGCAATGCCTCAAGCGCCGGGCAGAAAATGACTGGCATCCTCGCGTCCGACCTCGGCGATACCGGCTACACCATCGTCTCCGGCCTCGCTAGGGGCATCGACGCCGCGGCGCACAGTGCCGCGCTGCGCACCGGCACGCTTGCAGTGCTGGCCGGCGGCCTCGATCACATCTATCCCAACGAAAATGTGCCGCTCGCCAACGCGATCATCGAACACGGCGGCATGTTGCTAACCGAGATGCCGCTCGGCTGGGAACCCCGCGCCCAGGATTTCCCGCGCCGCAACCGGCTCGTCTCGGGCATTTCGCTGGGCACGCTGGTGGTCGAAGCCGCCAAACGCTCCGGCTCGCTGATCACAGCGCGGCTGGCCGTCGAGCAGAACCGCGAGGTTTTCGCCGTGCCCGGCTCGCCCCTCGATCCGCGCTCGGAGGGCGCCAACCACCTGATCCGTGACGGCGCCCAGCTGATCACCGGCGCGGAAGACATCATCAATGCCCTGCAGGACTATCGCCTGCGCCGTCCCAACCTGCTCGAATCGGACTGGCTGCCGGACACCGACTTTTTCGATACCGCGCCACCCACCGAGGACGAACGCAGCCGCTTGCTCGAGGCCCTCAGCGTCACCCCCACGCCCGTAGACGACCTGATCCGCACCACCGGGCTGGGAATCGGACAGGTGCAGACCCTGCTGCTCGAACTGGACCTCGATGGCCGTATCGAATGGTCCGCCGGCCAGCTTGTGGCGCTCTCCTACTGAGCTCCCACAAAAATGTTCCCCTAAGGGGAAGCGGCAAATGGCCCTTTGCTTTCCGTTGACAGCCCCGCAGCGCTTCACCATGTTGCCGGCCGTTTCCAAGCGCTTTTAAAGAGTACCCGGCATGAAGCTCGTCATCGTTGAAAGTCCCGCCAAGGCGAAGACGATCAACAACTATCTCGGCAAGGACTACGAGGTTCTGGCCAGCTTCGGTCACGTGCGTGATCTGCCGGCCAAGGACGGCTCGGTCCTGCCCGATGAAGACTTTGCCATGACCTGGCAGGTCGACACGGCAGCCAAGAAGCGGCTTGCCGACATCGGCAATGCGCTCAAGAACGCTGACGAACTGATCCTCGCAACTGACCCGGATCGCGAAGGCGAAGCCATCAGCTGGCACGTGCTCGATGTGCTGCGCCAGAAAAAGCTGCTCAAGGACAAGCCGGTCAGCCGGGTGGTGTTCAACGCAATCACCAAGGCCGCCATCACCGAAGCCATGCAGCATCCGCGCGAGATCGATGTGCCGCTGGTCGACGCTTATCTGGCGCGCCGCGCCCTCGACTATCTGGTGGGCTTCACCCTGTCCCCGGTGCTGTGGCGCAAGCTGCCGGGCTCGCGTTCGGCCGGTCGCGTGCAGTCGGTAGCGCTGCGCCTCGTCTGCGACCGCGAATCCGAGATCGAGCGCTTCAAGCCTCAGGAATACTGGTCGGTTGGCGCCAAGCTCACCGAAAAGGGCAAGACCTTCGAGGCCCGGCTCTATTCCGTCGATGGCAACAAGACCGACAAGCTCGACATCGCCAATGCCACCGAAGCCGAGGCGCTGAAGGCGGCCATCGAAGCCGGCACCTTCTCGGTCAGCCATGTCGACAAGCGCCCGACCAAGCGCAACCCCTACCCGCCCTTCACCACCTCGAGCCTGCAGCAGGACGCGTCGTCGCGCCTCGGCTTTTCGCCCAGCCGAACCATGCAGATCGCCCAGCGGCTCTACGAAGACGGCATCATCACCTATATGCGAACCGACGGCGTGCAGATGGCGCCCGAGGCGATCGACCAGGCCCGCCGCGCCATCGTCAAGGAGCACGGCTCCGACTACATTCCGGAAAAGCCGCGCATCTATCAGTCCAAGGCCAAGAACGCCCAGGAAGCGCATGAGGCGATCCGCCCAACCGACCTGTTCCGCAATCCCGACGAGCTGCGTGGCGACGCCGACCGGCATCGGCTCTACGAGCTGATCTGGAAGCGTACCCTGGCGAGCCAGATGCGCTCGGCCGAGATCGAACGCACCACGGCCGACATCTCGGTCTTTGCGACCAGCAAGGACGTCACACTGCGCGCCGTTGGTTCGGTCGTCACCTTCCCGGGCTTCCTCGCGCTCTACGGCATCGAGGCCAAGACCGAACAGACCCCGGACGGCGAGGACGACAGCGACAGCCGCGAGCTGCCGCCGCTGGCCGAGGGCGACCGGCCCAAGCTCGAGGAAGCGCTGATCGAACAGCACTTCACCCAGCCGCCGTCGCGCTATTCGGAAGCCAGCCTCATCCGCAAGATGGAAGAGCTCGGCATCGGCCGCCCCTCGACCTTCGCCTCCACCATGAGCGTGCTGCAGGACCGCAATTACGTCCGGCTGGAAAAGCGCACTCTGATCCCCGAAGATCGCGGCCGCATCGTCACCGCCTTCCTCTCCAGCTTCTTCGACCGCTATGTCGAGTTCGGCTTCACCGCCAGCCTCGAGGAAAAGCTCGATCTGATCAGCGACGGCAAGCTCGACTGGAAAGAGGTCCTGCGCGACTTCTGGAAGGATTTCTCCGCCCATGTCGAAGAGATCAAGGACCTGCGCGTCTCCGAAGTCCTCGATGCGCTGAACGAGCTGCTCGCCGATCACATCTTTCCGCCGCGCGAAGACGGCTCCGATCCGCGCAAGTGCCCGAGCTGCGGCGAAGGCAAACTGTCGCTCAAGCTGGGCAAATTCGGCGCCTTTATCGGCTGCTCGAACTATCCCGAATGCCGCTACACGCTGCAGCTCAGCGACGCCGCCGCGGGGGGCGCCGGCGAGGCGGCGCCTGGTGACGGCATTCTCGGCACCGATCCCGAAAGCGGTCTCGACGTGTTGATGAAAACCGGCCGCTTCGGCCCCTATGTGCAGCTCGGCGAAGGCGATCAGCCCAAGCGCTCTTCCATCCCCAAGGGCTGGCAGGCCGAGGAACTCACCCTCGAAAAGGCGCTGCAGCTGTTGAGCCTGCCACGCGTCGTCGGCGACCATCCGGAAACCGGCATGACGATCACCGCCGGCATCGGCCGCTATGGACCGTTCGTGCTGCACGACAAGACCTACGCCAACCTGCCGGACGTCGAGGAAGTGTTCACGGTCGGCCTCAACCGTGCCGTCGATCTCATCGCCGAAAAGGTCGCCGGTGGCGGACGCTTCGGTCGTGGCCGCACGGTCGAGGCGATCAAGACCTTCGAGCATGACGACGGCGCGATCTCGGTCCGGGCCGGCCGCTATGGCCCCTATGTCAATCAGGGCAAGGTCAACGCCACCCTGCCCAAGGACATGAAGCCCGAGGACGTAACTCTGGAACAGGCGATCGAACTGATCGTCGCCAAGGGCGGGGCCAAGAAGAAGCCCGCTGCCAAAAAGAAGGCACCTGCGAAAAAAGCTGCGGCCAAAAAACCTGCCGCGAAAAAGGCACCGGCCAAGAAGGCGGCACCGAAGAAAGCCGCCAAGGCCGAGGAACCTGCCGCCGAGTAAACCGAACCGCGCGGGGCGCGCCGCGAGAATTCGTCCCGCGCCCCGTCCTCAGATGTCGACAAGCCGGCACGCGTGTGCATCCTCCCAGCCCTCTGGGAGGAGACCCACCGATGACCAAGACTTACGACGTCCATGTCGATGTCGACGCAGCGACGACCCGCGGCCCCTATCGCCCGCTCTGGAACTGGTTCGGCCATGACGAGCCGAACTACACCTATACCGACAACGGCAGAAAGCTGCTGCGCGAGCTGACCGAACTCAGCCCCGAGCCGCCCCGCATCCGCACCCACAACCTGCTGACCTCTGGCGATGGCACCCACGCGCTCAAATGGGGGTCGACCAACGCCTATACCGAGGATGCCGACGGCAATCCGGTCTACGACTGGACCATCATGGACCGGATCTTCGATTGCTATATCGAGGCCGGCAACATCCCGCTGATCCAGGTCGGCTTCACGCCCGAGGCCCTCTCCGATGCCGAGGGGCCCTATCAGCACGCCTGGGCGCCGACCGACCGGCCGGCGGGGATCACCACGGGCTGGGCCGCCCCTTCCAATGATCTCGACAAATGGGGTGAGCTCGTCCGCCAGTGGGCGCTGCATCTCGTCGCGCGCTATGGCATGGACCAGGTGAAGTCCTGGCCCTGGGAGGTCTGGAACGAGCCGGACGGGCTCTACTGGACCGGCACCGTCGAGCAGTTCTGCGAGCTTTATGCCGTCAGCGTCCGGGCTATCAAATCGGCAATCCCCGAGGCCCGCGTCGGCGGCCCGCACACCTGCGGCGCCTTCAACAACGCCAAGGCCGCGGCCTTCCTCCGCCAGTTCCTGCAATATGTCGTCGACAATGACACGCCCATCGACTTCGTCGGCTTTCACGCCAAGGGCAATCCGGTGATGTGGAAGGACCACGTCCGGATGGGCCTCCACAAGCAGTTGCGCGACATCGAGGCCAACCTCGCGATCCTCGCCGAATTTCCCACGCTGAAGCACCTGCCGACAGTGATCGGCGAATCCGATCCAGAGGGCTGCGCTGCCTGCTCGGCCCGGGTGCACCCGCAGAACGGCTATCGCAACGGCCCGCTCTACGGTGTCTACGCGGTCGAAAGCATGCTGCGGACCTACGAGCTCTCGGCCCGCGCCGGCATCGAAATCGAGGGCGCCGTCACCTGGGCCTTCATGTTCGAGGGTCAGGACTGGTTCGACGGCTTCCGCGACCTCGCGACCAATGGCGTCGACGAGGCCGTGCTCAACGGCTTCCGCCTGCTCGGCAAGCTCAAGGGCGAGTGGATCGAGGCGAAGAGCGACCACGCGCTCGACATCGAAACCATCATGGAACATGGCGTCCGCGAGCAGCCCGACATCAACGCCGTCGCCACCCGCGACGAAGCCGGCGTCAGCGTCCTCGTCTGGCACTATCACGACGACGACGTGCTGACCGATCCGGCCGACATCACCATCGCGTTGAAGGGGCTCCGGACCGGTAACCATAAGCTGACCCATTTCCGCATGGATCACGACCATTCCAACGCCTATCGCGTCTGGCAGGAAATGGGCGCGCCGCAGGACGTGACGGGTGCCGATTTCGATCGGCTGGAAGCCGCCGGCCAGCTCGAAAACCTGGAGAGCGGCACGCTCGACGCCCCTGATGGGGCGGCGACGCTCACCACCCACCTGCCCCGCCAGGGCGTCTCGGTCTTCCGCATCGACTACTGAGGCAAAAGAGGCCGTGTTGCCCCCATAGGTGGCACGGCCCCGGCATCTAGAGCGTCCGCTCGAGCAGCCCCAGCCAGTTATCGAGCGCGATCTTGCGCACCAGGTCCTCGCCGAATCCGTGGTCCAGCAGCGCCTGCAGCAGCTTGGGCACGCCCGTCACATTCCTGATCTCGGCGGGCATCATCGCGCCGTCGAAATCCGAGCCGAGCGCCACACCATCCTCGCCCAGCGCCTCAACCAGAGCGGCCACATGGCGCACCATCAGGTCGATCCCCGTGTCCGGCACCATCTTCCCGTCGGGCCGAAGAAAGCCCGTCGCATAGTTCAGCCCGACCACGCCGCCGCTCTCGCGGATCGCCGCCAGCTGCCAGTCCACCAGATTGCGCGCATGCGGGCAGATCGCATGGACATTCGAATGAGTCGCGACCAGCGGCTTGCTGCTCAGCGCAGCGACGTCACGGAATCCCTTGGCGTTGAGATGGCTGAGATCGATCATCACACCCATCTCGTCACAGGCCCGGACCAGGCGCTTCCCGGCCTCGGTCAGCCCGTCGCCGATGTCGGGATCGGCATTGTGGACGAACGGCACGCCCGTGCCGAAAGCGTTCTGCCGGCTCCAGGTGATCCCCACCGAACGCAGCCCCGCGGCATAGAGCAGTTCCAGCGACTGCAGCTCGGTGTCGATCGCCTCCGCGCCCTCGATATGAAAGATCGCCGCCAGCCTTTCGGCCGCAATCGCCGCGCGCACCGCGTCGGCATCACGGCAGATCGTCAATGCCCCCTGCCGCTCGAGACGCAGCAGCAAGGCCGCCATCGCCGTCGTGGAGGCCTGCGCATCGGCCCAGGCCAGCTGCGGCGGCAGCTTGCCTTCCGTCTTCGCCGGTGCCGCAGCGACATCGGAGAGGCTCTGCTTGATCGGCGGCGGGAACATCGCAAAAAAGCCCCCGACCATCCCGGCCGTTTTCGCCCGCGGCAGATCGATGTGCGCCGCCGGATAGCCATCGATGAACTTGCGCTCGGGCGCACCGCCCTGCACCTCGATCAGTTTGAGCAGCGTGTCATTGTGGCCGTCGAAAAAGGGTATGGTCATGGTCTCGATCTTCAGTTTGCTGGCAGCAACCTAGCACGCCGCGGTGCGCCCCCGGCAATGCGCGCGAAACCCGTGGCAGCCCGATCGCCTTGATTTTTCAGTAGCTCGAACCATATCAGCCTCTGGCATGGCCGATTGCGCCCGACAGCGATATGCTGATGTCGCCTCTCACGCGCCCCTAGGGCAAAGCCGTGAATCAGGGCACGCTGCCATACCGACTTCATTGCACAGCCGTGAAGTTCATGTCCGATCTGGCGCTGCACAGCTGCCGCCGGCATGACACGGCAAGAGATCATCCCGCCGCCCCGTCCGACAGCGACGCGTGAGCGGCACAAAACCAAGGCGGCAGACCCGCCCGAAAGAAGATTGCATGGCCAAGGCGCCACTGACGAAATCACGCAAGAAGCCCCCCCGGGCCTATGAGGTGGGCACGCTGCCCAGCAAGGAAGCCATCCTCGAGGCGATGGCAAAACACCCCGAGCTCGATGGCAAGCGCGATATCGCGCGCCATTTCGGCATCAAGGGCGACATGCGCACCCCCTTCAAGGTGCTGCTCAAGGAAATGGAGGGCGATGGCTTCATCGCCCGCTCTCGCAAGCAGATCCGGCGCACTGCCACCCTGCCCGCGGTCACCGTGCTCGACATTCCGGCCGACGCCGATCCCGACGATCTGCATGCCTTCCCGGCCAACTGGAACGAGGCCGAGGGCCTGCCGCCGCGCGTCACGATCGCTCAGGGCAAAACGGCCCGCGTCGTCCCCGCACCGGGCGACCGGGTGCTGGCGCGTATCCAGACCGGAGAGGCCGATGTGCCGGTCTACACCGCGCGCGTCATGAAAATCCTCGACAAGCCGCGCCGCGGCCAGATCGGCATTGTCCGGCTGGACGAGGACGGCGCACGGCTGGTGCCGGTCGAGCGCAAACAAAAGGAAATGCGCATCAACGGCGCCGATCTCGGCGACGCGCGCGACGGAGACCTCGTCGAGGTCGAGGTCAAATTCGCCGGCCGTCTGATGATTCCCAAGGCACGGGTCACCAGCGTTATCGGCAATCCGAAGTCCGAGGGTGCGGTCAGCCTGATCGCCATCCACAATCTCGACATTCCCTATCGTTTCCCCGGCTCTGTGCTGAAGGAAGCCGAAGCCGCCAATGAAGCGACAATCGCCGGTCGTGAGGACTGGCGCCATCTCCCGCTGGTCACCATCGACCCGGCCGACGCCAAGGACCACGACGACGCGGTCTATGCCGAGCCCGATACCAGCGAGGCCAATCCCGGCGGGCACATCGTCTATGTCGCCATCGCCGATGTGGCAGCCTACGTTCGGCACGGCACGGCGCTCGATCGCGAGGCCTATCTGCGCGGCAACTCGGTCTATTTCCCCGACCGTGTGGTGCCCATGCTGCCCGAGCGCATCTCCAACGATCTGTGCTCCCTGCGCGAAGGCGAGAACCGTCCCGCGCTGGCCGTGCGCATGGTCATTGCCGCCGACGGCCGCAAAAAGTCGCACAGCTTCCACCGCATCCTGTTCCGCTCGGCCGCCAAGCTCAGCTACCAGCAGGCTCAGGCAGCCATCGACGGCCAGCCTGACGATCAGACCGGGCCCATTCTCGACCGAGTGCTGAAGCCGCTCTGGGCGGCCTATGACGCCATGTCAAAGGCCCGTAAAAAGCGCGCGCCCCTCAACCTCGACATGCCCGAACGCAAGATCGTTCTCGACGCCGAGGGCATGGTCAAGGATGTCCATGTCCCCGACCGGCTCACAGCGCACAAGCTGATCGAGGAAATGATGATCGCGGCCAATGTCGCCGCCGCCGAAACGCTCGAAAAGCACCATTCGGCGCTGGTCTATCGCGTGCACGACTCGCCGAGCGAGGAAAAGCTCGTCGCGCTGCGCGACTTCCTCGGCTCGCTCTCACTGCCCGCACCCAAGACCGACGCCGTGCGCCCGCTCGACTTCAACCGCATTCTCGAAAAGGCGGAAAAGGACGGCAAGCTGCAGCAGGTCAGCGAGATCGTGCTGCGCACTCAGGCGCAGGCGCTCTATTCACCCGAGAACTTCGGCCACTTCGGCCTCAACCTCGATCGCTACGCCCATTTCACCTCGCCGATTCGACGCTACGCCGATCTGATCGTCCATCGGGCACTGATTGCGGCGCTCGACATGGGCAAGGACGGGCTGACGGACACCGAGGCAGAAAAGCTCGCCGGCATTGCCGAGCACATCTCCTCGACCGAACGCCGAGCGATGTTGGCCGAGCGCGAGACCGTCGATCGTTTGTTGGCGCATTTCCTCGCCGAGAAGATCGGCACCCGCTTCAAGGGGCGCATTTCCGGCGTCACCCGCTCGGGCCTCTTCGTCAAACTGCGCGAAACCGGCGCTGACGGCTTCATTCCCGCATCAAGCCTCGGCGCCGACTACTATCGCTTTGTCGAGGAAATGCAGGCCATGGTCGGCGACAAGACCGGCGAGACCTTCCGCATCGGCGACGATGTCGAGGTGCGCCTGCTCGAAGCCGCGCCGCTCGCCGGCGCTCTGCGCTTCGAATTGCTCAGCGACGGCAGCCGCGGCGAAACGCCATCTGGCGGTCGCGGCGGAAAGCGACCAAATATGTCAAAGAAGAAGAAGGCGGGCACTTATCGCAAGTTCGCCAGAAAGGGACGTTGATCATGGCCGTCGAGATTGCCAGCTACAGCGAGGAGCGCTCCCTGCCCCGCGCCATCGGCAACGGCATCCTGTGCCGCTGCCCCAACTGCGGCAAGGGCAAGCTGTTCCGCAAATATCTCAAGGTCGTCGACAGCTGCGCCAATTGCGGCGAGGAGCTGAAATATCAGCGCGCCGACGACTTCCCGCCCTATATCGCCATCTTCATCGTCGGCCACGTGCTGGTTGGCTGGATGCTGCATGCCGAAATGTCCGGCCCGGTCGATCCGACCTTCTACCTGTGGACCATGATTCCCATGGCGATTCTGATGCCGATGATCATGCTGCCCTCGATCAAGGGGGCCGTCGTCGGGCTGCAGTGGGCCACGCGCATGCATGGTTTCGACCCCGCGCGCCGGGAGCCGGTCGCGCAGGATACTGTTTGACACGCAGACGTGCGGGTTCGCTTGACAATCATCGCCAAATCCGTAGTTTGCGCGCAAATTGAGACCGGCTCGATGGCCGGGTGATTTCCAGCCGCGCGAAATTGTCCGCGCGGCAAACTGTTTCAAGGAACGTGACCCATGGCCAAAGCCATCTCGCTCAAGATCAAGCTCGTGTCGACCGCCGACACCGGCTTTTACTATGTGACCAAGAAGAACTCCCGGACGCAGACCGAGAAGCTCAGCTTCAAGAAGTACGATCCGGTCGTGCGCAAGCACGTCGAGTTCAAGGAAGCCAAGATCAAGTAATCCTCGTTTTTCACGAGGTTATCCACAGCCCCGCGCTCTGCGCGGGGTTTTTCTTTGTACGAATGCGTAAATGAAACGCCCGCCCCTTTTGCAAAGGAGCGGGCGTGTTAGTGTGGCTGACCTGGAACGGACTGAAGAGGCCACTCGACACCGTTCGCAGGTCAGCCGCCCTACGGACCCAGGAGTTGCGGCGGACCTGAGAAAAACCGCAGGGCTTGGGCTGCACGACACCGGCTTTCGTTCCGGCGCTTCGTGTTGAAATGACACTAGCCAATCCTCGCGCGGCAACAAAGCCGAACGCTGAATCGTAACTAACTGGTAACCTTAATTGGCCTGTTGGTTGGCCGTAAGCGCGTGGTCCATTGCCGCAACCACCTGGTTCCGGCCATTGCGCTTGGCCTGGTAAAGCGCCACATCGGCGCGCTTCAGCATGGTGTCGGGCGTATCGACCGCCACATCGTTGAGCGCCAGCCCGACCGAAACGGTCAGGTTCATGTCCGCCCCGTTGCTGCCCGAAAACGGCCGGTCGGCCACCGCGGCCCGCACCCGTTCCGCCACCAGCCGCGCCGGCGACGCTTCCGTATCCGGCATAAGCACCACGAACTCTTCCCCGCCATAGCGGCAGGCGAGATCGATGCCGCGGATATTGCGCCGCAGCCGGTCAGAGAACTCCCGCAGCACCCGGTCACCGACATCATGGCCATGCGTGTCGTTGACGGTCTTGAAGTAATCCATGTCGACCAGCATCAGCGCCATCTCGCGCTCCTGGTCCTGCGACTTGGCGAGCATCAGCCCCAGATGCCGTTCGAAATAGCGCCGGTTGTACAGCCCCGTCAGCTCGTCGGTCACGGCGAGCGCCAGCGTATTGCTTACGCTCTCGCGCAGCGCCACCGCATAGCGCTGCCGGCGCAGCTGCGTGCGCACCCGGGCCTGCAGTTCGTTGCGCTCCACCGGGCGGGTGATGAAGTCATTCACCCCCAGCTCCAGCCCACGCAACACCCGTGGCCGGTCGGACTCCTCGGCAATCAGGATGATCGGCAGGCTGCGCGACTGCTCGGCCGTTCGCATCTGCGAACAGACCCGCAGCGGGTCGATATCGTTCAGTCCCATCGAGACGAGGACCAGTTCATACTCGCCACCGCTCACCGCCAGCGCGGCATCCTGCGGATGGCTGAGCACGTCGACTTGTGCCGTTTCGCCCAGATAGCCGGCGATCCGCTGGGCATTGCGCGCGTCATCGTCAACCAGCAGCACACGGCCGCCATCCGTCGAAATGCTCGCCGCAGCTTGCCAGGTATCCTCGATGGCGATCGCCTGCCCGGTCTGCGCGCGCGACCGCAGCTCATCGGTCAGCGTCTTCAGACGCACCAGGCTGCGCACGCGCGCCATCAACTGCACGTCGTCGACAGGCTTGGTCAGGAAATCATCGGCCCCGACTTCGAGCCCGCGCAGCTTGTCGGACGGCTGGTCGAGCGCCGTCACCATCAGGACAGGGATGTGATGGGTCTGCCGGTCGGCCTTTAGCCGCTGGCACACTTCGAAGCCATCCATCTGCGGCATCATCACGTCCAGCAGCACGATGTCGACCTTGCCCGCCTGGCAGATCTCGATCGCTTCTCTACCGGAGCTTGCGGTCAGGACTTCGTAATATTCGGCACTCAGGCGCGCCTCGAGCAGCCGCACGTTCGTGGGAATGTCGTCGACAATCAGCACGCGTGCCGTCACTGGTCCGATGCCTCAAAACAAATTCAGAAACGTCTGAAGACAAACTGGCACGATACCAGCTAGTTCGCAGGCCCAATGTAATGGGCAATGGTTTCCAAAAAGTGAGGCACCGAGATCGGCTTGGAGATATAGCCCTCGCAGCCGCCCTGCAGGATCCGCTCTTCATCGCCTTTCATGGCGAAAGCGGTGACGGCGATGACGGGGATCGAAGCCAGCTCGTCATCTTCCTTGAGCCACTTGGTCACTACCAGCCCGGACACTTCGGGCAGCTGGATATCCATGAGAATCAGATCGGGATGATGCGCCCGCGCCAGCCCCAGCGCTTCCATGCCGTTGCGGGTCTGGATAATGGAGTAGCCGCGCGATTCCAGCAGATCGTTGAAGAGCTTCATATTGAGCTCATTGTCCTCGACGATCATGACGGTCTTGGGCATACGACAGCGATTCCGCGAATTCGGGGAGCGTGCAACTCTCGTCTTCTGCCCGAACTCTGGGGTAACATCAATGCTCCCTGCAAAACACGCCTAACGGACCCGATTTGCCAAGCTCTGAAACGCTCACGCCCGACTCGCTCGGCCAGCTCTGCCTGCACCATCTCGCGGAGCAGCCCAGCCAGCTCGCAGAGTTCATGTCGATCACCGGTTTTTCGCCGGACACGCTGCGGGCGGGCCTCGGCAGCGACGGGCTGAATCACGGTCTGATCGACTATTTCGCCACCAACGAGGCGCTGCTACTGGCGCTATGCGCCAATACCGGCATCCGGCCCGAGGATTTCATGCGCGTATGGGCCCGCATCAACCCGTCCGGCTGAGCCTGCCATGGCCGCATTGTGCCGCGACTGCATCGGCCTGTTCGACGAGACCAGCCTGGCCCGCTGCCCGAATTGCGGCTCGCCGCGCCTCATCGCACATGATGAGCTGACGGCGCTGTCGATCGCGCATGTCGATTGCGATGCCTTTTACGCCTCGATTGAAAAGCGTGACAATCCGGCGCTCGCCGACAAACCGCTGATCATCGGCGGCGGCACGCGCGGCGTCGTTTCGACCTGCTGCTACATCGCCCGCCAGTATGGCATCCGCTCGGCCATGCCCATGTTCCAGGCCAACAAGCTGTGCCCCAATGCCGTGGTGATCCGGCCGGACATGGCCAAATATGTCGCCGCCAGCCGCACCATCCGCAGTTTCATGGACGAGCTGACGCCGCTCGTCGAACCGCTGTCGATCGACGAGGCCTTTCTCGATCTCGGCGGCACGGAGGCACTGCATCGTGCCCCGCCGGCGGCGGTCCTCGCCCGCTTCGCCCGCCGCGTCGAAGCCGAGGTCGGCGTCACCATCTCGGTCGGGCTGAGCCACAACAAGTTCCTCGCGAAAATCGCCTCGGATCTCGACAAGCCGCGCGGCTTTGCCGTTCTCGGCCGCGAAGAAGCCGTGAGCTTTCTCGCCCGTCAGCCCGTCACCATGATCTTCGGTGTCGGCAAGGTGCTGGCTAACAGCCTGCAGCGCGACGGCTATCAGACCATCGGCCAGTTGCAACAGGCCCGCCCGGAGGACCTGGCACGACGCTACGGCGAGACCGGCCTGCGGCTCTCCCGCCTGTCGCGCGGCGAGGATGCCCGCGTCGTCAACATCGATGGCGAGATGAAGTCCATCTCGTCCGAAACCACCTTCAACGCCGACATGCGCGATTTCGAATCGCTGAGCACCGAGCTCCTGGCGCTCAGCGAAAAGCTCTCGGCGCGCCTCAAGGCCAAGCAATTGGTCGGGGACACGGTGACGCTGAAGCTCAAGACGGCGGATTTCCGCTTGCGCACCCGCGCGCGGCACCTGATGATCCCTACGCAACTCGCGAACATGCTGTATGAGAACGGACACCAGCTGCTGGCCCGCGAAATCGACGGGACGGCGTTCCGCTTGATTGGAATCGGGGTTTCGGGTCTGTCACAGGCCGACGGTTCCGATCCGGTCGATTTGATCGAGCCGGCCATTGCCCGGCGCGCCGCCGCCGAACGGGCGATGGACAAGGTCCGGCAGCGCTTCGGCGAAGACGCGGTGATCCGCGGCAAGCTTTACGACCGGGTGCGGGAACGCCGGGCCCGGAAAAAGGACAAACCTGAAGAGACCTGACCATGACCACGCCAATCGAAAAGCTCCGGGAATACGGCTACGAACTTCCCTCCCCCAAGGCGCCTGTGGCCACCTACATCCCGGTCGCCCGCACCGGCAATGTGATCTACATTTCCGGTCAGATTTCCAGCAGTGACGCGGGCGTCAGCGTCGGCAAGCTGGGCGACACGATGAATGTCGTGCAGGGCGCCAACGCCGCCGAGCTGGCGGCCGTCAACTTCCTGAGCCAGATCGCCCATTCGGCCGGTCTCGACCTCGAAAAGGTCCGCATCCTCAAGCTCACCATTTTCGTCAATTCGACCGCCGATTTCGCCGAGCATCATCTCGTCGCCAATGGCGCCTCCGACCTCATCGTTGCGGTGCTCGGTGACAACGGCAAGCATTCGCGCTCGGCCATCGGCATGGCTGCCCTGCCGCTCGGCGCTGCCGTCGAGATCGAGGGCATCGTCGAAGCGCTCGACTGATCCGGGCGCCCTTCGCCGCGCGGCAGGCCGTTCGCGATACTGTCATGGGGGGCTGGTAGCGGCGGCACCCCACTTCCATATGACGGTGCAACCATGGCTGCAAAACTCACCTTCGATACGCCCATCGCCCATCGCGGTCTGCACGACCGGGCCCGCGGCATCATCGAAAACAGCGCTTCGGCTTTCGAGGCCGCCATTGCAGGCGGCTTCCCGATCGAATGCGACGTGCAGCTGAGCCGCGATGGCATCCCATTCGTCTTTCACGACGACGTCCTTGATCGACTTACCACCGAAACCGGTCCGGTTTCGGGGCGCACCGCAGCCGAACTCACGGCGCTGCAATTGCGCGACAGCGCCGCCGGCGACCGGCCGCAACTGTTCACCGAATTCCTGGCCCAGATCGACGGGCGCATCCTGCTGCAGATCGAGCTCAAGCAGCAGCATGGCCATTCGGCGACCCAGGTTCTGGCGCAAAAGGTCGTTGATGCCCTCAAGAGCTACCGTGGCCCGGTCGTCCTCGAGTCCTTTGATCCGCAGCTACTGATGGAATTGCGCAAGCGCGGAGCCACAGCGCCGCTGGGCATCATCATCCACGGCTACAAAAACCCGGACTGGGACCGTAATCTGACGCACGCCCAACGTTTTGCACTCAGAAACCTTGTGCATTGGCCGCTGACGCGGTTCGAATTCATTTCCTGCCATGATCAGGCGCTAGACTTGACCTCTGTGCGCCTGTTTCGCAGCTTCGGCATCCCGGTCACCGCCTGGACCGTACGCTCGCCCAGCACAGCACTCGCCACCGTCGGCAAGGCCGACCAGATTGTCTTTGAGGGGTTTGTCCCGAAAATTGCCTGATACATCGTTCAGCGCCACCCTGCTCTCCTCTGCCGCAGACCTATCCGCGACAGACTGGAATGGGCTTGCCCCCGGACAGGACGGCCGGCCCGACAACCCGTTCCTCGACCACGCCTTTTTCGACGCGTTGGAGAAATCCGGCTCGGCCTCGCGCGAGACCGGATGGCTGCCACAACACCTGCTGCTCCGCGATGCGCAGGACATGCCGGTGGGTCTGATGCCGCTCTATCTCAAGAGTCATTCCCAGGGCGAGTACGTCTTCGACTATGGCTGGGCCGATGCGTTTCAGCGTGCCGGCGGTGCGTATTATCCGAAGTTTCAGGCCTCGGTGCCCTTCACCCCGGCCACCGGTCCGCGCCTGCTGGCCCATGACACCGAAACCCGCCAGGCCCTGCTGCAGGCCATCAGCGCCATCGCCGAAGACAATGACATCTCCTCGGTCCACGCCACCTTCGTGCCGGAGGAGGAGCAGAAGCTGGCCGAGGAGGCCGGCTGGCTGGTCCGCTACGACACACAGTATCACTGGTTCAATCAGGGCTTTTCCAGCTTCGAGAACTATCTCGAATCGATGTCGTCCCGTCACCGAAAGGTTACGCGTCGTGAGCGTCGGGAGGCGCTCTCGAGCGGCATCGAAGTGCGCTGGCTCACTGGTGCGGACCTGACGGAATCCGTGTGGGACGCGTTCTTCGATTTCTACACCGATACCGGCAATCGCAAATGGGGCCGCCCCTATCTCAACCGCAGGTTCTTCTCGCTGCTCACCGAGACCATGGCCGACCGCATCGTTTTGATGTTTGCCTATGATGGCGACGAACCGATTGCCGGCACGCTCAGCCTCGTCGGTCGCGAGCGCCTGTTCGGGCGCTATTGGGGCGCTTCGCGCGACGTGCCTTTCCTGCACTTCGAGCTATGTTATTATCAGGCCATTGACTACGCGATTGCGCATGGCCTGAAAGTGGCCGAAGCCGGCGCCCAGGGCGATCACAAGCTGGCGCGGGGCTATACGCCCACCACCACCCGCTCTGTGCACTGGGTCGGCCATCCCGGTCTGCGCAACGCGGTTGCGGACTTCCTGGAGCAAGAGCGCGTCGCCGTGTCGCGTGAACAGGAGGCGCTGCGGCGCTATACCCCTTTTCGCCATAATACTGGCGAGTCTGGCGAGTCCTGATTGGCTCGCCCTGTTTCGGCGGGCCGCCCCGCCACCTGATATTTGGAGGCAGACCGATGGACCTGGCCGCACTCGCGTTGAGCGTGATCACCTTCGTGCTGCAGTGCCTCGTGATCTTCGCGGTTTCGACCCTGCTTTTCGACGTGCTGCACTATTTGCTGCATCGCTGGAAGCGCTCACGTTTCCGCATCCTGCGGCTGTTCTCCACCTGGCACTGGGTGCACCATCGCTTCCTGACACTGGAGATGAAGGTCGACCCGGCCTACCAGTGGAAGAACGTGTGGTTCCACATCATCCCCGAATACGTGACCAGCCTGTTGGGCACCCTGCCCTTCCTGCTGATCTTTCCGCTTGAGGCGGTGCTGACCGTCATCGTCGTCCGCACCATCTTTTTCGCCGTGACCTTCTTTCAGGAAGGCATGGATATCCATCACATGACCATGGAGCGCATCGACGGGCGCCAGAACCTGCTGTGGGTCGGGCCCGACTATCACGCGATGCACCACATCTACCCGAACAACTATTTCTCCTCCTTCTTCAACATCCTCGATCTCGTCATGGGCAAGAGCTGCCAGATCGCTGGCCGGCGGGTGCTGGTGACCGGCGCATCCGGCGCCTTCGGCAGTGCCATGATCGAACTGCTCCAGCGTGAAGGTGCCACCATCGAGACGGCGAAATTCGGCGTCGACTATGGCCCGGGCGACATTTCCGGCATGCACGACAAGCTGCAGCGCGCCGACATCCTGCTGCTGGCCCATGGCGCAAAATCCGAAGACTGCATGGAGGCCAACTGCAACAGCTTTGTCGCCATCATCGACACCTTCCGCGAGATGGGCCGCGGGCGCCTCACCCCGCCCGAAGTCTGGGCGGTCGGCTCCGAGGCCGAACTGCATGGCGATCTCGGCATGGCCTCGATGCGTGACTATGCCGCCTCCAAGCGCGCCTACGCCCGCTACGCCCGCGGCTACTACAACAGCCCGCATCTGTTCTACCGCCACATCGTGCCGTCCGCCTTCACCTCGCGCATGGGGCGCGGGCCGATCTCGGCGAAAACCGCAGCGCGCATCGCGCTGTTTTTCATCAAGCGCAATTTCCGCTATGTCCCTGTCACCGTCACGACGCTTGCATACTGGAACTATTTCCGCTTCCTGTTGCAGCCGGCGCCGAAAACGGCCCGCCAGAACGGGGCAGCTGTTGCGGATGCCCCGAAACCGACCCAAATCTGAGCCATACGCAACGCCGGGAAATGGGAACTCAGGACTTTTCATGAGTAAGCGTATCGCAATCGCGACGATCGGCACGCGCGGTGACGTGCAGCCATTCGTGGCCCTTGCAACAGCATTGAACAAGCGGGGCCACTCCACGGTCGTGTGTGGCACCAGTGACTTTGAAGAGTTCATCACGTCGCACGGCGTCGAGTTCCAGACCTTGGGCAGCGACATCCAGACCTTCCTGCGCCAGTCGCAGTTCGACACGGTCATGTCGAAAAACTCCCTGCTCTATGCGCCGAAGCTGCTGCGCGAGGGCCAGCGGATCATGAAGGATGCCTGCCGCTACCTTTGGGGTGCGGTGCAGGATGCCGACGCAATCATTTTCCACCAGACCACCAACTTCGCCGTCGACGTCGCCGAGGCGCTGGATATTCCGGCGATCATGACGGCTTTTCAGCCGATCAATCCGACCGGCGAGTTTCCCTATTTCGGCTATGACGGCCCGCCGCCCGACCCGCTGTTCAACCGCATCAGCCTCGACCCGCTGTTCAACCGGCTGAGCTACGTCGTGCAGGCGGCGCACCAGTCATATTACGATTTTCCCCGCGACCGCATGCGCGCCAAGCTGCTCGGCCTGCGCAGCCGCAAGCGGCCCGGCTTTGCCAAGAATGCGCGTGGCGAGCCGATCCCGGCGCTGCACGCCTATTCCCCCACCATTTCACCCCGCCCCGGCGACTGGCCCGACACCACGACGGTTACGGGATTCTGGAAGCTCGACGACCAGTCGGAGTGGGAGCCGGACGCTGACTTCCGCGCCTATCTCGATGCTGGCGACGCCCCGATCTATCTTGGCTTCGGATCAATGCCCTTTGGCGCCAAGCGCAACACCGAGATCGTCACCAAGGCGCTGCACCAGTGGGGTGGCCGCGCCGTCGTCGGCAAGGGCTGGGGTGGCATCCGTTCCGAGGATCTGCCCGAAAACGTCTACGTCATCGACAAGGCGCCGCACGACAAGCTGTTCAGACACATGAAAGCTGTCGTTCATCATGGTGGCGCTGGGACGACACATTCGGGGCTGATCGCGGGCAAGCCAACATTCGTCGTCCCGCAGTTCTTCGACCAGCCCTATTGGGGACGCCGGGTATACGAGCTCGGCTGCGGCCCCGCACCGGTGCGCCTGCGCAAGCTCACCGCCAACCTTCTGGCCAACGCGCTGACCGAACTTTCGAGCGACATCTCTTTCGAACTGGCAGCCCAGGATCTGCGCGAGCGCCTGCTGCTCGAGGACGGTACCGGGCTCGCCGCCGACATCGTCGAGGAAACCGTGGAAGACTATCCCGGCAACCTCATGCACAACGAGGAACTGATGGGGGAAGCCTCGTGACCGATTACGATTCATCCAATATTTTCAACAAGATCATCAAGGGTGAAATGTCCGCCCACAAGGTCTTCGAGAATGATGATGCCATCGCGATGATGGACATTTTTCCGCAGTCCCGCGGCCACCTGCTGGTGATCCCCAAGGCCCCGTCACGCAATCTTCTGGATGCCGATCCGACCGCCCTCGCCCAGGTCATGCCGCTCGTCCAGAAACTCGCCATCGCGCTGAAGGCGGCGCTCAAGCCCGACGGCATCAGGCTCGTGCAATACAACGAGGCCCCGGCCGGCCAGTCGGTATTTCACCTGCACTTCCACCTCATCCCCGTCTATGAGGGCGAAGAGCTTGGCCGGCATGGACAGGGCAAGGCCGACGACACCGAGCTCGCCGAGCTGGCGCGCAGCATAGCTGCCCAGTTGAACTGACGTGACCCCAGCGCCGCTGCTCGGTCTGGGTCTCGCGCTTACGGCTGCGGCCGGGATGATTGACGCTGTCGGCTTCGTCGAACTCGGCGGCTACTACACCTCCTTCATGAGCGGCAACACGACCCAGCTCGGCGCCGCCATCGCCGATCCCGGCGTGGTCCTCCTCCCGCTGGGCCTCGTGGCCATGTTCTTTCTCGGCAGCTTCGGCGGCACCCTTGTCGCCGGCCATGGCAACTGGCACGGCACGCTGCGTGTACTCGGGCTGGTGCTCGCAACGCTCACGCTGTCTCTGGCCCTCACCGTGTTGGGCATTCCACCACAGCTCTCCATGCTGCCGCTGGCCTTTGCCGCTGGCGCCCAGAACGCCGTCCTGGTGCAGCGCGGGTCGGTACGGGTCGGTGCCACCTTTGTCACCGGAACGCTCTTTGCCGCCGGGCAGGATCTGGCGCGCGGCTTGCGCGGCGATGTGCCCGTTATGCGCTGGTTGCAGCATGTGCTGGTCTGGGCCGCCCTGCTGCTGGGGGCCGCAATGGGCGCTCTCGTCTATGTCTGGTGGCACATCTGGGCGCTGGCCCTGCCCGCGGCGATCTACGCCCTCATGTTCGCAGGCTTCGCATTGCGCCGCTCCAACAGCTAAACCCTACGCCGTCGGAAACGAAAAAGGCCGGGATCGCTCCCGGCCCTTCTCAACTCTAAGCCACTGATCGGCTCAGCTCTTTTCCTCAGCCGGCTTGTCGGCAGACTTGGCCGCCGTCTTGCTCGTGCTCTTGGTCGTCTTCTTGGTCTTGGGACCGGAGATGGCCTTTGGCCGTGCCGGGCGCGGCGGCACCGCGATCAGCTCCAGCTTGGCATCGGGCCCGACACCGACCACGGCCACCGTGACCGAGCCGCCGTTCACCAGCTCGCCGAACAGCACCTGATCGGCCAGCGGCTTTTTAACGTGCTCCTGGATCACCCGGCCCAGCGGCCGCGCGCCCATCTGCTCGTCATAGCCGCGCACCGCCAGCCACTCGGAGGCTTCCGGCGTCAACTCGATCGTCACGCCACGCTCCGCCAGCTGGCCCTCGAGCTGCAGCACGAACTTCTCGACCACCCGGCGCACCGTCGACGGCGGCAGCGGACCGAACGAGATGATCGCATCGAGCCGGTTGCGGAACTCCGGCGTGAACATCCGGTTGATCGCTTCCTCGTCGTCGCCGATCTCGCGCTTGCGTCCGAACCCGATAGGCGACTTCTGCAGCTCCATGGCGCCCACATTGGAGGTCATGATCAGGATCACATTGCGGAAGTCGACCGACTTGCCGTTGTGATCCGTCAGCTTGCCGTGATCCATCACCTGCAACAGGATGTTGAACAGGTCCGGATGCGCTTTCTCGATCTCGTCCAGCAGCACCACGCAATGCGGGTTCTGATCGACGCCGTCGGTCAGCAGACCGCCCTGATCGAAACCGACATAGCCCGGAGGTGCACCGATCAGCCGGCTGACCGTATGGCGCTCCATATATTCGGACATGTCGAAGCGCATCAGCTCGACGCCGAGCGTGTCGGCGAGCTGCTTGGCCACCTCGGTCTTGCCGACACCGGTCGGACCGGTAAACAGATAGGAACCGATCGGCTTTTCCGGCTCGCGCAGGCCCGCGCGCGCCAGCTTGATGGCCGAGGCCAAAGCGGTGATCGCCGCATCCTGGCCGAACACCACACGCTTGAGGTTCTCCTCAAGATTGGAGAGCAGCTCCGTATCGGACTTCGACACCGATTTCGGCGGGATCCGCGCCATTGACGCAATCGTATGCTCGATATCCTCCGCCTCGATCGTCGTCTTCCGCTCGCCTTCTGCCATCAGCATCTGGCTGGCGCCGGTCTCGTCGATCACATCGATCGCCTTGTCCGGCAGCTTGCGGTCATTGATGTACCGCGCGCTGAGCTCGACTGCCGCCTTCAGCGCGTCATCGGTGTACTTGAGCTTGTGATAGTCCTCGAAATAGGGCCGCAGACCCTTCACGATGTCGATCGCATCAGGAATGGTCGGCTCGGCGACGTCGATCTTCTGGAAGCGCCGGACCAGAGCCCGATCCTTCTCGAAGAACTGCCGATACTCCTTGTAGGTGGTCGACCCGATGCAGCGGATATTGCCCGAAGCCAGGGCCGGCTTCAGCAGGTTCGACGCGTCGAGCGCCCCGCCCGACGTCGCACCCGCACCGATCACCGTATGGATCTCGTCGATGAACAGGATCGCGTCCGGACGCTTCTCGAGCTCCTTCATCACGGCCTTCAGCCGCTCCTCGAAGTCACCGCGATAGCGCGTCCCAGCGAGCAATGAGCCCATGTCGAGAGAATAGATCACCGCATCACGCAACACCTCGGGCACTTCGCCCTCGACGATCTTGCGCGCCAGCCCTTCGGCGATGGCGGTCTTGCCCACGCCCGCATCGCCGACATAGATCGGATTGTTCTTCGAGCGGCGACACAGAACCTGAATGGTCCGGCGCAGCTCGGCATCGCGACCGATCAGCGGATCGATCTTGCCGGACTTGGCCTTCTCGTTGAGGTCGACACAGAAATCGGCGAGCGCCGAACTCTGTGCACCGCCACCGCGTTCGCCGTCCTCACCCGGGCCGCCTGGACCGGGATTCTCGGCGCCGCGCACCCGGCGGTCCTCGCCCTGGCCGGACTTGGTGATGCCGTGCGAGATGAAATTGACCGCGTCGAGCCGCGTCATGTCCTGCTGCTCGAGGAAATAGGCCGCATGGCTTTCGCGCTCGGCAAAGATCGCGACGAGCACATTGGCCCCCGTCACTTCTTCCTTGCCGGACGACTGCACATGGATCACGGCGCGCTGGATCACCCGCTGGAAGGCCGCGGTGGGGCGAGCATCCTGCCCGTTCGGCACGACGAGGCTGTCGAGTTCCTCGTTGATGAAATCCTCGAGATCGCTTTTCAGCGCCTCGATCTCCACGTCACAACCGGTCAGCACCGCAATCGTATCGCGGTCATCGGTAAGGGCGAGCAACAGGTGCTCCAGCGTGGCGAATTCATGAGCCCGCTCACGGGCAAGATTCATCGCCTGATGGAGAGCCTTTTCAAGTCCGCGCGAAAAAGATGGCATGTCAAAGGTCCTATTGCTTTTCCATCACGCATTGCAGCGGATGTTGGTTCTTGCGGGCGGCATCCATGACGCGGGTGACCTTGGTTTCGGCCACCTCGAATGGATAGACGCCGCATTCGCCTACCCCCTGATTATGGACGTGAAGCATGATCACCATCGCGTCCTCTCGCGTTTTGTTGAACACCTCCTGCAGCACGAGAACGACGAATTCCATCGGGGTGTAATCGTCGTTGAGCAGCAGGACTCGATAAAGGCTCGGACGCTTGGTTCGCGTCTCTGGCTTGGAGATCGTCGCCGTATCACCTTTGCCGCCATCGTCATTTACGTCCCCGGAATCCGACTTTTTTGGGTCTTTCGGATCGGCCTGCAGTCGGCTGTCGATCACGGTCGAACGTCGCGGGGCGTCTGTGTCGTCACGCATGGTTCGGGTCTCGGGGGGATCATTTCGAAGCAGCATGGTTCAATCATTATGTAGGCAAAAAACGGCGGCTGTTAAGTGCCATTGCCGTGAAACCTGATTGTGGCCAACCAGGCTCCGTTCGGCCGGGCTTCGCCGGCAACTAGATTGCATTTTACGGATTCGTAACTGCCCCCCGGTAGCTTGAGCCGCAATGTCGGAGCGGGTCCAGCTGTTTGGGGAAGTGGCGGCGCGTTTCCGGGCCTTGTTTGCGTACGAGCCGAGTTGTGGCTCGAGTTTAGTTTTGGAGTACCGGTTGCTTTCCCACCAGCTTGCCGTGCAGTCGCGCAGCATAGTCTTGCGCCTCCTGTTCATCGTCATGGCCGCCATCGTGAGCCTCGCTCCCTTTGGAACGTCGGCGGTCGAGGCAGCCAACCTGCGTAAATATGCCGGCATCGTCGTCGATGCGAAGACCGGCAAGGTGCTCTACGAGAGCCATGCCAGATCCACGCGCTATCCGGCCTCCGTCACCAAGGTGATGACGCTCTACGTGCTGTTCCAGGAACTGGAAGCGGGCAACGTCAAGCTCAACACCAAATTCAAGGTCTCCAAATATGCGGCTTCTGCCGTGCCAACCAAGCTAGGCTTACGGGCAGGTTCGACGATCACCGTCGAAAACGCCATCAAGTCGCTTGTGACACTGTCGGCAAACGACATGGCGCGCGTCATCGCCGAGAACATCTCCGGCAGCGAGGCGGCCTTCGCCAAGCGCATGACCACCACGGCCCGTGCCCTGGGCATGCGCGATACGACCTACAAGAACGCTTCTGGCCTGCCCGACAGAGGCCAGGTCACGACGGCCTACGACCAGGCTTTGCTCGGCATCGCCGTCTATCAGCATTTCCCCAAGTACTACGAGTACTTCCAGACCCGCAGCTTCAGCTACGGCAAGCGCACCTACGGCAATCACAACCGCTTGCTCGGCCAGAACGGCGTCGACGGCATCAAAACCGGCTACATCAACGACGCCGGCTTCAATTTGCTCACGGCTGCCCGCAAGGACAATCGGCATATCGTGGTGGTCGGGTTCGGCTTCAACAAGAGCGGTGCCCGCAACGCCAAAGTCGCCGAACTGGTGAAGAAATATCTGCCCAAGGCTCGCCGCGGCGGTTACCTCGACGTCGCCATGATCCCGGTTCCTGGCCGCAAGGGCCCGACCGTGCTGGCATCGCTGGAGCCGGTGCCAGTTGTGCCGATGCCCTACCCCGCTTTCCGTCGCAACGCGGTGTCTGCCAGCTTTGATACGACGCCTGGCGAAGCGACCCATCGCGCCGATGCCATCGAGGTTGCCAGCGTTGGCGCCCCGGTGCCGACCCAGCGCCCGGAAGACCTGATGGCCTCGCCGGCGCTTGAAGCGACGCGCGCCATGGCCATCGCCCCGGAAGACGATCGTCCGCTGGACGTAATCGGGGCCTGGCTCAGCGATACCTTCTCACTCGGACCCACGGTCCAGCCGCTCGGCCAGACCCAACCGTCGGCCCCCTTGCTGCCGCCCGTTGGTATCGGCGAATCCGGTGAACCCATCGACCTGATGACCTCCGGCAGCATTGGCCGTCAGCAGACGGCAGCACTGACGGCACCCGTCAACGTGCCCGAAACCCCTGCCCCGAGCCTGACGCAGGCCCCTGTGGCAAGCGGCTGGATCGTGCAGATCGGCGCCATGCCGACCGAGAATGGTGCCCGCTCGCTGCTCAATGACGCGGCTTCGCGCATCAGCACTCTCGATAGCGCCCGGGCTTTCGTCCAGCGGTTCGAAAAGGATGGCCAGGTCTTCTTCCGTGCCCGCTTCGGCGGATTCGGTGGCCGTGAAGACGCGGCTGGCATGTGTAACCAACTGAAAAAAGCAAAGATGAGCTGTCTGGCGATGCAGTCTTAAGCACGATCAGCAGCCGTAAAAGGGATGCGCGTTTGTGGCCTGTGTGTGGAGTAGCCCAAATGAGCGATACGTCTAGTCTCAACGAACTGGCCAGATTTGTCGGCCAGTCGTCTCTGACGACCAACGACACCGTAGCCCATGGGGCGACGGTAGCCGCAATGGCGCGGCGCCTGCAACCGCGCCGCAGTGTCGGCGAACTTCTGGGGGCTGTTCTGGCCCTTTCGGCACGGACCCGCCGCATGCTCTTGCCACCGGCGGAGATCGATCTCGACGTGTTCACGCCGAAGGGCGGTCGCGCCGTGCGCATCGTGATGCCGCATCGGCAGGCCTGAGGAACCGGTGCCTGTTACGCCGCGTTCGCTCTGTGACGTTACGGAGGATAGAACGTGGAACTGACAGGCAAAAAGGCGCTCGTGACCGGCGGTGGATCGGGGATTGGCAAGGCAGCGGCACTCGCCATGGCGGATGCCGGCGCCGATGTCGCCCTGATCGGTCGCACCGAAAGCGAGCTTCAGGAAACCGGCGATGCCATCAAGGCCAAGGGCCGCAAGGCGCTCGTGCTGATCGCCGACATCTCCGATGAAGCCGCGATGCAGATCGCTTTCGACACCATCGCCGAACAATTCGGTCAACTCGATGTGGTCTTTGCCAATGCCGGCATCAACGGCACTTGGGCGCCGATCGAAAAGCTCAGCTACGAAGACTGGAACAAGACCGTCAGCATCAACCTGGGCGGCACCTTCCTGACCGTGCATCTCGCGGTCCCGCTGCTCAAGCAGCATGGCGGCTCGGTGATCATCACCGCATCGATCAATGGCACCCGCACCTTCACCACGGCTGGCGCCTCGGCCTATTCGACCACCAAGGCCGGCCAGGTCGCCTTTGCCCAGATGGCCGCGCTGGAGCTCGCGAAGCACCGCATCCGGGTCAATGTTATCTGTCCCGGCGCCATCGAGAGCCAGATCAGCGACAACACCAATATGGTTGATCGCGAAGAGGCCAGAGTGCCAGCCAACTACCCCGAGGGCACTATCCCCCTGACAGGTGGCGAACCCGGCAAATCCGAACAGGTTGCCGATCTCGTCTGCTTCCTCGCCTCCGACCGCTCCAGCCACATCAGTGGCACACCGATCTGGATCGACGGGGCGCAGTCGCTGCTCGTCTGATCAGGCCGGCCTCAGGCCATATGCTCGAACTTGGTCGCGCTGCCTGCCGACTCGGCCAGCGCCTTGGCCGCGGCGATACGCGCCGCCGCCTTGTCGGAAACCGGCAGTCGCAGCGCCTCGACCAGCTGCCGGTATTCCTGTCGCGCACTGAGATGCGACATCGACGGCAACCCGCCGAGCAGTTCTTCGTCCAGCGGGTCGAACACCGTCATGCCGGTCGGGAACAGCGAGCGAAAGATCACCCGCTCGGCGATACCATCTGCCACACGACACCCCAGCCGCACCGAGATCTTGTCGAGCGCCGCCAGCACCATCTTGGCGCTGCGCGAGGGCAGCATGGAGATGCGGTTGCGCACCACGATCCAGTCGATCGTCCGGCCGTCGATCGACAGCCGTTCCGTGCGGGCCCGCTGCACCAGCCGCGCGTAGTGACTCATCTCGCGCGGATCGCCCGTCACCGGATCCACATGCGCCATGACGTCGAGATCGATGACGGAATCGTTCAGCGGCGTCACCAGCGTGTCGGCCAGCGAATGCGCCAGACGGGTCAGGTGCGTGTCGAAGCCGGGCGTGTCGACGATGAGAAAGTCAGCATCACCCTCGACCTCGATTATCGCCTGCCGGAACAGATCGAACTCGAGCCGCTGATTCTCCTTGATGGAATCGGACTTCGACGGCGGCAGATGAAAATGCATCGCGTGCGGCAGTTGCAGGTCATGCGCCTGCGCCCATTTGCGCCGGTTGCGCACATATTGGGTCAGCGTCTGCTGCCGGCTGTCCACGTCGATGGAAGCGACGCGAAACCCCTGATACATAAGGTAGACGGCCAGATGAAAGGCGGTGGTCGACTTTCCCGACCCGCCTTTTTCATTGCCAACGACGATGACATGCGTCCCAGACCTGCCCATGCCGTGTCGATGTCCTTCCCTTGCTGAACCTTTCAGCGCCGCGACTTCAGCCAATCAAGCCCTGTGCGGAACAATGTCGGCTTCCCCGATTGCGTTCAAGACGTTTCGTCATAACCTCATGACGCACCCGTGACGGAGGCGAGACGCGCCGCCAGAGCCGCGTCGTCGGCGACAAACCAGACCTGGGCGCCGCGGTTGCTTTCCGCGATAAAACTCGTCAGCGCCTGGCTCTGATCGGCCATCTCCGAACAGTCGCCGACAATCGCGACGCGCAACCCGTAGGTCACAAGCTTTTGCAACAGGGCACCTGCGAGGCCAGTGCTCAGCTGAAAGAACTCGGGTGCCAGCAGTTCGACCGGCAGCGCTACCATGTCGATCTGGGTGCCGAAGGTCTCTCCCATCACTTCGCCGGCGTCAGCCTCGGAGGCGAGAACCGGACCGTCGTAGATCAGGACGCGCGTGGCGCCGATTGTCTCTATCTGCATGGCTCAGATCAGGCCCAGACGGGCTAGCTCCTCGGCGATTTCAGGTGAGCCGCCCTCCTCCTCCGCATCGGAGTCAGCGAGATCGGCGGGGGCGTCCTCGGGTTTCAGATAGCGCCATCCCTGGAACGGACTTTTGGGTCGCGGCACCGTACGCACCAGATCGGGGGCCATGATGATGTCACAGCATTTCAGCCCCTGCCCATCGACTGCCTCGGCGAGGCGCAGGATCGGCTGGCGGCAGCGGATGACCCCCGAAATCACCCAGTACACCGACCCCTGCCCTTCGATTTCGTCGCGGCGCTTCGGCATGGTGCGCGTGCGGTGCACATGCACGCCCTCGCCATAGTCCGCGCCCCACCAATGCGCACGTTCCGACCGATAGCTTTCCAGCTCCTCGAGCGTCGAAACCCCGACGCACAGCTTGATGATATTGATCATGCCTTGGTCTGGGCGCGCCTGGCGTTGATCACGTCGATCTCGTCGTCTTCGACCGTCCACGGCTCCTTGAGAGCCTCGGCCAGCCATTGCTGAAAGGCCGGCAAAGCATAGATCGCCTCGACATATTCCATCGCCATGTCCGACACGGCGAGCTCGTATGTGCGGATACGCGCCGCGACGGGCGCGAACATCGCATCGGCGCCGTTGAAACTGCCGAACAGATAAGGACCGTCCGAGCGTGACAGCAGGTCCCCCCATAGCCGGTCGAGACGCCGCAGATCGCCCGCAACGGCGTCGGGGTCGACCTTGCCGGGATGGCTGGCCCTGAGGTTCATCGGCGCCAGATTGCGCAGCGCAGAGAACCCGCCGTGCATCTCGGCCGCGGCCGCACGGGCGATGGCGCGTTCCTTACGGTTCGACGGCCAGATGCCCTTCGCCGGATACTTGTCGTTGAGATATTCGATGATCGCCAGCGACTCCGGGATCGTCAGATCACCGTCGATCAGCACCGGAACGCGGCCGGTCGGCGACTTCTTGAGCAGGTTCTCCTTCCAGCCCTCGCCATTGAGCAGCACCATATCCTCATCGAAATCGATGCCGAAATGCGTGAGGACGAGCCAGGGCCGGAGCGACCAGGTCGAGTAATTACGATTTGCGAAGATCAGTTTCATGGCTTTGGTCTCAAAATGAAGGGCGCCGTTTGGCCCCGGCGCCCTTCTTCAATTCTGTTACTGTGTGCGAACCCGTCAGGTTCAGCTGCGCTCCGTTCACGCGCCGGCGATGACTTTGAAGACAATCGACATCGACAGCAGGCAGACCAGTGTCCAGGACACCGTCGGCAATCCGGAACGCCACCACTCCGTCTTCGAATGGCCGCGCATTGAAGCTCCTCAAGCCGTTCTCGGGTCCGTCGCCAAACTCTGTGAAGACTTTGCGACGGTAGGGAATCGTTAACCCGACCGACCGCCGTTGGAAAGTGTCACCTTTGCCACAGTGGACAGACACGTACCCGGCTCAGAACAATCCGAACCACAGCCCTGCGATGCCGAGAAAGGCAAAGAAACCAACGACATCGGTGACCGTCGTGACAAACACCGACGAGGCGATAGCGGGATCGATCTTCAGCTTGTTCAACAGCAGCGGCAACAGGATGCCCGCGGTGCCCGCCGCGATCATGTTGATGATCATCGCCAGCCCGATCACCACCCCCAGGCCGGGATTGAGATAGCGCACCCAGGTGATGCAGCCAATCAGCACGGCAAAGAGGCAGCCGTTGAGGAAGCCGCCCGACATTTCACGCACGATCAGCCGGCGCACCCGGCCGCGGTCGAGGTCGCGGGTCGCCAGTGCGCGCACCGTCACAGTCATCGTCTGCGTCGCGGCATTGCCGCCCATCGAGGCGACGATCGGCATCAGTGCCGCCAGCGCCACCATCTGCTCGATCGTGCCGTTGAACAGGCTGATGATGAAGGAGACGATCAGCGCCGAGATCAAATTGACCAGCAACCATGGCGCGCGGCTGCGCACCGTGGCGATCAGCCGGTCGGACAGTTCTTCGTCGCCGACGCCGCCCATGCGCTTGATGTCCTCGGTGGCTTCTTCGTTGATGACGTCGACGATGTCGTCGACGGTCAACACACCCACCATGCGGCCATTTTCGTCCACCACACCTGTTTCGACCAGATCATAGCGCTCGAAGTCGCGCGCTGCCTCTTCCTGATCCTCGGTGGCCTCGACCGTGATGACGTTGCGGTTCATCAGGTCTTCGATGCGCACGTCACGCTTTGAGCGCAGGAACTTGTCGAGCGGAATGATGCCCAGCAGCTGGTAGCCAGGGTCGACCACATACAGCTGGTAGAAATCCTCGGGCAGGTCCTTTTCGGACCGCATGTAGTCGATCGTCTGGCCCACGGTGTAATACGGCGGGATGGCGATATATTCGGTCTGCATCCGCCGGCCGGCGGAATCCTCTGGAAAATCGAGGCTTCGCTTCAGGCTGAGCCGATCGAACGCCGGCAGTTGCGCCAGGATCGCCTCACGATCGACGGCCTCGATGTCCTCGAGAATGTAGACGGCATCGTCGCTGTCGAGTTCGGCGACGCCGCGCGCGATATCGGCGGAGGGCAGCGCCTCCATCAGCTCGGCGCGGACATTCTCGTCGACTTCGGTCAGGGCCGAATAATCGAAATTCGGGCCCAGCAGCTGGATCAGATGCAGCCGCTCGTCCGGCTCTAGCGCCTCGAGCAGATCACCGACGTCGGAGGCATGCAGCGGTTCGATCCGCGCCACCACATCGGTGACAGCGTCCTGATCGAGCTCGGCACGCAGGGCCTCGATCCACAGCGGATTCAGGTTGTCGTCTTCGTCCCGCAAAACCTCGGGACCCGGACGGGTCGACCCGTAATCGGTGGCGTCGGAATAATTGGTCATGGGACCCCGGGAGAACTGGCGCTTCGGGTAGACCGTGGTGTAGCCAATTGCCCCGCATTGCGCCAGACTTACATCTGGGCAAAAACAAATAAAACCGACCAACCAAGGGAGACCGTCATGGCCGCAAAAGAGTCACAGCTCGAACGCCTGAAGCGCCTGTGCGCGGAACGACGCCTGCCCGAAACCGGTGAAACGACACAGGATGGCGCGCCGGCATTGCATGTGGACGGCACCTGTTTCGTCAGCCTCAGCGCGCCTGAGGAGATGGTGCTGCATTGCCCCGTCGCACAGACCGAATTGCTGATCGAGGTTGCACCGGAAATCTACTGGCAGAACGAGGAGCATCGCAACGGCCCGGGCCTTCTGGTGCGCCTCGACAGGATCTCCGACGAGGAACTGGCTCTACGCCTCGTCGATGCCTGGCATTTCCGCGCTCCTGAGCATCTGGTTGAAAGCTACAAGGCCAACCGCGGAGATGACGCATGACGCGGCGTCTGGCCGTCGCAGCACTGGTCCTGCTGCCATTGGCCGGTTGCTACACCAGCGACACCAAGCTGCTGACCGAGGCGAATTCAACCGAGATCCCGGGTGTTGGTCCCGGGCTCTATTGTCACCTTGAAGTCTCGCTCGATCCCGCGACCGTCTCGGCCGGCTCACCCGTCAGTGCGGCCCTCGGCAACAACAAGTGCCGCGAGTTGGAGTTCGATCCCGAGTCCGCCCGCTATATCGATGCGCTCTCGCCCGGCATGGACCTGCGCATAGGCGAAATCGACGGTCCCCTATGGCTGCTGCAGGCGCAGACCAACTCGGCTGCGCCGGCCCGCTTCGCTCCGATCGCTGCGACCGACGGCCTGTTCATCCAGTTCGACCCGCAAGGCCGCTGGCCTGACAGCGTGCAGCAGACGCCGGAAGCCACGTTCGATGATGACGGCATGCTGCTGGGCGCAACGCCTCAAGACCTGGCCGAGCTGCTCGCGCTCGCATTCGAAGATGCCCTCGGCCATTTCCGTGAGGACCTGACCATCGTGCAGGAGGACGCGGAAGCACAGCTGCGCTTCACCAGCTACGACCGGAGTTTCAGCTATCTGCTCTATGCCCGAGAGGACCTGCGCGCCGACCCGGCGCTATTCGCTGCCGCGCTGGACGACATCGCCGCCCAGCTCGATCTCGCCGTCGAAGCCGACTGAACTCAGGGCGTCAGATCGGTCGGTGGGGTCAATCCATTGATCAGGCACGCCGTGGTCACCGTGTTGGCAAGCAGGCACGCGATGGTCATCGGCCCCACCCCGCCCGGCACCGGCGTAATCGCGCCTGCCACCTCTGACGCCGCAGCGAAATCCACGTCGCCGAGCAGCCGGGTCTTGCCTTCGCCGCGCTCCGGCGCATCAATCCGGTTGATGCCGACATCGATCACGGTCGCGCCCGGCTTGATCCAGTCGCCTTTGATCATCTGTGGGCGACCGACCGCGGCTACGACGATATCGGCCTGACGCACGATGGACGGCAAATCCTGGGTGCGCGAATGCGCCATGGTCACGGTGCAGTTTTCACGCAGCAGCAACTGGGCGATGGGCTTGCCCACGAGATTGGACCGGCCGACCACGACGGCATGTTTGCCGGACAGGTCGCCCAGCTGATCGCGCAGCAGCATCAAACAGCCAAGCGGCGTGCAGCTCACCGGGCCCGGCAGGCCGATGGCCAGCTTGCCGACACTCGCCGGCGTGAAGCAGTCGACATCCTTGGCAGGGTCGATGGTCGCGATGATCTTCTTTGGATCGATATGCGCCGGCACCGGCAGCTGGACCAGAATGCCGTGGATGGCGGGATCGGCGTTGAGCTTTTCGACCAGCGCCAGCACTTCAGCCTCGCTCACGCTCTCGTCGAGTTCGTACTTTTCCGAGTGCATTCCGACGGCGACGGTCTGCTTGGCCTTTTGCGCCACATAGACCTGGCTGCCCGGATCCTGACCGACGATCACCACCGCAAGGCCCGGCGTAATACCGTGCTCCGCCTTCAGTCGGTCCACGTGACCGGCGATGCGGCCCCGAAGTCCCTCTGCAAAGCTCTTGCCGTCGATGATCTGTGCGCTCATGGAGCCTCTCCCTGCATGTCCGGCCGTCCTATGGCCCAGTTCTGGGGAGCAGACAACCGTCAGTCGGCGGGTCGGATGGCAATCCCCTGCCCTTCGAGCGCATCCCGCACGGCGCGCGCAATCGCCACGGCCTCGGCATTGTCACCATGAATGCACAGCGAGCGCGCCTCAGAGGCAATCACAGTACCGTCGATCGCCACGAGCTCTCCGGCTTCGGCCAGGCGCACGGCCCGCTCCGCAATCAGCCCCGCATCGTGCAGCACGGCGCCCTCGGCACTGCGTGGCACAAGCAGGCCATTGGGCAGATAGGCCCGGTCTGCATAGGCTTCGCGGATCACCGGAAAGCCCATGGCATCGGCCATGGCCACCTGTGCCGAATTGTCGATCGCCAGCACAGACAGCCCATCCACAATCCCCGAAATGGCCGCAAAGGCGACGGCTGCCACGGCGCCGTCCTCCGCTGCCATATTGGCCAGAGCACCATGCAGCTTCACATAGCGGACCAGAAGGCCCTCTTCGGCTGCAAAGTTGCACAGCGTTGCAACCTGGGTCCGCACCTGGCGATCCAGCTCCTCGGCAGGCAGCGCCAGCCGCAGGCGCCCGAAATTCTCGCGATCCTCGAAGCCCGGATGTGCGCCGACCCGCACCCCAGCTTCCCGCGCGGCACGCAGCGCCACCCGCATGCTGAGGTCGTCCCCGGCATGCCCGCCACACGCTATGGAAGCCGACGACACCAGCTCCATCATCGCCGCGTCGTCGCCGATCCCTTCACCGAGATCGGCATTGAGGTCAAAACTGGTCATGGTGTGGTCTTCAGTCGTTGCGCATGTTGAACGGTGACCGGCGTAAACCGCAGTTCCGTCCCCGGCCGACATTGTGCCAACCGGTCGAGATCTACACTGGTCACGCTGGCGATGCGGGGATAGCCGCCCGTCGGCTGATGGTCCCGCATCAGCACACTCGGCGCGCCATCACCCAGAATCTGGACGTCGCCCGGTAGCACCGCATCGGAGACCAGCGACAGCAGCCTGGTATCGGCGAACACCCCATTCGGGTCATCCAGCCGAAAACCCATCCGGTCGATCCGCGATGACACCCGAAAAGCTTCTGTAACAAAACGCTGACGCGTTTCCGCCGCGAACAGATCCGCATGCAGCCCCCAGACAATGCGGAGTGGCCCTGCATCGGGCAAATATGGCTCCGGCCGAGTGACCGAGCCGCGTTTCAGCTTCGCGCCGAGCGACAGCACATCTCCCGCCTGGAGCGCCCTGCCATCAACCCCGCCAATCGCGGCAATGGAATTGGTCGCAAGGCTCTCCATCACGGGCGTGAGCTCCAACGTCCGGTTGAACCGCAGATAGCCGAAATTGCCCCAGCGGCCCGGAGTGATTTGCAGCACATCACCCGCCTTGAGAGCCGCCCGCAGCGGCCAGCGCCGGGCCTTGCCATTGATGGCAATCGCAAAGTCGCCTCCGTCGCCGGCGATGGCCAAACCACCACCCTCCACGGCGAAATCGAGACCTGCCGTGGTGAACTCGATCCCTCCCGCAGCGGCGCCGCCCAGCCAGCGCCCGGCGCGCGCAAATCCGGCACCATCCATCGGACCCGAGGCGCTGATCCCGTAGCGGAGCATGCCCGGACGGCCGGCATCCTGAATCGTCGCCAAAGGCCCCGCGCGATTGATCCTGACGACCGTCATGGCACCGCCTCGAAACGCAACTGGTCCCCCGCCACGACCTGCGTGGGCGGCATCGCCTGCGGGTCGAAATTGCGAAAGCTCGTATGTCCAATCACGTGCCAACCGGTGGGCAGAGCCGTCGACGCAATCGCCGTCTGCCCCGCCGCGAAGAGAACACTGCCCGCGGGCACCGAGCGCCGCACCTCTTTCCGCCGCGGCACGACCAATTGCTCCATATGCAGCCCCGCATAGATAAAGCCCGGCGCAAAGCCGACCGCCATCACCCTCAGCGGCGCACTGTTATGGGCCGCGACAAATGCATCCGCGCTCATCCCCGTCAGCGCCGCCACCTCATCCAGGTCCTCGCCGTCGAAAATGATGTCGATGCGATGGGCCTGCCCCTCCGGCACCCGCTCGGCTTCCGGCTTGACCAGCAGCAGCCGCACTTCACCGCCGAGCGCGTCGAAGCCGATCACACCGGGGTCGTAGCGCAGCAGCACCGAAACGAGGCTGGGGACGATCTCGGTCACACCGACGGGTGTTGCCGCCTCGACCAGCGTCGCAAAGGCCAGCGCCGCGCGGTTTGCCGCGTCGCTCAGCGCGGTGCCGAACCGCACCAGCATGGCGCGATCGCCCAATGGCAGAAGAGTCGGGGTCATCGGGCTCCGGAAAGTTTGTCAGGCAGGCACCGGCTCATGTAACACGCTCGCCGACCCTCAAGGCAACGGACGGATGCGCAATGCCCATCACTGGCACCCAGGTCGAAATCGAGGGCCATGCCATCGTCTCGGTCGATGGCATGATTGCGGCAGCCGACGGCACCATGCCTCCGGCCATGCGCAGCGAAGCCGACTGGCAGCAGTTCCAGACCGCGCTCGACCGGGCCGCGCTCGTCGTCCTCGGACGGCTCGGCCATGCCCGCCACCCGAATCCGGGGCGCCGCCGGCTGGTGCTGACGCGCTCCGTCGCGGCGCTGCAAGCTGACCCCGCCGATAGCAACGCAACCCTGTGGAACCCCGCCGGTCTGCCGATCGCCGAAATGCTTGCCGAACTCGGCGTCACCAGTGGCACCATTGCCATCACAGGCGGCACCGGCACCTTCGACCTGTTCGAACCCTATTTCGACCGCTTCGTACTCGCCGAAGTCCGCGCCCTCGCACTGCCCGACGGCATCCCGTGCTTTACCGAGGGCCATCCGCGATTCGTGCTGCCGGGCGCTGGTCTCGAAGCGCGTGACATGACCATGATCGAGCCGGGCGTCGTCCAGACGCACTGGATTCGGACCGAACGCCGGCCGCAAAACTGCGCCCTGTGACCTGCTGCCAGGAGTTGAACTGATGCCAATTCTTTCTAGCGACGAACTGACCGTCGAGATCGCCGAACGCGGTGCCGAGTTGCGCTCGATCCGCGATGCCGACGGCGGTGAATGGCTGTGGAATGGTGATCCGGCCTGGTGGAGCGGCCGCGCGCCCCTGCTGTTCCCGCTGGTCGGACGCAGCCCTGACGACACCGTTTCCATTGCGGGCAAAAGCTATCCGATGAAGCAGCACGGATTTGCCCGCACTTCGACTTCACCGTTGAAAGCGCCGACCCCAAGGCGGTTGTCTGACTCTCACCGACAGCGCCGCGACGCGCGGCTACCTTTCGCGTTCACCCTGACGCTCAGCTATCTGGATGGCAGCGCGCTGAGCACCACGGCAACCGTGAAAATCGCGACAGCACGCCCATGCCGTTCCAGTTCGGCTTTCATCCGGGTTTCGCCTGGCCGCTGCCCAGGCCAGGCCAGACGCATCAGGTCACTGGCAGCGGCGCTGAACCGGCACTGATCGGCTCGACAGCGAAACAAAGTTGCTGCTGGCCGATACCCTGCCTCGCCATTTGCGGCGGGCGCACTGACTCCTGACGCCACCATGTTCGAAGACGACGCGATGCTCTTCCTCTCCGGCGCCGGCGAAGATTTCGCCTTTGTCGCAGAAGGTGGCGCACGGCGATATGCGCATCACCAACCTCCCGAGCCGCCTGTGGCAAAACCCGGTGCCCCACCTCTGCCTTGAACCCTGGCACGGCACCACGCCCTTCACGGGCACTGGCGACGCGCTCCGAAACGCGCAACGGTGTCGCGATACTGCCGCCCGCGAAACCATGCAGTTCGGCATGGACCTGCGCTGGCGATAACGGTCGGACAGCTGTGGGCACAGGCGCGGCAAACCCAAATTATTGACGCATCATTACACAATCCCGATCGCTGCCTAATTTTAGGTCAGCGCGCGGCTCTTGTATGCAGGAAGGCAGTCCTCTTCTGCCTAACCCTCTGATTTTCAACACACGCAATTGGCACGTAGCTTGCTTCTTATTCTGCCGAGTTGGCAGCTAGGGTTCCGGCGCGCAAGCGTGACTGGTCCGAGAGCTGCCACTGATCGGGAGCGACATCCGATCAGGTGCACGGCGGGATAAAAGCCCGGGAGACCTCGTTGGCCAAGGGATTGGCGAGCGTAGAGTCTCGTCCATCCCTCAGAACAGGAGGGAGCCGCATGTTCTTTGGAATGGCAGCGCCAATCAGGATCGACCGACGCACCGCCGCAGCGGAGCGCCCCCGATGAGTGCCGTGCGCCGAATGTTCGTCTTGCTCTGCGGCTACGAGATACTGCCGATGACAGTGTCGCTGCGCGGCGCCAATCCCCGGTTCATCGTCTCGGTGCCGATCTGCACCTACCTGCTCGATACCACAGAGGGCTGGGTGCTGCTCGACGCAGGCCTCGACGAACACCACCTGCGCGACCCGTCCCAGATCGAAAAATACTTCGCACCCGGCGCCTGGCATCCGCCTCCGGTGGTCAAGCCCGAGCATGAAATGGGCGCGCAGCTCGCTGCCATCGGCATCGGCTTTGAGGATATTTCGACCCTCGTCCTGTCGCATCTTCACGCCGATCACAGCGGCCACATCAAGCGCATGCCGCAGGCCAGAGTGGTCATCCAGAAGGTCGAATACGACTACGCCTTCTCTGACGCCGAAAAGATCGCCTATTTCACCGAAGACTACGACCTGCCGTCCATCGACTGGCAGATCATCGACGGCGACACGCCAATCCTGCCCGGCATCGAAGCCATTTTCACCCCGGGCCATACCCCAGGCCATCAGTCACTGGTTGTCGATCTGCCCCGAACCGGCAAGGTGATCCTCACGGCTGACGTGGGCGACTGGATCGAAAACTTCACCAAGGAAATCCTCCCCGGCTCGGCCACCAACGACGACGAGGCGCTGGCCTCAATTCGCCGCATCAACGCGCTTTGGGCCAACACAGGCGCGGAGATGTTCCTCACCCACGATCCCGTTCTGGTGCAGAAAATCCGTCTGGCGCCCGAGTTCTATGACTGAGTCCGTTCTCTCCATCCGTGGGCTGAATGTCCGGCTCAGTCGCGATGGCCGCGCCAGCACCATTCTCGATGGTATCGACCTCGAGCTGGCGCCTGGCGAAGTGGTGGCGCTGGTGGGCGAGAGTGGATCCGGCAAATCCACTATCGGTCTCGCGCTGCAGGGTCTGCTGCCGGCGGAAAGCCAGCCCGAGATTTCCGGCAGCATCCTGATTGCGGATCGCGAGATCGTCGGCGCCCGTAAAGAGGCTCTGCGCGATGCCCGTCGCCACCTCATCCGCGCCGTGCCGCAGGACCCGATGGGGGCACTCAACCCGACCATGACCATTGGGCGCCAGATGCGCGAAAGCGGTCTCGACGACGATGAAGTCGTCGCCTGGCTGAGCCGCACCGGTCTGCCTGATCCAGCCCGTATTGCCGCCGACCTGCCGCACCGGCTCTCCGGCGGCCAGCGTCAACGCGTGCTGATCGCCATGAGCATGGCGGCCCGGCCGCGCGTGCTTGTCGCTGACGAACCGACCACGGCGCTTGACGTCACCGTGCAGGCCCAGATCCTGAAGCTGCTCACCGAGCTGGCACGCGAGCAGGAGACGGCCATCCTGTTCATTACCCACGATCTTGCAGTCGCCGCAGAACTCTCCGATCGTGTGATGGTGCTCTACGGCGGCCGCGTCGCCGAACTCGGCCCCACAAGAACGGTGATTGCCGCGCCAGCCCACCCCTACTCCGCGGGCCTGCTGGCCGCCCGCTTCGATCTCGGTTCGGACCGCACACGGCAGTTGCCGACGCTTTCGGCTGACCGTAGCGCCGAGCTCTCCAATGGGCCGCACTGCAATTACTCCAACCGATGTCCGCTGGTAACGGATCGCTGCACCACGCACCGGCCCGATCTGGCGCCACACGATACGGCCCATCTTGCAGCCTGCTTCCACTCCGACAAGGTTCCGGACCTGCTATCGCAAACGCGCGCCGCGCCCGCCTGGCCCGCCCCGAAGTCAAACGACGCCTATGCGCTGGAGCTCTTCCGCATTCGCAAAAGCTTCCCGGCTGACAGGAAGACCCTTTTCAGCAAGGCAGGCCGCACCGAAGTCCTCTCGAGCATCGAGCTGCGCATACGACAGGGCGAGTGCGTCGCCCTGGTCGGTGAGAGCGGTTCAGGCAAGTCGACATTGCTGCGCATCGCGGCGGGCCTGCTCAAGCCTGACGATGGTGATGTCTCCTGGCCCGGCGGCCAGCCGCCGCAGGTTGTCTTTCAGGATGCAGTGGCGGCCCTTACGCCATGGCTCAGCATTGGTGAGCAGATCCGCGACCGCCTGCGCCCGCTGAAACTGTCCCGCACCGAGCAGGACAGACGGATCGAAGAAGCCCTTACCCTGGTCGGTGTGGATCCGGCGCTTGCCAGCGCCCTGCCCGCCGAACTCTCGGGCGGTCAGTGCCAGCGCGTCACCGTGGCGCGGGCCGTCGTCGATCCGCCCAAGCTCCTGCTCTGCGACGAACCGATCAGCGCCATGGATGTCTCGCTCGCCGCCCAGACCCTCAATCTGCTCGGTCGCCTCCGCCGCGACATCGGCATGGGTATGCTGTTCGTTACCCATGATCTGGCGGCCGCCCGGCTGATCGCCGATCGCATCGCGGTGCTCGAAAAGGGCCATATCGTGGAGCTGGCGGACGCCGACACCGTCATCACCAGTCCCGAAGCCGACTATACCAAATTGCTGGTCAGTGCCGTGCCGCGCCTTGCCGTGACTGCGGAAATGAGGGCTGGGGCATGAGTGAACTGTCGCCCCCCGCACCAGTTGCGGTTGCCAAGATAGCCGGCGTCCTGCGGCGCGTCGGCTGGCTCGAACGCATCGGCATGGCGGGCGTGTTGTTGATCACGCTGGTCGCGATTTTCGGCCCGCTGCTCACGCCGTTCGACCCCATGCTGCGCGTCGCCGACGCCTATCAGGCGCCCGATCTCGTCCACCTCTTCGGCACCGATGAGATCGGCCGCGATCTGTTCTCCCGGGTGCTCCTCGGCATCCGCTACACGTGGCTGCCCGGCCTCGCAGTGATCGCCATCGCGCTGGTCATCGGCACCGCAATTGGCGTCTTCGCCGGCATGATGGGCGGCTGGATCGACATGGTCATCCAGCGCCTCGTCGAGCTCTTTTTGGTTCTGCCATCGACGTTGATTGCCATCGCGGTCATCGCTGCCCTCGGCCCGGGCCTCGTCAACACCATGATCGCCATCACTATTTTCTGGTGGCCCTGGTATGCCCGCATGTCGCGCGACGAGGTTCGCCGCATCCGCGCCCGTCCGCATGTCGAGGCGGCCCGCATCGCCGGGGTGAAGGGCCCGCGCCTCATGCTGCGCTATCTGCTGCCGGGCGCTGTCCCAACCCTGCTTGTCGCTGCAACGCTCGACGTCGCCAACATCATCCTCATGCTGTCGATGATCTCGTTTCTCGGTCTCGGCCTGCCCGCGCCGGCTCCGGAACTCGGCGCAATGACGGCCCGGTCGGTCGATAGCCTCACCGTCTACTGGTGGCTGCCAATTCTACCCGCCGTCGCCATCTTCCTCATGTCGGTTCTGGCCAATCTCGCCGGCGACGGCGTACGCGCCGCGATGCGGGGGGCGTGAGCATGGGCACTTACCTCGCCAAACGCGCCGCGGGTCTCGTGCTGGTCATGCTGGCGATGAGCTTCATCGTGTTCTGCCTGCAGGCTATCATTCCGGCAGATCCGGCACGCGCCCTTGCGGGCCCCTCCGCGCCCGAGGAAACCATCGAGCGCATTCGCGACGATCTCGGGCTCAACCAGCCGTTGATCAGCCAGTACGGCACCTTCCTCACCCGCATCCTCAACGGCGATCTTGGCACCTCCATTCGCACACGCCAGCCGATCTCCGCTGACGTGCTGAAATACGGACCGGCGTCGCTGGAGCTGATCGTCGCTGCGATGTTGCTCGGCACCACAATGGCCTTCCTGCTCGCCTTTGCGCAGAACACCATGGCCAACTCGGGCATCGTGCGCGTCGGCATGCTGGCGGCAGGCTCGGTGCCAATCTTTCTGACGGCGCTGCTGCTGGCCTATTTCCTGTGGTTCAAACTCGGCTGGTTCCCTGGCAACGGACGGCTGGATATTCGCCGCTTCTCGGGCCCTACCGGTTTTTTCGTTCTCGATGGCCTGCTGCTGGGCCGTCCCGACATCTCGCTCAACGCCCTGTGGCATCTCGCTTTGCCCAGCTTCACCCTGGCACTGCCCATGGCTGTCGCCATCGGCCGTTCGCTCAACTCGTCGCTGATCGATGTCATGCGCCAACCCTATGTGCGCACCGCGCGTGGCAAGGGACTAAGCGAGGGGCATATCTTTGTGCGGCACGGTCTGCGGAATGCGGCGTCGGCGCCACTGGCGATGATCGGCCTACAGGTCGGCATCCTGTTCGGCGGGCTCCTGATCGTCGAGCGCATCTTCGCCTGGCCTGGCCTCGGCCTTTACACCGTTCAGTCCTTCGCCAGCTCCGACCTGCCCGCCGTTCTCGGCGTCGCCCTGGTCTTTGGCGCCTTCTACATCTTCGTCACCATGCTGGTGGAAATCGCGCAATCGCTGGCCGATCCACGGATCGCGCTGTGAACGCGGCACTTTCGAGAGGAACCGACATGAGCCCAACCGATACCGAAGCCCTGATCGCGGAAAACCGCCGGCGCTATGAGGCGCTGAAATCCGCCGGCACCGGTGTAGCGCCAAAAGCCATGCCGCAGCCGACGCCGCGCGATGCTCTGCCAGTCACCACTGACGAAACCATACTTGCCGAAACCATCCCCGGGGGCTGGTACGCGAACTATCAACTGAAAGCCGGTGAGCGTCTGCGCATCGCTAGCCCCGAGGGGAATGCCGCCGTGGCCCTGCTCGCCTGGAACGCAGCGGATACCTCGGAGCGGCTCAACCACGCCGACAGCATCAAGATCCAGTGGACCGCCGCACTCGGCAAGGGCCGGCTGATCTTTTCCGACATGGGTCGCGTATTGCTCTCGATCACTGAGGATTCGAGCGGGGCGCATGACGTCCTGGCGGGCGGCCTCAACGCCGCCAGCGTTACCCGAAAGTACGGCGACGATCCGGCGCTGCGCAACACGCGCACCAATTTCGTCCTCGCTGCCGGCAAGTTCGGTCTGACACCGCGCGACATCCCGCCCTTCGTCACCTTCTTCGCGCCCGTTTCCGTTGCCGACGACGGCAGTCTGAGCTGGCAGGACGGCGTTCGGGAGCCCGGCGATTTCGTCGAGCTCCGCGCCGAAATCGACCTGCTTGTCGCCCTCTCCAATTGCCCTCACCCGCTCGATCCGGCGTCTGGCTACACCGCCGGCCCTGCCGAGATCACGGTGCTGAGCGCCAGACCGGTGCCCGAAAGCGACTTCTGCCGCACCGCGACGCCCGAGGCCGTGCGCGGCTTCGAAAACACCGACACCTACCGCACCATGTGAGGCGACCAACTATGAGTGAACCGCAAGACGCCGTGCTGGTCTTCGAGCACGAAATTCCCGCCCGCCAGCCCTGGTCAGGCGTCATCCGCAAGGGCCAGGTGTTCCGCATCATCGATACCTGCGGCCAGCAGGCTGTCGACACCCTGTTCTACAACGCCGCCGACTTTGCCGAGCGCTACAGCGCGCAGGACACGCTGCAGGCTCAGGGCGCGGCGTATATCACCACCGGAACCGACCTGATCTCCAACGAGGGCAACCTCATGCTGCGGGTCACCGACGATTCCTGCGGCCGCCACGACACCTCGGCCGGCGCCTGCTCGTGCGAATCCAACACCGTGCGCTTCGGCCACCACACCAAGTTCGAACATGCCTGCCGCGAAAACTTCATAGCCGAGGTCACCCGGCACGGCATGGGCAAGCGCGACATCGTGCCGAACATCAACTTCTTCATGAACGTGCCGGTCGCCCCCAATGGCGATCTCGTCATCGACGACGGCATCTCCGCGCCTGGCTCCTATGTCGAAATGATCGCCGAGATGGACGTGCTCTGCGTCATCTCCAACTGCCCGCAGATCAATAATCCCTGCAATGGCTTCAACCCGACGCCCGTCGGCGTCCGCATCTATGACCGCGCCGGAGCCTGAGAACATGAGCATGACCCTGCCGACCAGCCTCGATATCTCCGCGCTGCAGAAGCTCTACGCCGGCGGCGCCACGCCGCTCGACCTCGTCGAGGCGCTCATCGCACGGCTCAATGCCAGCACCGATCCCGCCATCTTCATCTCCCGCGCCTCCGATGACGCGCTGCGGCAGGCGGCGGGGGAACTGATGGAGCGGGCGCCGCAGCCCAACGCGCTGCCGCTGTGGGGTATCCCCTTCGCCGTGAAAGACAATATCGACGTCGCCGGCCTCGAGACCACCGCCGCCTGCCCCGCCTTCGCCTATGAACCGCAAGTCGACGCTACCGTCGTCGCGCGACTCAAGGCAGCTGGCGCCATCGTCATCGGCAAGACCAATCTCGACCAGTTCGCCACCGGGCTCAACGGCACCCGCTCACCCTATGGCGCGCCGCGCTCGGTGTTCGTTAGCGCCTATGTGTCGGGCGGTTCGAGCTCCGGTTCCGCCGTTGCCGTGGCCTCCGGGCTCGCCAGCTTTGCGCTTGGCACGGACACCGCCGGCTCCGGCCGCGTCCCCGCAGCCTTCAACAATATCGTCGGCATCAAGCCCAGCCCTGGCCGCGTCCCCAATACTGGCGTCGTGCCCGCATGTCGCAGCATCGATGTCGTCACCGTCTTCGCCTGCTCGGTTGCGGATGGCATGGCCGTGCGCCAGCTGATGGAAGGCTATGACGCCACCGATCCCTTCTCCCGGCAGGCCGCCGACCGCTCACTGCCGGCCAAACCACGCATCGGCGTCCTGATGGACAAGGACAAGCAGTTCTTCGGCAACGACGGTTTTGCGGCCCTTTACGAGACCGCCGTCGCGCGCGCTGCTGACCTCGGGGCCGAACTCGTGCCCTTCGACTACGCCCCGTTCCGCGAGGCCGCGGCGCTGCTCTATCAGGGGCCCTGGGTCGCCGAACGTCTCGCCGCCATCGCCGATTTCTTCGAAGCGTCACCTGATGAGATGGACCCCACCGTGCGCGGCATCATCGCCGGGGCGGAGCAGTTCAGTGCCGTCGACGCCTTCAATGGCCGCTATGAGCTCGAGCGCCTTCGCCAGCTGACGCTCGCCGAATGGGCGAAGGTCGACCTGCTGCTGCTCCCCACCTCGCCCGACACCCAGACGGTGGAGGCCATGCTGGCCGATCCGGTGGCGCTCAATTCCCGTTTCGGCCTCTACACCAATTTCGCCAACCTGCTCGGTTGCAGCGCCATCGCGGTACCGGCCGGCTTCACCACCGCCGGCCTGCCCTTCGGCGTCATGCTGGTCGCACCCCAGGATTGCGATCAGGCGCTCGGCCCCTTCGCCAACCGCATGCATCAGGCCGCCGAGACAGGCAGCGGCCTCAACCGCGGCAACCCAATTCCCGATCTGCCAGCAACCACGACCGATCACCTGCAGATCGCCGTCGTCGGCGCGCATCTCACCGGCATGCCGCTCAACCACGAACTGGTCTCGCGCGGCGGTTCGCTGGTCGAGCAGACGCGCACCGCACCGGGTTACCGGCTCTACGCGCTCAACGGCACCGTGCCCCCCAAGCCCGGTCTGCAGCGCGACGTTGCGGTGCAGGGAGACGGCATCATCGTCGAAATCTGGTCGTTGCCGCCGGAAGGCTTCGGCAGCTTCGTCGCCAACATCCCGGCGCCCCTCGGGGTCGGCAAACTCACCCTCGCTGACGACCGCCAGGTCACCGGCTTCTTGTGCGAGGCCATGGCCCTCGCCGACGCCCAAGACATCACCGAATTCGGCGGCTGGCGGGCCTACATCGCCAGCAAGACAGCCGCCACCGCCTGAACGAACGGCATCCGGGGCGCCCTGCTCCGGCTGCCTCCAGAGATCGAAGGCACGGCACCACGCCGCACCCTCGTCACCCGTACGGATTAAAACGGAAAGGGACTAGAATGAACGTGTTGAAGACATTCGCACTCGTGCTGGCCACGACAACGACTTTCGCCACAGCGCCTGCCCTTGCCCAGGAAAAGACCGACTTCAAGGTCGCCTGGTCCATCTATGTCGGCTGGATGCCCTGGGGCTACGCCGCGGACACCGGCATCGTCGACAAATGGGCCGACAAATATGGCATCACCATCGAGGTGACCCAGTTCAACGACTACGTGGAGTCGATGAACCAGTTCACCGCCGGTGCCTATGATGCGGTGACCCTTACCAACATGGATGGCCTGTCGATCCCCGCGGCCGGCGGCGTTGACACCACCGCGGTCATCATCGGCGATTTTTCCGACGGCAATGATGCGGTCATCCTCAAGGATGAAAGCGATCTTGCGGCCATCGCCGGCAAGGACGTCAATCTCGTCGAGTTCTCCGTCTCGCACTATCTGCTGGCTCGCGCGCTCGACACCGTCGGGCTGACCGAGCGCGACCTCAATGTCGTCAACACCGCCGATCCCGACATGGTTGGCGCCTTCCAGACCGCTGACGTCACCGCCCTGGTCACCTGGAACCCGATGGTTTCGGAAATCCTCGACCTGCCCGACGCCAACAAGGTGTTCGACAGCTCGCAGATCCCTGGCGAGATCATCGACATGATGGTCGCCAATACCGAAGTGCTGGAGGCCAATCCGGACTTCGGCAAGGCGCTCGCCGGCATCTGGTACGAGACCATGGACATCATGACTGCCGACACGCCGGAAGGCGCCGAGGCCCGCGCCGCCATGGGTGCCGCCTCCGGCACCGATCAGGCTGGTTTCGAGGCGCAACTGGCGGCAACGAGACTGTTCGCCGATCCCGCCGACGCCGTCGCCTTCGTCGACTCGCCCGATCTCGAAACGACCATGGATCGGGTGCGGACCTTCCTGTTCGACAAGGGCCTGCTCGGGTCCGGCGCCCCATCAGCCGACGTCATCGGCATCGAACTCGCAGACGGCACCGTGCTTGGCGACGAGAACTACGTGAAGCTGCGCTTTACCGACAGCTACATGAAGGCCGCCGCCGACGGCGCGCTCTGAGTTCGTGACTCTCGGGTCCGCGCCAGCGCTGGCGCGGACCCTCACCGGTTTTCTGAGGCAATGCCATGCGCCTGATCAACGCCCGCCCCTCGCGCCCGCTGCAGGTCGCGCTTGCGACGCTGCCCTTCGTCATCGTCATCATCGCCTACATGATGGG